>NZ_CP151636.1:1407699-2815398 GCF_038397745.1 Microbacterium sp. LWH11-1.2 | reverse complement strand
GATCTGGAAGGCGGACGTCGCGGCAGACCAGCGGAGTCCGGTGGGCAGGGGCGATCGGGTGGGGACGGCGGTCATGTGGCTCCTCGACATCGGTGTCCGGATACCGTTGATTCTGCACCCGGTACCAGCAGATCCGCGACTCAGTGTCGCTTCTCGTGGTCGTTTCGCGTGATCGAGCCGTCTGCTGATAGACTCGACTCTTGGCTTGCGTGTGGGTTCTTCCCTCACGACCGCTGTGCAGCAGCCCTCTTCTGCTGCCGGCATTCCCATCACTCCTGTACAGAAAGTGTCCACACGTGGCAAACATCAAGTCGCAGATCAAGCGCAACAAGACCAACGAGAAGGCTCACGAGCGCAACAAGGCCGTGAAGAGCGAGCTCAAGACGCTCATCCGCTCGACCAAGACGGCTGTCGCTGCCGGCGACAAGTCCGCCGCCGAGGCCACCCTCAAGAAGGCCGCCGTCAAGCTCGACAAGGCCGTCAGCAAGGGCGTTCTGCACAAGAACCAGGCCGCGAACCGCAAGTCGGCACTCGCCAAGCAGGTCTCCGCTCTCTGAGCATCAGCTTCTGAATCAGCCCGCCTCCTCGAGGCGGGCTTTTTCGTTGCCCGATGTCTGCACCGGCGGTGTCACGCGCCGAACGGTTCCCGTGTGGCGATGACCGTGACCATCCGCTCGAGCGCGAAGATCGGGTCGCGCGCCGCACCCTTGACCTCGGCGTCGGCCCGCGCGGTCGCCTGGATCGCCATGCCGAGTGAGCGCTCGTTCCACCCGGCGAGGTCGCGCCGTGCACGATCCACCTGCCAGTCCTTCATGCCGAGGCGCTGAGCCAGCTGCCTGCTGGGTTCGCGGTTGCCCGCCACTCGCGCCATGCCGCGGAGCTTCATGGCGAATGCGGCCACCATCGGAACGGGGTCGGCGCCGGACGACAGCGCATGGCGCAGCGCGATCAGTGCCTCGCCGTAGCGACCGGAGATCGCCGTGTCTGCGACGACGAAGGCCGAGACCTCCACCCGCCCGCCGTAGTACCGGGTGACGGTGTCTTCGGAGATGTCGCCCTCGACGTCGCCGATCAGCTGCTGGCAGGCCGCCGCCAGTTCGGTGAGATCGTCGGCGAAGGCCGAGACCAGTGCGCGCAGCGCCGGAGGGGCGATGCGCTTCTTCGCGGAGCGGAACTCCCCCGCCGCGAAGTCGACCCGATCGCTGTCGCGTTTGATCGCAGGTACCGCGATCTCGATACCGCCGCCGTTCCCGGCACGCAGCGCGTCGAGGAGCTTCTTGCCGCGGACGCTCGCACCGGTGTGCCGCAGCACGACGGTCGCGCCCTCCTGAGGATGGTCGAGGTACGACACCGTCTCCTGGATGAACGCGTCGGTGCACTTCTCCACGCCGGACACGCGGACGAGCCGCGGCTCGCCGAACAGGGACGGCGAGGTGAGCGACAGCAGTGTGCCGGGTTCGTAGTCGTCGGCGCGCACGTCGCTGACCTCGAGCGAGGGATCCTCGGCGCGAAGGTAGTCGCGCACGCCCGCGATCGCGCGCTCGGCGCAGATCTCCTCGGGTCCGAAGACCAGCACCAGCGGTGCCGGATGCGGCTCGCGCCACGACACCTGGGGGATCTTGCCGGCCTTCGCGCCGCCACGGGAGGGGGGACGCGAAGCTGCCATGGATCCAGACTACCGGGGGCCGGGGACACGGCGACGGTCCCGGTCACCGTTCCGTCCAGACCTGCAGCTCCTCATCGCGGATGCCGAGCAGGATGCGCCCCTGCGTGTCGGTGCGCAGGTTGTGGGCGCCGGCGGCGGTCAGCATGTCGAGCGCCGCATCCCGAGGATGACCGTAGTCGTTTTCGGCTCCGGCGCTGAAGATCGCCGCGGTCGCCCGCACGGCTTCGTAGAGCCCCGGATCCTGATCCGCGCTGCCGTGATGGGCGACCTTCACCACCGCATATTTCCCGAGCCGCACCGTGCGCAGCAGCATGCGCTGCGGCTCGGCCGCGAGGTCTCCGAGGAAGAGCGAGCGGGGTACTCCCCCGCCGTCGAAGTCGACCACCACGCTCGCGTCGTTGCCGGGCGGGAAGGCCGCGGAGTCCCGGATCGGCCACAGCACCCGCCACGCGGCGGACCCCAGACGGCCCCGCAGGCCGGCTGAAGCCGGTGTGAGACGCGCTCCGCCCGCGACCAGGTCGTCCAGGAGCCTCTCGTCGGCCGGCTCCGCCGTGGGGCCGTGCAGCACCGCATCGACCTTTCCGAAGACCGCCGCCGTTCCGCCGACATGATCGAGGTCGAAGTGCGACAGCACGAGCAGGTCGACGTGCTAGATGCCCAGCGACGCCAGGCACTCGGCCAGCGGACCCGGTTCCGGCCCCGTGTCGATGAGCGCCACCTGCCCGGCGGAGCGCACGAGGAGCGCGTCGCCCTGCCCCACGTCGCATGCGGCGATCGACCAGCCGTCCGGCGCGGTGGAACTCGCGAGCGGGCCGGACAGGACGAGATGCGCGCCGGCGAGGGACAGCACCACGATGAGGACACCCGCTGCGCCCTGTCGAGCCAGCGCGATCGCCCGAGCGATCCGTGGTCGGAAGGCGCCGCGCCGAGCGATCAGCACGGCCGCCAGCGAGGCACTGACCACGAGCACCAGCAGCGCGCTGGCGAGCCCGGCCGGGAGCAGGATCTGCGCGACGGGCAGCTGCGCGGTCGTCGTCGCCGTCGTCGCGATCCATGCGGCCGGCAGCCAGGCTGATGCCGTGAGCAGGTCGGCGAGGGGCGGTATCGGTGCGGCGAGGCACGCGAGCAATCCCATCACCGTCGCGACGGGCGCGGCCGGCGCCGCGAGCAGGTTGGCGGCGATCCCGATGAGCGATTGCTGCTCGGCGAAGAGGGCGATGATGGGCCCGCAGGCGAGTTGCGCGGCGAGCGGCACGGCGATCGCCAGCGCCACCGGCGCGAGCATCCATCGCGTCATCCCGCGGCTCAGTGGCGGCGCCAGCAGGATCAGCGCCCCGGACGCAACGACGGACAGGGCGAAGCCGGGTGTCGCGGCCAGCCACGGGTCGGCCAGCAGGATACCGACGACGCAGAGCGCGAGCATGCCCGCGCCCGCAGTCGGTCTTCCGAGCAGCACGGTCAGCATCGCCACGCCGGCCATCACGCTTGCACGGATGACGCTCGGCTCGGGAGTGACGAGCACCACGAATCCGGCCAGCGCCATCGCCGCCAGCACGACGCGCAGCATCCGCCCTCCACCACACAGCGCGGTCAGCCAGAACACGGCCCCGACCACGATCGCGCAGTTGGCACCGCTGACCGCCGTGAGATGGCTGAGCCCGCTCGTGCGCATGTCGTCGGTCAGTTCCTGCGTCACGGCCCGGGTGTCTCCCACAGCGAGTCCGGGAAGCAGGCCGGAACCCGGATCGGGCAGCCGAAGCGAGCGCTCGACGAACGCCAGCCGCAGCGCCGCCGCGGCACCGAACACGCCCGCTGCCGGCGAGACCACCTCGGCCTCGCCGCCGAAGACGACCAGCGCCGAGCGCTCACCCGCATCGGTCGCGGCTGCCTCTCCCGTGACGCGTATCCGCGCTCCGAGGTCGAAGCCGTCGGCCGGGTCGATGCCGATCCGCACGGGTGCCGCCAGCGGCCTCGCCTGCCCCGGCGGTCCGACGTCGATCGAGACGGCCTCGAACCAGAGCCGTCCGTCCTGACCGGTCGACGCCGACGATGTCACGGCGGCGACCACCTCGACCACGCGTCCGTCCCACTCCGCGATGCGGTCACGCGCGGGTGAGGCGAACCCCGTCGACATCGCCACCGCGGCACCCGCGGCCAGTGTCACCATCAGAAGTCCTGCGCCGGCATGGAGCCCGCCATGACGTCGCCGCCACGAGAACGCCCCGAGAACGGACACGGCGGCGATCCCGCAGATCGCCGCGCTCCCCCACGCCGACCCCGGGACGAACACGCAGAAGAGGGCCACGCACCACACCGCGGCCGCGAGCGGCAGCAGACGCAGATCGCGTGGCCTCATACGCGCACGGCCTCGCGGATGCCGGCCAGCAGCTTCTCGCCGATACCCGGCACGGCGAGCAGATCGTCCACCGAGGCGAAGCGCCCGTTCTCGTCGCGCCAGGCGATGATCCGCTCCGCGAGTGCCGGCCCGATGCGCGGCAGGGTCTCGAGCGCCGCCTGGTCAGCGGCATTCAGGTCGATGCGGTCGTCCCCCGGCGCCGCGCCGCCCGAGGCATCCGAGGTCGCCCCCACCGTGGGCACGACGATCTGCTCGCCATCGGCGAGGACACGCGCAAGGTTCACCGCCGCCAGGTCGGCGTCGTCGGTCGTGCCTCCTGCTGCCGCAAGGGCATCCACCAGCCTCGCATCGAGATCGAGCACGTAGAGCCCCGGGTGCGCGACCGCGCCCAGCACGTGCACGTAGAGCTCACCCGTCGGGCCCGCAGTCGCACCGGCTTCTGCCAGCGGCAGGGAATCCACCGGCTCCGCCTGGCCGCGCAGGATGCCGAAGCCGACCGCTGCCGAGAGCACGACGAGCGCGAGGACCACGCCCGCCCCGATGCTCAACCGCAGACGACGTCGCGGCGGCGGCGGGGGCGGCTCTGGAGGCATCCCGCAACGCTAGGCCGCCCCGGACACCCGACGAAGCCTGAGAACCAGGCACCGGGGACAATCCCTCAGGATCGGTCCCCGGTGCAGGAAGCGGTTCTAGCCCTTGACGACGAAGCTGACGATCTTCGGCGCGCGCACGACGACCTTCACGATCTCGCGGTCGCCGATCGATCGGATCACGCGCTCGTCCGCACGGGCGAGTGCCTCGAGCTCGGCCTCGCCGATCCTCGCCGACACCTCGAGCTGGGCGCGCACCTTGCCGCCCACCTGCACGACGGCGGTGATCGTGTCCTCCACGAGCAGCGCCGGGTCGGCCGAACGCCAGGTGACCAGGCCCACGGACGGCTCGTGCCCGAGGATCTCCCACATCTCCTCCGCGGTGTGCGGGGCGATGAGGTCGAGCATCACGGCGATGGTCTCCGCGGCCTCGCGCACGGCGGGGTCGGACGCACCCGCAGCGCCGTCGATCGTCTTGCGCGTGATGTTGACGAGCTCCATCAGGCGGGCGACCAGCACGTTGAACTTCGTCTGCTCGACCAGCGCAGGAGCCTCGGCCAGCAGCTTGTGCGTGGCACGGCGCAGCGCCGCGTCACCGCTGGCGAAGACGACGTCGACGGGGCTGTCGACCTCGCCCGCGATCCGCAGGGCGCGCGCCAGGAACTTCTGCGCACCGGTCGTCGAGACGTCGGACCAGTCCTTGTCGTCTTCCACCGGTCCCGCGAACGCCAGACCCACGCGCAGGGCGTCGGCGCCGTAGGCGTCGAGCTCCTCCTCGAACAGCACCAAGTTGCCCTTGCTCTTCGACATCTTCGCGCCGTCGAGCAGCACCATGCCCTGGTTGATCAGATTCGAGAACGGCTCGGTGAAGTCGATCAGCCCCATGTCGAACAGCACCTTGGTGATGAAGCGCGCGTACAGCAGGTGCAGGATCGCGTGCTCGACACCGCCGATGTACGAGTCGACCGGTGCCCAGCGCGCCGCCTGAGCGGGGTCGAAGGCGACCGTGTCGCTGTTCGGCGACAGGAAGCGCAGGAAGTACCACGAGCTGTCGACGAAGGTGTCCATGGTGTCGGGGTCGCGCAGCACCGGGTCGCCGGTCTGCGGATCGACGGTCTGCACCCAGCTCTCGGCCGCGCCCAGCGGCGACGAGCCCTTCGGCTTCAGGTCGAGGCCCTCGACGCTCGGCAGCTTCACCGGCAGCTGGTCCTCGGGAACCGGGATGATCCGGCCGTCCTCGGCGTGCAGCATCGGGATGGGGGTGCCCCAGAAGCGCTGGCGCGAGATCAGCCAGTCGCGCAGACGGTAGTTCTTGGCTGCGCGCCCGGTGCCCGACGCCTCCAGCTGCTCGATCGCGCGGGCGATCGCGTTGCGCTTGGACAGGCCGTTCAGCGCGCCCGAGTTGATCATGCGGCCTTCGCCGGTCAGGGCGATGCCGGTGGACGCCGGGTTCTGCTCATCCAGAGCTGCACCGGTGTCGATCGGCACGCCCTCCTCGTCGACCTCGATGACCGGCATCGCACCGGTGACGGGGGCCGTGGTGTCGACGACGACCTTGACCGGCAGGTCGAAGGCGCGGGCGAAGTCCAGGTCGCGCTGATCGTGCGCCGGCACGGCCATGACCGCGCCGTGGCCGTAGTCGGCCAGCACGTAGTCGGCCGCCCAGACCGGCAGCTTCTCGCCGTTGACGGGGTTGATCGCGTAGCGCTCCAGGAAGACACCGGTCTTCGGACGGTCCGTGGACTGCCGATCGATGTCGCTCTCCTTCTGCACCTGCTCCAGGTAGGTGCGGAACCGCTCCTGCACCTCGACCGGCGCACCAGCGGCGAGCTCGGCGGCCAGGTCGGAGTCCGGCGCCACGACGAAGAACGTCGCTCCGTGCAGCGTATCGGGGCGCGTCGAGAAGACCGTGACCGGCTCGTCGCGTCCTTCGATGCGGAAGTCGACGTCGGCACCGACCGAGCGGCCGATCCAGTTGCGCTGCATCTGCAGCACCTTGTGCGGCCAGAACCCCTCGAGCTGGTTCAGGTCGTCGAGCAGACGGTCGGCGTAGTCGGTGATCTTGAAGTACCACTGGGTCAGCTTCTTCTTCACGACCTCGTAGCCGCAGCGCTCGCAGCGGCCGTCGACGACCTGCTCGTTCGCCAGCACCGTCTGGTCGTTGGGGCACCAGTTGACGGCGCTCTTCTTGCGATAGGCCAGCCCGCGCTCGTGCAGCTTCAGGAACAGCCACTGGTTCCAGCGGTAGTACTCCGGGTCGGAGGTGTGCAGCACGCGCGACCAGTCGAAGGAGACGCCGTACGACTGGAACGCCTTCTTCTGCTGGGCGATGTTCTGGTACGTCCACTCGCGAGGGTCGGCGCCCTGCCGGATCGCGGCGTTCTCGGCCGGCAGGCCGAACGAGTCCCAGCCGATCGGGTTGAGCACGTTGTGCCCGCGGTGACGCCAGAAGCGCGCCACGATGTCGGAGTAGAGGTAGTTCTCCGCGTGTCCCATGTGCAGGTCACCGGAGGGGTACGGGAACATCGCGAGCACGTAGCGCCGCGGGCGGGTGTCGTCATCGCCGCCGGTGAGGAATGTCTCGTTCTCCGCCCAGTACTTCTGCCACTTGCTCTGGATGGCGTGCGCCGACGGGGTCTCCTCGTCGGCGGGACCGAAGGACAGGTTCTCAGACAACGAACGCACGACCAATCTGCAGGGAAAAACGGGATCAGTTCAGGATATCGGAACGCCAGAGCACGGGCATTTCCGCACCGAGCGCTGCCAGCGGGGCCCGCGCCTTGGTCGCGACCTCGGCCACCTCGGCGACGGCGACCGACCCCCAGGTGATTCCGCCCCCGGCGCCGACGACCGCCTCATGCTCGTCGATCACGATGCTGCGGATGACCATCGCCAGGTCGACGGCGCCGTCGACGCCCACATACCCGAAGCACCCCGCGTAGACGCCCCTCGGGCCGCCCTCGAGCTCGTGCAGCCGCGTCATGGCCGAGAGCTTCGGCGCGCCGGTCATGCTCCCGGCCGGGAACGTCGCCGCGAGCAGGGCCCCGACCGTGGTGCCCTCAGCCGCCGTTCCGCTGACCGTGCTGACCAGCTGGTGCACGGCGGGATAGCTCTCCACCGTCCACAGGCCGTCCACTCGGATCGAGCCGGGCACGCACACCCGAGAGAGGTCGTTGCGCATCAGGTCCACGATCATCACGTTCTCGGCGCGCTCCTTGACGTTCACGGCGAGCTCGGCGGCGAGCGCGGCATCCGTCTCCGGGTCTGCATGGCGGGGGCGCGTCCCCTTGATGGGCCGGGAGCGGATCATTCCTCCCCCGGCGTGGAGGAACTGCTCGGGACTCGCGCTCAGCAGCGCGCGCCCCCCGATGCGGAGGAAACCGCCGTGATGCGCGGGCGTGGCTGCTCGCAGGCGTTCGTAGACCGCGACCGCGTCATGCGCCCCCGGGACCGTGAAGCGCGTCGTGAGGCACAGCTGGTACGCGATGCCCGCGCGGATCAGCTCGCGGCAGCGTTCGATGAGGGCGGCGTACTCCTGAGGATCGTGGCGAGCCTCGGCGATCCGAGGAGCGGCGTCGCCCGCGCTGCGAGGTTCTCCGTCCGGACGACCGGATGCCGCCGCGACGGCGACCGCCCAGTTCTCGGCATCCTCCTCCGCACTGAGCGTCCACGTGCGCCCGGACGCGTGATCGAAGGCGACGACGCGGGTGACACGCAGCCAGGAGGAGCCCGCGGCATCCCCGTCGTCGGAGACAGGGGCCCCGGCCGCGCTCGCACCGCTCTCGTAATCGCGCCAGCCGACCCACCCGCCGGTGAAGGGTGGGCGAGCGCCGTCCGTGGGGGCGACGTCGAGACGCACGTCCTCCGGAAGGTCCGATGGCTCCCCCGTACCGACGAAGCTCCAGCCCTCGGTCGCAGCCGCTCCGGCATCGAGCCAGAACACGTCGGCCGCCTGGTCCTCCAGCATCCGGAAGACGCTCGCCGGGTCCACCCACCGGGGCAGCTCTCGGGGACTCAGGCGTTCGCGCACGCGTCCAGCCTAGGACCGGGCTGCTCCCGTATCCTCATGAGGTGGACGACCTCCTGCTCTGGCTCCTCGACACCGTGCAGTCGATCGATCCGGTCACGCGCACGCTGGTGGCCGGGCTCGCCGTCATGCTGGAGACGAGCATCCTGATCGGGCTCATCGTCCCGGGCGACACGATCGTCATCATCGCCTCCATCGGCGTCACCAGCCCGCTGGAGGGCATCGCGATGGGGATCGCCGTCGTCATCGGCGCACTCATCGGCGAGAGCATCGGCTTCTTCCTCGGTCGCTGGCTCGGTCCGCATATCCGCGCGTCGTGGCTGGGGCGGAGGATCGGCGAGAAGAACTGGGTGCGCGCCGAGAACTATCTGGCGCGCCGCGGAGGGATCGCCATCTTCCTCTCCCGGTTCCTCCCGGTCCTGCACTCCCTCGTCCCGCTCACCGTCGGCATGAGCGAGTACCCGTACCGCCGGTTCCTCGCGTGGACCGCCCCCGCGTGCGTGATCTGGGCCACGGCGTACGTCAGCGTCTCCTCGCTGGCGGCCGGGAGCTTCCGGGAACTCGTCGACCGGGTGCATTTCGCGGGATACATCTTCGTCGGCATCATCGCTCTGTTCCTCGTGCTCGCCTTCCTCGGCAAGAAGCTGCTCCAGCGCCTGGAATCCCGTCACCTGGAGACGGAGGACGCGGAGACGGACGCCGACGTGAAAGACTGAGGCAATGGCTTCCGCACCCCCGGCGCCCCGGATCCACTGGTTCGCGCGACTCGAGCACCGCCTCCACGTCTGGCGTGAGGGCCGTGCGCGTCGCCGCGGACGGGTCGCGACGATCCTGCCGTTCCCCGGATACGGCGGACCAGGCTGGGTCCGCGTCGTCGGCCGCGTCCTGATCGTCCCGCCGCAGCGCCGCACCCGCGACGGCGAGCCGGCGAGCGTCCGGGGATGGCGCAGCTTCGTCGGCATCCCGGTGAGCTTCGCTGCCGTCGCCGTCCACGTCGGCGGGTCGACGCACCAGGTGGTCGCCGACCGCGGCGGTGTCGTCGACACCGTCATCCACGCCGACCTCGAACCGGGGTGGCAGACCTTCACGATCTCCGTCGAGGGACAGGAGCCCGTCGAGGCGCGGGCGTTCATCGTCGCCGAGAGCACCACGTTCGGCGTGCTGTCCGATGTCGACGACACCGTGATGGTGACCGCACTCCCGCGTCCGTTCATCGCCTTCTGGAACTCCTTCGTGCTCGACGAGCATGCGCGCCTCCCCGTCCCTGGCATGGCCGTGCTCCTCGATCAGCTGCTGCGACAGCATCCGGGCGCGCCGATGGTCTACCTGTCGACCGGCGCCTGGAACGTGGCGCCCACGCTGTGGCGCTTCCTCAGCCGTCACCTGTTCCCGGCCGGATCGATGCTGCTGACCGACTGGGGTCCCACGCACGACCGCTGGTTCCGCAGCGGACGCGAGCACAAGCTCACCAACCTGCGACGACTCGCCACGGAGTTCCCCCACGTGAAGTGGCTGCTGATCGGCGACGACGGCCAGCACGACGAGTCCATCTACACGCAGTTCATGGAGGAGCACCCCGAGTCCGTGGCGGGCGTCGCCATCCGTCGCCTGCTCCCCGCCGAAGCCGTGCTCGCCGGTGGTCGTGCCGAGTCGGAGCCGCACGCCGCGGACTCCGCTCCCTGGGTCAGCGCCGAAGACGGCGCCGGGCTCCGCGATCAGCTCGGCGAGGCCGGCATCCTGCACTGACATGGCTCTCGCACGCGAGGAATGGCTGCGACGCGAGAGCGCGCACCAGGAGCGGGCCGACGCCCTCACCGCCGAGCATCGCGACCGGGCGGCGCGCGGAGAGAAGCACCCGGTGTGGGACTTCCTCTTCACCTACTACGCGTACAAGCCCGCCCAGTTGCGGCGCTGGCACCCGGGGGCTGGCGTCGAGCTGGCGGATGCTCCCGAGCGCGCCTCGTGGCGCTGGTACTCCCCCGGCTCGACGGAGGACTCCGTCGTGCCCGACGCGGAGGCGTTCGCCCGGGAGAAGCCGGAGCTCGCCGGACTCATCGAACGGATGCTGCGCCGCACGGCCTCTCGACCCGGACAGTTCGGATGCTTCGGACTGCATGAGTGGGCGATGGTGTACCGCGCCGACGAACATCGCCACCGCGTGCCGCTGCGGCTCGGACAGGCCGGCACCGACGCGGTGGTCGAGGGGCACGACCTGCGCTGCACGCACTTCGACGCGTTCCGCTTCTTCACCCCCGACGCCGTGCCGCGCAATCGCACCGCGCTGTCACGCGAGGAGCAGCCCCTGTTCGAGCAACCCGGCTGCCTGCACGCCGGGATGGACCTGTACAAGTGGGCGATGAAGCTCGGACCGCTGATCCCGGGCGAGCTGCTGCTCGACACCTTCGAGCTCGCGCGCGACATCCGTCTGCTCGACATGGAGGCGGCACCGTACGATCTCTCGGCCTGGGGTGTCGTGCCCGTGCCGATCGAGACCGTCGACGGAAAGAGCGAGTACGTGCGCCGTCAGCGCGGGTTCGCCGACCGCGGCATCGTCCTGCGCTCCGCGCTGCTCACGGCATGGCTCGGAGAGAGCACCGCCGAGGCCGCCTGAGCGTCAGTCCGCCTGATCCTCAGTCCGCCGACTCGCAGTCCGGGCACACGGCCCACTGCGCCGTCGCGGTGGACAGGCTGAGGCGAAGCGCCATCACCCGTGTCGCGGCCTCGGTCAGCCGCTCCGCCGGGAGCGACCCGGATTCGACGGCGGCCGCGATGCCGGCGGCCATCTGACCGGCCGTCTCGGCATCGGACCCGGCGATCATCAGCACGAGGTCGTTGCCCGCGGCGACGGCCGCCACGCCATTGGCCACCGGGTCGGCGTACGCGGGATCTCCGGAGGAGAGCAGCATGCCCAGATCGTCGGTCACCGCGACGCCCTCGAAGCCGAGCTCGTCCCGGGCGATCTCGTGCCACGTCGCCGACAGCGAGGCGGGCGTCGGATCGACCGACGTGTACGACAGGTGACCGAACATGAGCAGCGACGCGCCGGCATCGATGCCGGCGGCGAAGGGCAGAGCCTCCGTCGCGCGCCATTCGTCCAGGCCCATCGGCGTGCTCGGGATCGCACTGTGCGAGTCCCCCGGTGCGGCCCCGTGGCCGGGGAAGTGCTTGAGCGTCGACCCGACGAACTGCTCCTGAGCCGTCGTGGCAGCGGCGACCCGATCGGCCGCGGACGTCGCGTCGGCGCCGAGCGACCGACCGTAGCTGAAGGATGCGGTGTCCGCCGTGAAGTCGGCGACCGTTCCGAAGTTCACTGTGATGCCGGCGCGGGCGACGAGAGAGCCGCGGGCGGCGAAGGCCGCGGCCGCGTCTTCCGGCGGGAGGACCTTGAGGGTCGTCGAGGCGGCGAAGTCGTCGCCGTCGAGCCGCGAGACCAGACCGCCTTCCTGATCGACGGCGATCAGCGGCGGAAGGGCCGGATCGACGGTCAGCGCGGCGGTGAGGCCCTGGAGCTCGGCCTCGGTCGCCGGGATGTTGGCGCCCATCAGGATGAAGCCGCCGATGCCGGACTCCATGTACGAGCGGAGCGCCCCCGCATCGGTGCTCGGCACGTGTCCCATGACGATGCTCGCCGCCTGCTCCACCACCGTCATCCGGGCGACGAGCTGGTCAGCACGATCGCTCGGACCGGAGGGCACGGCAGCGACCGCCGGAGCGGGTGCGCGCGTCGTCGCCGTCGCCGACGCGGCCGTCGCGACGCCCACCACGGCGACGACGATCCCGGCGAGGGCGGCGGCCGCCCACCCACGATGTCGACGCGTCACGGTGCTCTTCCTCGTTCTCCCTGCCCGTGGCACGCTCAGCAGGCGAGCGCCTCGGCGATGGGCAGCGCGGTCTGCGTGCTCCCGTTGCCGAAGCGGAGGGTGCGACCGATCGTGCACGGCTCTGCGAGCGACGCGGCGATGACCGCGGCGACGTCGGCCCGGGACACCTCTCCGCGGCCGTCGGGGTCGATCCGGATCCGGCCGGTCGGGTCGTCGAGCGTGAGCGTTCCGGGAGCGAGGATCGTGCCCTCGAGCCCCGTGCCGCGCAGGTGCTCGTCGGCCGCCCACTTGGCATCGGCGTAGGCGAAGAACGAGTCGCCCTCGGGGACGCCGTGATCGGCGGTCGAACCGATCCACGAGACCATGACGTAGCGGCGCACGCCTGCGCGCTCCGCCGCATCCATCGACCGCTCCGCCGCGTCACGGTCGACGGCGTAGGTGCGCTGCGGATCTCCCCCGCCGGCACCGGCCGACCAGACGACGGCATCGTGACCGCGGATGATCTCGGCGAGAGCCTCGACATCCATCGTCTCGATGTCGGCCACCAGCGCGCGGGCCCCGCCCGCCTCGACGTCGTCGGCATGTTCGGGGTTGCGGATGACCCCGGTGACCTCGTCACCTCTCTCGACGAGCAGGGGCGCGAGGAGCAGGGCGATGCGGCCGTGGCCGCCGAACACGATGATGCGCGACATGCTCCTCACCCTACGCTCCGGGTGCGACGCGGGGGATGACGTCAGCGCGGGGTCTGCGTGCTGTCGATCACGAAAGCCTGCGGATGCGATGCCAGATACCGCACGACGACGGGCGAGCCGCTCGGCAGGTAGCTGTCGCGGTCCGGGTAGACCGCCGGAGTGAAGAAGTTGCTCTCCAGCGTGTACTCGACGCCCTCGGCCGTCGTGAAGGTCACCCAGTCTCCGTCCATCGTCGCCGTCGTCGGGCGGCCGTTGTCGTGGATGTAGGCGCGCGTCACCGGGACACCCGTGAGGCTCAGGATGCCGATCACCAGCGATCCCAGCATGATGAACGCGAGGATGCGGAAGAACACGCGGAGGATGCGTCCGCCCACCTGCCCTCGCGCCCGTTCCTCCGGCCGCAGGAGCCCCTCGCGCTCGCGGATGGCACGGAGCTCGCCGCCCGGCGAGGCTGCACGCACCGACATCGCGAACAGGCCGAGGATCGAGAAGCCCGCGATGAAGACCATCGCGTAGCCGTGCGCCGCCGGGAAGTTCAGCAGCCAGATCAGCGTTTCCATGGGGTTCATCGCCCGGCCTCCTTCTCGATCGTGATCGCGACCGTCTGCGGATCCTCTCGCCGGTAGAACGCCCAGATCGGCGCGCCGACCTGCAGGTGGGAGATCGCCTGCGGGTAGACGAAGACCGTGGTGTCCGCCTCCCACGTCGCCGCACCCTCCGGAGCCATCAGCACCTTCAGCGCGAGCTCGCTCTGTCCCTCTCGGCGACGGCCCGTCGGACGGACCTCGAGGACGGATGCCGGGACCTGGGTGCCGGTCGTCCGCGCCCGTACCTGACTCGGATCGATCAGCCCGCGACCGATCCGCCACTGCAACAGGGCGTCCCGCACGGCCGGATCGGAAGGATCGGCCAACTCGATCGTGTCCTGATCGGTCGGGCTGTAGCGGACCGCCAGCGGCTGGCCGACCTGCAGCGCGGCCGCGTCGGTCGCCTCCACCAGCATCCGCAGCTGTCCGATGAAGTCATCTCCGGCAGACGGCGTCACTCGGATGAAGACGTCATACTGCGGCACGTCGTTCACGGTCAGCCCGGTGCGGGAGACCTCGACGATCGTGCCCACCCCGATCTGCTGTTCGCCGCGCGGGATCCTGCGCCCCCGGAAACCGAGGAACATGCCGCCGAAGGTGAGCAGCAGCCCCCACGCGACGCCGATGAGGATCGGCCCGCCGAGCGTGTCCTCGCCGGAGAACGGGAGGATCGAATGGCGCTGGTCGACGCCGAAGAGGCCCTCGCCGACCCAGATGAGGAGCCAGGCCGAGAGCAGAAGCCAGACGATCACGAACACGATGCGGAGCATGCCCTCAGCGTAGCGACGGGGTGCGCGACCTACCGAACACAGGTTCCGCGTGCGGACGTGCTACCCGACGGTGACCGGAGCCCCGGAGAGGCGCAGCATCCGCTGCACGCCCGTCGCCGCCGAGCGCCCTGCGCGGTTCGCGCCGATCGTGCTCGCCGACGGACCGTATCCGACCATCTGGATCCGGGGATCTGCGACGGCGGTCGTGCCCCGCCCGTTCCGATCGAGCTGGATGCCGCCCGCGGCGCTGCGGAGGTGGAGCGGAGCGAGATGCGCGATCGCGGGACGGAAGCCCGTCGCCCACAGGATCACGTCGACGCGCTCGAACGAGCCGTCCGCCCAGCGCACGCCGTCGGCCTCGATCCGCTCGAACATCGGGCGCCGATCGGCGTAGGCGCCGAGGCGCTCCGCCTCGCGCTCCTGGGGACGCAGCATGAGCCCCGTGACGCTGACGACGCTCTGCGGCGGGAGTCCGGCCGCGACGCGCTGCTCGACGAGCGCGACAGCGGCGGCCCCGGCCTCCGGAGAGAAGTCGTCGGTGCGCCAGACGGGTTCGCGGCGCGTCGCCCACAGCGTCTCCGTGAGGGGAGCCAGCGCGCCGAGGAACTGCACGGCCGAGGCTCCTCCCCCGACCACGAGCACGCGCTTGCCGACGAAGTGCGCGGGACCCGGGTAGTCGACGGTGTGCAGCTGCTCCCCGACGAAGGTCTCCATGCCGGGCACATGCGGCAGGAACGGGTGCGTCCACGTGCCTGTCGCGTTCACGAGGGTGCGCGTCGTCCACTCCCGTTCCTGAGCGCGCACGACGAGGAGTCCGTCCCGGTCCTCGACGCGGTCGACCTTCACCGGACGGATGACGGGGAGCGCATGCTCCTGCTCGTAGGCGGCGAAGTACGCGGGCACGGCGACGTTCGCACGTTCGTCGTCCCGGGGCGGAGCGACGTCGTCCGGGAGCTCGGCGACGCCGTGCACGTCGCGCATCGTCAGCGCATCCCAGCGGTGCTGCCACGCTCCGCCCGGACGGTCGCCCGAGTCCAGGACGACGTGGGAGATCCCGAGGCGGGAGAGGTGGAACGACGACGAGAGGCCGGCCTGCCCTGCACCGATCACGAGGCTGTCGAGGATGCTCACGATGTATCGAACGTCTTCGAGCACGTCGTTGTTCCGCCCCGCGACGACGCGCCCGGGAGGCCCGCCCCGATTGGTGTTCGCGCGGATTCGTGTAGTACTCTTTTCAAGTTGCTCCGGGAAGTTCGGAGCGGCGTTCTGGGCCTGTGGCGCAGCTGGTAGCGCACCTGCATGGCATGCAGGGGGTCGGGGGTTCGAGTCCCCCCAGGTCCACAACGAAAGCCCCCGGGTCACCGGGGGCTTTTCCCGTCCTAGCGCGCTGTGCGACCGCGGTCAACCCGCTCTCTCGCACGTCGGGCGCGTTTTTTCGTGACCGCATCCAGATCCGCCACGCGAAAGGATGCGATCATGTCCAACCCGATCCCGCCCGTCGTCCCCTTCCCGGACGACGGCACCCCCGACGGCGTCCCGACGAAGGAGGTCGACGGCGAGCAGGTGCCCGACACCGACATCGACGATGCGCTGGTCGACAGCGCCGAGGCCGACCGCGTCGCCTCCGGGGCCGTCGATGACGACGAGGACGATCTGCCCTAGCCCTCGATCTCCGTCCCACCCGCCGAGGCGACCTGTGCGCGCCACCAGGGCGTCTCGATGAAGCCGCGCTTCATGAAGACGAGCTCCATCGAGGCGTTCCAGCCGCGCACGCCCTTCAGGTGCGCGATCGTCCCGGTGAGGAAGTCGTGCAGCGTCTCCGTGCTCGGGAGGATGATCTCGCAGTAGAGCGAGTTCTCCTCCAGGGCGGCCGCGAGGAATCGGACGGACACGTGCTGCGCGAGCGTCTGGGCCACCGACGCGATCCTCGACGGCTCCACCCGGAGGATGAGCAGGGTCTCGGCGCTCATCCCGAGCGCGGATGCCGGGACCATCGTCACGGTGGTGAGACAGCCCCCGTTGCGCATGCGCTCGTAGCGGCGGCGAACGCTGCTCTCGTTCATGTCCAGCTTCGCGCCGATCGAGAGGAACGACGCGCGGCCGTTGTGCCGCAGCTCCTCGACGATCGCACGGTCGGCGTCGTCGAAGTGCGTCGGGTCGCAGGTGTTCGGAGCAGGCATGTACGACTTCGGGTCGCTCGTCGCCTCGGCGTGGGCGTCGTACAGCTGGCGCCCCCAGTCGAAGCTCACCTTGTAGGTGTGCACCACCAGGTCGCTGCGCCACCGCTCGACGCCGGGGATGCCCTGGAGATCGGTGAGCACATGCGCGTACGTCGCCGAATCTCCGGGGATCACGACCTCGGCGAACACGTCGAACTTGCCCGTCACGAGGGTCACGAACCGCACGTACGGCGATCCGATCAGCTCCTGCGCGACGGCCAGCTGCGCACCGGGCGTGCAGTTGATCCGCACGAAGAAGGTCTCCACATGCCCCTCGCTGCCGAGCGTGGGCACGATCCCCACCTGCACGACGCCCTCCGACAGCAGCTGCTGGCCTCGACGGGTGACGGTCGAGACGGATGCCCCGGCGAACTCGGCGATCGACGTCCAGCTCGCTCGGCCGTCCTGCTGCAGGGCGACGACGATGCGGCGGTCGAGATCGCTGAACTCGCGGCCGATATGGATGCTGCTCATCGCGTCAGCGGCGGGTACACCCGGTGCAGGAACGTGCGCACGGTCTCGGTCCACGCCTCTGCCTCCTCGATCTGCGGGGAGTGACCCGACTTCTCGAACACCACCATCTCGGAGTCCGGGATGAGGTCGGCGATCACCTGGCTACACGATACTGGCGTGATCCAGTCGGTCCGGCCCACGGTGATGAGTGTCGGCACGGCGATCTCGGGAAGACGCGGCTTCAGGTCGTAGTTCGGCAGGTTCACCGAGAACGCATAGTTGTGGGCACGGTATCGGTACGGCGTCGCCTGGACCTTCCGCTCCACGGCATCCGGGTCGTACACGAAGTCGTAGAGGGGCAGGATCTCGCGCCAGCAGTCCTTCAGGTCCTCGTCGTCGCGCACCTGGCCGACGTCGATGCGATCGAACTTCTCCATGTCGATCGTCACGCGGTCGGAGGCCAGGGCGTTCTCGCGTGCGAGGTGCGCATTGGAGTTGTCGGCCGAGGTGTCCCGCAGCACGATCGCCGCGACGCGGTCCGGGTAGCGCAGCGCATACTCCATCGTCATGAATCCGCCGTACGATCCACCGGCCATCACGATCTTCTCGGCCCCGATCCACTCGCGCAGACCGTCGATGTCGGCCGCCCACTGCTCGTGGCTGTACGTGCCTTCCCCCTCGCTCTGACCGCTCCCTCTGGCGTCGAAGACGACGACCCGGTACTCGTCGGCGAGACGGCCGAAGCTCGCACGCGGCTCCGCCCTGGAGCCGAGCCCGGGGGCGCCGTGGTGCGTGATGATGACCGGAGCACCTTCGGGACCGAGCACCTCGACCGCCAGGTGGTTGCCGTTGATCTCGACCCATTCGTAGGCGCTCGTCGCCGCGGCGAACTCCGGGGAAACCGGCGGGGTGGATGTCATGTCGTCCTCTTTCTCGAGATCGGGTGCGTCAGAGCGCGATGGTGCAGTCGTCGAGACCGCGGGGGAAGGTCGTGAGCGCCTCGGCGCCGTCGTCGGTCACGAGCATGCTGTCGCTGATGCGGTAGCCGGCATGGCCGGGCACGTAGATGCCCGGCTCGTTCGACACCACCATGCCCGCCTCGAGCAGGGTCGCATCGCCGTCCTCCAGCCACGGCGCCTCGTGCATGCCGAGGCCGATGCCGTGCCCCTGACGGTGCCGGATGAACTCGCCGAGACCCGCCTCGCGGATCACGTCGAGGCAGAGCCGATTCGCCTCGCGGCATTCGAGCCCCGCACGGATCGTCTCCCGGCCCAGCTGCTGCGCCGCGTGGATCGTGTCGTGGTAGCGCCGCTGCTCGACCGTCGGCTCGCCGAGCACGAAGGTCCGCTCCCCCTCGATGAAGCGTCCGCCGACCGCGCACCCGAGCGACAGCATGAACGTGTCCCCCGACTTCAGCCGGTTGACGGACGGCAGACCGTGCGGGAAAGCGGAGTTCGCCCCGGAGTAGACCAGTCCGCCCGCGAGCAGCGAGGCGACGACCACGTTGCGGTGCTCCGCGTACATCAGCGCGGTCCCGGCCGAGGTCACGTGACGCTCGAGCTCGGTCTCGGTGGGGAGGTCGCCGCCGGCGGCGACCGCGTCGCTCACGAGCTGCACGCCGGCCTCCAGCATCCGGTCGGTGATGCGCGCGGCCTCGCGGTGCAGGACGACCTCCTCGGGGAACTTCACGTACCGGGCGCGGGCGAGCAGGTCAGACCCGACGAGCTCCGCACCGCTCATCGCCGCCCGTGCCGCCGAGAGGCGCTGGTAGGGCATGGTCGAGGCGAAGCCGACCCGACCCCGCGGCGCCACCGCGGTCGCGAGCACCTCGAACGGCGAGACGACCCCGGGGAACTCGAAGAATGCGACCAGCTCCGCGCGTGCCGACTGCGACTGCGCGTACTCACGCTCGAGCTCCGGCAGGAGCATCACGACCCGCCCGCCGGCCTCGATCCAGATCGCCACCGGACGCTCCGACGGGTGGTGGAAGAACCCGGTGAGGTACGCGATGTCCTCGGGGTGGTCGGTGAGGAAGGCATCGAAGCCCTCTTCGGCCATGCGGTCGCGCACACGGGCCTGCACCCGGTCGAAGAACGCGGGGTCGAGACGCTGGTCGAACTCGGTCATGTCGGTCTCCTAGCGGGCGAGATGGCGCGGATTGCGCGCGTCGTTGTAGGCGATCGACAGCAGTGTCGCCGAGAGCACGAGGATGAGGATCGCGATCGACGGGAAGAGCGTCAGCCACCAGGCGCTCACCATCGCACCGGCCTGCTGCGCCTCATAGAGGATGCGCCCCCACGACCAGGTGGTCGGATCCCCGAGCCCGAGGAACGCGAGGCCCGCGGCGGAGAGCACGGCACGAGACGCCGTCACCACGACCGAGACGACCACGACCGGGGTGACGGCAGGGAGGACGTGCCGCGAGATGATCCAGAGCGGAGAGGTCGTCATGAGCCGCGAGGCGTCGACGTACGGGAGGCCGACCACGGTGAGCGCCTGGGAGCGCACGAGCCGCGTGACCTCGGGCCACGAGAACGCCGCGACGACGAAGATGATCGTCGAGGTGCTGGGCCCCACGAGGGCGGCGATCAGGATCATGAGCGGCAGCACGGGCAGCGAGAGCGTCATGTCGACGATCACGCTGATGATGCTGTCGAGCTTGCGGAAGTAGGCGCCGATCACGGCGATGATCGTGCCGAACACGATTGCGATCACAGAGGCCGCGACAGCGACGAGCACGCTCTGCTGGGTGCCCCAGATCACCTCGGCGAACACGTCGCGACCGAGCGCGTCGGTCCCGAACCAGTGGTCGCCGCTCGGCGGGCGCAGCACGTCGGGTCCGTAGCTGGCCGGATACGGTGCGATGAGCGGCGCCGCCAGCGCGATGATCACGAGCAGGATCAGCAGCCCCAGCGAGATCATGCCGAGCGGATCGCGGCGGAACGCCCGCCAGGTGTGCGCACCGGCGCGCTCGCTGCCGACGGCGGCGGGCTCGCTCGGGGCGAGAGGGACGGACGAAGGGAGCGGCGCGGTCATGAGGTCTTCACTCTCGGGTCCAGGTAGCCGTAGATGATGTCGGTGGCGGTGTTCGCGACCACGACTGTGGTGGCGAGCATCAGGAACGCGCCCTGCAGCACCGGGAAGTCGAGCTGCGTGACAGCCTCGTAGATGCCGCGCCCGATGCCCGGGTAGGCGAACACCGTCTCGGTCAGCACCGCCCCGCCGACGAGGAAGCCGAGCTGCAGGCCGATCAGCGTGGTCGTCGGCAGCAGCGCGTTGCGGAGCGCGTGCTTCCACAGGATGCGCCGACCGCGGAGCCCGTTGGCCTTCGCGAGCAGGATGTAGTCCTCTCCGAGCGTCTCGATGAGCGTCGAGCGCATCGTGAGCACGTAGGACCCGACCTGGATGAGCATGAGCGAGACGGCGGGGAGCACCAGGTGCTGGGCGACGCTGAGGTACCACTCGATGCCGTAGGTGTTGTTCGTGTACGCGCCGCCGATCGGGAACCAGCCGAGGTTCAGCCCGAAGACGAACAGGAGCAGGATCGCGACGCTCGGCACGAACAGGGACTGGCCCGTGACCCCGACGATCTGCACCGCCCGGTCGATGAATCGTCCCTTGTGCGAGGCGGCAGCGACCCCCAGCGGGATGCCGATGATGATCGTCAGCGCCAGGGCGGTGAGCGTCAGCAGCAGCGTCCAGGGCAGCCGCTGCAGGAGCACGTCGAGCACGGGGATGGACTGCGTGAACGAGATGCCGAGGTTCCCCTGTACCAGCTGCCACATGTAGAGGCCGTACTGCACGATCAGGGGCTGGTCGAGCCCGTACTGCTCGAGGATGGTCGCCCGGATGTCGTCCGTCATGTTCGGGCTCGCCAGCGCCAGGGCCGGATCACCGGGAAGCAGCCGCAGGAGCAGGAACGTCACGGTCACGGCGAACCAGATCGTGAGCAGACCTCGACCTGCGCGACGGAGAATGAACGATGCTCGGGACACCCGGGCGACCTTCCTCGAGATTTCGGTGGTGTTATTCGACCGGGTGCGCGCTCGCGAGCGAGAGCGGGTTCACGATCGAGAGCAGCTCGCTCGGCTTCGAGATGAAGCCGGCCCACTCGTCGCTGGCGGCGAAGAACAGGTTCTGCGTGTACATGATGTTGTCGTAGACCTGCTCGTGCACGATCTTGTTCGCGTCGCGCATGATCGAGATCTTCTCGTCCTCGTCGAAGGTGACCATGCCCTCTTCGATCAGGGCGTTCAGATCGGGGTCGTCGACGTGCGTGTAGTTGATCGCTCCGCCCGGCAGGTACGACAGGGCGAAGTTCGTCACCGGGTCGTCCATGATGGCGAAGTTGCCCGCATAGATGTCGTAGTCCCCTTCGCTGGTCATCGAGAGGTACGTGTTCCGCTCGGTGCCCTGGAGCTCGATCGTGATGCCGGCCTCCGCCGCGCTGTCCTTCACCATCTGCGCCCACTGGCTCGTGACGCTGTCCTGCAGGGAGTAGATCAGGCGGAACGACACCGGGAAGTTGCCACTGGCGTCGGCCGTGTAGCCGGCGTCCTCCATGAGGGAGCGCGACTTCTCGGGGTCGAACTCGTACTCCTTCACCGAGTCGTCGTAGTACTTCGCGAGCACCGGCATCAGCGCGCTGGAGCCGGTCGAGACGGCCTGATCCTGCAGCACCACCGTCCGGATCGCGTCGTAGTCCACGGCATGGGCGAGCGCCTGACGGACCTCGGTCTTCGCGAGGTCCGGCTTCTCCATGTTGTACACGAGGTGCGCGTAGCCGAGACCCGCCGCCTCGATGACCTGCAACCCGTCGGTGCTGCTGAGCTGCTCGACCTGCGCGGGCGGAAGCGCGTTCGCGATCACGTCGATCTCGCCGCTCTGCAGTGCGAGGATCTCGGTGTTCACGTCGGGATACACGCGGTAGACGACCTCGGCGGGACCGGGGACGCCGCCCTCGACGAGCGGGTAGTGCACTACACGCTCGAGCGTGTAGTGCTGGCCGACCTGGAAGTCGCTCAGCACGAACGGGCCCATGCCGACCCAGCCGCCGTCGCTGCCGTCGTTCGCGAACTCGGCGATCGAGCCCTTCGGGTCGAACACGTGTTTCGGAACCACGACGCCCCAGAATCCGATCTCCTCGATGATCGACGAGTCCGGCTGGGTGAGCGTGAGCTCGACGCGGGTGTCCGAGACCGCGGTCGCGGTGTCGAGGTTGCCCAGCTGCCCGAAGAACGTGCCCGGTGCCTGATCGCGCTTGACCGCGTTCAGCGTCCAGGCGACATCCTCGGCGGTCAACGGCTCGCCGTCGCTCCACGTGAGATCGTCGCGGATCTCGTAGAACCCGGTCGTGTCGTCCACGTAGCCCCAGTCGGTGGCCACGTGGGCCTCCTTGGTGCCGTCCTCGCTGATGCTCAGCAGGTGCGGATACATCAGGTTCGTGATCCACGAGTCGGTCCGGCTGTTGCCGAGCACCGGGTTGAAGTTCACGACGTCGGTCGTCGTGCCGATGCTGAGCGTCTCATCGCTCGGACCGGTGCTCCCCGATGTCTCGCCAGGCTCCGGAGCCGTGGGAGCGCACGCGGCGAGGCCGACGGCGAGAGCCGCGGCGGCGCCGAGTGCGAGGTACTTGCTGTGCTTCATCAGACCCAAACCTCCTCGAGTACGCGCATGGTGTTCCCACCGACGACGGCGCGGATCTCGTCGTCGGAGTAGTCGTGCTTCACAAGCCAGCCGATGATGTTGTAGAACGCCTCGGCCGGGTTCTCGATGCCGTCGACGTACGGCTGCTTCTCGTATTCGACGTTGGCGTGCGCCTGGCCGAGCGAGAGGTTCGACGAGAAGGCGTCGTGCAGGCCGACGTGGTCGCCGAACAGGGTGTCGGGACCGAAGCTCACGTGCTCGAGTCCCACCAGGTCGACGCAGTACTGGAAGTGGTCCATCACGGATTCCAGCGAGTGCTTCGGATGCTGCGGCGAGATGGTCGTGTGCGGCGCCGCCTCGATGCCGATCACGCCGCCGCGCTTCGCGCACTGGATGATCGTCTCGTCGGTCTTCATGCGGTTGGTCGGCCAGAGGCCGCGCGCACCGGCGTGCGTGATGAACACCGGCTTCTGCGAGTGCGCGATCACATCGAGGCACGTCTGGTCGCCGGAGTGCGAGATGTCGATCGCGATGCCGAGCTTGTTCATGCGCTCGACGGCGCGCTCGCCGAAGTACGTCAGGCCGCCGTCGCCGCGCTCCTTGAGGCCGCCGCCCAGCATGTTGGCCTCCGAGTAGGCGATGCCCATCTGCCGCACGCCGAAGCCGTAGAGCACGTCGAGCCGGTCGACCTCGTTCTCGATCATGGTCGACGCCTCGAGCGCGAAGATGTGGGCGACGCGCCCGGTCTCCGCCGCGTACCGGATGTCCTTGATGGACTCGGCCTTGATGACGAAGTCCTGGTGCGCGAGGTCGGCCATGCGCACGCCGAGGTCGAACAGCACGTCCTGGTACTTCCAGCCGGCGTCGCTGGAGATGCAGCAGGTGCCGTCCATGCCGTTGTCGAAGACGGCGGTCAGACCCGAGCGGGCCAGACCCTGGTAGCCGGTAGGTTCGCGGCCCTGACGGATGTGGTCGCGGAGCTCACCCATGTCCTCCGGGAACACCTGCACGTGCTCGTGCAGCGAGATGACGGTCTCCTCGCGCAGCAGGCGCTCGGTGCGCTCCTTCTGCGAGTCGCTGAGCTCGAGACCCTCGTACGCCGGCACGCGGCCGATCTGCTTCGCGTAGCGGAACTCGCGGTAGTCCTTGCCCGCCTCGAGGTAGTCGTAGGCGGTGTAGCCGCTGTAGCGGTCTGCTTCTTCGAGCACGAATGCGCTCCTTCGGTTCGGTTGTGCGGATGCCTCTCCCGATCGACGAGTGGGAGATTTCCTCGAATCTCGATGATTTCGGCGCAAATGTCAACCTTGCTGAACAAATTCGGCTGAGATGTTTCCTGTTCGAAACAATTCGGGGGTACTCTCCTGGCATGATGGCAAGCATGGAGAACACGTCAGCGCCGGAGAACGGCGTCGTCCTCGACGTCCGCGGGCTCACAGTCACGCTGTCCACCGATGGGCGTCCGAACCGCGTGGTCGACGACATCGACGTCACGGTGCGCCGTGGCGAGGTCTTCGCCCTGCTCGGCGAGTCCGGGTCGGGGAAGTCCATGACCGCACGGGCGATCATGGGTCTGATCGACAACGGCGAGGTCGAGGCGACCAGCATGACGCTCGGCTCCACCGACCTGCTCGCCCTCTCCCCCGAGCAGCATCGCCGCCTGCGCGGCGTCAAGGTCAGTCTCGTCATGCAGGACGCGCTCTCCGCCCTCAACCCGGTGCTCAGCATCGGCGATCAGATCGTCGACCTCATCCGCGCGCACCGACCGGACAGCCGCCGTGCCGCACTGGTGCGCGCGGTCGAGCTCCTGACGCTGGTCGGCATCCCCACGCCCGAGAAGCGCGTGCACGACTACGCGCATCAGTTCTCCGGCGGTCAGCGACAGCGCATCCTGATCGCGATGGCGATCGCCCTCGAGCCCGACCTGATCATCGCCGACGAGCCGACGACCGCGCTCGACGTCACGGTGCAGGCGCAGATCCTCGATCTGCTGCTCTCGCTGCGCGATCGGCTGGGGATGGGGATCCTGCTGATCACCCATGACCTCGGCGTCGTGATGGAGGTCGCCGATCACGTCGCCGTCATGCGCACGGGACGCATCGTCGAGGCCGGCAGGGCCGACGACGTCCTCACCCGCCCCCAGCATCCGTACACCCTGCAGCTGTTGAACGCCGTGCCGCAGGACGTGAGCGCCGCGGTGGAGGACGACGGCTCGACGCCGATCCTCGACGGACGCGGTCTCGAACGCACCTTCCGATCCGGGAGCGGGCGTCGGGCGCATCGCGTGGCCGCCGTCGCCGGTGTCGACCTCCAGCTGCGCAGCGGAGAGATCCTCGCGATCGTCGGGGAGTCCGGCAGCGGCAAGTCGACGCTGGCGCGGATGCTGGTCGGCCTCGACTCCCCGGATGCCGGCACCCTGCGCTACCGCGACGAGGACGTGACCCGAGGCCGACTGCGCGACCGCAGGATCCTGCGTCGCGGCGTGCAGATGGTGTTCCAGGACCCGTACATGTCGCTGAATCCGAGGATGACCGTCCAGCAGATCATCGCCGAGCCTCTCGCCGCCACGCGCACCGGGAGTCCGGCGAGCCGACGCGACCGCGTCGCCGAGCTGCTCGAGCTCGTGGGGCTCACCCCGGAGATGGCCTCGCGCTTCCCGCATCAGTTCTCCGGCGGCCAGCGCCAGCGCATCGGCATCGCCCGCGCTCTCGCCCTCGACCCCGACGTCCTGGTGTGCGACGAGCCGGTCTCCGCGCTCGACGTGTCGATCCGCGCGCAGATCATCGACCTGCTCTGCGACCTGCGAGAGCGCCTCGGCATGTCCATCGTCTTCATCGCGCACGATCTGTCGCTCGTGCGCCACATCGCCGACCGCGTCGCCGTGATGTACCTCGGGCACATGGTCGAGATCGGCGACACGGAAGAGGTCTATCGGAACCCGACGCACCCGTACACGCGCTCGCTGCTCTCGGCGATCCCTCCGCAGACGCGCGCCGAGCGAGGGATGCTCTCCCGGAGGACGCGTCTGACGGCGTGACCGGGCTCAGACGCCCGGACGCACCGTCAGGTCGGTGATCTGCGCGTCACGCGGCAGATCGAGTGCGGTGAGGACGGTCGTCGCGACGGCATCCGCGCTGATGAAGCGCTCAGGCACGTACTCGCTGCCTTCCTGCTGGTGCACGCGTTCCTGCATCGGCGTGGCGGTCCGTCCGGGGAAGATCGAGGTGACGCGCACACCGTGCTCGGCCTCTTCCGCCCGCAGGGCGTCGGCCAGCGCCTTGAGTCCGTGCTTCGACGCGGCGTATGCCGCCCATCCGGCGTGTGCATGCAGGCCGGCGCCCGAGTTGACGAACACCACCTGTCCGCGCGTCACGCGCAGCACCGGGAGGAGGAGCCTCGTGAGCTCGGCGGGTGCGACGAGGTTCACGGCCAGCTGCTGCTCCCACAGTGCCGGTGGAAGGTCGGCCACCGTGCCGAGGTCGACGACGCCCGCCACGTGCAGCAGCGAGTCGATGCGCTCCGGCAGGTGCTGCTTCGAGAGCGCCCAGGAGATGCGGCCGGGGTTCGCGAGATCCGCGACCAGCGTCGAGGCACCGGGAAGCTCCGCCACGATCTCGCGGGCGCGACCGACGTCTCTCGCGACCGCGACGACCTGATCTCCGCGATCGAGCAGCCGACGCGCGACGACAGCGCCGATGCCGGAGCCCGCACCGGTGATCAGGTGCGTCTGCACGTCAGGGACGATCCGCAGCCGGCTCGGCGACGTCGATCGGGACCACGGGGCAGTCCTTCCAGAGGCGCTCGAGACCGTAGTAGACCCGCTCCTCCTGGTGGAAGACGTGGACGATCAGGTCGCCGAAGTCGAGGAGCACCCAGCGCGCCTCGGCGCGTCCCTCGCGGCGGACGCGCTTGTGCCCCGACTCGATCAGCCGGTCCTCGATCTCGTCGGCGATGGCGGCGACGTTGCGCTCGCTGTTTCCGGTGACGAGCAGGAAGATGTCGACGAGCGGCAGCGGCTCCGACACGTTGAGCGCGACGAGATCCTCACCGCCCTTGTCGATGGCGGCTTGTGCTGCGAGGCGCAGCATCTCTTCGGCGGTTTCAGGTGATTGCATCAGAACACATTCGTTGAGAAGGCGACGATGACGGCAGTACCCACCGCGAGGGCGAGACCTCCGGCGACGATGGCCAGGATGAGCAAGAGTCGGTTGCCCTTTTCGGGGGCGGGCGGACGGATGACTTCGCCCGCGGGCTTGATGGTGCTGACCGCGGCGCTCGCGGCGATCGGCGTGGGAGAGGATGCCGGCGGCAGCTCGCCGTCGATCAGCACGGCGTCGACGTCCTTGCCGTCGGTCGTCCCGTGCGCGTGGCCCTGCGAGCCGAGGCCCTTGGGGAGCTCGTACGAGCCGGTCACCAGGATCTCGCCGGTCGAGGCGACGGGACCGGACAGCGAGCCCTCCCCCGCGGACGGGGTGAAGATCAGCGCGTTGGGAGCGGAATGCTGCGACCCCGTGGAGTCGCCCACGGTGAGCAGCTCGTCGAACGAAGGGCGGAACGGAGCATGCACGTCGGGAGCATCCGTCAGGACGCCCTCGCCGAATGCGGGGTTGACGGTCGGGCGAGGATCCTCGACGACATCGTCGTCGTCCGCGTCATCGACGTCGGCGAGCACGTCGTCGTCGGCCGTGGCGTCCTGCGGCTCGGGCGAGAACCCGAGGACCGCGGCGACGTCGTCCTGTCGCTCGGCCTCCGCCGGCTCCTCGAGGACGTCGAGCGGGACGACGCCCACGCTGTCGGACGCATCGGAGGCGCGGACCGGCTCTACCACGATCTCGTCGTCGATGTCGTCGTCGTCGCCTGCCGTGTCGGCCGGGGCATCGACCGGCGCGGGAGCGGAGAAGTCGGGCAGACCGGACACGATGCCGGACGACGCCGGAGCAGGCTGCTCGACGGCCTCGGGTGCGGCGGCTTCGGGTTCGACGACCTCAGGCTGCGCGATCGCCGGTGCGACCGCCTCGGGCTCGATGACCTCGGGCTCGATGACCTCGGGCTCGACGACGGCAGCATCAGAGGCAGGCGCGTCATCGACGGCAGGGGCGTCGGTCTCGCCGACGGAGACGGCGCCGGTCTTGAGGCGCTCCTGCTCGCGGACCTGACGGCGCGTCAGCGGGGCTCCCGCGCCGTCGACGGCATCCGTCGGGGCGGACGGGACCTGCACCGGCTCTGCGGCGCGGGGCAGGGGCGGCGCCGGCGGGGCGGCCTCGGCGACGGCTGCCGCCTCTTCCGGGGTGATCACGGGGGTCGACCCCGTCAGGCGGATCTCCCGCAGCTGCTTGCGCGTCAGCGGACCGTGATCCGGCTGATCCGAAGTACTCATGCCTTGCTCCGATACAGATGATGCTTCGCGATGTACTGAACGACTCCGTCGGGGACCAGGTACCAGACCGGCTGATCGTCGCGAACGCGTTCACGGCAGACCGTCGATGAGATCGACAGTGCCGGTACCTCCAGTTGGCTGACGTTGTCGCTCGGGAGGCCGTCGGTGCTCAGAACGTGTCCTGGGCGAGAGACCGCGACGAAGTGGGCCAACTCCCACAACTCATCATGGTCCCTCCAACTGAGAATTTGCGCTACGGCGTCCGCTCCGGTGATGAAGAAGAGCTCCGCGTCGGGCCGGTCGCGCTTCAGATCGCGGAGCGTGTCGATCGTGTAGGTCGGTCCCTCGCGGTCGATGTCGACGCGGCTCACCGTGAATCGGGGGTTGGATGCCGTCGCGATCACCGTCATCAGATAGCGGTGCTCGCTGGGGGTGACGTCGGACTTCTGCCACGGGTGGCCGGTCGGGACGAACACCACCTCGTCGAGGTCGAAGGAGTGCGCGACCTCGCTCGCGGCGACCAGGTGGCCGTGATGGATGGGGTCGAACGTTCCGCCCATCACGCCGATGCGCGGGGTGCGCGTGGTCGCAGCAGTGTCCATAAGGGCCTAGTGGCCGTGTCCTGCCTCGTGTCCGTCCTTGCCGTGCTTCGCGGCCCAGGCCTCGGCCTTCGCCGAATGACGGTTGGCGACGTTCTTGTACGAGAGCGTCACGAGCGCCAGGAACGCGAACACGATCGCAGCGATGACTCCGAAGATCACCGTCTCGAGCGCGACGTTACCGTGGTGCTCGGTTTCGGCGGCGGCCATCGCGATCTGTGCGACGAGGTTCATCGTGACTCCGTTTCGTGGCGTGCTCTTCGGGATCCTGAGCGGGACAGCGTCCCCCAGTCTAGCCCTCAGCCGCGGGTCTGACCCGATCCACGCGCGAGCCACTTCGTGCTGGTCAGCTCGGAGAGCCCCATCGGGCCGCGAGCGTGCAGCTTCTGTGTCGAGATGCCGACCTCCGCACCGAACCCGAACTCGCCTCCGTCGGTGAAGCGGGTGGATGCGTTGGCCATGACCACGGCGGAGTCGACCTCCGCGAGGAAGCGCTCCGCATTGCGCGTGTCGGTCGTGACGATCGACTCGGTGTGACCCGTGCTGTAGCGGCGGATGTGGTCGAGCGCCTCGTCGAGCGAATCGACGACCTTCATCGCGATGTCGAGGCTCAGGTACTCGGTGGCCCAGTCCTCCTCCGTCGCGGGGATCACGTTCGACACGAGGCCGGCGACGACGTCGTCTCCGTGGATCGCGACGCCCTCG
Source organism: Microbacterium sp. LWH11-1.2 (assembly GCF_038397745.1). Taxonomy (NCBI): domain Bacteria; kingdom Bacillati; phylum Actinomycetota; class Actinomycetes; order Micrococcales; family Microbacteriaceae; genus Microbacterium; species Microbacterium sp. LWH11-1.2. Next base: position 2,785,893 of record NZ_CP151636.1, on the reverse strand, counting down.
CTCTGCAGCGCACTGGCGACGAGCGGGATCAGTCGCGGCGCGGCCTGCCGGTGCACGAGCACGGTCTCGACCGCGTTGCACACGCTCGGACGCTGCACCTTGGCGTTCACCACGATGTCACGCGCCCAGTCGTCGGGAGCGGTCTCGTCGAGCAGGATGTGGACGTTGCCCGCGCCCGTCTCGATCACCGGGACCGTCGACTCGGTGACGACGGTCTCGATCAGCCCGGCGCTCCCCCGCGGCACGAGGACATCGATGAAGCCCCGGCCGTTCATGAGCGCCTTCGCGCCTTCGCGCCCGAAGTCGTCGACGGTCTGGATCGCCTCTGCCGTGACTCCGGCGCCCTCGAGCGCGTCGCGCATGACCTCGACCAGCACCGTGTTCGACTCGCGCGCCGCGCTTCCGCCACGCAGCACGACGGCGTTGCCCGATCGCAGGGCGAGAGCGGCGATGTCGACCGTCACATTGGGACGCGCCTCGTAGATCGCTCCGACCACGCCGAAGGGCACGCGAACCTGCTCCAGAGCCACGCCGTTCGGCATGCGGTGCCCACCCACGACGCGGCCGACCGGATCCGGAAGCGAGGAGACCTGGCGCACCGCGGCGGCGAGGGCGGCGACGCGCTTCTCGTCGAGCCGCAGCCGGTCGATGAGCGACTCGCCGATGCCGTCGGCGCGGCCGCGCTCGATGTCGCGGGCGTTCGCCTCGATGATGCGGGCGCTGTTCTGCTCGAGCGCCACGGCGATCGATTCGAGGGCGCGCACCTTGTCGTCGCTGGTGAGGGCGGCAGTGGCGCGAGACGCCTCCTTGGCGCGCTCCAGGCGCACCTGCGGGGTCTGGTCGGTCATCCGATCAGTTTAGGAGATGGCCGGTTCGAACCAGGTTCCTATTTCAGCGCCGGTGAGGGCCTTGTCCACCAGGTCGGCGCTGGTCACCAGGACGCCGATGCCGGATGCCGCGGCGAGACGCGCGGCGGAGACCTTGGTCGCCGCTCCCCCGGTTCCGACGCTGTTCACGACCGTCGCGCCGAACTCGAGCCCGGCGAGGTCGGCATCCGGTGCGACGATGTCGATCGGCTCCGCTCCGGGATCGGACGGCGGCTTCGTGTAGAGCGACTCGATGTCGCTGAGCAGGATGAGCGCGTCCGCCTCGATCAGCTGCGCGACGAGGGCGCCGAGCCGGTCGTTGTCGCCGAAGCGGATCTCCTGCGTCGCCACGGTGTCGTTCTCGTTGACGATGGGGAGGATGCGCAGGCCGAGCAGCCGCTCCATCGCGCGGCGGGCGTTCGATCGCGAGGTCGGGTGCTCCAGGTCGCCGGTCGTGAGCAGCACCTGTCCCGCGACGATGTCGAAGGGACGCAGCGACTCCTGGTAGCGGTAGACGAGGATGTTCTGCCCCACGGCCGCGGCCGCCTGCTGCGTCGCGAGATCGGTGGGGCGTGCGTCGAGACGCAGGAAGGGGATGCCGGTGGCGATGGCGCCCGAGGAGACCAGGACGACCTCGGCGCCGCGGGCGTGCGCGGCGGCGAGAGCCTCGACCAGCACCGGGATGCGCCAGGACGACTCCCCGCTGATGGACGAGGACCCCACCTTCACGACGATGCGGGAGGCGGTGGCGAGATCGGCGCGGGTGCGAGCGGTCACTCGCCCTCCTCGCGGTATGCCGCGAGGCGCTGGGCCTCCACCTCCGCACGTGCAGCGGCCTTGGCGTCCATGCGCTCGTAGTATGTGGCGCGACGCTCCGACGTGGTGCGCCGATCGTTCGGCGCGAGGCGCGGGTCGGTTCCACGGGGCGCAGCCATCAGCTCGGCGGCCGAGCTCATCGTCGGCTCCCAGTCGAACACGATGCTGTCGGCCTCGCCGATCACGACGGTGGACCCCTGCACGGCGCCCACGCGGAAGAGCTCGTCTTCGACGCCGAGCTTCTCGAGCCGGTCCGCGAGGTAGCCCACGGCCTCCTCGTTCTGGAAGTCGGTCTGCTGGACCCAGCGCACCGGCTTCTCGCCGAGGATGCGGTACACGTTGCCGTAGGTGCCGCCCTCGACGCGGATCGAGAACTCCTTCTTCGAGCCGCGAGGGCGGATGACGACGCGCTCCTTCGGCGGCGCGATGACCGCCTCGGCCCGGTGCTTCTCGACGAGCTCGCCGAGGGCCAGGGTGAGCGGACGCAGCCCCTCGTGCGAGACCGTGGAGATCTCGAAGACGCGGAAGCCGCGTGCCTCCAGGTCGGGGCGCACCATCTCTGCGAGGTCGCGCGCCTCCGGCACGTCGATCTTGTTCAGGGCGATGATCTGCGGACGCTCGAGGAGCGGCGTCTGTCCCTCGGGGACCTCGTATGCCCCGAGCTCCGCCAGGATCACGTCGAGGTCGGAGATCGGGTCGCGGCCCGGCTCGAGCGTCGCACAGTCGAGAACGTGCAGCAGGGCGGTGCAGCGCTCGACATGGCGAAGGAACTCGAGGCCGAGACCGCGCCCCTCGCTCGCGCCCTCGATGAGCCCGGGGACGTCGGCGACCGTGTAACGGAAGTCCTCCGACTGCACGACACCGAGGTTCGGGTGCAGCGTGGTGAAAGGGTAGTCCGCGATCTTGGGCCGGGCGGCGGAGATCGCACCGATCAGGCTCGACTTGCCGGCGGACGGGTAGCCGACGAGTGCGATGTCGGCGACGGTCTTCAGCTCGAGGACGACATCGCCCTCGTACCCGGGAGTGCCGAGCAGGGCGAAACCGGGCGCCTTGCGCTTCGGGGTCGCGAGGGCCGCGTTCCCGAGGCCTCCCTGACCTCCGGCGGCGACGACGAAGCGCTCCCCCGGCTCGATCATGTCGATCAGGACCTCGCCGGCCGTGTTCTTCACGACGGTGCCGACGGGAACGGGCAGTTCCAGCGTCTCGCCCAGGAACCCCGAGCGGTGATCGCCCATGCCGGGTCCGCCGTTGCCGGAGCTGCGATGCGGCGAGTGGTGGTACGACAGCAGGGTGCCGGTCTGCGGGTCGGCGACCAGCACGACGTCTCCGCCATCACCGCCGTTGCCGCCGTCCGGGCCTCCGAGAGGCTTGAACTTCTCGCGGTGGACCGAGACACAGCCGTTGCCGCCCTTGCCCGCACGCAGGTGCAGCGTCACGGTGTCGACGAACGTGACCATGTCTCGATCTCCTCCTGTTTGAATCTGTGCTGCCCGCCGAAGTCCCGGCGGGCAGATACACGGACGGGGCGAGCCGAAGCCCGCCCCGTCCGGATGACTAGTGTCGCGCTGAGATCACTCAGCAGCGGCGACGATGTTGACGACCTTGCGGCCGCCCTTCGCGCCGAACTGGACCGCACCGGCGGCCAGAGCGAACAGCGTGTCGTCGCCACCACGGCCGACGTTCACGCCGGGGTGGAAGTGCGTGCCGCGCTGGCGGACGATGATCTCGCCGGCGAGGACCTGCTGACCGCCGAAGCGCTTGACGCCAAGTCGCTGAGCGTTGGAGTCACGACCGTTGCGGGTGGAGCTTGCGCCCTTTTTATGTGCCATGTCCTGGTCTCCTCGGTCTTACTTGATGCCGGTGATCTTGACGCGCGTGAGCTCCTGGCGGTGGCCCTGACGCTTCTTGTAGCCGGTCTTGTTCTTGTACTTCTGGATGATGATCTTCGGGCCGCGGAGGTTGCCGATGACCTCGGCCGTGACCTTGACCTTCGCCAGCTTGTCAGCGTCGGTGGTCACCGTGGCGCCGTCGACGAGCAGCACAGCGGCAAGCTCGATCTTCTCGCCCTGGGCAGCCTTGACACGGTCGAGCTGAACGATCGTGCCGACCTCGACCTTCTCCTGCCGCCCACCGGCGCGCACTACTGCGTAAACCACTTCATACCTGTTTCGTTGGGGAGCACGCGGCTCCGAGAATCTCACGGGAAGACTGTTGCTTGCATGCGTCGCAGGACGACGAGTGCGAAAGCAAGGCTCTCCGCTCCGACCGACGAGGACGGGACGGCATACGCACCAAGGGACTACTTTACCGGATGCGGAGCGGTGTCGCAAAGCGAGCCGGGTGGCGTGTCCGCGTCCTAGGCTTGCGGGATGACCGTACTCGTCGACGACCCGCTCTGGCCCGCGCACGGGCGCCTCTGGGCCCACCTGGTGAGCGACGCCGATCTCGACGAGCTGCACGCCTTCGCGAAGGCGCACGACGTCCCCGCGCGCGCCTTCGACCTGGATCACTACGACGTTCCCGCCGACCTGGTCCCCCGGCTCATCGCCGGGGGCGCCGAGCACGTCGCGGGCAAAGAGCTGGTGCGACGACTGATCGCCTCAGGACTCCGTGTCCGCGGACGCGACCGGCGCCGCTGACGCGTCGTTGTTGACCGACACCGGGGTACCGGTGAGCGCGGCCGTGCTCACGCGACGACGTCCTCGGCCCTGACCGGGAGCCTTGGGCTCTGGCAGCGCGTCGAGAACCGAGTCGAGCAGCGCCTCCGCCGGCGACTTGGGCGCCTTGCGGTCGGAGCCGCGCTTCTTCCTCGGCTTCTTCGCGCGCTCCGGCGCAGCGCTCTGCGCCGCCTCGGCCGAACCGGCATCCGCGGCGATCTCGACCGGCTCGATGCTCGGCGCCAGGGTCGACGCGGCGATCTGCGCGAGCGCCGACTTGGCGCCCTCGGGAATGCTGTGCGTGACGTTCGGCGCGGGCGGCGCGCTCTGGCTCTGGCCGTTGCCCCCGCCGCGCTGGCGGCGGTTGCCCTGGCTGTTGCCGTTCCCGTTCCCGTTGCTGCGATCGTTGCCGTTGGAGCGGTGCTTGACGACCGGGTCGTGGTGCACGATGACACCGCGACCGGCGCAGACCTCGCAGGCCTCGCTGAAGGTCTCCAGCAGGCCCAGGCCGAGCTTCTTGCGCGTCATCTGCACGAGACCGAGCGATGTGACCTCGGCGACCTGGTGCTTCGTCCGGTCGCGGCTCAGGCACTCGATCAGGCGACGCAGCACGAGGTCGCGGTTGGACTCGAGGACCATGTCGATGAAGTCGACGACGATGATGCCGCCGATGTCGCGCAGACGCAGCTGGCGGACGATCTCCTCCGCGGCCTCGAGGTTGTTCTTGGTGACCGTCTCCTCGAGGTTTCCGCCCGAGCCGACGAACTTGCCGGTGTTGACGTCGACGACCGTCATGGCCTCGGTGCGGTCGATCACGAGCGAGCCGCCGGAGGGCAGCCAGACCTTGCGGTCCAGCGCCTTCTCGATCTGCTCGGTGATGCGGAACGCGTCAAACGGGTCTGTCTCGTCCTCGTAGGCCTCGACCCGCTCGAGCAGGTCGGGAGCGACGCTCTCGAGGTACGCGCGGATGGTGCGCTGCGACTCGTCGCCCTGGATGAGCATCTTCGTGAAGTCCTCGTTGAAGACATCCCGGACGATCTTGACGAGCAGGTCCGGCTCCGCGTGCAGGAGGGCCGGCGCCTGCTGGTTCTCGACCTGCTTCCGGATGTGCTCCCACTGCGCGGTGAGACGCTGCACGTCGCGCGTCAGCTGGTCCTCGGTGGCCCCCTCGGCGGCGGTACGGACGATCACACCGGACGACTCGGGCAGCACCTCCTTGAGGATGCGCTTCAGACGGGCGCGCTCGTTGTCGGGAAGCTTGCGGCTGATGCCGTTCATCGAGCCGCCCGGCACGTACACGAGGTAGCGGCCGGGAAGCGAGATCTGGCTGGTCAGGCGAGCACCCTTGTGCCCGATCGGGTCCTTCGTGACCTGCACGAGCACGCGGTCGCCCGGCTTGAGAGCGAGCTCGATGCGACGCGGCTGGTTGCCGGTCTCGACGCCGTCCCAGTCGACCTCGCCGGAGTACAGCACGGCGTTGCGGCCGCGGCCGATGTCGACGAACGCGGCTTCCATGCTGGGGAGGACGTTCTGCACGCGGCCGAGGTACACGTTGCCGATCAGCGACGCGTCCTGGTTGCGGGCGACGTAGTGCTCGACGAGGACGCCGTCCTCGAGGACGCCGATCTGCGTGCGGCCGTTCTTGGCGCGGACGACCATCTTGCGATCGACCGACTCGCGCCGGGCGAGGAACTCGGCCTCGGTCACGACCGGGCGACGACGACCTGCGTCACGCCCGTCGCGGCGGCGCTGCTTCTTCGCCTCGAGACGCGTCGAGCCCTTGATGGCCTTCGGCTCGGTGATGTACTCGACGACGCGCTGACGCGGACGAGGCTCGTCCCGCTGGTCATCGCCTTCGGAACCGCCGCGACGGCGGCGTCCTCGGCGGCCGGATGCCGGCTCGTCCTGGTCGCGCTCGGCGATACGGTCGAAGATGCGCTCGTTGCGCTCGGGGCGCGCCGGGAGCGGCACGATCTCGGGCGCGTAGAAGTGCAGCTGGGTGGAGACCTGGGAGACGAACACCTCGGGCAGCAGGCCCAGCGACACCGCGGTCACGGGTGCTGCGACCTCGGGCTCCTCAGCCGGCTTCGTCTCCTCGGCCGCCTTCGTCTCGGTCTCGGCCGCCGGCTCCGCCGGGAGCTCAGCGTCATCAGCGGGCTTCACGTCCGACTCGATCTCGAGGCTGGAGGCGACGAGGGCCTCGGCGATCACCTCGGCGTCGTCCTCCGGCGCATCGACGGTCTCGTCCTCGACCGGCGTCGCCTCGGCGACGGACGTCTCGTCGACGCCCGCAGCGGATGCTCCACCGTCAGCCTCGTCCGCGGCGATCTCGGCCTCGGCGACCGCGACAGCAACGGCCTCTGAGTCGATGATCGGCTCGTCGGTGTGCGGCTCGTCGATGGTCGGCGCCTCCGCCGGCGCGGCCTGCTCGGCCGCCTCGCCCTCGGGCGTCGCGTCAGTCTCGGAAGCCGTCGACTCCGTCAGAGACTCCGCGGCGTCAGCCGAGGTGTCGAGGGTAGGGACGTTGTTGTCATTGTTCTCATCGGCCATCTCTGGCTTGCTCCCTGCGCAGAGCACCAGGTGCTCCGCGAAATCTCATGCGACACCCGCGGGTGCCGCGAACTCAATCGAAGTGCGACCGGCTCATGGCTCTGATCGCGTGGGGCCATGGGGCCCCGAAGTCTGCGTCGATGCGCGTGACGGCGGCGCCGTCCATCGCATCACAGGCCATTATCGCACCAAGTCGCGTGGAATACGGCATCCCACCGTCGAGCCCGCGTTTTCTCCGGCCTGTTCTCGTCGCATCCATAGCCGTCACTGAGATAATCCCGATATGAGCGAGCAGCGCACCCGCCCCGTGGTCTACGCCGTCTGGTTGATCATCGCCGGCGTCATCGGCTGGTTCGCCGCCTTCCAGCTGACGATGGACAAGTTCATCCAGCTGGCGAATCCGGAGGCCGATCTCAGCTGCAACGTCAGCGTGATGATCCAATGCGGCAAGAACCTCGACTCCTGGCAGGGCGAGCTGTTCGGCTTCCCGAATCCGATCCTCGGCATCGCGGGCTGGATGGCCCCGATCTTCGTGGGCGTGGCACTCCTGGCCGGAGCGCGCTTCCCCCGGTGGTTCTGGGCGACGTTCGGGGCAGGGGTCCTCCTCGCCTTCGTCTTCGTCTGCTGGCTCATCGGTCAGAGCCTCTACGCTCCGAACCTCGGCGTGCTGTGCCCCTGGTGCATGCTCACCTGGTCGGTCACGATCCCGACGTTCTTCGCGACCATGCTCCATCTCACGCGCAACGGGACGTTCACCGGCAACGAGAAGGTCCAGGAGCGGGCGAACCGCCTCATGGTCTGGGTTCCGCTGGCGACGATCCTCGCCTACGCCGTCATCATCCTGCTCGTGCAGCTCCGCGGTCTCGACCTCCTCGGCGAGGTCATCGGCATGATCTCCTGATTCGCACCGCACGGACGACGAAGCCCGCCGGGATCCGAGGATCCTCCGGCGGGCTTCGTCGTACGTGGTCTCAGTCGAACCAGATGCCGAGTTCGCGCGCGGCGGACTCGGGGCTGTCGGAGCCGTGCACGAGGTTCTGCTGCACCTTCAGGCCCCAGTCGCGACCGAAGTCGCCGCGGATCGTGCCGGGCGCAGCCGTGGTCGGGTCGGTGGTGCCGGCGAGCGAGCGGAAGCCCTCGATCACGCGGTTGCCCGCGAGACGGATCGCGACCGACGGGCCGGAGAGCATGAACTCGAGCAGCGGCTCGTAGAAGGGCTTGCCCTCGTGCTCGGCGTAGTGCGCGGCGAGGAGGTCGCGGTCCGGCTCGACGAGGCGGATGTCGACGAGCGCGTAGCCCTTCGCCTCGATGCGCGCCAGGATCGCTCCGGTGAGGCCGCGGGCGACGCCGTCGGGCTTGACGAGGACGAGTGTTTCTTCGGTGGCCATGTCATTCACTCTCTGTCTGAGTCTCGGTCGAGGGCTCGGCGGGACGTCGTGCGTCCAGGCGGGCCCCCATGATCGTCGCATACGCCCACATGCCGCCGAAAATCAGGACGACGAGCAGGATGGCCGGTTCGAGGAACGCCGCCAGCGCGATGACGACCTGGATGACCCAGCCTGCAGCGATCGCCCACGGCTTGGTGATCATGCCGGCGACGGCGATGCACGCCAGACCGACGACCGCACCGGCGACGATCGCCCACCAGGGCTCGATGCCGGTGGGGAGAGCCTTCAGGCCGAAGATCGTGAGTCCGGCGAGGAACACCACGATCGCCTCGAAGCCCAGCACGATCGGTGCGAGCTTCTGCACGAGCGTGCGCGGCGGACGAGGCCGGCGGGCGGGCGCGGCATCCGCACTCACGCGCGCCACCCCGACTTCCAGTCCTCTTCTTCGGCGAGGGCGATGGCCTCGCCGGCCAGCACGACGGATCCGGCGATGACCACGGCGCGACGGTCCGACGATGCCGCCCATTCGCGCGCGGCGTCGGCGGCGTCGGCCAGGGAGTGATGCACGGTGGCGCGGTGACCCGCCTGCTCGACCAGGTCGGCGATGGCATCCGCATCGCTCGCCCGGTCGGAGTCGGGTGCTGTGGCGAACACGTGCGCCGCCGCCGGAGCGAGCTGCGCGATGATGCCCGCGGCGTCCTTGTCGGAGAGCACGCCGAGCACGAGGCCCCACTCGTCGAAGTCGAAGCTGTCGTCGAGCGCCTGCGCGAGCGCCTTCGCGCCGTGCGGGTTGTGGGCGGCATCGACGACGACGGTCGGGGCGATGCCGAGCAGCTGCAGGCGCCCCGGTGAGGTGGCGCCCTGCAGGCCGTCGGTGATGACCTCGGCGGCGATGCGCTGGGTGCCGCCGCCGATGAGCGACTCGACCGCCGCGACGGCGAGAGCGGCGTTGTGGCCCTGGTGGGCGCCGTAGAGAGGCAGGTACTCCTCGACGTACTCCCCCGCCAGACCGCGGATCGAGAGGAGCTGTCCGCCGACGGCGAGCTTCTGGTCGACGAGTCCGAACTCCTCGCCCTCGAACGCGATCGTCGCGTGGCGCTCGGCTGCGACGCGTCGCAGCACCTCGGCGGCCTCCGGCGGCTGCTGAGCCGACACCACGGCGGCGCCCTCCTTGATGATGCCGGCCTTGACCTGGGCGATCTCGGCGATCGTGTTCCCGAGCCGATCCGCGTGATCGATGTCGATCGGAGCGAAGACCGCGACGTCGCCGTCTGCGGTGTTCGTCGAGTCCCACTCGCCGCCCATGCCGACCTCGAGCACGAGCACGTCGATCGGCGCATCCGCCGCGGCCACGAAGGCCAGGACGGTGAGCAGCTCGAAGAAGGTGAGGGGCGCGTCGCCTGCGGCCTCGAGCTCGGCGTCGACGATGTCGACGAACGGCTCGATCTCGTCCCAGGCGTCGGCGACCGCGGCATCGTCGATCGGCTCACCGTCGATCATGATGCGCTCGGTGAAGCGCTCCAGATGCGGACTCGTGAACAGGCCCGTGCGCAGGTCATGGGCCCGCAGGAGGCTCTCGATCATCCGCGCGGTCGAGGTCTTGCCGTTCGTGCCCGTGATGTGCACGACCCGGTACGTCCGCTGCGGGTCGTCGAGGAAGGCGAGGATGCGCGCGGTGCGCTCCTTGCGCGGCTGCACCCAGCGCTCCCCCGCACGACTCAGCAGGGCCTCGTAGACCGCGTCGGCCCGTTCGCGATCGCTCATGACGCCGCCTTTCCGCTGACGACCGCCGTGGCATCGATGGTCACGATGATCGGTGCCTTCGTGGCGCCGAGCGCGCGGGCGCCGGAGCGGAAGACCCCGTCACCCGGACTGGTCACGTCATCCACCAGCGTCTCCATCTCCTCCGTCGCCTGCACGGCGAACGCCACCGAGAGCGTCTCGGCCGCGATCAGCTCCGCGTGCTCCTCGAGCGCCGCGGCGTGCTCCGGTGCGGCGTTGAGCGCGAGGACGATGCGGTCGCTGACGTCGAGGCCCGCGTTCTTGCGCGCCTCCTGGACGACACGGATCGCATCTCTGGCGAGCCCCTCCGCCTCGAGCTGCGGCGTGGTCTGCGTGTCGAGCAGCACGAAGCCGCCCGACGGCACGATGGCGAGTGCCTCGCCCTCGGGTCGACCGGTGGTCTCCAGCGCGAGTTCGTACTCGGAAGGCTCCAGAGCCAGCCCGCCGGCGGTCACCACACCGTCGACCTGCGACCAGTCGCCGGCCTTCGCCGCCTTGATCACCGTCTGGACGTTCTTGCCCAGACGCGGACCGGCCGCTCGGGCATTCACACTGAGGCGGTGCGTGATGCCGTAGTCGGCGGCCGTGCTCTCGGCGAGCGTCACCAGCTCGACCGCCTTGACGTTGAGCTCCTCGCGGAGGATGTCCTCGAACTGCCCGAGCGACGCGGCCTGCGGCGACACGACCGTGAGGCGGGCCAGCGGCAGGCGCACTCGCAACTTCTCCTTCTTGCGGAGCGCGTTTCCGACGCTGGAGAGCTCGCGCACGGCATCCATCGCATCGCGGATGTCGTCGGCTGCCGGGAACGCGGCGGCGTCCGGCCAGTCCTGCAGGTGCACGCTGCGGCCGCCGGTGAGCCCCTGCCAGACGCGCTCACTGACCAGCGGCACGAGCGGGGCGGCGACGCGGGTCAGCGTCTCCAGCACCGTGTAGAGCGTGTCGAAGGCCTCCCGGCTCTTCGGGTCGTCGGTCACGCCGACCCAGAACCGGTCGCGCGAGCGCCGGATGTACCAGTTCGTCAGGACCTCGGCGAAGTCGCGCAGACGAGCGGATGCCGTCGTCGAGTCGAGGCCTTCCAGGTCGGAGCGCACCTCGCGCACGAGGTCGCCCAGGCGCGCCAGGATGTAGCGGTCGAGCACATCCGTGGAGTCGGTGCGCCACGACGCCTCGTACCCGTCCGGGCCCGAAGCGTTGGCATACGTCGCGAAGAAGTACCAGGAGTTCCACAGCGGCAGCAGGAACTCGCGGACGCCGGCGCGGATCCCCTCCTCCGTCACGGCGAGGTTGCCGCCGCGCAGAACGGAGCTCGACATCAGGAACCAGCGCATCGCGTCGGAGCCGTCGCGGTCGAGCACCTCGGACACGTCCGGGTAGTTCCGCAGCGACTTCGACATCTTGTAGCCGTCGCTGCCGAGCACGATGCCGTGGCAGCTGACGCCCGTGAACGCGGGACGGTCGAAGAGCGCGGTGGACAGCACGTGCATGACGTAGAACCATCCGCGGGTCTGCCCGATGTACTCGACGATGAAGTCGGCCGGCGCGTGCGAGTCGAACCACTCCTGGTTCTCGAACGGGTAGTGCACCTGCGCGTACGGCATCGAGCCGGAGTCGAACCACACGTCGAACACGTCCTCGATGCGGCGCATCGTGCTCTTGCCGGTGGGGTCGTCCGGGTTCGGGCGGGTGAGGTCGTCGATGTACGGGCGGTGCAGGTCGATCTCGCCCTCGGGGTTGCGCGGCAGCGTGCCGAAGTCGCGCTCGAGGTCCCCCAGCGATCCGTAGGCGTCGACGCGCGGGTACTCCGGGTCGTCGCTCTTCCAGATCGGGATCGGCGAGCCCCAATAGCGGTTGCGGCTGATCGACCAGTCGCGTGCGCCCTCGAGCCACTTGCCGAACTGGCCGTGCTTGACGTTCTCCGGCACCCAGGTGATCTGCTCGTTGTTCGCGAGCATGTCGTCTTTGATGTCCGTGACGCGGATGAACCAGCTCGACACGGCCTTGTAGATCAGAGGGTTCCGGCAGCGCCAGCAGTGCGGGTACGAGTGCTCGTAGCTCTGCAGACGGATGAGGCGTCCGTTGTCGCGGATGATCCGGACGAGCGGCGTGTTCGCCTCCATCCAGAGCTCCCCGGCGACGTCGGTGACGTTCGGGAGGAAGCGACCGCCGTCGTCGAGCGAGAGGATCGTGGGGATGCCGGCGGCTCCCGCCACCCGGAGGTCGTCCTCACCGAAGGCCGGAGCCTGGTGCACGATGCCGGTGCCGTCCGTTGTGGTGACGTAGTCGTCGACGAGGATGCGCCAGGCGTTCTCGGTGCCGTAGGTCTCGGCATCCGCGTAGTAGTCGAACAGCCGGTCGTAGGTGACGTCCTGCAGCTCGGAGCCGCGGACGGTCGCGTCGACGGCGGCGAGCGCCTCCTCGGCGTTCTCGTAGCCGAGATCCTTCGCGTATCCGCCGAGCAGATCGCGCGCGAGCAGGTAGCGGTGGGCGGAGGCCTCGACCGCGGCATCCGTCGTTCCCGGCGTCTGATGCACGTCGGCCGCGCCGGCGGGACCCGCGGGGAGGACGACGTAGTCGATGTCGGGTCCCACGGCGAGCGCGAGGTTCGTCGGGAGAGTCCAGGGCGTGGTCGTCCAGGCGAGGGCCCGCACGCCGGTGAGGCCGAGCGACTCCGCCTTGGCGCCGGTCAGCGGGAACGTGACCGTGACCGAGGGGTCCTGACGCATCTGGTACACGTCGTCGTCCATGCGGAGCTCGTGCGCCGAGAGCGGCGTCTCGTCGCGCCAGCAGTACGGGAGCACCCGGTACCCCTCGTAGGCGAGACCCTTGTCGTACAGGGTCTTGAACGCCCACAGCACGCTCTCCATGTAGCCGAGGTCGAGCGTCTTGTAGCCGCGGTCGAAGTCGACCCAGCGGGCCTGACGGGTGACGTAGTCCTGCCACTCGTGCGTGTACGCCAGCACCGAGCTCTTCGCCTTCGCGTTGAAGACGTCGATGCCCATGGCCTCGATCTCGCTCTTCTCCGTGATGCCGAGCTGCTTCATCGCCTCGAGCTCGGCGGGGAGCCCATGGGTGTCCCAGCCGAAGACGCGGTCGACCTTGTGGCCGGTCATGGTCTGGAAGCGCGGGAACACGTCCTTCGCATAACCCGTGAGCAGGTGACCGTAGTGGGGCAGACCGTTGGCGAACGGCGGACCGTCGTAGAACACCCACTCGGGCGATCCCTCGCGCTGCGCGATCGAGGCGCGGAAGGTGTCGTCGGCCTTCCAGAAGTCGAGCACCTCCTCCTCGATCTGGGGGAAGCGGGGGCTCGGCGCGACGGAGTCGGCGGCGGGGCCGAAGGAGGAGGTCCCTGAGCTTGTCGAAGGGCGGGGGTAGGTCATCGTGTCTCGCAGTGATCGTCGTGGCGGATGCTCCTGCGAGGACGATCCTCGCGGACCGCGGTACCACCTCGCGTGCGCGCCTCACGGCGGGCCACTCTCACTGCGGCTGTGACGGGCCTGCCCCGCTCGGTTCTACTGACTTCTGCCTGCGCTGAGCCTGCCGAAGCGTTCTTCCGAGAGCTCCCCGGTGATGCCGGATCGATGCTCGTGCGTCCATTGTACGCTCCGGCGCGGAGGCCTGCGCCGCGCGTGAGCGCCCCGCGCGGAGATGTGCTCTTCGCAAGGCCGGATACGGCCGATGCATCCTTGCGAGGCGCACATCTCCCCCCGGATCACCCGGTACCCCATCAGCAACAACTCCGCATCGTGGCGGATGTCCTCGGACCGCTGGGATCCCGTATGGTGCGCTCCGTCGATCTGCAGGACGAGGCGATCTCCGATGAGCGTGTCGACACGATGGCCGGCGATCCAGATCTGCACCAGGACGCGCAGCTTCAGCCAGCGAAGCCGCTCGCGCACGTAGGTCTCGAGCCCGGCATCGGCGAACGGCGACGCGCGGAGCAGGATCCCCCTCGCGGCCGGCTTCCAGGCGAGGCCGTGCAGCGACTCCACCGTCACCAGTCCCCCGTGGAGCGCCGATTCCCAGGTCGCGAGTGCCTGTTCGAATGGCTCGCATTCGGCGATGTGCGCCAGGACGTTCTCCACCGGGTCGGCGAGCGCGTCCGGATGCCGCGGCAGAGGCACACGTCCCCAGTGCAGCTTCGCATCCACGGGGAGCTGCGGCGCGCTGTGCGGCGGCACCGCGAAGTGCGGTCGACCACGGTGATCATGCAGCCACAAGCCGAGACGGCTCGCCTGAGTGCGGCAGGTCAGCACCACCCCCAACCGTGCGGCGGCCACCAGCTGCCTATCGGCATCCGTCGCCGCGATCCATCCGCGACGAGGTCTCGTGATGATCCCGCGCGCCACGCCCGCATCGACCGTCCGGCGGGAGAACCCCCGCTCCGCGACGACCACAGAGCGAGCGACCCCGCCGAGAACGGTGAGGAAGGCGGACAGTTCATCGAGGCGCGTCATCCGGAACAGCCTGGCGCTCCGGCATCCGTCGTCGCGTCGCCCCGCCGCGAGGACGCCGCAGATGTGGACAGGTCGAAAGGGGCACTCCCTGTGCAGCGAGACTGGCGCGGCGATTCCAACCCCTACGCCGGCCACCCGCCCGCCCGTGCGACTCGTACGCCAGCGCAGGACAAGAACGTCTGACAAGGTCGACCTGCCGCAGGATGCCCTTGTCTGGCGCACGAGTCCTGTCCAGGCGCACGGGCGACGCGACTGTCGGTCCGCCCCACTAGCCTCGACCCATGCCCCGCACGACAGAATCTCCCGCTGCACCCCGCATCTCCCCTCCCGACCTTCCCGACGTGTTCGAGCCGGCCGCCCCGACGCGCAGCGGCGACCTCCTCGCCGCGAGCCTCGACCTCACCGCGAGCGCCGATCTGGCCTACGCGTCGCTCGAGCAGTGCACGGTGCGCGCCGACGCCGACGAGGTCGACCTCACCGGAGCGACGATCCTCGACGTCGCGATGGACGGCGTCCGCATCGCGTCGCTGAAGATGCGCGACGCCGGCATCCGGCGGCTGCGGATCAGCGGAGGCCGGATCGGCACGCTCGACCTCAGTGGTGCGCGCATCGACGAGCTCGAGCTCCGCGACCTGCGCATCGACTACCTGAACCTCGGTGCCGTGCGCGCGACCGACGTCGAGATCTCCGGCTGCCGCATCCGCGCGATCGATCTGCCCCAGGCCGAGGTCACCCGCGCGCGCTTCACGGCCACGTCGAGCGACGAGGTCGATCCCCGGGGCATGAAGGCGAAGGACGTGGACCTGCGCGGTCTCGACGCCCTCGCCTATCTCGATGCGAACAGCCTGCGCGGCACCACGCTCACCGGGTTCCAGGTGCAGCAGCTCGCCCCCGTGATCGCCGTCGGCCTGGGTATCCAGATCAAGGAGTGACGGTTCCGCTCGCGTCGAGCAGCTCCCGGGTGAACGGATGCTGCGGCGCGGAGAAGACGTCACCCGTCGCCCCCTGCTCGACGATGCGCCCGTCCTGCATCACGATGATGTCGTCGGCGACCGCGCCCACGACGTCGAGGTCGTGCGAGACGAGGATCATCGTCAGCCCGCGCTCCTGCTGCAGCCTCGTCAGCAGACCCAGGATGCGCTCGCGCACCGACGGGTCGAGGGCCGAGACCGGCTCATCGAGCACGAGCACCTCCGGTTCGGCGGCGAGCGCCCGGGCGATGGCCGCGCGCTGGCGCTGGCCTCCGGAGAGCGCGGCCGGACGCCGGTCGGCGAGAACAGGGTCGAGGTCGACCTCGGCGAGAAGGGCGGCCACACGTGCGGCACGTCGGTCCCGAGGAACCCCTCCCGCCTCGAGCGCCTCCCGCAGCGAGCGTCCGACCGTCCACCGCGGATCGAAGGCCCCGAGCGGGTTCTGATGCACGAGCTGCACGCGACGATCGCCGATCCAGCGCAGGGTTCCCTCATCCGGCTGCTCGACACCGACGATCATGCGCGCCAGAGTCGTCTTGCCCGACCCCGACTCCCCCACGACACCGAGTGTGCGCCCCTCGGCGACCGAGAACGATGCCGCCACGACCGCGGGGACCTCGCCGAAGCTCTTCGACGCCTCCACGACGGTGAGCACGGGAGCGGACGCCGCCGATGACGAGACCCGCGGCTCGTGCATCGTCGCCGCGATGAGCTGTCGCGTGTACTCGTGCTGCGGTCGTCCCAGCACATCGGCGACCGGCCCGCTCTCGACCACCGCTCCGCGGCGCATCACGAGCACCCGGTCCGCGAGCCTGCGGACGGCGGCGAAGTCGTGACTGATGAAGACCACGGCCGTCCCGGTGTCGGCGATCTCGCGCAGCAGGTCCAGGACACGTGCCTGCACCGTCGCATCGAGCGCGGTGGTCGGTTCGTCCGCCACGAGGACGGCTGGATCCGCGGCGATGGCCGAGGCGATCAGCGCGCGCTGTCGCTGCCCGCCGGACAGTTCGTGAGGGTACTGGCGGATGCGGCGCTCGGCATCCGGCATCCACACGCGCGCCAGCAGCGAGCGCACCCGTTCGGCCAGCGCGGTGCGACCGTGGACGATGCCGTGCAGCCGCAGCGGCTCGGCGATCTCGGCGCCGATGCGCTGCAGCGGGTCGAGCGACACCAGCGCGTCCTGCGAGACGAGGCCGATGCGCGCACCGCGCAGCTTCCGCCACTCGCGCTCACCGAGAGCTGCGGCATCCGTGCCGTCGATCACGAGCCGGTCGACGTGCACGTCGGCATCGGTCGGCGTCAATCCGAGGAGGGCGCGTGCGGTGAACGACTTGCCGGCGCCGGACTCCCCGACGATCGCGACGCACTCGCCCGGCGCGACCGTGAGCGAGACACCGTCGACGACGCTCGCTCCGTCGAAGGCGATCCGCAGTCCCTGCAGCTCGAGTGCGGCGCTCATGGCGTCCGGCCCTCTCCCCGTGCCCGCAGGATCCGTCCGACGACCGTCGCCGAGACCACTGTGAGCGTGATGGCGATGCCGGGGAACACGGAGATCCACCAGGCCTGCCCCAGCACGTTGCGTCCGCCGGCGAGCATCAGCCCCCACTCCGGCGTCGGCTCGGACGGACCGAGACCGAGGAAGCTCAGGCCTGCGGCGGCGAGGATGCTCGATCCGATGCCGATCGTGGCGAGCACGCTCAGCGAGCCGAGCACCCCCGGCGCGACGTGCCGGAGGAATGCCCGGAGCGGAGGGACGCCGAGGATACGCGCCGCCTCGACGTGCTCCGCGACCCGCAGCGTGCGCGTCTGCACCCGGGCGAGGCGGATGTAGACCGGGCCGGCGGCGAGCGTCACGGCGATCGCGATGTTCACCGGCCCCGGGCCGAGCACCGCGACGACGACGAGTGCGACCAGGAACTCCGGGAACGCCATGAGGACGTCGTTGATGCGCATCATCGCCGCGTCGATGCCGCGCGGCGCGACGCCGGCGAGCGCCCCGAGGAGGAGACCTCCGACGAGGGCGATGCCGGTGGCGAGCAGACCGATGCCCAGCGAGCGTCCGGCTCCGTACACGACCCGCGAGTACACGTCGCGCCCGCTCTGATCGGTGCCGAAGAGGTGCTCGGCACCGGGCGGCAGGAGCGCAGACTGCACGTCGGTCTGCAGCGGATCGTGGGTCGCGAGGACACCGGGCCAGAGCGCCGCGAACGCGATCACGAGCAGGACGGTGACCGCGACTCCGAGCAGCCACCGCTGCGCGCGCCTCATCGGCCACCGCCGGAGCGCGCGGCCCTCACCCGAGGATCGATCAGCGGATGCAGCAGCTCGACGATGAGGTTCACGGCGACGAACACGACGGCGCTCAGCAGGATGATCCCCGTGATGACCGGAAGATCACGGTCGCTGATGGCGGCGAGCGTGACGCGTCCGAGGCCGGGACGAGCGAACACGGTCTCCACCAGCACAGCCCCGCCCAGTACCGAGCCGGTCAGGTAGGCGGCGAGGGTCACAGCCCCCGCGGCACCGTGCCGCAGGCCGTGCCTCAGCGTGAACCAGGTGGGACCGGCGCCGCGCGCGCGGACGGTCTCGGCGAACGGCATCCGCTCCGCCTGCACGAGCCCGTCGCGGAGCACCTGGCTCAGCAGCGCCGCCACCGGGAGCGCCAGGGTGATCGCGGGCAGCACGATCGTCGCGGGATTGCGGGCGCCCGAGACCGGGAACCATCCGAGCCCGAACGCGAAGACGCTGAGCAGGATCAGCCCGATCCAGAACACCGGAGACGACAGCACCACGAGCTCGATCCCCGCCGCGACGGCGCGACCGGCCTGACCGCGCACGAACAGCGCCACGGCCAGCGCGAGCACGACCGCGATCAGGAGCGCGAGCACCGAGAGCTGCAGCGTCGCACCGAGCTGTCGCCCGATGACCTCGGTCACCGGCATCCGCAGCTGGTACGACTCGCCGAGATCGCCACGCGCGAGCTGGCCGATGTACGTCAGGTACTGCTCGAGCGGTGGTCGGTCGAGGCCGAGGTCGGCGCGGATGCCGTCCTTGACCGCCTCGCTCACCTGCGCCTGCGGTCCGAGCATCACCGACACGGGATCACCAGGGATCACCCGGAAGGCGAGGAACGCGACCGTCGCGGCGCCCCACAGGACGATGACCACGGATGCTGCGAGGCCGGCGACACAGAGCAGCACAGCCTTCACCGTTTCGTCTCGCTCCGCTCGCTCAACGACCGAGAGGCATCAGCCGACGCTCACATCGTAGAACAGCGGCCGACCGTACAGGTCGTAGGCGAGTCCCTTCACACGCTCGCCGACCGCGGTGATCGCGGACGGGCTGTAGAGGGGCACGATCGCCGTGTGCTCGGCGTTCCACTCCTGCAGCTGCGTGTAGAGCACGTTGCGCTCGTCCTGGTCGCTCGACGCGACGGCCTGCTCGAGCAGAGCGTCGACCGCCGGATCGGACACCTGCGACGCGTTCTGGAAGCCGTCCGTGTGCAGGTGGCTGCGCAGGAAGTCGGGATCCACGCCGGAGAAGCCCCAGTCGGTGAGGTCGAACGTCTTCGGGCCGTACTGCTCGTTGTACGCACCGGGCTCCAGCACCTCGCGGACCACGTCGATGCCGATCTCCTTGAGGTCGGACTGGATCGCGTTCGCGAGAGCGGCGCGGTCGTCGGGGACCGGCGTCCAGGCGATCCAGCGCACGGAGAGCGGCTGCCCGCCCTTGGTGCGGATGCCGTCGGCATCGCGTTCCGTCCATCCGGCTTCGTCGAGGAGCGCGTTGGCGGCGTCCTGGTCGAACTCCCATGTTCCTTCGAGAGAGGCGTCGTACCCGGGGGTGGTCGATCCCAGCACGCTCCAGGCGCGCGGGAACTGGCCGAAGAAGATCTCCTTCACGGCCGGATCGATGTCGATGCCGCGGGCGAACGCCTGCCGCACCCTCTCGTCGGCGAAGACGCCGTACTTCTCGTTGAGGTACAGCGAGTACGGCAGTCCGGGGTACTCGACCGAGTCGACCGTGAGGCCGTCGCCGAGGTCCTTCGCCAGGTTCGGCGGGATGTTGCTGGCGAGGTCGGCCTCGCCGCTCTCCACGACGCCGGCACGCACCGATGCCTCGGGCTGGATCTCGACCCGGAGCGTCTCGACCTTCGGTGCCTTCTCGCCGTGCGGGCCCCAGGCGTAGTCGTCGTTGCGCGTGTAGACGATCTCCTGGTCGGGCGTGTACTCGGTGAGCTCGAACGGGCCGGTGCCGACGGTGATGCCGGGGCCGCCCGCCTTCAGCTGGTCAGCGGACTCCTCGAGGACCGCCGGCGAGTAGAACCCGAGCTGCGGCGTGCTCGCCGCCTGCAGGAACGGCGCATAGGGCTGCGTGAACGTCACCTTCACCGTGTGGTCGTCGACGACCTCGGTGCCGGCGTAGAAGTCCGCACCGAGCATGCTGGCGGCCTGAGCCGACGCGGTCTCGGGATCGACGATCCGGTCGAAGTTCGCCTTCACCGCGGCGGCGTCGAACGGCTCGCCATCGGTGAACGTCACGTCGTCGCGGAGCGTGAAGGTGTACTCGGTGCTGTCGTCCGACACCTCCCACTCCTTCGCCAGCCACGGCGTGAAGGAGCCGTCCTCCTCCTGGAAGACCAGCGAGTCGAGGACCGCGCGCTGCACCATGCCGGAGACGTCGAGCTGGCTGACCTGCGGGTCCATGTGCCCCGCCGAGAGGTTCGCTCCTTCGATCGACCAGACGAGCTCGCCGTCGCTCCCGCCGGAGGGCCCGGCGCAGGCTGTCAGCACGAGCGCGGTGGCGGCGGCGAGCGCGGCGAAGGGCAGGAGACGACGCGCGGGATGTGCGGGCATGACGATTCCTCAGGACGAACGGGTCGGGATGCCTCAAGTCTATGGCCGAATTGTTGGACCGGGTCGATCTGCGTCGCTCCGATCGACCCGGCCCCCTCCGGCGGGAGCACATCCGCGGCTCGCTAGACTGGTCGACACACCCCACACTCAGGCACGCTCACACAGTGCCGCATACATCGCGCAAGGAGACCGTCATGTCTATTCCCGACAAGCCCGCACTCGAAGGTCTCGAAGCGAAGTGGGACGCCGCCTGGGCGGAGCAGGGGACCTACCTGTTCGACCGCCTCCGCGCGGCACAGGCCGGACGCGAGGGCGTCTACTCGATCGACACCCCGCCGCCCACGGCATCCGGAAGCCTGCACATCGGCCACGTGTTCTCGTACACGCACACCGATGTCAAGGCACGATACGAGCGCATGCGCGGCAAGACGGTGTTCTACCCGATGGGCTGGGACGACAACGGCCTGCCCACCGAGCGACGCGTGCAGAACTACTACGGCGTGCGCTGCGACCCGTCCCTCCCCTACGACGCGGACTTCACTCCCCCGTTCGAGGGCGGCGACAACAAGTCGAGCCGTGCGGCCGACCAGCAGCCGATCAGCCGCCGCAACTTCATCGAGCTCTGCGAGCGCCTCACGATCGAGGACGAGAAGCAGTTCGAGGCGCTGTTCCGCCAGCTCGGGCTCAGCGTCGACTGGACCCAGACGTACCGCACCATCTCGGGTGACACGATCCGTCAGAGCCAGCTGGCGTTCCTGCGCAACATCGAGCGCGGTGAGGCCTACCAGGCGCTGGCCCCCACGCTCTGGGACATCGACTTCCGCTCGGCCATCGCGCAGGCCGAGCTCGAGGACCGCGACCAGCAGGCCGCGTACCACACCATCGAATTCCCCTTCGCGGACGGCTCCGGCTCCATCGCCGTCGACACCACCCGCCCGGAGCTGCTCCCGGCGTGCATCGCGATCGTGACGCACCCGGAAGGTCCGCACAAGCACCTCATCGGCACGAAGGTGCGCACGCCCTTCTTCGACGCCGAGATCGAGATCCACGGCCACCACCTCGCCCAGCCCGACAAGGGCACCGGTGCGGCGATGGTCTGCACGTTCGGTGACGTGACCGACATCATCTGGTGGCGCGAGCTGCGCACCACCGCCGGAGAGTCTCTCCCGAACATGACCACCATCGGCCTGGACGGGCGCTTCCTGCCCGAGGCGCCCGCATCCGTGGGCGCGGACGAGGCCACCGCCTGGTACGCCGAGAACATGGGCGGCAAGACCGTGTTCAGCGCGCGCAAGGCGCTCGTGGAGAAGCTGCAGGAGACCGGCGACATGACCGCGGTCGGCAAGCCCTTCAACCACGCCGTGAAGTTCTTCGAGAAGGGCGATCGTCCGCTCGAGATCGTGTCGACCCGCCAGTGGTACATCCGCAACGGCGCCCGCGACGGCGAACTGCGCGACCAGCTCATCGCACACGGCACCGAGCTCGCCTGGCACCCCGAATTCATGCGCGTGCGCTACGAGAACTGGGTCGGAGGCCTGACCGGCGACTGGCTCGTGTCGCGGCAGCGCTTCTTCGGCGTGCCCATCCCCCTCTGGTACGGCCTCGACGAGAACGGGGAGCGCGACTACGACCGCGTGCTCGCGCCCGACGCCGAGTCCCTCCCGATCGACCCGACGACCGACGTCCCCGCCGGGTACACCGAGGATCAGCGTGGCGTGGCCGGCGGATTCGACGCCGAGGCCGACATCCTCGACACCTGGGCGACGTCGTCGCTCACCCCGCAGCTGGCCGGCGGCTGGCAGCGGGACGAGGAGCTGTGGCAGCTCACCGCGCCCTTCGATCTGCGCCCGCAGGGCCAGGACATCATCCGCACCTGGCTGTTCTCGACGATGCTCCGTTCCACGCTCGAAGACGGCAGGACGCCGTGGCGCAACGCCGCAATCTCCGGCTTCATCGTCGACCCCGACCGCAAGAAGATGTCGAAGTCGAAGGGCAACGTCGTCACGCCCGCCGACGTGCTGGACAACCACGGATCGGATGCCGTGCGCTACTGGGCGGCATCGAGCCGTCTGGGCATGGACGCGGCGTTCGACCCGCAGAACCCGACGCAGGTGAAGATCGGCCGACGCCTGGCGATCAAGGTGCTCAACGCCGCGAAGTTCGTACTGTCCTTCCCCGTGCCCGAGGGCGCGCAGATCACGCACGCACTCGACGCGTCGATGCTCTCCGCCCTCGACAACGTGGTCGTCGAGGCGACGAAGGCCTTCGACCGCTACGACGCGGCTCGCGCGCTCGAGCTCACCGAGGCGTTCTTCTGGACGTTCTGCGACGACTACCTGGAGCTCGTGAAGGAGCGCGCCTACAACCAGGCCGACGTGGGGCAGGCATCCGCCGCGCTCTCGCTGCGCCTGGCCCTGTTGACCCTGCTGCGTCTGCTCGCCCCGGTGCTCTCCTTCGCCACGGAAGAGGCCTGGTCCTGGTTCGAGGAGGGTTCCGTGCACACGGCCGAGTGGCCGCTGGCTGGGTCCCTGAGCTCGTCGACGGGCGAGGGAGACCCGGCCGTGCTGTCCGTGGCGAGCGAGGCGCTCATCGGCATCCGGCGCGCGAAGACCGAGGCCAAGGCCTCGCAGAAGACCCCGGTCTCCCGCGCCGTCATCGCCGCTCCCGCCGCGAAGCTCACCGCGCTGCGTGCGGCCGCCGATGACCTCCGTGCCGTCGGCCGCATCGCGGAGCTCGAGTTCGTGGAGGCCGAGGAGTTCGCGGTCACCGCGATCGAGCTCGCCCCGGTCGAGGACGCGTGATGCAGCTGGGCACGCGCTGGGCAGCGGGATCGGAGCCACCGGCCTCGGTGCCCGCAGCCCTGCGTCCGGCGATCGCCGCGGTCGAATCGGATCTGTCCGCGGCGAGCGGGTCGAAGGGCCATTGGACCCTCACCTGGCTGGAGGGCAGGGCGATCGCCGAGCTCGATGCCGGATGGGAGGTCTTCCAGACCGCCGCAGGCGATGTCGTGGCCCGTCCGTTCCAGGACTGACCCCGCACCTGCAACCCGATCAGCGCAGCGGGAGCCCCAGCTGCGCGAGAGCGAGGTCGACGGCACGCGGGTCCTGCTTGCGGGCCTGCTGTTCGCGGAGCATGTCGAGGGCGATCTCGCGGCGCTCGGCGCGCGCGGCGATGCGCCACTCGACGTGACGGACGATCCCGAGCGCGGTGCGCTGGAGCATCCGCTCGAAGGGCGTGGGGGTGGCGAGGCGGAGCGTCGCGGTGGTCATGATCCCTCCTCAGGGCTGTTCCGGCGGCTGTCCGCCTGGGGCAGGTCGAAGATCTCGGCACGCAGGGACACGCGCCGCACGTCGGGCCCGGTCTGCCCGCGGAAGCGCTCGATCGCGCTCTCGACGATCGCTTCGAGCTCACCGCGGAGCTCCATCACCTGCGCGGCCGTCATGTCGAGGTGCGTCGTCATCGTCAGTCCGACGTCGCGCCACTCCTCGGGCACCTCGGACTGCGGACGGTTGAGGTAGGTCATCAACGTCTCATGGCGCAGGCGGAAGAACTCCGACGTCACGATCTGGGCGGCTGCGCGGTTCGCCGGCGACATGGTCTCGTCCGGACCGGGCATGTCGATGCGTCCCTTGGGGCGCTCCCACCACCGCTCCCGCGCGGTGCCGCGGCCTTCGACCTCGCGGATCAGGTCGTGCGCGGCGAGGGCACGAAGGTGATAGCTCGTCGACCCCGACGTCTCGCCGACCAGCGCGGCGAGCGAGCTCGCGGTCTGCGGCCCCTGGGACGCGAGGATGTCGAAGATCCGCACCCGCAGCGGGTGCGCGAGAGCCTTGAGCGCCCCCGAGTCGAGGGTCCTGATCTGCGTGTCATCCGTCATGCATGCAAAGATACCCTTGCAAAGACTTCTTTGCAAGTATTTCTTTGCAACAGATCCTCTGCACAGGCCGGAGTCAGCCCACCGACTCCCGTGCCGTGACGAAGGCCGCGACGCACCGGTCGATCTGCTCGGCGGTGTGCGCGGCCGAGAGCTGCACGCGGATGCGGGCGAGCCCGCGCGGGACGACCGGGAAGCTGAACGCGGTGACGAAGATCCCCTGCGCCTGCATCTCCTTCGCGATCAGCGCGGTCTTCGCGGCGTCGCCGAACATCACCGGCACGATGGGGTGCTCCCCCGGGAGCAGGTCGAAGCCCTCAGCCGTCATCCGCTCACGGAAGTGCGCGGCGTTCTCGCGGAGCCGGGCGCGCAGGTCGGCGGAACCCTCCACCAGATCGAGCGCCGTCAGCGTGCCGGCGACGATCGCCGGAGCGAGGGTGTTCGAGAACAGATACGGGCGCGAGCGCTGGCGCAGCAGGGCGACGATGTCGGCATGCGAGGCGACATATCCCCCGGATGCTCCGCCGAGGGCCTTCCCGAAGGTCCCGGTGTAGATGTCGACGCGATCCGCGACGCCGCAGAGCTCCGGGGTGCCACGACCGTTCTCGCCGACGAAGCCCACGGCGTGCGAGTCATCGACGAACACGAGTGCGTCGTAGCGCTCGGCGAGGTCGCAGATCTCTGCGAGCGGGGCGATGTACCCGTCCATCGAGAAGACGCCGTCCGTCACGACCACACGGAACCGCGCATCGGATGCCGCACGCAGCTGCTCCTCGAGATCCGCCATGTCGCGGTTGCGGTAGCGCAGCCGCCGCGCCTTCGACAGACGGATGCCGTCGATGATCGAGGCATGGTTGAGCTCGTCCGAGATGATCGCGTCCTCGGCGCCGAACAGCGTCTCGAAGACGCCGCCGTTCGCGTCGAAGCACGACGAGTACAGGATCGCGGCCTCGGTGCCGAGGAAGCCCGCGAGGCGACCCTCCAGCTCCAGGTGCTGCTCCTGGGTGCCGCAGATGAAGCGCACGCTGGCAAGACCGTAGCCCCACTCCTGCAGCGCTGTCGTCGCCGCGTCCAGGATCCGCGGGTCGTCCGCGAGACCCAGGTAGTTGTTGGCGCAGAAGTTCAGCACCTCGGCGCCGTCGGCGGTGATCTCGGCGCTCTGCGCACCGCGGATGCCGCGCTCGTGCTTCGTGAGCCCCGCCTCCTCGATCCCCGCCAGCTCCGACTCCACATGCTTCTGGAATGTCCCGTACATCACAGCTCCGTCCAATCGAGGATGATCTTGCCCGTGCCCGCGGACTCCGCCGCGGCGAAACCCGACTCCCAGTCCCGCGCAGGGATGACATCGGCGATGACGCGGCCGATCGAGTCCCGGAGCGTCGCACTGGTCTGCAGCATCGCCCCCATCGCGTTCCAGGTCTCGAACATCTCCCGTCCGTAGATGCCCTTGATGGTGAGCATGTGGGTCACGAGCTTGCCCCAGTCGATCTCGAAGCCCGCGCTCGGCAGGCCGAGCATCGCGATGCGCCCGCCGTGGTTCATGTTGTCGATCATCGCCGGAAGAGCGGATGCCGAGCCGCTCATCTCGAATCCGATGTCGAACCCCTCGCGCAGGCCGAGCACGCGCTGCGCGTCGCGGATGTCGCGCTTCGAGACGTCGACGACCTCGTCGGCTCCCATCCGTCGCGCCATCTCCAGCCGCGGGGCGCTGACGTCGGTCGCTGTGATGAAACGTGCGCCGGCGTGCCGCGCGACCGCGATCGCCATGAGGCCGATCGGACCGCACCCGGTGACCAGCACGTCCTCCCCGACGAGCGGGAAGGTGAGCGCGGTGTGAACGGCGTTGCCGAGGGGATCGAAGATCGCGCCCAGCTCGGGGCTCACCTCGGCGTGATGCACCCACACGTTCGTAGCGGGCAGCGACAGGTACTCGGCGAACGCGCCGTCGCGCTGGAGTCCGAGGCCGATCGTCCGGATGCACATCTGGCGTCGCCCGGCGCGGCAGTTGCGGCACGTGCCGCACACGATGTGCCCCTCGCCGGACACGCGATCCCCGACGGCGATGTCATGCACGAGGGGTCCGACCTCGACGACCTCGCCGTAGAACTCGTGGCCGGGGATGAGGGGCGCGGCGATCGCCGAAGCGGCCCAGTCGTCCCAGCGGCGGATGTGCAGGTCGGTGCCGCAGATCCCGGTGCGGAGCACCCGGATGATCACCTCATCCGCGGCGGCCACCGGATCGGGCCGGTCGACGAGTTCGAGACCTGCACCGCGTGCGCCTTTGAACAGTGCCTTCATGGTCTCGATCCCACCTCATCGAACCCTGTAGAGCAATCCTCATTGTCTGCACCATCGTTGTAGCTCGAACTAAACTCTCGGGATGGAACTCCATCAGCTGCAGATCCTGCGGGAACTGCATGCGCTCGGCAGCGTCACCGCCGTGGCCGAGGCCCTGCGTGTGACCCCCTCGGCGGTCTCGCAGCATCTCGCGGCTCTGCAGCGCGGCTTCCGCAGCCCCCTCACCCGCCGAGAGGGCAGGACCCTCGTCCTCACTCCCGCCGGTGAGGTCCTCGCGGCGGCCGGTGCCGACGCGATCGATGCGATGGCGGCGGCGCGGAACGCCCTCGACGACTTCGAGGGCACGGCCACCGGCGTGGTGAGCGTCAGCGGCTTCCACAGCGTGGGCCAGGCACTGTTCGGCCCCCTGCTGCGCGAGCTCTCCGATGTCCCCGACGCACCCACCGTGCAGCTCACCGACGAAGACGTCGCGCAGAGCGAATTCCCCGGGCTCACGGCCCGCTACGACCTCGTGCTGGCACATCGCATGGAGCACTCCGATCCGTGGCCGCCCCAGGGAGTGCGCAGTCTGACGCTCATCCGCGAACCCCTCGACGTGGCCGTACCAGCCTCGCATCCGCTCGCGTCACGCCGCAGTGTCACGCCGCAGGACGTCGCGGGTGAGCGATGGGTGACGAGCCGCGTCGGATACTCCCCCGATGACGTGCTCCGCGCCGTATCCGCGGTCGCGAAGCGGCCGATCGAGGTGCAGCATCGCATCAACGACTACGGCGCGGTGTCGGCGGTCGTCGCGGCGGGCGGCGTGCTGGGCATGCTGCCCCGCTTCACCTCGCGCGGCGTGGACGACCGCGACATCGTCCGCGTGCCGCTGCGCGGTGTGAGCACCCACCGCATGATCGATCTGCTCGCTCGACCGGAGAACCTGCGGCGCCGCTCGGTGCGGCTCACCGTCGACGCGCTGCAGCGGGTGATGACCATGCTGAGCGAGACCGCCTCCTGAGCGCGAGCCGTGCCGATGGCTAGGCTCGGAGGATGACCGACGCCTCGAACCCGCTGCTCCAGCCGTCCGCACTCGCCTACGGTCTCCCCGACTACCGCGCGATCCGCCCCGAGCACTACCTCCCCGCATTCCGCGCCGCCTTCGAAGAGCACCTTCGCGAGGTCTCCCGGATCACGATGGTGCGATCCATGCCGACGTTCGAGAACACCATCGAGGCGCTGGAGCGCTCCGGCGAGCTTCTGGACCGCGTGTCGCACGCCTTCTACACCGTGAGCTCGGCCGACGCGACGCCCGCGATCCAGGCAGTGGACGAGCAGCTCGCTCCCCTGATGGCCGCCCATCAGGACGCGGTCTCGCTCGACAGTGCGCTCTTCTGGCGCGTGCAGCAGGTGCACGATCATCTCGACGACCTCGATCTCGATGCCGAGCAGCGATACCTCGTCGAACGCCACCACCGCGAGATGTCGCACGCGGGTGCGGGGCTCGACGACGAGGCGAAGGCGCGACTGACCCTGCTCAATCAGCACCTGTCGACCCTGAGCAACACGTTCGAACGCAACCTCCTCAATGACACGAACGACCTCGCCGTGGTGTTCGACTCCGCCGAGGAGCTCGACGGGCTGACCGCGGGCGAGCTCTCCGCGGCGGCCCGCGCGGCACAGGAGCGCGAGCTGGACGGCGGTTTCCTGATCGCCCTCCCGCTCTTCACCGGTCACCCGTACCTCGCGCAGCTGCGCGACAGGGAGTCGCGCCGGCGGATCATGGCAGCGTCACGAGCACGCGGCTCGCGCAGCAATGCGAACGACAATCGACCGGTGCTCACCGAGATCGTGCGCCTGCGCGCCGAGCGCGCGCAGCTCCTCGGGTACGAGTCGCACGCGGCGTACGTCACCGCCGACGAGACCGCCGGCACCCCGGACGCCGTCGAGCGGATGCTGCGCAGACTCGCGGCCCCGTCCGCGAGGAACGCCACCGCGGAGCGCGAGGCGCTGCAGGCGATCGTCGACGAGACCGAGGCGGCGCCCTTCCCCGTCGAGGCGCACGACTGGGCGTTCTATACCGAGAAGGTGCGCAGCGCCCGCTACGACATCGACTCCAGCGCGCTCCGACCCTGGTTCGAGGCCGAGCGAGTCCTGCAGGACGGCGTCTTCTTCGCGGCGGAGCGCCTGTTCGGCGTCACGTTCGCCGAACGCCGCGATCTCGTGGCCTACCACCCCGGCGCGCGGGTGTTCGAGGTGAGCAACGCCGATGGAAGCGCCCTCGGGCTCTACATCCTCGACCTCTACACCCGAGACGCCAAGCGCGGCGGCGCGTGGATGAACCCGATCGTCAGCCAGTCGCGGCTGCGCGGCACGGCGCCCGTGGTCGTCAACAACCTGAACGTGCCTCTGCCCGGTGACGGCGAGCCCACGCTGCTGACCCTCGACGAGGTGACGACGCTGTTCCACGAATTCGGTCACGCGCTGCACGGCCTGTTCGCCACCGTCGCCTACCCGCACTTCGCCGGGACGAACGTGTTCCGTGACTTCGTCGAGTTCCCGAGCCAGGTGAACGAGATGTGGATCCTCTGGCCCGAGGTCCTCGACAACTACGCGCGCCACCATGAGACCGGAGAGCCTCTCGACCCCGCGATCGTCGAGCGCCTGCGGGCCACGGAGACGTTCGACCAGGGACACGCGACCAGCGAGTACCTCGCCGCCGCCTGGCTCGATCAGGCGTGGCACCGGATCGGCACCGCGACCGAGATCGACGACGTCGCGGCCTTCGAAGCGGCGGCCCTCGCCGACATCGGGCTCGACGACCCGGTGGTCCCCACCCGCTACTCGTCCACCTACTTCGCGCACGTCTTCTCCGGCGGGTACAGCGCGGGCTACTACTCGTACATCTGGAGCGAGGTGCTCGACGCCGACACCGTGGAGTGGTTCCGCGAGAACGGCGGCCTGACGCGCGAGAACGGCGACCGGTTCCGGGACCGCCTCCTGGGCGTCGGAGGGTCGAAGGATCCGCTCGAGGCGTACCGCGACTTCCGCGGCCGCGATGCCGAGATCGGGCCGCTTCTCACACGCCGCGGCCTCGAGGCCTGAGTCGCGCATGAAGGATCCGCTGCGCCTGATCAGCGAGGCGTTCGACGCGCGAGCCGCCCGGTACGACGAGAGCGCGATGCATCGTTCGGTCGCCGCCGCCACGGCCGCGTTCACCGACCTGTCCGAGGCACGGGTCGTTCTGGACGTCGCCACCGGCACCGGTCTCGTCCTCCGGGAGATCGCGTCACGAGATGTCGAGGCGGATCTCATCGGCGTCGACATATCCGCGGGGATGCTGGACGTCGCACAGTCGCACCTGCCGCAGGCCCGATGGATCGAGGCAGAGGCCTCCGCGATCCCTCTCGCCTCGGCATCCGTCGATGTGATCACCTGCGTGACCGCGCTGCACATCATCCCCGACGTCGGCGGAGCGGCTGCGGAGTGGCGACGGCTTCTCCGGCCCGGTGGGCGTCTCGTCACCGCGACGTTCCGGAAGATCGACGCATCCGGGCACGGCGCCCCTGTGGTCGGGACCGTCGACCGACCCTACCCTCGACACCACGAGCCCTATTCGAGCCCGACGCGCATCGCCGCGACATTCGAGCACCATCGGTTCGCGTTGCGGCGCCACCGCGACTGGAGCGACGGGACCGACGATCTGCTCCTCGCGGAGTTCGTCGTGGACGGGACGTCGAGCTGATCCTGAGGCGCGACCTCAGCCCGCGAGCAGCCCGAGGCCGCGCGCGAAGCCACGCATCCGCTCGGCGACCGCTTCCGGAACCTCGGCGGCCGCGAAGTGCCCGCCCTCCGGCATCCGGTCGAAGGAGCGAAGGTCACGGTAGAAGGAACGAGCGACGCTCTCCGGGTAGTCGTGCTCGTGCGTCTGGATCGCGACGGCCGCCGGCACCTCCACCGGAGGGATCCGCTCATCGGCGCCACCGTCGAAATACGGACGGAACGATGTCGCGATGCTCTGGGTCGCCCAGTAGATCGTCGCCTCGGTGAGGATCCGATCGCGCGAGATCCGCCGCTCGACCAGCTCCGGCTGCGCGGTGGGCGTGTCGCTCCACTCGACGAGCTTCTCGGTGAGCCAGGCGAGCAGCCCGGCCGGAGAGTCGTTGAGACCGACGGCCAGGGTGTCGGGCCGTGTCGCCTGGATGTGCGCGTAGGCGCCGTCCGGCCCGCCACGGGCGGCGAGTGCGTCGAAGAACGCTCGCGCCTCCGGGTCGTCCAGAGCGTCGCGCTCCTCCGCGGTGCCGAAGTGCGCATGGGTCGCGAGGATCCCCTGCACCGCCTCGGGGTGGCGCGCGGCGATGAGGTCGCTCACGTTCGCGGAGACGTCTTCGCCGTAGGTCAGGTAGTGCGGATAGCCCAGCACGTCCGTCATGAGCGTGTGCATCAGTTCGGCCATGACGCTCTCGGTCAGCGTTCCGTCGAACGGCGCGGAGAAGGCGAAACCCGGCAGGCTCGGAACCACGACGTGGAAGTCCGGCAGCAGCCGGGCGAGCGCGAGCTGGAGGGCGAACGTGTGCGGCCAGCCGTGCATGACGAGCAGTGCGGGCGCATCGGGACGATCGGACGGCAGGTGGACGAAGTGGATCTCGGTGCCGCCGACGTCGGCGAGGTACTGTGGACTCTCGTTCAGCGATCGCTCGCGAGCCCGCCAGTCGAAGTCCGCCCAGCTGTCGACGAGCACACGGAGGTACTCGGCGGACATGCCGGCCTCTGGGCGACGCGGCGAATCCGGCAGCAGTCGCGTTCGCGAGAGCCGTGCACGAAGGTCGTCGATGACGTCGTCCGGGATCGCTATCTGGAAGCTGCGCATGACGCGACGCTACGCGCGACCACCGACATCCCGGAATCACTCTCCGCGGGACGGACTCACGCGCTCTTGCGCTTGCGCTCCATCACGATGGTGGGAGGCGCACCCTCGTCGACGGCGGCGCGGGTCACGATGACCTTGGCGACGTCTTCGGCCGAGGGGATCTCGAACATGATCGGGCCGAGCACGTCTTCGAGGATGGCGCGGAGACCGCGGGCTCCCGTCTTCCGCTCGACCGCCAGGTCGGCGATCGACCGCAGCGCCTCTTCGTCGAATTCCAGCTGGACGCCGTCGAGCTCGAACATGCGCTGGTACTGCTTGACCAGTGCGTTGCGGGGACCGGTGAGGATCTCCATCAGCGCGTCCTGATCGAGCGGCGAGACGTTCGTCACCACGGGCAGGCGCCCGATGAACTCCGGGATGAGACCGAACTTGTGCAGGTCTTCCGGCAGCACTTCGCTGAAGAGATCGAGGTCCTTGGTCTTGTCGTGCAGCGGAGCACCGAAGCCGATGCCGTGCTTGCCGACGCGCGCCGACACGATGTCCTCGAGGCCCGCGAACGCGCCGGCAACGATGAAGAGGACGTTCGTCGTATCGATCTGCAGGAACTCCTGGTGCGGATGCTTGCGGCCGCCCTGCGGCGGGACCGAGGCGACCGTGCCCTCGATGATCTTGAGCAGCGCCTGCTGCACGCCCTCGCCGGACACATCGCGCGTGATCGACGGGTTCTCGGCCTTGCGGGCGATCTTGTCGACCTCGTCGATGTAGATGATGCCCTGCTCGGCGCGCTTCACGTCGTAGTCCGCGGCCTGGATGAGCTTGAGGAGGATGTTCTCGACATCCTCGCCGACATAGCCCGCCTCGGTCAGAGCGGTGGCGTCCGCCACGGCGAACGGCACGTTGAGACGCTTGGCGAGTGTCTGGGCGAGATAGGTCTTGCCGCAGCCGGTCGGTCCGATCAGGAGGATGTTGCTCTTCGCGATCTCGACCTCTTCGGCCTTCTGCTCGGCCGTCTGGAGGGTCCCGTGGGCACGCACGCGCTTGTAGTGGTTGTACACGGCGACCGCCAGTGCGCGCTTCGCGGGCTCCTGACCGACCACGTATTCCTCGAGGAAGGAGAAGATCTCGCGGGGCTTCGGCAGATCGAACTCCGCGACGCCGTCAGCGGAGGACTCCGCCATCCGCTCCTCGATGATCTCGTTGCACAGCTCGACGCACTCGTCGCAGATGTACACACCGGGGCCAGCGATGAGCTGCTGCACCTGCTTCTGGCTCTTTCCGCAGAACGAGCACTTGAACAAGTCAGCGCTTTCACCGATACGGGCCATGCGCGTCCTCCTATGGGGGATCCAGAGATCGTCCTTCGAGCCTAACCTCTGCGTGCGACACAGGGCCGCATTGGCGCGTACCGGTTCCGACACGACCGCGACGCAGCGAGGCCGGGCCCGCAGTCGCCTGCGGGCCCGGCCTCCGAGGCGTCTCGGATCAGACCATGCTCTTCGTGTGCCACACCGTCTTCACCTCGGTGAAGGCGCCGATGCGCTCGGGCGAGGCCACGACCTCTCCCGGCGCGAGGACGCGCTTCAGAGTCTCGGCCGCGGCGATCTGCATGTCGACCCAGTCCAGGTCGCCCGCACCGGCGAGATCGAGCGCGTTGACGTCCTGGTGCGAGGCGAGCCACGGCGCGATCTCCGCCGGCGAGCCGGTGAGCACGTTGACGACTCCTCCGGGCACATCGCTGGTGGCGAGGACCTCGGCGAGGCTGATGGCGGAGAGCGGATGCCGCTCGCTCGCGATCACCACCACGGTGTTGCCCGCGACGAGAGCCGGGGCGACGACCGAGACGAGGCCGAGCAGCGCGGAGTCCTGCGGCGCGACGATCGCGACGACACCGGTCGGCTCCGGCACGGAGATGTTGAAGTACGGACCAGACACGGGGTTCGCGTTGCCGGCGACCTGCGCGTACTTGTCGCACCAGCCGGCGTACCAGACCCAGAGGTCGATCGCCTCGTCGACCTGTGCGGCGGCCGCTGACGCGGACCCGCCCTCCTGGGCGACGATCTCGTCGATGAACTGCGCGCGGCGCCCCTCGAGCACCTCGGCCACGCGATAGAGCACCTGGCCGCGGTTGTAGGCGGTCGCGCCCGACCAGCCCTTGACCGCGGCGCGCGCGGCGACCACGGCGTCACGGGCGTCCTTGCGGGACCCCTGAGCGGCGTTGGCCAGGAACGCGCCCTTCGGCGACAGCACCTCGTAGGTCCGGCCCGACTCGCTCCGCGGGAACGCCCCGCCGATGGCGAGCTTGTACGTCTTCGGAACGCTCAGTCGCTTGCTCATGCTGCGGCTCCCTTGAGGTAGGCGGTGAGACCCTGTCGTCCGCCCTCGCGGCCGTATCCGGACTCCTTGTAGCCGCCGAACGGGCTCGACGGATCGAAACGGTTGAACGTGTTCGCCCAGATGACTCCGGCGCGCAGACGGTCGGCGACCGCGAGGATGCGCGAGCCCTTGTCCGACCAGATGCCGGCGGAGAGACCGTACGGCGTGTTGTTCGCCTTGGCGATCGCCTCGGCCGGGGTGCGGAAGGTCAGCACCGAGAGAACCGGGCCGAACACCTCGTCCCTGGCGATGCGATGCGACGCCTCGACACCGGTGAAGATCGTCGGCGCGAACCAGAACCCCTTCTCCGGGATGACACAGTCCGCGGTCCAGCGCTCAGCGCCCTCGGCCTCGCCGATGTCGCTGAGCTCCCGGATGCGCGCGAGCTGCGCCGCCGAGTTGATCGCACCGATGTCGGTGTTCTTGTCGAGCGGGTCGCCGAGGCGCAACGTCGACAAGCGGTTCTTGAGCCGATCGATGACCTCGTCGTGGATCGACTCCTGCACCAGCAGCCTGCTGCCTGCGCAGCAGACATGCCCCTGGTTGAAGAAGATGCCGTTCACGATGCCCTCGACGGCCTGGTCGATGGGCGCGTCGTCGAAGACGATGTTGGCCGCCTTGCCGCCGAGCTCGAGCGTCAGCTTCTTCTTCGTGCCGGCGACGGCCTTGGCGATGTCGCGGCCCACGCCGGTGGATCCGGTGAAGGCCACCTTGTCGACATCGGGGTGCCGCACGAGTGTCGCGCCGGTCGCGCCGGCGCCGGTCACGATGTTCACGACACCCGCTGGCAGATCCGCCTGCTGGAGGATCTCGGCGAAGATCAGCGCCGTGAGCGGCGTGGTCTCGGCCGGTTTCAGCACGACCGTGTTGCCCGCGGCCAGAGCGGGCGCGAGCTTCCACGCGAGCATCAGCAGCGGGAAGTTCCATGGGATCACCTGGGCAGCGAC
The DNA here is from genome assembly GCF_038397745.1 of Microbacterium sp. LWH11-1.2. Classification (NCBI taxonomy): domain Bacteria; kingdom Bacillati; phylum Actinomycetota; class Actinomycetes; order Micrococcales; family Microbacteriaceae; genus Microbacterium; species Microbacterium sp. LWH11-1.2. Next base: position 2,751,209 of record NZ_CP151636.1, on the reverse strand, counting down.
GCCGAGCGCTCGCGGGTTCGCGCCGAGACCCGCATGGTCGAGCTTGTCGGCCCAGCCGGCGTAGTAGAAGAACCAGGAGGCGACGAGCGGGACGTCGACGTCGCGGCTCTCCTTGATCGGCTTGCCGTTGTCGAGGCTCTCGGCCACGGCGAGCTCGCGGGCCCGCTCCTGCACGAGACGGGCGATGCGGAAGAGGTACTTCCCGCGGTCGCGCCCGCTCATCCGCGACCAGGTCTTCTCGTAGGCGCGTCGAGCGGCGGCGACGGCCCGGTCGATGTCGCCGTCATCCGCCGTGGCGATCTCGGCGATGCGCGTCTCGTCGGAGGGCGAGATGGTGCTGAAGCTCTTTCCTGATCCGTCGACGAACTCGCCGTCGATGAACAGTCCGTAGCTGTCCTTCAGGTTCAGGATCGCCTTCGACTCCGGTGCCGGAGCGTATTCCAGAAATGACATGAGAATCCCTAGTCGATCGTGACGTAGTCGGGGCCGGAGTAGTGGCCGGAGCTGAGCTTCTGACGCTGCAGGAGCACATCGTTGAGCAGGCTCGACGCCCCGAAGCGGAACAGGTGCGGCTGGAGCCACTCCTCCCCCACCGTCTCGGCGACCGTGACGAGGTACTTCACGGCGTCCTTCGACGCACGGATGCCGCCGGCGGGCTTCACGCCGATCTTCTCGCCCGTGCCTCGATACCAGTCGCGCACGGTCTCGAGCATCAGGAGCGTGGTCGGCAGCGTGGCCGCGGGCTGCACCTTGCCGGTCGACGTCTTGATGAAGTCGCCGCCCGCCAGGATGCCGAGCCACGAGGCGCGCTTGATGTTGTCGTAGGTATTGAGCTCGCCGGTCTCGAGGATCACCTTGAGCGAGGCGTACGTCCCGTCCTCGCGACGGCAGGCCTCCTTCACCTGGGCGATCTGGTCGAACACCAGACCGTAGCGTCCCGAGAGGAACGCGCCGCGGTCGATGACCATGTCGATCTCGTCGGCTCCGGCGGCGACGGCTTCAGCGGTGTCGGCGAGCTTGATCGCGAGCGACGAGCGCCCGCTCGGGAACGCCGTGGCGACGGCGGCCACCGAGATCAGTCCGTCGTCGGGGTCGCCGTGCAGGCTGCCGAGTGCGGTGACCGCGTCACCGACCATGTCGCCGTACACGCAGACGGCCGCGACCCGCGGAGTCGTCGGGTCGGCGGCATCCGGGTTCTTCGCCTTCGCGACGAGCGAGCGGACCTTGCCCGGGGTGTCTGCGCCCTCGAGGGTCGTGAGGTCGATCAGCTTGATGATGGTGTCGAGCGCCCACGCCTTCGACGTGGTCTTGATCGAGCGGGTGCCGAGCCCGGCAGCACGCTGCTCGAGTCCCACCGCGTCGACGCCCGGAAGGCCGTGCAGGAAGCGTCGGAGAGTGGCGTCGTCCGGCTCACCGCCGAGAACGTCCACCGCCGCTCTGCGGCTGAGTTCTTTGGTCGTCACTGTTCCTCCAACAATGCTCGTGCTGTGGTCTCATCGGTCACCAGAACGCCGCACAGGCCGCTGGTCACGACTGTACGCGCGATGTCGTGCTTGGCGGGGCCCGCCGTGACGAAGATCGCCCGCTTGGCGCCGCGCAGACGGTCGAGCGAGACGCCGACCGTGCGGGCGTCGAGCTGCGAGTCGACGATGTTGCCCTCGGCATCGACGTAGCGGCCCAGGACATCGCCGACCGCGCCCCTTCGCGCGAGCTCTTCGACGTCCTCAGCGGTGAGGTAGCCGTTCTCGACATGGGCGGACGTCGCGTCGCAGGGACCGGCGGTGAAGAGGAACGCCTGCGCCTCTGCGGCCTCCTCGAGGACGGCAGCGACGGTGCGGTCGGACTCGATGGCCTGCTTGGTCTCGACGCGCTCGAGGATCGCGGGGCTCGGCAGCAGCGACACCTGACCGGAGGCGCGCTGCGCGATCGTCACGGCGAGGCCGGCGGCACCGCCGGAGCGCCTGTTCAGACTCACCCCGCCGTTGAGCTGCACGACGGTGACGCCGTTGGCCCATCCGTCCGGGAGCGCCTCGGCGACAGCCCGGAGCGTGCGGCCCCAGCTCACGCCCAGCGTGCGCGGAGCCGGCCGGAGGGCGGAGAGGAAGTCGGCAGCGGCCTGCGCGACACGTTCCAGTGTGCCGTCGTCGCCGTCGGGTGCGGGCACGACGACTGCGTCGGCCAGGCCGAAGCGCTCGACGAGCAGACGCTCGAGGCCCAGGCGTCGTGCGCGCGGGTGCACGATCTCGATGCGGACGATGCCGCGCTCGCGGGCCTGCGTCAGGAGCCGGCCGACCTTCCAGCGGGAGACCTTGAGGAGTCCGCCGATCTCGTCCTGTGTCTTGTCCTCGTCGTAGTACAGCTCGGCGACGCGGACCATGAGCAGATCTTCTTCCACGGCATCCTCCTTCCTCTTCCAGAATAGGCCCTGATCTGCGTTCGCGCATCCGCGTGCTCATATGCGCAGCCGCCCACCCACAGCCTGCACATCCGCCGGGGACGGCGAAGGGGCGCCCGTCATGGTGACGGACGCCCCTTCGGAGTCGAGGTTCTCAGGCGCGCTTGCGCGTGGTGAGGACCTGATCGACGATGCCGTACTCGAGGGCCTGCGTCGCCGAGAGGATGTTGTCGCGATCGATGTCGCGGTTCACCTGCTCGACGGGCTTGCCCGTGTGCGCGGCCATGGTCTCCTCGAGCCAGGTGCGCATGCGGAGGATCTCCGCCGCCTGGATCTCGATGTCGGATGCCTGGCCCTGACCGGCCTCGCCCATCGCGGGCTGGTGGATCAGCACACGGGCGTTCGGGAGCGCGAGGCGCTTGCCCGGCGCGCCGGCGGCGAGCAGCACGGCCGCGGCGGAAGCCGCCTGTCCGAGCACGACGGTCTGGATCTGCGGCGCGACGTACTGCATCGTGTCGTAGATCGCCGTCATGGCCGTGAAGGAGCCACCGGGCGAGTTGATGTACATCGTGATGTCGCGCTCGGCATCCTGGCTCTCCAGGACGAGCAGCTGCGCCATCACATCGTCGGCGGACGCGTCGTCGACCTGCACGCCCAGGAAGATCACGCGATCTTCGAAGAGCTTGTTGTACGGGTCCTGGCGCTTGAAGCCGTAGGCCGTACGCTCCTCGAACTGCGGGAGCACGTAGCGGCTGGACGGCAGGTTGCCTGCGGATTGGAAAGTGGGGGTGTACATGGTGTCCTCTCGAATCCGGATTACTCTGCGTCGTCCGCGGTGCCGCCGCCGCCGGTCACATCGCTGGCGTGCTCGCGGATGTGGTCGACGAAGCCGTACTCGAGGGCCTCCTCGGCGGTGAACCAGCGGTCGCGGTCACCATCGGCGTTGATCTGCTCGACCGACTTGCCGGTCTGTCCCGCCGTGATCTCCGCGAGGCGCTTCTTCATCGAGAGGATGAGCTGCGCCTGGGTCTGGATGTCACTCGACGTGCCGCCGAACCCGCCGTGGGGCTGGTGCAGCAGGACCCGCGCATTGGGGGTGATGTAGCGCTTGCCCTTGGTGCCGCTCGTCAGCAGGAGCTGACCCATCGACGCGGCCATGCCGATGCCGACAGTGACGATGTCGTTCGGCACGAACTGCATGGTGTCGTAGATCGCCATGCCCGCGGTGATCGAGCCACCGGGCGAGTTGATGTAGAGGTAGATGTCCTTCTCTGAGTCTTCCGCGGCGAGAAGAAGGATCTTCGCGCAGATCTCGTTGGCGTTCTGGTCACGCACCTCTGAACCAAGCCAGATGATGCGATCCTTCAGCAGCCTGTCGAAGACGCTCGTCGCGACAAGGGGTTCTGCAGCCATTTCAGCTCCTGTTTCCGTGTTCGTGCTTCGAATCTACCGGCGTCGGCGCGGCACCCAGGCCGTGTTCGCCGTCGGCATATCAGGTGTCGGATTCCGCGATCTCCCGCGCGTAGGCGGTCATCGAGCGGTGGTAGCGCGGGAGGTGCGGCACCAGCGCGAGAAGCGCGACCGAGAGGCCCTGCGCGGGCCGGCCGGCGCTGGCGAGGATGAGGGCGTGAACCGCAGCGACCGCGTCGCGGTACGGACCGTCGGCCGACAGCTCCTCCTCCGCGCGGATCACGGCGAGGGCGTCGTCGAACGCACCCAGGTTCCGCAACGAGCTGGCGAGCTGGATCACGCACTGCGGACGGTGCTCCTCGTCGAGGCCGAGCTCGAGGGCGCGTCGGTACAGGACGACGGCGTCGGCCGGGCGGCCCGCCGAATCCCGAGCTCCGGCCCGCTCGAACTCCGCACGCGCGTCATCCGCTCCGCGCTCCGCCGCGAGGGCGTCGATCCGCGCGATCGTGTCGTCGCCGACCTCTTCGCCGCTGGCATCCGCCCAGACGTCGTCGATCCGCTCGTTCCAGCTCTTCATGCTCGCCTCTCCCTGTGATGCGAAAGAGGGCGGATGCCGCAGCATCCGCCCTCTTCTGTGGATCGTGTCCGATCACTCGGCCTTGTCGGCCGCCTTCTTGGCCGGAGCCTTCTTGGCGGCAGGCTTCTTCGCGGCGGGCTTGTCCGCAGCCTCGGCGTCGTCGGCCTTCTTCGCCGGAGCCTTCTTGGCAGCAGGCTTCTTCGCAGGAGCCTTCTTCGCGGGCTTCTCCTCCGCCGGAGCCTCGTCAGCCGCTTCAGCCTCGTCGTCGGTGACGATGAAGTCGGACAGGTCGACGGGCTTGCCGTTGGTGTCGACGACCTTCACCTTGCCGAGCGCGATCGCGAGGGCCTTGTTGCGGGCGACCTCACCGACGAGCGCGGGCAGCTGGTTCGACGACTGCAGCGCCTCGACGAACTCCTGCGGCGCCATGCCGTACTGCGAAGCGGACTGGATGAGGTACTGGCTCAGCTCCTCCTGCGAGACCTGCACGTCGGCCTGCTCGGCGATCGTGTCGAGCAGCACCTGCGTGCGGAACTGCTTCTCGCTCGCCTCGGTGACCTCGGCCCGGTGCACGTCGTCCTCGAGGCGGTTCTCGCCCTCGAGGTGGTTGTGCACCTCGTCCTCGATGAGCTGCGGCGGCACGGGGATGTCGATCTGCTCGAGCAGCGTCTCGACGAGCTTGTCGCGTGCGGCGGAGCCCTGCGTGAAGACGCCCTGCTGAGCGACGCGCTCGGCGAGGCTCGCACGGAGCTCGGCGATCGTGTCGAACTCGCTCGCGATCTGCGCGAAGTCGTCGTCGGCCTCGGGGAGCTCGCGCTCCTTGACGGCCTTGACCGTCACGGAGACCTCGGCCTCGGAACCGGCGTGGTCGCCGCCGACGAGAGCGGAGCGGAACGTGGTGTCCTCGCCTGCCGTGAGCGACTCGATCGCGTCGTCGATGCCCTCGAGCAGCTCGCCGGAGCCGATCTCGTACGACACGCCCTCGGCGCGGTCGATCTCGGCGCCGTCGATCGTGGCGACGAGGTCGAGGTCGACGAAGTCGCCCTTGGCGGCCGGACGGTCGACCGGGACGAGCGTGCCGAAGCGCGCGCGCATGTTCTCGAGCTCGGCGTCGAGTGCGGCCTCATCGGCCTCGACGGCGTCGACGGTCACGGTGATGCCCTCGTAGGAGGGGATCTCGATGTCGGGACGGACGTCCACCTCGACGTCGACGAGCAGGTCGCCGGAGAAGTCCTTCTCGTTCGGCCACTGCGTGATGTCCGCCGCCGGGCGTCCGACGACGCGCAGCTTGTGCTCGGCGCTCGCCTCGCGGAAGAACTTGTCGAGGCCCTCGTTGACGGCGTGCTCGATGACCGCGCCGCGACCGATGCGCTGGTCGATGATCGGGGCGGGCACCTTGCCCTTGCGGAAGCCGGGGATCTGGACGTCCTGAGCGATGTGCTCGTAGGCGTGAGCGATGCTCGGCTTGAGGTCGTCCGGGGTGACCGTGATGCTGAGCTTGACCCGGGTCGGGGTCAGCTTCTCGACGGTGCTGTTCGCCATGCTGGTGTGTTCTCCTTGTTGTCTCCGCGAGTGAACGCGGCTGTCAGGCTGAAGATGCCGTGTCGGGGCGACAGGAGTTGAACCTGCGACCTCCCGCTCCCAAAGCGGGCGCTCTACCAAGCTGAGCTACGCCCCGGGGAATCCGCGCGCAGATTCAGCCCCATCGAGTCTAACGGACGGGAGCACCCCTCACGGTCCGGTATGATCGATCACGCCGGAGTTGCGATTCCGGTCCGATCCCCGGGTCACTGAGCCTGTCGAAGTGCACCGGGATTCGGGGCTGTAGCTTAGTGGTAAAGCCTTAGTCTTCCAAACTAATGATGCGGGTTCGATTCCCGTCAGCCCCTCGCTTCCAGAAGGCCCCCACCGCACGGTGGGGGCCTTCTCGCATACCCTGGCAGTGCCGCTGCATGCAGCTCCGAACGTGAGGCTGATCGAATGAGGACGACGTGACCGCTCTCCCCCCGTATCGCGCGGATGCGCCGGCATCCGCGCCCCTGGGCGGGCACGAGCTGTCCGCACGCTTCACGGGCGGCGCCTCGACCGCTCCCCCGCGGAAGCCGAAGCGCAAGCGCAAGGGCCTCGTCCTCGGCCTGATCGGCGGTGCGGCCGTGATCGCCGCGATCGCGATCACCCAGGTCTCGGCCAGCATGGGCTACGACACCGCCGCGGAGAGCCATGCGGATGCCGTGGCCTCGGCGAACAGCGAGAAGACGCAGCTCCGTGCCGAGGCCGCCGACCTCCAGGCCCTCGCGGATTCCGCGGGACTGATCGTCGCCGGCGAGAACGAGGCCATCGTCGCCCCGGCGGAGACCGAAGCGGCCCTCGCCGGTGCGGTCGCCGAAGCCGAGAGCGCCGCAGCGGAGGCCGACCAGCTGATCGCCACCGAGGTCCCCGTCGCGGGAGAGAAGCCCGTGTGGTTCTGGGAGCTGTTCGGCGCCACCACGAAGCTCGAGGAGAAGCGCGACGAGGCCGCAGATCTCGCCGACGAGCTCCTCGCCGAAGCTGCCGACGTGCTCACCGCCTCCGATGCGGTCACCGAGAGCGGCGTCGCGCTCCTGACCTCTGCGGGCGAAGCGGCCGTCGCCTTCGAGGCCGCCCACATCTCCGCCCGGAACGATGCGGTGATCGAGTTGCGGGACGCCGCAGCCGCGGCGATCGCCACGACCACGATCGACGACGCGGCCGTGAACGCGTACGCGAGCCTCCAGAGTGCCGCGGCGCAGGTCGTCGCGACCGAGAACGAGGAGCTGGCCGAGAAGTCCGGCCCGCTGATGGACGCCCGGCTCGAGATCGAGGCGTTCGCCCGCGCGCTCGCCCCCGGCGTGCTGCTGGAATTCGACTGGGCCCCGATCGTCAACGGCGCAGGATTCAACGGCAGCATGGGCGGATACACCACCTGGTGGTGGGACGAGCCCGGCCGATCCGTCATCCAGCTGTCCGACTCCGTCGCCGAGCAGTGGCCGGCGGATCGCAGCAGGGCGCTCGTCGCGCACGAGGTCGGTCACGCGATCAGCGTCAAGTGCGAGGACATGTACGACTCGTCGACGCAGGACAGCATCGAGAAGTGGGCGACCGCCTGGGCCATCAGCATGGGCTACACCGACGACGCCAACGGAGTGTGGGCCTACGGCTACCCGCCGCAGAGCTATATCGATGCCGCAGCGGGGTGCCGCTGAACGGCCGCCGCTGAGACGGAAGAAGCCGCCGCGATCACTCGCGGCGGCTTCTTCATCGTCAGATCAGGAGATCACTGGCCCCGACGCTCGCGCAGCTGCGTGAGCGCATCCTCGAGGAGCTGGACCGCTTCCTCGTCGGTGCGGCGCTCCTTCACGTAGGCGAGGTGCGTCTTGTACGGCTCGGCCTTCGCGAGGGCAGGAGGATTCTCCTTGTCGCGTCCGGCCGGCAGGCCCGACTGCGGGTGATCGATCGTCTCCGGGATCTCCTCTTCGGGGAGACCCGCGGCGAAGTAGCGGACCGTCTCGTTGCCGAGTCCGTCCCAGTACGACACCGCGATGCGGTCGGCATGGTAGCCGTGGTCCTGCTCCCCCATCGGGCCGGAGCCGACGCGGGTGCCGCGGATCGCGTTTCCACCGGTAGCCATCAGATCACCTCGAACTTCGTGATGAGTCCGAGCGCGACGATGGCGACGAACCAGGTCAGCGCGAGGACGACGGTGAAGCGGTTCAGGTTCCGCTCCGCGAGACCGGAAGAGCCGACCGCCGAGGTCATGCCTCCGCCGAACATGTCGGAAAGGCCGCCACCGCGACCCTTGTGCAAGAGGATGAGGAGGGTCAGCAGGACGCTGGTGATACCCAGCACGACCTGCAGAACGAACTCGAGAATTGCCACGAGAAAGAGCCTTTCGCTGGGGCAGGTGCGCCCCCGTAACGGTCAAGTATACGGTGCAGCGGGGCCGGAGCCCCGCCGCACTCACACCCCGACGTGCTTCTCGAAGCGGATGATCGCGGCGAACTCGTCGACGACGAGGCTCGCGCCGCCGACCAGAGCGCCGTCCACATCGGGCTCCCGCATGAAGCTGGCGATGTTCGCCGACTTCACCGAGCCGCCGTAGAGGATGCGCGTGCGCGCGGCCGCGTCATCCCCGAGGACCTTCGCGATCACGGTGCGGAGCGCCGCGCAGACGTCCTGCGCCTGCTGCGGCGTCGCGGCCTGACCGGAGCCGATGGCCCAGACGGGCTCGTACGCGACCACGATGTCGGCCTTCGGCGAGACGCCCTGGAGCGCTGCCTCGAGCTGACCGGCGGGGACCGCACTGGCGCCGAACTTCTCCAGGTCCTCCGCGGTCTCGCCGACGCAGATGACCGGAACCAGTCCGTGCTTGAGCGATGCCTGCACCTTGGCGGAGACGACCTCGTCGGACTCGGCGTGGTACTCACGACGCTCCGAGTGGCCGATGATGACGTACTTCGCGTCGAGCTTCGCCAGGAAGGCACCCGAGACCTCGCCGGTGTAGGCACCGGAGTCGTGCGCCGAGACATCCTGCGCGCCGAGGGCGAACGGGATCTTGTCCGCGTCGATCAGCGTCTGCACACTGCGGATATCGGTGAAAGGCGGGAAGACCGCCACCTCGACGGATCCGTCCTCGTGCTTCGCGTCCTTGAGCGTCCAGTGCAGCTTCTGCACGAACGCGACCGCCTGCAGGTGGTCCAGGTTCATCTTCCAGTTGCCCGCGATCAGCGGGGTACGGGTCGCTATGCCCATCCGAGCACCTCCAGGCCGGGTAGTTTCTTTCCCTCGAGGAACTCGAGGCTTGCGCCGCCGCCGGTCGAGATGTGCCCGAACCGGTCGTCGGTGAAGCCGAGCTGACGCACGGCAGCCGCGGAGTCTCCGCCGCCGACGACGCTGAGGCCGTCGACTTCGGTCAGAGCCTGCGCGACGGTCTTGGTTCCGGCGGCGAACGCCGGGAACTCGAACACGCCCATCGGGCCGTTCCAGAACACCGTCTTCGACCCGCGGATGACCTCTGCGAACCGGGCAGCCGTCTCCGGACCGATGTCGAGGCCGATGCCGGACGTGCCGAACGCCGTCGACTCGATCGCGTCGGCGGAGACGGTCTCGTGCGCGGCATCCGCGCTGAACGAGGCGGCGACCACGACGTCGGTCGGGAGCACGAACTCCACGCCCCGCTCCGCGGCCTCCGCGATGTAGCCGCGGACCGTCTCGAGCTGGTCCTCTTCCAGAAGGCTGGAGGCCACGTCGTGACCCTGCGCCTTGAGGAACGTGAACAGCATGCCGCCGCCGACCAGGATGCGGTCGACGCGCGGCAGCAGGTGCGAGATGACGCCGAGCTTGTCGCTGACCTTCGAGCCGCCGAGCACGACCGCGTACGGGCGCTCGGGGTTCTCGGTGAGACGGTCGAGCACGTCGAGCTCGGTCTCGATCAGCAGACCGGCGGCCGAGGGCAGCAGCTCGGCGAGCTCGTACACGCTCGCCTGCTTGCGGTGCACGACGCCGAAGCCGTCGGACACGAGCACGTCGCCGAGCTTCGCGAGCTCGGCGGCGAAAGCAGCGCGCGTCGCGTCGTCCTTCGCCGTCTCCCCCGCGTTGAAGCGCAGGTTCTCGATGACGACGACCCCGCCGTCCTCGAGCGAGGCCACAGCATCCTGAGCGGACTCGCCCACGGTGTCGCGCGCGAACGCGACCGGGGCGCCGAGCAGCTCCGACAGCCGCTGAGCCACCGGCTCGAGGCTGTACTGGGGGTCGGGCGCGCCGTCGGGGCGTCCGAGGTGGGAGCACACGACGACGCGGGCTCCCGCGTTGATCAGTGCGTTGAGAGTCGGCAGCGAGGCGCGTACACGGCCATCGTCCGTTATGACCCCGTCCCGCAGGGGGACGTTCAGATCACAACGGACGATGACGCGCTTGCCCTCGAGCGAACCCAGTGTGTCCAGGGTGCGCAGAGTCATGTGTCAGAGCTCAGAGACGCTCGGCGACGTACTCGGTCAGGTCGACGAGACGGTTGGAGTAGCCCCACTCGTTGTCGTACCAGCTCGAGACCTTGACGAGGTTGCCGCTCACGTTGGTGAGGGTCGAGTCGAAGATCGACGAGTGCGGGTTGTGCACGATGTCGCTCGACACGATCTGGTCGGCGTTGTACTGGAGGTAGCCGGCGAGACGACCGTCTGCGGCTGCCTTCTTGTAGGCCTCGTTGACCTCGTCGATCGTCAGGTCCTCGCGGTCGGTGATCAGCGTGAGGTCGACGATCGAGCCGGTGGGAACCGGCACGCGGTAGGACGAGCCGCTGAGCTTGCCCTGGAGCTCGGGGAGCACCTCGCCGATGGCCTTGGCGGCGCCGGTCGACGCCGGGGTGATGTTGATCGCGGCGGCACGTGCACGACGGAGGTCGCTGTGCGGGCCGTCCTGCAGGTTCTGGTCGGCCGTGTATGCGTGCGCGGTCATCATGAAGCCGCGGTCGATGCCGAACGCGTCGTTGAAGACCTGCGCGAGCGGCGCGAGGCAGTTGGTGGTGCACGAGGCGTTGGAGATGATGTGGTCCGTCTCCGGGTTGTACGTGTCCTCGTTCACGCCCATCACGAACGTGCCGTCGACGCCCGTGCCAGGAGCCGAGATGAGGACCTTCTTCGCGCCGGCGTCGATGTGCTTCTTGGCGGCCTCGGCCTTGGTGAAGAAGCCGGTCGACTCGATGACGATGTCGACGCCCAGCTCGCCCCACGGGAGGTTGGCGGGGTCGCGCTCGGCGAACGCCTTGATGGCCTTGCCGTTGACGGTGATGCTGTCGTCGTCGTAGCTGATCTCGGCATCGAGGACGCCGCCGACCGAGTCGTACTTCAGCAGGTGCGCGAGGGTCTTGTTGTCGGTGAGGTCGTTGACCGCGACGATCTCGAGGTCTGCTCCCTGCGCGAGAGCCGCGCGGAAGTAGTTGCGTCCGATGCGGCCGAAGCCGTTGATACCGATCTTGACAGACACTAAGGTCTCCTGATTTCTCGTGCGCATACGCGCGGTTTCAACTAGACAAGCATGGACAACGGCGTCCCGACGGGCGAGATGTCCGTCGGGACACCCGTCTTGATTACGACAGTACCAGCAGGCCGTTCGTCTGCTTGCGGGCGACCTCGAGACGCTGGGCGACGTTCTCCCAGTTGGCGATGTTCCACGCCGCCTTGACGTAATCCGCCTTGACGTTGAGGTAGTCCAGGTAGAAGGCGTGCTCCCACATGTCCAGCTGGAACAGCGGGATGGTGCCCTGCGCCGTGTTCGACTGCTGGTCGAAGAGCTGCTGGATGATCAGGCGCGAGCCGATCGAGTCCCAGCTGAGCACGGCCCAGCCGGAGCCCTGGATGCCGGTGGCCGCAGCCGTGAAGTGGGCCTGGAACTTCTCGAACGAGCCGAAGTACTCGTCGATCGCGGCCTTCAGCTCGCCCTCGGGCTGTCCTCCGCCGTTCGGCGACAGGTTGGTCCAGAAGATCGAGTGGTTGACGTGACCGCCCAGGTTGAAGGCGAGGTCCTTCTCGAGCTTGTTGACGTTCGCGAGATTGCCGCTCTCACGGGCCTCGGCGAGCTGCTCGAGTGCGGTGTTCGCTCCTGCGACGTAGGTCGCGTGGTGCTTGTCATGGTGGAGTTCCATGATCTTGCCGCTGATGTGCGGCTCGAGGGCTGCGAAGTCGTAGGGAAGGTCGGGGAGCGTGTAAATCGCCATATCGCATTCATCCAATCCGCGCCGCGCCGCGGCGCTTGCCGATCCTCCGCGCCACCGATGTGCGGCGTAGAGCGGACGTAACTCATCCTACTGACGACAACACGAGCCGGGACCAGTTCCTTCCGCCATATGACGAAAGACCCGCCTCCGGGAGCACCGGGGGCGGGTCTTCTCGTGTCAGGGTCAGACGTCGAGTCCGACGGGCACCGCGGCCTCGGTGCCGGGGATGCCCTCCTGCTGGGCGCGCTTGTCGGCCATGGCGAGCAGGCGACGGATGCGCCCGGCGACAGCATCCTTCGTCAGGGGCGGATCCGCGTGGTGACCGAGCTCGTCGAGGCTCGCATCACGATGCGCGAGACGCAGCTCTCCGGCGACCTTGAGGTGATCGGGCACTTCGTCCGCGAGGATCTCGAGAGCCCGCTCCACGCGCGCGCACGCGGCGACGGCGGCCTGTGCAGAGCGACGCAGGTTCGCGTCGTCGAAGTTCACCAGGCGGTTGACGCCCGCGCGGACCTCGCGGCGCTGACGCAGCTCCTCCCACGTGATGGCGGTCTTCTGCGCACCCATCTCGTTGAGGATCGTCCGGATCGCCTCGCCCTCGCGCACGACGACGCGCGGCATGCCGCGCACCTCACGGGCCTTCGCGGCCACGCCGAGACGGTGGGCGGCGCCGACGAGAGCCATGGCCGCCTCGCTCGAGGGGCACACCACCTCGAGCATCGCGGAGCGTCCCGGCTCGCTGAGCGTCCCCGCGGCCAGGAAGGCACCACGCCAGAGACCGGCGACCTCGGCCCGAGAGCCGGTGGTCAGGCGGTTGGGAAGCCCGCGCACGGGACGACGACGCTGGTCGAGCAGACCCGTCTGGCGGGCGAGCGTCTCCCCCTGCGTGATCACGCGCACGGCCCACCGGGCACCGTCGTTCGCCGTGCTCGACTGCACCTGGGCGATCTCGGGACGGACGCCGTAGATCTCGGCGAGGTCCCTGGCGACGCGACGCGCGAGCGTCTCGGCATCGACTTCGGCTTCCACAGCCACACGGCCGGCGATCGAATGCAGTCCACCGGCGAACCGGAGGATCGCGGTCACCTCGGCGACGCGCACCGTCGGAGGTGCGTTGCGGATGCTGACCAGCTCAGCCTTGACGTCGGTGGTTAGTGCCACGACACTCCTTCACGTTCACGCGCCGGATCGCGACGCAAACGTCCAGCCTACTCGGCCGGGCGACCCGCTACTCTCTGCCGAGGTCCCGATGACGGACATTGACGGCCACACCGGGGACGGCGGCGAGCCTGCGCGCGAGCTCCTCCGACATCGCGACGGAGCGGTGCTTGCCGCCGGTGCAGCCGATCGCGATCGTGGAGTGGCTCTTGTTCTCGCGTTGATAGCCCTCCAACACGGGAACCAGGGCCGCGGAGTACGACTCGAGGAACTCCGTGGCGCCCTCGCGGGAGAGGACGTACTCGCGGACCGTCTCGTCTTGACCCGTGAGGCCGCGCAGCTCCTCGTTCCAGAACGGGTTGGGGAGGAACCGCATGTCGGCGACGATGTCGACGTCGGTCGGGAGCCCGTACTTGAATCCGAAGCTGAGGAGCGTGACGCGGTGCCGGGCCTCGCCCTCTTCGGAGAAGATGTCGGACACCTGCGTCGCCAGCTGGTGGATGTTGAGCGCGGAGGTGTCGATCACGAGATCGGCGGCCTCGCGGATCGGCGCCAGCCGCGTGCGTTCGATGCGGATGCCGTCGAGCAGGGTTCCGTCGCCCTGCAGCGGGTGCGGTCGCCGCACCGATTCGAACCGCCGGACCAGCACGTCGTCGGAGGCGTCGAGGAAGAGGACCCGTACCGAGCCACGGGAGCGGAGTGCGCGCGCGACGCCCGGGAAGTCGTCGAAGAGGTTTCGACCGCGCACGTCGACCACCGCCGCCACCTTGGGCAGCGCATTGCCGCCCATGTCGGTGAGGTCGAGCAGCGGGCGGAGGATCTGCGGGGGCAGGTTGTCGACCACGTACCAGCCGAGATCCTCGAGGGCGTTCGCCACCGTGGTCCGGCCGGCGCCCGACATCCCCGTGACGATGAGAAACTCGCCCTTGTCCCCAGTCATTGCTCTGCGCTCCCTCTCCCCCGTGCGTTCCAGCCTAGCGAGTGGAGAGGTGCGTGTGGATATTCTGTGCGAGCACCGGACCGATTCCCTGGACTTCCTGGATCTCCCCCGGCTGAGCCGCACGCAACGCCGTGACGGACCCGAAGTGCTTGAGCAGCACCTTGATCCGGGAGGCGCCGAGACCCGGCACTTCGGCCAGCACCGTCGTGATGTCGCCTCGGCGCTTCTTGCGCTGATGGGTGATCGCGAAGCGGTGCGCCTCGTCACGCAGGCGCTGCAGCAGGTAGAGGGCCTCGCTCGTGCGGGGCAGGATCACGGGGAAGTCGTCGCCGGGCAGCCACACCTCCTCGAGACGCTTCGCGATGCCGCAGACCGCGATCTCGGTGTGTCCGGCGTCTCGAAGGGCACGCGCTGCCGCCTCGACCTGCGGCTGGCCGCCGTCCACGAGCAGGAGCTGCGGCGGGTAGGCGAACCGCGGCTTGCGACGGACGACGCCCTCTTCGCCGGCCTCCTCCTCCGGTTCCTCCGGACGGTCGAGATAGGCCAGACGACGGCGCAGCACCTGGTACATCGAGTCGGTGTCGTCGGTGGTCTCGGGGATGCCGAACGATCGGTACTGATCCTTGCGGGGAAGTCCGTCCTCGAACACCACCATCGATGCGACGACGTTCGTTCCGCCGAGGTGCGAGATGTCGAAGCACTCGATGCGCAGAGGGGCTTCGCTCATGCCGAGCGCGCTCTGCAGGTCGGTCAGCGCCTGGGTGCGTGCGACGTAGTCACTGGTGCGCCGAGTCTTGTAGCGGATGAGCGCCTGCTGCGCGTTCAGGGTCGCGGTGCGCATCAGATCGGCACGCTGACCCCGCTGCGCCACGGCGATCTCGGTCTTCTTCCCCCGACGCTCGCGCAACCACACCTCGAGCTCCGCGGCGTCGTCCGGAAGGGTCGGCACGAGGATGCGCCGCGGCACGTCCTGCGCGTCGCCGTAGGCGCGTTGCAGGACCTGGTCGACGAGCTCCGCGGTCGTGATGTCGATCTCCTTCTCGATCGTCATCGCCCGGACACCGCGCACGCGGCCGCCGCGGATCACGAAGTGCTGCACCGCCGCCGCCAGCTCGTCCTCGGCGATGCCGAAGAGATCGGCATCCTCATCGGGCTGGAGAACGAGAGCGCTCTTGCCGAGCACGGCTTCGATCGCCCCGAGCTTGTCGCGGTACTTCGCCGCCGCCTCGTAGTCCATCGCCGCGGAGGCGGCCAGCATCCGCGTGGTGAGCTCTTTCGTGAACCGCTCGTCTCCGCCGGCCATGAAGGCGACGAAATCGTCGACCATGGCGCGGTGCTCCTCGATCGTCACGGTCATCGAACACGGACCGCCGCACTTGCCGATCTGCCCGGGGAAGCACGGCCTCCCGGTCTGCATGGCGCGCTTGTAGCTCGCGTCGCTGCAGGTGCGGATCGGGAAGGCCTTGATCATGAGGTCGATGGTCTCGTGCACGGCCCAGACCTTGGGGAACGGACCGAAGTACCGCGCGCCGGGGATCTTGCGGTTGCGCGTGACGATCACCCGCGGCGCCTCGTCGCCCAGCGTCACCGCCATGAACGGGTAGGACTTGTCGTCCTTGTACCGCACGTTGAAGGGCGGATCGAACTCCTTGATCCACATGTACTCGAGCTGCAGGGAGTCGACGTCGGTCGGCACGACCGTCCACTCCACCGAGGACGCCGTGGTGACCATGCGGCGGGTGCGCTCGTGCAGCGTGCGCAGCGGAGCGAAGTAGTTCGACAGCCGCTGCCGGAGGTTCTTCGCCTTGCCCACGTACAGAACGCGTCCGTCGGCGTCACGGAACCGGTACACGCCCGGGTCCGTCGGGATCTCCCCTGTCCGCGGCTTGTACGGCAGGACGTCTGCCATCAGCTGGCCTTCCGCGCTGCGCGCCCCTCACCCAGGATCTCGCCGAGGAACAGCCCGGTGTGGCTCTCCTCCACGCGCGCGATCTGCTCCGGGGTGCCGGTGGCGATGATCTGCCCACCGCCCGAACCACCCTCGGGTCCCAGGTCGATCACCCAGTCGGCCGACTTGATCACGTCGAGGTTGTGCTCGATGACGATGACCGTGTTGCCCTTGTCGACGAGGCCGTTCAGCACCTCGAGCAGCTTGCGGACGTCTTCGAAGTGCAGTCCCGTCGTCGGCTCGTCGAGCACATAGATGCTGCGCCCATTGCTGCGCCGCTGGAGCTCGGTCGCCAGCTTGACGCGCTGCGCCTCGCCGCCGGAGAGCGTCGTCGCGGACTGGCCGAGCCGGACGTAGCCCAGCCCCACGTCCACCAGCGTCTTCATGTACCGGTGGATGGCCTGGATCGGCTCGAAGAAGTCCGCGGCCTCCTCGATCGGCATTTCGAGCACCTCGGCGATGTTCTTGCCCTTGTAGTGCACCGAGAGCGTGTCGCGGTTGTACCGCTTGCCGTGGCACACCTCGCAGTCCACGTAGACGTCGGGCAGGAAGTTCATCTCGATCTTGATCGTGCCGTCACCCGAGCACGCCTCGCAGCGCCCGCCCTTGACGTTGAAGCTGAAGCGTCCGGGAAGGTAGCCGCGAACCTTCGCTTCGGGCGTCTCGCTGAAGAGGGTGCGGATGCGGTCGAAGACACCCGTGTAGGTGGCCGGGTTCGATCGCGGCGTGCGACCGATCGGCGCCTGGTCGACGTGGACGACCTTGTCGAGGTTGTCGAGCCCCGTCACGCGGGTGTGCTTGCCCGGAACCGTGCGCGCACCGTTCAGGCGCGACGCGAGCACCTGGTAGAGGATGTCGTTCACGAGCGACGACTTGCCCGAGCCGCTGACGCCCGTGACGGCGGTCAGGACGCCGAGCGGGAAGTCGGCCGTGACGTTGCGCAGGTTGTTGGCCCGGGCGCCGACGACGCTGAGCATGCGCTTCTTGTCGATCTTCCTGCGCTTCTTCGGCATCGGGATCTCGCGGCGGCCCGAGAGGTACTGCCCGGTCATCGACTCGCTGTCGTCGAGCAGGGCCGAGTACGGTCCGGAATGCACGACCGCACCGCCGTTGACGCCGGCTCCCGGACCGATGTCGACGACCCAGTCGGCCGCCTCGATGGTCTCCTCGTCGTGCTCGACGACGATGAGCGTGTTGCCGAGGTCGCGGAGCTTGATGAGCGTGTTGATGAGGCGGCGGTTGTCACGCTGGTGCAGCCCGATGGACGGCTCGTCGAGAACGTAGAGGACACCGGTGAGCCCGGAGCCGATCTGCGTCGCGAGACGGATGCGCTGCGCCTCGCCACCCGAGAGCGAACCTGCCGAGCGGCTGAGGTTGAGGTACGAGAGCCCGACCTGCAGCAGGAAGTCGAGGCGGAGACGGATCTCGCGGAGGACCTGGGCGGCGATCTTCGCCTCGCGGTCGGTCAGCGTGAGGGTCTCCATGAAGGCGCGCGCATCCGCGAGGCTGAGGTGCGAGACCTCGGCGATCGAGTGGCCGTGCACCTGCACCGCCAGCACCTCCGGCTTGAGGCGGTTGCCGTCGCAGACGGGGCACGGCACCTCGCGGAGGTACTCGCCCCAGCGGCTGCGCTGCGTGTCCGACTCGGCCTGCAGGTACTGCCGCTCGATGTAGGGGACGACGCCCTCGAAGCCCGACGCGTACCTCATCTCGCGCCCGTACCGGTTCTTCCACTTGACGGTCACCTTGTAGTTCTCGCCACGGAGGACCGCGTCCTGCACATCGGAGTGGAGCTTGTGCCAGGGCGTGTCGAGGGAGAAGTCGAGGTCGCGGGAGAGGCCTTCGAGCAGGCGCTCGTAGTACTGGAACAGTCCCTTGCCCTGCGTGGTCCAGGGGATGATGACGCCCTCGCGGATCGAGAGGTCGGTGTCGCCGAGCATCAGATCGACGTCGACCGACATGCGCGTGCCGAGGCCGGAGCACGCGGGGCACGCACCGAACGGCGCGTTGAACGAGAACGTGCGCGGCTCGATCTCAGTGAGGGTCAGCGCATGCCCGTTCGGGCAGGCCAGCTTCTCGGAGAAGGTCTGCCAGGCGTCGTCGCCCTCGCCGTCGACGTAGTTGACCTGCACGACGCCGCCGGCGAGGCCCAGCGCGGTCTCGACCGAGTCGGTGACCCGGCTGAGGATCTCGTCGGACGCCACGAGCCGGTCGACGACCACGGCGATGTCGTGCTTGTAGCTCTTCTTGAGCGTCGGCGGCTCGGCGAGCTGGATGAGGTCTCCGTCGACGATCGCGCGCGAATAGCCCTTCGCGCCGAGTTCCCGGAAGAGGTCGACGAACTCGCCCTTCTTCTGCGAGACGATCGGAGCGACGATCTGGTACCGCGTGCGCTCGGGCAGCTCCATGAGCTGATCGGCGATCTGCTGCACGGTCTGGCGCTGGATCTTCTCCCCGCACTCGGGGCAGTGCGGAACGCCGATGCGCGCCCACAGCAGACGCATGTAGTCGTAGATCTCGGTGATCGTGCCGACGGTCGACCGCGGGTTGCGGTTCGTGGACTTCTGATCGATCGAGACGGCAGGGCTCAGACCCTCGATGAAATCGACGTCGGGACGGTCGACCTGACCGAGGAACTGGCGCGCGTAGGCGCTCAGCGATTCGACGTAGCGACGCTGCCCCTCGGCGAAGATCGTGTCGAACGCGAGGCTGGATTTCCCGGAACCGGACAGGCCTGTGAACACGACGAGCGAGTCGCGCGGGATGTCGATGTCGACGTTCTTGAGATTGTGGACTCGGGCGCCGCGAACGCTGAGTTTTCCTGGGGTGGCAACGGGGACGATAGGCACCGGTCAAGTCTACGAGGGGCCACGGACATCGGCTCCGCGCACCCTGTGAGTACGCTCAGCCGAGGTCAGGACGGCGCCCGGCGAAGGGGCCGAGACCGTCGCGCAGCGCCGAGACCTCGGACACGTCCATGCCGACCGCGGCCATGACCTGGCGAGGGACGTCGATCGCCCGATCCCGCAGCGCTGCGCCGGCGGCGGTCAGCGTGATCTCCAGGCGTCGTTCGTCCTCGCTGCTGCGCTGCCGGATGACCAGGCCCTCGGCTTCGAGGCGCTTCACGAGGGGCGAGGCGGTGGCCGGTTCGAGCGCGAGGTCGGTGGCGAGATCGTTGAGCGTGCGCGGCGCGCGCTCCCAGAGAGCGAGCATCACCAGGTACTGCGGATGCGTGAGCCCGAGCGGTTCGAGGATCGGTCGGTAGATCGCGACGACGTTGCGCGCCGCGGTCACCAGCGCGAAGCAGAGCTGGTTCTCGAGTCGGAGAAGGTCGTCGGATGCCGTCACACCGCGACTATACATCGACCCTAATCGTTAGTACACTAATGAACATGGCACACGACCCGGACCGCGCTCCCCTTCGCACCCGCATCCGCGAAGCCGGTGGGCTCTACGCCTGGGTGAACAGCAACCTGATCCGGTTCGCCGGACCCGCCTCGGTCGGCCCGTACGAGAAGACTCCTCCGCCCAGTGCCGCGGAGCGCGCCGAGCGCGCCTGCCCCTTGTGCGGCGCGCCGATGACCGAGCACGAGATCGACCGCAGCGGTCCGAAGACCCTGGTGCACTGCCCCTAGACCCACGCGTCGCCTCGACTCGCGGCGCGGAGCTCTGATCACTCCCGTCGTGAGGTCTCGTTCGCCTCGCGAGCGGCGTCGAGCCAGAACATGAGGGCGTCGTCGTCGCCCAGCACACCCGGTGACACATCGAGCCAGCCGTTCCCCATCGTCTTCGCGCCCATCACGGCGACGGCGACGCCGGACTGTGTGACGAGCGCTGCTCCGCTCTCCTCGTCCACCCGCACCAGAAGGACGCCGTTCTTCCGCGCTCCCACGAGGATGCGACCGTCGAGCAGGAAGGCCCGGGTGCCGAACATCCGCTTCTCCTCGACGTCGCCGCCGACGTGGAGCAGCGCTCTCACGCGGTCGGCGAGCTCTTCCCCTGCGGCATCCACCGGTCAGCCACCGCTCACGCGTGCCCGGCGCGCTCCATGGCGCGGAGCTCCTTCTTGAGGTCCTGCACCTCGTCACGCAAGCGCCCGGCGAGCTCGAACTTGAGCTCTGCAGCGGCGGCCAGCATCTGGTTCGACAGGTCCTGAATCGTCGCCTCGAGCTGCTGAGCGCCCTCGGCGGCGATGCCGGTGCGTCGGAGGTTCGGTGTCGGCGACTTGCCCTTCCCGGACTGACGTCCGCGGCCGGAGAGCATGTCGGCTGTGTCGGCGCCCTCGCGCGCCAGCACCTCGGTGATGTCGGCGATGCGCTTGCGCAGCGGTGTCGGGTCGATGCCGTGTTCGAGGTTGTAGGCGACCTGCTTCTCGCGACGGCGATCGGTCTCCTCGATCGCCTTGGCCATCGAGTCGGTGATCTTGTCGGCGTACATGTGGACCTCACCGGAGACGTTTCGGGCGGCACGGCCGATCGTCTGGATCAACGAGGTTCCCGATCGCAGGAAGCCCTCCTTGTCGGCGTCGAGGATCGCGACGAGTGAGACCTCGGGGAGGTCGAGCCCTTCTCGCAGCAGGTTGATGCCGACCAGCACGTCGTAGACGCCCGCCCGCAGCTCGCTGAGCAGTTCGACCCGTCGGAGCGTGTCGACGTCGGAGTGCAGGTAGCGCACGCGGACGCCGTGCTCGCCGAGGAAGTCGGTGAGCTCTTCCGACATCTTCTTGGTGAGGGTCGTGACGAGAACGCGCTCGTCACGCTCGACCCGCAGGCGGATCTCCTCGAGCAGATCGTCGATCTGGCCCTTCGACGGCTTCACGACGATGTGCGGGTCGACCAGACCCGTCGGACGGATGATCTGCTCCACGATGCCGTCGGCGATGCCCATCTCGTACTTGCCGGGGGTGGCCGACAGATAGACGGTCTGACCGATGCGGTTCTTGAACTCGTCCCACCGCAGCGGCCGGTTGTCCATCGCGCTCGGCAGACGGAACCCGTGGTCCACGAGAGTGCGCTTGCGCGACGCGTCTCCTTCGTACATCGCGCCGATCTGCGGCACGGTCACGTGCGACTCGTCGATGACCAGGAGGAAGTCGTCGGGGAAGAAGTCGAGCAGCGTGTGCGGCGGCTCGCCGGGCATGCGCCCGTCCATGTGCCGCGAGTAGTTCTCGATGCCCGAGCAGAAGCCGAGCTGCTGCAGCATCTCGAGGTCGAACGTCGTGCGCATGCGCAGACGCTGCGCCTCGAGCAGCTTGCCCTGGCGCTCGAACTCGGCCAGCCGCTCTTCGAGCTCGTGCTCGATGGTGCCGATCGAGCGCTGGATGACGTCGGTGCCGGCGACATAGTGCGATGCCGGGAAGATCGGCACCGAGTCGAGCTTCTCGATGACCTCGCCGGTCAGCGGATGCAGCGAGTACAGCCCCTCGATCTCGTCGCCGAACAGCTCGATGCGGATCGCGTGCTCCTCGTAGACCGGGATGATCTCGATCGTGTCGCCGCGCACGCGGAAGTTGCCGCGCGAGAAGTCGACGTCGTTGCGGTTGTACTGCATAGCGATGAACTGGCGGATGAGGGCGTCGCGGTCGTACCGCTCCCCCACCTGCAGAGCGACCATGGCGCGCAGATACTCCTCCGGCGCACCGAGACCGTAGATGCACGAGACGGTCGACACCACGACGACGTCGCGCCGGCTGAGCAGCGAATTCGTCGTGGAGTGCCGCAGCCGCTCGACCTCGGCGTTGATCGACGAGTCCTTCTCGATGAAGGTGTCTGTCTGGGGAACGTAGGCCTCAGGCTGGTAGTAGTCGTAGTACGAGACGAAGTACTCGACCGCATTGTTCGGCATGAGCTCGCGGAACTCGTTCGCGAGCTGTGCCGCGAGGGTCTTGTTGTGCGCGAGCACCAGCGTGGGGCGCTGCACCTGCTCGACCAGCCACGCCGTCGTCGCGGATTTTCCGGTACCGGTGGCGCCCAGCAGCACGACGTCGGTCTCGCCCGCGTTGATGCGTCCAGCGAGCTCGGCGATGGCCTGCGGCTGGTCACCGGCGGGCGCGTACTCGCTGATGACCTCGAAGGGGCGGACGCTGCGCGTGGTTTGCATGTCTCCAGCGTATGCCGCCCCTCCGACATCGAGGCCGTCAGGCGTTGAGGGTGGCCGTCTCCGCAGAGGATTCCTGCGCCCAGGTCGTCGTCCCGCCGTTGAGGAGGCTCATCGTCGCCGTCGATGTGAGCGGTCCTGGCGCGGATCCGACCACGTTGAACGTGAGCGCCCTGCCGAACCCGGAAGGTGTGGAGACGAACGTGAACGAGCTCGCCGTGCTGCCGAGACCCGGCGTGGCGCTCCAGCCGCCGATCGATGAACCGGCGTCGATGGTGACCGGCGAGTCGAAGACCACCACGACGACGAGCGATGCATCCGCCGGCGGGTTCACCCAGGGGTCGGCGCGATAGCTGATCTGGGTGCTGAAGGTCGCCCGCAGGCCGTCCTGGGCCGCGACCAGCGTCGTGAAGTCGCCCTGCGCCTCGGCATCCCAGTAGTAGTTCGCCTCGCTGTTGATCGTGCCGCCCGTGCTCGCCGCCGCGAGCGGCACCGCGGTGGCGACCGCGATCACGGGCAGCGACCACGCTGCGCCCTTGACCATCGTGCGACGAGAGATCCCCGGCTTGTCGTCAGTCATGTTCTGCTTTCCGGCGCAGAAAAATCGTCCCCAGCAGACGCTCCCCTGGGCGTCCCCACGCCTCATATCAGAATATCAGCGCGACTCTCCGAGCTCGATGGGAGCGCGGCGCCCCGGCCGTAGAGTGGGGCGCGTGATCGAGTTCATCATCGGCTCCAGCCTCGCCGCCGCTGCGGGGCTGAACGCGTGGATGCCGCTGTTCCTGCTCGGGCTCGCGGATCGGCTGCTCCCCGCGATGGCCCTCCCCGCGGGCTGGTCGTGGCTGTCCGGCGACGTGGCGCTCTGGGTGATCGGAGCGCTCCTCGTGCTCGAGATCGTGGCCGACAAGATCCCGGCTCTCGATTCGATCAACGACGTCGTGCAGAGCATC
Organism: Microbacterium sp. LWH11-1.2; assembly: GCF_038397745.1. Classification (NCBI taxonomy): domain Bacteria; kingdom Bacillati; phylum Actinomycetota; class Actinomycetes; order Micrococcales; family Microbacteriaceae; genus Microbacterium; species Microbacterium sp. LWH11-1.2. Next base: position 2,728,012 of record NZ_CP151636.1, on the reverse strand, counting down.
ATCCGACCGGCGGCCGGCGGCATCGCTTTCGGGGCGGGTGCCGGCGCGCAGACGATCGCCGTCGACGATCCGGCGTCGTTCTTCGCGGACAACACCTGGGTGCCCGTCGCGGCGGGGATCGTGATCGCTCTCGCCGTGCACGTGCTCAAGGCGACGGCGCGCCTCGCCGCGAACGCCACGACCGGAGGTCTCGCCGCCCCCGTGCTGAGCACGGTCGAGGACGGCACGTCTTTCGCCCTCGCAGCCGCCGCGATCATCGTGCCGGTCGTGGCAGGCATCCTGCTCATCGGGCTCGTCGTGACGGCGATCGTGGTGCTGCGCCGCACGGCGCGACGACGCAGGGAGAGAGGCGCCCGTCAGCGCGAGGGCGGCGTCCAGACGTAGGGCGTCGTCGTCGAGACCTTGATGAGCCCTGATCGCTCGAGGATCGGACGGGAGAACTCGGTCGAATCGGACTGCAGGTAGCGCAGGCCACGGCTCAGGGCGGACCGCGCGCGCTCGGCGGTGAGCGCCCGGTAGATGCCGCGACCACGCCACTCCGGCCGGGTGGCCCCGCCCCAGAGCCCGGCGAAGTCCGTGCGCGCGACGGGCTCCAACCGGCCGGCGCTCACCACGGCGCCCTCCGCCACCGCGATCCACAGTTCGACGGCGTCATCCGCGCGCAGACGTGCGACGAGTGCTTCTGCGCGCGAGCGCCACTCCGCGTCGGCGAACACCTCGCCCTGCATCTCGCCGGCGGCGAGCACCTCCGCATCGGTCCGCGCGCGCCGGATGTCCACACCCGCGGGGATCTCGATCGTCTGCGCGAGCAGCCGGGCCTCGCCGATCATGATCGATTCCGGCTCCTCCGGCACGAAGCCGCGGCGGACGAGGCTGTCGTGCAGCCCAGGGGCACGGTCGTGACCACGGGTCTTCCACTCCACCGAGGAGATGCCGCCGAGCCCGCGGAAATGCTCGGCGGCTGCGTCGACGAGAGCGGCGATGCCGTCGGCATCCGCTCCCCCGAGATCTGCGTACGTGATGAAGCCCTGACCGCCCGGCATCGTCGCGAGACGCAGCGGACCGTGCTCCGTCACCTCCACGGCGTTCGCGATCTCCGCGGCGGTGCGCAGCTGACTGTCGTAGGCCTCGAGATACTCCTGCCGCATGTGACGATCCTCTCAGAGCGGGAAGCTCATCCTCGACCGGTCGGCACCCCGCGCAGGGCCGACCAGGCGGCGAGGGCGGCGGCCGCGCACATCGCCACGACGGCCGCCACGAACCAGCTCCAGCTCGCCGCGCCGAAGACGAGGCCGAGCAGCCAGCCGAAGAGACTGGAGCCCGCGTAGTACGCGAAGTAGTAGAGGGACGAGGCCTGCGCTCTGCTCGCCGGGTCTGCGGCGACCGGCGTCCACCCCGAGGCGACGGCGTGCGCGCCGAAGAAGCCAGCCGTGAACAGGAGCAGGCCTACGAGCACGACGGCGGCGGCGGGGACGAGCAGCAGACCCGCTCCGGTGGCCATGATGCCGATCGAGCCGAGGAGCACCGGGAAGCGCCCGACGCGGGAGGCGAGGGCGCCCGCCCACGGCGACGACACGGTGCCGGCGAGATAGGCGAGGAAGAGCAGGGTCACCAGCCACGACGGAAGGTCGAACGGCGGTGCGGAGAGGTGGAACCCCAGGTAGTTGTAGACCGCCACGAAGGCGCCCATCAGCAGGAAGCCCTGCGCGTAGAGCGCCCACTGCAGCGCGGAGCGCAGCGGCGCGCGCAGACGTTCCACGATGCCGGGCCCACGGACCGCTCGCAGACGGCCGGGCACGAAGCCCCTCGCGCGCGGCGTGAGCCAGAGGAACAGCACGGCGGCCGCCGCGCAGAGCACCGCGACGCTCAGGACCCCGGCCTGCCACCCGCCGAACTCTCCCACGATCCCGGAGACGATGCGTCCGAGCAGTCCGCCCACCGTGGTGCCGGCGATGTAGCTCCCTGCGGCCGTGGCGGCGTGGCGCCCCTCGACCTCCTCGCTGAGGTAGGCGAGGGCGACGGCCGGGACCGCCCCCAGCGCGACTCCCTCCGCGAACCGCAGGGCGAGGAGCGTGACGATGTCACCGCTCAGCGGGGCGACGAGGCCGAACAGGGTAGCGGTGAGCACGCCCGTCGCCATGGCCGGCACCCGACCGATGCGATCGGCGACCGTCGACCACGGGATGACGGCGAGGGCCAGCCCGAGCGTCGCGGCCGACACGCTGAGCGCCGCCGTCGCCGGGCTGACCGCGAGGTCCGCGGAGATCTGCGGCAGAACGGCCTGCGCGGAGTACAGCTGCGCGAAGGTCGCGATCCCGGCGAAGAACAGACCGATGATCAGGCGCCGGTACTCGCGGGAACCTGGCGCGTGGCCGGAGAAGGTCACTGCCCGCGGATCCGCTCCCAGAGGGCGTCGGTCTGCGCGTGCGTCTCCGCGATGTCGCCGGCCGTGTCGATCACGACGTCGGCGATCGCCAGGCGCTTCTCGTCGGACACCTGCGCGGCGATCCGCTCCTGCGCGGCCGTCTCGTCCATTCCCCGCAGCTCGACAAGACGACGCAGGCGCACGGATGCCGGGGCGTGCGCGACGACGATCATGTCCCAGGGGTCGTCGACCCTGGCCTCGACGAGAAGGGGAACGTCGTACACGACGACGGCCCGGGGATCGGCGGCGAAGGCCTCCTCGAACCGGCGCTGCGACTCCGCCCGCACGGCCGGATGGACGATGGCGTTCAGCTGCGTCAGCAGCTCGGCGTCACCGAACACCTTGCCGCCGAGCGCCGCCCGGTCGAGGGCGCCGTCGGATGCGACGACCTCGGCGCCGAAGGTCTCCGCGATCCGCGCCAGCACGGGCGAACCGGGCGACTGCACGTCGCGCACGATCTGATCGGCGTCGACGATGATCGCTCCGCGCTCCGCCAGGCGTCGCGCGATGGTCGACTTCCCGGACGCGATACCGCCGGTGAGTGCGATGAGGGGCATGCGGCCAGTCTAGAGTTCGGAGGCTTCCGGTCTCACCGCGACAGGAGCTGGCGACGGGAGCTGATCACCCCGGTGTCGAAGCCGGCCAGGTGGAGTCCGCCGTGGAATCGCGCATGCTCGATCTTGATGCAGCGATCCATGACGACCGAGAGCCCTGCCTCTTCTGCAAGGGCCGCGGCCTCCTCGTTCCACGAGCCGAGCTGCAGCCAGAGCGCCTTGGCACCGACGTCGATCGCCTCCTGCGCGACACCGGGGAGATCGTCGTGGCGACGGAACACGTCGACGACGTCGGGCACCACGGGGAGGTCGGCGAGGGAGGCGTACACGGGCTGGCCGAGGATCTCCGTCTCGCGCGGGTTCACCAGGTACACGTCGTAGGCGGTGCTCGACAACAGGTACGTCGCGACGAAGAACGACGCGCGCGCCGGGTTGTTCGATGCGCCGACGATCGCCACGGACTTCGCCCGGCGGAGCAGCGCGAACCGCTCCTGCTGATTCGGGCCGATCCATGTCCGTCCCGATACGGCCGGGGCGACGCCGGGAAGCGCGCATGCCACGGCGTCCGCCACAGCCGGGACGGCGCAGGCGTCCGCCGTCGCTGGATTCGTCGCGCTCATCGGTTCGCTCCCGTCGCCGTGGTCAGGGCCTGATCGAGGTCCCAGATGATGTCGTCGGCGTCTTCGAGACCGACGGAGATACGGATCAGATCCGATCGCACGCCCGCGGCTACGAGCTGCTCGTCGGTGAGCTGACGGTGGGTCGTGGATGCGGGATGGATCACCAGGGTCCGCGCATCGCCGATGTTCGCGAGGTGCGAGGCGAGCTGCAGGTTCTCGATCAGCGTCTCTCCCGCCGCACGCCCGTCGTCGGCCGCGACGCCGAACGCGAAGACCGAGCCCGGCCCGAGCGGGAGGTACTTGGCGGCGCGCTCGCGGTGCGGGTGCCCGTCGAGCCCCGCCCACGTGACGTAGGCGACCCGCGGATCGGACGCGAGCCAGTCGGCCACGATCCGTGCGTTCGCGAGGTGCGCGTCGATCCGCTGCGGCAGGGTCTCGATGCCCTGCAGCAGGTTGAAGGCGGACTGCGGGCTGAGCGCCGGACCGATGTCGCGCAGCTGCTCGGAGCGCAGCTTGGTCAGGAAGCCGTACTCGCCGAAGTTGTCCCACCACTTGATGCCGCCGTAGGACTCGACGGGCTCGGTCATCTGCGGGAACTTGCCGTTGCCCCAGTCGAACGTGCCCTTCTCGATCACGACGCCTCCGAGCGTCGTGCCGTGGCCGCCGAGGAACTTCGTGACCGAATGGATGACGATGTCGGCACCGTGCTCGAGCGGGCGGGCGAGGTAGGGCGTCGCCAGCGTCGCATCGACGACGAGAGGCACCCCGGCCTCGTGCGCGACGGCGGCCAGCCCCTCGATGTCGGCGATCTCGCCCGAGGGGTTGCCGATCATCTCCACGTACACGACCTTGGTCTCCGGGCGGATCGCGGCGGCGTAGTCGGCGGGGTCGGTCGAAGCGACGAACGTGGTCTCGACGCCGAAGCGCCGGAGCGTCACGTCGAGCTGCGTCACCGTGCCGCCGTAGAGCTGCGCAGCCGCGACCACGTGGTCTCCGGCTCCGACGAGGGCTGCGAACGTGATGAACTCGGCGCTCATCCCGGATGCCGTGGCCACGGCGCCGATACCGCCCTCGAGAGAGGCCAGGCGCTCCTCGAGCGCGGCGACCGTCGGGTTGCCGATGCGGGAGTAGATGTTGCCGTACTTCTGCAGGGCGAACAGGTTCCCGGCATCCGCGGCGTCGTCGAAGACGAACGAGGTCGTCTGGTAGATCGGCACGGCGCGGGCGCCGGTCGACGCGTCGGGGGTCCCGCCCGCGTGCAGGGCCCTGGTTCGGAATCCGAAGCGGTGTTCTTCCGTCATGCTGTCCTCCGTTCGGAGTGGTCAGTGAGACCGTGGTGTGAGTTCGGCGGCAGCGAGCACGTCGGCGATGTCGTCGACGGCCCAGGGGTTCTGCAGCGAGGTGGTGTCGCCGAGCGGGTGCGGTTCGCGTCCGGCACGGCGATCCTGCTCGGCCTCCCACAACTGTGCCAGCAGTCGGCGCATGATCTTGCCCGAACGTGTCTTGGGGAGGTCGGGAACGATCACGACGTGCTTCGGCTTGGCGACGGGGCCGATGGCGAGTGCGACCTGGGCGCGGAGATCCGCGGGCGTCACCTCGGCTCGACCCGACGGCGTCACGAAGGCGACGACGGCCTGACCGGTGACCGGATCGGCCACGCCGGCGGAGCCTGCCTCGCCGACGGTGTCGTGAGCGACGAGGGCGGATTCGATCTCGATGGTCGAGAGCCGGTGTCCGGAGACGTTGACCACGTCGTCGAGGCGCCCGAGGATCCAGATGTACCCGTCGACGTCGCGGGTGGCTCCGTCGCCTGCGACGTAGTAGCCGCCGGCCTCGCCATGTCCGGCGTATGCCGACCAGTAGGCGTCGCGGTACCGCTGCGGGTCTCCCCAGACGGTGCGCGCCATGCCCGGCCAGGGTCGCCGCACGACCAGCGTGCCCGATCGCCCGGGAGCGACCTCCCGCCCCTGTTCGTCGACGACGGCGACATCGATGCCGGGCAGCGAGACGGTGGCCGACCCGGGCTTGAGGCTCGTGACGCCGGGCAGCGGCGCGATCATCGCCGCTCCTGTCTCGGACTGCCACCATGTGTCGACGATCGGCAGCTCGTCGCGACCGAAGTTCCGGCGGAACCACACCCACGCCTCGGGGTTGATGGCCTCGCCGACGGTCCCGAGCAGGCGGAGCGTGGAGAGATCGTGTCCGGTCGGCAGGTCGGCGCCGAACCAGGTCATGAACGTGCGGATCAGCGTCGGCGCGGTGTAGTACACCGTGACGCCGTAGCGCTCGATGATCTCGAGGTGGCGCTCACGGTGCGGGGCGTCGGGCGTTCCCTCGTAGATGACCTGGGTGAGCCCGTTCGAGAGCGGACCGTAGATCTCGTACGTGTGTGCGGTCACCCAGGCGAGGTCGGCCGTGCACCAGTGCACGTCGTCGGGCTTCGCGTCGAAGTGCGCCCAGTGCGCCCAGCTCGCGTGCGTCAGGTACCCGCCGGAGGTGTGGACGAGTCCCTTGGGCTTCCCGGTCGTGCCGGAGGTGTAGATGATGAAGAGCGGATGCTCCGCGTCGAACGGCTGGGCCTCGTGCACGGTGGCGGCCGTGTCGACGACATCGTGCCACCAGACGTCGCGGTCCTCGGTCCACGGCACGTCCTGGCCGGTGCGGCGCAGCACGAGGACGTGCTCGAGCTCCGGCAGGTCGGCGGCGGCGATGTCGGCGGTGGACTTGACCTCGGTGGCCGTGCCCCTGCGGAACTGTCCGTCGCTCGTGACGAGCAGCTTCGCGCCCGTGTCCTCCAGGCGGAACCGCACAGCCTCGGCCGAGAATCCGCCGAACACGAGCGAGTGCACGGCGCCGATCCGGGCGCAGGCGAGCGTGATCACCACGGTCTCGACGAGCACGGGAAGGTAGATCACCACGCGATCACCGGGACGGATGCCGAGAGCGACGAGCGCATTCGCCGCCTGGGACACCCGACGCTGCAGATCCGCGTAGGTGACCGACACACGATCCCCTGGCTCGCCCTCGAAGTGCAGGGCGACCTTGTCACCGCGGCCGGCGGCCACGTGCCGGTCGACGCAGTTGTACGCCACGTTGAGCGTGCCGCCGAGGAACCATCGCGCCACGGGGATCGCGCCGTCGGTGGGCGGCTCCCACTCGTGCGCCGTGTACCAGGGCTCGAACCAGTCGAGGCGGCGCGCGGCATCCTCCCAGAAGGCGGTCGGATCGGATGCCGCGCGCTCGTACGCCTCGGCGCCGATGTTCGCCTGATCGGCGAAGCCGGCCGGCGGCGCGAAGACGCGCGACTCCTGGAGTCGGGCCTCGGTCACAGTCACGTCCATCTTCTGAGCAGGTACTTCTCCAGCAGCGCGAGGATGCCGTTGGTGATGGTGCCGAGCAGAGCCAGCAGCACGATGGAGAGCAGGATGCGGTCGACGCGGCCGGTGCTCTGGGAGTCGGTCAGCAGGAAGCCCAGACCCATCGACGACGCGATGAGCTCCGCCGCGACGAGGAACAGCCACGCCTGGGCGAGAGCGAGACGCAGCCCGGAGACGACCGAGGGCACCACGGCGGGCAGCTGCACGGTGCGGAACAACGACCAGCCGTGCAGGCTGAACGAGCGTCCTGCTTCGACGAGGTGCGGGTCGACGTGGCGCAGCGCCGACGCGACCGTCGTGTACACCGGGAAGAACGCGCCGATCGCGATGAGCGTGACCTTCGACTCCTCACCGATCTGCATCCACAGGATCAGCAGCGGCACCCAGGCGAGGGAGGGCACGGCACGCACGGCGGCGAGCGTCGGGCTGAGGAGCACGTCGCCGACCCGGGACAGCCCCACCAGGCCCGCGACGGCGAGGCCGATCACGGATCCGATCGCGAAACCGAGCACGACGCGCTGCACCGAGATCGCGATGTGGGTCCAGAGCTGACCGGTCTCCGCGAGCTCGACCCCGGCGAGGAAGACGGATGCCGGTGCGGGAAGGCGGTACGGCTCGATGAGGCCCGCCGACGTGACGGCCTGCCAGGCGATCAGGATGACGGCGGGCAGGATGAGCCCCGCGAGAATCCGCACGACCGGTCGATCCCATGCGCGACGCGCACCGGCATCCGGGCGCCGCCGCACCCCCTTCGCGAGATCGAGAGCCTCTCTCGAATCCGCCGGGACGTTGACCTGCTGGTCGGGCACGGTCACTCGCCGCCGACCGCCTTCTCGGCGAAGGTCGCGTTCACGATGGACGAGAGCGCCTTGTCGACGGAGTCCTTGCCGCCCTGGACGTCGCCGGACTCGACGAGCACCGGGGCGATCTTCTCGAGCACCGCGATCTGGTCGTCACCGGGGATGCCGCTCACGTCGAGGTTCGAGCGCTCCTCGATGACGGTCGTCGCGACGGCGATGTCGATGCCGGCGACCTCGGCGAGCAGCGCCGCGGTCTCTTCCGGGTTCTCGAGAGCCCACTCGCGTGCCTTCTCGTAGGCGTCGACGACGGCCTGCGCCAGGTCGGGGTGGTTCGTGATGAAGTCCTCGGTGGCGTTGAGGAAGCCGTAGGTGTTGAAGTCGACGTTGCGGTAGATGAGCTTGTCGCCCGACTCCGACTCGGCTGCGGCCATGATCGGGTCGAGTCCCGCCCACGCGGCGACGGATCCGCCGTCGAGCGCGGCGCGGCCGTCGGCGTGCTGCAGGTTCTGCACCTCGACGTCGGAGAGGGAGAGACCGCCCTCCTCGAGCGCCTGGAGCAGGAAGAAGTACGGGTCGGTGCCCTTCGTCGCGGCGACCGACTTGCCCTTGAGGTCTTCGACGGAGGTGATGTCGCTGTCGGGTCCGACGACGATGGCCGACCACTCGGGCTGCGAGAAGATGTCGATCACCTGGATCGGCGAGCCGTTGGCGCGGGCGAGCAGCGCCGCGGAGCCGGCGGTGGAACCGACATCGACCGAGCCGGAGCGCAGCAGCTCGTTCGCCTTGTTGGAGCCGGCGGACTGGATCCACTCGACAGCGACGTCGTCGCCGAGGATCTCCTCAAGGATGCCCTGGTCCTTGATGACGAGGCTGAGCGGGTTGTAGGTGGCGAAGTCGATGGACAGCGTGTCCGCCGACCACTCGCCTGCTTCCGCGGTGCTCTCGCTCTCGGGAGCATCGGCCGTGGCGTTCTCACCGGCGACGCAGCCGGTCGCGACGAGCATCATCGTCCCGGCGATCGCGATCGCGGGGATGATTCGGCGGGTGATGGTGCTCATCGGGTCTCCTCGGTGATGCGGTGATGGGTGTCGACGCCGAGTCCTTCGAGGAGCTCGGCGCGCAGGTCGGCGAGGCCGCGATCCGCGCGGTCTCGGGGGCGGATGCCGGGCACGGCGACCGTTCGGGCGATCGACGGCTCGGCATCGCCGGTGTCTCCGGTCAGCGTGCGCAGCAGGAGCACGCGATCGGCGAGGTAGAGGGCCTCTTCGACGTCATGCGTGACGAGGAGGATGGTGGTGGGCTCCGCCGCGTGGATCTTCAGCAGGAGGTCGTGCATGCGCAGACGGGTGAGCGCGTCGAGAGCACCGAACGGCTCGTCGAGGAGGAGCACACCGGGGTTGCGCGCCAGGGCCCTGGCGAGGGAGGCGCGCTGCGCCATGCCGCCGGAGACCTCGCGCGGACGCTGATCGGCCGCGTGCTCGAGCCCGACGAGGTGCAGCAGCTCACGCACACGCTCGCGCCCTGGGCGGCGAGCGGTGCCGCGGGGAAGACCGAGTTCGACGTTCTGCGCGAGCGTGCGCCACGGCAGCAGGCGCGGCTCCTGGAAGGCGATCGCGGTGCGCTCGTCGACGTCGGCGACGCCGGTGCCGTCGAGGCGGATGCTCCCGCGCGTGGGGGTGTCCAGTCCGCCGACCAGACGGAGGAGCGTCGACTTGCCGCATCCGGACGGGCCGACGACGGCGACGATCTCACCCGGGGCGACATCGAGGTCGACCCCGCGGAGGACCTCGCGCCGTCCCTGCGGAAGCGGGAACGCGCGCTCGATGCCCTCGAGCCGCACGCCCTGTGCCAGCCCCGCCGATCGCGGGGCGTCGGCAGCGCGCGACGCAGACAGGAGGGCAGTCATGATCCCCATGCTGGCCGAGCCCGGCGATTGTTACGAATGCCGTCGTAATGTTCCGTCACGCAGGGAATCCCGGGCCCCGGGCATGCGAAACGGGCCGCCACGCCCTCCCGAAGGAGAGGTGACGGCCCGTCTCAGAGCGTGATGCTTACGCGTTGCCGCCCGACAGCTTCTCGCGGAGAGCCGCGAGTGCCTCGTCGTCGGCGAGGGTGCCTGCACCGGTCGCCTCGCTGGAGAAGACCTGGCCGCCGAAGTCGGCGCCGGCCTCTGCCTCGGCCTCGGCCGCCTTGGTGACCTGAGCCTTGTGAGCCTCCCAGCGAGCCTGAGCCGCTGCGTACTCCTGCTCCCATGCCTCGCGCTGCGTGTCGAAGCCTTCCTTCCACGCACCGGTCTCGGCGTCGAAGCCCTCCGGGTACTTGTACTCGCCGTTCTCGTCGTACTCGGCGAGCATGCCGTACAGGGCCGGGTCGAACTCGGTGCCGTTGGGGTCGACCGACTCGTTGGCCTGCTTCAGCGACAGCGAGATGCGGCGGCGCTCGAGGTCGATGTCGATGACCTTGACGAAGACCTCTTCGCCGACCGACACGACCTGCTCGGCCAGCTCGACGTGCTTGCTGGAGAGCTCGGAGATGTGGACGAGGCCCTCGATGCCGTCTGCGACGCGCACGAACGCACCGAACGGAACGAGCTTGGTGACCTTACCCGGCGTGACCTGACCGATCGCGTGGGTGCGGGCGAAGACCTGCCACGGGTCCTCCTGCGTCGCCTTCAGCGACAGGGAGACGCGCTCGCGGTCGAGGTCGACCTCGAGGATCTCGACGGTGACCTCCTGGCCCACCTCGACGACCTCGGAGGCGTGCTCGATGTGCTTCCAGGACAGCTCGGAGACGTGCACGAGGCCGTCCACGCCACCCAGGTCGACGAACGCACCGAAGTTGACGATCGACGAGACGACACCCTTGCGGACCTGACCCTTGTGCAGGTTGTTCAGGAACGTGGTGCGCGACTCCGACTGCGTCTGCTCGAGCAGCGCACGGCGGCTGAGGACGACGTTGTTGCGGTTCTTGTCGAGCTCGAGGATCTTGGCCTCGATCTCCTGGCCGAGGTACGGCGTGAGGTCGCGGACGCGGCGCAGCTCGATGAGCGAAGCCGGCAGGAAGCCGCGGAGGCCGATGTCGACGATGAGCCCACCCTTGACGACCTCGATGACCGTACCGGTGACGACGCCGTCGTTCTCCTTGATCTTCTCGACGTCTCCCCAGGCACGCTCGTACTGAGCGCGCTTCTTGGAGAGGATCAGGCGGCCTTCCTTGTCCTCCTTCTGGAGAACGAGTGCCTCGACCTCGTCGCCGACCTTGACGACCTCGTTGGGGTCGACGTCGTGCTTGATGGAGAGCTCGCGCGAGGGGATGACGCCCTCGGTCTTGTATCCGACGTCGAGCAGAACCTCATCGCGGTCGATCTTGACGATCGTGCCTTCGATGATGTCGCCGTCGTTGAAGAACTTCAGGGTCTTCTCGACCGCGGCCAGGAAGTCCTCAGCAGATCCGATGTCGTTGATGGCGACCTGCTTGGTGGCCGGGGCGGTCGTTGCGGTAGTCATGTAGTGGGTTGTCCTTGTTGGATGGAGACTCAGGCTGAGAGGCAAAGGCCGCGCACGGCCGACTGCATGCTTCCCAGCGGTTGGATTTTGGTGTGCATGACACGAGGGCATGCGTAGGCACGCCACGAGTGACATCTCAGGTTATCAGAAGTCCGGATGCCGGTGGGATTCGGTTTCGCCCCCGTGGCCTGTGGAAAACTCGAGCGGCGTTCTGCCCCCTCGGGCTACCGTGTGCGGGTGAATCACCACCGCCATGTTCTCACCCCGGTCATCGCGCTCGCACTGCTGTCGACGCTGGTCGTGGGTTGCTCCCCCTCGCCTACGCCCAGGCCGACCCCGACCGCCGCGTTCGCGACGGAGGAGGAGGCCTTCGCCGCGGCGGAGGAGACGTATCGGGCCTACATAGACGCCCTCAACCAAGTTGACTTCGCGGAACCAACGACCTTTGAACCCGTTTACGCGCTTTTACAATCGTCAGCCGCGTCTTCAACACGGAAGACTTTCAGCCAGTTCCATGCCGAGAGCCTTCGCGTGACCGGCACAACGGCCTACAACTCGTTCGAAGGAAACACAGCAGATCTAGCGCGAGGAGAGATAAGAGCTCGCGTCTGTCTGGATGTAACCGCGGTAGACGTTCTCGACCCGGAGGGTAGATCCGTTGTTTCCCCCGAACGCGAGTCGCTTCAGCCGATGGCGATCATCTTCCGGACCGACGAAGCGGCCGAGTTGCGCATCAGCTCGCTCAGCGGCAGCGAGGAGTTCGAGTGCTGACAGCAGTAGCAGTCACACTCATTCTCATGTCCACGATTCCTGTGACCGCGGAAATCGCACAAGCCGGGGAATGCAATGCCGCCGTATCTTGGGTTGGTGGGTGCGCCGCCAACAGCGGAACCTCGGTCACGATCGAAGGAACCCGCGAGACCCCGGGATCCGACGGCGGCGACTCCCCGTGCGGTGACGACGCCGAGGGAGGACCCTGGTACCCACCCAAGGAGTTCAACCTCGACTCGTGCATCACCGATTGGGACAGCTACAACCGCTGCTTCCGCGCGCGGGAAGATGCGGAAGAGGTCACTGAGGAGCCCGCGATCCCTGCGATCACGCTCACGGATCTCGCACAGTTCGCACCGGAACCCGTCGTGACGGTGGGCGAGCCCGACAACCTCGGCGTCGCCGGAATGCCGACGAACTTCGTGGCCGCGGCATCCGTCCACACGCGGACCGGCGCGCTCTTCGGGCTCCCGCTGACCGTGCGCTTCACGCCGGTCGGCTTCGACTTCCGGTACGGCGACGGCGACGCCGCCTCCTCAGCCACCGGTGGACAGACCTGGGCGGCGCTGGGTCAGGCGTCGTTCACCCCGACGGCGACCAGCCACACTTACCGCGAGCGTGGCACCTACGAGGCCGGTGTCACGGTCCGCTACACGGCCGAGGTCGATCTGGGTGTCGGATGGTTCCCCGTCGCGGGCCAGCTCACCATAGACGGCCCGACGCAGCAGATCCGCATCTTCGAGGCGCACACCGCCCTCGTCGCCCGCACCTGCGCCGAGCAACCCGCAGCACCCGGGTGCTGAACGTCGATGGTCGTCGTTACTCTGAGTCCATGCCCCGCGCCGACCGCCTCATGCTGCTCGACACCGCCAGCCTCTACTTCCGCGCCTTCTACGGCGTCCCCGACAAGGTGAAGGCACCCGACGGCTCCCCCATCAACGCGGCCCGCGGTCTGCTCGACATCGTCGCGAAGCTCGTCACCCTGTACGAGCCCACGCACGTGATCGCCTGCTGGGACGACGACTGGCGTCCGCAGTGGCGCGTCGACCTGATCCCGAGCTACAAGGCGCACCGCGTCGTCGAGGTCGTGCCGGCCGGACCCGACGTCGAAGAGGTCCCCGATCCGCTCGAGGCGCAGATCCCGCTCATCCGCGAGACACTCGGAGCCATCGGCATCCCCATCATCGGCGTCGCAGAACACGAAGCCGATGACGTCATCGGAACACTCGCCTCGAACTCCGCCATCCCGGTCGACATCGTCACCGGCGACCGCGACCTCTTCCAGCTGGTCGACGACGCGCGCGACGTGCGGGTCATCTATACGGCGAAGGGCATGAGCAATCTCGAGATCGTCACCGACGCGACCGTCGTGGCGAAGTACGGCGTGCTGCCCTCGCAGTACGCGGACTTCGCCACGATGCGCGGCGATGCCTCCGACGGACTGCCCGGCGTCGCCGGCGTCGGCGACAAGACCGCCGCCACCCTGCTGCAGAATCATGCCGACCTCGAAGGCATCCGAGCCGCCGCCGAAGCCGGCGAAGGGATGAGCGCCGGCGTGCGGGCGAAGATCCTCGCCTCGACCGCCTACCTCGACGTCGCGCCGACCGTCGTCGCCGTCGCCAGATCACTGCCCATCAACGATCCGAGCATCCCGCTGCACGCGCTGGATCCCGCCGAGGCCGACGCTGCGACAGCCCTCGCCGACAAGTGGAACCTCGGCGGGTCGATGACTCGCGCCGTGGCAGCCGTCTCGAACGCGGCCCTCGCGGCCGGCTGATCACCGGCTCGCGTCACTCGGCCCAGGACAGCAGTCTCTCGAGGCCCCACGTCGTGACGATGCGCGACGCGGGGACCCCTGCGCGCTCGGCCCTCTCGGCACCGTGATCGAGAAGCGACAGCTGCCCCGGCGCGTGGGCATCGGAGTCGATCGAGAACAGGCATCCGGCCTCGAGCGCGATCGCGATCAGCTCGTCCGGCGGATCCTGCCGTTCGGGCCGGGAGTTGATCTCCACCGCGACACCGTTCTCCGCGCAGGCGGCGAACACCGCGGCGGCGTCGAACTCCGACTGCGGACGCGTCCCCCGGTCGCCCTGCACCAGGCGTCCCGTGCAGTGCCCGAGCACGTTGACCCTCGGGTGCGACACCGCCGCGATCATCCGCGCTGTCATCGGCCGCCGATCCATGCGCAGTTTGGAATGCACCGAGGCCACGACGATGTCGAGCTCCGCGAGAAGCGAGTCCTCCTGGTCCAGCCCACCGTCCTCGAGGATGTCGACCTCGATCCCGGCGAGCAGCGTGAAGCCGTCTCCGGACTCCGCTCTCACCAACGGCATCTGCTCACGAAGTCGCTCGGCAGACAGCCCACGCGCCACGCGCAACCGCGGCGAATGATCGGTGATCGCCTGATACTCGTGCCCCTGCGCCCGCGCGGCCGCCGCCATCACCGGGATCGAGGTCGTGCCGTCGGACCAGTCGGTGTGGGCGTGCAGATCTCCTCGCAGCTTCGCGCGCAGCTCGGAGACGATCTCCGGCTCGACATCGCCGCGCAGCTCCACGAGATAGTCCGGCACCTGGCCCGACTGCGCCTGTCGGATGACAGCGAAGGTGGATTCGCCGATACCGCGAGCTGCTCGGAGCCGGGTCGGATCCGCCTGGACGTCGTCCGGCAGGTCCTGCAGGGTCTGCGCCGCCTGGCGGAACGCCTTGGCCCGATACCGCGACGCCCGCTCGCGCTCCAGCAGAGAGGCGATCTCGAGCAGTGCGTCGACGGGATCCATGTCAGCCCTCGGCGGCGGCCAGTTCGCGGCTCACGCCGATCCACTGATCGAGCTTCGCCAGGGCGCGGCCATCGTCCACGGCCGCGGTCGCCCGCTCGTACCCTTCGCGGAGCCGCTCGAGGATCGGCCGCTGCACCTGCGTCGCGTCCTGCGAGAGCTCGAACGCCACGATGCCGGCCGCCGCGTTGAGCAGGACGATGTCCCGCACCGCCCCGGTCTCGCCCGCGAGCGTGCGGCGGAGCACCTCGGCATTGTGCTGCGGCGACCCGCCGATCAGATCTGCGAGATCGGCCAGCGGGATGCCGAGATCACGGGGATCGAGGTCGTGCTCGTGGATATCTCCGCGCGTGACCTCCCAGATCCGGCTGTGCCCGGTGGTGGTGAGCTCGTCGAGCCCGTCGTCGCCCCGGAACACGAGCGCGGTCGCGCCACGGGTACGGAAGACGCCGGTGATCAGGGGGACGCGTTCGATCTGCGCGACGCCGACCGCGTTCGCCTCGGCGCGCGCGGGGTTGCAGAGCGGGCCGAGCATGTTGAACACGGTCGGCACGCCGAGTTCGGCGCGCACCGGACCCGCGTGCTTGAAGCCGGGGTGGAACGCTCCCGCCCACGCGAACGTGATGCCGGTGCGGTCGAGGATGGATGCCACGGCCGCGGGGTCGAGCGAGAGCTCCAGCCCGAGCGCCCCGAGGACGTCGGAGGAACCGGATGCCGAGCTCGCGGCCCGGTTGCCGTGCTTGACGACGGGGACTCCCGTGGCGCCGATGACGATCGCTGCCGTCGTCGACACGTTCACGGTGCCGACGCGGTCGCCGCCCGTGCCGACGATGTCGAGCACGTTCGGTGAGACGGGGAGCGGAACCGCGGCCTCGAGGATCGCATCGCGGAAGCCGACGATCTCATCGATCGTCTCGCCCTTCGCGCGCAGCGCGATGAGGAACCCGGCGAGCTGAGCCTCCGTCACACTCCCCTGCATGATCTGCCGCATCGCCCACGTGGACTCCCAGACCGTGAGGTCGCGGCGCTCCAGCAGAGAGGTGAGCACATCGGACCAGGTCAGGGAATCAGCCATGTGTGCGATCCTATCGGCGCCGAGAAAACGTGCAGACGGTTCAGGGCGCGCACCCATCGCGTGGGCATCCGCCGTTTCCCGCGTATTCACCGGGTATTCGCAGTGTTTTCTTAGGGTCCCCTAAGTCCCTGGAGGGCAAAACGAGGCCCTCCGGTGCGAGAATCACCCCCGAGGATCGGCCATAATGGAAGGGTGACGACCTCAGCGACGTATGCCCCGGCGGCGAGAACGATCAAGCGGCCCAACCCGGTAGCTGTCGGCACCATTGTGTGGCTCGGCAGCGAGGTGATGTTCTTCGCGGGACTCTTCGCGATCTACTTCACTCTCCGCAGCACCTCCCCCGAGCTCTGGGCCGAGCGCAGCGACCTGCTGAACGTCCCCTTCGCCGCAGTGAACACCGCGATCCTCGTGCTCTCCTCGTTCACCTGCCAGATGGGTGTGTTCGCGGCCGAGGACCTGCAGCCCTACAAGCTCGACAAGGGACAGAAGAACGGCGCCGGTCGTCGTCGACTGTTCGGCTGGGGCATGGTCGAGTGGTTCTTCCTCACCTTCGCTCTCGGCGCGATTTTCGTCTCGGGCCAGGTGTGGGAGTACGCGCAGCTCGTCGCTGAAGGCATGCCGATCAACGCCGACTCGTACGCTTCCGCGTTCTACCTGACGACCGGCTTCCACGCCCTGCACGTCACCGGCGGACTCGTCGCGTTCCTGCTCGTGATCGGCCGTGCGTACGCCGTCAAGAACTTCCGGCACAAGGAGGCGACCTCCTCGATCGTGGTGTCCTACTACTGGCACTTCGTCGACGTCGTCTGGATCGTGCTGTTCCTCGTTATCTACTTCCTGAAATAAGAGCGGAGCTGATCCCCGAGATGGCACGAGAGAAGAAGCGCCGTTCTGGCGGTCGTCGCAGCCCTTTGGCGGCGGCCGCGCTCATCGGAGCAGGCCTCATGATCACCGGCGCCGTGTACGCCGGCGCGTCAGCCGCGTTCGCGGCGACCGATACGCCGACAGCGGCGACGCAGCTGACCGTCGAGGACGGCGAGAAGCTGTTCACGGCGAACTGCGCCACCTGCCACGGACTCGACCTCCAGGGCACCGCGAACGGACCGAGCCTCTACGGCGTCGGCGAGCTCGCGGCAGAGTTCCAGCTCTCCACCGGCCGCATGCCGCTGCAGATGCAGGGACCGCAGGCGCCGCAGAAGGAGCCGCAGTTCACCGAGGACCAGATCCTCGCGATGGCGTCGTACATCCAGTCGGTCGCCCCCGGCCCCACCTACCCCAGCGAGCACACGCTCGACGGCAAGGGCGACGTCGCCAACGGCGCCGAGCTCTTCCGCGTGAACTGCGCGATGTGCCACAACGTCTCGGCTGCCGGCGGTGCCCTCACCGAGGGCAAGTACGCTCCGGCGCTGACCGAGACCAGCGCGCTGCACATGTACGCCGCGATGGTCACCGGACCGCAGAACATGCCGGTCTTCGGCGACATGAACCTGTCCGACGAGGACAAGCGCGACATCATCTCGGCGCTGCTCTTCCAGCAGCAGGCCGTGCCGGTCGGCGGCTTCTCGCTCGGCAACCTCGGACCGGTCTCCGAGGGTCTCTTCGTGTGGATCTTCGGTATCGGCGCGCTCGTCGCCGTAACCGTGTGGATCACGGCGAAGTCCAACTGACGCTTATTCATCGAAGAGGAACGTACGAGGAGCACCATGGCACACGACGACGACTCGCAGGCTCTTGACAGGGCCTACCAGCCCTCTCCGGGGCTGGGTGTCGCAGTCAGCGATCCCGTGCAGAACCCGGGACTGCCGCCGCACCGCGAGCGGATGACCGACAAGGACCCGCGCGCCGAGAAGAACGCGGCCCGCACGGTCTACACCCTGTTCTACCTCTCGCTCGCAGGCAGCATCTGGGCGGTCGCCGCCTACATGCTGTTCCCGATCGAGAGCGGCGCGCTCATCGACATCCGGCAGAACAACCTCTTCATCGGACTCGGCATCGCTCTCGCGCTGCTGGCCCTCGGCATCGGTGCGATCCACTGGTCCAAGGCGCTCATGTCCGACAAGGAGCACATCGAGTACCGCCACCCCACGCGGGGCAAGGACTCGACGCGCGAAGCGGCCATCAAGGCGTTCTCCGATGCGAACGAGGAGTCCGGTTTCGGCCGCCGCTCCATGATCCGCAACTCGCTGTTCGCCGCGGTCGTCGCCTCGATCATCCCCGGCGTCACGCTCTTCCGCGGACTGGCTCCGCACTCCACGCCGGACGACCCCACCGCGGGCGACCCGGTGGCGCTGCTCAAGCACACGATGTGGGAAGAGGGCTCGCGCCTCGTCCGTGACCCCGACGGCACGCCGATCCGGGCCGCCGACGTGACCCTCGGCTCCGCGTTCCACGTGATCCCCGAGGAGCTCGCGGAGCTCAGCCACCACGACGGCTACCTCGAGGAGAAGGCCAAGGCTATCGTCCTGATGATGCGCCTCCGCCCCGAGCAGCTCATCGAGGCCGAGGACCGCAAGGACTGGTCCTACGACGGCATCGTCGCCTATTCCAAGGTCTGCACGCACGTCGGATGCCCCGTGGCACTGTACGAGCAGCAGACGCACCACCTGCTGTGCCCGTGCCACCAGTCGCAGTTCGACGTCACGGACCACGCAAAGGTCATCTTCGGCCCGGCGGCCCGCCCGCTGCCGCAGCTGCCCATCACCGTCGATGACGAGGGCTACCTGGTCGCACGCAGCGACTTCACGGAACCCGTCGGCCCGAGCTTCTGGGAGCGCCATTGAGCACCGCAACGCTGTCCAAGGACGACAAGGACACGAAGGCGCCCCTCGGCGGCCGCTTCGTGGGAGCCGCGTCGAACTACATCGATGAGCGCACCAGCCTCTCGGGCTTCGTCAAGGAGCTCGGTCGCAAGATCTTCCCCGACCACTGGTCGTTCATGCTCGGCGAGATCGCGCTGTGGAGCTTCGTGGTCGTGTTCCTCTCCGGAACCTTCCTGACGTTCTTCTTCCAGGCCTCGATGGTCGAGACCCACTACACCGGCGCATACGCCCCGATGCGTGGCATCGAGATGTCTGCGGCCCTCGAGTCGTCGCTGCACATCTCGTTCGACCTGCGCGGTGGCCTCCTGGTCCGCCAGATCCACCACTGGGCTGCGCTCGTGTTCATCGCCGGCATCGGCGTGCACATGCTCCGCATCTTCTTCACGGGTGCGTTCCGCAAGCCGCGCGAGCTCAACTGGGTCATCGGCTTCGTGCTGTTCATCCTGGCGCTGGCCGAGGGCTTCACGGGCTACTCGCTCCCCGACGACCTGCTGTCGGGCAACGGCCTCCGCATCATCGACGGCATGGTCAAGGGCATCCCGCTGATCGGCACCTGGACGTCGTTCATCGTGTTCGGCGGCGAGTTCCCCGGCACCGACATCGTCGGCCGCCTGTACACGCTGCACATCCTGCTGCTGCCGCTGCTCGTGATCGGGCTGATCGTGGTGCACCTGATGCTCATGATCGTGAACAAGCACACGCAGTTCGCCGGCCCCGGTCGCACGAACGAGAACGTCGTCGGCTACCCGATGATGCCGGTCTACATGTCGAAGATGGGCGGATACCTGTTCATCGTGTTCGGCACGATCGTGCTGATCGCGACGTTCTTCCAGATCAACCCGATCTGGGCGTACGGTCCCTACGACCCGTCCCCCGTCTCGGCTGGAACGCAGCCGGACTGGTACATCGGGTTCGCCGACGGCGCCCTCCGACTCGCACCGTCGAACCTCGACCTCGTGCTCTTCGATCGGACCTGGTCGTTCGGCATCCTGCTCCCGGTCGCGGTCCTGGGTCTGTTCATCGTCGTCGTGGCGATCTACCCGTTCCTCGAGGCGTGGCTGACGGGCGACAAGCGCGAGCACCACATCGCTCAGCGTCCCCGCAACGCGGCGACCCGCACCGCCATCGGCGTCGCCGGCGTCATCTTCTACGCCGTGCTGTGGGCTGCGGCCTCGTCCGACCTCATCGCGACGCACTTCATGCTCACGATGGAAGGGGTCATCCACACCCTCCAGGCGCTGCTCTTCGTCGGCCCTGTCCTCGGCTACTTCGTCACCAAGCGCATCTGCATCGCGCTGCAGAAGAAGGACCGTGAGATCGTGCTGCACGGCTACGAGTCCGGACGCATCGTCCGCCTCCCCGGCGGCGAGTTCATCGAGGTGCACCAGCCGGTCGACGAGTACGACCGCTGGAAG
Organism: Microbacterium sp. LWH11-1.2; assembly: GCF_038397745.1. Classification (NCBI taxonomy): domain Bacteria; kingdom Bacillati; phylum Actinomycetota; class Actinomycetes; order Micrococcales; family Microbacteriaceae; genus Microbacterium; species Microbacterium sp. LWH11-1.2. The sequence goes on along the minus strand of NZ_CP151636.1, from coordinate 2,707,876 downwards.
CTCATCGACGTCGACGGCTACGAGCCGCTGGTCGTCCGTCCGAACGCCAAGGGCCGCATCCCCTGGACCGAGAACCTCCGTTCGTCGATCTCGCGGTGGTTCTTCGAAGACCGTCTCGCCCCGCTCACGCAGGCAGAGGTCGACGAGGCGGACTCGCACCAGCACCACGTCACGGCTCACAACGAGGAGACCGAGGCAGCCGAGATCCAGGGCGCTCATGAGCGTGCGGGAGCACCGGATGCACCGCTCGTCGCCAGCGAGACGCACGTCGAGGAGACGGCGAACACACCCAGCACCGTGATCGCCACGGAGCCGGTGAAGAAGCCGCGCAAGAAGAAGTCGGAGGAGGGCGAGTAGTCGCCACTCCCCCATCGATGAAGGCCTCGTCCGATCCGGACGGGGCCTTCATCGTTCTCGCTGCTGTGAAAGGATCGACGAGTGTCCTCCGTCGTACAGCTGATCCGTGCCGCCTCTCTCGCCGACGCCCCCTATGCGTACGCGGCCACCGCGCCGGCCGGCTCTCGCTTCATCTTCCTCGCCGGCTCCTGCCCTCTGAACGAAGACGGTACGACCGCCGCGCCCGGCGACTACGCCGCGCAGGCTGCGAAGTGCGTGCAGACCCTGACCGAGGCGCTGAAAGCCGCCGGTGCTGGCCTCACGGATGTCATCAGCACACGCGTGCTCGTGGCGTCGTCTGATCAGGCCGATCTCGTCGACGCCTGGGATGTCGTGCATGCCGCATTCGGTGAGCACGATGTTCCGAGCACGCTGCTCGGAGTGACGGTGCTCGGCTACCGCGACCAGCTGGTGGAGATCGAGGCCGTCGCCGCTGTCCGAGGCGAGCAGCCGTGACGACGTCGGTGCGCCACAGTCGGCCGGCGGACGCCGCAACGATCTCGGAGATCGAAGCCGCCGCCGACACCCTCCTCATCCAACGCTTCGACGCGGCCGACTGGCCTCCTCCGGCTACGGACGCAGAGCGGTCGGCCCTTCCCGGCTTCCTCCTCGTCGCGGAGGTCGTGGAGGATGCCGCGCCTCCCGTCGCCGCCGGCTTCGTGCACGTCCTCGAGATCGACGGGCACGCGCACCTGGAGCAGCTCTCCGTGCACCCGGCACACGGACGACGCGGAATCGGCCGGCGACTCGTGCGCGCAGCGCTGGACGAAGCTCGGGAGCGCGGCCACGAGCGCGTGACCCTGCGCACCTATGCCGACGTCCCGTGGAACGCTCCGTTCTACGCCTCCTGCGGCTTCGTGGAGAGCGAGCCCGACTCCGCGTTCCACCGGCGGCTGATCGCCACGGAGGAAGCCCTGCAGCTCTCCGCGCATGGCCGACGCGTGCAGATGACCATCGCGTTCTGATCGCTCCGGAGCGTGGCGCGATTCCGGCGTCAGACGGCGGTAATGCGCTACTGAGTGGCGACGCCGCCCGCCTAGGCTGAGGGCATGATCGATCGCGCCGACTTCTTCGCAGCCAAGCTCTCCTTCGAGACCGACGCCAGTGATGTGCATGCCGCCCTCAAGGCCGGAGACGAGCTCGTCGTGATCGACGTGCGCTCCGACGAGGCCTGGGCGCAGGGGCGCGTCGCGGGCGCAGTGCACATGCACTACGGCGAGATCGCCACGAGAGCTCCGAAGGAGATCCCCGAGGATGCCGAGGTCGTCGTGTACTGCTGGAGCCCGGGCTGCAACGCCGGCGCGAAAGGCGCCCTCGAGTTCGCGAAGCTCGGCTATCGCGTCCGCGAGATGATCGGCGGCTTCGAGTACTGGGTACGCGAGGGCTATCCCGTAGAGGATGCCGACGGCGTGCACCACCGCCCCGTCGACCCGCTCACCGGTGTCGCTCGCATCCGCACCCGCGCCTGACCGTCCACCGCTGGACACACGAAGAAGGCCCCCGGAGCGATCCGGGGGCCTTCTTGGACGTGTGTCAGCGTGCGAAGTGCCCGCGGTAGTACTCGTACACCCAGCCGACGATCGCGACCACGAAGATCGCGAGTCCGATCGGGAGCAGGAAATGTCCGACGGCGAGCCCGACGACGAAGACGCCGGCGGAAGCCGCGAGCACGATCGGCCACCACGACCACGGGCTGAACTCGCCGAGCTCAGGATCGCCGTCGTCGATGTCTGCCGTCAGGATGTCCTCCGGAAGCTCACCGCCCTGGGCGCTGTGCGTACGGTCGAGGTAGAACGCGATCATCGCGCCCATGAAGGCGGCGAAGAACAGCGCGACCGTGCCGACCCACTCGATCCGCTTCGCGAATTCGGGGTCCGGCGTAGCGATGATGTGCCAGCCGGTGTAGACGACGCCGACGAGGGCGAAGAAGGCGGTCAGGATCCACCAGAGAATGACGTTGTCGCGCATGACTTAGTGGGCCTCTCGCTCGCCGGGCGCGGTGGTCGCGAACTCAGCTGCCTCGGGGTGGTTCAGGTCGAAGGCCGGACGCTCGCTGCGGATGCGCGGGATCGACGTGAAGTTGTGACGCGGCGGCGGGCAGGACGTCGCCCACTCGAGCGAAGCGCCGTATCCCCACGGGTCGTTGACCGTGACTTTCGGCGCCTTGCGCGCCGTGATCCAGACGTTCAGGAAGAACGGCAGCATCGAAGCACCAAGGATGATCGCACCGATCGTCGAGACCTGGTTCTGCCAGGTCCATCCGTCGGCCGCCGAGTAGTCCGCGTAGCGACGCACCATGCCGTCGACACCCAGCCAGTGCTGGATGAGGAAGGTCATGTGGAAGCCGATGAACAGCATCCAGAAGTGCACGTAGCCCAGACGCTCGTTCAGCATCCGCCCGGTCCACTTGGGCCACCAGAAGTAGAAGCCGGCGAACATGGCGAACACCACGGTGCCGAAGACGACGTAGTGGAAGTGCGCGACGACGAAGTACGAGTCCGAGAGCGCGAAGTCCAGCGGCGGCGCCGCGAGGATGACACCGGTCAGTCCGCCGAAGACGAACGAGACCAGGAAGCCGAGCGCGAAGACCATCGGCGTCTCGAAGGTCACGGAGCCCCGCCACAGCGTGCCGATCCAGTTGAAGATCTTCACACCTGTCGGTACTGCGATGAGCATCGTCATCAGGGCGAAGAACGGCAGCAGCACGGATCCCGTGACGTACATGTGGTGCGCCCACACGGCGACGGAGAGGGCTGCGATCGCGATCGTCGCGTAGACGAGCGTCTTGTACCCGAAGATCGGCTTGCGGCTGAACACCGGGAAGATCTCCGACACGATGCCGAAGAACGGCAGCGCGATGATGTACACCTCAGGGTGCCCGAAGAACCAGAACAGGTGCTGCCAGAGCAGGACGCCACCGTTGGCCGGGTCGTAGATGTGCGCGCCCAGGATGCGGTCCGCGGCTGCCGCGAAGATCGCCGCAGCGAGCACCGGGAAGGCCATCAGGACGAGGAGGCTCGTGATGAGCGTGTTCCACGAGAAGATCGGCATGCGCCACATCGTCATGCCGGGGGCGCGCATCGTGATGATCGTGGTGATGAAGTTCACGGCACCGAGGATCGTTCCGAAACCGGAGATCCCGAGTCCGACCATCCAGAGGTTTCCACCGGCGCCGGGCGTGAACGACGCTCCGGCGAGCGGCTGATATGCGAACCAGCCGAAGGATGCCGCGCCCTGCGGGGTGAGGAAGCCGGCGACCGCGATCGTGGAGCCGAACAGGAACAGCCAGAACGCGAAGGCGTTCAGACGCGGGAACGCGACGTCGGGGGCACCGAGCTGCAGCGGCAGGATCGCGTTCGCGAAGCCGGCGAACAGCGGGGTCGCGAACATGAGCAGCATGATCGTGCCGTGCATCGTGAAGAGCTGGTTGTACTGCTCCTTCGTCGGGATGATCTGCATTCCCGGAGCGAACAGCTCGGCGCGGATGACGAGGGCCATCACACCGCCGAGGAGGAAGAACAGCACCGACGCGATCAGGTACATGTACCCGATGGTCTTGTGGTCGGTGGAGGTGATCCACTTGACGACGATGTTGCCCTTCTGCTCCACGCGCGAGGAGCTCATCAGAGCGGCCTGGCGGGCGGGCAGAGCGGTGGGTCGAGAGCGAGGGGCCTCATCGGTACGGGGGGCTTCAGTGGTCGACATGGCTTACTCCTCTCCTTCCTCGGAGTCGTTCTTCGGCGTGGTTCCGGGGAGGTTCGAGAGACGGTCGTACTCGTCCGTGATGTCTCCCGTGTTGCCCTTCTCCTTGAGCGACTCGAGGTAGGCGTCGTACTCGTCCTGCTCGACGACCTTCACGTTGAAGAGCATCATCGAGTGGTACTCGCCGCAGAGCTCGGCGCACTTGCCGGCGTACTCGCCGACACGCGTCGGGATGAAGGACCAGGAGTTGTCCGCCCCGATGAACATGTCCTTCTTGTAGAGGAAGTCGATGATCCAGAACGAGTGGATGACGTCGCGCGACCGCAGGTCGATCGTGACCTTCTTGTCGACCGGCAGCACCAGCGTGGGCAGCTGCGCCTGGTCGATGTTGCCCTCGGCGTCGGGCTGGGCCTGGATGCCCATCGTCCAGACGGTGTCGTCGTCGGACTCGGCGTCGTACTGGAAGTCCCACGCCCACTGCTTGGCGATCGCGGTGATCTCGACGTCGGGGTCGTCCCACTTCGCCTCGATCTCCGTCTGATCGCGAGCCGTGAAGAAGAACATTCCCAGCACCAGGATGAGCGGCACGATCGTGTAGAAGATCTCGATCGGCATGTTGTAGCGCATCTGCACCGGCAGGCCGGTCTGGCCCTTGCGGCGGCGGTACGCGATCGCGGCCCAGGCCATCAGGCCCCAGGTGATGATGCCGACGGCGAGCAGGACGATCCAGGAGTTCACCCAGAGGGAGGAGACCCGCTCGGTCTGGTTGGTGGCCGCAGCCTCACCCTCGATGAAGCCGGGGAGGTAGCCGTTCAACTCGGTGGTGGTACATCCCGCCAGGACCACGGCTGCCGCCACTCCCAAGGGGAGAGCGACCCAACGAAGGCGGTGTTTCGAGGGCACGATGCACCTTTCAGATTGCGGACAGGGCACACCCCAAGTCTAGGGCAACCTCACACCTGATTCATGCCAACCACGCAGGTTGGCGGGGGTCGTTCGGATCAGTGGAAGCTGTCGCCGCACGCGCAGCTGCCCGCCGCGTTGGGGTTGTCGATCGTGAATCCCTGCTCGGAGATCGTGTCCTTGAAATCGATGGATGCACCGTCGAGATACGGGACGCTCATGTTGTCCACGATGACCTCGACGCCGTCGAAGTCGACGGTCTCGTCGCCCTCGAGGTAGCGCTCGTCGAAGTAGAGCTGGTAGATCAGACCCGAGCATCCGCCGGGCTGCACGGCGACGCGCAGACGCAGGTCGTCGCGACCCTCCTGCTCGAGGAGGTTCTTGACCTTGACCGCGGCGGCGTCGGTGAGGCTGATGCCGTGCGCGCGGGTGGTGGTCTCAGCGGAAGTCAGTGTGGTGTCGCTCATGTCGCTCCTTGTCACGGGGCCGCAGGGGCACGGCGTTCCCGGTAATTCTACCGCCGGTCGGACCGGAAGGCTCAGAGGTCGCGCGCGTTCATCCGCGCGAGCAGCAGCGCCTCGGTCGCGACGGCGTGCCGGAACGTGTCGAGGTGCAGGGACTCGTTCGGGCTGTGTGCCCGCGAGTGGGGGTCCTCGACCCCCGTGACCAGGATCTGCGCGGTCGGGAACTCCCGCACCAGGTCGGCGATGAACGGGATCGATCCGCCGACCCCGAGGTCGACCGGAGGGACGCCGTAGCCGTCCCGCATCGCGTCGCGCGTGAGGGCGACGGCCCATCCGCTGGTGTCCACCAGGAACCCGTTGCCGAGATCGACGTCAGAGAACTCGAGCTCCGCTCCGAACGGCGCGTGGGCGCGCAGGTGACGCTCGAGCGCCGCGTAGGCCTCCTCCCCCGTCTGCCCGGGGGCGACGCGGGCGCTGATCACGACCGTGACCTCGGGGAGCAGCGTGTTGGACGCCGCCGCGACGCTCGTGGCATCGATGCCGATGATCGTGATCGACGGCTTGTTCCAGATGCGGCTGAGGATCGAGCCGTTACCGATCGGCGTCGTGCCGGGGAGCAGCCCCGCCTCGTCGCGGAGCGTCTCCTCGCTGTAGTCGGGCGTCGGCGCATCGCGCTCGGTCATCCCCTCGACGGCGACGGAGCCGTCGTCGTTCCACAGCGTCGACAGCATCCGGACGGTCGTCATCATCGCGTCGGGCGCTGCGCCGCCGAACATCCCGGAGTGCGATGCGTGGTCGAGCGTGCGCACGCGCACCGTGAAGCGGGCGTTGCCGCGCAGCGAGACAGTGAGTCCCGGGGTGACGGAGTCCCAGTTCCCCGAGTCGGCGACGACGATGGCGTCGGCGCGCAGCGCGTCCTTGTTGTCGGAGAGGAACTGCGCGAAGGAGCGGGAGCCGTACTCCTCCTCCCCCTCGATGAACATCGCGATGCCCAGGTCGAGATCGTCGCCCAGCACCTCGCTGACCGCCCGGATCGACGCGATGTGCGCCATGATCCCCGCCTTGTCGTCCGCGGCGCCGCGTCCGTAGAGACGACCGTCGCGCACCGTCGGCTCGAACGGCGGGGTCTCCCACAGCGCATCGTCTCCCGGAGGCTGCACGTCGTGGTGCGCGTAGAGCAGGATCGTGGGCTTGCCGTTGCGCGCCGCGCGCGTGGCCAGCACGGCGGGCTGTCCGTGCTCGTCGGTGCCGGGGATCGCCGCCCGCAGCACGCGCACCTCGTCGAAGACGCCCGTGTCCTTCGCCAGGGCTGCCACGGCATCCGCACTCCGCTCCAGCTGCGTCTGGTCGAAGGCCGGCCATGCCATCCCGGGGATGCGGACCAGGTGTCCCAGATCCGACAGGGCCGACGGGATGCCCGTCGCGACCGCTTCGAGGACGGCCGCCTCGGATTCGCTGGGCGGTGTCGACGGAGCGGGATGAGCAGAAGAGGTCATGCGAGTAATCTTAAGGTGATCTCTTTTCAGCGAACCGAGGAATCTCGTGGCCACTACCCCTGTCTCCCCTTCGACGAACGACGACGCCTCCGAGACGCCAGCCGTCGGCAAGGGTCGTGCGACGCCGACCCGCGCGGAGCAGGAGGCGGCCCGTCGCCGTCCCCTGGTCGCCAACACCAAGGAGGCCAAGGCCGCCGCCCGCGCCGAGCTCAACGAGCGTCGCGCACGCGCCCAGGCGGGCATGGCCGCGGGTGAGGAGAAGTTCCTCCCGGCGCGCGACAAGGGTCCGCAGCGCCGCTGGGTGCGGGACTACGTGGATGCCGGCTGGCACCCCGCCGAGTTCGTCATGGCGGTCATGGTGCTCGTCATCCTCGCGTCTCTCATCCCCGCCAACCTCGCGATCTCCTTCTACGCCTACATCGTGATGATGGGCTACCTGGTGATCGCGATCGGCGGCATGATCCTGCTCGGCTTCCGGGTGAAGCGCAAGGTCGCGGCGAAGTTCGGCGCCGAGCGGATGGAGCGCGGTCTCGGCTGGTACGCCGCGATGCGCGCCCTGCAGATGCGCTTCATGCGTCTGCCGAAGCCGCAGGTCAAGCGCGGACAGTACCCCGACTGACCAGTCCCCTGTTGAGCTCGCGGCCCCAGAACGGGCCGCGGTAGAGGAACGCCGTGTAGCCCTGCACCAGGGTCGCTCCGGCATCCAGTCGCTCCTGGACATCGGAGGGCGTCTCGACGCCGCCGACGGCGATGACGCAGAAGTCGGCGGGCACGGAGCCGCGCACGACGCGGAGCACCTCGAGCGAGCGCTGCTTGAGAGGTGCCCCCGAGAGACCACCCGCGCCCGCGGCCTCGACGGTCGCGTCATCCGTGAGCAGGCCGTCGCGGCTGATCGTGGTGTTGTGCGCGATGATGCCGGCGAGCCCCTCGTCGACGGCCATCCGCGAGATCGCGGCGATCTCCTCATCGGGGAGGTCGGGCGCGATCTTCACGAGCAGCGGCGTGGAGCCGGATGCCTCGCGCACCGCACGGAGCAGGGGCGCGAGGGTCTCGACGGCCTGCAGACCGCGCAGACCCGGGGTGTTCGGGGACGACACGTTGACGGCCAGGTAGTCGGCGAGCGGGGCCAGCCTCGTGGCGGAGGCGACGTAGTCGGCGGTCGCGTCCTCGACCTCGACGACCCGGCTCTTGCCGATGTTGACGCCGATCACCGTATCGGGCGCGCCGCGGCGGAGCTTCGCGAGACGGCGTGCAACGGCATCCGCCCCCTGGTTGTTGAAGCCCATCCGGTTGATCACGGCGCGATCCGCGATGAGGCGGAAGAGTCGCGGCTTGGGGTTCCCGTCCTGCGGGATCGCCGTCACGGTGCCCACCTCGACGTGCCCGAAGCCGAGCGCTGCGAGACCGCGCACGCCGACGGCGTTCTTGTCGAAGCCCGCCGCGATGCCGAAGGGCGACGGGAAGGTCAGCCCGAGAGCTTCGACGCGGAGCGACGGATCGGGGCGGGTCATCGCGCGGGTCGCCGCGGAGAACGGCGGCGTCCCGAGGACGCGGATCACCGCCATGCCGGCGTGATGGGCGAACTCGGGATCGAAGCGCGAGAGGACAGCGCGGAAGAGCAGCGGATACATCCCTGCCAGATTACCGGTCCGCGCGCTCCTGCTCCGCGTGGTCGGCGCGCAGATCGGTGATCGCGGATTCGAAGTCCTCGAGGGAGTCGAAGGCCTGGTAGACGCTGGCGAAGCGCAGGAAGGCGACCTCGTCGAGCTCGCGCAGCGGTCCGAGGATCGCGAGGCCGATCTCGTTCGTGTCGAGCTGCGACACACCGGTCTGCCGGACCGCCTCCTCCACGCGCTGCGCGAGGACCGCGAGGTCCGCCTCGGTGACGGGGCGGCCCTGGCAGGCCTTGCGCACGCCCGAGATGACCTTCTCGCGGCTGAACGGCTCCATGACGCCGGAGCGCTTGATCACGTTGAGACTCGCGGTTTCGGTGGTCGTGAAACGGCCTCCGCACTCCGGGCACTGACGGCGCCGTCGGATGGAGAGCCCGTCGTCGCTGGTACGCGAATCGATGACGCGCGAATCGGAGTGACGGCAGAAGGGGCAGTGCATCTGACCGATCCTACGCCGTGAAGCGCGCCTCGATCGCCTCGCCGTGCGCGGGCAGGACCTCGGCGTTCGCCAGGGCGACGACGCCCTCCCGCACGGAGGCGAGTGCCGCCCGGTCATAGGAGATGACCTGCTGCGGACGCAGGAACGTGTACGCGCCGAGGCCGGGAGCGTAGCGCGCCTGTCCCCCGGTGGGCAGCACGTGGTTGCTGCCGGCCATGTAGTCGCCCAGGCTGACCGGCGTCTGATCTCCGACGAAGACCGCGCCCGCGCTGGTGAAGGCGGATGCCGCGTCCTCGGCGTCGGTGAGGTGGAGCTCGAGGTGCTCGGGGGCGTACGCGTTGCTGAACGCGGTCGCCATGGCCCGGTCGTCGACGAGCACGATCGCGGACTGGGGACCGTCGAGCGCGACACGCACCCGTTCGCTGTGGCGCGTCGCGGCGGCCTGCCGGTCGATCTCGACCGCGACCTGCTCGGCGAGTTCGACCGCGTCGGTGACCAGCACAGCGGATGCCTGCTCGTCGTGCTCGGCCTGGCTGATCAGGTCGGCGGCGACGAGCCGCGGGTCGGCGCTCTCGTCGGCGACGATGAGGATCTCGGTGGCACCGGCCTCGGAATCCGTGCCGACCACGCCCGCGACCGCCCGCTTGGCGGAGGCCACGAAGTTGTTGCCTGGACCGGAGACCACGTCGACCGGGTCGAGCCCGATCGTCGGGACTCCCCATGCGAGCGCGCCGATCGCTCCGGCGCCGCCCATCGCGTAGACCTCGCTGACGCCGAGCAGTGCGGCCGCGGCGAGGATCGTCGGGTGGATGCGACCGTCGTGGTCGGCCTGCGGCGGTGAGGCGAGGGCGATCTGCTGCACGCCGGCGATCTGCGCGGGAACGACGTTCATGATCACGCTCGACGGGTACACCGCCTTGCCGCCCGGGATGTAGACGCCGGCGCGCGCGACCGGCTGCCAGCGTTGCAGGATCCGGGCGCCGGGGCCGATCTCGGTGACCTGCGGGGCGGGCACCTGGGCTGCGGAGCCCTGGCGCACCCGGATGATCGCCTCCTCGAGCGCCGCACGCACGGTCGGATCGACCGATGCGAGCGCCGCAGTGATCTGGTCGGCGGGAACCCGGATGGCGTGACCGGTCACCCGATCGAACTGCTCCGCCTGCTCCCGCAGGGCGGCCTCGCCGCGGTCGCGCACGTCGTCGACGATGCGCGTGGCCGCGTCGAGCGCTTCCGCGCGCGCCTGCGTGGCACGCGGGACGGCGGCGAGCATGTCAGCCGGCGAGAGCTCGCGCCCTCGCAGATCGATCGTTCGCATGTCAGCCCTTCGTGATGTCGGAGATCTCGTGGAGGTAGCCGATCCGGCCGTCGTCATGGCGGATGACGTACGCGCCTCCACGATCTTCGATCACCAGCGCCCAGGCGGTCGGCCCGATGCGGAACAGCGGTTCGCCGCGCTCGTCGTGCACATCGCGCTCCGAGGGCGCGAGGATCCAGAACGGCTGCGCGACGGGAGCGGACTCACGCGGGTTGGTCGCGTCGAGGTCGGCGTCGACGATGTCGTCGCTCTCGACGTAGGGTTCCTCGCCCTCCACGCGCGCCGCGGTCTCGAGCAGCGATTCGATGCTGCCGGTGTCCGACACGATCTCCTGCTCCTGGCCGCGGGACCGTCGGGAGTACGTGGGGACGTACTCGTCATCCGAGGTGACCTGCTCGGTACCGGTGTCACCGCCCGAGGCGTGGGCCACGAGCGGCACCTGCGCCGCGAGGTCGAGGCGCGCCACCTCGTCGGTCGCCTGCTGCCCGGAGAGTTCCCGGTCGAAGTCGGCCGGGAACGCGGTGGTCTCGGTGAAGTCTGCGTTGTTCTCGGGCGCCGGGGCATCCGATTCCGGACCAGCCACGGCCTCTGGAGCGTCGACCGTCTCGGGAGCGGCCACCGTCTCGGGAGCGGCGACGACCTCGGGGCGCGGACGCGCGATGACCGGGCGGACCGGGTTGGCGTTGCGGTGCGCCAGGGTCACGAGGCGACCGTGGAAGTCCTCCTTCAGCCCGGGGATGATCGGGGCGAAGACCGTGAGGACGACGAGGGCGAGCGAGGTCACCAGCAGCAGGATCCCGTTCCACGGGAGGCTCCAGAAGCCTCCCTCGATCAGGGTGGAGACCGCGAGCCACAGCGTCCCGACCCACACGGTCGCCGACACCGAGAACGCGACGGAGGCGAACTGATCGATGCCCAGCGAGCCGACGCGACGGATGCCGTCCGGCGAGAAGCGCCGGAGCACGAGGAGGAACACGGCGGCGGTGGGCACGCCGATCGGCAGGATCCACTGGACGCCGACGCCCCAGAGCGAGAGCCCGCCGCCCAGAGGGAAGAAGGAGACGACGAAGGACACCAGCCACACGCCCACGATCAGGAGCTCGCGCAGCGTGAAGCCGAGGATGCCGAACTCCGGCGTGACGTCCTCGTCGTAGAGGACGCCGTCGTCGTCGGTGAAGGTCTCGTCCTCGATGTCCGACTGCTCGGGCAGATCCGTGCTCATGGTCGTCCTTTCGTCACGGTGCTCGTCCGGGGCGCGTTGATCGCCCCCCGACGGCTCACGATCCTACCCGCTCACCCCAGACAGGCGGGGCCGAGCAGCGACTTGAGGTCACCGAAGAGGTCGGCGGAGACCTTGACCGGCATCGGCACCTCGAAGACCTTCGCGCTTCCGCCGCGGTGCACCCGCAGCAGGACCTCGGTGTCGCCGTTGTGCCGACGCAGGATCTCGGCGAGCTCGTTCATGACGCGTTCGGTCGCGCGCTGCTCGGCGAGCACGAGCGACAGCGGACCGGCCGCATCGAACGAGCCGACGTCGGGCGCGAACGCGGACTGGGCATGGAGGTTCAGCCCGTCGTCGCGACGCGACACGCGCCCGCGCACGGCCAGGATCGAGTCCTGCTGCAGGATGTGCTGGAACTCGATGTACGTCTTGCCCATGAACATCACGGTGACCTCGCCGTTGAAGTCCTCGACGGTGATCATGCCGTAGGGGTTGCCGCTGGCCTTGGCGACACGATGCTGCACGCTGGTCACCAGCCCCGCGACGGTGACCTGGTCTCCGTCCTGCATGTCCTCGGAATTGTTCAGGTCATGGATCGAGATCGACGCGTGCTTGGCGAGGGGCACCTCGAGACCGGCGAGCGGATGATCGGACACATAGAGACCGAGCATCTCGCGCTCGAACGCGAGCTTGTCCTTCTTGATCCACTCCGGCCGCGCGGGGACCTTGGCCGGCGCCACCTCTTCGGTGCCGTCGTAGAGGCTGTCGAAGTCGAATCCGATCGCGCCCTGCGCCTCGTTCCGCTTGCGATCGACGGCGGCCTCGACCGCGTCTTCGTGCACCTCCATGAGGGCGCGTCGCGAGTCGCCCATCGAGTCGAAGGCCCCGGCCTTGATCAGGGACTCGACGGTGCGCTTGTTCGAGACGTGCAGCGGGACCTTGTCGAGGAAGTGGTGGAACGAGTCGAAGCGCTCGTCCTTGCGGGACTGCACGATGCCGTCGACGACGTTGCTGCCGACGTTGCGGACGGCGCCGAGACCGAAGCGGATGTCGTCTCCGATGGCCGCGAAGAAGTTGATGGACTCCGAGACGTCGGGCGGGAGCACCTTGATCCCCATGCGGCGGCACTCGTTCAGGTAGAGCGCCATCTTGTCCTTGGAGTCACCGACGCTGGTGAGGAGCGCGGCCATGTACTCGGCGGGATAGTGCGCCTTGAGGTACGCGGTCCAGTACGAGACGACGCCGTAGGCCGCCGAGTGCGCTTTGTTGAACGCGTAGTCGGAGAACGGCAGCAGGATCTCCCAGAGCGCGTTGACGGCCCCGTCGGAGTAGCCGTTCGCGTGCATTCCGGCCTGGAAGCCCTCGAACTGCTTGTCCAGCTCGGATTTCTTCTTCTTGCCCATCGCGCGACGGAGGATGTCGGCCTGACCGAGCGAGAACCCGGCCACGCGCTGCGCGATGGCCATGACCTGCTCCTGATAGATGATCAGACCGTAGGACTCCTCGAGGATGTCGGCGAGCGACTCGGTGAACTCGGGGTGGATCGGCGTGATCGGCTGGGCGCCGTTCTTGCGGAGCGCGTAGTTCGTGTGGGAGTTCGCGCCCATGGGGCCCGGACGGTACAGCGCGATGAGGGCCGAGATGTCGCCGAAGTTGTCGGGCTTCATCAGGCGCATCAGCGAGCGCATCGGCCCGCCGTCGAGCTGGAAGACGCCGAGCGACTCACCGCGGCCCAGAAGGTCGTAGGCGCCGCGGTCGTCGAGGGGAAGGCGCTCGAGATCGAGTTCCTCGCCGCGGTTCATGCGGATGTTGTCGAGCGCGTCGGAGATGATCGTGAGGTTGCGCAGCCCCAGGAAGTCCATCTTGATCAGGCCGAGGGACTCGCAGGACGGGTAGTCGAACTGCGTGACGATCTGGCCGTCCTGCTCGCGGCGCATGATCGGGATGATGTCGAGCAGCGGCTCGGACGACATGATGACGCCGGCCGCGTGCACGCCCCACTGGCGCTTCAGTCCCTCCAGCCCGAGCGCGCGGTCGAATACCGTCTTCGCCTCGGGGTCGGTCTCGATGAGGACCCGGAACTCGCTGGCTTCCTTGTAGCGCGGGTGCGCCGAGTCGAACATGCCGTCGAGGGGCATGTCCTTTCCCATGACGGGCGGCGGCATCGCCTTCGTCAGACGCTCTCCCATGCTGAACGGGAAGCCGAGCACGCGCCCGGCATCCTTCAGCGCCTGCTTGGACTTGATGGTGCCGTACGTGACGATCTGCGCGACGCGCTCGGAACCGTACTTCTGGGTCACGTACTCGATGACCTCGCCACGGCGCCGGTCATCGAAGTCGACGTCGAAGTCGGGCATCGAGACGCGGTCGGGGTTGAGGAAGCGCTCGAAGATGAGGCCGTGCTCGAGCGGGTCGAGGTCGGTGATCCGCATGGCGTAGGCGACCATCGAGCCGGCACCGGAACCACGACCGGGACCGACGCGGATGCCGTTGTCCTTGGCCCAGTTGATGAAGTCGGCGACGACGAGGAAGTAGCCGGGGAACCCCATCTGCAGGATGATGCCGGTCTCGTACTCGGCCTGCTTGCGCACCTTGTCGGGGATGCCGTTGGGATACCGGTAGTGGAGGCCGACCTCGACCTCTTTGATGAGCCAGCTGTCTTCGGTCTCGCCGTCGGGGACGGGGAAACGCGGCATGTAGTTCGCCGCGGTGTTGAACTCGACCTCGCAGCGCTCGGCGATCAGCAGCGTGTTGTCGCACGCCTCGGGGTGGTCGCGGAACAGCTGGCGCATCTCGGCGGCGGTCTTGATGTAGTAGCCGTCGCCGTCGAACTTGAAGCGGTTCGGGTCGTCGAGCGTCGAGCCGGACTGGACGCAGAGCAGCGCCTCGTGCGCGTCGGCCTCGTGCTGGTGGGTGTAGTGCGAGTCGTTGGTGCCGACCAGCGGGATGTTCAGGTCCTTCGCCAGACGCAGGAGATCGGTCATCACGCGCCGCTCGATGGAGAGGCCGTGGTCCATGATCTCGGCGAAGTAGTTCTCCTTGCCGAAGAGGTCCTGGAATTCCGCTGCCGCCGCGCGCGCGGCGTCGTACTGACCGAGACGCAGGCGCGTCTGGATCTCGCCGGAGGGGCAGCCGGTCGTCGCGATCAGGCCCTTGGAATAGGTCTGGAGAAGCTCACGGTCCATGCGCGGCTTGAAGTAGTAGCCCTCCATGCTCGAGCGGGAGCTGAGCCGGAAGAGGTTGTGCATGCCCTCGGTCGTCTCGCTCCACATCGTCATGTGGGTGTACGCACCGGAACCGGAGACGTCGTCGCTCTTCTGATCGGGCGAGCCCCACTGCACGCGCGACTTGTCGCTGCGATGCGTTCCCGGGGTCACATAGGCCTCGAGCCCGATGATCGGCTTGACGCCTGCGGCGTTCGCCGCCTTGTAGAACTCGAACGCGGCGAAGGTGTTGCCGTGATCGGTCACCGCGATGGCCGGCATGCCGTAATCGGCGGCCGCCTGGGTCATCGCCGCGATCTTCGCTGCACCGTCGAGCATCGAGTATTCGCTGTGCACATGGAGGTGGGCGAAGGAGTCGGATGCCATGCCTTCGAGTCTACTTTCGGCATCCGACGTCGGACGCCGAAGAGCCCCGGCACCGAGATAGGTGCCGGGGCTCCTCGGCCCCTCCGGACTACGGGACGGAGTTGACGATGGAGACCGTGTAGGTGGCCCGGATGTCCGGGATGTTCGCCGGTACCATGTCCCCCGCTGCCCCGTCGGTGCGGTCGTACCGCAGCGTGTACTCGGTCGCCCATCCCGTCGCGGGGTCGATCGTGAGCGTTTCGGTGCGGGCATCGAAGAGTGCGCGGTGCACCTGGTATCTCGTCTTCCCGTCCGCCGTCGTCTCTTTCTGTGCGAGCCCGCTGAGTTCGAGGGCGCCGATGAAGGCCGCTCGCACGTCCGCCGGGGCGATGTTGGACTGGATCGTGAAGATGAGATTGTCGATCAGGGCGTCGTCGACGGCTTCCGGCGACTCGGCGTAGGTCGCAGCCTGAGCGCGGAGGTAGTCGAGCAGCGCTTGGGGATCGCGAGGATAGGGCGCGTACCAGGCGGTCGAACCGGTCTGCACGTCGCCGTCGCCCGGCTGGCCGCCGGTGTTCCAGCTCCCGATGACCTCGGGGTTCACCGGAACCTGGTTGTCCCAGGCGAGCTCGCCCGCCGGACCTTGATCCTCCGGGAAGAACTGCACCCGTTCGGAGCTCGGCCCCCACTCGAAATACCAGTCGCCCGATCGATCGGCAGGGACGTAGGTCTGACTGTACTCACGGACCAACAGGCCGGAGATCGGCGGGAAATCGCCGTGCGCCGGCCAGACGAACACGCGCCCGTCCCGGTAGAGCAGGCGCTCCGATGTGATCCCCACGTGAAGATACTGCCCGGCCTGCGGGGTCGTGCCGGGGTACGGTTCCGTGATCGTCGTGCCGGAGGTCGGCTCCGGTTTCGGAACGGTCTGGCCGGGCTCACGAGGTCCCGCCGTGGGCGCGGGAATAGCCTCCACGTGTGGAGAGGGTGCCGTGAGTTGGCTGACCACGACGACGCCCGCCGTCACCGCGGCCGCTCCGGCCACCGCGCCGGCGATCAGGAACATCGGCCTCTTCAGGAGGCGCTTGCGCTCCGCACTGCGGCTGTCGTCGATCCCCTGGAGAAGCCGTATGCGGGCACCGATGATCCGATCCTCCGTCAGGCCGGTTCCTGCATTCACGTCACGCACGCGCTCGAAAACGTCCATCGACCGCTCCTTCCTTGTCATTCATTGCTCGTTCTCGGGTGATCGCCCTGGCCGGATCCAACCGCGTCCGAACGCGGTTCATCCGGGACCGGACGGTCCCGACGGGGACGCCCAGGGCGACGGCGACCTCTTCATAGGTCAGGTCTCCCCAGGCGTAGAGCAGGAGGGTCTCCCGGTCCTTGGCCGAGAGGGCCGCGATCCGCGGCGCCAGCTCGCGGGTGGATATCTCGGCGTCGAGACGCGCGATCGTCGTCTCGAGGTCTCCGTGGGAGATGTGCTCCTCGCGCTGCGCGGACTCGACGCTCGACCGGAAGTGCTTGGCCTCTCGGGCCCGATGCTTCCTGATCAGTCGCGAAGCTATCCCGTACAACCAGGGAAGCGCCGAGTCCCAGGAAGTGTCGAACGACTTCCGTCGTGCGAACGCGACCAGGAACGTCTCACTGAGGATGTCCTCGCCCGCATCGGCCCCGAGACGGCGGGCGGCATAGCCGCCCACCGTCCTGGCGTGCCGATCGAACAGTTCGGCGAAGGCTCGGGGCTGCCCGAGCGACCGCTGAATGATCTCGCTGTCTGTGCTCACACTATGTATTGCCCCGGAGAGCGCAGACGGTTCGAAATTCGTCACGGCAGCGCGTCGACGACGCTCACGGTGTAGGTGTACCGCTCGTCCGGGAGGTCCGCGGGGACCAGGGGCGACGCGACATCGAGCGTCACCGTCTTCTCGAGGACGAGCCCCGACGAGATGTCGATGGTCACTGTCCGACGTCGGATGCCGTCAGTACCGGACAGCGCCTGCTCAGCAGCGGAGAAGCTCAGCGTGACGATGTTCCCCTGGGTCTCGACGATCTCCGAGCCGCTGAGCATGCTCAGCGCACCGTACATCGCCGATCGGACGTCGGGTGACCCGACGTTCTTCGCGAGCAGGTCCACCAGCACCCAACCGACCTTGTAGTCCTGGTCCCCCGTCACGGAACCCTGATTCTGCCTGATCCACGCGATCAGCTGGGCCGGATCGCGAGGCATGTCCTGCCAGAAGGAGTGCATCGAGAAACCGCTCGAGGTCTCCCAGGGCGGAATCCCGCCGGCGAACGTGTTCGGCCCACTCGGCCCGCCGATCTCCTGCACATGTTGTTCCGCGAGCGCGGCGGCATCGGGGCCGAACTCCTGCAGGATCTCGACCTGGCCCCCCACGGAGTACCAGTCGGACGATGTGTCCGCGGGGACGTAGTTGTCCCAGGAGACGGCATCCATCCAGGCGTTCGCCGCGGTCGATCGATCAGTCTGGAATTCTCCCACCCCGGTGTCCGGGTGCTGGTAGACCATCTGTTCGGAGTCGGTGTGCACCCTCAGATACTGCCCCGGTGCGACCGTCAATCCGGTGAACGTGCTCGCGGATGCTCCTGCCGCGCTGAACGCTCCGGCGGCCGTCAACGGCTCCACCGTCGGCTCCGGTGTGGGCTCCACCGACGGCTTCGGCACGATGGTCGGAATGGCCTCGACCCTTCCGGTCGTCGGCGTCGTGAGGTTGCCGACCACGAGAACACCGGCGGTCACCGCCGCGGCGGCGCCCACCAGGCCGGCCGTGATGATCCACGGGCGTCGTGCCGCGCGCGACCGCGCAGGGCGCTGTTCGGCGTGGATCTCACTCAGGAGTCGCACCCGCGCCGCCGAGATGTTCTCCTCGGCCCCGTCGATCTCCGGTCGGGTCTCCTGCACCTTCTCGAAAACGTTCATCGGATGCTCCCTGCTGCTCGGTCTGTCTGCGTCTCTGTCTGTATCTCTGTCTGTCGCCTCGCATGCGCCCTGCGAACGGGGTCCAGGCGCTTCCGCACGCGGTTCAACCGCGAACGGACGGTCCCGACCGGGACGCCGAGCGCTGTCGCCACCTCGTCGTAGGACAACCCCTGCCATGCGTAGAGCAGGAGCGTCTCCCGATCCCTCGGCGCGAGCGCGGCGATACGTGCTCTGAGCCCTGCGACCTCGCGCTCCGCGTCGATCCGCGTCATCGCGTCGTCGACACCTCCCTCGGAGGAATGCTCCTCACCCGAGACGGCCGCCGCGAACGAACGCCAGTGCTTGGCCTCCACTGCGCGGTGTCGGCGGATGAGGCGGGAGGCGATGCCGAGCAGCCAGGGCACGGCCGACTCGACGTCACGATCGAAGTCCGCGCGACGTCGGAACGCCACGAGGAACGTCTCGCTCAGGACGTCCTCCGCCGCATGCCGGCCGATCCGGTACGTCGCGAAGGCGTTGACCACGCGCGCATGTCGATCGAACAGCTGGGCGAAGGCTGATGGTTGGTCCAGAGACCGTTGGATGATCTCGCTGTCTGTGCTCACGCTGTGTATTGTCCGTGCGCCCCGGATGGGTTCACGTTTTCTTCGACGACTTCTTCGATGCCGTCAGATCGAGGCGCATGAGCACGCGCGGGAAGCCGTCGAGGACCGAGTCCGTGTCGGCCGCCTTCGTGAATCCGGCGTCTTCGAACAGGCTCCTCGTGCCGACGTACGCCATCGTGAGGTTCACCTTCTCGCCGCGGTTGTCGACGGGATATCCCTCGATCGCAGGGGCCCCGCGCTTCTTCGCGTAGGCGACGGCGCCCTCGATCAGCGCGTGCGAGATGCCCTGTCTGCGGTGCCCAGGCCGAACCCGGAAGCACCACAGCGACCACACGTCGAGGTCGTCGATGTGCGGGATGAGCCGATTGCGCGCGAAGCTCGTCTCACTCCGCGGATGCAGGGCCGCCCAGCCGACCGGCTCGTCGTCGAGGTAGGCGATCACGCCCGGCGGCGGATCCTGATGGCACAGCTCCCGCACCCGGTCGGCGCGCGCATTTCCTTTCAGCGCGACGTTCTCCTTGCTGCCGATGCGATAGCTCAGACAGAAGCAGACGTTCGACGTCGGCTTCTTCGGCCCCACCAGCGTCGCGACGTCGTCGAACACGGTCGCCGGACGCACCTCGATGCTCATGCGCCCAGTGTGGCGCACCCCGGCGACATCGCACGCTTCGACGGGCTCAGCGGCCCAGATCGGCGCGGACTACTCTCCGCGGAGCACATCGAGCGCGTGCTGGAAGTCCGCGGGATACGGCGACGCGAACTGCACCCACTCCCCCGTCGCCGGGTGGGTGAAGGCCAGCTGGTGTGCGTGCAGCCACTGCCGCGTCAGGCCGAGCCTGGCGGACAGCGTCGGGTCGGCGCCGTAGAGCGGGTCGCCGACGCACGGATGCCGGTGCGCCGCCATGTGCACGCGGATCTGATGGGTGCGCCCGGTCTCCAGATGGATCTCGAGGAGCGAGGCCCCCGGGAACGCCTCCAGGGTCTCGTAGTGCGTCACGGAGGGCTTCCCGTCCGGGACGACGGCGAACTTCCACGAGTGGTTCGGATGGCGACCGATCGGAGCGTCGATCGTGCCGGCGAGCGGATCCGGATGCCCCTGCACGACGGCGTGGTAGATCTTCTCGACCGTACGCTCCTTGAACGCGTGCTTGAGAGCCGTGTACGCGGCCTCGGTCTTGGCGACCACCATCAGGCCGCTGGTTCCCACGTCGAGACGGTGCACGACCCCCTGACGCTCGGCCGCACCGCTGGTCGCGATGCGGAATCCCGCCGCGGCGAGGGCGCCGATGACCGTGGGCCCCTCCCACCCGACCGACGGGTGAGCTGCGACGCCCGAGGGCTTGTCGACCACGACGATGTCGTCATCGTCGTAGACGATGCCCAACTCGGGGACGGCGATCGGGATGATCCTCGGCGCCTCCTTGGGCTGCCACTCGACCTCGAGCCAGGCGCCGCCTCGCAGACGATCCGACTTGTCCAGGACGACGCCGTCGAGCTGCACTCCCCCCGCGGACGCCACATCGGCGGCGAAGGTGCGGGAGAAGCCGAGCATGCGCGCGAGCGCCGCGTCGACGCGCTCGCCGTCCATGCCGTCGGGGACGGGAAGGGACCGCGACTCCACGGTCAGCGACCGTCCGACGGCGACGAATCCTCGGCGGACGCGACCTCGCCGGCGACCGATGCGGAATCCGCGTCGGCGACGGCATCCGCGTCGTCGAGCATCTCCTGGTCCTCGGCGGCGACAGCGGCGGCCTCGGCCTCCTCTTCTGTCTCGACCGGCGCGTGGTCCCGTTCCCGGGTGCCGTCGAAACGCAGACCGAGCACGACGAGCAGCGCGACCGAGATCATCCCGGTCACGATGAAGATGTCCGCGACGTTGAAGATCGCGGGCATCATCCACGGCATCGAGATCATGTCGACCACGTGACCGTTGCCGAATCCCGGCTCGCGGAAGAGACGGTCGGTGAGGTTGCCGAGCACGCCGCCGAGCAGCGCGCCGAGGACGACTGCCCACCAACGGGAGCGGACGTCGAACGCCTTCCAGATGATGACCACGGCGACCACGCTCAGAGCGATGGTGAAGATCCAGGTCACTCCGCTGCCGAGCGAGAAGGCCGCGCCCGAATTGCGGATGTAATACAGCTGAAGGAACTCCCCGAGCACGGGCACGACCTCATGGAGAGGGAGGTGCTCGATGGTGAGGTACTTCACAAACTGATCGGCGGCCAGTACGACCGCTGCGAGAATCGCAACGATCGCACCGGCCGCCGACCGACGAAGGGGACGACGTCCTGACAAGAGGGCGCCTTACAGGCCGATCGCGGAGACCGGCGTGGAGTCCGTGGAGGCCGACTTCTCGTCGAGGTCGCGGAGCTGACCCTCGATGTAGCCGCGGAGCTGCGACCGGTAGTCGCGCTCGAAGTTGCGGAGCTCGGTGATCCGGGCCTCGAGCGTGTTGCGCTCGCGCTCCAGACGTGCGGCCTCTTCGCGCTGCTTGGCCTCGGCCTCGCTGCGGATGCGGCCGACCTCGGCCTCGGCGTCGGCGATCAGCTGGTTGCGCTTCGCCTCACCCTCGGCGACGTGCTCGTCGTGCAGGCGCTGGGCCAGCTCGATGATGCCGGCCGTCGCGGTGGCGGAACCCGACGGAGCAGGCTCGGCCGGGACCTCGGCGACGGGAGCGGCAGGCGCCTCGGCGACCACGGGGGCGGCAGCGGCGGGCTCAGCGGCCGCGGGGGCTGCGCCCGACTCGTAGGCGGCCAGCTTGGCCTTCAGCTCGACGTTCTCCTCGAGAGCCTTGCGCCACTCGATGACGATCTCGTCGAGGAAGTCGTCCACCTCGTCCGGGTCGAAGCCGTCCTTGAAGCGGACGTGCTGGAACTGCTTGGTGACGACGTCATCCGGGGTAAGTGCCATGATGGCTCCTCTTTCGATGAGTTCGGTTGCCAGTAACGATTATGGCGCGGTCTTTATGTGGCGCGAACCCGGGGCGCGCACCTGGGTGCCAGCATAGTCCCCGAGCCTCGGCGTCGCGATGTCACGACACCCAGGGCGCGAGAACTCGCCGGTCGGTCAGATGAACAATCCCACGATGTTCATGAGCACCAGGACGATGAGCATCGTCAGTGCGAACCCGAAGTCCAGCGACAGCGAGCCGATCCGCAACGGGGGGATGATCCGCCGGAAGAACCGGATGGGCGGATCGGTCACCGTGTAGGCGGCCTCTGCGACGACGAGCCCGAATCCCTTCGGACGCCACTCCCGATTGAACATCGGGATGTAGTCCAGGATCAGCCTCGCGAAGAGCACGAAGATGTAGAGCAGCAGCACCAGATGGACGATCCTGGCGACGACGGAGACCAGCTCCACGGGCTACGACTGGTCGAAGCCCGCGGACTCGGCGTCCGCGTGCGCGATTCCCCCTTGGCCCGAGACCGCGATGTTCTCCGGCGAGAGCAGGAAGACCTTCGAGGTCACGCGCTCGATGCGGCCGTAGAGCCCGAGCGAGAGGCCGCTGGCGAAATCGATCAGACGACGCGCGTCGGCGTCGCTCATCTGCGAGAGGTTGATGATGACCGGGACACCCTCACGGAAGCTCTCCGCGATCAGCTGAGCGTCGCGGTACTGCTTCGGGTGCACCGTGAGGATCTCGTTCACCGTGCCGGCAGCAGGCTGACGGACGGCGACCGGGCGGCGCAGCGGCGTGACGGGAGCCGGAGCCGACTCCTCGCGGTCACGATCGCGGTCGCGGTCACGTTCGCGGTGGGCGCGGGCCGGAGCCTGCGTCTCCTCCTCGTAGACCTCTTCCTCGTCGGCGAGGCCGAGATACACCATGGTCTTCTTCAGCGGGTTACCCATCGTGTCCTCCGGTTCGAACGTTTGGGGTGGTCTGTTCACAGGTTAACCCCGGTCGGGGCGGGGTCCGGTGATTGCGGAGCCGATCCGCAGGTGTGTCGCGCCCGCGTCGATCGCTTCGACGAAGTCACCCGTCATTCCGGCGGAGATCCAGGTGGCCGAGGGCTCGACCTCGCGGATCGCATCGGCGATGCCGCGAAGACGGGCGAACGCCGAGGCAGGCTCCTCGTCGAGGGGTGCCACCGCCATCACCCCGCGCAGACGCAGGGACGGCAGAGTCAGCACGTGCTCAGCCAGAGCGCGGGCCTCGGCCGGGGCGACACCGCCTCGCCCCGCGTCGTCCGTCAGATTGACCTGCACGAGGACGTCGAGCACATCGTCGTCTTCCGCGGCGCGGTGCAGCGCATCGGCGAGTCGACCGCGGTCGACCGAGTGCACGACATCCGCGCTCCGTCGGATCGCCGCCGCCTTGTTCGTCTGCCCCTGGCCGATGAAGTGCCAGCGAACATCCAGTGCCGAGAGCTCGGCCTGCTTGGCGGAGAGCTCCTGCTGCCGGTTCTCACCGACCTCGCGCACGCCCAGCGCCTGCAGATCCGTCACCAGCGATGCGGGGTGGAACTTCGTGACGACGATCCGAGTGATCTCCGCGGGATCGCGGTCGGCCCGGCGCGCGGCGTCGGCGATGCGCTCGTCGATCGCCGACAGCCGCGCGGCCAGGTCCGACTGCTGACTGTCCTCGGCCGTCACTCCTGTCACTTCAGGAATTCGGGGATGTCGATGTCGTCATCCGCGAACGCCGGCTCGATGCTCGTGGCCGGCACACGCTGCTGCACGGGAGCAGGCTCAGCGGTCTCGGCCTTCGCCGGCTCCTCGGTCTCGGTGAGCGCGACCTCGGGCAGCGTCGTGGTGGCGGGACGGGACACGACCATCGGGTCGAGCCGCAGCGACGGCTCTCCCCCGTCGAACCCGGCGGCGATCACCGTCACGCGCACCTCGTCGCCGAGCGTGTCGTCGATGACCGTACCGAAGATGATGTTGGCCTCGGGGTGCGCGGCCTCCTTGACGAGGTCCGCGGCGTCATGGATCTCGAAGATGCCGAGGTTCGATCCACCCTGGATCGAGAGGAGCACGCCGTGCGCGCCCTCGATGCTGGCCTCGAGCAGCGGCGACTCGACCGCCAGCTCGGCGGCCTTGATCGCCCGGTCGGCGCCGCGCGCGGATCCGATGCCCATGAGGGCGGATCCCGCACCCTGCATGACCGACTTCACGTCGGCGAAGTCGAGGTTGATGAGTCCGGGGGTCGTGATCAGGTCGGTGATCCCCTGCACACCGGCGAGGAGCACCTGGTCGGCGGTCGCGAAGGCCTCGATCATCGAGATGCCGCGGTCGCTGATCTCGAGAAGACGGTCGTTCGGCACCACGATGAGGGTGTCGACCTCTTCCTTGAGCTTCGCGACGCCGGCCTCGGCCTGGCTCTGCCGGCGGCGGCCCTCGAAGGAGAACGGCTTGGTGACGACACCGATCGTGAGGGCGCCGATCGACTTCGCGATGCGCGCGACGACGGGAGCGCCACCGGTTCCGGTGCCACCGCCCTCGCCGGCGGTGACGAAGACCATGTCGGCCCCGGTCAGCGCCTGCTCGATCTCCTCGGCGTGGTCCTCGGCGGCACGACGACCCACCTCGGGGTCTGCTCCGGCTCCGAGTCCGCGGGTGAGCTCGCGGCCCACGTCGAGCTTGACGTCGGCGTCGCTCATCAGCAGCGCCTGGGCGTCGGTGTTCACGGCGATGAACTCGACTCCGCGAAGGCCGAGGTCGATCATACGGTTCACGGCGTTGACGCCGCCACCGCCGACGCCGACGACCTTGATCACGGCGAGGTAGTTCTGGTTCTGGCTCATGGCCGGCCTCCGATTAGTCGAGCCTTGCGTTCGTTGTCGAGAGAGTGCGGGGCTGAACCTTAAACCTCAACTAGAGGTGTAAAGTATTTCCCGGTATTGCGTTCCCTGAGATCGAAGGTAAGCGCCGCGTGCCCGCGGAAGCGCAGCGACACGGGCGTGTCGCGCCATTCCCGTCGAAAGCCGTCAGCCGACGACCGCGACCTTCGGCGAAGTGACGTCGATCGACGTCGCGCCGGGGTTCGCGTTCAGCGCGGCAGAGAGCGTGAGCGCCTTCAGCCCGGACTCCTCCGCGCTCCCCCACACGACCGTCAGGCCGGTGCTGAGGGTCAGCGTCACGTCGTCGGCCGTCGAGGCGCTCACGCCGGTGAGCGCGCCCCTGATGCCTGCCGGAAGCGATCGGACGACCAGCCCGGCGCTCTCGAACGCCGTCGAGTCGACACCGCCCTCGACCTCGATGATCGGCTGCCCCGCGGGCTGATCCGACGTGGTGGCGAGTGCGACGCCGGCGGCATCCACGAGCGTATATCCCGCATCCGAGCGGATGACGCCCACCGGTGTGCGCTCCACGATGCGCACGGTCAGATCATGCGGCGGCTTCGCCTCGAGTGCGTAGGTCTCGATGAGCGGGAACGCGAGCAGCGCCGCCTTCACCTCGCTCGTGTCGACCAGCGCCAGCGGGGTGCCGATCTGGTCGGCGAGGGCCGCCTCGATCACCGCGGGGTCGAGCGTCGTGGCCCCGGCCACCGTGATCTTCTCGACGGCGAAGAGCGGACTGTACGCCGCGGCGACGCTCCCCCCGATCAGCAGGAGGACGGCGCCGATGCTGCTGAGCCAGATGATCCTCCGCCGGCGAGAGCGCTGGGTGAACCGGCGGATCTCCGCGCGGAGCGCCTTGCGCCGCGCCCGCGCGGCACGCCACACGTCCCCGGTAGAGGTCGGCTGCGGCGCCTCGTCGGCGGGCGCCGCCGGCTGTCCCGACTCGATGTCGACGACGGCTGCCGCCTCGGCACGCTCACGGCGGCGCGGGCGGGTCTCCGCTTCCGACGCGGCATCCTTCTGCCCCTTGCCCTCCGGGGCGGTCGGAAGCGGTGCGGGCCGGCGCATGGCTACGCCTCGTCGGTCCGGCGGAGCGACTCCAGCACCTGCGGGATGATCTGGTAGACGTTCCCGCACCCGAGCGTGATAACGAAATCCCCGTCCCGAGCCACGGTGGCCGTGTAGTCCGCGGCCTGCTGCCAGTCGGCGACGTAGTGCACGTGCCCCTGGTCGCGGAACGCGTCGCTGACCAGCGCACCGGTGACCCCGGGAACCGGATCCTCACGGGCTCCGTAGACGTCGAGCATCACCGTGTGGTCTGCGAACTCCTCGAGGACGTCGGCGAACTCCTGGTACATGTGCTGCGTGCGCGAATAGGTGTGCGGCTGCTGGATCGCGATGATCCGGCCGGAGCCCGAGATGCTCCGCATGGCCTCGAGCGCCGCGCGGACCTCGGTGGGATGGTGCGAGTAGTCGTCATACACGGTGACCCCGCGCTCGACGCCGTGCTGCTCGAGTCGGCGCACGGTGCCGGCGAAGCCCTCG
Organism: Microbacterium sp. LWH11-1.2; assembly: GCF_038397745.1. Taxonomy (NCBI): domain Bacteria; kingdom Bacillati; phylum Actinomycetota; class Actinomycetes; order Micrococcales; family Microbacteriaceae; genus Microbacterium; species Microbacterium sp. LWH11-1.2. The sequence continues at coordinate 2,681,820 of NZ_CP151636.1, read as the reverse complement.
ACGGCGCGCACCGCGTCGGCCAGCGGGTGGCCCAGCGCACGCAGCACCGCGACGGCTCCTGCCGCGTTGATCGCGTTGTGCACGCCGGGGACGGCGAGCTGCATGCGCGCGCTCTCCCCCTCGTGCGTCAGCGTCGCGGCGACGGGACCTGCGGCGACGATGTCGGTGACGCGGAGATCGGCTCCCTCGGCCTGGCCGAAGGTGATGACGTTGTCGTGCGAGAGCCCCGCGCTGACGCGCAGCGCCCCGGGGTCGTCGCTCGAGATCACGACCGCCTCGGAGGCGGCATCCGCGAATCGCACGAACGCGTCGTGGAACGCCTCGTCCGAGCCGTAGTGGTCCAGGTGGTCGGGATCGACGTTGGTGATCAGCGCGACCGCCGTGTCGTACAGCAGGAAGGTGCCGTCCGACTCGTCGGCCTCGATCACGAACAAGTCGCCCGTGCCGGTCGCGCTCGATGTGCCGAGCTGCTCGATCACGCCGCCGTTCACGAAGTGCGGGTCGGTGCCGAGCTCGCGCAGAGCCGTGACGATCATGCCGGTCGACGTGGTCTTGCCGTGGGCTCCGGCGACCGAGACGAGGCGGCGGGATCCGATCAGCCAGTGCAGCGCCTGGGAGCGGTGGATGACGTGCAGCCCGCGCTCCTTGGCCGTGACGAACTCGGGGTTCTCGGGCCAGATCGCGCCCGTGTGCACGACCGTGTCGGCGTCGCCGAGATACGCCGCGTCGTGGCCGACGTGCACGGTGGCGCCGGCAGCCGCGAGGGCGCGCAGGTTGTCGCTGTCGGCGCGGTCGGTGCCGGAGACGCGGATGCCGGCGTCGAGGAACATCCTCGCGAGGCCGCTCATGCCGGAGCCGCCGATGCCGATGAAGTGCGCGGAGGTGATCGTCTCGGGGATCGGGAGGGAGAGGTCGGGTCTGATCATGTCGTGTTCAGTCTACTTTTCCTCGGTCGTCTCGACCGTCTCAGGCGGCGCCGAGCGCACGATCGATAAGGGCGATCACGTTCTCGGTCCCGTTGCGGGTGCCGACCTTCTCCGCGGCCGCGGCCATCCGGCCGATGCGCTCGCGGTCGCCGAGCAGCGGGACGACGATGCGGCGCACCGCGTCGCCGTCGAAGGTCGCGTCATCGAGCAGCTGCGCGGCGCCGGCGGCCACGGCCGATGCGGCATTGAGGCGCTGCTCGCCGTTGCCGACCGAGTAGGGCACGTACAGCGCGGGGATGCCGAGGGCACTCACCTCGCTCACGGTCGCCGATCCGGACCGCGACACGATCAGGTCGGCGAGGGCGAAGGCGAGGTCCATGCGATCGACGTAGCGCCGCAGGGCGTAGCCGGGCACCTCAGGATCGACCATCTCGCTGCGCTCACCGGTGACGTGGAGCAGCTGCCATCCCGCCGCGAGCACGTCGCCCCAGGAGTCGGCCATCGCCTCGTTCAGTCGCTGGGCGCCGAGGGAGCCTCCGAAGACGAGGAGGACGGGACGATCGGCATCGAGTCCGAAGTGCGCCGCAGCCTCGTCGCGCGTCGCCGTGCGGTCGAGGGCGATGACCTCGAGACGCAGCGGCATCCCGACGACCTCGCTGCCGCGGAGCGGAGTCCCGGCGAAGGCCACGCCGACGCCGGCCGCTCGACGGGCCCCGAGGACGTTCGCGAGCCCCGGCTTCGCGTTGGCCTCGTGCACGACGAAGGGCACGCCCTCCCTCCGCGCGGCGACGTAGGCGGGAGCCGACGCGTACCCGCCGAAGCCGACGACGACATCGATACCGTGCGTGCGGATGTGGGAGCGCACCTGGGCGATCGCGCGGCGGAACCGGGAGGGGAACGCCGCCGCCTGGCGGTTCGGTCGACGCGGGAAGGGGACCTTGTCGACGATGAGCAGCTCGTAGCCGCGCTCAGGGACGAGCCGTGACTCCAGCCCCTCGGATGTTCCGAGGACGAGGACCGATGCGTCGGCGTCCCGCTCCCGCAGCGCATCGGCGACGGCGAGCAGGGGGTTCACATGGCCGGCGGTGCCACCGCCGGCGAGGAGGTACGAAGTCACCTCGTGACCCTACCCGCTGCGGCTGAGGGCTTCTCCTCCGCGGGGAGGGTGCGCGCGAACGCGAGCAGCACGCCGCACGCGATCAGCACGGCGAGCAGGGCCGTGCCGCCCTGGGACATGAACGGGAGCGGGACTCCCATGACGGGGAAGACGCCGATGACGACGCCGATGTTCAGCACGGCCTGGCCGACGATCCACACCGTGATGCCGCCCGCCGCGACGCGGATGAACGGATCATCGGTCTTGCGGATGATGTGGAACGCGCCGACCGTGAAGAACGTGAAGAGGGCCAGCACGACGATGCATCCGATGAGGCCCAGCTCCTCGCCGACGATCGCGAAGATGAAGTCGTTGCCGGCCGCCGGAAGCCAGCCGTACTTCTCCTGCGAGTTGCCGAGCCCGAGCCCGAAGATGCCGCCGGACGCCATTCCCCAGATTCCGTGGATGGACTGGTAGCAGTCGGTGTAGTACAGCGACATGTCGTCGCACGTGGCCGTGATGCGACGCATCCGGTCCTCGCTGGAGAGGGCGTACGCCAGCACGGCGACCACGCCGAGGACCACCGGGATGATGAACAGCCGGAGCTTCACCCCGGAGAAGAACAGGCAGCCGAGCAGGATGAGCACGAGCACCATCGCGGTCCCGAGGTCCTTGCCGGCGAGGACGGTGCCGATCGCGAGAGCGCCGACCGGGATGACCGGGATGAACACGTGGTGCCAGGTGCCGAGCATCGTGCGCTTGCGCAGCAGCACGGCGGCGATCCACAGCGCGAGAGCAAGCTTGAGGAACTCCGACGGCTGGAGCGTGAAGCCGGCGATCATGATCCAGTTCCGGTTTCCGCCGTCGGCGATGCCGAGGGGCGTGAACACGAGCATCTGGAGGGCGACGGCGCCGAAGAGCGCGGGCCAGGCCATCTTCTTCAGGAAGGCGATCGGCAGGCGGCTGATCAGGAACATCAACGGGATGCCGAGCAGGGCGAACACGCCCTGGCGCAGCGCGCCGTCCATCGGGTTCGCACCGTCCGCGACCGCGGTCGCACTGGTGGCGGACAGCACCATCACCAGTCCGAAGAGGGTCAGCAGCAGCGCGGTCGAGGCGATGAGCAGGAACTCGGTCGACACCGGTGTGAACCGGCGCCCGAGGGAGACCCGGGCCGCGAGTCCGCCGGACTCAGAACGCGGAGGGCGGGATACCTGCGTCATCGGCGCTCCCCCGGTCGATCCAGTCCCGCACCGCCTCGGCGAAGCGGTGGCCACGGTCCGCGTAGCTGGAGAACTGGTCGAAGGACGCCGCCGCCGGGGCCAGCAGAACCGTGCCCTCGTCGCCGACGATCCCCGCCGCGATCTCCACGACACGGTTCATGACCTGACCAGTCTCGCGAGCATCGACCTCGAACACCGGGACCACGGGCGCGTGTCGTCGGAATGCCGCGACGACGTCGGTGCGCTCGACCCCGATCACGACCGCCGCGCGAGCCGTGGAACCCACGTCCGCGACGAGTTCGGCGATGTCGACGCCCTTCAGATCTCCGCCGACGATCCAGACCGCACCGGGGTACGCCCGCAGGGAGGATGCCGCCGCATGCGGGTTCGTGGCCTTCGAGTCGTCGACCCACACCACGCCCCTGTGCCGGGCGATGACCTGGATCCGATGCGCGTCGAGCTGGAAGCGCTGCAGGGCCGCGTGGATCGCCTCGGGCTCCGTTCCCAGGGACCGCGCGAGGGCGCTCGCGGCGAGGATGTTCTGCACGATGTGCGGGGCGGCGAGGCCCGCGCTGTCGAGGGCGGCGATCGTCGTCAGCTCGAGCGCGCTGCGGGCACGGTCGTCGAGGAACGCACGATCGACGATCAGTCCCTCCACCACGCCCAGGTCGCTCGGACCGGGGATGCCGAGGTCGAAGCCGATCGCACGGGCGCCCTCGACCACCTCCGCCTCCTCGACCATGCGGCGGGTGGCGGCATCCGCCTTGTTGTAGACGCAGGCCACGCGGGTGTTGCGGTAGACGACGGCCTTCGCATCCCGGTACGCCGCCGCGCTCCCGTGCCAGACGAGATGGTCGTCGGCGAGGTTGAGGCAGACCGCGGCGTAGGGATACAGCTCGCCCTCGGGCTGCGACTGGCCGAGGTACCAGAGCTGGTGGCTGGACAGCTCGACGACCAGCACGTCGAAGCCACCGGGGTCGCGCACGGCGTCGAGCACGGGGACGCCGATGTTGCCGCACGGCGCGGCACGGAGTCCTCCCTCGACGAGCAGCGACGCGGTGAGCTGCGTCGTCGTCGTCTTGCCGTTCGTCCCCGTGATCAGCACCCAGTCGGCCGGAGTGCCGTCGTCGCGGAGGACCTTGTCGCGCACCCGCCATGCGAGCTCCACGTCGCCCCAGATCGCGATGCCGGCATCCTGGGCCCACCGGATCACCGGGTGCGACGGCGCGAACCCCGGCGAGGCGATCACGACGTCAGGGCGGAAGTCGACGAGCGCGGCCGGCACCTGGGCGAGGGAACCCAGTTCGAGTTCCGCGCCGATCACAGGGAGCAGCCGCTCGTACTCCTCCTCGGCGGACTCGCTGAGCACGAGAACCTCGGCACCGAGCTCGGCGAGCGTGTCCGCCACCGAGAACCCGGTCATGGACAGGCCGAGGACCGCCGCACGGAGCCCGGTCCACTCGGCGTTCCAGCTCGTGAGGGCGCTGAGCCGATCAGCCGACACGCGTCAGCCATTCGACGTAGAACAGGCCGACAGCAGACACGGCGAGCAGACCCGCGATGATCCACATGCGCACGACGATCGTGATCTCCGACCAGCCGCGCATCTCGAGGTGGTGATGGAAGGGGCTCATCAGGAACAGCCGCTTGCCGCGCGTGATCTTGAAGTAGGTCCGCTGCAGGATGACGGAGCCGGAGGCGAGGACGAACACGCCGGCGATCACGAGGAGCAGGAGCTCCGTGCGGGTCAGGATCGCCATCGCCGTGATCACGCCGCCGATCGCCATCGACCCGACGTCGCCCATGAAGACCTTGGCCTTCGGGGCGTTCCACCACAGGAAGCCGATCAGTCCGGCAGCGAACGACGCGGAGATGATCGCGAGGTTGAACGGATCGCGCACCTCGTAGCACCCGCCCAGGGCGTCGGGGTCCCCGCCGATGCAGGGCTGCTTGAACTGCCAGAATGCGATCAGGCTGTAGGCGCCGACCACGATCACGCCCGCACCCGCGGCCAGACCGTCGAGGCCGTCCGTCAGGTTGACGCTGTTCGACGTCGCGACGCCGATGATCGAGATCCAGGCGAGGTACAGGATCCAGCCGAGGATGACCCCGAAGGCGAAGAGATCCAGCCACGTGAAGTCGCGGAACAGCGAGATCGCTCCGCTGGCCGGCGTCTGCCCGAACCGGTTCGGGAAGTTCAGGGCCACGATGCCGAACGGGATGATGACCAGCAGCTGGCCGATGATCTTGCGCCATCCGGACAGGCCGAGGCTGCGCTGACTGCGCACCTTCATGTAGTCGTCGATGAAGCCGACGACGCCGAAGCCGACCATGAGCCAGATCACCAGGAGCGCGGAGAGCGCCGGGACCTCTCCGCTGACGAAGACACCGGTGAAGTATCCGACGATCGAGCCGGCGATGAAGATGACGCCGCCCATCGTCGGGGTACCGCGCTTCGCCTCGTGGCTCGGGTTCTCGGCCTCTTCGGGGGTGCGGATGACCTGCCCCCACCCCCACTTCCGGAAGAGCCGGAGGAACACGGGAGTCAGGAACAGGGTGAAGGCGAGCGAGATCGCCGCCGCCATGATGAGAGACCTCACGAGAACAATTCTCCCAGACGATCGCCGAGATGCCGGAGGCCCACGGAATTGGATGACTTCACGAGCACGCGGTCTCCGTCACGGAGTTCGGTGCGCAGATATTCGAACGCCGCGTCCTGGTCGGGCAGATGCACGGCCTCGCTGTTCCAGGAGCCCTCGCCGACGGCGGCGAGATAGAGCCTCCTGGCCTCGGGTCCGACGACGACGATCCGCTGGATGTTCAGCCGCACGGCGAGGAGCCCGATCCGATCGTGCTCCTCCCCCGCGCTCTCGCCGAGTTCGCTCATGGCGCCGAGCACCGCGACGGTGCGTTCGTCGGGTCCGGTGATCTGTGCGAGAGTGCGCAGCGCGGCGGACATCGAGTCGGGGCTGGCGTTGTAGGCGTCGTTGATGATGCGCACGCGGTCCCCGCCCAGGGGCTGCATCCGCCAGCGCTCCGCGATCTCCACCGTCTCGAGGCGCGCGACGGCGTCGGCGAGGGGGACGCCGAGCACGCCCGCCGCGGCGATCGCGGCCAGCGCGTTCGTGATGTGGTGCGCTCCGAGGACCTGCAGGCGCAGCGGCATCCGCTCGCCGGCCGACTCGATCTCGCACGAGGTGCCGGATGCCGTCACCTGGATGTCGTGCGCACGCACGTCGGCCGCCGCGCCCTGTCCGAAGCCGACCACGCGCATGCCGCGCGATCGCGCGAGCTCCTGCATGGCCGCGACGCGGGAATCGTCGACGTTCAGCACGGCGGTGCCGGAGGCCCTGGCCGCAGCCACCAGTTCGGACTTCGCCTTCGCGGTCGCCTCGATGCCGCCGAATCCGCCGGCGTGCGCCATGCCCACCATCAGGACGACGGCGATGTCGGGCTCGACCAGCCCTGCGAGGTGGGCGATGCTGCCCGGGGCGGCGGCTCCGAACTCGCTCACCAGAAAACGGGTGCCGTGCGTCACGCGCAGCATCGTCACGGGGGCGCCGACCTCGTTGTTGAACGACTTGACGGGCGCGACGGTCTCGCCCTCGTCCTCGAGGATGCGCGCGAGGAAGTTCTTGGTCGTCGTCTTGCCGTTGGAGCCGGTGATGCCCACGATGCGGAGACCGCCGCCGGCGCGCACGCGGGCGACCACCTCCCTCGCGAGGTCGCCGAGTGCGGCGACGGCGTCGGGGACCACGATCTGGGACACCGGAGCGTCGACCACGTGCTCGACGATCGCCAGCGCGGCTCCGGCCGCCACGGCGGCCCCTACGAACCGATGGCCGTCGGTCTCGGCGCCGGGCTTGGCCACGAAGATCGAGCCGGGTTCCATCGTGCGCGAGTCGGTGTCGACGATGCCGTCGACGACCGTCTCCGCCGTGTCGTCTCCGGCGACGCGCAGATCACCGCCGACAGCGGCAGCGATCTCAGCGAGCGTCAGGGCGATCATGTCATCTCCAGGCGCGGCTCTCGCCGTCTATCCGAATTTGGGAAGCAGCTCGTCCATGGGAACAGTGGACGGCATCACGCGATAGGTCTTCATCACCTGGGTCATCGCCTTCTGGAAGGCGGATGCGGTGGCCGCGGACGATACAACCTTAGTCGGCTCGTCGAGGGTCACCACGACGACGTACTGCGGGTCATCGACGGGCGCGAACCCCACCATGCTGGTGTAGTACACGCCCTCCTTGTAGCCGCCGCTGCCGTCGGAGACCTGCGCCGTACCGGTCTTGCTGGTCACCCGGTAGCCGGGAACCTGGATCCGATCGGCGTTGCCGCCCTGCACGGCGACGTTCTCGAGCATCTGCGTCAGCTGCGCCGCCGTCTGCTCGGTCACGACCTGCTCATGCCCCGGTGCGTCGGGGGTGACGACGCTGCCGTCCACCGCGGTGCACGACTCGATCAGCGAGAGGTCGATCTTCTCGCCGCCGTTCGCGATCGCCTGGTAGGCCCCGGCGAGCTGCGGTGCGGTGACGGAGAAGTACTGGCCGAAGGTGGTCGTGTACAGCGACTGGTTGTCCCACTCGCTGACCGGGTGCAGCAGACCGGCGACCTCGGAGGGGAATCCGAGCGTCTTCTCGCCGACGCCGAAGCGCTGCAGGTAGTCGTAGCGCACCTCGGGGCTGACCGTGGTGCCGAACTTCGACAGCGCCACGTTCGAGGAGTCGATAAGGGCACCCGCGAGCGTGTAGTTGAACTCCGGGTGCGTGAACGAGTCGTTGATCACGGCGCCGTTGGGGAACGTCTCGCGTGACGAGGCGGGCGCCGTGCTGAACGGGGTGAGACCCGCTCCCTCGATCGCGGCCGCCGCGGTGATGGCCTTGAACGTGGAGCCGGGCTCGAAGTCCTTGTGGAAGATCTGGCTGTATCGGGTCTCCGGGGTCGAGGAGTCCAGATCGTTGGGGTCCATCGCCGGCCATTCGGCCGCGGCGCGGATCTTGCCGGTCTTCACCTCGACGACGGTCACCGTGCCGCCCTTGGCGCCCTGGTCCTGCGCCTCCTCGGCGATCATCTGCTGCAGGTACCAGTTGAGGTCGCTGTTGATGGTCAGCTGCACGGTCCCGCCGTTCACCGCATCCACGGTGCGCTCGCTGCCCGGGATGACGATGCCGTCCTTGCCGGTGCGGTAGGACTCCTCGCCGTCGACGGGCGCGAGGCAGCTCTCCTCCATCTCCTCGATCCCGGCCTGTGCGGTGCCGGTGTTGTCGAGGAAGCCGAGGATGTTCCCCGCCACGGCCCCGTTCGGGTAGACCCTGGTCTCCCTGGCCTCGAAGTGCAGGTACTTGAGCTTCAGGTCGCGGAGCTCGATGTACTGCTCGGTCGTCAGCGACTTCTTGAGCGGTGCGTACTGGCTCTCGGCGTCGACGGCGAGGGCGTCGGAGACGATCGTCCGGACCTCGTCGCCGGTCTGCCCCGTCACCGCGGCGATCTTCTCGGATGCCTCGGCCCACGGCAGCTCCGGATCGTCGTCCTCGAGGAGCATGATCACCTGGGGGCTGAGCTGCGCGTCGTAGACCAGAACGCTGGAGGCCAGCACCGTTCCCCCCGCGTCGACGATCGAGCCGCGCTGGCCTGGGATCGTCGAGCCGGCGCCGATGTGCGTGAGCGAGTCGGCGACGTGCTCGTCGGCGCTCACGACCTGGATGTCGACGAGGCGCACGACGAAGGTCGCCAGCACCGTCAGGATGACGGCGAGGGCGACGACCGTGCGTCGCCGCGGTCCGCGCGTGGCTCTGGTCGTCATGCGATCTCTCCGTCGGATCAGGGGCGGTCGGGGGAAGTCAATGCGTGGTGGGGCTCGGGAGCCCGTCGGTGATCGCGGGAGGGAGCTCCTGCGTCGTCTGATCGGCTGTCGTGTCCTCCGTGACCGGGGTGTCGACGGGAGGCGAGGTGACCAGCACGTTGCCGACGGCGCCGGCCCCCTGCGGGTCGACGGTCGAGTTCCAATCGGCGCCGGTGCCCGTGCCGAAGACGGCGCCGTCGCTCAGACGGAGATACGACGGCGATCCGGCGACCACCATCCCCAGACCGGCGGCACCGCTCGCGAGCACCTGCGGGGAGCTCAGACCGGTCAGCTCCTCCTGCAGAGCATGGGTCCGCAGATTCAGCTCGTTCTGCTGCGAGGAGAGTGCGGCCAGCGAGAAGGAGTCCTGCGTGATCGCCAGGGACAGAGCGATCTGCGCGGCGCCGATGGCCAGAGCGCCGCCGAGGGCGATCAGTGCGTAGGCGAGCTTGGGCTTGCGGCGGGTGGCCGGACGGGTGACGGGCTGCAGGCGCCGCTGCGGTGCGCGTGTCGGCTCGATCGGCAGCGCCGGCTGGCGGACCGTGGCATTCAGGCTCATGCGCTCTCCCGCAGCTTCTCGGCGGCGCGGAGCCGCACCGGGATCGCGCGCGGATTGCGCGCGCGCTCGTCGTCGTCGGCGAGTTCTGCGCCCTTGGTGAGGATGCGGAACCGCGGGGCGTGCTCGGGGAGCTCCACCGGGAGCCCGGCGGGTGCGGTCGAGGCGGATGCTGCCGCGAACGCCTGCTTCACGAGGCGGTCCTCCAGGGACTGGTAGGACATCACCACGATGCGGCCGCCGACGCTCAGCGCGTCCATGGCGGACGGGATCGCGTCGGCGAGCACGTTCAGCTCGGTGTTGACCTCGATCCGCAGCGCCTGGAAGACGCGCTTCGCCGGGTGCCCGGCGCGCTGAGCGGCCGCCGGGGTCGCGGCGATGAGGATCTCGACGAGCTCCGCCGAACGCGTGATCGGCTGCTTCTGCCGCGCCTCGATGATGAAGCGCGCGTAACGACCGGCGAGCTTCTCCTCGCCGTAGCGCTCGAAGATGCGGCGGAGGTTGCCCTCGCTGTACGTCGCGATGACATCGGCGGCGGTGATGCCGCTGGTCTGGTCCATCCGCATGTCGAGCGGCGCATCCTTGGAGTAGGCGAAGCCGCGCTCGGCCTCGTCGAGCTGGAGCGAGGAGACGCCGAGGTCGAAGAGGATGCCGGCGGCACCCTGAGCGTGGAGCCCGATCTCGTCGTACACCGTGTGCACGAGGGTCACGCGATCGCGGAAGCGGGCCAGCCGCTCCCCCGCGATGCGGAGCGCATCCGTGTCGCGATCGAGTCCGACGAGCCGGATGCGGGGGAAGCGCTCGAGCAGGGCCTCGGAATGCCCGCCCATCCCGAGCGTGGCGTCGACGAGGACGGCTCCGTCGGCCTGGAGGGCGGGAGCCAGCAGCTCGACGCAGCGGTCGAGGAGCACGGGGGTGTGTATGTCGCGGAGGTTCATGATCTTTCTCGGGGTGACCTTCGGCTCTGATCCCCCTCCGCTTCGCGACCCGGCACCGGGGAAGTGTGTCGGGGCGGGAGCGGCGGGGCATCACAGCCGTGGTCAGAAGAGTCCCGGAATCACCTCCTGCTCGAGATCGGAGTAGGTCTCCTCACCGGCGGCGAGGTAGGCGTTCCAGCTCTCGGCATCCCAGATCTCGGCGTGGGCGCCGACTCCGGTGACGATGAGTTCCTTCTGCAGGCCTGCGTACTGGCGCAGGTGGACGGGGATGGTGATGCGGTTCTGACTGTCGGGCATCTCCGCACTCGCACCGGAGAGGAACAGACGCATGAAGTCACGCGCCTGCTTGTTGGCGAGCGGCGCCTGACGGATCCGCTCGTGCATCGCCTCGAACTCGGCCGTGCTGAAGACGTAGAGGCAGCGTTCCTGGCCACGCGTGACGACGATGCCGCCGCCGAGATCTTCGCGGAACTTCGCAGGAAGGATGACCCGTCCCTTGTCGTCCAGCTTCGGAGAATGCGTTCCCAGCAACATCGGCCATCACCCCCTCTGCGTCCGGCCAACTCGAGGTGCGCCCCACTTTACTCCACTTTCCTCCACAAACCTACGGCGAATACGCCGATTCGCCGGTTCGATACGATCGGGGTCGCCCTAGAACCGCGGAATTACGCGGTGAAGGACGGTGGAGGGCAGGTGGAGGGCCAGTGGAGGGCAGGCCTACCCCTGATACCCCGCGGGCGGCCCCGGACGCAGAAAAGCCCGGATGCTCAGCATCCGGGCTTTCGAGAGAGGGAGGAGAGGTCAGCGTCCGTCTTGGCGGCGATCCCAACGATCGTTCATGCGATCCATGAAGGAGGCCGAACTCGGCTGCTTCGAGGCCGATCGCTCACGAGGGGCGGCCGGGGTCGTCCGGCGCACGGGCGTCACGGCGATCATGACTCCGGCCAGCATCGCTGCGAAGCCGATGACACCCACGACGATGCCCCAGACGTCACCGATGATGACTCCGGCGACGAGGCCGCCGACGCCTGCCAGCAGCAGAAGGGCGCCGTACACGAGGTTGCGATAGCTCAGTGTGCGATCGCCTGATGGCGCGCTCACGACGTCGGCGTCGTTGTGAAGGAGATGGCGTTCCATCTCATCGAGCAGACGCTGCTCCTGTTCGGAGAGTGGCATTTCGTCCCCCTCGGGTATCGTGCCTTCCATTCTACGCGCGAGGAGGCGTCCGAGGCTAGCCGATCGCCCCCTCCTTGCTTTACGTATGCTGGGAGTCGTGCCGTCCCCCTCCTCCGTACCCGACGCCGTCGCCGCTCGCCTGGACCGCTTCCTCGCGCTGATGCGCACCGAATCCCTCGAGTACGGCTCGGAGGCGGCGGGGTTCCTCGACGCAGCCGCCGCGACCCTCGTCGGCGGCAAGCGGCTCCGCGCGCGTTTCTGCCATGCCGGCTGGCGAGCCGTCGCCCGATTCCGGGACCGCGACGCCACGGAGTCCGACGTGCTCTGGGACACGTGCGCCGCCCTGGAGATCTTCCAATCGGCCGCGCTCGTCCACGACGACCTGATCGACAACTCCGACACGCGCCGCGGTCGGCCGGCCGCGCACAGGGCCCTGGAGGCGTCGCACCGTGACGCGGGATGGTCGGGTGACGCGGAGGCCTTCGGCCGCGCCTCCGCCGTGCTGCTCGGGGACCTCCTCGTGGCGTGGAGCGACGACCTGCTGGAGTCCGCTCTGGACGGTCACGCCCACGCTCGCGCCGTGCGGGGCGAGTACGCGCGCATGCGCCGCGATGTGACGACCGGGCAGTTCCTCGACATCGCGGAGGAATCGGCCTGGAGCGTCAACGACGGCGGGCTGCACGCCGATCGCGCGCTGCGTGTGGTCTCGCTCAAGTCCGCCCGCTACAGCATCGAGCAGCCCCTCGTGCTCGGCGGAGCCCTCGCCGGCGCGGAGGACGATCAGATGGCGGCGCTGCGGAGCTTCGGACACCCGATCGGCATGGCCTTCCAGCTGCGCGACGACATCCTCGGCGTCTTCGGCGATTCCTCCGTGACCGGCAAGCCCGCCGGCGACGATCTGCGCGAGGGCAAGCGGACGGTCCTCGTCGCGCTCACGAGGCAGGCGCTGGACGCCTCGGCGAGGAACCTCCTCGACGAGATGCTCGGCGACCCGGAGCTCACCGCGCAGCAGGTGTCGTTCCTGCAGGCGACGATCGCGGAATCCGGAGCGCTCGAACGCGTCGAGACGATGATCTCCGACTACGCCCGTGAAGCCGACCGCGCCCTCTCGGGTGCGCGCCTGGACAACGCGGCGGTCGGCGAGCTGCGCGATCTCGCCCGCGCGGCGACCGTGCGGTCGGCCTGAAGCCGATCGTCCGTCAGGCGAGCGTGCGAGCGAGTCGACGGACCGCGCTCTTGTGACCCGCGAGGAGGGCGGCGATCGGCGACCGGCCGAGGCTCTCCTCGTCCTCGAGCAGCCAGTCGATCAGCTCGTCGTCGGTGAAGCCCGCGTCCTGCAGCACGATGATGGTCCCGCGCAGGGAGCTCAGCGGATGCCCGTCGACGATGAAGATCGAGGGCACCGCGAACACGCCGCCGCGTCGCGAGCCGACGAGGTAGTGCTCGTCGATCAGGCGACGGACGCGGCCGAGCGGCTCATCCAGCACCTCGACGAGGTCGGGCATGGTCAGCCACTCGACAGCAGGGTTCTCCACAACGTTCTCAGACACGTTGCCCACTATCTCACCTCCCATCGGATGCCGCATGTCGGCACTCCAGTCACATCTTTCACTTGCGTCACTTCTGTTGACTTCTGTTTACATCCGTGTCAGCGTGAAGTGCTCGAAAAGGGGGACCCTTGAGACAGAACACCGCCACGCGTCGCACGCGATATCTTCAGCTCGGCATGCCGGCCGCCGTCATCGGCGCCCTGGCCGGAACCCTCGTCGCGGCGCCGGCGGAGGCCGCCCCGTCACCCAGTGTCGAGCGACAGCGCTCCGCACCGCTCGGGTTGGTCCCCGCCGAGGCCCCTCCGGCCGCCTACGTCGTGCAGCCCGGTGACACCGTCTCCGCGGTCGCGGGCCGATTCGGGCTCGCGACGGTCGACGTCCTGACCTGGAACGGCCTCTCCTGGCGTTCGGTGATCTACCCCGGGCAGACGCTGACACTGCAGGCTCCGGCCGTGGTGGTCGCCGCCCCGGCGGTCGTGGAGGCCGTCGGACCCGCATCGACCGCCCACACCGTCGTCTCCGGCGACACCGTGTACGCGATCGCGGCGCAGTACGGCACCACCGTCGACGCCGTGCTGGGTGCGAACGGCCTGACCCGCGACTCCGTCATCTATCCGGGTCAGGCTCTCGTCGTGTCCGGTGCCGCTGCACCTGCTGCGGCGCCCGCAGCAGCACCCGCGACCTCGGTCGCACCGGCCGCGACGCACGTCGTCGTCGCCGGCGACACCGTCTTCGGCATCGCACAGGCCTACGGCACGACCACCCAGACGCTGTTCGCGCTGAACGGGCTCGATTCATCCTCGATCATCTACCCGGGGCAGACGCTCGCCGTGCAGGGTGCACCGGCCCCCGCGGCGGCGGCGGCCGTCACTCCGGAAGCGACGGCCCTCACGGCCGAGCAGGCCGCGAACGCGGCGCTCATCATCCGTATCGGACGAGAGCTCGGCGTCTCGGACCGGGCGGTCGCGATCGCCCTCGCGACCGGGATGGTCGAGTCGGGGCTGCGCAATCTCGACTGGGGCGACCGCGACTCTCTCGGCATCTTCCAGCAGCGCCCGAGCACGGGGTGGGGTTCGCCCGAGCAGATCATGGACGCGGATCGCAGCACCCGGGTGTTCTACGGAGGCCCGAGCGACCCGAACGGCCTCACGACCCGCGGACTGCTCGACATCCCCGGATGGGAGGGCATGGCCTTCACGGATGCAGCCCAGGCCGTGCAGATCTCGGCCTATCCGGACAAGTACGGCCAGTGGGAAGCGCAGGCATACACCTGGCTCGCCCTGCATGGCTGAGCGCCGTTCGGAAAACCCACAGCCCTCAGGGGTGAGCCGCTCCCCTGTCTTTCAGGCAGTTCTCCATAGAATTCTGACGTGACGACCAATCATCAGGCCGACCCCCTCATCGGGCGGCTTGTCGACGGCCGCTACCGTGTACGGGCGCGCATCGCCCGCGGTGGGATGGCCACGGTCTACGTCGCGACGGACCTCCGCCTCGAGCGCCGCATCGCCCTCAAGGTCATGCACGCGCACCTCAGCGATGACTCCGCCTTCCAGAGCCGGTTCATCCAGGAGGCGCGAGCCGCCGCCCGGCTCGCCGATCCGCACGTGGTCAACGTGTTCGACCAGGGCCAGGACGGCGAACTCGCCTACCTCGTGATGGAGTACCTTCCCGGTATCACCCTCCGCGAGCTGCTGCGCGAGCAGAAGCGCCTCACGATCCCCCAGACGATCACGATCATGGACGCGATCCTCGCCGGTCTCTCCGCCGCGCACCGTGCCGGGATCGTGCATCGCGACGTGAAGCCGGAGAACGTGCTCCTCGCGGAGGACGGCCGTATCAAGATCGGTGACTTCGGCCTCGCCAGGGCCACGACGGCGAACACGGCGACCGGGCAGCAGCTGCTCGGCACGATCGCCTACCTGGCCCCCGAGCTCGTGACCCGCGGCACCGCCGACGCGCGGAGCGACATCTACGCGCTCGGCATCATGCTCTACGAGATGCTGGTCGGCGAGCAGCCATACAAGGGCGAGCAGCCGATGCAGATCGCGTTCCAGCACGCCACCGAGTCGGTCCCCCGTCCGAGCGTGCGCAATCCGGCCGTACCCGAGCCCCTCGACGAGCTCGTCCTCTGGGCGACCGAGAAGTCCCCGGACGAACGACCGGATGACGCCCAGCAGATGCTCGACCGTCTGCGGGAGATCGAGCGCGAGCTGGGCATCGCTCCGGCGGTCGCCGCCGCGACGATGTCGCAGCGCAGCCAGGGCGACTCGGGCGACCTCACCAAGGTTCTGCCCGGCACGATGGTGATCGCCGACCCGACGGCACCGGCGCCCGCGCCGATCGACAACGCGACGGTCCTTCGCCGTCGCGCGTCGCGTCGACGCGCACGTGGCGCGTTCCTGCTCACGCTCGTCCTGCTCCTCGCCGTTCTCGCCGGTGGAGTCGGCTGGTGGTTCGGCTCAGGGCCCGGGTCACTGATCGCCGTGCCGGATGTCGCCGGCTCGACCTACGAGCAGGCCGCCGAGGCGCTCACCGCGGAAGGACTCACCCCCTTGCGGGGCGAGGAGTACTCGGTCGACGTCGAGAAGGATCTGGCGATCCGCACCGATCCGCAGGCCGGCGACCGACTGGAGAAGAACGGCGAGGTGACCGTGCTGATCTCGCTCGGGCCTGAGCCGCACTCGATCGAGACCCTCAACGGCAAGACCGAGGACGAGGCGCGCGCCTATCTGGACGAGCTGAACGTCACGGTCCCCGACGAGACCCTGGAACTGTTCTCGGATGCCGACGAGGGGATCGTCATCAACGCGTACGTGACGCCGCGTGCCGGCGGCGACGCCTACGAGTGCGGCGAGGGATGCGACCTCTTCGAAGCCGACACCGTCGACCTCTTCGTCTCGCTGGGATCGCTGCCCGACGTCTCCGACACCTCCGTGCAGCAGGCGACCCAGGCGCTCACCGACAAGGGCCTGAACGTGCTCGACGAACGCGTCGAGCAGTACAGCGACACGATCGCCGAGGGCCGGGTCATCGGCTACGCCGACCGCTCCGAGTCGGGCAACTGGCGTCCCGGTGACGACATGCGGCTGATCGTCTCCCTGGGGCCCGAGCCCATCGAGATCCCCGACGTGTCCGGCATCTCGATCCGCGATGCCGTCAAGCAGCTGCAGGACGCCGGATTCAAGCCGGTCACTGCGGCGCCGGAACTCGTCTGGGACATCTTCACCGCGACGCGCACCGACCCGAAGGCCGGAGAGTCCCGCGTACGCGGGACGGAGGTGCGCGTCTTCGCCGCGGGGTGATGTCGCCGACGCCCCTCGCCCGAAAAACGACAGACGCAGAGAACCCGCCCTCCCGATCATCCGGGGGGCGGGTTCTCTGCGTTCGACGAAAGCCGTCGACTCAGCGCTTCTCGAGCTCCTCCGCGACGAGGAACGCCAGCTCGAGCGACTGCATGTGGTTCAGGCGCGGGTCGCACAGGCTCTCGTAGCGCGTGGCGAGTGCTGCCTCGTCGATCTGCTCGGATCCGCCGAGGCACTCGGTGACATCGTCTCCCGTGAGCTCGACGTGGATGCCGCCGGGGAACGTGCCCACCGCGCGATGCGCCTCGAAGAAGCCGCGCACCTCGTCGACGACGTCGTCGAAGCGACGGGTCTTGTAGCCGGTCGGGGTCGTGATGCCGTTGCCGTGCATCGGATCCGTCACCCACAGCGGCTGCGCGCCGGAGTCGCGCACGGCCTCCAGCAGCGGGGGCAGGGCGTCGCGGATCTTCCCCGCACCCATGCGCGTGATGAAGGTCAGTCGGCCGGGCTCGCGCTCGGGGTCGAGCTTGTCGATCAGCGCGAGCGCGGTCTCCGGCGTGGTCGTCGGGCCGAGCTTCACACCGATGGGGTTGCGGATCTTCGAGAAGTAGTCGACGTGCGCGCCGTCGAGCTCGCGGGTGCGCTCACCGATCCACAGGAAGTGCGCCGAGGTGTTGTACGGCGTGTCCGTGCGCGAGTCGATGCGCGTCATCGGGCGCTCGTAGTCCATCAGCAGACCCTCGTGGCCGGTGAAGAACTCGACGCGCTTCAGCTCGTCGAAGTCGGCGCCCGCGGCCTCCATGAACTTGATGGCGCGGTCGATCTCGGCGGCCATGCGCTCGTAGCGCTGGTTGGCGGGGTTCTGCGCGAAGCCCTTGTTCCACGAGTGCACCTCGCGGAGGTCGGCGAAGCCGCCCTGGGTGAAGGCGCGGATGAGGTTCAGGGTGGAGACAGCCGTGTGGTACCCCTGCAGCAGGCGACCGGGATCGGCCTGACGGGAGCCCTCGGTGAAGTCGTAGCCGTTGACGATGTCGCCGCGGTACGCCGGAAGCGTGACGTCACCGCGGGTCTCGCTGTCGCTCGAGCGGGGCTTGGCGAACTGTCCGGCCATGCGCCCCATCTTGACGATGGGCATCGAGGCGCCGTAGGTGAGCACGACGGCCATCTGCAGCACCGTCTTGATGCGGTTGCGGATCTGCTCGGCGGTCGCGCCGGCGAAGGTCTCGGCGCAGTCGCCGCCCTGGAGCAGGAAGGCCTTTCCGGATGCTGCGCGCGCGAGGCGATCACGGAGGTTGTCGACCTCACCCGCGAAGACCAGCGGCGGGAGAGCGGCGATCTGGCGGGAGACGTCGGCGACGCGGTCCGCGTCGGGCCACTGCGGCTGCTGCTTGATGGGAAGCGAGCGCCATGCATCAAGGGCGTCGATGTGGTGCGGGAGCATGCCTCAAGCCTAGTGGTCGACGTGCACCCTGGACGCTCCGCTAGCGCCGTGTGACACGGGAGGGAAGACGGTCCTTCACGGTCGAGGCGTAGACGTCCTCGTACTCCTGCTGACCGAGACGATGCAGGGCCACCATGATCTCGTCGGTGACGGAGCGCAGGATGTACCTGTCGTTCTCCATCCCGGCGTAGCGGGAGAAGTCGAGCGGCTCTCCGATGACGATCCCGACGCGCATGATGCGGGGAAGCCGCTGGCCGATCGGCATGGCCGTGTCGGTGTCGACCATGATCACGGGGACGACGGGGACCTTGGCCTCGAGCGCCATCCGTGCGATGCCGGTGCGTCCGCGGTACAGCTTGCCGTCGGGGCTTCGCGTGCCCTCCGGGTAGATGCCGAGCAGGTCGCCGCCGCCGAGCACCTGCAGACCGGTGTTCAGAGAAGCCTCCGAGGCCTTGCCTCCGGATCGGTCGATCGGGATCTGCCCCGTGGCCTTCATGAAGAACTTGGTCGCGAAGCCCTTCAGGCCGCGGCCCGTGAAGTAGTCGCTCTTGGCGAGGAAGGACATCGGGCGATCGATCACCAGCGGCAGGAAGATGGAGTCCGCGAACGAGAGATGGTTGCTGGCGAGGATCGCCGCCCCGTTCGCGGGCACGTTCTTGCGGCCCACGATCCAGGGACGGAAGATCGCCTTGACCACGGGGCCGATCACGACGTACTTCATCAGCCAGTAGAACATCGAGGTGAAGTCTAGCGCCGCGTCCGGCATCCGCTTCGGCGATCTTCGATCGGGATGCGCGATCGCGACTCAGTTCCACACGAGGTGCGACGGGGTGTCATGCCCTAGACTCAAGACCACACACGTGCCCGACCGGTACCGAAGGAGCTGCCGTGGTCCAGTTTGAAGTCCCCGCGATCGTCCCCGCCGACCCCGACGCAAACGTCTCGGACCTCTTGTTCCAGCGCGTCAAGGCCACCCCCGACCGCGCGCTGTTCTCGGTGCCCGAGGGCGAAGGCTGGCGCGACATCTCCGCCGCCGACTTCCAGACGGCCGTGATCGCCCTGGCGAAGGGATTCGCCGCCGCAGGCATCCAGCCGGGCGAGAAGGTCGGCTTCCTCGCGCGCACGACGTACGAGTGGACGCTGGTCGATTTCGCGCTCTTCTACGCCGGCGCCGTGATGGTCCCGATCTACGAGACCAGCTCCCCCTCTCAGATCCAGTGGATCCTCGAGGACTCCGGGGCGATCGCCCTCGTGGTCGAATCTCCGGAGCACTTCGCCCGCGTCGACGAGGTGCGCGGCGACCTTCCCCTGATCCGCGAGGTCTGGCAGCTGCACCTCGGCGCCATCGACACGCTCACGGCGCAGGGCGCAGCGGTCACCGACGAGGAGATCGAGCGTCGCCGCAACCTCGCCGTCGGCTCCGACATCGCCACCCTCATCTACACCTCGGGCTCCACCGGTCGCCCGAAGGGCTGCGTGCTCACGCACAGCAACTTCGTCGAGCTCACCCGCAACTCCGCGAAGGCCCTCGACGCGGTCGTGCAGACGCCGGGCGCCTCGACCCTCCTGTTCATCACGACGGCTCACGTCTTCGCGCGCTTCATCTCGATCCTCGACATCCACGCGGGCGTCCGCACCGGTCACCAGCCCGACACGCGACAGCTCCTGCCCGCCCTGGGCTCGTTCAAGCCGACCTTCCTCCTCGCCGTCCCTCGCGTGTTCGAGAAGGTGTACAACTCCGCCGAGCAGAAGGCGGAGGCCGGTGGGAAGGGCAAGATCTTCCGCGCCGCGGCGGATGTCGCCATCGAGCACTCGAAGCTGCTCGAAGAAGGCAAGAAGATCCCCTTCGGGATGAAGCTGAAGTTCGCCCTCTTCAACAAGCTCGTCTACAGCAAGCTCCGCGCCGCGATGGGCGGGAACGTGGTCTACGCCGTGTCCGGCTCCGCTCCCCTGGGCCCGCGACTCGGTCACTTCTTCCACAGCCTCGGCGTCGTGATCCTCGAGGGCTACGGATTGACCGAGACGACGGCTCCCGCCACGGTGAACCTGGCCGACAAGTCGAAGATCGGCACGGTCGGTCCCGCGCTCCCCGGCGTCGGCGTGCGCCTCGGCGAGGATGGCGAGATCGAGGTACGCGGCATCAACGTCTTCAAGGAGTACTGGAACAACCCCGAGGCCACGGCCGAGGCGTTCAGCGACGGCGGCTGGTTCCGCACCGGCGACATCGGCAGCTTCGACTCCGAGGGCTTCCTCACGATCACCGGTCGCAAGAAGGAGATCATCGTCACGGCCGGAGGCAAGAACGTCGCCCCCGCAGCGCTCGAGGACCCGATCCGGGCGAACCCGATCATCGGCCAGGTCGTCGTGGTCGGCGATCAGCGCCCGTTCATCTCGGCCCTGGTGACGCTCGATCCCGAGATGCTGCCGACGTGGCTCGCGAACAACGGCCTCGACGCCAAGATGACGCTGGTGGAGGCTTCCCGCAACGACGCCGTCCGGGCCGAGGTCCAACGCGCCGTCGACGGCGCGAACGCCCGCGTGTCGCGCGCCGAGTCGATCCGCAAGTTCACGATCCTCGATTCGGAGTGGACCGAGGCCTCGGGCCACCTGACGCCGAAGCTCTCCATCAAGCGCAACGTCATCATGAACGACTTCGCCGACGAGATCTCCGCGATCTACGACGAGCCGGTCTCGACGACCAACGTCGCGATCGGCGGCTGACCCGGCAGGTCGACCCACCCCCTTCCCGACGAACGGCCCCCTCGCGCACACGCGCAAGGGGGCCGTTCGGTGAGAAGGGGGCGCTCGGCGGCTAGAACCAGGCGCTCTCGCGCACCTCGCGCATCGCCTGTTTGCGGGTCTCCGGATCGAGACGCGACAGGAACAGCTTCCCGTCGAGGTGATCCGTCTCGTGCTGAAGCGCCTGGGCGAGGAGACCGTCGCCCTCGAGCACCACAGGATTCCCGTCGAGGTCGATCCCCTCGACGCGCGCCCACGGGTGCCGCTGCGCATCGTGCCAGAGCCCGGGAACGGACAGGCAGCCCTCTCCGGTCGGCTCGGGTTCGCCCCGCACCTCCACGAGCACCGGGTTGAGCACGTAGCCGATGTCACCGTCGATGTTGTAGCTGAAGGCGCGCAACGCCACGCCGATCTGCGGGGCGGCCACTCCGGCTCGGCCAGGCAGCTCGACCGTCTCGACGAGGTCGGCCACCAGTGCGCGGACGCCGTCGTCGATGTCATCGATCGGGGCGCACACGGTACGCAGGACGGGGTCGCCGAAGATGCGGATCTCGCGGACGGCCATCAGGCGCCCTTCGCCCGCAGGCCCTCGACCAGGAGCGCGGCGAGTCGACGCGCGGCGACACGTGTCTCGGGCAGCAGGTTCGCGAACACGATGGTCCCTCCCCCGGCGATCTGCGGATCGTACGGCATCCGGATCACGCTCTTCGCGCGCGTGGCGAAGTGACTCTGCAGCTCGTTCAGGCGCACGAGGGGCGCGCCCGGTGTCGACTGGTTCAGCACGACGATAGCCTCTCGAGCCTGCTCGGCGTACCCGTTCGTCTCGAGCCAGGTGAGAGTCTCCGAGGCCAGTCGCGCTTCGTCGACGCTCAGCCCCGACACGATGATGATCTGGTCGGCCAGGTCGAGGGTCGCCGACATCACGGAGTGCACGATGCCCGTCCCCGTGTCCGTCAGCACGAGCGAGTAGTAGTGCGCGGCGACACCGGCGACGTCCCTGTAGTCGCTGTCGCTGAAGGCCTCGGCGATGCGGGGATCGGAATCGGAGGCGAGAACGTCGAGGCGGGTGGCATCGCGCGCCACGATGGCGGAGATGTCGTGATAACCCCGGACGTCGTCGTGGATGCGGACCAGATCGCGCACCGACTTGTTGTGAGCCGGACGGACGATGCGTTCCGCGAGGGTTCCTCGATCCGGATTGGCATCGACGGCGATCACGCGGTCGTCACGCGCGTCGGCCAGCGCCATGCCGAGCAGGGCGGTGATCGTCGTCTTGCCGACGCCGCCCTTGCGAGAGAGCACGGGCACGAACCGCGCCCCTCCGGGGAGAGGTGCGGCGATGCGAGCGCTGAGCGCCTTCCGCTCCCGGGCCCGCCGACCGTCGCCGATGTTGATGCGGCGTCCCGACACGGTGTAGAGGAAATGACTCCACGCGCCTTCGGGCTCGGGCTTCGTGAGGCGATGCGGGTCGAGCAGGCGATCGGCGGTGAGCAGATCGGCCGACTCCCGCGAGGAATCACCCAGATCGTCCAGGCGCTTCGAGGTGAGCGTCACGTCGGCGCGGGCGGCCGCGCGCGTTGGCTGCGGAACGACGGACTTCTCGTCGGGAGTGGACACGGCGGCGGTCTCCTTCACGGCGGGCACTCCCGCGGCGGTGGCTGCGACGGGAGCCGCAGCCGAATCGACGGTCGCCCTCGCCAGGAATCGGGCTGCGACGGCCGCCTCTTCGGCGTGCGTCGCCGCGGCGGCCGGCTCGTTCGCGACGGGGACCGGCTCGGGGTCGGGTTCCGGCTCGGGTACGGGCTCAGGCTCCGGCTCAGGCTCCGGCTCAGGCTCAGGTACGGGCTCAGGCTCAGGTACGGGCTCAGGCTCAGGCTCAGGCTCAGGCTCAGGCTCAGGCTCAGGCCCCGGCTCAGGCTCAGGCTCAGGCTCAGGCTCAGGCTCAGGCTCCGGCTCCGGCTCCGGCTCCGGCTCCTCGACGATCGTCGCCGATTCCGGCTCCTCGGCATCCGGCTCCTGGTCGATCGGCTCCTCGACGTCCGGCTCCAGTTCCGCTTCCTGGATGGTCTCCTCGGGCGCGGCCTCTTCCGCCGACGGGGTGGCGGCCACCGGTTCGTCGATCACGATGGGCCCGATGATGATGCCCGGGACCTCCTTCGGCGACGGGTCGGCCTTGGCGGCCTTGGCAACCTTGTCGTCTCCCGGAGACCGGGACTTCAGCACCGCCGGAGTCACGGCGGCGGGCACGGCCTTCGCCGCGGATGCGACCTGCGAAGCCGTGACGATGGGCAGTTCGTCGACGATGAGGTCGCCGACGACTTCTCCCTCGACGACGCCCTCGTCATCGAGGTCGTCGTCATCGTCCTTCGGCAGCGACACGCTCACCTGCGCCGTTCCGCCGAGGATGCCGATGACGGCCGTGTCCACGGACGCGGCGTCATCGAGCACCCCCAGCGGGTTCTCCTCGGGTTCTGCGGTGTTCTTCGGGGTCACGATGTCACTCCAAGCCTGCGCGGGCCTCGGGTGCGCACACGGTGCGCGGCCCTCGCCCGCACAAGATTAGTGCGCGGGACGGATGACGACCAAAAGATCTCCGGCATCCACCTGCTGCGTCTCGGCGATCGCGTGACGCTCGATCACGCCGTCGACGGGCGCGGTGATGGCCGCTTCCATCTTCATCGCCTCGATCGAGGCGATCGGCTCGCCGGCCCGGACGGCAGCACCGACCTCGGCCTTGAGCGTGACGACACCGGAGAACGGAGCGGCGACCTGGCCGGGGACGTTGGTGTCCGCCCGCTCGGCCTCGTGCGCGTCCACCGCGACGGACCTGTCTCGCACGAAGACAGGTCGGAGCTGCCCGTTCAGAGTCGTCATCACGGTCCGCATGCCCTTGTCGTCGGCGTCGCCGATGGCCTCCAGACCGATGAACAGCTGCACGCCGCGGTCGATCTCGATGCGATGCTCCTGTCCCTGCACGAGTCCGAAGAGGTAGTCGCTCGTGTCGAGGACGGAGAGGTCGCCGAAGAGCTCGCGCCGCTCGGTGTACTCCGCGGTGGGCGCAGGGAACAGCAGGGAGTTGAGCCGCGCACGCCGCTCGGCGCTGGAACCGGCGAGAGCGGCCTCGTCCTCCGCGCTGATCTGCGTGAGCCCGGTGCGCACCGAGCGTCCGGCGAGGACCTTGGTGCGGAACGGCTCCGGCCATCCTCCGGGGAGGTCGCCCAGCTCGCCCGCCATGAATCCGACGACCGAGTCCGGCACGTCGTACTTCTCCGGGTTCGCCTCGAAGTCCGCAGGATCCGCCTTCACGGCGGCGAGATGCAGCGCGAGGTCGCCGACGACCTTCGATGACGGCGTCACCTTCGGAACGCGCCCGAGGATGCGGTCGGCCGCGGCGTACATGTCCTCGATGAGCTCGAAGTCATCCGCGAGACCGAGGGCCTTCGCCTGCTGGCGGAGGTTCGACAGCTGCCCGCCGGGGATCTCGTGGTGGTACACGCGGCCCGTGGGTCCGGGAAGCCCCGACTCGAACGGCGCGTACTGCCGGCGCACCGCCTCCCAGTACGGCTCGAGATCGGACACCGCGTCGAGGGAGATGCCGCTGTCCCGATCGGTGTGCGCGAGCGCCGCGACGAGCGAGGACAGCGACGGCTGGCTGGTGGTTCCGGAGAGCGGTGCCGACGCGGCATCCACGGCATCCACTCCGACCGCGCTGGCTGCGAGGAGCGTAGCCAGCTGGCCGCCCGGCGTGTCGTGCGTGTGCAGGTGGACAGGGAGGTCGAAGCGCTCGCGCAGCGCTGCGACGAGCTTCGCTGCAGCCGCGGGCCTCAGGAGCCCCGCCATGTCCTTGATCGCGATGATGTGCGCCCCGGCCGCGACGATCTGGTCGGCGAGACCGAGGTAGTAGTCGAGCGTGTAGAGGTTCTCGGCCGGGTCGAGGAGGTCGCCGGTGTAGCAGAGGGCCACCTCGGCGACCGCGGTGCCGGTGTTGCGCACGGCCTCGATGGCGGGGCGCATCTGCTCCACGTCGTTGAGGGCGTCGAAGATCCGGAAGATGTCGACCCCGCTCGCGGCTGCCTCGGCGACGAACGCCTCGGTGACCGCCGTCGGGTACGGCGTGTAGCCGACCGTGTTGCGTCCGCGCAGCAGCATCTGGATCGCGACGTTCGGCAGCGCGGCGCGCAGTTTGTCGAGTCGCTCCCAGGGGTCCTCGCCGAGGAAGCGCAGCGCGACGTCGTATGTCGCCCCGCCCCAAGCCTCGACGGACAGCAGGCCCGGCGTGAGCCGCGCCAGGTACGGAGCAGCCGCGACGAGGTCCTTGGTGCGCACGCGCGTGGCCAGCAGCGACTGGTGCGCGTCGCGGAAGGTGGTGTCGGTGATCGCGAGTGCCGTCTGCTCGCGGAGGCTCCGGGCGAAGCCCTCCGGACCGAGCTCGAGCAGCCGCTGACGCGACCCGGCGATCGGCTCGGTCGAGAGATCGACGACGGGGAGCTTCGCGACCGGGTCGATGACACCGGGGTGCGCGCCGTGGGGCTTGTTGACGGTGACGTCGACCAGCCAGTTCAGGAGCTTCGTGCCGCGGTCCTTCGAGACCCGACCGCGCAGGAGCTCCGGCCGCTCGTCGATGAAGGAGGTGCTCACGTCGCCCGCGATGAAGGCGTCGTCGTCGAGCAGGGCCTGGAGGAAGGGGATGTTCGTCGAGACGCCGCGGATGCGGAACTCCGCCAGCGCGCGCCGGGCACGCGCGACGGCCGCGGGGAAGTCGCGACCGCGGCAGGTCAGCTTCGCCAGCATCGAGTCGAAGTGCGGGCTGATCTGCGCCCCCTGATGCACCGTGCCTCCGTCGAGGCGGATGCCGGCGCCGCCGGGTGAGCGGTAGGTCGTGATCTTGCCGGTGTCGGGGCGGAAGCCCTGCGTCGGGTCCTCGGTGGTGATGCGGCACTGCAGCGCAGCCCCCCGCAGGTGCAGGTTCTGCTGCTGCAGTCCCAGCTCCGCGAGAGTCTGGCCCGCGGCGATCCGCATCTGACTCTGCACGAGGTCGACGTCGGTGACCTCCTCGGTCACGGTGTGCTCGACCTGGATGCGCGGGTTCATCTCGATGAAGACGACCTCGCCCGTGCGCTCGCCCGCCGTCTCCAGCAGGAACTCGACGGTACCGGCGTTCTCGTAGCCGATCGAGCGGGCGAAGGCGACCGCGTAGCCGTGGAGTGCGGTGCGGATGCTGTCGTCCAGATTCGGCGCCGGAGCGATCTCGACGACCTTCTGGTGGCGCCGCTGCACCGAGCAGTCGCGCTCGAACAGGTGCACGGTCTCGCCGGTCTTGTCGGCGAGGATCTGCACCTCGATGTGCCGGGGGCGCACCACGGCCTGCTCCAGGAACATCCGGGCGTCGCCGAAGGCGCTCGCAGCCTCCCGCATCGCCTCGGCCAGAGCCGGTGCGAGATCACCCGCGGTCTCGACGCGACGCATGCCGCGGCCGCCGCCGCCCGCCACCGCCTTGGCGAAGAGCGGGAAGCCGATGTCCTCCGCCTGGGCGACGAGCGCCTCGACGTCGTCGGATGCCTCGGTCGAACGCAGCACCGGCACTCCGGCCTCGATCGCGTGCCGCTTCGCCTCGACCTTGTTGCCCGCCATCTCGAGCACCTTCGCCGGCGGGCCGATGAAGACGATGCCGTTGGCCGCCGCCTTCTCCGCGAGCTCCGGGTTCTCCGACAGGAAGCCGTATCCGGGGTAGATCGCATCCGCTCCCGCCTCCAGCGCGACGCGGATGATCTCGTCGACGTTCAGGTACGCGCGGACGGGGTGACCGCGTTCGCCGATCTCGTAGGCCTCATCGGCCTTGAGTCGATGGACGGACCCGCGGTCCTCATGGGGGAAGACCGCGACGGTGCGCGCCCCCACCTCGTACGCCGCTCGGAAGGCCCGGATCGCGATCTCGCCGCGGTTGGCCACAAGGATCTTCTGGAACATGCACACCTCTGAGAGCTCGATGCACGGCGTTTTCGGCGTGCAGGGGCGGGGCTGAGTGTTCCCTCAGCCTAGGGGAAGGTAACGTGGTGTTCGTGCACGTACTCAGCGTCAGCTCTCTCAAGGGGGGCGTCGGCAAGACGACCGTGACACTCGGGCTGGCCTCAGCGGCTTTCGCCCGAGGAGTCCGGACTCTCGTCGTCGACCTCGACCCGCAGTCCGACGTCTCCACCGGGATGGACATCCAGGTGGCCGGACGACTCAACATCGCCGATGTCCTGGCGAACCCGAAGGAGAAGGTCGTCCGTCAGGCGATCACCTCCAGCGGATGGGCGAAAGTGCACCCCGGCACGATCGACGTGCTCATCGGGAGCCCCTCCGCCATCAACTTCGACGGGCCGCACCCGAGCGTCCGCGACGTCTGGAAGCTCGAAGAGGCACTCGCGGCCGTCGAAGCCGACTACGACCTCGTGCTCATCGACTGCGCGCCGTCGCTGAACGCGCTCACCCGCACGGCCTGGGCCGCCAGCGACCGCGTCATGGTGGTCACCGAGCCCGGCCTGTTCTCGGTCGCCGCCGCGGACCGCGCCCTCCGCGCGATCGAGGAGATCCGCCGCGGCCTCTCGCCTCGTCTTCAGCCGCTCGGCATCGTCGTGAACCGCGTGCGCCCGCAGTCCATCGAGCACCAGTTCCGTATCAAGGAGCTCCGCGACATGTTCGGGCCTCTCGTGCTCGCTCCCCAGCTGCCCGAGCGCACCTCGCTGCAGCAGGCGCAGGGCGCGGCGAAGCCGCTGCACATCTGGCCGGGAGACTCCGCGCAGGAGCTCGCCGCCGACTTCGATCAGCTGCTCGACCGGATCATCCGCACCGGGCGCATCGCGCTTCCCGAGAACGCCTGACGCTTCGGCAAGCTCTACGACCCGACAAGGAGCGCAGAGCTCCCCCTCGGGTCCCTGAGCCTGTCGAAGGGTGGGTCCCTGAGCCTGTCGAAGGGTGGGTCCCTGAGCCTGTCGAAGGGTGGATCAGGCGGAGCGCTTCGAGCGGCGCGCGGAGAGCTCGTCGACGGGGTCCGGTGCGGTCGGGTCGAAGGCGACGAGCGTCGACTCGACCTCGCGGAGCACCTTGCCCACGGCGATGCCGAACACGCCCTGGCCGCGGCTGACGAGGTCGATGACCTCGTCGTTCGACGTGCACAGGTAGACGGAGGCACCATCGCTCATCAGCGTGGTGCCGGCGAGATCGCGGATGCCGGCACGTCGCAGCTCTTCGACAGCGGTACGGATCTGCTGCAGCGAGATGCCGGTGTCGAGGAGGCTCTTGACGAGCTTCAGGACCAGGATGTCGCGGAAGCCGTAGAGACGCTGCGAGCCGGAGCCGCTCGCGCCGCGGACGGTGGGCTCGACCAGCTCGGTGCGGGCCCAGTAATCCAGCTGACGGTAGGTGATGCCGGCGGCACGAGCGGCGACGGCACCGCGGTAGCCGACCTCGTCGTCCATGGCGGGGAGACCGTCCGTGAAGAGGAGTTCGGGTACGAACCGCGGGTCGCCTGTGAGCTCATCCGCATTCATCTGAAATCCTCCCTGGAACGGTTATCTCCACGGTAGAGCAGTGCTCGGGCACCGGCAATGACATCCGTGGGACGTCGAAGGTGTGTCGCAATCAGTTCGTTACGAAAGCACACGCGACAGCGCGTCCTTGACGAAGAGCGAGCGCACTTCGTCGATCTTCGTCGCCAGCTCGGGAGCGAGTTCGCTGGCCTTCGCGCGGGAGGCGGCATCCGTCCGTCGCAGCAGCGACGACATCGCCGACTCGATGAGAGCGACCTCGCGCTCGGCCCCCTGACGGAGGGAGCGCAGGTGCCGGGGCTCGATCCCGTGGCGATCCAGCGCGACGAGTCCGCGCAGGAGCGTCACCGTCGCCTCGGGGTAGTTCTCCTGGGCGGTGATGACACCGGTGCTGATCGCGTCGTTCAGCAGCTGGGGTCCTGCTCCGGCCGCCGCGAGGAGCTCTGCCCGACGATAGCGACGCGGCGCCGGCGTGATCGACGGAGGCGGCGCGAGCGAGGCCTCCCCCGCAGAGCTGTCCAGCTGCTCGCGGATCACGCTCAGCGGCAGGTAGTGATCCCGCTGGAGGGTGAGTCCGAGCCGGAGCCGCTCGATGTCGGCCGTCGAGAACTTGCGGTAGCCGGACTCGGTGCGCGAGGGGCTGACGATGCCCTGCACCTCGAGGAAACGCAGCTTGCTGGAGGTCAGATCGGGGAACTCCGGAGTGAGACGCGCGAGCACCTGACCGATACTCAGCAGGCCCGCGGACGCAGAGCGTTCGCGGGCGGGAGTGGCCGCCATCAGGCGTTCGCCGCCTGGCGGTCGTGCGGAGAGGCGAAGAAGTTCAGTCGGAACTTGCCGACGCGCAGTTCGGAGCCGTCGACCAGCGCACTGCGGTCGACCCGCTCGCCGTTGACGTACGTCCCGTTGAGCGAGCGCTGGTCGATGATCTCGAACGTCGTGCCGGTGCGCGTGATCTCCGCGTGACGGCGAGAGACGGTCACGTCATCGAAGAAGATGTCGGCCTCGGGGTGGCGTCCGACCGTCGTCACATCGGTGTCGAGGAGGTAGCGGGCACCGGCGAGGGCGCCCGAGCGCACCAGCAACAGGGCCGATCCCGACGGCAGCGCCGCGATGGCGGTCTGCTCGACGTCGGTGAGTTCCACGCCGAACGGCACGAAGGACAGGTCCGAATCGTGTCCGAACGTCTGCGTCACGTCGTGCTTCTGTTCACCAGAGCGGTGGATCGCGGCTTCTCCGGCCGGTCGGCTGTCGCTGTCAGTCACTGTGCCCTCCTAGGCTGTCCAGACTAACGGATGCCGAGGGGCTCGCGGGAGGCCGCATGCATACTCAGCCGTCACATACCGGCTCTTCATAGGGTGGACCTGTGAAGACCAAAGCCCTGCGCCTCTCCGCCGCCCCCGTCGCTCTCGCCGCGACGCTCCTCGCCGCCTTCCTCGTGCTCGCCTCCCCGCTCTCGGCATCCGCGCACGACGCGCTCACGTCGTCGAACCCGGCAGCCGACAGCGAAGTCGAGACGCTCCCCGCCGAGCTGACGCTCACCTTCAGCGCCAAGCTGATCGACGGCGAGGGCGCCACCGAGGTCGTCGTCACGGACTCCGCGGGCAACGCGGTCACGGATGGACCCGCGACGGTCGACGGCGCCGTGGTGACGCAGCCGCTGGTGTCCTCCGCCCCGGCAGGCGAATACCACGTGATCTGGAAGGTCGTCTCGAGCGACGGGCACCCGACCTCCGACGAGTTCTTCTTCACCGTGACGACCGGTTCCTCCCCGACGCCGACCGAGCAGCCCAGCGCCGCGCCGACGACCGCGGCCCCGAGCGAAGCGGCATCCGCAACGCCGGAGGGGACGCTCACTCCGGCACCCGACGCAGACGACGGTTCGGGTTCGACCGTGTGGATCTGGGTGATCTCGATCGTCGGCATCCTGGTCGCCGTCGGAGTCGCCGTCTGGCTGTCCGTGCGCGGCCGCCGAGGAGGCGCCGAGCCCGGTTCCGAGCCCTCTTCGGAGCGATAGGCTTAACGCATGCCCCATTACGATGTCGTCATCCTCGGTGCCGGTCCTGGTGGATACGTCGCCGCCGTCCGCAGCGCACAGCTCGGCCTCTCCACGGCCATCATCGAAGAGAAGTACTGGGGCGGTGTCTGCCTCAACGTGGGCTGCATCCCCTCCAAGGCTCTTCTCAAGAACGCGGAGCTCGCGCACACCCTGAACCACAAGGCCGACTTCTTCGGCATCTCGGGTGAGTTCACGATCGACTACGGCAAGGCGTTCGACCGCAGCCGCGTGGTCGCCGACGGCCGCGTCAAGGGCATCCACTTCCTGATGAAGAAGAACAAGGTGACCGAGTACGACGGTCGCGGCACCTTCACCGGCCCGAAGGCGATCTCGGTCGCCAAGGCCGACGGCTCCACCGAAGAGGTGACCTTCGACAACGCGATCATCGCCACCGGCTCGAAGGTGCGCCTGCTCCCCGGCGTCCAGCTGAGCGACAACGTCGTGACCTACGAGGAGCAGATCCTCAGCCGCGAGCTGCCGAAGTCGATCGTCATCGTGGGCGCCGGCGCCATCGGCATGGAGTTCGCCTACGTCATGACGAACTACGGCGTGAAGGTCACCATCATCGAGTTCCTCGACCGCGCCCTCCCCAACGAGGACGCCGACGTGTCGAAGGAGATCACGAAGCAGTACAAGAACTACGGCGTCGACATCCTCACCTCGACCAAGGTCGAGACGGTCGTCGACAACG
The DNA here is from genome assembly GCF_038397745.1 of Microbacterium sp. LWH11-1.2. Lineage (NCBI taxonomy): Bacteria > Bacillati > Actinomycetota > Actinomycetes > Micrococcales > Microbacteriaceae > Microbacterium > Microbacterium sp. LWH11-1.2. The sequence goes on along the minus strand of NZ_CP151636.1, from coordinate 2,650,752 downwards.
GCTCCTCCGTCACCGTGACCTACACGGCCAAGGACGGCCAGCAGTCGTCGATCGAGGCCGACAAGGTGCTCATGTCGGTCGGCTTCGCCCCGAACACCGAGGGCTTCGGCCTCGAGGCGACCGGTGTGAAGCTCACCGAGCGCGGTGCGATCGACATCGACGACCACATGCGTACGAACGTCGAGGGCATCTACGCGATCGGCGACGTGACCGCCAAGCTGCAGCTCGCCCACGTGGCCGAGGCGCAGGGCGTCGTCGCGGCCGAGACCATCGGCAAGGCCGAGACCATGACGCTCGGCGACTACCGCATGATGCCGCGTGCGACGTTCTGCTCCCCCCAGGTCGCCTCGTTCGGCCTCACCGAGCAGCAGGCGAAGGACGAGGGGCGCGACATCAAGGTCGTCAGCTTCCCGTTCATGGCCAACGGCAAGGCGCACGGCCTCGGCGAGCCCGTCGGCTTCGTCAAGCTCATCGCGGACGCCGAGCACCTCGAGCTCATCGGCGCGCACATGATCGGACCGGACGTCGCCGAGCTCCTGCCCGAGCTGACCCTCGCGCAGAAGTGGGACCTCACCGCGCTCGAGCTGGCCCGCAACGTGCACACCCACCCGACGCTGTCGGAGGCGCTGCAGGAGGGCTTCCACGGCCTCGCAGGGCACATGATCAACTTCTGACGCGACGCGTCAAGGTTGAGTGAGCGAAGCGAGTCGAAACCCCGCACGCGAAGCGCGAAGGCCCCGGTCCCCTCACGAGGGAACCGGGGCCTTCGTGCGTCAGAGCCCCTGCATCGTGATGAGCCCGGCGGACCAGCGGCGCAGCGGCCGCGTCCCCAGCGTGCGGATGACGAGTTCCCGCGGGACCGCCACGCCGATCGGCGCCGGAGCACCCATCGCCATGTAGAACGCCGACCGGCTCTGGACGATGCGCGTCCTGCGTCGCAGATCACGCTCGTAGCCGGCGAGGTCCGGCATCCGCTCGGGGAGCGCGCGCACGAGCTCCCGCGCCAGTCGCACGGCATCCGTCCAGCCCAGATTCATCCCCTGGCCGCCGATCGGGCTGATCTCGTGCGCCGCGTCGCCGAGCAGGACCACGCGGCCGCGCACGATGCGCCGGGCGATGTGCTGCGCGGCCTCGAACACGGTCGGCTGCACATCATCCGCGAGATCCAGCCGGATGCCGGTCCGCGCCTCGACCGCGCCCCGGAAGGCGTCCGCGGCGCCCAGCTGCTCGCCTGCCCCCTGGCGCGCCACCCACCGGCGCCGTCCGCCGGGCAGCGGGAACGACTCGACGAGGCCGGACGGCTCGCAGTGCAGCACGGCGCGGGCGTCTGCCTCCGCCTCGGCGACATCGACCATCGCGTAGCTCGCGCGCCCGCTCCGGCGGCTCCACCCGAGTCCGAGATCCGCGCGCAGGCTGCTCCGCACCCCGTCGGCCACCACGACGCAACGGGCGGTCAGCTCGCGGGCGATGTCCGGAGTATCGACCGAGACGCGCACGACGTCGTCCGCGGGATCGACCGAGCGCACGGTCCATCCGTCGCGCAGGGCATCGGGAACGAGCGACCGCAGTCGCGCTCTGAGCAGCGCATCGGTGCGCGGCTGCGGAAGGATCAGGACGGGGCGCTCGGGCGGGAACGCGAGCGACGCCAGAGTCCTCCGGCGGCTGCGCACCTCTCCCCCGTCGAGGCGCAGCGCCTCGGCCAGGACCTCGTCTCCGAGACCGGCGGCCTCCAGCGCCTCGAGCCCCGGCCGGTGGATGCCGATCGCGCGGGTGCGCGTGTCGGCATCCGTCCGACGTTCGCAGACAGCCACCCGCAGTCCGTCCTGCGTCAGCAGGCACGCCAGCAGCAGCCCCACCGGGCCCGCCCCGACGACGAGCGCGTCATGGTCGGGCACGATCGTCCTCCCACCGCACCTCCAGCCGGGACGGCACGCCTCCGCGGACTCGCCAGCCGTGCGGGACCATCGCCCGGAGCTCCGCCACCGTGTGGGAGCGGCGGATGCTGAGGAGTCCGTCCTCGCGGATGAACGAATCGGCGAGGAGGTTCCCGGAGAGCGGCCAGGTGGCCGTCGCGAAGAGCGCATAGGCGGCGCGGCCGCGGGCGATGTCGTGGTGCGCGGCCAGCCCGCCGGGCGCGAGGAGCCGCCGGGAGTCCTCGAGCACGGTCTGCAGCTCTGCATCGTCGAGGTGATGCAGCACGTGGTTGGAGAGCACGACGTCGAATGCCTCCCCCTCGTCGACCAGCTCGGTCGACAGCGCACGGCGGTAGCGCACCCCGGCTCCGCGATCGTGCGCGGAAGCCCATCGGATCGCGCGCTCATCGGTGTCGAGGGCGGTGATCTCCGCGGCGAGCCCGTCGTGGCGCAGCCGTCCGGCGAGGAACCGGCACAGATCGCCGCCGCCGGCCCCGATGTCGAGGATCCGCAGCGGCGCACCGCCGGCTCTCGGGCGGATGTCGCGCCGATAGAGCAGACCGGGCCGGGAGACGACCGCGTTCACGAAGCCGAATCGCCCGTACGTGCGCGCCAGCATCCGCTCGTCCGCCTCCGGATCGTCCATCAGCTCCCGGATGCCGACGTCCCTGGTCGAGAGACCCGCGCTCATGCGTCCGCGGCGGCGGTCACGGTCATCAGGGCGCTCTCGGCCGTGAGGCCCGGCCCGAACGCCATCGCCGAGACGCGATCGCCGACCCGTGCACCCTCCTGCTCGAGGATGCGCTTGAGCACGAACAGCACGGTCGCGCTCGACATGTTGCCGTTCTCGCGCAGGACCTCCCTGGCCGGGTGCAGCTGCGCGTCGCTGAGGTGCAGCTTCTCCTGGATGCGATCCAGGATGCTGCGCCCGCCGGGATGGATCGCCCAGTGCGCGACCTCTCCGCCGACGGCATCCCGGTCGAAGGCGGCGACCAGGTCGTCCTCCGGCGCGTACAGCGGCCGCAGGGCGCCGATGATCGTCTCGCCGATGATCTGCGGCACGGTCGTGGCCAGGATCATCTCGAACCCGGTGTCGCCGATCGTCCAGGCCATCGCCTTCTCGCCCTCGGGCGCGATCGCGGTGTGGAAGCGGTCGAGACGGAGGCCGGTGACCCCCGACGGGAGAGCCCGTGCCGTCACGATCCCGGCCGCCGCACCGTCGGCGAACAGCGAGGACGCCACGATCGTGTCGGGATCCTCGGAGGACCGCAGGTGCAGGGTGCACAGCTCGACGCTGACCACCAGGACCACGGCGTTCTCGTCCGCGGTGCAGAACTGACTCGCCGCGCGGAGCGCCGGCATCGACGCATAGCAGCCCATGAATCCGAGGTGATAGCGCTGCACGCTGTCGGACAGGCCGAGTGCCCGAACGATCTCGTATTCCGGTCCGGGCGCATGGAAGCCCGTGCACGAGACGGTGATGACGTGCGTCACATCGGCCGGCTCGATGTCGGGGTCGGCATCGAGCGCCCGCCGCGCCACATCGACGAAGAGTCTGGCCGCTTCACGCGTGTAGACCTCGTTGCGCGCCTTCGTCCCCGGTGCGAGCAGCGCCCCCGACCGGCGGTCGAAGAAGATCGGATCCTCCACGTCGGAGTCGAGGGACAGCTCGTCGATCACGGTGTGACGGGTGTCGATTCCGGACACGGTGAACGACGTCGACACGATCCGCTGCGCCAGCCGCCCGAGATCGGGCTGCGCGGCGAAGACATCGCGCACCTCATCCTGGTGGAGGACGGTGTCGGGGACGATCGTCTGCAGCGATCGAAGCACAGGCGGTCGGCTCATGCAGTCACTCAAGCACGCGCCGAGCGCTCCCGGGAAGGGGTTGCGTGCGGCGCCGTCATCGGGCTAGAACCCCAGCGCGCGGGCGAGCTTGGATCCGGATGCGGAATCGCGGCCGCCGGCGGCCCTGACGGCTCGCTCGACCGCGGCGAAGAACACCTCGCGTCCTGCCGCGTCGGCGGGGGCCGCGGGGCCGAGCTCCATCTCCCACTCCCGCCATTCCCGCTGCACGCCTCCGCGGAGGTCGGTGGCGCGGACCCGATCGTCGACGAACTCCGCCACGACCCCGTCGGGACCGGTGAGCAGGTACGCGGTGCGGTCGTTCTCGATCCGGGCGAGCGGCGCGAGCGGCGCGGTGGTCCAGGTGGAGACGGTCGCGGTGACGTCGTCGGGCAGCGCGTCGCCCTCGCCGAGCGGCCAGCCGAGCTCGAGCCGTCCGTCGCCCTGCCTCGGCCCCTTCACGTGCCAGCCCTCGTCCGGGCCGCCGGTGCGCCGCCGGAGCGCGACTCCGGAGCGCGCGAGAGTGCCGTCTGCGGTGTCGAAGTAGCGGGCGTCCAGCGCCCGCGCCTCCCCCGCTGTGACGGCGTCGACGCCGGGGATGTCACCCCAGCGGGGCAGCGGTGTGTCGATGTCGACGTCGTACTTGCGCTCGACCTCGACCGTGCGGGACGGCTCAGTCGTCATCGTTGAGAGTGAGATCCTCGAGGGCTTCGTCGAACCAGTAGTCGATCTCGGTGGGACCGTCTTCGGGTCCGGTGTTCTGCGGCTCGCCACGGCGGTTGTAGACCACCTGCGTCTCGCTGTAGGGGACGATCAGCTTGTCGTCCGCGTCGCCGAGGGGGATGATCTGCCCGTCGAGCGGGCCGCCGTGAAGTCGTGCGAGTGCCATGACCTCAGAGTAGACCCTTCATCCGACGAGGACGCCGAGGAGCGCGCCCGCGATCATCCACGGGCCGAACGCGATGCGGGTGGTGCCGTCCGCCCGACGCAGGAGGATCAGCGCGAGGGCGAAGAGCGCGCCCAGCACGAAGGCGGATGCCGCGCCGATCGCGAGCTGCTGCCAGCCGTGCCATCCCAGGACGAGTCCGATGACCGCGGCGAGCTTGACATCGCCTCCGCCCATCCCCGACCGGCTGATCAGTCGCAGCAGGGCGTAGAACCCGCCGAGGACGAGCATGCCGAGGAGCGCACGGATCGTCGGAGCGCTCTGCCCCGCGACCGCGGCATCGATCACGACGAGGAGGATCAGCGACGCGAGGGTCGGCAGCACGATCCGATCCGGCAGCCGATGCGTGCGGATGTCGATCATGATCAGCCACCCGCCGATGCCCAGCAGGGCGCCGTGCACGAGGGCGACGAGTGCGAGCCGGGGGTCCATCCCGGCAGGTTAGGAGATCGGCGGATGTCGCGCTCCGTCGGTGTGGATAACCGATTCCCGGCGTCGATTCCGGATGTCCGATGTACGAACTAGCGTCGCCAGTGCCACTTGCTTTATTCGTACATATCTTCGAGGATGGATGCATGGGGATCGGGCTCGATGCGGTGACCGCGCTCTCTCCGACCAGCGATTCTCGCGCCGGAGAGGTGCTGCGTCTGCGCCGCGAGATCAGCAGGATGCAGCGGCGGCGCAGCGAGCACGCGCTGCTCCCGCTCGACCCCTCGCTCGCCGCTCTGCTGCCGGAGGAGGGGCTGCAGACCGGCACCGCCTACAGCGTCTCCCCGTCGCCGAGCCTCGTGCTCGCCCTGCTCAGCGCGGCGTCGCGGAAGGGGCATTGGTGCGCGGTGGTCGGCATGCCGACGCTCGGCGTCGAGGCTGCTGCCGCGTTCGGCATCGACCTCACGCGGTTGATCCTCGTCCCCGAACCCGGCGAGCGCTGGCTCGCGGCGACGTCGGCACTGGCCGAGGTCGTCCCCCTCATCGTGGTGAATCCGCAGTCGCGGGCACGGGACGCCGACGTGTCCCGTCTCAGCGCGCGGCTCCGTGATCGCGGATGCACGCTCCTGGTCACGGAGTCCCCCGCCGTGGAGCGATGGCCGCAGAGCGAGGGGACGATCCGCCTGCACGACCCGCACTGGCACGGTCTCGGCGCGGGCTGGGGGCTGCTCTCCGACTGCACCGTGACGGTGACGGCCCTGACCCGGCACAGCCCCCGGCCCTCGAGCGTGCGCGTGCAGCTGCCCGGCGGACACGGCGCCGTCGAGGCGGCCGCGGCAGAGCTCACCGCGCTGCCGTCGCTCGCCGCCGAGACGGCGTCCGGCAGGAGCTCGGTCGACGACGCGGCTCCGACCGAGCTCCTGCACTGGGCGGAGGCCGGATGAACGCCCCGCTCCGCGTCCTCGTGCTGTGGTTCCCGGACTGGCCGCTGCGCGCCGCTCTGGGCGGTCCGCCTCCCCATCCGCCCACCGCGCTGGTGCAGGCGAACACGATCGTCGCCTGCACGGCCTCGGCCAGGGAGCACGGCGTGCGCACCGGTCAGCGCCGCCGCGTCGCGCAGGGGCATCTCTCCTCGCTGCGGGTGCTTCCGCACGACCCGGCACGAGACGAGCGCGCCTTCCTCCCCGTGCTGCACCTCATCGAGAAGCACGCCCCCGGTGTGACCCTGCTGCGTCCGGGGCTCGCGATCCTGCGCGCCAGGGGCATCTCCCGCTATCACGGCGGCGAGGCCGAGGCGGCCGGGGCTCTCACGTCCGTGCTCACGGAAGCGGGGCTGCCCGAGGTGCGCATCGGCGTGGCCGACGGCCCCTTCACCGCCGAGATCGCCGCCCGGGGCCGCGACGCCTGCACCGTCGTCCCGCCGGGGCGCTCCCAGGAGTTCCTCGCGCCCTACCCCGTGCAGGTGCTGCGGGACGAGCAGATCGCCGGCCTCCTCGTCCGTCTCGGTGTGCGCACTCTCGGCGAGTTCACCGCCCTCGCCCCGCTCGACGTGCGCGACCGCTTCGGAGAGCACGGCGCCCGCCTGCATGCCCTCGCCGCCGGCGCCGATTCCCGACCGCTGACCCCTCGCCCTCCCGACCCCGAGCTGGTGCGGGGCATCGAGTTCGAATCCCCGCTGGGCGGAACCGATCAGGTGGCCTTCGCCGTGCGGCAGACGGCGGATGCCGTGCTGCTCGCGCTCGGAGACGCCTCTGTCGTCTGCACGGAGGTGCGGATCGACATGACGGACGACAACGGCACGGTCTTCTCCCGCACCTGGCTGCATCCGACCTGCTTCGACGCCTCCGACCTCGTCGACCGCGTGCGGTGGCAGCTGGAGGCGCTGGCCGCGCAGTCGGCGAAGGAGCCCGTCGACGAGGCACGGGCGTTCGGCGGCATCGTGGCGGTGCGGATCGTCCCGGTCGCCGTGGACGACGCCGCCCACCACCAGCCCGGGCTCTTCGGCTCCGGCACCGATGAGCGGCTGCACCACGCGGTCTCCCGTGTGCAGACCATGCTGGGCCATCAGGGCGTGGTCACGGCCGCCCTCGCGGGAGGCCGCTGGCTCGCCGATCGTCAGGTCCTCACACCCTGGGGCGAGCGGCCGGTCCCGCCGCGCGATCCCGGCTCCCCCTGGCCGGGAAGCCTGCCCGACCCTCTCCCCGCCGAGGTCTTCCTGCCGCCGCGTCCCATCGGCGTGCTCGCCGCCGACGGCGCCGCGATCAGCATCGACGACCGGGGAGCCCTCTCCCAGGACCCCGCGCGCATCGACGGCGTCGCCGTGCAGGCCTGGGCCGGCCCCTGGCCCGTGCACGAGCGCCGATGGGCATCCGACGGAGGCAGGCGAGGACACCGGCTCCAGATCGTCGACGACCACGACCACGCCTGGCTCGTCTTCCGCACCGGTGAACGCTGGTGGGTCGAGGGGAGGTATCGCTGATGGGCTGGCACAATCCCCCGCAGACCTGGAGCGAGCTCGAGCGCACCCTCAGCGGCGAGGAGCCGCCCCCGCGGCAGAGTGTCGAGCCGCCCGCCTCGCGACCCGACCCCGGGCCGGTGAGCAGACGGCGGCAGCGCACGCCGGTCACCGGCATATCGCGGCCGGCCGATGCGGTGCCCTACGCCGAGCTGCATGCGCACTCCTCGTACTCGTTCCTCGACGGCGCCTCCGCCCCGGAAGACCTCCTCGCCGAGGCCGAGCGCCTCGGTCTCACCGCACTCGCCCTCACCGACCACGACGGCTTCTACGGCGCCGCGCGCTTCGCCGATCAGGCCGAGCTCATGAAGACGCCGCTGCAGACGGTGTACGGCGCGGAGCTGTCACTCGACCTTCCCGCCCCGCAGCGGGGCAGCCCCGATCCGGCGGGCGAGCATCTGCTGGTCCTCGCCCGGGGGATGGAGGGCTATCACCGTCTCTCGGGCGCGATCACCGCCGCCCAGCTGCGCGGGGGCGAGAAGGGGCGCCCGGTGTACGACCTCGACGAGCTCGCGGCGAGCGCGGGCGGGCACTGGACGATCCTGACCGGATGCCGCAAGGGCGCGGTGCGCCGAGGACTCGAGGCAGGCGATGCCGCGACCCCGCTCCGGAGCCTCGTCGACCTGTTCGGCGCCGAGCACGTCGCCGTCGAGCTCTTCGACCATGGAGACCCGCAGGACACCCGCCGCAACGACGCTCTCGCCGATCTCGCCCGGCGGATGCGCCTGCCCGTGGTGGCGACGAACAACGTGCACTACGCCAGCCCCGCACAGGCGCCGCTCGCCGAAGCCGTGGCCGCCGTCCGCGCCGTGCGCAGCATGGACGAGCTCGACGGATGGCTGCCCGCGCACGGCGGCGCGCACCTGCGCAGCGGTGCGGAGATGTCGGCCCGCTTCCAGCGCTACCCGGGGGCGATCTCGTACGGCTTGGAGCTGGCCTCGGCATCCGCCTTCCCGCTGCGGCTCGCCCGGCCGGCGCTGCCGAAGCAGAAGGTGCCGGAGGGGCACACGCCGATGAGTTGGCTGCGACAGCTCGTGTGGGATGCCGTGCCGTCGAAGTACCCCCGGCTGAAGGACGAGGAGCATCGCCGGATCGAGCGGGAGCTCGACGTCATCGAGGAGAAGGACTTCCCCGGGTACTTCCTCATCGTGCACGGCATCGTCGCCGAGGCTCGCCGGCGCGGCATCCTCTGCCAGGGGCGAGGATCGGCTGCGGCGAGCGCGGTCTGCTACCTGCTGGGCATCACCGCCGTCGACCCGATCCTCTACGGACTCCCCTTCGAGAGGTTCCTCGCCACCACCCGCACCGAGGAGCCCGACATCGACGTGGACTTCGACTCCCGCCGCCGCGAGGAGATCATCCAGTGGGTGTACGGGGAGTACGGCAGGGAGCGCGCGGCCCAGGTGGCGAACGTCATCCAGTACCGACCGAAGAACGCGGTGCGCGACATGGCGAGGGCGCTCGGCCACTCGCCGGGGCAGCAGGATGCCTGGTCCCGCCAGGTCGACGGCTGGAGCACGGGGTTGGAGCCCTCCGAGGGGCACGACATCCCCGAGAACGTGCTCGCCTACGCGGGCGAGCTGCTGAAGGCTCCGCGTCACCTCGGCATCCACTCCGGCGGCATGGTGCTCACGGCACGACCCGTCGGCGAGGTCGTGCCGGTCGAGCATGCCCGCATGGAGGACCGTACCGTGATCCAGTGGGACAAGGACGACGCCGCCTTCATGGGGCTGGTGAAGTTCGACCTGCTGGGTCTCGGGATGCTCGCCGCGCTCCAGCACTGCTTCGACATGATCCTCGAGGCCACCGGCGAGCGGTGGACGCTGGAGACACTCCCCAAGGAGGAGCCGGCGGTCTACGACATGCTGTGCCGAGCGGATTCGATCGGGGTGTTCCAGGTCGAGTCGCGTGCCCAGATCGGGCTGCTCCCCCGCCTGCAGCCGCGGAGCTTCTACGACCTCACCATCCAGATCGCCCTCATCCGTCCCGGCCCCATCCAGGGCGGCGCCGTGCATCCGTTCGTCCGGCGCAAGATGGCGAAGGACCGCCTCGACGAGGAGAACCGGGAGCGGACCGCCCGCGGCGAGGAGCCGGTGGACCTCGAGATCCCCTACCCGCACAGCGATCTCGAACCGATCCTGAAACGCACCCTGGGGATCCCGATCTTCCAGGAGCAGCTCATCCAGATGGCCACCGCGGTCGGCGACTGCACGGCCGACGAGGCCGATCTGCTGCGTCGGGCCATGGGGTCCAAGCGCGGCCTGGAGAAGATCGAGCGAGTGCGCGAGAAGCTCTACGCGGGAATGGCGAGGAGAGGGCTCGACATCGACGCCTCCGATCGCATCTACGCGCAGATCCAGGCGTTCTCGAACTTCGGCTTCGCGGAGTCCCATTCGCTGTCGTTCGCGCTGCTCGTGTATGCGAGTTCCTGGCTGAAGCTGCACTATCCCGCCGCCTTCCTCGCCGGGCTGCTGCGTTCGCAGCCCATGGGCTTCTACTCCGGGGCGACCCTGACCGCCGATGCGCGACGGCACGGCGTGGAGGTCCGTCGCCCCGATCTGCACCTCTCGGGTGCCACCGAGACACTGGAGCCGCTCGCCGAGCCCACCCGGCGCCCGACCGGCAGGGACGACTGCCTCGCCGTCCCGCAGCCCCCGACGCTCCGCTTCGACAGAGACGCCCCCGACGAGTCGGCCTCCCATCGCCGAGACGGCGGTCACGCCGTGCGACTGGGGCTCAGCGGCATCCGTGGGATCGGCGTGCCCCTGGCCGAGAAGATCGTCGCCGAGCGCGAGGCGAACGGGCTCTACCGCGACCTGCACGACCTGGTGCGGCGCACAGACGCCACGGCCGCACAGCTGGAGGCTCTCGCCACCGCCGGCGCGTTCGCCTGCCTCGGCCTGGAGCGGCGCGAGGCGATCTGGCTCGCGGGTGCGGCGGCCGACGACCGGTCGCGGTTCCTTCCCGGCACCTCCGTCGCCGTGCAGCCGCCCCTGTTCGCCGACCAGACCAGCTATGAGCGGCTCTCCGCCGACCTCTGGGCGACCGGGGTGTCGACCGACGACCACCCGATGGCCCACTTCCGCGGCGCGCTGCACGACAGAGGCGTCCTGACCGCCGCCGATCTGCGCGCACACGAGTCCGGCCGTCGCATCGAGGTCGCCGGGCTCGTCACGCACCGCCAGCGACCGGCCACGGCCTCAGGCATCACGTTCATGAACCTCGAGGACGAGAGCGGACTGGTGAACGTCGTCTGCTCGACCGGCGTGTGGAACCGCTATCGGCGTGTGGCCCGCGACTCTCCGGCGCTCATCATCCGCGGCATCCTGGAGCGCTCGGAAGAGGGGGTCGTGAACGTGCTCGCCGATGCCTTCGAAGATCTCCGCACCGGGCTCACGCACCGGTCCAGGGACTTCCGCTGATGCGCAGCGGAGAGAAGCTCACCAGAAGCGTTCCGGCTCCTCCATGGGCGGACGGTCCGTGCCACCCCAGCGGTCGGCCTCGGCCTTCGCGGCATCCGCGGCCGCATCGGCACCGTGCAGCGCCCGCTTCGCCCCGGTCGCCCCCGGTCCGATCGGGTCGACGCGCAGCACCGTGCGCCCCGCACCGCCGATCGTCACCGTGCACTCGAGCACCCGCCCGATCCAGCGGGAGAACTCGCCGCGCACGTCGTCCGCGCGTCGGTAGCGGATGCCGGTGTCGAGGTCGACGACAGCCTGGACGACGGGCTCCTCGGTGAGGGGATCGATCTGCTCGATCACCTCGACCCGGTGGCCGTGGGCGATGGCGACCTGCGCGGTGATGACGAGCAATCTGTCCATGATTACACCCTACGAAACCCCTGCAGGAAGACAACCGGCTCATCGTCCAGAGAACTTTCGTAACTTTCTTTGTCCCCCAAATGGTGGACAAGACAGAATCGATGTACTCTGCTATATGTAGCGGGGGCTACGAGGCTGAGGACTGGGGAATCAGCCGATGAGTGCAGCGATATCTTCGCCGCCTCCCCAACCGTCCGGGTAGGGCGGTGGCCCTCTCGACGAGATCGTCTGGGGACGGGTCAGTCGGGAGGGCAAACCTCCCCCGCGCTTCGCTCGGCCGCCGCTTTCTTGCCCGCCGTCCTCGCCTCGTGCTACCGTTCGGCGATCGTGTTCCGATGAGAGGAGGTGTGACCCATGTACGCAAGAACCACCGTGGGCGCTCCCTCCGACAGTCCACGATCGCGCGACTGATACCGTCGCCCGAGGGAGCGCCCGCTCGCACATCGCGAAGGGCACTCCCATGCATTCCTCTTCCTCTTCTCCCCGCCCTGTCTCTCGGGCTCTCGTCCTGGCCGGCGCCGGAGCAGCCGGCAACGCCTGGCAGCTCGGGCTCATCGCCGGTCTCTCCGAAGCCGGCATCGAGCTCGTCGATGCCGATCTCATCGTCGGCACCTCGGCCGGATCGACCGTCGCCGCGCAGATCACCAGCGGCATCCGACCGGCTGACCTCCACGCCGCCATCCTCGCCGAGCCTCCACGCCCCGCGGCAGGTGCGGCACGACGTCCGATGATCTCGGGCCCGGCCTACATGCACTGGTCGGACGAGATCATCGCGTCTTCTGCGGATGCCGCCGACATGCGCCGCCGGATCGGTGCTGCCGCTCTCGCGCGTGACACCTCCGACGGCGCGGATGCCGCGCGCTGGCGGGAGATCGTGGCGCGGCGGCTCCCCCGCCACGAATGGCCGGAGCAGCGCGTGCTCATCCCCGCCGTCGACGCGCTGACCGGCGAGCCCGTGGTGTTCGACCGGGACAGCGACGTCGGCCTGGTGGATGCCGTCGCCGCCAGCACCTCGGCGATGACGCCCTACCGGGTCGGAGAGAGCCGGTACCTGAACGGCGGATACCGGCGCAGCTCGAACGCCGACCTCGCCACAGGGTACGACCGGGTCCTGATCCTCGAGCCGTTCGGCGGGAGGTCGCGTCAGCCGCTCACCTGGGGAATGGACCTCGCCGCACAGGTCGACGAGCTGCGATCCGGCGGAAGCATCGTCGAGACCGTCTTCCCGGATGCCGGCTCGGGCGACGTCTTCGATGCCAACGCCCTGGATCCTTCGACACGCCTTCCCGCCGCGCGCGGCGGCCACGCGCAGGGACGCGGGCTGGCGGCACGGCTCGCCGACTTCTGGAGCGTCTGACGGTCAGGCAGCGCCCGCTGTCGCGCCGGCCGTGCGGTCCGAGGGCAGCTGCCTGATGATCGCGTCGACCAGCTCCATCGTGCGCACGTTCTCCTGCGCACTCGGGTCCTCGCCGTTCAGGTCATCGGCGGCGAAGGACTCGATCTCATCGACGAAACCGCGCAGCACCAGATCCTGCGCGCCGCCCGACATCGTGCTCACGGCCGGCTCCATCACCGTGCGCTGTTCGAGCGGACGACGCCAGTCGGTGCCGCCGGCTGCTCCACGATGCACGACCAGCTCTCGCGTGTCGGTCATCGTCACCGTGCCGCGCTCACAGGTGATCGTCGCGACGTCGAGCTCGCTCGTGTGCCCCGGGCCGTCGGACAGGTGGAGGGTGCCGACGGCACCGGACCGCATGCGCAGGGTCACGAGCACCGTGCAGGCCACGGCGGTTCCGGAGAACGCGACGTCGACGCGCTCGACGTCGCCGAAGAGGTGGCGCGCGAGGTCGACGTGATGGATCGCCGCGAGTCGGATGAAGTCCGCAGGGGTCGGTGCGAACCCGCCGGCATCCGCACCGAAGCGCACCTCGAAGGAGAGCAGCTCTCCCAGCTCTGCGGCGGTCAGCAGCTCGTCGAGGGCGCGCACCGCAGGGGCGTAGCGCTTCATGAACGCCACTCGGAGCGCGACCCCTCGGCTCGCCGCGTGATCGGCGAGCACCTTCGCCTCGCCGGCATCGAGGCCGAGCGGCTTCTCGGCGAGCACGTGCATGCCCGCCTCGATCAGCTGGTCGACGATCCCGGGCTGATCGGACGGCTGGGCGCAGACGATCACCCGATCGAGGTGAGGAAGGTCGGCCACCAGGTCGCGGACGCTGCCGTACGGGCGCGCGGCCTCGAAGCCGGCACGCGCGAGGGTCACCGCGGAACGCTCGGCGTCACGGCTCGCCAGACCGATGATCGCGACCCCCGCGAGCGACGCCGCGGGCAGGAGGTTCGTCCGCGCATGGAAGCCCGTCCCGACGAAACCGACAGGGTGCATGACTGTGGCCTTTCCGAAGGGGCTCGGATCTCGCGACGGATGCCGGATCGCGCTCGCCCTTGCTGGTGCGGGATCAGCCTAGGTCAGGAGACAAAGGATTTGTATATGCATTCTGATTTCACATCTGTAAACTGGAGCGCATGACCGCTTCCGAGATCGCGACACAGGACAATTCCCGGGTCGAGTGGATCCGCTCCCGCATGGCGCTGCTGGCCGACGTGCGACAGGACCTCGCGCGCACGCGACCCTTCGCCGGCCACCGCATCGGCATGTCCCTGCACGTGGAGCCGAAGACCGCGGTCCTGGTCGAAACGCTCGCGGCCGGCGGCGCCGAGCTCATCGGCACCGGCAACTTCGGATCGACGCAGGACGACGTCGTCGAGTATCTGAACTCCCTGCCCGGCATCACGATCCACGGCCGTCGCGATGACACGCTGGCGCAGCACGAGGCCAACATCGCCGCCGTGCTCGACGGCGCCCCCGACATCATCCTCGACAACGGTGCCGATCTCGTCGCCGGACTCGTCGCACGCGGCACGACCGACACGGTGATCGGCGGGACCGAGGAGACCACCAGCGGCGGCGACCGCCTTCGCGGCGAGCTCGCCGGCGCGGTGCCGTTCCCGGTCATCGTGATCAACGACAGCCTCCTGAAGGCCATCGGCGAGAACAAGCACGCGGTCGGACAGTCGGCGGTCGAGAGCTTCATGCGTATCACGAACGCGATGGTCCCAGGGCGCCGCTTCGTGGTCTTCGGCTACGGCTGGTGCGGCCGCGGCGTCGCGCAGTACCTCCGGGCCCTCGGCGGTCGTGTCGCCGTGGTCGACACCGACGAGCTGAAGGCCTTCGAGGCGGCCCTCGACGGCTTCCGCGTCGGAGGCGCAGCCGACTTCGCCGCCTGGGGAGACGTGTTCATCACGGCGACGGGCCGCCCCGGCGTGCTCCCCTACGAGATCATCGAGCAGATGCACGACGGCGCCATCATCGGCAACGTCGGCCACTTCCCCTGGGAGATCGACGTCGAGACACTGCGCGCCAGAGCGACGTCGACCACCTCGCTCGGCTCCGCTCTCGACCGCATCGACCTCCCGCACGGCGGGCATGTCATCCTGCTGGCGAACGGGCGCATGTTCAACCTCGCAGGCACCGCGCCCAAGGGGAACTCGATCGAGTCGATGGATCTGGGATTCCTCCTGCAGACCCTGTCGCTCGTGCGCGTCGTCACCGACCGTTCTGCTCTCTCCCCAGGCCCCCAGCCCGTACCCGACGACATCGATCGCACGATCGCCCGGCGTATCCTGGCAGTCCTCGATTCCTCATCCTGACGACGGAGAGACGCCCTTGGTCGAACAGCAGCCCGACTATGCGGCGCCCGCCGTGGACAAGGCTCTCGACATCCTCGAGACGCTCGCCGCCGCGGCGGACGGACTCAGCCAGCTCGACATCGCGAAGGCGGTCGACCGCTCGCCCGGCCAGATCTTCCGGGTGCTGCTGCGGCTCGAGAAGCGCGGGTACCTCCATCGCGACCCGCAGAGCGGTCTGTACCAGCTGTCGATGCGCCTGTTCGATCTCGCGCATCGCCACGAGCCGACCCGGTCGCTCATCGCCGCCGCGATGCCGGCCATGCGGCGGGTCGCCGATGCGACACGGCAGTCCTGCAACCTCGGCGTGATCGACGAGGGCCGCGTGCGGATCATCGCGCAGGTCGAGAGCCCCGACGACTTCGGCTTCCATGTGCGGGTCGGGGCACTGTTCCCCCTCGACGGCACCGCCAGCGGGAACGTGCTCGCCGCGTTCAGCTCGGTCGCGCACACGGATGTCCCCGAGAGCGTGCTCGCGGACATCCGCCGCGACCGCCTGCTCGTCCGCCCCGACTCCGCCCAGCCGGGCATCACCGACATCGTGCACCCGATCCTGCGCAGCGGCCTCGACGAGGCGGTCGCCGCCCTGACCGTGCCGTACATCGCCACCAGCTACAGCAGGGTTCCCGCGGAAGACGTGTCTGCGGCCGCAGCCCGTGGCGCCCGCGAGATCGAACGCGCTCTCGGCATCTGAACGGGGGCGTGATCCCGCGTCAGCCCTGGGACCGGTAACGCGACCGCCCGGCGACGATGGTCTCGATCACCCGCGCATCGAGCAGCGATGCCGGTCCGTCGACGAACGGATCGGTGTCGAGGACGATGACGTCGGCGGCGAACCCCGGCACGATGCGGCCTCGCCAGTCGCCGTCGCCGACGGATGCCGCGGCGTCGCGCGTCGCGTGACCGATCGCCGCCGCGAGAGGCAGGGCGTACTGCGGATGCACGGCGGCGACCGAGCGGTCGAGCGCGGATGCGCGGGTCGACGCGACGTACATGTTCGCCAGCGCCTCGTGCGGGGCGGTCGGCGCATCCGTCGAGAACGCGAGCAGCGCTCCGGCGTCCTCGTACTCCGGCCACGGGAACGCACGGTCGACGCGTTCGTCGCCCAGCATCTCGGCCCAGTTGGCGAAGATGGCCGGGTCGCTGTGCACCGGTTGCATCGAGGCGGTGACCCCGAGCCGCGCCATCCGCTCCGCCGTGCCGGGGGCCGCGTACTCGAGATGCTCGATGCGGTGGCGACGCGGCCGGTCGCCGTTGACGGCGATCGCGTGCTCGATGGCATCGAGGGCGATCTCGCTCGCGTAGTCGCCGATCGCGTGCTGTGCGACCTGCAGGCCCGCGGCATCCGCCGCAGCGACGACCGGGTTCAGCTGCGCGACCGGCCAGATGGGCGCAGCATTCGTGCCGTCGGCGTACGGATGCCGCATCGCCGCGGTGCACGCGTCGATCACGCCGTCGAGGATCAGCTTGATGCCGACGACGCGGAACCACGGCGAGGATGCGTCGCGGGCGAGCTCGGCCGCACGCGCGACCTGCGCGAGGTTCTCGCTGTCGTCGCCCGTGTTGGTGATGAGCCAGTGCGCGGCGACGCGGATCGGCAGCTCTCCCCCGCGGCGCTCCTGCGCGCGCCGGAGGGCGGCGAGCCCGAACTCGTCGAACGCCATGTCGACCGCCCCAGTCACCCCGGCGGCGAGGTAGGCGTCGATCACCCGGTCCGCGTCGGCATCCCGATTGGCGTCGTTGGTGGTCGCGTCCCGGTGCGCCCAGGCGTACTGCGTCGCCGCGGTCTCGTACAGCAGTCCGGTCGGCTCCCCCGAGGCGTCCCGTGCGAAGTGGCCGCCGATCGGATCCGGGGTCTCACGGGTGATGCCGAGCTCGGCGAGGGCCGCGGTGTTGACCCAGCAGGAGTGGTAGTCGTTGGCATCGAGGTACACGGGGATGTCGGCGACGACGTCGTCGATCATGGCGGCCGTCGGCGCGCTGCCCGGGATCGAGTCGAAGAGCCAGCCCCTCCCGCGCAGCACGGTGGCACTCGGATCCGTCGCCCTCGCATCGCGCAGCAGCGCCTGGATGTCGTCGAGCGAGCGGGCGGCGGTGAGCGGCACCTGGCCGAGCGCCGCACCGGCCATCAGCAGGTGGGTGTGCGCATCGGTGAAGCCGGGCAGGACGAGCCGGCCCTCCAGGTCGACGGTCTCGTCCGCGTCGGGGGCACCGTCGGTGGATCCGACATATGTGATCGCGTCGCCATCGACCGTGAAGGCCTCGCCCCAGGCCTTCGTGGGGTCGGGATCGGCCGTGAAGATGCGTCCGTTGAGATAGCGAGTGGTCACGGTCGACCGTCCTTTCCGAGGGGCGTGCGCAGCAGTCCGGCGTAGAGCACCGCGGCGACGAGCATCCCGACCGGCACGGAGAGGTCGATGTAGCCGGTGAGCTCGGCGACGGGACCGCTCCAGACGCTCGTCGACAGGCACAGCGCGGTGGCGATGCCGCCCAGGAACAGCGC
This sequence comes from Microbacterium sp. LWH11-1.2, assembly GCF_038397745.1. Lineage (NCBI taxonomy): Bacteria > Bacillati > Actinomycetota > Actinomycetes > Micrococcales > Microbacteriaceae > Microbacterium > Microbacterium sp. LWH11-1.2. The sequence continues at coordinate 2,633,039 of NZ_CP151636.1, read as the reverse complement.
GGTGATTCCAGGGATGCTCCATCCTGCCGAGTACCAGAACCGGCCGCCGGGTCGGTCGTGGAAGAGATCGATGCCGTCGTAGGCGTAGCGACGCAGGACGACGTCGACGACGAAGATCGCCATGGCCGGTCCCGAGACGATGACGAGGAACTGGAGCATGAGGTTCGCGGCTTCCAGCAGGCTCGACGACAGGACGAGGTAGATCGTCAGCGCCGTGCCGACGACACCGACGATGATCGCCGCGGGGATGCGGCGAAGGCGGAAGCCGATCGCCTGCAGCGCCATGCTCGAGGTGTATGCCGTCATGGCGTTCAGCGCGATCGTGTTGATCACGACGCCGAGCACGAGGACCGGCCCGAGCCAGGAGGGAAGGAGGTCGATCAGCGCGACATCGATGCCGGTCGCGAAGGCGGCCTCGCTCAGACCTGTCGCGAGCAGCACGCCGACGGTCGTGAAGACGATGAACGGGATGGCACCGCCGAGGGCGGTGGCGGCCGCGATATGCGACGGCGTCGTCTCGCGCGGGAGGTAGCGGGCGATGTCGGGGCTGTTCATGAACGACAGCGGTGTCGACGCGAGGATCGTGAAGCCGATCGAGATCGCGGACCACAGGGTGGGACCGCTGAGCGTCTCGGGCGCCGAGTACTGCCAGTCGACGGTGGGCAGGATGAAGCCGGCGACGGCCAGGAAGATCACGAAGAGCGCTCCGGCCATGTACGGGTAGGCGCGCAGGATCAGTCCGTGACCGAAGATCGCGACCAGGATCGTGACGGCGGAGACCACGAGGGTCACGCCGATCGGCACCCAGATCGGGTCGTCGACCCCGATGCGGCGCAGCAGGTCGGCGCCGAGGAACGACGAGGCGAGCCAGGTCAGCGAGAGGAAGACCGCGCCGATGAACCATCCGACCACCGCGACGAAGAGCCGGTTGCCGAGGATGCCGTACATCGCCCTCGTGACGACCGAACCCGACGTGCCGGATGCCGGGCCGCTGCCGGCGATGACGCCCGGCAGGATCCAGAGCAGCGACGCGGCGACGATGACGGCGATCGCCTGCCAGATCTCGAGGCCGAGCAGGATGAGCGAGGCGCCGATCGTGAGGTTCAGGATGCTGACGCTGGGGGCCGCCCAGATCAGGAAGAGATCGCGCGCCCTGCCGTGCCGTTCGGCGTCGTCGATGAGCTCGATGCCGCGGGTCTCGGGGCGGGAGGCCGCGTCGAGGCCGTCGGTCTCGACGGTGGGTATCCGGGTCATGGAGTTCCTTTCGGGAGGAGAGCGCCATTGCTATTGGTCACATGCCCAATTGACTATTGGTCACTCATTCAATAGCATGGGTGGGGTGACGTCAAGCACTTCTTCTCCCACCGCCGCTGCGCGCACCCGCAAGCTCCCCGAGGAGCGGCGGGAGGACATCCTCGCCTGCGCCGCCGCGATCGCGATCGAGGAGGGACTCGAACGCATCACGCTGCGTGCGGTCGCCGCGCGGCTGGGCGTGCGCCCGGGCCTGATCACGCACTATTTCCCCGTCGCGGAAGACCTCGTGGTCGCCGCCTTCGCGCGCGCCGCGGTGATCGAGCGCGAGCAGTTCTTCACCACCGGCGGCACTCCCCTGCAGCGCCTGGCGCGCTTCGTGGATCACGTCGAGCGCGGCCGCTCGCTTCCCCTCGCCAGACTCTGGCTCAACGCCCGGCACCTCTCGCGATTCAGCCCGACGCTCGACGCCGAGCTGCAGATCCAGGACGCGCTCGACCGCGAGCGCCTGACGGCGATGCTCGACGACGGCGTGGCCTCGGGCGACTTCCCCGGCGCGGATGCCGAGGCCGCCTGCATCCGCATCCTCATCGCCCTCGACGGCGGCGGCTCGTACGTGAACTCGTCGGCGCCGATCGAGCATCCGGCGCACACGCGGGTGGTCGCGGATGTCGCGGAATGGGCGCTGGGCCTGAAGGCCGGGGCGCTGCGGGTGGCGATTGCGGCGTTGCCGACCTGAGGCGCTGCCGCCGATGTGCGTGCAAGATGTAGGGCATGACATCGACCACACCTTCCCCCACGCAGCTGCGTCTGATCATCGAGACCGACGACTTCGACACCGCCCTGCGGTTCTATCGGGACGTGCTCGGGATGCCGGAGCAGCTGGCCTACGCGACCGAAGACGATGATCGCGTGGCGATCCTGCACGTCGGCGTCGCGACGATCGAGCTGGCCACGCCGACGCACGCCCGGAACATCGACGACGTCGAAGGTGCACCGCGCACGCCGGGCGCCCTGCGGATCGCGTTGGAGGTCGATGACACCGAGCAGGCCGTCGCCGCGGCGCGAGCCGGCGGCGCCGAGCTGATCTCCCCGCCGGTCAAGACGCCGTTCCAGAGCCTCAACGCCCGCGTGCAGGGGCCGGCCGGCTGGCAGGTGACGTTCTTCCAGGAACTGGAGACGCTCGAGGAGCGCGCGGCACGCGAGGGCTTCACGACCGATGACGCGCGCGAACGCTGACGCCGCCGGTCACGGGCAACCGCTTCAGCGCTCGACGGAACTCTTCCAGCGTGCGGCCGAATCCCTGCAGGAAGCCGGGTGGACGTGCGAGCCTCCTGCGCCCACGGAAGAGGACGTTCCTTCCGCGCTGCGCACGGCATCCGAACCGGTGATCCGCTGGGTGTCCTCGTTCTCACTCCTGTCGAACTCAGACGAGACGGTGTGGTTCTTATCCCGTGACGACTACTCGACCGGTGCGGAGGGTGCGTTCGCCTGGAACGAGTGGGAACAGTTGAGCATCCAGGCTGCGATAACGGATGCTGAGGCGGAAGCGGTCTCCCGTTTCTGGAAGCACCACTTGCCCATCCTGCTTTCCGTGCGCAACGGCTACGAGTACCTCGCAGTGCGAGACGATGGAGCAGTCGTCCACGGAACGGAGCCGGAGTTCGAAGAGGTGGATGTCGTTTTCTCGCACTTCGAGGATCTGCTGAGGCACATCATCGCGCGGCCGGCCCGACTCGATCACGTCGTCGACAGATTGCTGTTCGATGCCACCAGCTTCCCCGGTGCGACGCCAGACCACTAGCTCGCGGGGGTAGCCTCTTCGTCGATGAGGAACGCGATGGGATCAGTCATCCTGACGCCCCACCTGGATCGGGTCTGTGGCGCCGTCTGGCGTCACGACCTCCCAACGCAGATCCGGCGTTCCGAGCGGGATGAGCGGGTCGATCCATTCGGCCACGACTTCGACGATGGCGTCTTCGAGTTGTGCTCGAGACCATTCCCGGGGTCGGCTCGGAACCGCGGGCTCCCAGCCTTCCTCACCCCAGATCACGCCGAACAGCTCCCGTTCATCGCCGAGTTGCCGGTCGAGGCCGAACGAGTCGGCACCCTCGAAACGCGCCCACACGCCGAACGACCCCTCGGCATCCTGGTCGACGAACACGTCGATCAGCACCCCATCCACGCCAGCGGTCGCTGCGCGATGGAGAACGGAGAGTCGAGCCGCGGTGGACTTGGATGCCTGGTCGAGCACGGCTCTCAGCGCATCACGGTATTCGACGGTTCCCACCGGAGCAGTTTATCGACGGCGCTTCGGGAGCCTACGTGATGCACGCTCACACGCAACTCCCCCGTGCCCCGGTCGGACACCGGGAGCGCTCGGCGGAGCGGTCTTCCGGTTACGATCCTGGTGTGATCGATACATCCCGACTCCATCTGCGGCGGCCGCGCGAGGCCGACGTCGATGCGGTCTTCGCCTATCGGTCGAGCCCTGATGTGGCCCGGTACCTGCGCGCCGGCCCGTGGACGCGCGAACACACGGTGAGTGAACTCGCTTCGTACGCCACCGCCCGATTCGCTGGCCCTGGTGACGAACTGGTACTGGTCGTCGAGATTCTCGAGACCGGCGACGTAGTGGGAGAAGTGGGGCTGGTCTGGCTCCGCGACGAAGACGCCGAGATCGGATATGTCTTCAATCCACGCTTCGGCGGGAAGGGCCTCGCGACAGAGGCCGTGGGTGCTGTCCTGACGGCGGCTCGCAACGACTGGGGTTTCGCGCGAGTGATTGCGAAGACCGACGCCCTCAACGCGTCCTCACGTGCGCTGTGCGAGCGGTTGGGCATGACTCTGGTCGCGACGGCGCTGACAACGGACGGGCGCAACGTCGAGGAAACCACCTACGCCGTGCCCGCATCCACTACGCCATGACGAGAAACGTGCAACAGTCTCTGGCGGACCCGTCAAGCAGCCGATGGCTCGAGGACAGTGAGCCCTCGAAAACCAATCGCCGCCGTGTCTTGGTCTGAGCCTGGAACGAGAAAAAGCCCCGGAGATCCGCGTGTTTCCGCGGTTCTCCGGGGCTTAATGGTCGGGCTGACAGGATTTGAACCTGCGACCCCTTGACCCCCAGTCAAGTGCGCTACCAAGCTGCGCCACAGCCCGTTGTTCCGCACTTCCGCGCGGGCAACTCCCCTATCTTAGCCTGACCGGACGGCGCTCCGCGAACTGGCGCATTGCGGGTGTCGGAGGCTCGGCGTAGCGTGCGGTCCATGGCGACGATCACGACCGAGGTGGCGACCACCGCCCGCTGGGATGACGTTCAGCACGCACTCACCGGAGGTGGAGACGGCGCGAGCTGTCAGTGCATCTGGCCGGTGCTGAGCAACAAGGACTGGAACGAGACGACCACTCCGCAGCGCACCGAGATGTTCCGCGCCGAGATCGATGACGGGCCTCCGCCCGGGATCATCGCCTACGTCGACGGCGAGGCGGCGGGGTGGATCCGCATCGGTCCGCGAACGAAGCAGGCGCGTGTCCCGCGCACACGCATCATTGCCGCCGCATCGACCGAGCCATTCGACGACGAGTCAGTCTGGGCCGTGACGTGCTTCGTCGTGCGGCGAGAGCATCGCGGCACAGGTCTCAACCTCGAGTTGCTGCACGCCGCGGTCGACTACGCGCGGAAATCGGGCGCTCGGCTGATCGAGGGCTACCCCGTCGACACACGGGGCGAGAAACAGCGCGCGAACGACCTGTTCCACGGCACGCTCGGCACTTTCCTCGCCGCCGGATTCTCCGAGACCACCGAGCTCAAGCCGGGGCGCACGCTCGTGACGCTGGATCTCCGCTCATGAGCGACGAATCGCATCTCCCCGCCGCGATGGGTAAGGTGGCGCGCCGGGAACTCGCCATCCACGGGTGGACGCGCCTCGATCAGCTCGACGCCGCATCAGAAAAAGAGCTGCTCGCGATCCATGGCGTGGGGCCGAAGGCGATCCGCATCCTCCGCGAGCACCTCGAACGGGACGGCCGGATGCTGGCGCCCTGACCGGGCACTAGCGTGAAGTCATGAGCGACAAGCATCCGACCATCGACGATCCTGAACTGGGCCCTCTCACGCGTGCGACGACCGAGCTGACAGACGGCAGCGTGCTCACTCACGACTGGTACAGCGGCACCGTCGTCATCGACGGCGCGGAGCTCGAACTCATGCTCGAGGGCACGAATCCGCAGGACGTCACTCCCCTGCTCCCCCGCGTGCGCGAGACGGTCGCCGATCTCGCGTCCCTGCGACGGATCGCCTCGGATGCCGTGGTCACGAACTTCAGCAACGGCGAACCCGAACCCCACGAACTCGAAGATGCGGCATCCGACCTCATGCTCGAGACGATCGAGGCCGCGTCCGACGGCACGATCATCCTGCACCTGGTCGACAGCTGCGGTGAGCACTTTCCCGAGGGGTACTGGCCTGCCGTACATCTCGGCACGGGCGGCGATGTCGAACAGGTCACCGTCGAGTCCTGATCCGACGGGATCGGTGGAGCGTCGAGAATACGATGGGGAGATGCAGCGCCGCACTCTGAGCCCGACGATCATGTGGGCATTCGTCCCCTTCGTCGCGGTCTCGGCCCTGCACGTCGTGCTCCTGGCCGTCGAGAGCCCGGCCGCCGGACCGACGAAGCTGCTGCTGATGCCACTCCTGGCAGCGCCGGTGCTGCTCTCCGCCCGACGCATCGCACCGGTTTCGGCTTTGCTCCTGCTTCTGACCGCTCTGCTGTTCTCGTGGCTCGGAGACAGCGTCGGCGCATTCTTCCCGACCGCGCCCGAGCTGCCGCTGATGCTGCTCTTCTTCGGCATCGCGCATCTGGCATACATCGCCCTGTTCGTCCGCCATCTGGGAAGCAGACGGATGCCGTGGTGGGCACTCATCTATGCGGTGTGGTGGGTCGCGATGCTCGCCTTCCTCGGTCCGCATACCGGCAGCTTGCTCATCGCCGTGGCCGTCTACGGACTCGTCCTGGGCGGAACCGCCGCTTTCTCCGCACGCTGCCATGCCCTGATCGCCGTCGGTGGCGCCTTCTTCCTCGCGAGCGACACGATCCTCGCGTTTCGACTGTTCCTCCCCGACGCGCTCCCGGCCTGGAGCAGCCCGGCCATCATGCTCACCTACACGATCGGCCAGGGCCTCATCGTGGCCGGCGCCCTGGTCGCCCTGCGAACGAGGAGCTCATGATGGCGGATGCTGCGCGGGTCGACAGCTGGCTCTGGGCCGTCCGCGTCTACAAGACGCGCTCGGCCGCGACGACCGCATGCCGCGCGGGGCATGTACGCGTCAACGGCGAGAAAGTGAAGGCTGCTCAGGCCGTGCGCATCGGCGACGAGATCCGCATCCGGATCTCCGGATTCGACCGGATCCTCGCCGTGCGGCAGATCCTCGTGAAGCGCGTCGGCGCCCCCGTCGCCGCTCTGGCATACGAGGATCGCACGCCGGAGCGCGAGCCGCAGGCCGCTCTCGGACTCCGCGATCGGGGCGCCGGAAGGCCGACCAAGCGCGAGCGTCGAGACATCGACAAGCTCCGCGGACGGGACGAGTTCTTCCTCGACTAGTATGCTGCCATATTCGAACATATGTTCTACTCTGGGGGTATGGCACAGCAGCGGACGGACTTCCACCTCGATCTCGAGGGGCGTCGTCGTGTGCTGGATGCGTGGGTGGAGAAGAAGCGGCAGATCGCGGTACTCGAGTGCGAGGCGCTGGAACTGATGGTCGAGCAGATCGGGTTCCACGATGCGGATGTCGCGGGGAACGGGTTCCATCGGGATGCGGTCTACCGGTCGATGATCGCGGAGTTCTCCGCCGCGGGCCGGGTCCCTCAGGGGTCGATCGAGTTCGCGTTCACCGACGCCCGCACGGTGAGTGGCGAGTTGCCCGCGGTGCGGGAGGCATTCGCGACGGGTCGGATCAGCGCTTCTCATGTGCGAGAGATCTGTCGCGCGAGTGCCCTGGTTTCCGAAGCGATCCGCAACAAGCGGGTGGATGCCGGCGTGATGGCGTTGTATGAGGCGGCGGTGCTGGTGTTCGCCGAACGGGAGACGGCCGCGCGGACGAAGGCGCATGCGGCGCAGGTCGCGGCGGCTCTGGTCGGGGAGACGGTCACGGACCGGCACAAGCGGGCGGCCTCGGAGCGGTGCGTGAAGGTGCGCTCCGTCGGTGACGGGCTCGCGTTGTTGACGGCCGTGTTGCCGGAGTGGCTCGCTGTCGCGATCGCGGACCGGTTGGCGCAGATGACCCGGCAGGTGATCCGCAACCGCGCTCATGCCCGCGACTCCGCCTCCGCCTCCGGCTCCGGCTCCGGCCCTGCCTGCGACTCCGGAAGCGTGATCTTCAGCGACGACACGTTCGCCACCGACCCCGACACAGACACAGACACAGACACAGACACAGACACGGACACAGACACGGACACAGGCGCGGGTGCCGAGGATGTCGCCGCGGACACGCGCACCTGGGACCAGGTGCAGGCGGACCTGCTCGCCGACCTGCTGCTCACCGCCGACCCGAGCGCCATCCACGGCGACGGGCTGGACAATATCCAGGGCCGCATCCAGGTGACGATCGCCGGGACCACCCTCGCCGGCGAGGATGAGCGGCCGGCGGACCTCGACGGATACGGTCCCCTCCACCCGACATCGCCCGCGACCTCGCCGGGAGGAACACCGGGTGGTCACGCCTGTTCCTCGACCCCGACGGCATGGTCCGCGAGACCGACACATACACCCCGACGGAGGGGATGCGGCGGTTCCTGCGCGCCCGGGACCAGCACTGCCGATTCCCCGGCTGCCGGATGCCCGTGCACCGGTGCGACATCGACCACAACCACGACCACGCCCGAGGCGGCAAGACCCGGATCGACAACCTCGCCCACCTCTGCCGCGCCCACCACACCCTCAAACATCCCGATGTCTCGGACACGCACCGCTGGACAGCCCGACAAGAACGCGACGGCACCATCACCTGGCACAGCCCACTCGGCCGCACCTACACCGACCGCCCCACCCACCGCGTCATGTTCGTCTAAGACTCGAGCGGATGAGCATGCCACCGCACGAGACCATGCGACCGCACGAGACCATGCGACGGCACGAGAGCCTGCGACCCGCGAACTACTTCTTCGCGCGGTCTGCCTGTGCCAGCAGATCCACAAGCCAACCTGCCGAAAGCACCCTGACGGCACCCGCGTGCTCGACGCGTTCGCGGAGCGCCCGGTCGCTGGTCACCGCCAGCACCGTCTCGCCTGCCGCGACTCGCCGCTCGACCTCGGCGACGATCGCGTCGTCACCCGAGGCGTCCGCGTTCACGACCGAGACCGAGCCGGCATCCAGACCCGAGGCGATTCCGCGTGCCTGGCCTTCCACGACCAATGACACCTCGGGGAACCACAGGTCGCCCTCCACGCCGAGATCCGACGCGGGGACAGCCAGCCCCTCCAGCCGCGACCGCAGCCGGGACGCCGCGCCGGCGCGATCCTTCCACCATCCGTTCGGCACAGAACCGACAACGTTCGCGCCGTCCACGACGACGGCAGGACGAACCTCGAGCAGCGCCCGCAGTGCCGGCCACGCGGCACCGAATCCGGGATGCAGCGGTCGCGTCGCAACCTCATCGACCGGCACCCACTCGAGAGCCACACTCTCCGGGTCGCTGATCACCGGATCGAAGGGCACCTGCACATCCGCGATGACCGTGGTGTACGACCAGATCTCCAGATCGAGCACGCTGATGAATCGGGCCCTGACCGCGCCATCAGGCACGCCCGCTTCCTCCTGCGCCTCGCGGATCGCGCCGACGATCGCCGTCTCACCCTCGTGCAGCGCCCCGCCGGGGAGACCCCACGTGCCGCCGAAGTGGCTCCACGAGACACGATGCTGCAGCAGGATGCCGCGGGCGGGATCGAAGGCGAGCAGCCCGGCAGCTCCGAACCGCCCCCAGTACTTCTCCCCCGACTCCGCGATCACCCAGGCATCGCCCGGGTTCCGCGGCCCGTCGGGGCGACGCGGCTCACCGGTGGCAGGAGGTACGACAGTCACCCCCTCAGCCTTTCACAGCATCCGGGCATCGGCACCACCTGGCGCAACAGGCGGGAACAGCTCAGCGCTGACGCTTCTCGCGCACGCGCATGTTGACGACGATCGGCGTTCCCTCGAACGAGTACAGCTCGCGCAGGCGACGCTGGATGAACCGGCGGTAGCCCGGGTCGAGGAAGCCCGTGGTGAACAGCACGAACGTCGGCGGACGCGTCGATGCCTGCGTGCCGAACAGGATGCGCGGCTGCTTGCCACCACGCAGCGGGTGCGGGTGCTCGGCGACGAGCTCGGCGAGGAAGGCGTTGAACTTGCCGGTCGGGATGCGACGATCCCAGTTCTCGAGCGCCGTCTCCAGCGCGGGGACGAGCTTGTCGAGGTGACGGCCCGTCTTCGCCGAGATGTTCACGCGCGGTGCCCAAGCGACATGCGCCAGGTCCTGCTCGATCTCGCGCTCGAGATAGCGACGGCGGTCGGCGTTCTCGAGGTCGTCGTCGTTTAGGCGATCCCATTTGTTGAAGGCGAGCACCAGCGCACGGCCCGACTCCAGCACGAGGTCGATGATGCGCACGTCCTGCTCGCTGATCGTCTCCGACACGTCGAGCACGACGACCGCGACCTCCGCCTTCTCCAGCGCGGCAGAGGTGCGCAGCGACGCGTAGAAGTCCGCGCCCTGCGCCATGTGCACGCGACGACGGATGCCGGCGGTGTCGACCAGGCGCCACATCTTGCCGCCGAGCTCGACGACCTCGTCGACGGGGTCGCGCGTCGTTCCGGCCAGCTCGTTCACGACGACGCGCTCTTCACCGGCCGCCTTGTTCAGCAGCGACGACTTCCCGACGTTCGGTCGACCGAGGATCGCGACGCGGCGCGGTCCTCCGATCTCCTGCTTCGCGACGGCCGAGATCTCGGGGAGCTTCTTCAGCACGGCGTCGAGAAGGTCCGCGACGCCACGGCCGTGGATGGCCGACACCGGGTAGGGCTCGCCGAGACCCAGCGCCCAGAGTGCGGCCGCTTCCGGCTCCTGGCGGGTGTCGTCGATCTTGTTCGCCACCAGGAACACGGGCTTGCCGCTCTTGCGGAGCAGCTTCACCACGTGCTCGTCGGTCGACGTCGCACCGACCATCGCGTCGACCACGAACAGCACCATGTCGGCGAGGTCGATCGCGACCTCGGCCTGCATGGCCACCGAGCGGTCGATGCCGCGGGCATCCGGCTCCCATCCGCCCGTGTCGACGAGCGAGAACCGGCGGTCGGCCCATTCGGCCTTGTAGGTCACGCGGTCGCGGGTGACACCGGGGGTGTCCTCCACGACAGCCTCGCGACGGCCGAGGATGCGGTTGACGAGCGCGGACTTGCCCACGTTCGGTCGACCGACGATCGCCACCACCGGCAGAGCCGGGCTGAACATGATCCCGTCCTCGCCCATGGTGATGCCGGCGAGGAGCGCGGCATCCTCATCGTCGAGCTCGTAGTCCGCCAGACCTGCGCGGAGCGTCTCGGCGCGCTGCTCGGCGAGCTCCTCGTCGATCAGCTCCATCTTCTCGGCGAGCTGGTCGGGGCCGCCTTCGTATTCGTCGTCAGCCACGGTGTGCTCCTCGGTGTTGCTCGATCACCGAGAGAACGGCGTCGATGGTCTGGGAAAAATCAAGGTCCGTCGAGTCGACGACCTCGACGCCGTCTGCGGCGTTCAGGAAGTCGACGACGGCGCTGTCGGATGCGTCGCGCTTGTGCAGCGCTGCGGCGACGGCATCCGCGTTCTCGCCGGCGAGTTCGCCGGCACGTCGGGCGGCCCGCACTTCGGGGGCCGCGGTCAGAAGGATCCGCACGGGGGCGTCGGGCGCGACCACGGTCGTGATGTCACGGCCCTCGACGACCACAGCCGGATACGCGGCGTCTGCGACGAGGGCACGGAACAGCTCGTTCACCTGGGCGCGCACCTCCGCGACCCTGGCCACACCGCTGACGGCGCCGGAGACCCGCGGATCGCGGATCGCCTCGGTCACCTCGACGTCGCCGACCCGCACGGTCCGGTCGTCGGGGTCGAGCCCGAGCGCGACCGGGAAATCGGATGCCGCGGCTCGCACCGCGTCGGCATCCGAGGTGTCCGCTCCGCGGTCGAGCACGTGCCAGGCGAGTGCACGGTAGGCGGACCCCGTATCGAGGTAGCCGAAGCCGAGCCTGCGCGCGACAGCCTTCGACACGCTGGACTTGCCGGACCCCGCGGGGCCGTCGATCGCGATGAACTTGGTGGCGTCCGTGGAGGAGAGCGAGGTGTCAGTCATTCGTATTCCCTGCAATCCGCCATCCGCGTTCCTCGAGTCCCGTGATCGCCCCGTGCAGGGTCGCCGGCTCGACGCTGATCTCCGCCAGGCCGAACTGTGCGCCCGGCGAGTGCTCGAGACGCAGGTCCTCGACGTTGACACCGAGCTCCCCGAGTTCGCCGAAGAGGCGTCCGAGCTGACCGGGGGTGTCGTCGATCATCACGATGAGCGACTCGAAACGCCGGTTCTGGCCGTGCTTGCCGGGGAGCCGGTCGACGCCGTCGTTGCCCTGGCGGATCGTCTCCGCGACGACGCGGCGCGCACCCGGCGCACCGGGCTCACGCAGGGCATCGGAGATCTCACCGAGGTCGGCGGCCAGCGCATCGAGGATCTCGACCACCGGTCCGGCGTTCGCGCCGAGGATCTGCACCCAGAGCTCGGGAGCGGATGCCGCGATGCGGGTCGTGTCGCGGACGCCCTGGCCGGCAAGGCGCAGAGCTCCCTCTTCGGCACCGGCGAGGCGGGCGGCGAGAAGACTGGCGACGACCTGGGGCACGTGCGAGGTCAGCGCGACCGAGCGGTCATGCTCCTCCGGTGTCATCTCCAGCGGCATCGCGCCGACGTCCAGCGCGAGCGCCTCGACGAGCGCGAGATCGGCGGCCTTCGTGTCCTCATCGCGGCAGACGACCCAGGGACGTCCGATGAAGAGGTCGGCACGGGCGGAGATCGCTCCGCCGCGCTCGCGACCGGCGAGCGGATGCGAGCCGATGTAACGGGTGAGGTCGACACCGCGAGCCTGGAGCGTGCGGAACGGCTCGAGCTTCACGCTCGCGACGTCCGTCACGACGGCATCGGGGTATCGAGCGAGCTCGGCCTCGATCACGTCGGCGGTGACGTCCGGCGGCACGGCCACGACGATGAGGGAAGGCGCGTCGTCATCGGCGGCGAGACGACCGGCGCCGTAGTCGACCGCGAGACGCAGCTGCGCCGGTGAGGCGTCGGTGAGGACGACGTCGATTCCCTTCGCCCGGAGGGCGTGCCCGACGCTCGCGCCGAGCAGACCGGCACCGACGATGCGGACGGTGCCGGAGAGCCGAGGCGCGACGACGCCGGCCTTCCGCGCCGTGGGCGCACTCGTCGTATCGGTCACTCGTTCTCCTGCTGCTCGCCTGGCGCCTCGGCGACACCGGAATCCTGGCGCGACAAGGTCAGAAGCGCGCCGAGTTCGATTTTACTCAGTTCCCGCGTCTTCCCCGCCGGGAGGGTTCCCAGGTGGAGCGGCCCGAACTGGCGGCGGACGAGTTCGGTGACCGGGTGACCGACCGCGGCCAGCATCCGACGCACGATGCGGTTGCGACCGGAGTGGAGGGTGAGCTCGACCAGGCTCGAACCGCGCGACGTGTCGAGCAGGCGCGCCTTGTCGGCCGCGATAGGACCGTCGTCGAGCTCGATCCCCTTCGTGAGCTTCGAGATCGTCTGCGGCAGGACCGTCCCCTCGACCTTGGCGATGTACACCTTCGTCACGCCGAACGACGGGTGGGCCAGCACATGCGCCAGCCCGCCGTCGTTGGTGAGAATGAGCAGACCGCTCGTCTCGGCGTCGAGCCGGCCGACGTTGTACAGGCGCTCCTCGTAGTCGGCGGTGAAACGACGGAGGTCGGGACGGCCGTTCTCGTCCTTCATGCTGCTGACGACGCCGGTCGGCTTGTTGAGCATGACGTACCGCTTGGAGACGTCGAGCTGGATCGCGGTGCCGTCGACGTCGACCAGATCGTGCTCCGGGTCGATCCTCCGGCCGAGCTCTTCGACGACCACACCGTTGACGCGGATGCGCCCCTCGGTGATGTAGTTCTCGACGACGCGGCGCGAGGCCACTCCGGCCGCGGCGAGCACCTTCTGCAGGCGCACCCCCTCCGGCGCGCCTTCGTTGGTGATGTCCGTCATCGGATGGTCCCTTCGTCGAAGCCGTCAGCGCCGTCGTCGAGCAGCGGAGAGATCGGGGGCAGCTCGTCGAGCGAGTTGATGCCCAGGTGCTGCAGGAGCGCGTCGGAGGTGCCGTAGTTGATCGCTCCGGTCTCGGAGTCGGCGAACAGCTCGGTGATGAGACCGCGGGCGAGCAGGGTGCGCACCACGGAGTCCACGTTCACCGCGCGGATCGAGGCGACCTGGCTGCGCGTCACGGGCTGCTTGTAGGCGATCACGGCGAGGGTCTCGAGCGCCGCCTGCGACAGACGGGCCGGCGCCTGCCCGCCGATGAACTCGGCGACGAGGCCGTCATGGTCCTCGCGCACGTAGAGCCGCCAGCCTCCGCCGACCTCGCGCAGCTCGAATCCGCGGCGCGGGCCGTGCCCTCGCCCGTCGTAGTCGTCGACGAGCGTCTCGAGCGTCTGCCGGACGGCGGGCACCGGTGATCCGACGGCGGCGGCCAGCGCCATCAGGCCGATCGGCTCGTCCACGATCAGCAGGATCGCCTCGATGCGCTCGGAGAGCGGGGTGTCGCGGACGGTCTCCTCGACCGCGGAGTCCGTCGTGGAGGTGTCATCGGTCATAGTCGGCTCCCAGGGTCGCCAGCGTCTCATCCGACCAGGCGTCGGCTGCCCAGCGGAGCGTGAGCTCGCCGAGCGGTTCCAGTTGTTCGAAGGACAGAGCCGCATGGCGGTACAGCTCCAGCACGGAGATGAAGCGCGCGACGACGATGCCCGGCTCGGTGACTCCGGCGACGAGCTCGCGGAAGCTGACCGACTCCGTGCCGCGCAGCAGCGTCACGACGATCGCCGCCTGCTCGCGGATGCTGATCAGCGGCGCGTGCAGATGATCGAGTCCGACGTGCGGGATCTCCTTCGGCGCGAAGGCCAGGAGCGCGAGGGCGGCGAAGTCGTCGACCGTGAGCGACCACACGAGCTCGGGTGTCTGACGGCGGTGCTTCTCGTCGAGGCGCACCGCGCGCACATGCCGGCGGTCCTCGCGCTGCAGGCAGCGGGAGAACCATGTCGAGACCTCCTTGAAGGCCCGGTACTGCAGCAGGCGGGCGAACAGCAGGTCGCGCGCCTCGAGCAGCGCCACCGCCTCGGCATCGACCAGTTCGCCCTGCGGCAGGAGGCCGGCGACCTTCATGTCGAGCAGCGTGGCGGCGACCACCAGGAATTCGGATGCCTGATCGAGCTCCTCGTCGTCGTCGAGCTGGCTCAGGTAGGCGATGAACTCGTTGGTGACCGCGCTCAGCGACACCTCGGTGATGTCCATCTCGTGCTTGGAGATGAGGTTCAGCAGCAGATCGAAGGGGCCGTCGAAGTTCGACAGCGAGACACGGAATCCCTCGGCGGGATCCGCGATCTCGTCCGCCCGGTCAGAGCTCTCGTCAGGCGACGGCGCCACGGGCGACCAGCTCCCGGGCCAGCCGCAGGTACGCCTGGGCGGCGGCGTGCTCCGGAGCGAACTCGGTGATGGGCACACCTGAGACCGAGGCATCCGGGAACTTCACGGTGCGGCCGATCACGGTCTCCAGCACGTCGTCGCCGAACGTCTCCACGACGCGCTCGAGCACCTCGCGGGAGTGCAGCGTGCGGGCGTCGTACATCGTCGCCAGGAGCCCGTCCATCGTGATCGACGGGTTCAGGCGGTCACGGACCTTGTCGATGGTCTCGATCAGCAGCGCGACCCCGCGCAGGGCGAAGAACTCGCACTCGAGCGGGATGATCACACCGTGCGCCGCCGTGAGCGCGTTCACGGTGAGCAGTCCGAGAGACGGCTGGCAGTCGATGAGGATGACGTCGTACTCCCCCGCGACCTGGCGGAGCACTCGGGCGAGGATCGTCTCGCGAGCCACCTCGTTGACGAGATGCACCTCGGCAGCAGAGAGGTCGATGTTCGCCGGCATGACGTCGAGACCCTCGACGCCCGAGTGGACGATCGCGTCGTGCGCATCGCGCTTCGTGTCGAGCAGCAGGTCGTAGATCGTGGGGACGTCGTGCGTCTGGATGCCGAGACCGGCCGAGAGCGCGCCCTGCGGATCGAAGTCGACCGCGAGCACCTTGCGACCGTACTCGGCGAGAGCCGCGGCGAGGTTGATGGTGGTCGTCGTCTTGCCGACGCCGCCCTTCTGATTGCACAGTGCGATGATGCGCGCCGGACCGTGCGACTTCAGCGGCTCGGGCGTGGCGAACCCGTGATACGGACGGCCGGTGGGTCCCATGGGGGTCTCGTCGGCCTTCTGTGCCTTCGCCCTGGACTTCGCCGCTTTCTCAACCACCGGTTCTCCTGCTCCTTCGTGCTTGGTCGATTCTAGCGGCCGCCCTGTTCTGCGGCCTCCCGGCACGCGGCACAGCGCCTCAGCGGGCCCGGGGATGAGAGGTCGCGTAGATGTCGCGCAGCGTGTCGACCGACACGTGGGTGTAGATCTGCGTCGTCGCGACCGACGCGTGCCCGAGGAGCTCCTGCACCACGCGCACGTCGGCGCCGCCCTGCAGCAGGTGCGTCGCGAAGGAGTGCCGCAGCGTGTGCGGTGAGACCTCGCTCGTGATCTGGGCGGCCTCGGCGGCGGCACGGATGATCAGCCACGCGCTCTGTCGGGACAGGGGCGCCCCTCGCGCACCGAGGAACAGGCGCGACGACGCCCGTCCCTTGGCGGCGAGCCCCGGGCGCACCCTGGTCAGGTAGGCGTCCGCAGCGTCGCGCGCGAACGACCCGATCGGCACGATCCGCTCCTTCGACCCCTTGCCGCGCAGCCGCAGCACATCGCCGTGGGCGAGGTCGTCGACGTCGAGCCCGATCGCCTCCGACACGCGGGCGCCGGTCGCGTACAGGAGCTCGAGAAGGGCGCGGTCCCGGATGCCGACGGGATCCTCCGGCGACGGCGCGGCGAGCAGGCGCTCGACCTGGTCGATCGTCAGCGCCTTCGGAAGCCGACGCGGAGCCTTCGGAGGACGGAGCCTCCCGCTCGGGTCATCGGCCTCGATGCCCTCCCTCGCGAGAAAGCGATGCCAGCCCCGCACCGACGACTGCAGCCGGGCGAGGCTGGTCGACGCGGGCGGCGGCTCAGCCGACGATCGCTCCGTGATGAAGCGGCCGATCACGGCCGGGGTGATGTCGGCGGTGTCGCCGATGCCGTCGGCCTCCAGCCATTCCCGGTACCCGTCCAGGTCTCGTCGGTAGGCCGCGATGGTGTGCGCACTCAGACCGCGCTCGATCGTGACGTGTCGCAGGTAGAGGTCGAGAGCGCGAGGAAGCAGCATCCTCAGAGCCGATCGCGCAGCCTCTGCGCCGCCGCGAGCACTCCGATCGAGAGGATGCCGTTGCGCATGCGCCCGGCGAGGACGGCGT
This sequence comes from Microbacterium sp. LWH11-1.2, assembly GCF_038397745.1. NCBI lineage: Bacteria > Bacillati > Actinomycetota > Actinomycetes > Micrococcales > Microbacteriaceae > Microbacterium > Microbacterium sp. LWH11-1.2. The sequence goes on along the minus strand of NZ_CP151636.1, from coordinate 2,616,123 downwards.
CGACCGCGTCCGAGAGGGGCACCCACTCGACGCGGATGTCGGCCTCTTCGTCCTCGCGGTCGTGCGCGGACTCGGCGGCCGAGATACCCGTCGCGAGGAAGATGTGGATCATCTCGTCGTTGCCGCCCGGCGTGGTCCACGACGACACGAGCGGTTCCCAGTGCGCCGCGACCAGGTCGGCCTCCTCGGCGAGCTCGCGCTTCGCGGCCTCGAGCGGCTCCTCGCCGGCGACGTCGAGAAGGCCGGCCGGCAGCTCCCAGTCACGGTGACGGATCGGATGCCGGTACTGCTGGATCAGCAGGACGCGGCCCTCGTCGTCCAGCGCGAGGATCGCCACGGCACCCGTGTGCGCGACGTACTGCCGCACCATCTCGCCGTCGCCGTACCGCACGCGGTCGGAGCGCACGTCCCAGACCCTGCCCTCGTAGACGAGGTCGCTCGTGAGCACCTCCGGAGAGAACGGCTCGTCGCGGAGCTCTCCGGTCGCGTCAGTCATCGGCGCCGAATCAGTCATCGGCGCTGACGTCGAACAGCTCGCTGGCGCGGTGACGCTCGATCGCGGCGCCCACCAGTCCGCGGAACAGCGGGTGCGGGTCGGTCGGACGCGAGCGCAGCTCGGGGTGCGCCTGCGTCGCGATGTAGTACGGGTGCACGTCGCGCGGCAGCTCGACGTACTCGACGAGGTCGAGTTCCGGGTTGAGGCCGGAGAACACCAGACCCGCGTCGGAGAGACGGTCGCGGTACGCGTTGTTCACCTCGTAGCGGTGACGGTGCCGCTCCGAGGCCTCAGGGGCACCGTAGAGCTCACGGGCGAGTGAACCATCGGCGAGGGCCGCCTGGTACAGGCCGAGGCGCATCGTGCCGCCCAGGTCGCCGCCGTCGAGGATCTCGATCTGCTCGGCCATCGTCGCGATCACGGGCTCCGTGGTCTCCGGGTCGAACTCGCTCGACGATGCTCCGGCGATGCCGGCCACGTCGCGTGCGTACTCGATCACCATGCACTGCAGGCCGAGGCAGAGGCCGAGCGTCGGGATGCCCTGTTCGCGGGCGAACTTCAGCGCCCCCAGCTTGCCTTCGATGCCACGGATGCCGAAGCCGCCGGGCACGCAGATGCCGTCGACCTGTGCCAGCTGCTCCTGGGCGCCCTCGGGCGTCTCGCAGAGGTCCGAGGGGATCCAGCGGATGTTGACCTTGGTCTCCTGCGCGAATCCACCCGCCTTGAGGGCTTCGGTGACCGAGAGGTAGGCGTCAGGCAGGTCGATGTACTTGCCGACGAGGCCGATCGTGACCTCGTGCTTGGGGTTGTGCACAGCGTGCAGCACCTTGCTCCAGCGCGTCCAGTCGACCTCTTCCGCGGCCTTCTGGTCGAGACCGAGACGACGCACGATGTACGAGTCCAGCCCCTGGTCGTTGAGCGTCGACGGGATGTCGTAGATGCTCGGCAGGTCGACGGTGTTGATGACGCCCTCGACGTCGACGTCGCACATGAGCGCGATCTTGTTGCGGTTGCTCGCGCTGACCGGACGGTCGCTGCGGAGCACCAGGGCGTCCGGCTGGATGCCGACCTGGCGGAGGGCCGCGACCGAGTGCTGGGTGGGCTTGGTCTTCTGCTCCCCCGACGCCCCCATGAAGGGCACCAGCGAGACGTGCACGAAGAACACGCTGTCGCGGCCGAGCTCGTGACGGAGCTGGCGGGCGGCCTCGAGGAACGGCTGCGACTCGATGTCGCCGACCGTGCCGCCGACCTCGGTGATGATCACGTCAGGACGCGGCTCCTCGTGAGCCTGCAGGCGCATGCGGCGCTTGATCTCGTCGGTGATGTGCGGGATGACCTGCACGGTGTCGCCGAGGTACTCGCCCCGGCGCTCGCGCGCGATGACCTGCGAGTAGATCTGGCCCGTCGTCACGTTGGCTGCCTGCGACAGGTTGATGTCGAGGAACCGCTCGTAGTGGCCGATGTCGAGGTCGGTCTCGGCGCCGTCGTCGGTCACGAAGACCTCGCCGTGCTGGAAGGGGTTCATCGTGCCCGGATCGACGTTCAGGTACGGGTCGAGCTTCTGCATCACGACGCGCAGTCCGCGAGCGGTGAGGAGGTTGCCCAGGCTGGCAGCCGTGAGCCCCTTGCCCAAAGACGAAACGACACCACCTGTCACAAAGATGTGCTTGGTCGTGTCGTTCTTGGGCCCCGCAGAAGAAGAGTTCATCACGGGCTTCGATCCTATCAGGCAGCAGGGGCGCCGAGGCTGAGAAGTTCTCGGGCGTGGGTCAGAGCGGCGTCCGAATCGGCGAGTCCCGACAGCAGGCGGGCCATCTCGGCCTCCCGCTCCTCGCCCTCCAGAAGCCGCACGCTGGAGGCGGTGACGGCTCCGTCGTTGGACTTCACGACGGACAGGTGATTGTTCGCGAAGGCCGCGACCTGCGCGAGATGCGTGACCGCGATGACCTGCGACTTCTCTGCAAGCCGGGCGAGTCGTCGACCCACCTCGATCGCGGCTGCGCCACCGATGCCCGCGTCGACCTCGTCGAACACGAAGGTCGGCACCGGGTCGGTCCCGGCGATGACGACCTCGATCGCCAGCATCACGCGGGAGAGTTCTCCCCCGGAGGCGCCCTTTCCCACCGAGCGGGGTTCGGCACCCGGATGCGGCGCGAGCAGGATCGCGACGTCGTCGCGGCCGTGCGTGCTCTCTGCACCTTCCGTGACGGCCACCTCGAGACGAGCATCCGGCATCGCGAGGGCATGCAGCTCCTCCGTGACCGCGGCGCCCAGACGCGTCGCGGCAGACGCACGCTCCGTGGTCAGCGCGGCGGCATGCGCATCGAGCTCGGCACGCACCGCATCCCGTTCCTCGGTGAGCCGCTCGATCCGCTCGCCGTCGTCGTCGAGCTCGGCGAGACGGGCGGACCCGGTCCGCCAGACCTCGAGGGCCTCGTCGAGCGAGCCGTGCGCGCGGACCAGCGTTCCCAGGGCGGCACGACGTTCCTCGACCGCGGCGAGTTCGTGCGGACCCGACTCGTCGAGATCCGCGAGGTACGCGGAGAGCTGGCCGGCCGCATCCGCGATCCGATAGCCGATGTCGGCGATGCCCTCGGCGATCTGGGTGAGCTTCGAGTCGGAGACGCGCTCGAGCAGCCGGCGGGCCTCGGCGACGAGGCCGGAGGCATCCGGCTCACCCTCCTCGCTCGACAGCGCGCCGTGCGCGAGGGATGCCGCGAGGCGCAGCTCCTCGGAGTTGGCGAGGCGTTCGGCGCGTTCGCTCAGCTCCTGGTCCTCCCCCGGCTCCGGGGCCGTGGCCTCGATGAGGGCGAGGGCCTCGCGGAGGCGCGCGGCCTCCTCGGCGCGGCGATCGCGGTTCTCGGAGATCTCGGTGATCTCGGCGTCGAGAGTCCGCCAGCGGGAGAAGGATGCCGAGTACGCCGCGAGAGCCGTCGCGACGGGGGCGCCACCGAAGCGGTCGAGGGCGTCGCGCTGCGCGGCGGCCGAGCGCAGGCGGAGCTGCTCGGACTGTCCGTGAACGACCACGAGCTCTTCGGCGAGAGCCGACAGCACTCCCGCGGGGGCCGCACGACCACCGACGCTGGCGCGGCTGCGACCCTCGGCGCTCAGGGTGCGGGACACGTAGAGTTCCGCGAGGTCGGCGCCGGCGGGTTCGAGCTCGCCTCCGGCATCCGTCACGATGTCGGCGACGTCGCCCTTCTCGGGAACGATCCAGACTCCGGCGACCGAGGCCTGCGCGGCGCCGGCGCGCACGGCACCGGAATCGGCACGCTGACCGAGCAGCAGTCCGAGGCCGGTGACCACCATCGTCTTGCCGGCGCCCGTCTCGCCCGTGATGGCTGTGAAGCCGGGGCCGAGGGGCAGTACGGCATCGGCGATCACGCCGAGGCCCTGCATCCGCATCTCCTCGATCATGGCGTCTTCCCCGGCTCCTGCCCGCGCCATCCTTCGACGGGCAGACGGAACTTGCGCACGAGCCGATCGGTGAAGGCTGCGTGGTGCAGGCGTGCCAGGCGAACCGGACGCGAAGACCGACGGACGACGACGCGGGCACCCGGAGGCAGATCGTGCGAACGCCGGCCGTCGCACCACAGGATGCCGGAGCCGTCGGTGCGCTCCAGCATCTCGATCGCGACAGCGGCGTCGGGGCTGACGACCAGCGGCTTGGCGAACAGCGCGTGCGCCGACAGGGGCACGACGGCGATCGCCTCGACGCTCGGCCAGATCACCGGCCCGCCGGCGGAGAAGTTGTAGGCGGTGGATCCGGTCGGCGTCGAGACCACCATGCCGTCGCACGCGAAGCTCGACAGCGGGCGACCGTCGATCTCGAGCACGACCTCGATCATCCGCTCTCGGCTGGCCTTCTCGACCGTCGCCTCGTTCAGCGCCCAGGTGTCGTAGACGACGGCGCCCGCCGCGTCCTTCACCCGCACCGACAGGGCGAGACGCTCCTCGACCTCGTAGTCGCGGTCGATCACGCGGCGCACCGCGTCATCCATGTCATCGCGATCGATCTCGGCGAGGAAGCCGACGTGGCCCATGTTGATGCCGAGCACCGGCGCACCGCTGTCGCGGACGAGCTCAGCTGCCCGCAGGATCGTTCCGTCGCCGCCCAACACGATCGCGAGCTCGAGGTCGGCGGACTCCGACGACCCGTCGAGCACGTCGACGTCGGCGAAGAACCCGTCGACCGCGGTCAGCGCGGCGTGGTCGTCAGCCGCGAGGAACGGTCGGGCTCCTGCCCCGCGCAGCGCGTCGATCACGCGACGGGCGGCCTCCACGGTCTCGACGCGGCCGGCATGGGCGACGACCAGGATCCTGCGCTCGTTCATCGTCCCCCTGCCAGTCGATTGATGCTGTCCAACCATTCTGTCGGATTGCTGCCGCGTCCCGGCGCGAGGTGCACGAGATATTCCGCGTTGCCGTGCGTGCCGAGGATCGGGGAGGGAAGGATGCCGAGCATGCCGAGACCGACGTCCCAGGCACTCCATACGGTGCGTGCGACGGCATCCGCGCGGGTGGCGGGGTCGGTCACCAGACCGCCGCGCACGGCGGTGCGGCCGACCTCGAACTGCGGCTTCACGAGGAGCAGGATGTCGGACCCCGGTGCGGCCACGCCGGCGACCGCCGGCAGCACGAGCTCGAGGGAGATGAAGGAGAGGTCGCCGACGAGGAGCTCCGGGAGATCGCGCTCGCCCGTCGTCTCGGCGAGGTTCTCGGGCGTCATGTGGCGAACGTTGTATCCCTCGACCGCCACCACGCCGTCGTCGGCCGCGATCGACGGCGCCAGCTGGCCGTGCCCCACGTCGACCGCGAGCACTCGTCGGGCGCCGCGCTCACGCAGCACCTGGGTGAATCCGCCGGTCGAGGCGCCCATGTCGAGCGCCAGCCTCCCCTCGACGGGGACCGCGAAGCCGTCGAGGCCGGCGATGAGCTTGTGCGCGGCGCGACCCACGTAGTGATCCGAGCCGGCGATCGTGATCTCGGCGGTGTCCGGCACCGGCGTCGAGGACTTCACGACCGGTCGGCCATCGACGCTCACGAGCCCCTCGGAGATGAGGGTGGCGGCGTGGCTGCGCGAACGGGCGAGTCCTCGGGCGGCGAGGGCGGCGTCGAGTCGCGTCATCGGGATCCCGGGGTCTCCCGTTGGTCGAGCTTCGCGCCGGTCTCGAGACGGCGTGACAGCTCGTCGTGCAGGGCCGAATAGGCATCCGCACGCGCGGGCAGCGGCTGCCCCTCGATCAGGCGCAGGCGACTCCACAGACCGTCGGTCGGCGCGCTCGTCGTCTCATCGCTCACGGTCCTACTGTACGCGGCACGGCGGACGGACGACGGAGCCACGGCGTCCGTCGATCAGGGTCGGTGGAACGGATCGTCGTAGAGGCGCTCCGGCACGCGGAGGACGAACACCGGTGTACCGGATGCCCAGATCGCTGCGGCACCTGCGCGGAGCAGGTCGATCTGCACGCCCGAGTCGGCGACGATCTCGACGTCGGCTCCCGAGACCCGCACAGCGGCTCCGTTCACCTGGAAGACGCCGTCCTTCTCGATCGCCTCGGGGTACGGCTCATGCAGCTCCCGCAGGTCGCCGAGGATGTAGGTGGGACGCGAGCCTTCGGGCGCTGCCAGCACGTGCTTCGGACGATCGATGCCGGTGAGCACCAGCACCGAGTCGATGCCGACACGGCTCGCTCCCATGATGTCGGTGTCGAGGCGGTCGCCGATGAACAGCGCCTTCTGCGCGCCGAAACGCGCGAGGGCCTCTTCGAAGATCGGAGCCTCCGGCTTGCCCGCGACGGTCGCCAGGCGTCCGATCGCGGTGTGCACGGCGGACACCAGGGTGCCGTTACCGGGGGCGACACCGCGCTCTCGCGGAATCGTCCAGTCGGTGTTCGTGGCGATCCAGGGGATGCCGCCCTCTTCTTCCGGAAGCTTGAGGGCGAACGCGGCCTCTGCAAGGTCCGTCCAGGCGACGTCGGGAGCGAAGCCCTGCACGACCGCGGCAGGCGAGTCCTCGGCGCTGCGGGTGACCGTGTAGCCGGCCTTCGTGACCTCGTCGACCAGACCGTCGCCGCCGACCACGAGGATCGTGGCGGGTGCCGGGAGGATACCCGCGAGCAGGCGCATCGCAGCCTGCGGACTCGTCACGACGTCGGATGCCGCCACCTCGAGGCCGAGGCTGCTCAGGTGAGCCGCGACGGACGCATCGGTGCGGGCGGCGTTGTTGGTGATGTAGCCGAGTCGTGCGGACTCCCCCGCCCGGTTCAGGCTGTCGACCGCGAACGGCAGCGCGCCCGGGCCGGCGTAGACCACGCCGTCCAGATCGGCCAGCACGGTGTCGACGCCGTCGAGCGGAGTGGACGCGACCGGTCGCTTCCGGGAGAACAGCGCCACTACGCCTCCTGCTCCGAGCCCTGAGCCTTGTCGTCGGCGGGGGCGGCGGCGTCAGAGCCGTCAGCAGCGTCGTCCTCTCCCAGGAGTTCGCGGACCTCGTCCTCGACGGTCGGCTCGTCGGTTGCGGGCTCATCGGCCGCAGGCTCGTCGACGGCGGAGTCTTCTGCAGAGTCTTCCGCAGAGTCTTCTGCGGCGGACTCGTCAGCTGCGGACTCAGCGGCAGCATCGACATCAGCGGTCGTGGCGATCTCGTCATCGTCGAAGTCGCCTTCGATGAGACCGTCTTCGACGATGAGCTCCTCATCGCCGGCTTCATCGACGCCGAGGGCTTCGGCCGCGACATCAGCGCGATGCGCCCAGAAGGCCGCTTCCTCCTCGCGTCCGAGATCCTCCAGCACCGCGGCACGAGCGGCGAACAGCGCCGGGCTCCACTCGAAGGCGCGATCGGGGTCGAGTTCAGGGATCTCGAGCTCACCCAGCGCGAGCTCGAGGTCGCCCTGATCGAGGCGGGCCCCGGACATCGCGATCGCGAGTGCGACCCGCACCGGGGTTGTGAGCGCGCTGCGGTCGACGGCGCGACCGGTCTCGAGCGCGCGGTCCGGACGCCCGATGCCGCGTTCGCTGTCGACCATGAGGGCGATCTGATCGTCCTTGCCGGAGATGCGGCGGTACGTCCGCAGCTCGCGCAGCGCGAGAGCGAAGTCCTCGGTCGCGTACGCCGTGATGCCGAGGGTCTCGCGGACGATCGCGATACGACCCGCACGACGCGACGCCGCCAGCGCGTGCTCGTGAGCCAGCGCCGGGTCCTCATCGATGAGCTGCGAGGCCATCGCGAGATGACGGGCCACGAGGTCCGCGTTCTCCTTGCTCAGCGTCTTGAGCTCATTGCGCGCCGAGGTGTGGAGGTCGCGAGCCGTGATCTCGTCCGGGATGTGCGGGTCGTTGAAGCGCGGACGCTCGTCGGCAGCCTGGATCGGACGCTCGCGCCCCGAGCCCCCGCGCTGCGGGAACGAACGACCGCGGTCACGGTCGGAGCCGGAGTCGCGACGCGGTGCGGAGTCGCGGTTGTAACCGCCCTCGCGACGCGGGGCGCGGTCACCGGTGCGGTCGCCATCGCGGCGAGGCGCGGAGTCGCGGTTGTAGCCGCCACCCTCACGACGCGGAGCGGAATCGCGGTTGTACCCGCCACCCTCACGACGCGGTGCGGAGTCCCGGTTGTACCCGCCACCCTCACGACGCGGTGCGGAGTCCCGGTTGTACCCGCCACCCTCACGACGCGGAGCGGAGTCCCGGTTGTACCCGCCACCCTCACGACGCGGTGCGGAGTCCCGGTTGTACCCGCCACCCTCACGACGCGGAGCGGAGTCCCGGTTGTACCCGCCACCCTCACGACGCGGTGCGGAGTCCCGGTTGTACCCGCCACCCTCACGACGGGGACCTCGGTCGCCGGTGCGGTTGTCGCCATCGCGGCGAGGCGCGGAGTCGCGGTTGTAACCGCCCTCGCGACGCGGAGCGGAGTCGCGGTTGTAACCGCCCTCGCGACGAGGAGCAGAATCGCGGTTGTAACCACCCTCACGACGCGGAGCAGAATCGCGGTTGTAACCACCCTCACGACGAGGAGCGCGGTCGCCGGTGCGGTTGTCGCCATCGCGGCGAGGCGCGGAGTCGCGGTTGTAACCGCCCTCGCGACGCGGAGCGGAGTCACGGTTGTAACCGCCCTCGCGACGCGGAGCGGAATCGCGGTTGTAACCGCCACCCTCGCGACGCGGAGCGGAATCGCGGTTGTAACCGCCGCCCTCACGACGAGGAGCAGAATCACGGTTGTAACCACCCTCGCGACGCGGAGCAGAGTCACGGTTGTAGCCGCCACCCTCGCGACGCGGTGCGCGGTCGCCGGAGCGGTTGTCGCCATCGCGACGAGGGGCGCCATCGCGATTCTGTGCGGGACGGCCTCCGGAAGGACGCTGGTTGCGCGATCCACTGTCGTTGTCGCGACGCGGACGGCGCTCTTCGTCTTCCGGCATGATGCTCCCTGTTTTCGTTGTAAACGCAAAATGGCCACCCATCGATGGGTGGCCATTTGCTTAAAAGAAGTCCGGCGGTGTCCTACTCTCCCACAGGGTCCCCCCTGCAGTACCATCGGCGCTGTGAGGCTTAGCTTCCGGGTTCGGAATGTAACCGGGCGTTTCCCTCACGCTATGGCCGCCGAAACACTATTGATGTTTCAATCAAACACATAACAAAGTCATTGTCATGCGGTTCTCGACCGTACATCGAGAACCACTCAGTGGACGCGTAGCACCAACAAACGGTGTGTTATCAAGTCATCGGCTTATTAGTACCAGTCAGCTGCATGCATTGCTGCACTTCCACATCTGGCCTATCAACCCAGTAGTCTGGCTGGGAGCCTCTCACCCGAAGGTATGGAAATCTCATCTTGAGGCCGGCTTCCCGCTTAGATGCTTTCAGCGGTTATCCATCCCGAACGTAGCTAATCAGCGGTGCTCCTGGCGGAACAACTGACACACCAGAGGTTCGTCCAACCCGGTCCTCTCGTACTAGGGTCAGATCCTCTCAAATTTCCTACGCGCGCAGCGGATAGGGACCGAACTGTCTCACGACGTTCTAAACCCAGCTCGCGTACCGCTTTAATGGGCGAACAGCCCAACCCTTGGGACCTACTCCAGCCCCAGGATGCGACGAGCCGACATCGAGGTGCCAAACCATGCCGTCGATATGGACTCTTGGGCAAGATCAGCCTGTTATCCCCGAGGTACCTTTTATCCGTTGAGCGACAGCGCTTCCACAAGCCACTGCCGGATCACTAGTCCCGACTTTCGTCCCTGCTCGACCTGTCAGTCTCACAGTCAAGCTCCCTTGTGCACTTACACTCGACACCTGATTGCCAACCAGGTTGAGGGAACCTTTGGGCGCCTCCGTTACTTTTTGGGAGGCAACCGCCCCAGTTAAACTACCCACCAGGCACTGTCCCTGAACCGGATTACGGTTCGAAGTTAGATATCCAGAGTGACCAGAGTGGTATTTCAACAATGACTCCACACGAACTGGCGTCCATGCTTCAAAGTCTCCCACCTATCCTACACAAGCCACACCGAACACCAATACCAAGCTGTAGTAAAGGTCACGGGGTCTTTCCGTCCTGCTGCGCGTAACGAGCATCTTTACTCGTAATGCAATTTCGCCGAGTTCGCGGTTGAGACAGTTGGGAAGTCGTTACGCCATTCGTGCAGGTCGGAACTTACCCGACAAGGAATTTCGCTACCTTAGGATGGTTATAGTTACCACCGCCGTTTACTGGGGCTTAAATTCTCAGCTTCGCCTTGCGGCTAACCGGTCCTCTTAACCTTCCAGCACCGGGCAGGCGTCAGTCCGTATACATCGTCTTGCGACTTGGCACGGACCTGTGTTTTTAGTAAACAGTCGCTACCCACTAGTCTCTGCGGCCACCACACCCTTTTCGGAGCAAGTCCGTATAAGTGGATGGCCCCCCTTCTCCCGAAGTTACGGGGGCATTTTGCCGAGTTCCTTAACCACGATTCTCTCGATCTCCTTGGTATTCTCTACCTGACCACCTGAGTCGGTTTGGGGTACGGGCGGCTAGAACCTCGCGTCGATGCTTTTCTTGGCAGCATAGGATCATCCACTTTTTATCCGCATCGTGTCTCAGCCTATGTGAACGGCGGATTTGCCTACCGTTCGGCCTACGCACTTGCACCAGGACAACCATCGCCTGGCTTGGACTACCTTCCTGCGTCACACCTGTTAATACGCTAACCGCACCAGAATGGGGTCGTGCGCTAGGCCCAGAGCGTCACCCCGAAGGGATCAGTCACTGGGATTCAGACACTTAGCACTACTGGATTAGCTTGGGCGGTTCTTCGCCGGTACGGGAATATCAACCCGTTGTCCATCGACTACGCCTGTCGGCCTCGCCTTAGGTCCCGACTTACCCAGGGAAGATTAGCTTGACCCTGGAACCCTTGGTCTTTCGGAGGACGTGTTTCTCACACGTCATTCGCTACTCATGCCTGCATTCTCACTCGTGTAGCCTCCACGGCTGGTTTACACCGCCGCTTCGCTGGCCACACGACGCTCTCCTACCCATCAACACGGCTGGACCACGAAGGCCTACCAATAATGTCAATGCCACAACTTCGGTGGCGTGCTTGAGCCCCGTTACATTGTCGGCGCGGAATCACTTGACCAGTGAGCTATTACGCACTCTTTCAAGGGTGGCTGCTTCTAAGCCAACCTCCTGGTTGTCAAGGCAACTCCACATCCTTTCCCACTTAGCACGCGCTTTGGGACCTTAGTTGGTGGTCTGGGTTGTTTCCCTCTCGACTATGAAGCTTATCCCCCACAGTCTCACTGCTGCGCTCTCACTTACCGGCATTCGGAGTTTGGCTGACGTCAGTAACCTTGTAGGGCCCATCGGCCATCCAGTAGCTCTACCTCCGGCAAGAAACACGCAACGCTGCACCTAAATGCATTTCGGAGAGAACCAGCTATCACGAAGTTTGATTGGCCTTTCACCCCTATCCACAGCTCATCCCCTCAGTTTTCAACCTAAGTGGGTTCGGTCCTCCACGACGTCTTACCGTCGCTTCAACCTGGCCATGGATAGATCACTTCGCTTCGGGTCTAGGACATGCGACTGAATCGCCCTATTCAGACTCGCTTTCGCTACGGCTACCCCACACGGGTTAACCTCGCCACATATCGCTAACTCGCAGGCTCATTCTTCAAAAGGCACGCTGTCACCCCTACTAAGGAGGCTCCAACGGTTTGTAAGCAAACGGTTTCAGGTACTATTTCACTCCCCTCCCGGGGTACTTTTCACCTTTCCCTCACGGTACTTGTCCGCTATCGGTCATCTGGGAGTATTTAGGCTTATCAGGTGGTCCTGACAGATTCACACGGGATTTCACGGGCCCCGTGCTACTTGGGATACTCTTCGCGCCAAGCAAGGCATTTCGACTACGGGGTTGGCACCCTCTATGACCGGCCTTTCAAGACCGTTCGTCTATACCTTCTTGTAACGCCGCCACCTCGGCAGAGATGACTGAAAAGTCCCACAACCCCCAACGTGCAACGCCTGCCGGCTATCACACACGCTAGGTTTAGCCTGTTCCGGTTTCGCTCGCCACTACTAACGGAATCGCGGTTGCTTTCTCTTCCTGTGGGTACTGAGATGTTTCACTTCCCCACGTTCCCTCTACCCGCCCTATATATTCAGGCGGGAGTCACTAGGTCGGCACGCCGCCCAGCGGGGTTTCCCCATTCGGACACCCTCGGATCAAAACTTGCTTATCAGTTCCCCGAGGCTTATCGCAGATTGCTACGTCCTTCTTCGGCTCCAGATGCCAAGGCATCCACCGTTTGCTCTTAAAGACTTGAAATCACATGAGTTTGAATCAAAAACTCGACCCCATCCGAAGATGGAATCTGAAATTGACTAATGATCTTTAAGATCATCTTGTGCAACAACCCGAAGGCCGTTGCAAGATGCTCGCGTCCACTGTGTAGTTCTCAAAGTACGGGCGGTGCCCCTTGACGCAACCCCAACCGGGGAAACGACAAAAGGCCCAGAGTAACCGACTGTGCACTCGACCCAAAGGCCAGTGCGCATCCGGTCCCTCAGGACCCAACAGCGTGCAGACACCGACCCCCTCACCCAGAACCTTCCAACCGCAAGCGGCGTACTAGCTCCGAGATCAGATCTCGATGTCATGTCAAATGTTCCACCCATGAGCTCCCAGCGAAGAACGTACGCCTTCGATCTGGGTTCTGGACACCCGAAGGTGTCAGATGCTCCTTAGAAAGGAGGTGATCCAGCCGCACCTTCCGGTACGGCTACCTTGTTACGACTTAGTCCTAATTACCGATCCCACCTTCGACGGCTCCCTCCACAAGGGTTAGGCCACCGGCTTCAGGTGTTACCGACTTTCATGACTTGACGGGCGGTGTGTACAAGACCCGGGAACGTATTCACCGCAGCGTTGCTGATCTGCGATTACTAGCGACTCCGACTTCATGAGGTCGAGTTGCAGACCTCAATCCGAACTGGGACCGGCTTTTTGGGATTCGCTCCACCTCGCGGTATTGCAGCCCTTTGTACCGGCCATTGTAGCATGCGTGAAGCCCAAGACATAAGGGGCATGATGATTTGACGTCATCCCCACCTTCCTCCGAGTTGACCCCGGCAGTATCCCATGAGTTCCCACCATTACGTGCTGGCAACATAGAACGAGGGTTGCGCTCGTTGCGGGACTTAACCCAACATCTCACGACACGAGCTGACGACAACCATGCACCACCTGTTTACGAGTGTCCAAAGAGTTGACCATTTCTGGCCCGTTCTCGTATATGTCAAGCCTTGGTAAGGTTCTTCGCGTTGCATCGAATTAATCCGCATGCTCCGCCGCTTGTGCGGGTCCCCGTCAATTCCTTTGAGTTTTAGCCTTGCGGCCGTACTCCCCAGGCGGGGAACTTAATGCGTTAGCTGCGTCACGGAATCCGTGGAATGGACCCCACAACTAGTTCCCAACGTTTACGGGGTGGACTACCAGGGTATCTAAGCCTGTTTGCTCCCCACCCTTTCGCTCCTCAGCGTCAGTTACGGCCCAGAGATCTGCCTTCGCCATCGGTGTTCCTCCTGATATCTGCGCATTCCACCGCTACACCAGGAATTCCAATCTCCCCTACCGCACTCTAGTCTGCCCGTACCCACTGCAGGCCCGAGGTTGAGCCTCGGGATTTCACAGCAGACGCGACAAACCGCCTACGAGCTCTTTACGCCCAATAATTCCGGATAACGCTTGCGCCCTACGTATTACCGCGGCTGCTGGCACGTAGTTAGCCGGCGCTTTTTCTGCAGGTACCGTCACTTTCGCTTCTTCCCTGCTAAAAGAGGTTTACAACCCGAAGGCCGTCATCCCTCACGCGGCGTTGCTGCATCAGGCTTGCGCCCATTGTGCAATATTCCCCACTGCTGCCTCCCGTAGGAGTCTGGGCCGTGTCTCAGTCCCAGTGTGGCCGGTCACCCTCTCAGGCCGGCTACCCGTCGACGCCTTGGTGAGCCATTACCTCACCAACAAGCTGATAGGCCGCGAGCCCATCCCCAACCGAAATTCTTTCCAGACGCAGACCATGCGGTCACGTCACATATCCAGTATTAGACGCCGTTTCCAGCGCTTATCCCAGAGTCAGGGGCAGGTTGCTCACGTGTTACTCACCCGTTCGCCACTGATCCCACAGAGCAAGCTCCGTGTTCACCGTTCGACTTGCATGTGTTAAGCACGCCGCCAGCGTTCATCCTGAGCCAGGATCAAACTCTCCGTAAAAAAGAAATGCATACCCCATCGGGAAAACGATGACGCAGCGAGTTTGATGCTGACCAAAGAGACAAATTCATTGCTGACTTCATCCGAATGCCAACCCCCAAGGGGCTGGTCTTTGATCCAAAGGAATTCTCACCCAGCCGAAAAACGACTGAACGAGGATAATTTGGCATTTGACAAGTGCACGCTGTTGAGTTCTCAAGGATCGGATGCTCCCACGACCCAGCCATCACAGCCAGGCCCGAAGGGCAACTTCTCTATCTTAGCCATCCCGACTCGCTTGTCAAATCAGCGCGCGGCGCGGATCGAAGATCCGCTGCGCAGCCGATTCCAGCTGCAGAAGGGGTGGACCTCCCATCCTAGACGCAAGCGTCTGATCTCTCAAGAGAGAGGATCGGGAGTGGTTCTCCGCTTGAGGGGGGTGAAGCTCTGGGCTTCTCCGCTTCCCTGTGGGGCGAACAAGTAATAAGTTACGTGGATTCCGGGGTTCTGGCAAATCGAGGCGGTACGCCCGGGCGTGTCGTCCGTCGTCCTCCGGCGGTTTACCCGGATCAGGGCGGTTTTCCGTCTGCGGAGACGCCAGGAGTACGATCGCGCCATGCTCATCCCGTCCGTCCGCAGTGCCCGCCGATGCTCCGACGAGGACGCCGGATGAGTGCCGGCCTCGCCCTCCTCTCCCGTGTCTGGACCGAGCTCGGCGGCGACCCCCGCATCCTCGGCGAGCTCGCCTCGGGCACCGGCGAAGTCCCGCTCCCTTCTCGAGTCGCCACCGGCGACCTCGCCTGGGCGAGCGTCGGTCTGGCGACGCTCGCGGCAGGCCGGCATCCGTCGGCGATGGATCCGGCCCGCATCGCCATGGCGTACCGGAGCGATCGTGTCCTGACGATCGACGGCACCGCTCCCCCGGTCTGGGCCGCGCTCTCCGGGTTCTGGCGGACAGCAGACGGATGGATCCGCACCCACGGGAACTACCCCCATCACGCCACCGGCCTGCGCGCGGGGCTCCGGCTCGGCAGCACAGCCGACGCCGCCGACGTGCGCGATGCCCTCGCCGGACGGACATCCGCGGAGGCCATCGAGTCGATCAGCGCCGCAGGCGGCCTCGCCGTCGCGGTGTCGAACGAGGATCCGGCCGCCGATGCGCGGCTCCGGCAGACGCCGCTCCTCGACATCCGTCCGATCGGCACCGCAGACCCTCGGCGCGAGGTCCTCTCCGGATCGTCGTCGCATCCGCTCACCGGCATCCGCGTCCTCGATCTCACGCGGGTGATCGCCGGCCCGGTCTGCACCCGCACACTCGCGCTGCTCGGCGCCGACGTGCTGCGCGTCGACCCGCCGGGGCTGCCCGAGCCGGAGTGGCAGCACCTGGACACCGGCCACGGGAAGCGCTCGACCCTGCTGGACGCGCGCTCCGCGCGATTCGAGGAGCTGCTCGCCGGCGCGGACGTGGTGGTTCTCGGATACCGGCCCGCCGCACTCGCCCGCCTCGGACTCGATCCGCCGTCACTCGCGCGGCGGCATCCCGGACTGATCGTCGCCCAGCTCAGCGCCTGGGGCATGGATCACCCGCAGCGGGCGGGCTTCGACAGCCTCGTGCAGGCCGAGTCGGGGATCGCGCTCATCGAATCTCCCGACGGGGAGCGACCCGGAGCACTCCCCGCTCAGGCGCTCGACCACAGCGCGGGGTATCTGCTGGCCGCCGCGGTCACGATGCTGCGGCGCCGCCGCGCCCGCGAAGGCGGCTCGTGGTGGGTGCAGACCTCGTTGAGACGCGTCGCCGCCGAGCTTCTCGGCATGCCTCGCCGTGCCGAGCCGGACGACGAGGTCGCGCTCGACCCGGCGCCGCACGTCGCGCGGTTCCCCGTCGGCGACACCGAGCTGGTGACGGCGCGGCCCGCGCTCCCGGGCTTCGAGTTCGCGGCGCCTCACCCCTGGGGAGCGGATCAGCCCCGCTGGTGAGATCGTCGCCCCACCGACAGGACTATGCACAGCACCAGGGTGACGGCGCCCCACAGCGCGCACGCCGGCGGAAGCACCCGATACGCGAGGTGCTGCACGGTGAACTCCGCGTCGAGCGGCCCGAGAACGGCCAGGCCCACGAGCCATGCCGCGACCAGGACCACCGGCAGCGACAGCCACCACGTCACGCGGACACCGTGCGGCAGCCGCTGCGAGAACTCGGGACGCGGATCCTGGCGACGCAGCCAGAGCAGTCCCCACACGCCGATGATCACGAGTCCGAGCACGCTCGACCCGTGCTGCAGCCACTTGAATCCGGTGAGCGGGCCCCACATCTCGTCGAGGGCCGGGAGAACCTGCACGCCCCATCGCCCCTCGTGCGTGAACAGGTCCCAGACGATGTGCGAGAGCACTCCGAGGATGAGCGAGACGCCGAGCAGCAGCGGATAGACGCGCTTCTCCCCCACGCCCACCGCTCGTCCGGCCGCCTCGACGGCACCGACGTTCCACTCCTCGGGCAGGCGTCGCGCGAGCCACCGCGGAGCGAGCTCCGGGACGGCGGGACGCAGCACCGCGCGCCACACGAGGAACAGCACGAAGGCCACGACCGCCGTCCACACGATGTTCGCGAAGGTATGGGTGAACGAGTAGTCCAGCCCGATGCCGCGCACGAACAGCGGGAGATCAGGGGTCATCGCACCGATCGCGATCGCCGCCGGCACCAGCGGCGTGCGGATGAACGGCAGCGCGACGACCGCGTGGCTCGGCGTGAACGGCATCCGCTGCTCAGCCGATGAAGACGCCCGCGAGGGTCTTCTTGCCGCGGCGGAGCACGGAGACTCCCCCGGGGAGAGAACCCTGGACCGTGGCCGCCTCGTCTTCGACGCGTTCACCGTCGAGCGAGACACCGCCCTGGGCGATCGCGCGCCGGGCCTCGCCCAGGCTCGTCACGAGCTCGGTCGCGACCAGGGCTTCGACCACCGGCGTGCCGGCGGCCACCGTCGCGTTCGGGAGTTCTTCGAGCGCGGTGCGCAGCGTCGATGCATCCAGTGCGGTCAGGTCGCCCTGCCCGAACAGCGCCTCGGATGCCGCGATCACGGCGGCGGTCGCATCGATCCCGTGCACCGTGGCGACGACCTCGAGGGCGAGACGCTTCTGCGCGGCACGGCGGAACGGCTCCGTCTCGACCAGCGCGGCGTACTCATCGATCTCGGCGCGGCTGAGGAAGGTGAACACCTTCAGTCGCTCGATCACGTCGGCGTCGGCCGTGCTCAACCAGAACTGGTACATCCGGTACGGGCTGCACATCTCGGCGTCGAGCCAGATCGCGTTGCCCTCGCTCTTGCCGAACTTCGTGCCGTCGCTGTTCGTGATCAGCGGCGTGCCGATCGCGTGGGCGGACACGCCTTCCGCACGACGGATGAGGTCGGTGCCGCTCGTGAGGTTGCCCCACTGGTCCGAGCCGCCGGTCTGCAGCACGCAGTCGTACTGGCGGTACAGCTCGAGGTAGTCCATGCCCTGCAGGATCTGGTAGCTGAACTCGGTGTAGCTGATGCCCTCGTCGGACGCGAGGCGCGCAGCGACGGCATCCTTCTTCAGCATCGTGCCGACGCGGTAGTGCTTGCCGATCTCGCGCAGGAAGTCGATCGCCGACATCGGCGCCGTCCAGTCGAGGTTGTTCACCATGCGCGCGGCATTGTCGCCGTCGAAGCTGAGGTACCGCTCCACCTGCGTGCGCAGCCTGTCGACCCACTCGGCGACGGTCTCGCGCGTGTTCAACGTGCGCTCCGCCGTGGGCCGCGGGTCACCGATGAGACCGGTGGACCCGCCGACGAGCCCCAGCGGCTTGTGACCCGCCAGCTGGAGGCGCCGCATCGTCAGCAGCTGCACGAGGTTCCCGAGGTGCAGGCTCGGCGCCGTCGGATCGAACCCGCAGTAATACGTGATCGGGTCTCCCGCGAGAAGGGCGCGGAGCGCCTCCTGGTCGGTGGACACGTGGACGAGCCCGCGCCACAGCAGTTCGTCCCACACGTTCTCGAACGTGGGGTCGATCGCCGGAGTCGCGGTCGTCAGAGCGGGAGTTGACACGCGCTCCAGGCTATCAGCGCGCGCACTCCCGCTCCGCGCGTCACACGGCCGCGTCGAGACGGGAGCGCTCGTCCTCCGTCAGGATCACGGATGCCGCATCCATCGCCGTGTCCAGCTGCGAGAGCCTGCTCCCGCCGAGGATGGGACGGATGCCGCGGGCCAGCTGCCACGCCAGCACGACCTGCCCGCGCTCGAGACCGCGATCCGCCGCGATCTCGGTGAGCACCCGCAGGCGCCGATCGCTCCCGGGGTGGTCGTACTCCTCGGGGACGGGCTTCGCGTCGTTGTCGTAGGCGCCGGAGAGCAGCGGGGTGTAGGCCCAGGTCTCCAGTCCGTTCTCGACCGCGTAGTCGTGCTGCTCGTCGCTCATCACACCGAAACGATGGATGACGCCGGGCGGGCGCGTGCCGGGACGAACCCGCAGGTAGGTGCTGTTGAGCTGGAAGGCGTCGATCGGGATGCTGCCGATCGTGCGGGCGTGCGCCCTGGCGCGCTCGATGCGCCAGGCGGGGTGGTTGGAGGCGCCGACGCGGCGCACGATGCCGTCGCCGGTGAGGACGGCCAGGCCGTCGACCGTCTCCTCGATCGGAACGGCACGGTCCTCCTGGTGCAGCCAGAGCAGATCGATCGTGTCGATGCCGAGGCGATCGAGGCTGCCACTCACGGCGTCGTGGATCGCGCGCGGCGAGAGACCGGCGCGGTGCTCGGGCCAGGATCCCGGCCACAGCGGTTCCGCACCGACCTTCGTCGAGAGGCGGATCCGGTCGCGCACGCCGGGCCGCGCGGCGAACCATCGGCCGAGCACCGCCTCGGATGCACCGCCGTGCCCGCTCTCACTGGCCCAGAAGCTGTAGCAGTCGGCGGTGTCGATCCACACGCCGCCGCGCTCGACGAAGCGGTCGAGCAGCGCGAAGGAGGTGTCCTCGTCGACGAGGGTGCCGAACGACATCGCACCGAGGACGATCGGGGAGACAGGGGTGTCGAGATGTGTCATGAGCCCACTGTGCAACCTGGAGCGCACTCCAGGTCAAGCTCTAGGATCGAGCGCATGACGACGTACACACCCGCGGAGACCGCGGCCCGTTCCGGGTTCAGCATCGACACTCTGCGGTACTACGAGCGCGAGGGAATCCTTCCCGGAGTCCGACGCACCTCCGGCGGACACCGGGCGTACACGGATGTCGAGCTCGGGCTGCTCGAGTTCCTCAAATGCCTGCGCGAGACCGGGATGCCGGTGGAGCGGCTGCGTCGCTACGGCCAGCTGTGCCAGAGGGACGACTCCGTCCCGGAGCGGATCGCACTGCTCGAAGAGCACGCCGAGACCGTGGAGCGTCAGCTCGCGGAGGTGCTGGCGCAGCAGCAGCGCCTTGCCGAGAAGCTCGCCTGGTACCGCACGCAGCTCGGCTGATCCTCGGCCGGCGCGGTCAGCTGTGGGCCGCCCACCAGACCAGGAAGGCCGCGCTCAACGCGATCACCCAGCTGACGAGGCTGCCGACGAGGAAGTACTCGGCGCGGGCGCCGGTCTCGCCGTCGCGGGAGATCTCCGGGAAGCGGACGATGCCCTTCGCCGCGAGCATCGCAGCGAGGACCGGGTAGGCCGCCGCAAGGGTGAGGATCATCACGATCGTGCGCTCCAGCGGGCCGATCAGGCGACCGCCCTTGAAGCCGCCGCGACCGTCGGCGGGCATGGTCGTGGCCGCGACTGCCGGCGTCGCGGGGGCGGCGTCGGGCTCGAGGACGGCGGCTTCGGGCGCGGCGAGTTCGGACGCGACAGGCTCGGGCGCGGACTGCTCCGCCTCGGCGGGTCGCCAGGTGTGTTCGCCGTCGAGCGCCGCCCGCACCACGAGGTTCGCGGACTCCAGCAGGAAGACGCCCGCGCCGAGGACGAGCATCGCGAGATCGAACGAGACATCGCCGAAGGGCGAGCGCAGGCTCCAGACAGCGCCGATGAGTCCGGCATCCGCCCGCGCGCCGAGCGACACGACGGCGCCGACGCTCAGGACGCCGAGAAGGACGGCAGGCCAGAAGCCCAGCGGAGCCCGCCGTTCGTCAGGCATGGACCAGACCCAGAGCGCACCCACCACGAGGGCGGCGATCATCGGCAGCAGCGCATCGCTGACGCTGCCGAGGAGCAGGAGCAGCACGGCCACGGTCAGGTACCCGATCCAGCGTCGCGGAGCGAACTGGCGGACGAGGTCGACGGCGCCGACGGCGAGGAGGACGAATCCGGCGATGATCATGCGGACCCTCCTCGCAGGACGGAGACTCCCTCGAGGAGCGCCGCGGCCCCTGCGCTGCGCAGCGACTTCGAGACGCTCGGCTGCGAGATGCCCTCTTCTTCGGCGAGCTCATGCTGCGACCTGCCGATCAGGCGGCCGTAGGTCAGGCGGCGTTCGCGTTCGCTCATCGCGCCGACCAGCTCGTCGCGTACGAGCAGGTAGGCGTTCGACGCCGCGATCGTGCTCTCCATGACCTCATCCTGCCCCGGGGCTCCGACAATCCAGGTGCGCGCGCGCGGGATGGCGCGTCCTTCGCGGGCGTGCACGGTGTCGATCGCCGCTCGCGCGGCGTACCACCCCGGGCCGTCGGCCAGCTCGCCGTGGACGGATTCGACGGCGGACACCTCCCCCACCCCGATGCCGAAGCGGAAGCCGATCCCGTCGGGCAGCCGCAGCTGGATCATCAGCAGCGAGATCAGGGCCTCGCCGAGGTCGCGATAGACGCCCTGCTGCTCGTCGCCCACCGTGGGCGTGAGCGGCTGAGCGGCGAGCGGGAGGTCGGCTTCGACCCGCGCGATCGTCTCGTCCAGCACCTGCTGTGCGGCGGTGCGATCGTCGAGCTTGCGAGAGCCCACGATGTCGGCGAGTACGGCGATGACCATGACATAACCATAACACGCATAACTTCACTTTATGCCTTCAATGGCTATATATTGAGAACATGCCTGAATCGCACATCATCCCGTGGAACGCCGGAACCTGGACCACCGCCCCGCAGACAGCGATCGAGACCGACGAGCTCGAGGTCACCGCCGTCGAGGGCAGCGACGCCTGGCGGCACACCGCCTACGGCTTCGTCCACGACACCGAGCATGCCCTCCTCGCCCCCTTGGGCGTGGGAGAGGCGATGGAGGTCGCCTTCCGCGCGCCGTGGGACGGGCAGTTCGATCAGGCCGGCGTCTTCGTCCGGATCGACGCCGAGCACTGGATGAAAGCCGGTGTCGAGTACGCCGACGACCACCTGGGACTCGGCGCGGTCGTCACGGCGGGCGGCTCGGACTGGTCGGTCGGCCATGTCGACGAATGGCTCGAGAGCGAGATCACGGTGCGGGTGAGCCGGTGGGCGGATGCCCTGATCGTCCGCGCTCGCGCCGACGACGGCCCGTGGCGACTCGTGCGGGTCGCTCCGTTCGACGGCGCGGCCACGGCATCCGCCGGTCCCCTCCTCGCCTCCCCGACCCGTGCCGGTTTCACCGTGCGGTTCACCCGCTGGACCCGTTCCGAGGCCGACACCGACCTGCACTGAACGGGCGTGCGCTGACGCGGCGTCGGCTACAGACCGAGGGCGTGAGCCGCGGCCTGCGCCCGGGCGACGAGTTCCGCGCGCTGCTCGGTCACCCGTACCGGAGCGGTGCCGCCGGCACCGGTCCGCGACGCCACGGAGCCCTCGATCGTGAGGACCTCGCGCACTGCCGGGACCAGATGCGGCGAGACCGACAGCAGCAGCTCGTCTGACGCGTCCTCGAGACCGATCCCTTGCTCTTCGCACGCGCGCACGAGCGCGCCGGAGATCTCATGGGCGTCACGGAACGGGACCCGCTGCTTCACGAGCCACTCGGCCACATCGGTCGCGAGCGAGAAGCCCTGCGGTGCGAGCTCAGCCATCCGCTCGGTGTCGAAGCGCAGCGTGGCGATCATGCCCGCGAAGGCAGGGAGCAGCACCTCGAGGGTCTGCACCGAGTCGAACACCGGCTCCTTGTCCTCCTGCAGGTCGCGGTTGTACGCGAGCGGCAATCCCTTCAAGGTCGCCAGCAGGCCGGACAGGTTGCCGATGAGCCGACCGGACTTGCCGCGTGCGAGCTCGGCGATGTCGGGGTTCTTCTTCTGCGGCATGATGCTGGAGCCGGTCGAGTAGCCGTCGTCGAGCGTGACGAAGCCGAACTCGCGGGTGTTCCAGAGGATGATCTCCTCCGCCAGGCGGGAGATGTCGACTCCGGTCATGGCGGTGATGAAGGCGAACTCCGCCACGACGTCGCGTGCCGCGGTGCCGTCGAGCGAGTTCTCGGCCGGGCGGTCGAGCCCGAGCTCGGTCGCCACGAGCGCCGGGTCGAGACCGAGCGTCGAGCCGGCCAGCGCTCCCCCGCCGTAGGGCGAGACCCCGGCGCGACGACGCCAGTCCACGAGCCGTTCGAGCTCGCGCACCAGCGGCCAGCCGTGCGCCTGGAGGTGATGGGCGAGCAGCACGGGCTGCGCGTGCTGCAGGTGCGTGCGTCCGGGGAGGATCGCGTCGGGGTGCGCCTCGGCCTGTGCGACGAGGGCGTCGATGACCCGCAGGATGTCGCGGGCGATCACCCGCGCGTGATCGATCAGGTACATGCGCACGAGGGTCGCGATCTGGTCGTTGCGGCTTCGGCCCGCCCGGAGCCGTCCGCCGAGCTCGGGGCCGAGCTCCACGATGAGCGCCTGCTCGAGCGCGCCGTGCACGTCCTCGTCCGTCGGCACCGGGAGCAGCGTGCCGTCCGCGACCTTGCGCGCCACGGCATCCAGCCCGGCGTGCATCCGCTCGGCCTCGTCCGGCTCGAGATACCCGGCGGCGGCGAGCGCCGTCGCGTGCGCGTGCGAGCCGGCGATGTCGTAGGGCGCGAGGATCCAGTCGAAGTGCGTCGAGCGGCTGAGCTCCACCAGCTCGGGCGACGGGCCCGTCGCGAACCGGGCGCCCCAGAGTGCTCCCTCGTTGGTGCCTTCGTGCGTCGAGTCGGTCATCACGCGTCCTTCTTGCCGAGCAGCCAGACCAGCAGGGCCTTCTGCGCGTGCAGGCGGTTCTCGGCTTCGTCCCACACGACGCTCTGCGGTCCGTCGATCACGGTCGAGTCGACCTCGTAGCCGCGGTCGGCCGGGAGGCAGTGGATGAAGATCGCCTCGGAGTCGGCGAGCTCCATCGTCTCCGGCGTCACCTTG
Source organism: Microbacterium sp. LWH11-1.2 (assembly GCF_038397745.1). Taxonomy (NCBI): domain Bacteria; kingdom Bacillati; phylum Actinomycetota; class Actinomycetes; order Micrococcales; family Microbacteriaceae; genus Microbacterium; species Microbacterium sp. LWH11-1.2. The sequence continues at coordinate 2,592,646 of NZ_CP151636.1, read as the reverse complement.
TAGCCGCCGAGATCGCGGATGCGCGCGATCTTCTCCTCTTCCTTGCCCATGGACACCCACGTGTCGGTGACCACGACGTCGGCGCCCGCGGCGGCCTCGACCGGGTCGGTGTAGAGCGCGATCGATCCCCCGGTCTCCGCGGCACGGCGGTCCGCCGCCTCGATCACGTCGGCACGCGGCGCGTAGTCGGCCGGGGAGGCGATGCGCACGTGCATGCCGGCGGTGACGCAGGCCAGCGCGTAGGAGTGCGCCATGTTGCTCTGGCCGTCGCCGAAGAACGTGAGGGTGAGACCCTTGAGCTCTCCCTTGTGCTCGCGGATCGTGAGCAGGTCCGCCAGCAGCTGGCAGGGGTGGAAGTCGTCCGAGAGCGCGTTGATCACGGGGACACGCGTGCCCTCCGCCATCTCCTCGAGCCCGGCCTGCGCATAGGTGCGCCACACGATCGCCGCGACCTGCCGCTCGAGCACGCGCGCCGTGTCGGACGGCGTCTCCTTGCCGCCCAGCTGGCTGTTCGCCGTCGAGATGATGAGCGGCGAGCCGCCGAGGTCCGCGATGCCCACCGCGAACGACACCCGGGTGCGGGTCGAGGACTTGTCGAAGATCACGGCGACGGTCTGCGGACCGGCCAGGCTCTTGTCGGCCCAGCGGTCCTTCTTCAGCTCGATGGCGAGATCGAGGATCTCCGCCTGCTCGGCGGGCGTGAGGTCGTCGTCACGCAGCAGGTGGCGGGTCATGCGGGAACCTTTCCAGAGACGGATGCCGAGACATCGGCGAGAGCAGCGGCGAACAGCTCGCGGAACTCGGCGAGCTCGTCGTCGCCGATCGTGAGGGCGGGTGCGATGCGCACGGTCTCGGGGTTCGCGGCGTTCACGATGAGGCCGCGCTCCTGCGCCGCGGCGACGACGTCGCCGGCGACCGGTGCGCTCAGCGCGACACCGATCAGGAGGCCGCGGCCGCGCACGGCGGAGATCAGCGGCGAGTCGAGGCCGAGGATCAGCTCGCGCAGCTCCTCCCCGCGGCGTGCGGCGTTCTCGACGAGTCCGGCGCGCTCGATCTCGGTCAGCACCGCATCGGCCACCGCGGTCGCGAGCGGGTTGCCGCCGAAGGTGGAACCGTGGGACCCGGGCGTGAACAGATCGCTGGCCGCACCGTAGGTGACCAGGGCGCCGATCGGGAAGCCGCCGCCGATGCCCTTCGCGAGGGTGATCGCGTCGGGGGTGATCCCCTCGTGGCTGAAACCGAACCAGGCGCCGGTGCGTCCGGCCCCGGTCTGGATCTCGTCCACGATCAGCAGGGCGCCGTGCGCCAGCGTCAGCGAGCGGGCGGCGGCCAGGTAGCCCTCCGGCAGCTCGACCACACCGGCCTCGCCCTGGATGGGCTCGACGATGACCGCGGCGACGCGGTCATCCATGGCCGCCTCGAGCGCTTCGATCGTCGCGGGGATGTGCTCGACCCCGCCCGGCATCGGCTCGAACGGGGCACGCATCGACGCCTTCGCCGTCATGGCGAGCGACCCCATCGTGCGGCCGTGGAAGCCGTTCTCGAGGGCGATGATCCGCGGACGCTCGGTGCCGCCGTGCAGGCGGGCGAGCTTGAACGCCGCCTCGTTCGCCTCGGCCCCGGAGTTCGAGAAGTACACCCGTCCGTCGATGCCCGCGCCGGCGAGACGCTTGAGGCGGGCGGCGAGTGCCAGCTGCGGCGGGGTCGCGAAGTAGTTCGACACGTGTGCGAGCGTCGCGGCCTGCTTCGAAATCGCCTCGACGAACACGGGGTGCGCGTGGCCGAGCGAAGTCACGGCGATGCCGGCCAGGAAGTCCAGATAGCGTCGGTCATCGGCATCCCAGAGGTACGAGCCCTCACCCCTGGTGAGCAGAGCAAGCCGGGCTCCGGCGTTCTGCACGAGATCGCGCGCCACATCGTCCTGCCAGACGGTCATGCCGTCACCTCCGTCTTTCCCAGAACCACTTCGGTTCCGATTCCCTTGCTGGTGAAGAGCTCGACGAGCACCGAGTGCGGCACCCGTCCGTCGATGATGGCCGCTGCGTCGACGCCGCCCTCGACGGCGTCGAGACAGGCGCGCATCTTGGGGATCATCCCGGACTCGAGCGTCGGAAGCATCCGGATGAGATCCTCCGATGTCAGATGCGACACGAGCGAGTCCCGATTGGGCCAGTCCGCGTAGAGCCCCGGAACGTCGGTCAGCACGACGAGCTTGCGGGCCTTGAGGGCGACGGCGAGTGCCGCCGCCGCGGCATCCGCGTTGACGTTGAGCGACTGGCCGGGGTGATCGAGATCCGGGGCGATGCTCGAGACCACCGGCACGCGACCCGCCGCGAGGTGGTCGAGCACGGGAGTCGGGTCGACCTCGACGACGTCGCCGACGCGACCGAGATCGACCTCGAGCCCGTCGATGACCACGCCGCGGCGGCGTCCGCCGAAGAGTCCGGCATCCTCACCGCTGAGTCCGGTCGCGATGGGTCCGTGCGAGTTGATCTTCGAGACCAGCTGCGGGTTCACCTGACCGGTGAGCACCATCCGCACGACGCTGATCGCCTCGGTGTTGGTGACGCGGTAGCCGCCCTTGAACTCGCTGGGGATCTCGAGCCGCTGCAGCATGTCGGAGATCTGGGGACCGCCGCCGTGCACGACCACCGGCTGCACGCCGACGTTGCGGAGATAGGCGATGTCCTGCGCGAAGGCATCCTGCAGCTCGTCCGACACCATGGCGTTGCCGCCGTACTTGATGACGACGATCTGGTCGCGGAACTTCTTCAGCCACGGCAGCGACTCGATGAGGGTCGTCGCCTTCTGCGCGGCGACCTCGGCGGGGGTGTCCTGGATGTCGGTCATGAGGCGTAGGCGCTGTTCTCGTGCACGTAGTCGTGGGTGAGGTCGTTGGTGAGGATCGTCGCCGTCGCGTCGCCCGACTTCAGGTCGATCACGAGGTGCGTGGCGCGCGGGGTCAGGTCGACCTCCTCGCGGGGGCGATCCGGACCACCCTGGCTGCACACCCGCACGCCGTTCATCCAGACGTCGACGTCGTAGGGGTCGAACTGGGCGTTCGTGGTGCCGATCGCCGCGAGCACCCGACCCCAGTTGGGGTCGTTGCCGAAGATCGCCGCCTTGAAGAGGTTGTTGCGGGCGACGGAGCGGCCGACCTCGACGGCCTCCTGCTCGGATGCCGCGTGCTGCACTTCGATCGTGATGTCGTGGCTCGCGCCCTCGGCGTCGCCCTGCAGCTTCACCGCGAGCTGCTGGGAGAGCTCGGTCAGCGCGGCGGCGAAGTCGTCGAGGTCGGGGACGATCCCCGAGGCGCCGTTGGCGAGCAGCGTCACCTGATCATTGGTCGACATGCAGCCGTCCGAGTCGAGCCGGTCGAAGGTCTGCCCGGTCGCACGGCGGAGGGCCGCGTCGGCGTCGAGCGGCTCGACGACCGCATCGGTGGTGATCACCACGAGCATCGTGGCGAGCCCGGGCGCCAGCATCCCCGCGCCCTTCGCCATGCCGCCGATCGTCCAGCCGTCCCGGGAGACGACCGCCGTCTTCGACACGGAGTCGGTGGTCATGATCGCCTCGGCAGCTGCCTGTCCCCCGTCGGCGCTGAGCTCGGCGATCGCCTGCGCGGTGCCGTCGAGCACCTTGGCGCGGAACACCTCGTCGCCGACGCCGATCAGGCCGGTGGAGCAGATCAGGACGTCGCCGGCGCTGACGCCGAGGAGCTCGGCGGCCTTCTCGGCGGTCTGATGCGTGGTCTGGAATCCGAAGGCGCCGGTGAAGCAGTTCGCACCGCCGGAGTTGAGCACGACCGCCTCGACGACGCGGTCGGCGACCGCCTGCTGCGACCAGATGATCGGGTTGGCCTTGGCGCGGTTGCTCGTGAACACCGCGGCTCCGACCTTGCGCGGTCCGCGGTTGACGACGACGGCGACGTCGGGCTTGCCGGTGGACTTGAGCCCTGCGGCGACACCGGCCGCCTCGAATCCTGCGGGGGCGGTGACGCTCACGGCGCGACTCCGTTCACTGAGAGGGCGCGGCCTTCGGGGAGGCCGAGCGCGAGGTTCATGGACTGGATGGCGGCGCCCGCCGTGCCCTTGACGAGGTTGTCGACCGCGGTGACGACCGTGACGCGGTTCGCGGCACGGTCGATCGCGAGGCCGATCAGGGCGGTGTTGGCCCCGAGCACGTCGGCGGTGCGCGGGAAGCGTCCCTCCGGGAGGAGCTGCACGAAGGTCTCGCCGGCGTAGGCGCTCTCCCACGCGTCGCGGATCTGCGCGTCGGAGGCTCCTTCGACGATCGGTGCGGTGGAGGTGGCGAGGATTCCGCGGGACATCGGCACCAGCACCGGGGTGAACGAGATGCGGACGTCGCCGCCCTGGGTTCCTGAGCCTGTCGAGGGGATCGCCGCGGCGAGCGCCTGCCGGATCTCGGGGATGTGCCGGTGCGTGCCCCCGACCGCGTAGGGGTTGGCGGTGCCGAGGATCTCACTGGCGAGCAGATTGCTCTTGAGGCTCTTGCCCGCGCCCGAGGGGCCTACCGCGAGGACCGAGACGATGTCGGACGGGTCGATGACCCCGGCGGCGATACCCGGCGCGAGGCTGAGGCTCACCGTGGACGCGTTGCACCCCGGCGCCGCGATACGGCTCGCTCCGCGCAGGTGCTCGCGCTGCTTCACGCCGTCGACGAGGAGTTCCGGCACGCCGTAGGTCCAGGCGTCGTGGAACGTGCCGCCGTAGAAGGCGTCCCACGCGGACGGCGACGTGAGCCGGTGGTCGGCACCGGCGTCGATCACGAGCGGCACGTCGCCGAGCGCATCCGTGTACTGGCCGGACTGCCCGTGCGGCAGCGCGAGGAACACGATGTCGTGACCGGCGAGGATCTGCGGCGTCGTGTCCTGAAGGGTGAGGTGGGCCAGCGAGCGCAGGTGCGGCTGATGGTCGATGAGCGGCTGGCCGGCGTTCGAGTGAGCCGTCACTGTGCGGATCTCGATGTCGGGATGATCGGCCAGGAGGCGCAGAATCTCGCCGCCTGCGTAGCCGGATGCGCCGGAGACGGCGACGGTATACGTCATGCTTCTACCTTAACGGTCGGGCCCTCGAGGAATCGGGGACCATGGTCGGGGCCGGAGCGGCGACACCGGCACTCGACCGCCGCGCGTGCGCAGGCAGGAATCCGGGGTCGCCTAGAGTCGGCGGCCGCCGCGGCGTCGGCGCACGACGATGACGCCCGTGACACCCTTCGTCTCGCTGCGCTCGCTCAGGAACCGCGTAGCGGGAGCGAGGACGGCCGAAGGCATGTCGCGACAGTAGCGCGGGCGGCGCGGCATCCGCAAATCCGCGCCGTCACACGACCGGATGCACCTCCGTCGGCGCGGCGAAGAAGGCGAGTTCGTGCGCACTCGACGTCTCGAACGCTCGGAGCATCCGCGCCCTCGTCGCAGGCTCCGCCGCCGCAGCCGCGGCGGCCACGACCTCGATCGCTCGACGCGTCGCCTCTTCGAAGGCGGGGTCGGCATACGTCGCGAGCCAGGATGCGTACGGATGCCGCGGGTCGCGCGCGTGCGCACCGAATTCCCCCGCGTGCAGCCGCTGCCCGAGGTCGGTGTAGAGCCAGAAGCACGGGAGGAGCGCGGCGATGAGCTCACGGTAGTCGCCGCCGAAGGCGACCGAGCGCAGATGGTCGAGGTAGGCGATCGTCGCGGGTGCGGGTTCGGCGATGAAGGTCGCCGCCCCCACGCCCTGCGACGGCGACAGCCATGCGGCGTGCAGCTCGAGCTCGCCCACGATCGAGCCGTGCGCGGAGTTCGCCCAGAACGCCTGCTCCGCGGAGGTGGGCGCGAGCCGTGCCGCCTCGGCGAGCACGCGCGCGTAGTCCCGCAGGTAGAGGGCGTCCTGCGCCAGGTAGAACAGGAACGGCTCGCGCGCGAGTGTCCCGTCCGCGAGTGCGCGGATGAACGGCTGCTCGTCGATCGCCGCACGGGTGTCGGCGATCTGCCGCCACCAGTCCGCCTCGATCTCTGCGGCCGCCGGTCGGGTCTCCAGACCGCCGCGCGTCCAGAGGCCGGCGAAGTGGCTGATCGGCCCCTGCCCTCGCCCGACGCGCAGCGACTCCCCTTCGCGCAGCGACTCGCGGAGCCAGGCGCGCGCGCCGGCCACGGCCGTGGTCGCATCCTCTCCCTGCGCGAGCCGGGTGGCGAGCGCCGATGACAGGGAGCACCCGGTGCCGTGCGTGTTCCGGGTGGCGATCCGCGGGCCGGTGAACTCCTCCCGGAGCCCTCGCCGCGCGTCGATCAGCGCATCCGGCGCCTCTTCCCCTGGCAGGTGCCCGCCCTTCACGAGCACCATCGCGCCGACCTCGGACGACAGCTCCTCGGCTGCGGCGAGGGCGTCCGGCCAGTCGGCGGGCACGCGGCCGACCAGCACGGCGAGCTCCGCGAGGTTCGGCGTGATGAGGTGGGCGTGACGGAGAAGCCGATGCAGCTCGCCCTCCGCCTCGGGATCGAGCAGACGGTCTCCCGAGGTCGCGACCATCACGGGGTCGAGGACGACGATGGGCGGCCGCACGGCGTCGAGCCAGGTTCCCACGGTGCGGATGACCTCGGCGTCGGCCAGCATCCCGATCTTCACCGCATCGATCGTGACATCGTCCGACAGCGCCTCCAGCTGAGCCCGCAGGAAGTCCGTCGGAGGCACGTGCACGCCGCGGACGCCCTCGGTGTTCTGGGCCGTCAGGGCCGTGATCGCGGCCATTCCGTAGCCGCCGTTCGCGGCGATCGACTTCAGATCGGCCTGGATCCCCGCCCCTCCCGACGGGTCGCTGCCGGCGATGCTGAGGATGCGCGGGGCCGTGCCGGAGTGCCAGCGCCGTCGGAACTCCGCGGCGACCCGGCCGGGGTCGTCAGCCGCGCACAGCGCCGACACGACGGCGAGGCCGGCCGCGCCCGCCTCTCGCAGCGCCTCGGTGTCGTCGATCCCGACGCCCCCGATCGCCACGCACGGGAGGGGGCTCGCCGCCGCAAAGACACGGAAGCCGTCGATGCCGAGAGCCGGCGGGTGGTCGGGTTTCGTGAGGGTGGGGCGGATGACGCCGACGCCGAGGTGATCGACGGTGCCGGGCGGCAGCGCGCGCACGGCATCCAGGTGCGCGGCGCTGTTCGCCGTCAGGCCGATGAGCGCATCGGGTCCGAGCGCCTCGCGGGCCCGGAGGACGGAGGCGTCACCCTGCCCCAGGTGCACCCCATCCACCCGGGCTCCGCGTTCGCGCGCCACGAGGGCGGCGTCGAGGCGGTCGTTCACGACGAGGCGCGCGCGCCCGGCGATCACGTGCGAGAGTTCGACCAGCTGCTCGACGATCTCGGCATCGGTCGCCGACTTGTCGCGCAGCTGCACGATGCGCACGCCTCCGTCGACCGCCTGACGCACCGTCTCGACGACTCCCCGCGGACCGCAGAGCTCGGGATCGGTGACGAGGTAGAGCGAGAGATCGGCGTTCACAGGACACCGCTCTCGACACGGGCGCCGGCGATGAGGTCCGCGGGATCCACCGCGGCGAGCGCGTCGAGCAGCGCGACGGCGAAGCTGCCCGGCCCCGTCGACCGGAGCGCGGCCTGCTCCGCCGCGATCGTGTAGACGAGGCTGGCCGAGGCGACGGCGGTGAGCGCGTCGACGCCTGCGGGCCTGGCCGCTCCGAGGAACGCGGCCATCACCGCGCCGAGCGCGCAGCCGCCGCCGGTGACTCTCGTGAGCAGTTCATCGCCGTTCGCAATGCGCAGCACACGCTGTCCGTCGGTGATCAGGTCGACGGGGCCGGAGACGGCCACCACGCTCCCGAAGCGCGTGGCGAGCGACACGGCCGCGTCGGCCGCGGCATCCGTGGTGTCCGTCGCATCCACGCCGCGTCCACCCGCGCTGAGACCCGCGAGCGCGAGGATCTCCGAGGCGTTGCCGCGGATCGCGGTGGGGCACTGCGCGACCAGTTGGTGTGCGAGCGCCGTGCGCACCGGCAACGCGCCGATCGCGACCGGGTCGAGCACCCAGGGTGTTCCTGCGACGACGGCGCCCGTGACCGCCTCGACGCTCGCCGCGCGCTGTTCGGGCGTCGGAGTGCCGAGGTTCACCAGCAGACCGGAGGCCACACCGGCGAACATGCCGGCCTCGTTGACGATGTCGACCATGGCGGGAGCCGCCCCCACGGCGAGCAGCACGTTCGCCGTGAAGCCGGTGACGACGGCGTTCGTGATGCAGTGCGTCAGCGGCGGAGCCTCGCGCAGCACCCCCAGCAGTGTCCCGGCCGAAGCCGCGAGGTCGATGGTGGAATCAGGACGCAGACGATCGCTCATGGGCGACATCCCTTCGCTAGTACGAACTAGATCAGGTTCGACGGGTCTGTTCTCAGCCGCGGATGCGGCACCCCGTGTCACTGCTCGAAGTCTAGCGACCGAGCTCGGCCCGCAGCGCGCGCTCCTCCGCCCTGGTGAGTCCGGCACGGCGGACGCGGTCGATCCCGCGAGCCCGCTCGTCGGCGACGACATCGGCGATCGTCTCGACGAGCGGCCGGAGCGATCCGCCGGTCGCATGGAATCGCGCGTTCGACCGCGTCATGAATCCGGTCATCTCCGCGGGGAGCCAGAGCGGCAGCGAGCGCTCCCCCATCCAGTACTCGACGCCCTGCCCGACGAGCCAGTCCTCGGTCGCGACGACCGTGTCTCCCGTATGCCCCGCGGCGGTACGAACGGCGTCCAGCACCTCGGCCAGCGGATGCACGTCCCCGATCGTGTTGACCGGGCCGGTCGCCGACGTCGTGACCACATAGTCGGCGAGGTCGTCGACATCGATCACCTGCGTCGCGCGGCCGTCCGTCGGCGGGAGCAGCACGGGCTCCGCACCGGCACGGGTGAAGGCCGCCGCCCAGTATCCGAACCGGTCGCTCGGGTCTCCCTCGCCGACGATGAGGCCGGGCCGCACGATGAGCGCGCGCGGCCCGAGCGTCGCGACGGCGTCCTCCGCTGCGGCCTTCTGTGCGCCGTACTCGTACTCGTCGCCGCGCTGAGCGGGCGGATGCTGCGGCGCGGACTCGTCCGCCCCGACGGTCTCGTCGTCGGAGTACACCGACATCGACGAGACGTACGTCCAGCGTGCGGCGCGATCGCCGAGCACATCCACCGCACCGGCGACATGCACGGCCCGCGAGGAGATGTCGACCACCTGATCCCAGTCCCGTGCGGCGAGGGCTGCGTAGACCACGGGATCATCGCGATCACCCCGTACGAGCGCCGCACCATCCGGCGCAGCCCTCTCACCGCGCGCGAGACAGGTCACCGCCGCACCGGCATCCAGCCATCGTCGGGCGATGCGCCCCGAGAGCCAGCCCGTCCCACCCAGGATCAGCACGTTCGTCATGGGTCCATGTCACCAGCATCCGGCTCCGGTGGGAAGGTGTCTCCGCTCAGAGAAGGCAGGTCATCGGTGATAGACGTCGCGACGGTGAGCGATGGAGACGATCTCGACGACGGCCTGCTCATCCAGGATGCGGTAGATCACGCGGTACTCTCCGCGTCTCGCCGAATAGAGCGGCGCGAGAGGCTCGCGAAGCGGCTTGCCCACCCGCCGCGGATTCTCCGCGAGCGCCGTGGTGATGAATTCGAATGCGGCGGCCGCGACGCTCTCCCGCAGGGTCTCACTGAGTGCGCGCCTCGCAGCCCGGGTGAAGACGACGCGGTGCGGTTCGCTCACGCAGCGCCCGGGGACCGACGCTGCTCCATGGCCTGCCGAACGTCATCGACCGTGAACCGCTCACCATCGGCCGCGTCACGGATGTCGTTCAGCACCTCGGCGTCGGACAGCACGGCGATCGTCTCCTGCATCGCATCGAAGTCGTCGGCGCCCAGGAGGACAGCAACACGTTCGCCGTTGCGAGTGACCTCGAAACGCTCATGCGTCGAGGCCGCTGAATCCACGAGCTTGGAGAAGCTGGCCCGAGCAGAGGCGACCGAAAGAGTTGTCATGTACAGAATTCTAGCTCGAATCGCTCATCAGGGGAACGTGGATCCTGTCTCTCAGCGGCGCAGCTCCCCGAGCCCGGCCAGCTCCGGGGTCGTCCACGCCGGATCCGGCCGCCAACGGCGCCACTCGGCGTCGAAGGGCCAGTCACCTGCCTCGAACGAGGCGATCGCCGCATCCGCGTGGCGTTCGATCTGCGCGGCCTGCTCGGGGCTGAGCCGCCCCTGTTCGATCGCCGCCGCCAGTTCGTCCTCGTCCTTGAGGTGGATCATGCCGTCGGGGTCGATCTCGACGTCGAGGATGTGATCCGACGAGTAGGTGTCGTGATCGGTGCGCAGATGCGCGTTCTCGAGGTTCACATACCACCCGGCGAACGTCCACTCCGGCCCGGTCGTCTCGCTCCAGAACAGCCACACCGACCACGGGAGCCCGGCCGGAGCGATGCGCAGCACGCCGTTGCCCCACCACTCCTCCACGATGCGCGTGCGCTCCTCCAGCCAGCGGCGCTCGAGCGGCACGGTGCGTACACGCTGCCCGTCGGGCGCTCCCTGCGACTCCTGCAGCGTCCCCGGCGCGAGCCACGCGACCAGACCGTGCTCGTCATCGCGCACCACGCGCATCGGCGAGATCGTCGACGGCTCCCCCGGCTGCCACCCGGGCTTGCGGTAATGCCAGTCGATCTGCGCGCCCGGGGGAAGGAAGGGCCCTTCGCCGAGCGGTCGCGCGCCGTCGGGGACGGCGGCCGGAGTGCCCTGGGGGAGGATGCTCATCCCGCCACGGTACTCCGGCCCCGCCACCGTCCGGCGGAACCTGCGCTCAGTCCCGCAGCGCGGCGCCGAAGCGCTCGGCGGCGACCGCGACTCCCGCGAGCTTGGCCTCGGTGGCCTCGGCCGCGGTGAGCGTGCGGTCGTCGGCGCGGAAGCGCAGCGCGAAGGTCAGGCTCTTCGATCCCTCGGGCACGCCCTCACCGCGGTAGTCGTCGACGAGTCGCACCGATTCGAGCAGGGCGCCCGCTCCCTCGACCAGCGCCGCGCGAACGTCGCCGGCGGGAACATCCGCGGCGACGGTGAGCGAGACGTCCTGCGTGGCAGCGGTGAAGGTCGAGAGCGACTCCGCGACGATGCGTCCGCCCGCGAGCGCGAGGACGCGATCGAGGTCGAGTTCGAGCACGGTCGCACGACCGGGCAGATCAGCGTCCTCCGCCACGGCGGGATGCAGCTCACCCACGTAGCCGACGTCCTCTCCGCCGACGCGGAGAGCGCCCGTGCGACCCGGATGCAGCGCGGCGCGCTCGGACTGGACGACGTCGATGTCGACGCCCGCAGCGGCGGCGATCACGCGCACCGCGTCCAGCGCCTCGGCGAGTCCGGCGAGCTCGGCGGCCCGTCCTGGCTGACGCGGTGAGACGTTGCCGGTCAGGAGGGCCGCGACGTGCCGATGCTGCGGAGGGATCGAGGCGTTCAGCTCTGCGAGCTTCTCATCGGATGGACGGGCACCCAGCGGCGGCACGTCGTCGGTGCCGTACTCCACACCGGGCTCGGGGAGGAACACGACACCGGTCTCGAAGATCGCCAGGTCGGTGAGCCCGCGCGCGATATTGCGGTGCGCGGTCTGCAGCAGGCCGGGGATGAGGGAACGGCGCAGGTACGGCGCCTGGCCGTCGAGCGCGTTCGCCAGGCGGATGCTCGGGAGGTGCTCCCCCCCAGCCGACCCGTGGAGGTCGTTCTGCGCCTCGGTCGTGAACGGGAATGCCGGCGTCTCGACGAGACCGGCGGCGGCCAGCGCGTCGGCCACGCGACGCCGGCCCTGCTGGTGAGCCGTGAGTCCGCGACCCGACGGCGGCGTGGGCAGCACCGACGGGATGCGGTCGAGTCCGTGGATGCGGGCCACTTCCTCGGCCAGCGTCCACTTGTCGGTGAGGTCGGGCCGCCAGGTGGGCGGGATGACCGTCCAGCCGGCCCCCTCGGTCCCTGAGCCCGTCGAAGGGGACACTTCCGCGCCGATCGTGGTCAACGCGCCGGTGATCTCGGCATCCGTGTAGTCGACGCCGATCAGGCCCTGCACGAAACCGGCGGGAAGCTCGATCTCCGAGACGAAGACCTCGGTGAACAGCGCGCCGCCCTCTTCCGTGAGCGCGCCACCGGCGAGCTCGACCATGAGGTCGGCGACGCGGCGGGCCGCGACGAACGGGACGAGCGGGTCGACGCCGCGCTCGAAGCGCTTGGACGCCTCGCTGGGCAGCTTGTGACGGCGGGCCGAGCGGGCGATGGTCGTCGGGTCGAAGATCGCGGCCTCGATGAGCACGTTGCGCGTGGTCTCGCTCATCTCGGTCGTGCCGCCGCCCATGACGCCGGCGAGGCCGATCGGACCGGAGTCGTCGGTGATGAGGAGGTCTTCGACGTGCAGGGCGCGCTCGACGCCGTCGAGGGTCTTCATCTTCTCCCCCGGCGTCGCGCGGCGGACCGTGATGCCACCGGCGAGCTTGTCGAGGTCGTAGCCGTGCAGCGGCTGGCCGAGTTCGAGCATCACGTAGTTGGTGATGTCGATCAGTACGCCGAGCGAGCGCATGCCGGCGAGGCTGAGCCGCGCGATCATCCACGGCGGTGTCGGACGCGAAGGATCGACGCCGCGCACGACGCGTGTGACGAACTCGCTCGCACCGACGCGGCCGCGCACCGGCGCCTGGTCGTCGACGACGGCCGTGTGTCCGGCGCCGGGCTGGAGCTCGGCGAAGTCGCGCTCAGCCGGGTCGCGGAAGTCCGCACCGGTCGCGTGCGAGTACTCGCGAGCCACGCCGCGCAGCGAGAACGCGTAGCCGCGGTCGGGCGTGACGTTGATCTCGACGGCGACGTCGTCGAGTCCGAGCAGCGCGATCGCGTCGGTGCCGACGGGTGCGTCGATGCCGAGATCCGAGAGCACCACGATGCCGTTGTGCTCGTCGCCCAGTCCGAGTTCGCGCGCCGAGGCGATCATCCCGTCCGAGACATGGCCGTAGGTCTTGCGCGCCGCGATCGGGAACGGACCGGGCAGCACGGCACCGGGAAGCGTGACCACGACCTTGTCGCCGGCGACGAAGTTGTGCGCGCCGCAGACGATCCCACGGACGCCGCCATGCGCCTCGCCCACGTCGACCTGGCACCAGTTGATCGTCTTGCCGTTCGACTGCGGCTCGGCCTCGAGCGAGACGACCTGTCCGACGACGACGGGGCCCGAGATCTCGAACCGGTGCACGTCCTCCTCTTCGAAGCCGACGGTCACCAGCGCCGCGAGGACATCCTCGGGCGTGGCATCCGCTGCCAGATCGACGTACTCACGCAACCACGAAAGCGGGACGCGCATCACACCACCATCCCGTACTGCTCGCTGAAACGGACATCACCCTCGGCCATGTCGCGCATGTCCTGCACATCGCTGCGGAACATCAGTCCCCGCTCGATGCCCATGCCGAACGCGAAGCCGCTGTACACCTCGGGGTCGATCCCGGCCGCACGCAGCACGTTCGGGTTGACCATGCCGCAGCCGCCCCACTCGATCCAGCGCGCGCCGCCCTTGAAGGTCGGGTGCCACAGGTCGAGCTCGGCGGACGGCTCGGTGAAGGGGAAGTAGTTGGTGCGGAAGCGCATCTTGGCCTCGGGCCCGAAGAGCTGCTTCGCGAAGTGGTCGAGCGTGCCCTTGAGGTGCGCCATCGTGATGCCCTTGTCGATCACGAGACCCTCGAACTGCGTGAACACCGGCAGGTGCGTGGCGTCGAACTCGTCGGTGCGGTAGACCCGGCCGGGGCACAGCACGTAGATCGGCACCTCGCGGTCGAGCATCGATCGCACCTGCACCGGGCTCGTGTGCGTGCGCATGACGAGGTGACGCGAGGTCGGGTCGACGTAGAAGGTGTCCTGCTCCTGACGGGCGGGGTGGTCCACGTCGAAGTTCAGGGCATCGAAGTTGAACCACTCGTGCTCGAGCTCCGGGCCCTCCGCGATCTCCCACCCCATGCCGACGAAGATGTCGGAGACCTGGTCCTGGAGCAGCGTGAGCGGATGCCGTGCGCCGACACGCGTGCGCGAGGGGACGGCGGTGATGTCGACCCGCTCCGCCTCGAGGCGCGCGGCGACCTCGGCGGCCGCGAGCTCGGACTCCTTGGCCGCGAGGGCCTGCGTCACCTGACCACGGCCCTGGCCGACGAGCTTGCCGAACGCGGCCTTGTTCTCGGGGGCGACCTGGCGCATCGAGGCGTTGAGGACGGCGAGCGGCGAGCCCTCCGCCACATGGGCCGCACGGGCGGCCTTCAGCTCGGCGGTGTCGGCGGCTGCGGAGATCGCGGCAAGCGCCGCCGCGACGGCTGCTTCGACCGCTTCCGGGGTGATTTCAGGAGACTCAGACACGAGAGACGAGTCTACCGGGGGTCGCGCGGCGGTCTCTCACCGGTGGCGGTGTCAGAGCGGGCCGAACATCGGCACCGCTGTGCCGGCGATCCAGGTGAGGCGCTCGGCCTCCAGCGCGGCTGCGAGTCGCGGGTCGCGGAACGCCTGCCGACGCAGCGTCTCCCTCCCCCGGCCGAGGATCGCGGCCGGGACGACGAACCCGGAGACGAGCAGCAGGGCGAAGGCGCCGTCGAGCACGAGGAGCGGCATCGGATCGGCGCCCGACATCATCGCAGGGACGAGGAAGACGTTGAAGACGAGGAAGATGCTCAGCGCGGCGATGGCACCGCCGCGCAGGTCCCCCGCACCACGAGTCGTGTAGGACTTGCCCGGTCTCGGGATCCAGTCGCGTTCGCGCCGCAGGAACAGCGCGGCGGCGACGACGACGAGGACGCCGGCGATCACCCACGGCACCGATGCGGACGGCGCCACGCCGAGGGTGAGGATGCCGATCCCGACGATCGTCGACGATGCGCCGAGCGACACGAAGGCCCCCCACATACCGCGGCGCATCGCCCGCGCCGCGGCGATCTCACGCAACCGGGTGCGCGACTCGACGCCGTATCGCTCAGCGAGTTCCGGATCCAACCACTCCGAGAGGGTCCGGCTGCTCGCAGGAGGATGAGTCGGGACCGGTTCGACGTGCACGAGGTCAAGCCTGCCAGACGGGACGTCTCGTGCACGCCTTCGGGCTCAGACGCCGCCTGAGCTGTTGCCGAGGTGGAATTTACCCGCGCCGCCCTGCATGGCGATGAGCTCGGTGTCCGTGCCTCCGCCGTGGAGACGCGGATCGTCCCCGCCGCCCACCGGCGTGCCGCCCTGCAGCCGCGGAGAACGACGAGTGCGGATCTCCAGCCACTTCGCGACGCCGGAGAGGATCAGGCACATGATGATGTAGATGCCGCCGATGACGAAGGCCGACTGCAGGACCGGTCGGCCCTGCTGAGACGTGAGCTGCTTCGCGAAGTAGAGCAGCTCGGGGTAGGTGATGATGAACCCGAGCGCCGTGTCCTTGAGGGTCACGACCAGCTGGGCGACGATGACCGGGAGCATCGCCCTGATCGCCTGCGGCATGAGGATCAGCCGCATGACGCCGCTCTTGCGCAGGCCGATCGCGTAGCCGGCCTCGCTCTGACCGCGCGGCAGCGATTCCACACCGGCGCGGAGGACCTCGGCCAGCACGGAGCCGTTGTAGACCATGAGCGCGAGGACCACGGCCCAGTACGGCTCCATCTTGATGCCGAGCACGGGCAGGCCGTAGTAGAGCAGCATCATGAAGACGAGCACCGGAACCGCGCGGAAGAACTCGGTGACGACGGTCACCGGGACGCGGATCCAGGCGTGGTCGGAGAGCCGACCGATCGCCAGGACGAAACCGAGGATGATCGCGAGGATGCCGGCCAGCGCGAAGGCGGCGAGGGTGCGGCCCAGGGCTCCGAAGATCTGCGTCCAGACGGCGCTGAACGTGAACACGTACCAGCGTGAGGCGTCGAACTGGCCGCTCTCGTAGAAGCGGTAGCCGATGAAGGCGAGCAGCGCGAGCACCACCACGACGGTGCCGACACCGATCAGGCGGTTCCGCAGGATCGCCCGGGGACCGGGGACGTCGTACAGGACGGAAGTCATCGCGCGATCCTCCACTTGTTCTCGAGATAGCGCTGAAGCCAGCTGAGCAGCATGACCAGGGCGACGAAGATGAGGGCGACCCAGAGCAGCACGACGAGCGCGTTCTCCCCGCGCTCGCTGAGGTAGGAGCGGATGGCTCCGAGCTCGACCACCGAGAATCCGGCGGCGACCGTGGTGTTCTTCAGGAGAGCGATGAAGACGCTCATCATGGGCGGGACGACCGAGCGGAAGGCCTGCGGCAGGATGACGAGCGACATCACCTGGCCGAACGGCAGGCCGATGGCGCGAGCTGCTTCGGCCTGGCCGACCGGAACGGTGTTGATGCCCGCGCGGATCACCTCGGCGACGTACGTCGCCGTGTAGATGCCGATGGCGAGGATGCCGAGCACCGTGGTGCTCAGTTTCGGCAGCCCGAGCTGGGGGTAGCCGAAGATGAAGAAGAAGAAGACGAGGGTCAGCGGGGTGTTGCGGATGAGGTTCACGTACACCGTGCCGACAGCGCGGGCGATCGGCACGGGCGCGACGCGCGCCGCTCCGACGATGATCCCGAGGACGAGTGCGAGCACACCGCCGCCGAAGAAGATCAGCAGCGTGTTGCGCACCGCTGTTCCCCAGAGATCGAGGTTTCCGAAGATGACGTCCACGCCGCCCTCCCCTTCCGGTTCCGAGGAGGGGGCGGCCGCGGACGGCCGCCCCCTCGAGCCGATCAGTCGACGGTGGGCTGGGAGACTTCGATGCCCGACGAACCGAGGTTCTTGTCGAAGATCGCCTGCCAGATGTCACCGCCGTCGGTGAACAGCGTGTTGATGTGCTCCTGGAGA
Organism: Microbacterium sp. LWH11-1.2; assembly: GCF_038397745.1. Classification (NCBI taxonomy): domain Bacteria; kingdom Bacillati; phylum Actinomycetota; class Actinomycetes; order Micrococcales; family Microbacteriaceae; genus Microbacterium; species Microbacterium sp. LWH11-1.2. The sequence continues at coordinate 2,575,786 of NZ_CP151636.1, read as the reverse complement.
GCCGCGTCGTCCTTGGCCAGGCCGACGCCGTAGCGCTCCTCGGTGAAGGGCTCGCCGACGACCTTCAGGTTGTCGGGGTCCTGAGCCGCGTAGCCGATGAGGATGGCCTGGTCGGTCGTGACCGCCTGGACCTCACCGGAGAGCAGCGCCTCGACGCAGGCCGAGTACAGGTCGAACTCCTTGGTGGGGACCTCCGGGAAGTTGGTCCGGATGTTCTGGATCGGCGTCGAGCCGGTCGCCGAGCACACCGTGGTGTCGGCCGACAGGTCGGCTTCGCTCTTGATGTCCTCGTTGTCGGCCGCGACCAGCAGGCCCTGACCGGTGATGAAGTACGGACCGGCGAAGGCGATCTGCTCCTTGCGCTTGTCGGTGATCGAGTACGTGCCGACGTAGTAGTCGACGTCGCCGTTCACGAGCGCCTGCTCGCGGTTGGCGGAGGCGATCGGCTTGAACTCGATCTTGTCCTCGTCGTAGCCGAGGGAGGCGGCGATCCAGCGGGCGATGTCGACGTCGAAGCCGGTGCGCTCGTTCGTCGTCACATCGAGGTAGCCGAGACCGGGCTGGTCCTCCTTGACGCCGATGACGACCTTGTCGCGCTCCTTGATGGCGTCGAACGTCGGGCTGCCCTCGAGCTCGACATCGGTGGCGACCTCGAACCAGGTCGACTCCTCGCCGCCCTCGTCGCCGGTGCCGGCGCCGGGGTCGGACGGGCTGCCGCTGTTGCAGGCCGTGAGCGCCAGCAGGGCCACCGCCGCGATTCCGATGCCTGCCAGTGTCCGTGTGCGTCGCATGTGCGTCTCCTTCAGTTGCTGTGTGTGCAGGGTCTGTGGTGGTTTCTGGTAAAGAAGCTCAGTGGGTGAGGAGCTTCGAGAGGAAGTCCTTGGCGCGATCGCTCTTCGGGTTCGTGAAGAACTCCTCCGGAGTCGCCTCCTCCACGATCCGGCCGTCGGCCATGAAGACCACGCGGTCGGCGGCCTTCCGCGCGAAGCCCATCTCGTGGGTCACGACGATCATCGTCATGCCCTCCTGGGCGAGCTCGACCATCACGTCGAGGACCTCGTTGATCATCTCGGGGTCGAGCGCGCTGGTGGGCTCGTCGAAGAGCATGACCTTCGGGTGCATCGCCAGCGCTCGGGCGATGGCCACACGCTGCTGCTGACCGCCGGAGAGCTGCGCAGGGAGCTTGGACGCCTGCTGGGCCACGCCCACGCGCTCGAGGAGGGCCATGGCCTCCTTCTCGGCATCCGCCTTCTTCAGCCCGCGGACCTTGATCGGACCGAGCGTGATGTTCTCGAGGATCGTGAGGTGGGCGAAGAGGTTGAACGACTGGAACACCATGCCGACGTCGGCGCGGAGGTGCGCGAGCCCCTTGCCCTCGGCGGGGAGCGCCTTGCCGTCGATGCTGATGCTACCGCTGGTGATCGTCTCGAGACGGTTGATCGTGCGGCACAGCGTCGACTTGCCGGAGCCGGACGGACCGATCACCACGACGACCTCACCCGAGTTGACGGTCAGATCGATGTCGGTCAGCGCCTGGAAGTCGCCGTAGTGCTTCTGGACGTTGTCGACCACGACGAGGGGTGTATCAGAGGTCATCATTTCTCCAAGCTAGCCAGGTCGTTCGCGGGGCTCCAGGCACCGGGACAGTATTTACACGTTCGTGACACGGGACCGTGCCCACCCGGCGTCTCTGCGCGGGTGATCCACGGCCCGCCCCCGCGGGCCGTGGATCGGGTCCTGCCGCTGCGCTCCCGCCCGACGACTGCGAGCAGCGGGACCGTCGATCGTGCACGATCGACCTCAGATTGGCAGAGCGCCGATCCGCTGTCAGAGTTCTTGAGGATTTCTTGAGACTCGCTCGACGGCTCAGTCGCGCAGGTCGCGATAGTACTCGACGGCCCCGGGATGCAGCGCGACGGGACCGGTGAAGATCGCCTGACGCCGATCGAGCAGCGCCGCCGCCGGAACCTGCTCCGCGATCCGCGGACGCGCGTCGAAGAGACCGGACAGCACGTCGCGGACGATGCCGTCCGGAGTGGCGGCCGAGGTGACGAGATAGTTGGGCACCGCCATGGTGGGCGCCCCCTCCTCGAGGCCGTACATGCCCTCCGGGACGTCCGCCGGGCGGTACGCGTGCGAGTACTGCTCGTTCACCTCAATGACCCAGTCCTGCTCGATCGGGAGCAGGCGCACCGGCATCCGCTCGGACAGCTCCGCGATTCCGGGGGTCGGCAGCCCACCCACCCAGAAGAAGCCGTCGATCTCTCCGTTCTCCATCGCCTCGATCGATCCGCTCAGGTCGAGCTGCGGGTTGCGGACGGATGCCGCTACGACGCCCGCGGCATCCAGGACCCTCCCCGCGATGACGTTGACCCCGGAGTTCTCCGCCCCCAGGGAGACGTCCCGCCCGGCCAGATCGGCGATCCCCTCGATCTCGGAGTCCCCGCGCACGACAACGTGCAGGTACTCGTCGTACAGCCGCGCGACGGCCTCGATGTCCAGAGGTTCGGGGAACGCTCCTGCTCCAGCCACGGCGTCGGCTGCCGCATCTCCCTGTGCGAAGCCGATCAGCGCCTCTCCCGCGCTCACGCGCAGGAGGTTGTCGACGGATCCGGCGGTCTCGTCGACCGACATCCGGATGTCCAGGGACTGTGAAAGCTCCGCGGCGAGGTGTCCGCCGTAGTCGAAGTAGACACCTGTCGACCCGCCGCCCGCGATCGCGTACTCCTCGCCCGTCCATTCGCTTGCCCGCGACGTGCAGCCGGTCAACCCTCCGAGCAGCGCGAGCACGGCGAGAACGGCGACGGCACGGCGGCGGCGCGGGATCATGAGTCCGCTCCGTCGCGGATCAGAAGGGAGACGGTCAGTCCGTCCCCCTCGGTCGACGTGACGGCCAGCTCGCCGCCGACCGAGGCCAGCAGGTCGGTCGCGATCGCGAGCCCGAGGCCCGAGCCGGGCACGCTCCGACTGTCGTCGCTGCGCCAGAACCTGTCGGCCGCCGATGCCACCTGCTCCTCGGTCAGCCCCGGCCCCTGGTCGCGCACCGTGATCCGGCACATCTCGCCCTCGCGTCCCGCGCCGATCTCGACCGTGGAGCCGGACGGCGAGAACTTCACCGCGTTGTCGATGACCGCATCCAGCGCGCTCTCCACGATGGTCCGGTCGGTGACGCTCATCACCGCGCTCTGTCCGACCCTCTGCAGCGCGATGCCGCGCTGACCGGCGACATCGCGCCACGCCTCGGTCCGTCGGGCGGCCAGCGTCGCGAGGTCGACCGCGGAGATCGTCGAATCGCTGCGCCCTCCTCGAGCGAGACCGAGCAGGGTCTCGAGGATGCGGACCATCCTGCGCCCCTCCTCCCTGGTCTCCTCGACGTCGTCCCGCCACTCGGCGCCGAGACCGGTGGCGAGATGCTCGACGCGCAGGAGCAGGGCGTTCAGCGGATTGCGCAGCTCGTGCGAGGCGTTCAGCGCGAACTCCTGCTGCCGCGTCATCACCCGCTCGATCTCATCGGCCATGCCGTTGAACACCCTCGTCATGCGCCGCAGCTCCGGCGGGCCGGTGTCCTCGGCGACGCGGGTGTCCATCTCCCCGCGCTCGATCGCCACCATCGCCTCGTCGAGGCGGCGCACCGGCGAGAGCACCCAGCGGGCGAGTCGGAAGACCAGGAGCACACCCAGTCCGATCAGCGCCACGGCGATCACCGACAGCACGATGGCCTGCTGCAGGATCGCGGCGCGCGGCGCGGCGACGTCGGCCGACACCAGCACCGCTCCGATGACATCGCCGTCGTCGAACACGGGCTCGACGAGCGCCGCGTCGGCGACGACCCACGGGAAGACCGTCCCCGGCGGCTCGGCCCGTCGACCCGACAGCGCCAGCCGCACGCGCTCCGCGTCAGCGTCGGAGAGCACCGCTCCGTCGTGCTCCCCCGCCCACACGCTGCCGGCGAGGTCGAACACCATCACGTCGATGCCGTAGACCTCCTGGAACCTCAGGACCTCGGCGTCGACCACCGCAGAGCTGCCGGAGCGGAGCGACTGGCGGGCGCTCGTGACGAAGTAGCCGAGGTCGCCGAGCTGCTCGGCATAGAACGCCTGCTGGATGCTGCGCGCGGCACCCCACCCGGCGGCACCGCCGAGCGTGAGCAGGATCGCGACCAGAGGCACGAGGAACACGATGACCAGGCGTCGGCGCATCGCTCAGGACCCCGCGAGCCGGTAGCCGACGCCGCGCACTGTCTCGATGAGGCGACGGTCCCCGGTCTTCCGGCGGATCGCGCCGACGTGGACCTCCAGCGAGTGCCCGAAGCCCCGCCAGTCGGTGTTCCACACCTCGCGGATCAGACGCTCCTTCGGCACGGCGACGCCGGGATACCGCGCGAGCACGGCCACGATGTCGAACTCCTTGCGGGTGAGGTCGATCGGACCGCCCTCGACGAGCACCTGACGGGCCACGAGGTCGATCTGCACGTCGCCCCCGTCGAGCAGCACCCGTGCCTCCGACTCGGCGCGCATCGGTCGCGAGCGCCGCGTCACCGCCTCGATCCGCGCCAGGAGCTCGTGCACGTCATACGGCTTCACGACGAAGTCGTCGGCGCCGGCGCGGAGCCCCTTGATGCGTTCGGTGACCTGATTGCGGGCCGTGACGATCACGATCGGCACATCCGACCTGCCCCGGATGCGACGGCACAGGTCGATCCCGTCGACGTCCGGCAGACCGAGGTCGAGCAGCACGACCTCGGTGTCGACGCCGAGCAGGTCGAGCGCCGCGGCGCCGTCGGACGCGCGGACGGTGGCGTAGCCGGAGCGCGCCAGGAACGCCTCGAGCGCAGCAGCGACCCGCTCGTCGTCCTCCACGATCAGAATCCGCATCGACTCTGCTCCCCGCGATCCCGCATCAGCCCACCGCGTCAGCCCGGCGACGAAGCCCGCTGGGCGAAGGCGCTCTCGTAGAGGCACACGCTGGCAGCGGTCGCGAGGTTCAGCGATTCGGCGCGGCCGAAGATGGGCAGCTTGAGGACCCGGTCCGCGAGGGCGAGAGCGTCGTCTTCCAGACCACGGGCCTCGTTGCCGAACAGCCAGCCTGTGGGCTCGGCCAGGAGGCCCTGCGCTCGCGCCTCGAGCAGGTCGTCGCCCTTCACGTCGGCGGCCAGGATGCGCAGACCCGCGTCATGCGCGCGCTTCACCACATCGGCGAGGTCTCCCGCCACCGAGACCGGCAGGTGGAAGAGCGATCCGGTCGTGGCGCGGACGACCTTCGGGTTGTACGGATCGACAGTGCGTCCGGTCAGCACGACGGCATCCGCACCCGCGGCATCCGCGGCGCGGATGATCGTGCCGAGGTTCCCGGGATCCCGCACCTCCTCGCAGATCGCGACCAGACGAGGGGACGCGGCGAAGATGTCGCGCACCGACGTCGGCGTCTGATGGACGACCGCGACGAGGCCCTGCGGGGTGACCGTGTCTGCCATGGCGTTGAGCACGTATTCCGTCACGTACTCGACGTCGATGTCGGCCTCTCCGGCCTTCGCGCGGATGTCCGGATGCTTCTCCCAGCCGTTCGGGGTCGCGAAGAGCTCGACGATCGCCTCGGGACGGTAGGTGAGCGCTTCACGGACGGCCTGCGGACCTTCGAGAAGGAACAGGCCCGTCTCGGTGCGAGCACTGCGTTTGGTCAGCTTCGCCACGGCGCGGACTCGGGGGGAGCGGGGGTTCTCCAGCACGATCACAGTCTAGGAGGCGCACGGCCGCTTCCCGCACCATCGGGATAAGGTGCGTCCATGGCGAACGATCCCCCGGCGACCCGTGCCCGCCGGCGGACCGCACTCGCCGTCCTCGCCGCGACGACGATCGGTCTCGGACTGTTCATCCATCGCAGCGTCGGCGGAACGGTCGGCGACATCTCCGGCGACGCCCTCTACGCCGTGCTCATCTACCTGCTCACAGCCCTCGTCGCACCGCGGGCGCCTCGTCCGCTGGTCGCGGCGTTCGCGTTCGCGGTATGCACCGCCGTCGAACTGCTGCAGCTCACCGCGCTCCCGCGCGAAGCGGCGTCGGTGTTCCCGCCGATCGAGCTCGTCCTCGGATCCGGCTTCGACGCACGGGACATCGTCGTCTACGCGACGGCCGTCGCCGCGGCATCCGTCATCGACATCGCCATCACGCGAATCCGCGTCGGCGCCGCATCCGAGAACGACGAAGGGCGCCCTCCCGAAGGAGAGCGCCCTGTCTGAAGAGGTGCTTACGCAGCCGACTTCGGTGCGTTGACGTCGGAGGGCAGAGCCTTCTTCGCCGTCTCGACCAGCGTCGTGAACGTCGCTGCGTCGTTGACCGCGAGGTCGGCGAGCATGCGACGGTCGACCGTGACACCCGCGAGGCCGAGGCCCTGGATGAAGCGGTTGTACGTGATGCCGTTCTGGCGTGCCGCAGCGTTGATGCGCTGGATCCAGAGACGACGGAAGTCGCCCTTGCGCTTGCGACGGTCCCGGTACGAGTAGACCAGGGAGTGGATGACCTGCTCCTTGGCCTTCCGGTACAGGCGCGAACGCTGTCCACGGTATCCGGACGCGCGCTCGAGGATGACGCGGCGCTTCTTGTGGGCGTTTACTGCCCGCTTGACTCTTGCCATTTTCCTGGGTTCCTATTCGTGCGTTCGGCGCGTCAGCGGCCGAGAAGCTTCTTCGCGACCTTGGTGTCAGCCTTCGAGAGCACCTGGTCCTGGTTCAGACGACGGGTGCGACGGCTCGACTTGTGCTCGAGGTTGTGGCGCATCCCGGCCTGCTGCTTCTTCAGCTTGCCGCTGCCGGTGATCTTGAAGCGCTTCTTAGCACCCGAGTGGGTCTTCTGCTTCGGCATCTTCTCTTCCTTCGTATGGCGCCTTCTCAGGCGACGGTGTCAACCCGCGGTGCGGGAGTTCTGGGGGCGGATGTCACTCCGCCGGAGCGGCAGCCGGAGCTTCCGACTCGCTCTTGGCTTCGCGCGAGGCCTGCTTGTTCGCGGCGCGCTGCGCGTCGCGGACGGCGTTCTGCTCCGCCTTGGCCTCGGACTTGTTCTTCAGCGGTGCGACCACCATGACCATGTTGCGACCGTCGATCGTCGGGTTCGACTCGACCGTGCCGAGTTCGGCGACGTCCTCGGCGAACTTGCGGAGGAGACGGACACCCTGCTCGGGGCGCGACTGCTCGCGACCGCGGAACAGGATCATGGCCTTGACCTTGTCACCGGCCTTGAGGAAGCCCTCGGCGCGCTTGAGCTTGGTCGTGTAGTCGTGAGCTTCGATCTTCAGACGGAAGCGGACTTCCTTGAGGATCGTGTTCGCCTGGTTGCGACGAGCTTCCTTCGCCTTCTGCGCGGCCTCGTACTTGAACTTGCCGTAGTCCATGATCTTGACCACGGGCGGCTTCGAGTTGGGCGCGACCTCGACGAGGTCGAGGTCGGCTTCCTGCGCAAGGCGCAGCGCCGCCTCGATGCGGACGACGCCGATCTGCTCACCCGCGGGGCCGACGAGGCGGACCTCGGGGACGCGGATGCGCTCATTGGTGCGGGGATCGCTGATAGGTGCTCCTTAGACGATGTGATTCGGCCACCGCGACGCTGGATGCATCACAGGCGAATTCGGAATCGTCCCCCACCCACCGGCATTCAGACGCCGGCTCGCACCCTGCTACCGGCTCGATCTCACGATCGGAGCCGGCGGAGTGCTGGACCCGGTAGCCTTGAACGGCAAGCGCGGGTGGGAAGTGAATCCTCTTTCGTACCGGAGCATGACGCTCCGGAGCCCGCCAAAGTCTAACAGAAGGCAAGGCGAAGTGACGAACCAGGCACCGGACGAGGCTGCACGCGAGCGCGAAGAGCGCTGGGCACGACAGGAGGAGGCAGCGTCATCCGCCACCCGGGACATCGCGGACGTCCCGGCCGTCGAGGTGATCACCACCGCGGCCGTGCATCTCATGAGCGCGGCAGCCGTGAAGCTCGGCCTCGCCGATGACCCCGCCGCGGGCGCACAGCTCGACCTCGACGAGGCCCGCAAGCTCATCAACGCCCTCGCCGGGCTCATCACCGCCGGCGCCCCCGAGATCAGCGACATGCACGCGCGCTCCCTGCGCGACGGGCTTCGCTCCCTCCAGCTCGCCTTCCGCGAGGCCTCCTCCATCCCCGACCCGATCGGCAAGGGGCCCGGGGAGAAGTGGACGGGGCCGGTCAACTAGTTCTCGTGGTGGGGTAGGCAGAATCTGCGGGGCGGGCGCAGCGATCCCGCCTTCGCTCGCAGAGCGGGGGCCCTCCCGCTGCGCGGGCCCCTCCCGATGCTCGCTCCCGGCGGGATCGCTGCGCCCGCAGGTCTCGGAGCAATGACGCGGATTCGTTGAGGGCGACGGGGAAGTACGTGCGCCTTCGCGGGGTCAGGGTTCCAGGACGAGGGGCGGGGTCGTCGAGGGGCCGCCGCACTGCTCCGTGGAGTGAGTCCAGGTGATGGCGTGCTCCTGCTCGGCGAGGAGGGTGCCGTCGGCGGCGAAGACGTGCGCGGTGACGGCGTCGGGAACGGCCAGGAAGAGGAACTCGCCGGGCTCCTCCCCCACGAACGGGACGGTCGGATCGGTGGACGGAGTCTCCTGGCCGTCGGGGCCGACGGAACAGCCGCCGGGCACGCACAGCTGCACCCAGACGTCGTCACCGTAGGCGCCGGCATCCACCGTCAGGACGCTGACGTAGCCGATCGCCGGGCAGGCGTTCATCGCACAGCCGGTCAGAGCCGGAAGCAGAAGCGCTGCCGTCAGGATCGTGGTCGCCGCTCTGCGCATGCGGCCACCCTAACGAACCTGATCAGACGCTGCGGCGGAGCTTCACCGTGAGCGAGTCGGCGAGCACGGCGATGCGGTCGTCGGATGCCCAGCGCTGCGCGAGACGTGCGAGGACCGCATCGAGCACCTCGCGCTCCATGCCGTCGACGAGCTCGAGGATGACGATCAGTTCCGGTCCGCGCAGGCGCGCGTCGGGATCGCCGGCGGCGACCGCGACGTCGATCACGGCGAGTTCGTGCGCCACACTCGCCTGGAGGGCGCCGAACACCTCGGGCGAGAGGAAGCTCGGCTCCCACGCGTGCCCTTGCGCGATCGCCCACACCGCGGGTCGACGGATGACGAACTCGGTGTCGGATGTCGGATCGAGCACGATGAGGTCGGTGTCATCCGCGGATGCCGCGAGAGCGGCTCTCGTGGCCTCCACGGGGATCGGACGCGCCGCGGCATCCCAGCGCTGCATCGACTCGACCGAGGAGAAGACCGGCTGCACCCGGCGACCGTCGGGGGCTGCGACCGTGACGATCGAGAGCTCTTGGGTCTTGTCGACCGTGAGGCCGGTGGGGCCGACGCCGTCGTCGCCCTTCTCGGCGACCAAGGGGATCAGGACGCGTGCGGAGCGGAACGCGTCGACGACCTCGACCTGCGACCCGTCGCCGGAGCGGAAGCGCAGCAGCGCATCGAGCAGCGCCGGATCTGCGGAGCCGTCGTCGTCTGTGTGCGGATTCGACTCGAAGCTGCGCCCCTCCCAGGGCACGCCGGCGGAGTCGGCACGGTTTTCCGCGCGGGCGGCGCCGTCGCCATGCCCGCAGGCGTCGTCAGTCCCCTGCGACATCCAGCGCCTCAGCCAGCGTGAACGCCCCGGCATACAGCGCCTTGCCGACGATCGCGCCTTCGATGCCGAGCGGCACGAGCTCGCGGAGCGCGGCGATGTCATCGAGGTTCGAGATGCCGCCCGAGGCGACGACGGGCTTGGGAGTGCGCGAGGCGACCTCGCGCAGCAGCTCCAGGTTCGGGCCGCGCAGCGTGCCGTCCTTGGTCACATCGGTGACGACGTAGCGGCTGCATCCGGCATCCTCGAGGCGGTCGAGCACCTCCCAGAGGTCACCGCCCTCCTTCGTCCAGCCGCGGGCGGCGAGCGTCGTGCCACGCACGTCCAGGCCGACCGCGATCGCCTCGCCGTAGCGGCCGATCACGTCGGCGGCCCACTCCGGGTTCTCCAGCGCGGCGGTGCCGAGGTTGATGCGGGTCGCACCGCTCTCCAGGGCCGCCTCCAGGGTCGCGTCGTCGCGGATGCCGCCGGACAGCTCGACGTTGACCTGCTTGAACTGCTTGATGACCTTGCGGAGGATCGGCGCGTTGCTGCCACGGCCGAAGGCCGCGTCGAGATCGACGAGGTGGATCCACTGCGCGCCCTGCGACACCCACTCCCCTGCCGCGTCCAGAGGGTCGCCGTAGCTCGTCTCCGTGCCGGCCTCGCCCTGAGTCAGACGAACGGCCTTGCCGCCGGCGACATCGACCGCGGGGAGGAGCGTGAGCGAGGGGGACTGCGCGAAGTCGTTCATGGGTTCCTAAGCTCGGAATATCAGATCCGTGGTCCGGCACACCCGTCTCGGACGCACGAGAACTGAGGGTACCGCTCCCGTGGGCGGCCTCCAAATGCGCGAGAAATGCACGCGAAATGCAGGAGCTAGGCTGAGGGATCATGTCCGGACCGCACGAAGACGCCACACCCTCCGCGGCCCCGCCCGCGCACGGGGACCAGCCGCCGCTCGTCGAGTCGGTCCCGCTCTTCCCCGCGGATGTCCCCCCGGTGCCGCCGCTGCCGACGACCGCGTCCGCGCCGCAGCCGCCTTATCGGCGCACGCGAGCCGAGGCCCGCGAAGTGCGGATGGCGGAGGACCGCGACGACCAGTTCCCCGAGGACACCGTGCCGAGGCCGGCCGCGGCCGCGCCCACTCCTGCGAGTCCGTCGCGTGCGGCATCCGCGCCCGAGCAGCCGGCGGTCCCGGCATCCGCGCCGCCTCCGCCGTCATCACCTGCGGTCGCCCCGTCGGCACCTGCCGCGCCTCCGGTCGTCGCGTCGTCGCCCGTCTCCTCCACGCCTGTCTCACCCGCACCCGCCGGTCCGCCACCCGCCTTCGCCGTGCCCCCGGCCACCCCGCACCCTGTCTTCGCTCCGACGCCTGGTGCGCCTGCCGCCGTCGAGCCGGCATCCCGTCGCGAGCTGCGCGAGCGGAACTCCTTCCTGCAGACGGAGCGTCCGGAGGAGCCGGCACGCGATGGAGCGCGCGGTGTCCTGAACCGGATCGGCTTCCGCGTGCGCCCCTCCGCCCAGGAGCAGTCGGCACGCGACGACGAGCTCGCCGTGAGCCAGCACTGGCCGGGCCCCCGCACGATCGCCGTCGTGAACGGCAAGGGCGGCGCCGGTAAGACCCCGACGACGATCCTGCTCTCCGCCGTGTTCGCACGGTACGGCGGCGCGGGCGTGCTGGCCTGGGACAACAATCAGACCCGGGGCACTCTCGGCTGGCGGACCGACACGGGACCGCACGACCGCACACTGCTCGAGCTGCTCCCCGACGTCGAGCGGCTGCTCGGAACCGGCGCCCAGTCCGCCGACCTCGCGCACTTCATGCACCACCAGCCGCGGGAGAAGTACGACGTGCTGCGCTCGAAGCCGATCCGGCTCGCGCATGAGAACCGTCTGAGCCCCGCCGACGTGGACGCGATCCACGCGGTCGCCGCGAAGTTCTACCGGCTCATCATCATCGACTCGGGCAACGACGAATCCGACCCCATGTGGCTGCGCATGATCGATCATGCCGACCAGCTGGTGGTCGCGACGACGACGCGCGCCGATCACGCCGAGGCCGGCGCACTGCTCCTCGAGGCTCTCGAGGATCGCGACGAGCGCTCCGCACGGCTCGCGAGGAGCTCGGTCGTCGTGGTCTCCCAAGCCGACCCCAAGGCGACCCCGACCGAGGTCGAGCACGTCGTGAGCGGCTACCAGTCGCTGGCCCGCGATGTCGTCAGCATCCCGTTCGACCACGAGATGGTCGACGGGCACCTGCGTTACGGAGCGCTCGCGAAGCGCACGCAGCGCGCCTGGCTGGCCGCCGGAGCGTCGGTCGCCCGAGGGTTCTGAGCCGTAGGCGTCAGAGGCTCTCGACCCAGTTCCGCAGCAGCTGGATTCCGGCCTCGCCCGACTTCTCGGGGTGGAACTGCGTGGCCGACAGGGGCCCGTTCTCCACGGCGGCGAGGAAGGGATCGCCGTACGTCGACCACGTGAGCACGGGCTGCGGGAACGGCGGGATGACGTCGAGTTCCCAGGACTGGGCGGCGTACGAATGCACGAAGTAGAAGCGCTCCTGCTCGATCCCGCGGAACAGGACGCTGTCGACGCCGGGCTCGACCGTGTTCCAGCCCATGTGCGGCAGCACGGGCGCGTTGAGCTCGGTGACGGCGCCCGGCCACTCCCCGAGGCCCTCGGTGTCGTGACCCCGCTCGACTCCGTGCGCGAACAGCACCTGCATGCCGACGCAGATGCCGAGCACCGGGCGACCGCCGGCGAGGCGACGGTCGATGATCTCGTCTCCGCCGTGCGCATGCAGCGCGTCGCGCACGGCCTGGAACGCGCCGACGCCGGGCACGAGCAGACCGTCGGCCTCGAGCGCCTCCTTGCGGTCGCGCGTGAGGATGGCGTCTGCACCGGCCGCGACGAGCGCCTTGACCGCCGAGTGGACGTTGCCCGACTCGTAGTCGAAGACGGCGACCCTGGGCGCTCGGCTCACAGCGCGCCCTTGGTGGACGGCACGCCGTCGACCAGCGGGTCGAGGGCCTTGGCCTGGCGGAACGCACGGGCGAAGGCCTTGAACTCCGCCTCGGCGATGTGGTGCGGATCGCGACCACCGAGCACGCGCACGTGCACCGTCAGCGCCGCGTTGAAGGCGATGGCCTCGAACACGTGCCGCACGAGCGAACCCGTGAAGTGTCCTCCGATGAGGTGGTGCTCGAACCCTGCGGGCTCCCCCTCGTGCACGAGGTACGGGCGTCCGGAGATGTCGACGACGGCCTGCGCGAGAGCTTCGTCGAGCGGCACGAGTGCGTCGCCGTAGCGCGAGATGCCCGACTTGTCGCCGAGCGCCTGCAGGATCGCCTGACCGAGCACGATCGAGACGTCTTCGACGGTGTGGTGCGCGTCGATGTTCGTGTCGCCCGATGCGCGGACGGTGAGATCGGTCAGCGAGTGTTTCGCGAAGGCGGTGAGCATGTGGTCGAAGAACGGCACGGAGGTGTCGATGCGCGAGGCTCCGGTGCCGTCGAGGTTCAGCTCGAGTTCGACGGTGGACTCCGACGTGCTGCGCACACGGCTCGCGGTGCGCGGGTTCTGGGCGAGAGTGCTCATGATGCCGATCCTATCGAGGCCAGGGCATCGAGGAATGCGGTGGTCTCGGCCTCGGTGCCCGCCGTCACGCGGAGGTGACCCGGGATGCCGACGTCGCGGATGAGCACGCCGCGTTCGTACAGCTGCTGCCACGTCGCGCGCGGGTCGGCGACGCCGCCGAAGAGGACGAAGTTCGACCAGGATTCGTGGGGCGTGTATCCCAGCGCCTCGAGCGTCGCCGAGATGCGGTCGCGCTGCTCGACGATCTCCTCGACCATGCCGAGCATGACGTCGGAGTTGCGCAGCGCGGCGACCGCCGCCGCCTGGGTGAGGGCGCTGAGGTGGTACGGCAGCCGCACCAGGCGCAGCGCGTCGATGAAGGCGGGATCCGCAGCGAGGTAGCCCACGCGCGCGCCGGCGAAGGCGAACGCCTTGCTCATGGTGCGGGAGACGGCCAGACGCGGGCGTCCTTCGAGGAGTGTCAGAGCGGATGCCGCGTCGCGCGGCGCGAACTCCTGATACGCCTCGTCCACGACCACGATGCCGCGCGCCTCTTCGTACACCGCTTCGACGACGTCGAGTCCGAGCGGGGTGCCCGTCGGGTTGTTCGGCGAGCAGAGCAGGATCACGTCGGGATCGACCGCACGGACCTGCTCCGCCGCTTCGTCGGGCGTGATCGTGTAGTCGGGCTGACGGGTGCCCGCGACCCAGCGCGCCCCCGTTCCCTGCGAGATGAGCGGGTACATGGAGTACGTCGGCGCGAAGCCGAACGCCGTGCGCCCAGGGCCGCCGAACGCCTGCAGGATGTGCTGGAGGACCTCGTTCGAGCCGTTGCCCGCCCAGATCTGATCCGATGTGAGGCCGTGACCGAGATACTCGGCGAATCCCTCGCGCAGTGTCGTGAACTCACGATCCGGGTACCGGTTCACATCGCGCAGCGCGACGGCGATGTCGTCGAGGATGTCGCTCGCGACCGCATCGGGCACGGGATGCGTGTTCTCGTTGACATTCAACGCGATGGGGAGCGGCGCCTGCGGCGCACCGTACGGGGTGAGCCCGCGAAGATCGTCACGGAGCGGGAGGGCATCGAGTGAGGAAGTCACCCTTCCATGCTAGGCCGCGCGCCCTCCGCGTGACGCACCCCTCCCCTTGGGTTCCTGAGCCTGCCGAAGGATGGGTTCCTGAGCCTGCCGAAGGATGGGTTCCTGAGCCTGCCGAAGAATGGGTTCCTGAGCCCGTCGAAGGACTGAGCCTGCCGAAGGGTCAGTTCGAGTACTGCGCAGGGATCGCGAGCTCCTGGCCGATCTGCAGGGCCCCGCCGCGCAGCATGTTGAGACGGCTGATCTCGCCGATCACGTCGCGCGGGTCGGCGGTGGGGGCGACCGTGTTGGCGATCGACCAGAGCGTGTCACCGGGGAGAACCGTCACGGTCTGGAAGTCCGCGCTGCTGAAGCTGCTGGCAGTGTCGTCGCCCGCGGCGATGGCGCTGCCTCCGCTGATCGCCGCGAAGGCGATGCCGACCGCGAGCGGAACCGCGGAGAGGGCGAGCAGCACACCACGACCACGAGCCGTCAGTCGCAGTCGCGACCGGGTCGCCGGGCGTGCCGGGATGACCGCTGCGGTGCTGATGCTGATGCTGCTCATGTCGGGCTCCTTACCCTGTCCCCGTCGGCGAGGCCGGCGGTGAAGTTGGCGTAGCGTTCGCATTCGCGTCTCGGCCGGGAGCCGTGAATGCGAAGCTACGTTCCGAAGATATCTTCGAGTTCGAACATCTGTCAACTGTTCTTCGAAATCGGACCCCCGAATCTTCCGACACGCTCGAACAGATCTTCCAGATCAGGCCGATTCTCGGATACGGTTTCGATAAGAACACCCCACCACGGGCCTCCGACATTCGAAGAGGAACGTCGGATCGCGTACTGAAGGAGCACCATGAGCGAGAACTCAGCCCCGGAGCAGGAGGCCCCTCGGACGCGCCGTCGGAAGAGCCTCAGCCCGAAGCAGATGGCGATCCTCGAGGTCATCCAGACCTCCATCGCCCACCACGGCTACCCGCCGAGCATGCGCGAGATCGGCGATGCGGTCGGACTCAAGTCGCTCTCGAGCGTGACCCACCAGCTCGGACAGCTCGAGCTGAGCGGCTACCTGCGCCGCGATCCGGGCAAGACCCGCGCGATGGAGGTGCTGATCGACCTTCCCGGTACGAGCGGCGAGAACCCGGCAGACGTGGCCACACCGGTCGGCGATGCCGCTCTCGTACCGCTCGTCGGCCGGATCGCGGCCGGGGTGCCCATCACGGCGGAGCAGCAGGTCGAGGAGATCTTCCCGCTCCCCCGCCAGCTGGTCGGCAAGGGCGATCTGTTCATGCTCAAGGTGTCCGGGGAGTCGATGATCGATGCGGCGATCTGCGATGGCGACTGGGTCGTCATCCGTTCGCAGAACAGCGCGGAGAACGGCGAGATCGTCGCAGCGATGCTCGACGACGAGGCCACCGTGAAGACATTCCGCCGCCGCGACGGCCACACCTGGCTGCTCCCGCGCAACTCCGCCTTCGAGCCCATCCTCGGCGACGAGGCCACGGTGCTCGGCAAGGTCGTGGCGGTGCTCCGCGCGGTCTGACCGCGCCCCTTCGGCATCCGCCGTCCGCCGGCATGAGAGCCGTCCTCCCGGTTTCGGGAGGCCGTGCTTCGACGGCCGCCTAGGCTCGAACCATGTCGTCCCCGTACGGTTCCTGGCCATCGCCCTTCTCCGCCGCCTCGGTCGCGGCCTCCGCCCCTCGGATCGATGGGGCGCGATTCGTCGGCTCGGAGATCTGGTGGGGCGAGTCGGTGCCGTCCGAGGGAGGGCGCGTGACGGTCCGCAGCTCGAGCGGCGCGGTGATCCTCCCCGCGCCGTGGAGCGCGCGGTCGCGCGTGCACGAGTACGGCGGCGGCGCCTGGACCGCGGATGCCGACGGCACGCTGTACTTCGTCGACGCGGGAGACCAGCGCGTGTACCGGCTCTCACCCGATGCAGGTCCGGTCCCGCTCACCCCCGCAGGTCCTTCGCACGGCGGACTCCGTCTGCAGCAGGGGCGGCTCCTCGCCGTGCGGGAGGACCTCCGCGGAGAAGCGCAGATCCGAGGGATCGTGGAGATCCCGACCGACGGTTCAGCGGCAGCGGATGACGCCGCGATCCGTGCTTTCACGCAGGACGACGCCTTCGTCGCACATCCCGCGCTCTCGCCCGACGGCTCGCGCATCGCCTGGGTCGCGTGGGACGGCGCGCGGATGCCGTGGGAGAGCGCGACACTGGTCATCTCCGAGATCGACGAAGCAGACGACGAAGGCGCGGAAGGCGAGGCGGGCCCCTGGGTCGCCACGCGCGCCGCCCTCCAGCCCGAATGGGTGAGCGACACCGAGCTGCTCTACGCCGACGACCCGACCGGCCGCTGGCAGCTCCAGCGCCTGTCGCTGGTCCCCGGCACACGTGACGGCGCTCCGGAGGCGATCACCTCGAGCGACGCCGACACGGGGTATGGACTCTGGGTGCTGGGCAACCGCTGGTACCAGCCCCTCGCAGACGGCCGCATCGTCGCAGTGCGCACCAACGGCCGCGACGACGTCGTCGAGATCGCCGCCAACGGCTCGACCCGCACCCTCGACGTCCCCTGCGACGGCCACGTGAGCGTCGACGACGTGTCCGGCTCTCGCGTGCTGCTCTCCGGCGGCAGCTCGACGAGCGCACCCGGTGTCTGGTGCGTCGACCTCGATTCCGGCGAGACGATCACGGTCGCCGGCGGCGAACCGGTCGACACCGCCTGGATGCCGCCCACCACCGCGATCCTCGTGGACGGAGGCCAAGGCTCGGTGCATGCGTTCGCCTATGCTCCGGCCAACCCCGAAGCCGCAGCGCCGGAAGGCGAGCTGCCTCCGTACGTGGTCTTCGTCCACGGCGGCCCCACCGCACACGTCACCGGCGCGGCATCCGCCGCCATCGCGTTCTACACCAGCCGGGGCATCGGCGTGCTCGATGTCAACTACGGCGGCTCCACCGGGTACGGTCGCGCCTACCGCGACCGCCTGCACGGGCAATGGGGAATCGTCGACGTCGACGACGTGATCGCCGCCGCGCGCGGCCTCGCTGACGCGGGTCTCGCCGATGCCTCGCGCATCGCGATCCGCGGAAGCTCGGCAGGGGGCTGGACCGTGCTCTCGGCGCTGGTGCGCGGCGGCACCTTCGCCGCCGGGATCAGCCGCTACGGCGTCGCGGACCTCCGGATGCTGGCGGAGCACTCGCACGGCTTCGAGGAGCACTACATCACCGGGCTCGTCGGACCGCTCCCGGAGGCCGAGGGCCTTTACATCGAGCGTTCACCGCTGACGCATGCGGAACGGATAGATGTGCCCGTGCTGCTGATGCAGGGTGCCGAGGACCGAGTCGTGCCGCCGTCGCAGTCGGAGGCCATCCGCGATGCTCTGGCGGCGAGCGGCGTCGAGCACGAGTACGTCGTCTACCCCGGCGAGGGTCACGGCTTCCGCAGCGGGACGACGATCGTGAACGCCCTGGAACGCGAACTGGCCTTCCTGGGGCGGGTGTTCGGCTTCACTCCGAGCCTCTGAGACCGACGAAGCGGACGTGCCACCAGAGCACAAGGGGAACGACGACCAGCTCCAGGACGGTGCTCGCGATGAACACCGGGTGAGGCCATCCGGTGACCACGGCGGAGAGGACCCTGGCAAGGCCACCGATGAAAGCCAGCACGAGCATGGTGCGCAGCACCGTCGCTCGTTCACGCAGGCGGAAGAGCGACCACCACACAGCGACGCCGGCTGCGAGCCAGAACACGTTGACGAAGCGGTACTCGCTGTCGACGCTCGAGGACGTCGGCGACCCGCCCGGCACGGAAGTCGGGCCGAAGATGATCGCGTACAGGCCCGAGGCGACCGCCACCGCACCGAGCACAGCCAGAGTGAGGATGAGCGCGCTCCTCTGCATGACGGTCCTTTCTTGCACGATACGAAGAGAGTGATTACTCTCTCACATTATGGGAGCCAGACGAGATGCGCTAGTCGCCGCCGCTATGAAGCTCTTCGCCGAGCGAGGCTATGACGGAACCTCGGTCGCGGACATCCAGGTATCCGCAGGACTGACGGGTGGATCCGGCGCCCTCTACAAGCACTTCGCCAGCAAGGCGGCTGTCCTCGAAGCCGGGGTGGACACCTACCTCGAGACCCTGAACCAGAACAGCCGCTCGACAGTCGATGATCTGCCGGCCGATCCCCGAGAGGCGTTGCACGTCATCGCATCCAGCGTGATCGACTCGATGACGGCGGACGAAACGATGCTTCGAGTCCTGCTCCGGGACCTCGATCAGCACCCGGAACTCGCCGAACGACTCTGGAAGGGCGTGATGGCCGACGTCTACACGGAGTTGGCCCACTGGATCAGGAGGCAGGTGACGGAAGGAACGATCAGCGTGTCAGATCCCGACGCCGTCGCCGCGGTTCTGATGAGCGCTTTGACTCAATGGCCGATCCTCCAGGCTCTTCTCAAGAAGACTCCGGGGGACCTCACGCGCTCCGCTTTCGTCGCAGCATGGACGGACACCGCAAGCCGCGTCCTCGATCTGCCGCTCTGAGACGGCGACTACTCGCCGACGCGGTTGCGCAGACGCATGGCGCGGTCGGCCTCGCGGGTGTCCTGGCGCTCTCGGAGGGTCTGCCGCTTGTCGTACTCGCGCTTGCCCTTCGCGAGGGCGATCTCGACCTTGGCCCTGCCGTCGGAGAAGTACAGCTTCAGCGGGATCAGCGTGTAGCCGCCGGCCGAGACGGCGTGCGCGATCTTCTCGATCTCCGCGCGGTGCAGCAGAAGCTTGCGGATGCGCTTCGCAGAATGGTTGGTCCAGTGTCCCTGCGAGTACTCCGGGATGTGCACGGAGTCGAGGAACACTTCGTTGCCCTTGACGAACGCATAGCCGTCGCTGAGGTTGGCGCGCCCCTGGCGCAGCGACTTGACCTCGGTGCCGGTGAGCACCATTCCCGCCTCGTACGACTTCTCGATGTTGTAGTCGTGACGGGCGCGACGATTGGTCGCGACGACCTTCTCCCCGCGTTCCCTGGGCATGGTGCTCCTGCTCTCTGTTGTGGCCAGCCCACCAGCCTACATCAGGTGCGAGGCCGGATCAGGTGCGCAGCCAGCGACGGATCGCGAAGCCGGCCGAGAGGGCGGCCAGGATCACGCCGATGCCGATGAGGACGGGCACCACCAGAGCGGCGTCCCCCATCGTGATCCACGTCGTGATGAAGGGGACGCGCCCGCGCAGATAGCCGTTCACGCCGAAGTGCACACCTGCGACCACGGCCGCGCTGGCCAGGGCGGAGCCGAGGAACGCGGCGAACACGCCCTCCAGCACGAAGGGCGTCTGGATGAATCGGTTCGAGGCGCCGACGAGGCGCATGATGCCGATCTCCTTCCGCCGTGCGTACGCCGACAATCGGATGGTCGTGCCGATCAGCAGCGTCGCCGCGATGAGCATCAGCACGGCGATGCCGACCGCGATGTAGGTCGCGACGGTCAACGCGGAGAAGAGCGGTTCGAGGTACTGGAGCTGGTCCTGCACCTGCTCGACACCGGCCTGTCCGCTGAAGGCCTCGGCGAGCACCTGCGACTGACCCGGATCCTTCATCGTCACGAAGAACACCTCGAACGCCTGGTCGGGCGTCAGCACGCTCGCCTGATCCGCGCCGAGCTGGTCGACGAGCTTCTGGTACGTCTCTTCCCTCGTGTCGAAGGTCATCGAGCTGATCAGCGGAGCGAGAGCCTCGCCTTCCAGCTGCGCGCGGACGGCCTCGACCTGCTCCTCGCTCGCCGTCCCGTCGATGCATGTCTCCGCCTCGGAGACCGCCGAGCACATGTACACCGCGACCTGGGCGCGCTCGGCCCAGTAGCCGCGCATGACGCCGATCTGCGACTGCATCAGGATCGCCGCGCCGACGAAGGTCAGCGACACGAACGTGACGAGCACGACGGAGATCACCATCGAGATGTTGCGTCGAAGGCCACCCAGGGCCTCGGTGAGGATCAGTCCGATTCTCATGAGGTCGGGCCCACTTCCTCGGCATCGTCGTCGGACAGGCCGAGGCGATCGGCGACGCCGAGCTCCGCGACGTCGACCTGCGGGAGGACGATCGGGTGCGTGCGCGGACCGACAGCGGCCGGCGCCTGCTCCTCGACGGGTTCGCGCCGAGCCTCGCTCGGTGCACTGGGGGCAGCGGCATCCGCCTTCTGCGCTCCGGGCTCCGTCGGCCGGGTGAAGGCGGGTGCCGTCTGCGCGACGGGGGCGGGAGCGGATGCCGCGGCCTTGCGCTGCGCGTCGAGCTCCTCGGCGAGAGCGGCTCGCACCACGGAGAGGTCGGCGGTCTGCCGCTGCACCTCCTGCACGGCCGTCAGTGCGGCGGCCGCTGCGGCGCCGCGCACCTCCTCCGGCACGAGCCGCGGGATGTTCGATGTATCGCCGTAACCGCCGTGCACCTCGTCGCGCACCATCTCGCCGTCGCTGAGCTCGATCACGCGACGCTGCATGGCGTCGACGAAGCCGGCCTCGTGCGTCGCCATCAGCACAGTGGTGCCTCCGGCGTTGATGCGGGCGAGCAGCTGCATGATGTCGACCGAGGTCCCGGGGTCGAGGTTTCCGGTCGGTTCGTCGGCGAGCAGCACCTGCGGACGGTTGACCAGGGCGCGGGCGATGGCGACACGCTGCTGCTCACCGCCGGACAGCTCGTGCGGCATCCGCTTCTGCTTGCCGTCGAGCCCCACGAGGGCGAGTGCCTCGGGGACCGCCTGCTGGATGAACCCACGGGACGATCCGGTCACCTGGAGCGTGAAGGCCACGTTCTGGTACACCGTCTTCGACGGCAGGAGCCGGAAGTCCTGGAACACCGAGCCGATGTGGCGACGGAAGTACGGCACCTTCCCGTTGGCGAGGGAGCGCAGGTCGCGCCCGAGCACGGCGACGCGGCCCGATGTGGGCACGTCCTCGCGCAGGATCAACCGCAGACAGGAGGACTTGCCGGAACCCGAAGCGCCGACGAGGAAGACGAACTCCCCGCGCTGCACTTCGAAGTCGACACCGGACAGCGCGGGCTTCGACGTTCCGCGGTAGCGTTTCGTGACGTTCTCGAACCGAATCATGGCGCTACGAGCCTAAGCGCCGCCTCTCGTCATGCCGCGAGCGACACCCCGCGCGGCGCACGCCGCCATGGGCGATCGTCCCGACGATATGGACCTGATCGGCGTCGCACTCCACTGCTATACATGGAGTGGCGACACACGCGATTCCGCGCGCCGAGAACTTCGAGGGGGACACCATGACGACACCTGCCGGTTGGTACGACGACGGATCCGGACGCCAGCGCTGGTGGGACGGCCAGCAGTGGACGGAGCACTTCGCCCCCGAGGCCCCGGCCGCTCCTGAGGTCGCCGGTGTTCCGGAGGTTCCCGCTGCAACCGAGGCGCCGGCTGCTACCGAGACGCCCGTCGCCGAGACGCCCGTCGCCGAGACCCCGGTCGTCGAGCAGCTTCCTGCTGTCGACGAGACCCCGGCAGCGGATGTCGTCGTTCCCGCGGAGACCCCGATCACCCCCGACGATGCGGCCGTGGAGTCCGCTCCGCATGCCGTCGAGGAAACGGTCGTCGCTCCCGAGGCCCCGCAGGACTGGGCCGCTCCCGCTGCCCCCGCGGCCGCCGCGGCTCCGTACGGAGCCGCGGGGTACCCGGGATCGACCCCGGTCGTCCCGCCCGTCCCCCCTGTCCCCCAGGGCGGCGCACCGGTGTACCCCGGCGCCACGGCTCCGGCATACCCTGCTGCTCCCGGCGTCTACCCGGCCACCGGCGGCGGCTATCCCGCGGCCGGCGCATACGCCGCGGGCGGGTACCCGGCATCGGCTCCGTATGCGGCCCCCGCTCCGACGGGACCGCAGAAGATGTCGATCCTCGGACTCGTCGGACTCGGCCTCGCCGCGCTCGGCCTGATTCTCGCCTTCATCCCGTTCACGCTGCCGTTCGCGTGGGTCCTGCTCGCCGCGGGCTTCATCGTGTCGCTCATCTCCCTGTTCCTCAAGGGAAAGAAGTGGCCGGGCTTCACGGGTCTCGGCGTCTCCATCGTCGGCGCCATCGTCGCCTTCATCATGGGCTTCGTCTTCCTCTTCGCTCTCGCGAACGAGATCGAGGACGCGATCCCGGATCCGATCCCCACCTCCGACTCAGGAACCGATGACGGCACCGACGAGAGCGCACCGCCCGCCGATGTCGCCGAGGGCAGCATGGGTGAACCCGTCACCGTGCAGCAGATGTCCGGCACCGGAGAGCTGACGGTGAACTCCGCGACCTGGAGCCCGACGAATGACTCCGGCTTCGACCCCACCAACGGCGGCTACCTGCTCGTCGACCTGACGTGGAAGACGCTCGACGGCACGACCTACGTGAACCCGCTCTACTTCTCGATCGAGACCGCCGAGGGCGCGGCGGGCGACTACGACATCTTCGGCGACGCGACCCTCGAGTCCAGCGAGCTTCCCGCCGGGCAGACGACACAGGGAACGGTCTCGTTCGACGTCGCGCAGAGCGGTTCGTACGTCATCATCATCACGGATGAGCTCCTTCAGGAGGTCGCACGGGTGACGGTGGAGCCCTCGGCCGGCTGACCGCCGACCACAGAGAAGACAACAGGAAAGATCGATGACGACACCTGCCGGCTGGTACGACGACGGTTCCGGAACGCTGCGGTGGTGGGACGGGCAGCAGTGGACCGCGCACGTGCGCACAGAGCCGCAGCCGAGTGCGCCTGCGGAAGCGGCCGCACCAGAGCCGCCCGCGAAGGAACCGACTCCGCAGGAGACGACCGCGCAGGTCGCACCGGAGTCCATCGCACCGGTCGCCGCGGAACCGGTCGCGCCCGTCGAGGCGGTGACGCCGAGCCCCGTCGCTGCCGAACCGCAGCCGTTCGTGCCGCCCTACGCCATACCCGCGCAGGTCGGGTATCCCGGTGCGGCATCCGCTCCGACGTACCCGGCGGCATCCGTGCCCGGGTATCCCGGCGCGGCCACGCACCTGCCGTCACCGGCACCCGCTCGCAAGGTCTCCGTCCTCGGGATCATCGGCCTCGCCGTCGCGGTGCTGGGCGTCGTCCTCGCCTGTGTTCCGCCGATCGCGGTCATCGGCTGGGTCGTGCTCGGTATCGGCTTCGTCACCTCGCTCGTCTCGCTGTTCCTCCGCGGCGCGAAGTGGCCGGGTATCACCGGCATGGGCGTGACCGTCTTCGGCACGGTGCTGGCGCTCGGGGTGGCTCTCCTCACTCTCGGGATCGACTCGACCGTGGAGGCGGATCCGGTCCCGATCGCCACCCCGAGCGAGCGGCCTCCGGTCGATGATTCGACGGAGGGGACGACCGACCCCTCCGAGATCGAGGGCGCCGAGATGGTCCCCTTCGCGGACCTCGCCGTCGGCGACTGCATACCCCTCGTGGAGTACGACCCGGAGGAGGAGATCTTCGAGGTGCCGGTCGTGCCCTGCGATCAGCCGCACACCGACGAGGTCTACTTCATCTACCAGCTCGACGACGGCGACTATCCCGGCGATGACGCGATCTACGAGCTCGCCTGGGACGGCTGCGCCGCGCAGTTCGAGGGGTTCGTCGGGCTTCCCTATGAGGAGTCCGAGTTCGACATCTACAACTACACGCCGACCAAGGCGTCGTGGACCCGGATGGACGACCGCACCGTCCACTGCATCATCTACAGCTACGAAGACGTGACCACTTCGCTCCGGGGCACGGCGCGCTGAGAGCATCAGTTTCATGAAGAAAGGCCCCGGAATCCTCCGGGGCCTTTCTTCATCGGCTCAGTCGCCGATACTCAGTCCTGGTCCGGACGCTTGCGCCAGCGGATGCCGGCCGAGATGAAGCCATCGAGGTCGCCGTCGAACACGGCTGCGGGGTTGCCCGACTCGTGCCCGGTGCGCAGGTCCTTGACGAGCTGCTGGCCGTAGAGGAAGTACGAGCGCATCTGGTCGCCCCAGCTTGCGGTGATGTTGCCCGCGAGCTCCTTCTTCTTCGCCGCTTCCTGCTCCTTCTGCAGCAGCAGGAGGCGCGTCTGCAGCACGCGCATGGCGGCCGCGCGGTTCTGGATCTGCGACTTCTCGTTCTGCATCGACACGACGATGCCGGTCGGGAGGTGGGTCAGGCGCACGGCGGAGTCGGTCGTGTTGACGGACTGGCCACCGGGGCCCGAGGAGCGGAAGACGTCGACCCGGATGTCGTTCTCGGGGATGTCGACCTCGGTCGCCTCCTCCATGAGCGGGATGACCTCGACGGCGGCGAACGACGTCTGGCGCTTGTCGGCGGAGCCGAAGGGGCTGATGCGGGCGAGACGGTGCGTGCCGGCCTCGACCGACACGGTGCCGAACGCGTAGGGCGCATCGATCTCGAAGGTCGCCGACTTGATGCCCGCACCCTCGGCGTAGGAGGTGTCCATCACCTTGACGGGGTACTTGTGGCGCTCGGCCCAGCGCAGGTACATGCGCATCAGCATCTCGGCGAAGTCGGTGGCGTCGTCGCCGCCGGCACCCGAGCGGATCGTGATGATCGCGGAGCGCTCGTCGTACTCGCCGTCGAGCAGTGTCTGCACCTCGAGCTGGTTGATGACGTCGGTGAGCGCGGCGAGCTCGGTGCGAGCCTCCTGCGCCGACTCCTCGTCACCCATCTCATTCGCGAGGCCGACGAGCACCTCGAGGTCGTCGAGCCGCGACGCGATGCCGGTGATCCGGGCGAGCTCCGACTGGCGGTGGCTGAGGGCGCTGGTCACCTTCTGCGCGCGCTCGGTGTCGTCCCAGAGGTCGGGTGCGCCGGCTTCCTCGCTGAGCCTCGCGATCTCGTCGCGGAGGTGGGAGACATCGACGACCTCGCTGATGTCGCCGAAGGTGTGCCTGAGCGCCTGGATTTCGGCGGAGAGATCTAGTTCGAGCATGACACCTCAGCCTAACGTGCCGCCTGCTCGCGCGGGGACGCCGCATCTCGAGCGTCCGCGGACGGGGGTAGCGTGAGTGCGTGAGCAGTGCATCGACCGTCCTTCGACAGTTCGGGCCGATGGTGTACCTGCCGACGATCCTCTTCGCGCTCGGCGAAGGCGCGGTCATCCCGCTCATCCCGGTGATCGCCGTCTCGATGGGAGCGGATGTCGCCTTCGCGGCGCTCGTCGCGTCCGCCCTCGTGATCGGGCAGCTGTGTGGCAATCTCCCCGCCGGCTGGGCGGTCGGCCGCATCGGCGAGAGGTTCACGATGGTGATCGCCGGGGTCATCTCGATCCTCGCCGCTGTCGGCATGGTGCTCGCCCCGTCGCTCGGCGTGCTCGCAGCATCCGTCTTCGTGCTGGGCATGTGCGCTGCGGCGTTCGGTCTCGCGCGGCACGCCTTCATGACCACGCGCGTGCCCGTGGCATTCCGGGCGCGTTCGCTCTCGCTGTTGGGCGGGAGCTTCCGTCTGGGCATCTTCATCGGCCCGTTCGTGGCCGCCGGCCTCCTGCAGCTCTTCGGCAGCGAGCAGGCGGCGATCTGGTTCTTCCTGGGCTGCCTGGTCGCGATGGTGCTGCTCGTGCTGCTCGGTCCCGACCCCGAGAAGACGATCCCGCCGGTCACGACGACGACACCCGTGCGCTACGCGGAGGATTCCGGTGAGGCGGTGAGCGGATCGATCCCCACGATCGAGCGCGCCGGCATCTTCCAGACCATGTGGCGGCAGCGCGCCGTGCTCGGGCGTCTCGGGCTGGCTGCGGCCTCGCTGTCGGCGGTGCGGTCGGCACGGCAGGTCGTGCTCCCTCTGTGGGGGCTGTCGCTCGGGCTGGACGCCTCGACGATCGCGATCGTGGTCGGCGTCTCCGGCGCGATCGACTTCGCCCTCTTCTACGCGAGCGGCCAGGTGATGGACCGCTTCGGCCGCCTGTGGGCGGCGATGCCGGCGATGGTGCTGATGGGCGCGGGGTTCCTCGCGATGTCGTTCACGCACGACCTCGAGGCGTCGGTGCTCTGGTTCGGCCTGTTCGCGGGAGTGCTGGGCGTCGGGAACGGACTATCGAGCGGGATCCTGCTGACCCTCGGAGCCGATGTCGCGCCGAAGCGCGAGCCGGCGGCGTTCCTCGGCTCCTGGCGGACTCTGACGGATGCCGGTGGAGCGATCGCTCCGCTCCTGGTCGCCGCGATCACCGCGGTGTCGGCGCTGCCGTTCGCGGCTGCCGCGATGGGCGTCGTGAGCCTTCTCGGCGCTGCGGGATTCCTGCGCTGGATCCCGAAGTTCGTGCCGCGCGCGCGGCCGGAGAAGGAGAACGAATGAGCCGGATGCTGTCCGCCGACGTGCATCGGCTGGTCACCGAGTACCTGCCGAGGTCGGAGCGGGAGCGCGCGGCGCAGGAGGACTTCGCCTCGTTCTTCGCCGACGATACCGGGCCCGTGCGGCGGGACTCCGGCCCCGACCACGCCACCGCCTCGTGCGTCGTGTTCGACGAGACGCTCACGCAGACGCTGCTCGTCTTCCACGGCAAGGGTCAGTTCTGGGTGCAACCGGGAGGGCACGCGGAAGACGGAGACGCGTCGATCATGGAGGCCGCGCTGCGCGAGCTGCGCGAGGAGACCGGCATCGAGACGGCCGTGCCGACCTCTCCCCTGGCCTACGACCTGGACCACCACGGGCTCTCGTCCCGGTTCGGCCGCTGCGCCTCGCACCTCGACATCGGGATCACGGTGATCGTCGACCCGCAGCTCGCGCTGAGCGTGAGCGACGAGTCCGAGGATGTTCGCTGGTGGCCTGTCGACGCACTGCCGGCCGAGGTGCCGCCGCAGCTCGAGCCGCGGCTGGCGGGACTTCTCGAACGGTTGCGATCGCAGCGCTAGCCTGCGGTGATCATTCGAGCGCCGTGCGGCTCGTCGCCGTCGACGCCAACTCCACGCCTTCGGGCACGAAGGGCGAGAGCAACGGCGGATGCCAGGTCGTCGTGAGCGTGACGCGAGCCGAGACGCCGTCGGGAGTGCTGGCGGCGGCGAGCGCGGCGTCACCGGGGAGCGCGTCCATCAGGGCCGAAGCCTGCTCGCGCACACCGGCACCCGTCAGCTCGGCGCGCACGTCGTCACCGCTCACCTGCAGGGTGAAGCCGTCGGCTCCGGCGAGCGCGGCCGCGTCGGCGAGCGCGTCCAGCCGCTTCTGAGCGATGTACAGGTCGGTGGCGCACACGCAGACGAAGACGACCGCTACCGCCAGGAGCACGTAACCGAGGGTGAGGAGCAGGACGCTCCCCTCCTCACCCTCACGGCGAGCGCGATCTGCGGTCATCCCACACCCCACAGCCGGGACACCTTCTGCGCGGCTGCTGCCTGCACGGTGACGGAAGCCGCGCGGTCGAGGCCGAAGATCGGGGGCACCAGCGGCAGTCGCACGCGAGCGGCGACGGTCACGATGAGCGTCGCCCCCGCCGACGGACAGCCGACGCCCGCGGGCGAGCAGGAGAGCGAGACGTCGACCGCTTCCGGGTCGAGCCCGTACTCCGCGATGATCCCCGCCAGAACGGCCTCTCCGTTCGCCGCGGCCGCGGCGGCATCGGGCGCCATCGCGATCGCGCGTGCCGTGTGGCGTGCGGCCGCCTCCGCGCCGAGCGTCTGCTCCTGGATCGCGCCCAGCGCGATCACCAGGTAGACGAGCGGGACGAGCAGGATGACGCCGACGGTGATGAACTCAAGCGCCGCAGACCCCTCGTCATTCCTCGCCCAGGCTCTCCACCGGTGCATGCGCTTCCACCTCCAGCGCGTAGGGGACTCCGATGAGCCCGAGCACGGGGAGAGACGTGCGGATGCGCACATCGACGGTCTCGTGGCCGAGTTCCTCCGAGGTGCCGACGATGACGTCCCCCGCATACGCTGCGCCGACCGCCCGGGTGATCACCGACCGCGACCGCTCCGCGCCCTCTTCCAGGCTCGTGTCGGCGAGTGCGGCGTGATACGCCCCTTCGACGGCCGCATCATGGACGACGTTGCGCACGTATACGGCCAGCGCCAGCTGCAGCACCGCCAGCGTGAGCACGGTGAGGAGCGTGCCGACCAGCACGAACTCGACCGGGCTCGAACCTCGCTCGTCGTGCAGCACCCGAGGGCCACACATCTCAGAGACCGGACACCCGCTGGATCGCCTGCTCGAACAGCGCGGTGAGCGCGGGCCCCGCGACCGCCCAGATCAGCACGACCAGTCCTGCGGTCATCAGTGTGACCAGCACCCAGCCGGGGACGTCCCCGCGCTCATCCCGGGCGAGGTCGCGAAACCAGCCGCGTGTTCCGCACCACCAGCGCGTGTGGTGATCCCCTCGCCGGAGGTCGTGCGTGCGTATCGTCATGGTCGTCCTTTCGTGAACGGTCAGCCGATGCCGAGCCGGAGGATGAAGAGTCCCGGGTAGATCGCGAAGAGCACCGACAGCGGGAGGATGAGGAACACCAGCGGCAGGAGCATCAGGATCTCCTTGCGCCCCGCCTGCTCGATGAGGGTGCGCTTCGCGTCTTCGCGAGCATCGCCTGCCTGTGCGTGCAGCACGCCGGCGAGTGGCGCACCGTGCTCGAGCGCGGAGATGACCTGATCCACGGCGCGCGCGAGTCCGGGGAGCTGCAGGCGCGTCGCCATCTCGCTCAGCGCATCCGCGAGAGGAGAACCCGTTCCCGCGGCGAGGACGACTTGTCGCAGCTCTGCGCTGAGTTCCCCGGAGCCGACGGCGGCGACCCGCCGCAGCGAATCGAGGAAGCCCTCACCCGCCGACAGACAGAGGGCCAGGAACTCGAGCGTCGTCGGGAGCTCGTCGGTGAGCCGACCGCGGCGGGCCTTGGCCCGCACCGAGAGCTGCATGTCGTAGCCGACCGCGGCTGTCGCCCCGGCGAGGATCGGGATCGCGACGACCGGCGCGGACATCCTGCCGGCGACGGCCAGCGCGATCACGGCGAGCGCTCCTACGCTGATTCCGGCGAGCAGCCATCCCAGCTGTCGACCCCGGAACGCGACAGGGTCCGCGGACAGCCCGGCCTGGGCCAGCCGAAGCCGGAGGATCTCCCCGCCACCCAGCATCCGGTCGAATCCCTGCTGCGCGCGCTGCCAGAGCCCCCGGTTCCCTGCCGGAAGCATCCCCGCGCCCCGCAGCAGACCACGGGGCATGTCCTCGTCGGCGACGACGTCGCGCACATACGGCGCGATGCGCACGGTCAGCGAGACAGCCCGCCACCGTGGCAGCGCCGCCAGGATGCACAGCAGCCCCGCCGCGAGGGTTCCGCCGATCAGCACCGCGCTCGCGAGAACCGAGAGTCCGCTCATCCGAACCATCTCCGAGGCTCCGGCAGCCTGCCGATCCGGATCATGATCCGGAAGGCGAGGACCGAGACGGCGGCGCCGACACAGATCACGATGACGCCCTCTGGCGTGCCGTAGGCCGAGGCACCCTCGGGCCTCATGACGAGGAGACCGAGCACGACCCACGGTGCGATCGCCCCCAGCACCGCAGCACCGCGGATCCAGGACTGGCGCGCCTCCACCTCTCCCCGCAGCGCGGCATCCGCTCGCACCGACGAGGAGAGCGCGCGCAGCACGGAGATGAGCTCGGTGCCGCCGACCTGTCGCGCCATGCGCAGCGTCTCCACGATCCGGTCGCCGATCGGGTCTGCCAGCGACGTCTTCAACCGGTCGAGGCTGGTCTCGAATCGTCCCGTGGCGCGCAGGTCGCGCGCGAACACCACGAAGGCGGGACGAAGCATCGCCGGCGACGACTCCGCCAGCCCCGCCACCGCGTCAGGCAGGGAGAGACCGACGCGGATCGCGGCGATGAGCAGGTCGCAGACATCCGGCCACAGCTGCCGACGCAGGCGGCGCAGCCTCAGCCGGCGCCCTCGCAGCCACATCACAGGCGCCGCACCCGCGGCCGCACCGGCGAGGGCCGCCAGGACGGCGATGCCGGTGACGAGCCAGACGGCGGATGCGACCAGCAGGGCTGCCGCGAGCATCACGGCGATCAGGACCCGCGGGGCCACGGCATCCGCACCGGCCTCTTCCAGCAGGCGCGCGAGACGGCCCTTCCGGACGGCGTGCATCTCCCGGTCGTGCACGGGCCACATCCACGGCGACAGGCTCAGCAGGACGCCCGCGGCGAGCAGCGCGCCCATGAGGACGGTCACGACGCGACCCCGCTTCGACGCGCCGCGTCATAGAGCGTGCGAGTCCTGATCCTTCCCTCGACGACCTCACCGGTCGGAGCGACGATCTCCTGCACGCGGCGCTGTCCGGACGCGTCACGTGCACAGTGCACGACCAGGTCGATCGCCGCGGCGAGCGCGGGTGCGATGAAGGTGCGATCGATGTTCCGTCCGGCGAGCAACGGCAGGATCGCGAGCTTCTCCAAGGCTTCCGTTGCCGAGTTCGCGTGCACGGTTCCCGCCCCGGGAACCCCGGTGTTGAGTGCGAGGACGAGGTCGAGCGCCTCCGCATCGCGCACCTCGCCGACGACCAGCCGGTCCGGGCGCATGCGCAGCGCCTCTTTCACGAGCCGCCGCAGAGTGATCTCCCCGGTGCCTTCGAGGCCGGCCTGCCGTCCCTGAAGAGCGACGAGATCGGTCCCCTCGACAGCGAGCTCGAAGGTCTCCTCGACAGTGATGATGCGCTGGGAGTCCGCGCAGGAGGCCAGAAGCGCACCGAGCAGTGTCGTCTTGCCGGCGTGTGTCGCGCCGGACACGATCACGCTGCGACCGCCCCGCATCGCGTCACGCAGCAGGTCGGCGATCGCGACCGGCATCGCGCCCTGTGCCGTCAGCGCGTCCAGGGTGCGGTATCGAGGCAGGAACTTGCGGATGTTCACCACCCAGGAGCCTCGAACGACATCCGCGATCGCGACGTGCAGTCGCGAGCCGTCAGGCAGGGAGGCGTCGACGAAGGGCTGGCTGATGTCCACCCGGCGCCCGGTGGGCTGCAGCATCCGCTCCACCAGATCGCGCACCGTCGTGTCGGCGAGCCGCAGTCCGGTGCGCTCCGTCACTCCGCCGCGCGCGACGTGCACGTGACCGTCGCCGTTCACCCAGATCTCCTCGATCTCTGCGTCGTCCAGGAACGGCTGCAGGGGTCCGATCCCGCTCACCGCCGCGAGCACATCGCGCACGCAGGCGACCTCGTCGTCGATCAAGGCCTCGCCGCGGGCCAGTGCATGGTCGTCATGACGACGCACCTCCGCCTGGGCGATGCGTCGAGCTGTATCCGGATCGATCGACGGATCCACACCCTCGACCCGCAACCGCGATCGCACGCGTTCGGCGACGAGGGCAGACGGATGACTCACCCGGGCATCATGCCAAGAATCGTGCGTGCACCTCGGAAGTTATCCACAGAGCGATCGACGACCCGCACATCGCACCGCGAAGCGCAAGGGGCCAGACCTCTCGGACCCGCGGTGGTGGACTGACCGGAACGTGAGCATCACCTCAGCGAAAGGAACCGTCATGACCGACTCCTCCCCTGTTCCCGGCCCGCCCGTCCCCTCTGTGCCCGGCGAGCAGCCGACCGGCCCCGGCCCCGCCGACCCTGGACAGACCCCGCCCGGACCCGCCGTCCCCTCGCCCTCGCAGCCGTCGCCCGCGTTCCCCGACGAGCCGTCGCCGACCCACCCGAACGAACCGCTGACCCCGACGCCGCAGGAGCCGCTCGCCCCGCATCCGGAGGAGCCTCTGGCACCGAACCCGGAGGAGCCGCTCATCCCCGGCTCCGGCCCGTTGGCCTGACGCGACGTGGTCGCACGCGATCCGATAGACCGGCGTTAGTCTCGCTGCATGACGCGTGTGTGGTTGACGCCGTGGGAGTGGGCCTGCTGCGGCGACCCGTTCGCGGTCGGAGACGAGGTCGACTTCGGCATCCGGTCGCGCGAGTCCGTGCTTCTGGTCGACGCGCTCGGCACCGAACTGGCGTCGTCCGTGGACGCTCTGGAATCGCACCATGAGCACGAGTACGCGGACCGTGTGCGCGGCAGGGTCGCCGCGGTGCAGGAGGTGACGCACGAGGTCGTGGAGCGGACGATCCAGGTCTCATCGAGGCCGGGATGCCCGCACGAGTCGGTGACGTTCGAGCCCGTTCCCGACACGACTCGACTCCAGGCGGTCGCCGGTGTGCGGCTGCCCGTCGACCGGGTCGTCGCGCGGCGCGCGGAACTCGACGGTGCGCCAACCGACCGCCCGCGACGATCTTGCGTCGGCTGGCTCCTCGACGTGGAAGAGACCCCGACAGAGGGAGAACGGAAGCGCTCCGGAACTGCGGGCTGATCTCCAGAATCCGTGTTTGTCCGATCAGTAGACTGATTCCACCGCGCGGGAGTGGTGAAATTGGCAGACACGCAGGATTTAGGTTCCTGTGCCCTAGGGCGTGTGGGTTCAAGTCCCACCTTCCGCACGACGGCTGCTTCTGCATCCTCACCGTTACACCGCCGACCAATAACGACCGACGGGACTCCCAGTGCTCGAAACCATGCTGCACGCACCCAACGCCCTCATCCCCTGGCTCGACCCCGCGACGATCATCGGTACCGCAGGTCCCTGGGCGCTCCTCGTGGTGTGCTTCATCGTCTTCGCCGAGACCGGCCTCCTCGTGGGCTTCCTGCTGCCGGGCGACACGCTGCTCGTGATCTCGGGGCTGCTCTCGCACCCGATCGCCGGCTCGGAGCACGGTGTCTTCGGCGTCAACGTCTGGATCGTCGCCCTGCTGATCGGCCTCGCGGCCTTCGTGGGTGGAGAGGTCGGCTACGTCATCGGCCACAAGGGCGGACCCGCGGTCTTCGAGCGCAAGGAATCCGGTCTCTTCAGCAAGAAGAACGTCGAGCGCACCAACGCGTTCTTCGAGCGCTTCGGCGGCATCACCGTCATCCTCGCCCGCTTCGTGCCGATCGTGCGCACGTTCGCGCCGGTCGCGGCGGGCGTCGGTCACATGCCGTGGCGCAAGTACACGCTCTACAACCTCATCGGCGCGATCCTCTGGGGCTTCGGTCTGACGATGTTCGGATACCTCATCGGCTTCATCCCGCCGGTGGCGACGTTCGTCGAGAGCTACATCGACCTGATCCTGCTCGCAGCGGTCGGCGGTACGGCACTGGTCACGCTCTGGCACTACTTCTCCGAGCGCCACAAGGCCAAGAAGGCTGCGGCGGCGGGCGAAGACGTCACGACGGATGCCGGGGAGGCCGAGGAACTCGCCCTGAACCCCGAGGTGTTCGAGCGGGCTCCCGACCTGGACGGCGACGGCAAGCACTGAGGCCCGCCGGCGCGGTCAGCCGGTCTTCTTCGCCGGCTTCTTCGCCTTCGCCGGCTTCTCGCTCGCGCGCTTCTCCTTGGATCGCGCGACGCTCTCGCGCAGCGCCTCCATGAGGTCGATGACCTCGCCGCCCTTGCTGTCGGCATCCGCTTCGCCGAAGCTGTCGGCGATCTCGAAGCTCTCGCCTGCCTCGATCTTCGCGTCGATGAGGGTGCGCAGCTCCTTCTGGTACTCGTCGACGAAGGCTTCGGGATCGAAGTCGGCCGAGTAGCTGTCGACCAGGGCGGCCGACATCTCGAGCTCCTTCTTCGAGATCCGCACGTCCTCGTCGAGCGCGGGGAACTCGGCCTCGCGCACCTCGTCAGCCCAGAGCAGGGTCTGCAGCACGAGCACCTTTCCGCGCACGCGCAGGGCCGCGAGCCGGGTCTTCTGCCGCAGCGTGAAGCGCACGATCGCGGTCCGGTCGGTCTGCTCGAGCGTCTTGCGCAGCAGCACGTAGGCCTTCGCCGACTTCGAGTCGGGCTCGAGGTAGTACGGCTTGTCGAGCGTCAGCAGATCGACCTGATCGGAGGGCACGAACTCGACGACGTCGATCTCGCGGCTCTTCTCCGCCGGCAGCGCGGCGAGGTCGTCCTTGGTGAGCACGACCGTCTGCCCCTCCTCGACATACGCCTTGTCGATGTCGGCGTAGGCGACGGTCTCTCCGCACACCTCGCACGTGCGCTGGTAGCGGATGCGCCCGCCGTCCTTCTCGTGCACCTGATGCAGCGGCACGTCGTGGTCCTCCGTCGCCGAATACACCTTCACCGGCACGTTCACGAGCCCGAACGTCAACGCGCCCTTCCAGATCGTCCTCATTCCCCCAGTGAACACCAGCCACACCCGTCACGGCCAGCCCTTGACGACGGCGGCTGGCTACGCTTGCTCCATGGTCGGAGAAGCGCAGGTGGTGCAGGTCGACGGCCGCCGTCTGCGCGTGACCAATCTCGACAAGGTCGTCTACCCCGAGACCGGCACCACCAAGGGCGAGGTCATCGCGTACTACTCCGCGATCGCTCCGCTTCTGCTCCCCCTCCTCGACGGCCGCCCGGTCACGCGCAAGCGGTGGGTGGAGGGGGTCGGAACGGCGGATGCTCCGGCCGACGCGTTCTTCACGAAGCAGCTCGAGCCGGGAGCCCCGGAGTGGATCCCGCGGCAGGCGATCCAGCACTCCGACGGACCCAAGGAGTATCCGCTCGTCGAAGACGTGCCGACTCTGGTGTGGCTCGCGCAGGTCGCCGCGATCGAGCTGCACGTTCCCCAATGGCGCTTCGCCCCCGATGGCCTCCCCGGACGTCCCGACCGACTCGTGCTCGACCTCGATCCGGGGCCGGGCGTGGGTCTCGCGCAGTGCGCCGAGGTCGCCCGCATCGCCCGCGGCATCCTCTCCGACATGGGGCTCGACCCTCTTCCCGTCACGAGCGGCAGCAAGGGCATCCACCTGTACGCCGCCCTTCCCGGCGAGCAGACCAGCCACGAGATCTCGGCCGTGGTGAAGGAGCTCGCGCGGCTCATCGAGAACGAGCACCCCGACCTCGCGACGAGCGTCATGTCGAAGGCGGTCCGCGGCGGAAAGGTGTTCCTCGACTGGAGCCAGAACAACGGCAAGAAGACGACGATCTCGCCCTATTCGCTGCGCGGCCGCGCGCAGCCGTGGGTCGCCGCCCCACGCACCTGGGACGAGCTCGACGATCCCGACCTGGCGCAGCTCGACATCGACGAGGTGCTCTCCCGCGCCGCGGACGGCATCGACCCGCTGGCGGCGTTACGGCCGGAGCCCGTGGTCCCGGCCTCTCCCCCGGCATCCGCTCCGGCGGCGGCGCCCGCCGTTCCCCGACGGTCCTCGCGACATCCGCGGATCGCCGCCGCACCGGCGTCCGGGACGACCACCGCCACTCTCGCGCCCATGCTCGCCGAGAACGGCACCCCCGCGCTCGCCCGCGCACTCAGCGACCCGTCGTGGGTCGAGGTCAAATGGGACGGCATCCGCGCGATGGGAACGTGGGCGGACGGACGGATGCTGCTGCACGCGCGCCGCGGAACCGACATCACGGCGCGCTACCCCGAACTCACCGCCGATGGCGCTCCGTTCTTCCCTGCCACGGACGCCCTGGTCGACGGTGAGATCGTCGCCTTCGACGCTCAGTGCCGGCCGAGCTTCTCCCTGCTGCAGAACCGGATGCACCTCACGCGACTGCGCGAGATCGAGCGGGAGGTGGTGCGCACGCCGATCGTCTACATGCTGTTCGACCTGCTGCGCCTCGACGGGCACGACCTGACGTCGATGCCGCTGCACCAGCGCCGCACCCTGCTGGAGGACCTCGTCGCCGACCTGGACGCGCCGATCCAGGTCCCGCCGGTCTTCGACGACGTCGACGCCGCCCTCGCGGCCAGTGAGCAGTTCGGTCTCGAGGGTGTCGTCGCGAAGGACCCGGCATCGCGGTACCGGCCGGGACTGCGATCGCCCTCCTGGCTGAAGCTCAAGCACACGCGCATGCAGGAGGCCGTGATCGTCGGCATCCGTCCCGGCAAGGGCGACAGGGAGAGCACGCTCGGCTCGCTGCTGCTCGCGGTGCCGGACCCAGCGAACGGTCGCGAGCTGCGCTACGTCGGACGCGTGGGCACGGGGTTCACCGAGCGCATCCTGCGCGATCTCCTCACCCGCCTCGAACCGCTGCGCGTGCCCTCTGCCCCGCTCGACGGGGTGCCGGCGCCCGATGCCTCCGATGCACTGTGGGTGCGGCCGGAGCTCGTCGGGGAAGTCGAGTTCGCGAACTGGACGCCCGACGGCGTTCTCCGGCACGCGCGGTGGCGAGGTCTGCGGCCCGACAAGACAGCCGACGAGATCGTCGTCGAACCCTGACGACGGTCAGGCGTGGTGCGGCTCGCAGTCGGACTGCTCGGCCGGTTCGATCTGGAACGTCGAATGCTCCACGTCGAAATGATCCGCGAGGCAGGCCTGCATCTCGGAGAGCAGCTTCGCCGAGCGCCCATCGGCCAGGAGCGCCGGATCCACGCTGACGTGCGCCGTGAACACCGGGGCGCCACGGGTGAGCTGCCAGACGTGCACGTCGTGCACGCCGGTGACGCCCTCGTACGCGAGCAGGTGCGTGCGGATCTCGCTCACCGCCGTGCCTTTCGGCGCGGACTCGGCGAGCACCGAGAACACCTCGCGTAGCAGCGCGATCGCCCGAGGGATGATCATCGCGGCGATGAACAGCGAGGCGATGGCGTCCGCCGCCATCCATCCCGTGGTCAGGATGATCACCGCGGCCACGATGACCGCGGCAGAGCCGATCAGGTCGCCCATGACCTCCAGGTACGCGCCGCGCACGTTGATGCTGGTGCGCTGGGCGCGGCTCAGCAGCCACATCGAGATCGCGTTGGCGATCAGACCCACGACGGCGACGACGAGCATGAGCCCGCCGGCGACCTCGACCTCGCTCGGATCGATGAGGCGCCCGATGCCCTCGACGGCGACCCAGGCCGCCAGGGCGATCAGGATCACGGCGTTGATCAGAGCGCCGAAGACCTCGGCCCGCTGATAGCCGAACGTGCGCCGGTCATCGGCCGGACGCGCGGCGACGGATGCCGCGATGAGCGCGATCACGAGCGCCGAAGCATCCGTGAACATGTGCGCCGCGTCGGCGAGCAGCGCGAGGGAGCCGGTGAGGATCGCTCCGACGACCTGCACGATCATGACGGTCGCGGTCAGCGACAGCGAGATCGCCAGGAGGCGTCTGCTGCTCGCCGAGCGGATGCCGCCGGCGGCGGGTGCGTGATCGTGCATGCCCCCAGGCTAGACCGGCAGAGAGGGCCCAGAGGGCGATTCCGCCTAGTCGGGAAGGGTAACGAGAACCAGTCTCAGCAGGAGCTCGCTCCCCTCAGAGCCCCTCCAGCAGCGGCATCAGCTCGGCGAATGCCCGTGCGCGGTGCGACTGCGCCTGCTTCTCCTCCGCCGTGAAATCGCCCACCGTGCGCTCCTTCCCCTCAGGCTGGCCGTCGGGGACGAAGATCGGGTCGTAGCCGAACCCTCCGCCGCCGGACGCGGAGTGCGCGAGCCGCCCCGGCCAGAGGCCTTCGACGACCTCCTCGCGACCGTCGGGCGTGACGAGGGCGATGGTCGACGTGAAGTGCGCAGTGCGGTGCGGATCGGCGACGTCGCGCAGCTGGTCCAGGAGCAGCTCCAGGTTCGCCGCGGCATCCTTCTTCTGCCCCGCCCAGTACGCGGAGAACACGCCGGGAGATCCGCCGAGCACATCGACGCAGATCCCGGAGTCGTCGGCCAGCGCGGCGAGGCCGGTGTGGGCTGCCGCGGCGCGCGCCTTGATCAGCGCGTTCGCGGCGAACGTCACGCCGTCTTCGACCGGCTCGGGACCGTCGTAGCCGACGATCTCGAGATCCGGACGCGTCTGCGCGACGATCTGCTGGAACTCCGCGACCTTGTGCGGGTTGTGGGTCGCGAGGACGACCTTCATCGTCATTCGCCTGCCGCGGCGGCCAGCGCCGTCAGCTGGTGATCCTTCAGGTCGGCGCAGCCGGCGAGGCCGAGCTCGAGCAGCGCATCCAGCTCGCGCTTGTCGAAGGGAGCGCCCTCGGCCGTGCCCTGCACCTCGACGAAGAGACCGCGGCCGGTGACGACCACGTTCATGTCGGTCTCGGCGCGCACGTCTTCGACATAGGCCAGATCGAGCATCGGCTCGCCGTCGATGATGCCGACGGACACCGCAGCGACGGAGTCGAGCAGAGGGGTCGAGTTCTTGCCGATGAACTTCTTCTCGCGACCCCACTCGATCGCGTCCGCGAGGGCGACGTAGGCGCCGGTGATCGCCGCGGTCCGGGTGCCGCCGTCGGCCTGCAGCACATCGCAGTCGATGACGATCGTGTTCTCGCCGAGCGCCTTGGTGTCGACGACCGCGCGCAGGGCCCGGCCGATGAGCCGGGAGATCTCGTGCGTGCGTCCGCCGATGCGGCCCTTCACGCTCTCGCGGTCGTTGCGGCTGTTCGTGGCGCGCGGCAGCATCGAGTACTCGGCCGTGACCCAGCCCTTGCCCTTGCCGGTGAGCCAGCGCGGCACGCCGTTGGTGAAGGATGCCGTGCACAGCACCTTCGTGCCGCCGAAGCTGATCAGTGCGGAGCCTTCGGCGTGCGCGCTCCAGCCGCGCTC
This sequence comes from Microbacterium sp. LWH11-1.2, assembly GCF_038397745.1. NCBI lineage: Bacteria > Bacillati > Actinomycetota > Actinomycetes > Micrococcales > Microbacteriaceae > Microbacterium > Microbacterium sp. LWH11-1.2. The sequence continues at coordinate 2,537,073 of NZ_CP151636.1, read as the reverse complement.
GATCGTGATCTCGCGGAGCTGGTCGGTGGAGCGGCCGTCGGCCCGGACGATGTCGGTCATGTGCTTCTTTCGGGTAGGGGTGGTCGAGCCGGATCAGAGGGATTCGGAGACGGACTCGGGAAGAGTGATCACGCCGGTCTGCACGAGCTGCACGTCGCGGACCTCGCGGCCCATCAGTCGGTTCGCCAGGGCGGTGAAGTCGTCGGCGGACGCTCCGGTCGCCTCGTAGACGTAGGTCGAGGCCGCATCCGGCGAGGCCAGCAGGTCGCCGCGGACCAGCTGCCGGTAGACATCCCCCGCCGTCTCGTCGTCGCTCGAGACGAGCGTGACGCCCTCGCCCATGACGTAGCTGATCGCCCCACGCAGGAACGGGTAGTGGGTGCAGCCGAGCACAAGCGTGTCGACACCGGCGTCCCGCAGCGGCGCGAGATACTCCTCGGCGACGGCGAGCACCTCAGGGGTTCCCGTGATCCCGGCCTCGACGAACTCGACGAACCGCGGGCATGCCGCCGTGAACACCTCCAAGCGCTCGTTCACCTCGAGCATGTCCTGGTACGCGCGCGAACCGATCGTGCCGACGGTACCGATCACTCCGACGCGCCCGTTGCGCGTCGTCGACACCGCGCGGCGCACCGCCGGGCCGATCACCTCGACGACGGGGATGTCGTAGCGCTCGCGAGCATCGCGCAGCATGGCGGCGGATGCCGTGTTGCAGGCGATCACGAGCATCTTCACGCCCTGATCGACGAGCGTGTCGAGCACCTCGAGAGCGTAGCGGCGCACGTCGGCGATGGGCTTCGGGCCGTACGGCGAGTGCGCCGTGTCGCCGATGTACACGAACGATTCACGGGGCAGCTGGGCGCGGATGGCTCTGGCCACCGTGAGCCCGCCGACACCGGAGTCGAAGATTCCGATCGGCGCGTCGTTCATGACTCCCCAGCCTACCGGGCCTCACTATGCTGAGCGCATGACCACGTCGACGGCGCTGCTCACCGATCGCTATGAGCTCACGATGCTCGCGGCCTCGCTCCGGGACGGGACGGCCTTCCGTCCGAGCGTCTTCGAGCTGTTCTCCCGCCGCCTCTCCGGCGGCCGCCGCTTCGGTGTGGTGGCCGGAACCGGGCGCCTGCTCGGACTGCTCCGTGAGTTCCGCTTCGGCGACGACGAGCTGCGGTTCCTGCGCGACGAGGAGGTCGTGGATGCCGCGTCGCTGAAGCACCTCGAGGACTACCGCTTCACGGGGTCGATCAGCGGCTACCGCGAGGGCGAGCTCTACTTCCCCGGGTCGCCGATCCTCACCGTCGAGGGCACCTTCGCCGACGCCGTGATCCTCGAGACCCTCGCCTTGAGCGTGCTCAACCACGACTCCGCCGTGGCGACCGCCGCCGCGCGCATGAGCATCGCCGCCGGAGAGCGCCCGCTGGCCGAGATGGGTTCCCGTCGCGCCGCCGAGCGGTCCGCCGTCGCCGCGGCGCGTGCCGCCTACATCGCCGGCTTCGGTGCGACCAGCAACCTCGAGGCCGGCCGCAGCTGGGGCATCCCCACGATGGGCACCGCCGCGCACTCCTGGACTCTGCTGCACGACTCCGAGGAGGACGCCTTCCGCGCGCAGGTCGAGAGCATGGGCGTAGGCACGACTCTCCTCGTCGACACCTACGACATCCGCACGGGCGTCGAGACCGCGATCCGCATCGCGGGCACCGACCTGGGCGGTGTGCGCATCGACTCCGGCGACCTTCCGATCGTGGCCGGAGAGGTCCGCGCGCAGCTCGACGAGCTCGGCGCCACGAACACGCGCATCACCGTGACCAGCGATCTCGACGAGTACGCGATCGCGGCCCTCGCGGCCTCGCCTGTCGACGCCTACGGCGTGGGTACCTCCGTCGTGACGGGCTCGGGCTACCCGACCGCGAGCATGGTCTACAAGCTCGTGGCCAGGCAGGACTCCACCGGCGCCTGGATCGGGGTGGCGAAGGCCTCGGCCGACAAGGCCTCGTATGGCGGACGGAAGGCGGCGTTCCGCACCCTCGCCGACGGCGTCGCCTCTGCGGAGACCGTGGTCGTCTCCGATGGATTCGAAGAGCTGGACACGCCTGCCGAGCATCCGGACGGTCGTCCGCTGCAGGTGACGTTCGTCGAGGCGGGCGACATCGACACCGCTCACGAGGGCGTGGCCGGTACCGCTGCGGCGCGCGCGCATCATCTGCGCGTGCGCGAGGAGCTCCCGGTGCGGGCTCTCGCCCTCAGCAAGTCGGACCCGGCGATCCCGACGGTCTACGTCGAGGCGCGCTGAATCGGGTCGGCTCAGCCGACCATCGACTCGTAGATCTCCTTGCACGTGGGGCAGATCGGGAACTTCTCCGGGTCACGACCCGGCGTCCACTTCTTGCCGCACAGGGCGCGCACCGGCTTGCCGGTGATCGCCGACTCGAGGATCTTGTCCTTCTTCACATAATGCGAGAAGCGCTCATGGTCGCCCGGTTCGAGGTTCTCCTCGCGGAGAAGCTCTTCCAGTTCGCGATCAAGCGTTGCCACGCCGCCCTGATCGGGGCTGTCCAGCGGAGTACTCATCCCGTGAGTCTAGCCGCGTCGAGTCGCCTGCGGGCGGTCGTCACGCGGTCTCGACGAACTCCATCAACCGCTCCCCGCTGCGCTCGAAGATGCGTCCGCCGATGACGGCGCCGAGCCAGAGCACGACCAGGCCCGACAGCAGCCCGACCCAGAAAGCGGCCGGCGCGTACGACGAGCCCTCGGCGATCGTCAGAGCGAACAGCCAGGCGGTCGGCAGGCTCAGCACGATCGCGCCGAGGAAGGCGGCCGCCGGGCCGTAGATGCCGCGCGAGGTCGGCCGCTGCGGCTGCTGGAACGGGCTGTCGCCCGGTCGCGACACGGCGTAGGGAGCGACGACGGAGACGATGCTCGAGATGCCGAGCGCGGAGAACAGCAGGCTGCCGGCGAGACCGGTGAGCGGCAGCAGCAGACGCCAGTCCCCGATCAGCAGCAGCGTGAGCGGGATGGCGATCGCGAGCACGGGGATGGCCACCAGCAGCACCGGCACGAGTCGGCCGAGCCGATCCGGGAGGCCGCGGATGCCGCTGGCGACATGCGTCCACAGCGCGGTGGAGTCGTAGGCGACGTCGTTGTGCGGCAGCCATCCGAAGAACAGCGCCATCACGGGGACCGGGACGAGCGCGGCGATCTCGAGAGGAACGCCGGCGACGATCAGCGGGAGGATCGTCAGCACGCCCGCCACGGGGACCACGATGGTGTTCATGATGTATCGGCGGTCACGCAGCCAGTAGACGAGGCTGCGTGCGGCGATCGCGCCGAAGGCGTTCGAAGGGAGAAGCCCGAACCAGCCGAGACCGGTCCGCTCGCGGGATGCCACGGGACGTTCGGTGGTCGTCAGGAGACGGCGGACGAGCCAGGCCCACACGACCCACAGCAGAATCGCGGTCGCCACGGCGACGAGCCCACTGATCCAGGCCATCGCCGAGGCGTCGGCGGCGACCGCGAAGAGGAAGCCGGGCGACGCGGCGAGCGGAGTGAATCCGACACTGGTGGTCAGCGCTGCTAGCGATGCCGGAACGTGTCCGTCCCAGCGCAGTGAGGCGAAGAAGACCGCCACGGGGAAGGCGATCACGATGAGAGCGAGCGCGAACAGTGCGGTGAGCTCGCGGGAACGGCGCTCCGGGAGCAGCAGCGCGTTGATCGCCATGCCGACGCGAGCCGTGAGCACCGTGGTGACCACGCCGACGATCGTCATGAGCACGGCCAGCGGCCACGGGGCGCCCAGTTCGATGGCGACGATGCAGACGCTGATGTACACGGCGAGGAGCGCCAGGCTCGGCACGCTCACGAAGGCGGCGAGGGTGAGGACCCAGGGCATCCGTCGCTCGTCGACGCCGAAGACGGCGAACCGGCGCGGATCGAGCTGGTCCACCGCGCCGACGAGGATCGGTCCGACGAGGAAGCCGAGCAGGAGCGCTGCTCCCCCGAGCACGGTGACGGCGCGGGCGACCGGCACCGGAGCGTCGGCGAGGCTGAAGACGGCGAGGCACACGGCCACCGTGACCGCGACGACCGCGGCGAAGGTGACGAGGGTGCGCACCCGACGTTCTCCGCGCAGCGATCCGATCAGAAGTGCGAACCTCAGTCGGAGAACGTGTGCAGCCACTCGAGCCCCTCCACCTCTCCGCTGGAGCCGGCGAGCTCGACGAAGCGCGACTCGAGCGTCTGCCCGGCCCGCACCTCGTCGATCGTGCCCTCGGCGAGCACCTCACCGCCGACGATGATCGCGACCCGGGAGCACACGCGCTCGACGAGATCCATCCCGTGGCTGGAGAGGATCACGGTGCCGCCGTGCGACACGTAGGCGCGGAGGATGTCGAGGATGACCGCCGAGGAGACGGGGTCGACCGACTCGAACGGCTCGTCGAGCACCAGGACGCGCGGCGAGTGGATCATGGCCCCTGCGAGCATGATCTTCTTCGTCATGCCCGCCGAGTAGTCGGAGACGACACGGCTCAGGGCATCGCCGAGGTCGAAGGCGCGTGCGAGGTCGGCGGCACGCTTCTCGATGACGTCCGCGGCCAGGCCGCGCAGAAGGCCGTAGTAGTAGAGGAGCTGACGGCCCGTGAGCCGGTCGAACGTGCGGAGCCGATCCGGCAGGACACCCATCACCCGCTTCGCCGCGAGCGGCTGCCTGGCCTGGTCGATGCCGCAGATCACCACGCTGCCCGCGTCCGGACGCAGGAGGCCGGCGACGATGGACAGGGTCGTGGTCTTGCCCGCACCGTTCGGACCGACGATCCCGTAGAACGAGCCGGCGGGAACCGTGAGGTCGATCCCGTCGACGGCGTGGTTGTCGCCGAACTGCTTGACGAGTCCGCGGATGCTGATCGCGACGGTGGCGGCCGCCTCGCCGAACGGGCCCACGGCGTCGGATGCCGCGTCGTCGGACTCCGCGTCCGCTCCGGAGACGGCGTCGGCCGGTGTCTCGACGACGGCCTCGTCCGCGACGGAGGCATCGGCGAGCGCCTCTTCCAGCTCCGCCTCCTCTACGGACGGCTCTTCGACCACGAGCTCCTCGACCGCGGGCTCGGCGGCGGGATCCTCGACGTCCGATGCGGCTGCGACAGGCTCCTCGACCACAGGCTCGGCCGGGGCCGACGCCTCGACGACCAGCTCCTGCGGCGTCGGCGCCTCCTCAGCACGAGCGGGTTCGGGAGCGGACGTCGCATCGTCGACGGACGGAGCGCCCTCGACGACCGGAGACAGGCTCGAATCGAGCTCGTCTGCTGCAGCCTTCTCCTCTGCCGCCTTCTCGGCCGCCGCAGCCTTGGCCGCGGTCGCCTTGGCTGCCGCCGCCTTCGCCGCGGCTGTCTTCGCCGAGGCCGAGCGTGCCGATGCCGTGCGAGCGGTCGTCTTGGCCGCCGCCGACTTCGCCGCGGCGGACTTCGCGGCGACGGTCTTGGCCGCGGAGGTCTTCGCACTCGTCTGCTTGGCGGTCGGTGCCTTGGCTGCCGGCGCCTTGGCACCTGAGACCGCCGGCTTCGTGGCCGCGGCCCTCGCCGTGGCCGCGCGCGCCGCGGGCTTGGTGGACTTCGCCGCGGCTGACCTGGCCGCGGTGTTCTTCGCTGCCGCCGCGCGGGCAGCGGCGGTGGTGCGCGCCGCCGCGGCGGTCTGCGTCGGTGCATCGACCACCAGCTTGACGGCGGGTTCGATCACGACCTCGCCGGTCGGGGCAGCGGTCTCCGCCGAGGCCTTCGCCGGCGTCCGCGGCGTCGTCTTCCTGGCAGGAGTCCGCGCGGCCGGCGCCTTCTTGGCCGGCGCCTTCTTGGTCGCGGGGCGACCCGCGGCGCCCGGCTTCGCCGTCGACGCACGCGCCGATGATGCCTTCTTCGGCGGGGTCTCGGAATCGTCCACCTGGTCGGTGCGGTCGTCAGGGGAAGGAGTCACCGTCCTACGGTATCAATGGGTTGCCCTCCGCCGATGGCGCAGCGACACAATCCGCGCTCGGATCTCGCAGATTCCGCGCACATCGGGCGTGTTCGTCTACCCTGAGTGTTGCGTGTGTAGTCGATCACGAAATGACAACGGGGCCATCGATCCCCGGGGCTTCCCAGCCGGAATCGATACCATGAACGCGGCACGATGAGGTGTCTGGCCGGTGAACCGGCCGTGAACACAACTTCCCCTTAGGAGCACTCGTGACTCTTCAAACCGTCATTCTCGCAGCAGGCATGGGCTCACGCCTGGGTCGCGCGCTGCCGAAGCCGCTGACCGAGCTGAGCGACGGCCGCACGATCATGCGCCAGCAGCACGACAACATCCGGGCCGCCTTCGGCTCCGACGCACGCATCACCACGGTCGTCGGATACCGTGCCGAGACGATCATCGAGGCTTTCCCGACCGTCAACTACGTCCACAACGAGCGCTACGACGAGACCAACACCTCGAAGAGCCTGCTCCGTGCGCTTGCCGCCACCGGCAAGAACGGCGTGCTGTGGATGAACGGCGACGTGGTCTTCGACCCGATGATCCTCGGCCGTGCGGCCGCGTACATCGAGCGCGACCAGTCGTTCGTCACGGTCAACACCTCGAAGGTCAGCGACGAAGAGGTGAAGTACACCGTCACGGCGGAAGGCTTCATCAACGAGCTGTCCAAGACCGTCAAGGGCGGACTCGGTGAAGCCGTCGGCATCAACTACATCTCCGCGGCGAACAAGAAGGCGTTCATGCGCCAGCTTCAGCGCGTCGAGGACCAGGACTACTTCGAGCGCGGTCTCGAACTCGCGATCGCCGAAGACGGCCTGCTCCTCGAGCCGATGGACGTCTCCGACCTCTACGCGGTCGAGATCGACTTCGCGGAAGACCTCGAGCGGGCGAACCTCTTCGTCTGATCGCCTCTCCCGAACGCCCGTATCCCCACCAGGATCCGGGCGTTCGGCGTTTTCGCGGTCTGACTTCGTAGGATCAGGTCATGGCCCCCAAGGTGCACAAGATCCACTCCTTGCCGGATGACTCTCCCTGGGACAAGGGCGTGCCACCGGCCGGATCCCCCGAGCATCCGATGATGGTGCGCGGGCTCGATCGTGTGCTCTCCATCCAGCGCCCCCTCGTGCTCGCCCACATCCGCAGCATCCGCCTCCGCAACCCGCACGCGACACCGGCCGAGATCATCCGCATCCTCGAGCGGCGGTACCTCGCCGCCGTCACGACGGGTGGCGCGGCGGTCGGCGCGACGGCGGTCGTCCCGGGCATCGGCACCGGGGTCACGCTCGCACTCTCGGGCGTCGAGACGGTCGGCTTCGTCGAATCGACGGCGCTGTTCGCCCAGTCCGTCGCCGAGGTGCACGGCATCGCGATCGCGAATCCCGATCGCGCCCGCGCCCTGGTGATGACCCTGATGCTGGGCAAGGAGGGCGTGGAACTCGTCGGCCAGCTCGCCGGTCAGGTCGCCGGCCGCGGCGGAAGCCGATCGTCCTACTGGGGCGAACTGGTGACCAAGTCGCTCCCGCGCGCTGCCGTCGGCCCGCTGGTCGACCGGCTCAAGAGCATGTTCGTCAAGCAGTTCGCGGCGAAGGGAGGAGCTTCGGTCATCGGCAAGGCGCTCCCGTTCGGGATCGGTGCCGCGATCGGCGGCACGGGCAACCACATCCTCGGCCGTCGCGTGCTCACGACATCGCACAAGGCGTTCGGCGCTGCTCCCGTCGACCTGCCTCTCGAGCTCGAACCGGTCGAGGGCGCCGAGAAGCTCGAGCTTCGCATGCTGCGCGGTGCGCGGTTCGCCGGGAGCGCCGTCGCGGGTGCCGCCGGCACCGCTGTGCGCGGGGTCGGCTGGGCCGGCCGCAAGGTCGGTGAGGTGACGACGCGACGCGGTCACCGACACGACGCACCGGAACTCGAGCGCGGCGGAGACGAGGGAGCGCGTGGCGGTCACGATCTCTCCGGGCTCGACTCCTCCTCAGGTACCCCCACCGGCTGAGGATCCCGCCCGCGGTCTCGACCGGGTCGAGCTGTCACGCGGCGCCCGGCCGAGACACACGATCAGCGGATGATCCGGATGCTGTAGACCGTCGTCGCGGTGGCGGCACCGAGGTCGAGGGTCGAGCCGGGTCGCACGAGGTCGTTGGACATGGTGGAGACGGTGTACCCCTCGATGAACGAGCTCTCGCCGAAGCCGGCCCAGCTGATGCGCACGCTCGACGACGAGTTGTTGATGACCTGGTCGAACGATGACGACGGCTTGACACCGGGGCGGACCTCGGCCTGGATGACGCCGTCCAGCACGTAGCACACGGCGCCGGCGTCGCAGCCGGTGTCGGCCTGTGCCGGAAGGGCACCGAGCGCCACGGCGCCGGCGGCGAGGGAGACGGTGGAAAGGGCGAGAGCGATCGTGCGCTTCATGGTGGTCCTCCTGATTCTGGTCGCCGGCCTCGGCGAGTCCGGTCATGAGGAGTGACGCGATCGAGCAGGGAAAGGTTCATCCGGCTCGACACTCAGAAGAGCGCCAAAGGATCGGGCGGCCCGTTGTGCCGAGCATCCAACGGACGGGGCCGACCCGGCGCTAGGGTGGAATCCGTGACGGACAAGCCCGACCTCTTTACCACTGCCGGCAAGATCGCGGATCTTCGCGCTCGCTACACCGAGGCCGTCGTCGACGCCGAGGAGAAGGCGAAGGAGAAGCAGCACGCCAAGGGCAAGATGACGGCCCGCGAGCGCATCGAGCTCCTCGTCGACCCGGGGAGCTTCGTCGAGTTCGACGAGTACGTGCGCCACCGCACGACCGCGTTCGGGATGGACCGGTCCCGTCCCTACGGCGACTCGGTCGTCACGGGCGTCGGCACCATCCACGGCCGCACCGTCGCCGTGTACTCGCAGGACTTCTCGACCTTCGGCGGCTCGCTCGGCGAGGTCGCCGGCGAGAAGATCATCAAGATCATGGAGTTCGCGCTGGCCGGCGGCATGCCGTGCATCGGCATCCTCGACTCGGGTGGCGCGCGAATCCAGGAGGGCGTCGTCGCTCTCGGCAAGTACGGCGAGATCTTCCGACTGAACACCCGCGCATCCGGCGTGATCCCGCAGATCTCGATCATCATGGGCCCGGCCGCGGGTGGAGCGGTGTACTCCCCCGCCCTCACGGACTTCGTCATCATGGTCGACAAGACCAGCCAGATGTTCGTCACCGGCCCGGACGTGATCAAGACCGTGACCGGCGAGGACGTCGGCATGGAGGAGCTCGGCGGGGCGTACACCCACAACACGCGCTCGGGCGTGGCGCACTACCTCGCCGAGGACGAGGACGACGCGATCGACTACGCGCGCACGCTCCTCGGCTTCCTCCCGGACAACAACATGGCCGAGCTGCCGTCGTACGAGAGCGCTTTCGAGTTCGAGACGACGGATGCCGATCGCACGCTGAACACGATCGTCCCGGACTCGGCGAACCAGCCGTACGACATCAAGACCGTCATCGAGCACGTCGTCGACCAGGGCGACTTCCTCGAGGTCCAGCCGCTCTTCGCGCCCAACATCGTCATCGGCTTCGGCCGTATCGAGGGCCGCTCGGTCGGCATCATCGCGAACCAGCCGTCGCAGATGGCCGGCACGCTGAACATCGAGGCGGGCGAGAAGGCCAGTCGCTTCGTGCGGTTCTGCGACGCCTTCTCCATCCCGATCGTGACGCTCGTCGACGTTCCCGGCTACCTCCCCGGCACCGACCAGGAGTGGACCGGCGTCATCCGCCGCGGTGCGAAGCTCCTCTACGCCTACGCCGAGGCGACCGTGCCCCTCGTCACCGTGATCCTGCGCAAGGCCTACGGCGGCGCGTACATCGTCATGGGCTCCAAGCAGCTCGGCGCCGACGTCAACCTCGCCTGGCCGACGGCCGAGATCGCGGTCATGGGCGGACAGGGCGCGGTCAACATCCTCTACCGCGGCGAGATCAAGAAGGCGGAGGAGGCCGGCGAAGACGTGGCCGCGGTCCGCACGCGCCTCGCCAACGAGTACACGTACAACGTCGCCTCTCCGTTCCTCGCTGCGGAGCGCGGTGAGCTCGACGGCATCATCGAGCCGGCGACGACCCGCGTCTCGATCGCGAAGGCGCTGCGCGCCCTGCGCGGCAAGCGCGCCGAGCTGCCGCCGAAGAAGCACGGGAACATCCCGCTGTGACCGAGCCGACCACTCACGCGGAGACGCCGGACGAGCTGCCGCCGACTCTCGAGATCACGCAGGGCGCCGCGACCGAGGAGGAGCTGGCCGCTCTCATCGCCGTGATCAGCGATGCGTATGCGTCGGAGGCCGCGGATGCCGTGGCCGCCGAGCCGAGCGTCTCGGCATGGACCCGCACGCAGCGCCCGCTCCGCACGCCGCTGCGCCGCGACATCCCCTGGGGACGCTACTCCGGCTGAGCCGTCGCGAGCGCGGCCTCGCGGAAGCGGAGCGTCACGAGCTGGAACGCGCGAAGCTCCAGGTCGACAGCGCTTCCGTCGATCGCTCGGACCGCCGCGGCATCCACCTCGCGCTCGAGAAGGTCGGTCTCCACGACCGTGCCGAACGCGAAGGCCGTCGAGAGGGTCGCCGCGGCCCGCCCGCCGTGCGCCTCGTACAGGCGCACGATCACGTCTCCGCTGCGATCCTCGGCGAGCTTGACCGCTTCGACGACGACGGCGTCGGACGACACGCTCAGCAGCGGCGCCACGGGTCCCGCACCGGAGAGCGCCCGCACGGGCAGGTTCAGTCGGTAGCCCTCGCGGACCGCATCGGCGATGGACGCATCCGGGCGCACGCTCACCCGGAAGGTGTGCTCCCCCTGATCCGCATCGGGATCGGGGAAGAGCGGTGCGCGGAGCAGCGACAGACGCACGGTCGTCGCGGTGCCGCCGCCGCTGCGCGATGTCCGCGTGATGTCATGGCCGTAGGTGGCGTCATTGGCCACGGCGACGCCGAAGCCGGGCTCGCCCACATGCACCCAGCGATGCGCCACGGTCTCGAACCGCGCCGCATCCCAGGACGTGTTCGTGTGCGTCGGGCGGTGCACGTGCCCGAACTGGATCTCCGACGTCGCGCGATCGGTGTGCACGTCGAACGGGAAGGCGAGCTTCAGGAGCTTCTGGCGCTCGTGCCAGTCGACCGTCGTCTCGATGTCGAGAGCGCGCCCGCCGGAGGCGAGGGTCAGAGCCTGCGTGATCCGTGAGCCCCCCAGCGCACGGACCACGCAGACGATCGCCGCCGACGGATGCGGGACGATGTCGATCGAGACCACGTCCGTCACGTCGATGACGTGACGGCGGTAGTGCTCGTCGATATCCCAGGCATCCCATCGGCTGGGCGTATCGCGATGCAGCTGGAGGAGGTTCCCCCGCTCCCCCGCCGCAATCGCATCCCTCCCGGTCGCGCGGGTGACGAGTGACGTCACCAGGCCCGCGTCGTCGATCGAGACCGTGAGGTGCTCGTTCTCCAGCACGAAGCCGCCCGTCGTCCGCGCGACCGCCGCAGGGACCCCAGCACCCTGCACGGCGGTGATCCCCATCGCCGCCGTTCCCTCCCTTGCGTAGGGCCCGGCGTCGGCGACCAGCTCGGTGTCTCCCGAGCCGGCCACGACGGCCAGCGACCCTGCGATGATGCGCTCCGTCGAGGCGAGCACCTCGGCGTAGCGTCGTTCGGCCTCCCGGTGCACCCAGCTGATCGAGCTGCCGGGGAGGATGTCATGGAACTGCTGCAGCAGCACGGTCTCCCACGCGGCATCCAGCTCGTCGTACGGGTAGTCCGCGCCGCGCAGCGCGGCGGAGGTGGCCCAGAACTCGGCCTCGCGCAGCGCATGCTCGCTGCGGCGGTTCCCGCGCTTCGTGCGGGACTGCGAGGTGTAGGTCCCCCGGTGGAACTCGAGGTACATCTCCCCTGACCACACCGGCGGGGACGTGTACTCCGCCTCTGCCGCCTCGAAGAAGCGACGCGGCGTCGACAGGGTGACGGTCGGCGAGCCCTCGAGAGACCGCAGCCGCGCCGCCGCCGCGACCATCTCCCGATTCGGACCGCCCCCTCCGTCGCCGTAGCCGAACGGGACGAGCGAGGTGTTCGCGGCGCCCTTCTCGGCGTACTGGCGCTCCGCGCGGGCCAGCTCCTCGCCGGTGAGCTGCGCGTTGTAGGTGTCGACCGGCGGGAAATGGGTGAAGATCCGCGTGCCGTCGATGCCCTCCCACAGGAATGTGTGGTGCGGCATGACGTTGGTCTCGTTCCATGACATCTTCTGCGTCAGCATCCACCGCGATCCGGCGGCCTTCGCGATCTGCGGGAGCGCCGCGGAATAGCCGAAGGAATCCGGGAGCCAGACGTCGAGCGGTTCGACGCCGAACTCCTCCAGGAAGAAACGCTTGCCGCGCACGAACTGCCTCGCCAGCGCCTCACCACCCGGCATGTTCGTGTCGGATTCGACCCACATGCCGCCGGCCGGCACGAAGCGCCCTGCGGCGACCGCGTCGCGCATGCGCGCGAACAGCTCGGGCTGGAACCGCTTCATCCAGGCGTACTGCTGGGCGGAAGACGCGGCGAAGGCGAAGTCGGGGTCCTCCTGCTGCAGCGCCAGGACGTTCGAGAACGTCCTGGCCACCTTGCGCTGCGTCTCGCGGACGGGCCACAGCCAGGCGGAGTCGATGTGCGCATGCCCCACGGCGTGCAGGGAATGAGCGGAGGCGGATGCCGGGCGCGCGAGGACCCCGACGAGTTCCGCCCGCGCCTCGGCGGCGGTGCCTGCGACGTCCTCCGGGTCGGTCACGTCGATCATCCGCTCCAGCGCGCGGAGGATCTCGGCGCGGCGCGGCGACTCCGTCGGCAGGGCGCCCATCAGCCCTCGCAGCACCGCCACATCCTGCAGCAGCTCCCAGACCGTGACATCGAGGATCGCGATCTCCGCCCGGCGGAGCACGTAGAGCGGATCCTCCCCCGCGGATTCCCACTGCCCGAGGGGCGTCGGCGCGAAGGTCCACGCCGCGGCGACGTCGGGATTCGCAGCCGCCTCGAGGTAGAGATCGATCGGGTCGCCCGCGGCCCCCTCCAGGGGCACGTGGGCGTTCCTCGGCTCGACGGCCTTCACGATGGATCCGTCCGGCCGGTACACGGTGCCCTCGGCCTGGAAACCCGGCTCCGCGTCGTTGAACCCGAGGTCGAACACCAGCTCGGCCCGCTGCCCGTCGGCGACCTGCGGGACGACACCGGTCACGTGCAGCCACATCGTGCTCCAGGCGCGGCCCCACGGACCGCCGACGGAGAAGGGCTCGAAAGCCTGCGCCACGGCGTGGTCGAACGACACGGGCTCCCCCGGGGCGGTCCACGACCGGAGCTTCAGCTCCTGCGCCCGCGCGTACACGGCGGGGTGGAGACGCTCCTGCACGAAGCGCTGGATGCGCGCTTCGACGAGGGCCGAGTTGTCATGCATCGGTGATCCGATCGCTGGGGGTGATCACAGATAGTACATCGATTGGAGTTAATCCGACAAGAGCCCGCGCGGAGATCCCGGACGACTCATGTCCGGCGCTCAGTCCTCCAGCAGCAGATGCGTCGTGCGCGGCGTCAGCACCGAGTCGAGGACCACGCAGCCGGCCCCCACGGCGCCGACGTCGACGCCGACGACCGTGCCGGCGACCGGAAGCGCCCGCACCGCGCGCGTGGCGCTCAGCCGCTCGAGCCGTCCGGGGATCTCGCCCAGGTACACCTCGGACAGGCGCGGCCAGAACGGACCGCCGTACACGACCCGGTCCACGTCGAGCAGGTTGGTCAGCACCGCGGTCAGCACCGCCATGTGACCGGCTGCCTGACGGAGCACGCGCGCGGCAGGGGCCTCACCGGCCGCCGCGCGCTCGCACAGCTGCGTGAAGCGCGCCTCGACGGCCTCGACGTCGCTCGCCTCGCGGTCGTCAGGGAACACACCGGCATGCTCGGCCTGCTCGACGATCGCCTGCGGCGTGCAGACGACCTCGACACAGCCGCGCGATCCGCACAGGCAGGCGGGACCGTCAGGATCGACGACGATGTGCCCGATCTCGCCGAGGTTCTGCGTGCTTCCGCGCACCACGTCGCCGCTCCTGGCGAGCGCGGCGCCGATCCCGGTCCCGAGGTAGACGAAGACGAACGAGTCGTCGGACGAGCCGTGACGGGTCCAGAGCTCTCCCACGGCGGCCGCCGTCGTGTCCTTCTCGAGGGTCACCGGGAATCCCGTCGCCTCGGCCAGGACGGAGCGCAGCGGCACGCGGTGCCAGCCGAGCAGCTTCGGCGGATCGATCACGGTCCCCTTGGCCGGATCCAGCGGACCGGGGGCGGCGACCCCCACCCCCTCGATGCGCGAGCGGTCCACCCCGGCTGCGGTGATCAGGGAGTCGATCGTGGACGCCATGGCCTCCACGATCCGACGCGGATCCTTCTTCGGGGTGCGCACCGCCATCCGGCGCACGACGGCTCCGGACAGATCGAGGAGCACGAAGGTCATGACGGCGGGATCGAGGTGCACGCCGACCGAGAACCGGCTCTCCGCCACGAGGCGCAGCGTCACCCGCGGCTTTCCCGGGCCGTTGATCGTGCGCCCGGCTTCGCGGATGAATCCGTCATCGAGGAGTCGGCGCGTGATGTTCGTGACGGTCTGAGCGGACAGGCCCGTCGCCTCGACGAGCTCGATCCGACTCAATCCCTCTCCGGAGCGCCGGATGGCCTCCAGGATCACGGACTGATTGAAATCGCCCATCCGCGGGAGATTGGTTCCGCGACGCATTCCCATCGTCTTATGATCCCTCATCGCCGCCGAATTCGTGTCCCCCAAAATACCTACAGACAAGTTCTTGACGACCGACCAGACTGAGGGAGACGCTTCGCGTTCGGCTGGTCTCTCTGTCCCAGGGTAGACAGACGCTGATCAGCCACCGGCGGATGGTTTTCGGGTAACTGTCCGCACGGCGAGGGGCAGGCGGCACGGCCGCCGCCCCTCGCCCACTCCTCTCCTGCCGTCATCGCAGGATCTCGTGCCAGAGCTCGACGGAGTCG
This sequence comes from Microbacterium sp. LWH11-1.2, assembly GCF_038397745.1. Taxonomy (NCBI): domain Bacteria; kingdom Bacillati; phylum Actinomycetota; class Actinomycetes; order Micrococcales; family Microbacteriaceae; genus Microbacterium; species Microbacterium sp. LWH11-1.2. The sequence continues at coordinate 2,522,040 of NZ_CP151636.1, read as the reverse complement.
TCATCACCGGAGGATCGCCCGCCCGGCCGGCCGACGACGGTGACGGCGACCCGCGGATCCCTCGCGGAGCGGATGATGAGGCGGCCCGCCTCGGCATGGGCCAGCGTCGCGGCGAGCTCGTCGCGGATCTCGATCCGACGCTGCTCCTCCACGCCGTCGAGACCGCCCTCGTCGAACACGGTGACGACGACGCCGCGCCGACGCGCGGACTCGATCGCGTCGCGGACCGCGTCGTTGAGCAGATCCGCGCCACGCAGCTCATCGCGCAGCCGTCCCTCGGCGAGCCGCGCCTCCAGCCGCTCGTGCTCGTCGAGGGCGCCTCGAGAGGCGACGACGCGGCTCAGCACGGGGCCGGCGACGGCCAGCGCGAACTGCGTGCGCAGTCGTCGTTCGCGCTGACGGACCAGCTGCGTCGCATGCCATGCGGACACGGCCTGCTGGATCTCGGCGAGCCGCTCGGTGTCTCGGACGGCGCGGTCCCAGAACATCACGAGCAGCTGAGCGATGACGACCCACATGATCGAGCCGACCAGCCCGAGGTTCAGCGAGACGACGAGCCCCAGGTACGCCGACGAGGTCGCGATCAGCATCGCCAGCGTGAGCCACCCGATCAGGAACCGGCGGCGGACGACGCACACCACGCCGAGCAGCCCCAGGCCGCCGATGTACCAGGTGGCGAACGGCTCGGTGCGATCAGCGGGATCGAGCGAGAAGGTGACCAGCACCGGGATCAGGATGCTGGAGACCGCCGCGAGCACCGCCGCCCACAGCGGCATCCGCACCGACACCGAATCCGCCAGGATCGCGATGTTCACGACGGCGAGATACAGCCCGATCGCCAGCACCATCAGCAGCGGCGCGGTGGGCTGCTCTATCCACCACACGCCGCGGGCCACGAAGTACATGGCGAAGCCGACGGCGAGAGAGGTGGCGACGCTGCGGACGGTGCGGTTCACGAGCGCTCCCATCCGAGGGTCACGGTCGTCCCGTGCTCGCCGGAGTCGATGCCCGCTGTGCCGGCGACGCCGGCCATCCGCGCGAAGATCGAGGCGCGGATGCCGAGGCGGTCGGCGCCGATCTCGTCGATGTCGAATCCCGGTCCGGCGTCCGAGATCGTCACGCGGATGCCCTCGTCGCCATGCCCCTCGGCGACGATGTGCAGCCCGCGTCCGCCGGCGTGCGACACCGCATTGCCGATCGCCTGCCGGGCGGCCAGCACGAGTGCGCGAGCGGCACGGCCCGGGATCAGGCCGATGCCGCCGCGTTCCTCCACGATCGCGTCGGCGCCGAGCTCGGAGAGCGAGCGCCGCAGCTCGACGACGATCTGCGCGGTGCCGACCGGCTCGTCGCTCCCCTCCTGCGCCACGGCGCCCTCGGTGTTGGCGAGACGGGTGAGCGCCTCGCGCGCCATCGCCACCGCGAGTTCGCGCGCGCGCTCGCCCTCCGCGCGCTCCCCGGCGATCAGGGCCGCCAGCACGCTGTCGTGCATGAGGGCCGACATCGCGACCCGCTCCTCCTCGGCGGCCGCGGCCGCAGCTGCGGCCGCATAGGAGGCGACGGCCTGTCCCCGCGCCTCGTCGACACCGGCGGCGACCGAGCGGAACATCCACCCGAGCGAGATGATGACGACTCCGAGGATGAGGGTGAACGACACGTCGAACGCCGTGGTCACCCAGAACTCGCGGGAGAACTCTCCCTGCACGAGGCGCACGTATCCGTAGACGAACGGCATCCCGAAGGCCCAGGCGAACTGGATGCGCACCGGGAACGCGAGCATGGCGGCGACGACGCCGACGTTGACGAGGAAGAAGATCCACGGCTGGTCGTCCGCGACCTTGTCGAAGGGGTCGACGACCAGTGGCCAGGCGGCGAGCGCGAGCACGTAGACGATGGCGAAGACTCCGGACGCGATGCGGACGCCGCGCCCGATCACGCACGCGAGGAGCATCAGGGCCAGCGGCGCGAACACCGCCACGACGGCGGCGACGTGCGCGACGTCGGCGGCGGACAGCGTGCCGATGGCCGCGATCAGCGCCTGCGCGCCGAGCGCCGCGGATCCGATCGCGACGACGATCGCGAGGATCCGCTCCATGCGCTTGCCCGTGAAGCGCTCGAACTCGGTCTCCGCCGCGCCGGGAGAGGGGATCTTGCTCCAGGCGTCGCGGATGCTGAGCGGGTCAACGGGCACTCGTGGCCCCGTCGGCGGCGACGATGCCGTCCTCTATCGCCCGGCGGAGGAGGTCGACCTTCGTCGGAGCGGGGCGGCCCACCTCGACGTACTTCACCCGGATCCGCGTGATGTTCTCCTTCGCCGTGGAGTACGCGACGCCGAGACGCTCCGCGACCGCCTTCAGGGGCAGGCCGGTGGCGTACAGCCGGAGCACCTCGCGCTCCCGCGTCGAGAGCTGCGCGTCGGCGAAGGCGCGGTCGCCGTCGACGGCGCTCGCCCACTCGACGTTGTTCAGAGCCTCGCCCTGCGCGACCGTGCGGATCGCGTCGAGCACGTCGTCGAGCGCGGACGACTTGCTGACCACTCCCGCGGCACCCGCGGACAGCGCCTCGCGCACGGCGGCAGGACGGTCGGCGACGCTGTGGATCACGACGCTCGCGCCATCGCCGACGAGCGCACGCACGTTCTCGGTGACGGTGGTCCCGTCGCCGAGGGTGAGGTCCAGCACGACGACATCCGCCGGGGGCGCACCGGTCGCGCGCCGCCACTCGAGGTACGAGCCGACGGTGCTCCCGGAGAACACCACCGTCTGCCCATCGCGCGCGCAGGCGGCTTCGAGGCCGAGGCGAACGGACTCGTGATCGTCGATGAGTGCGACCGTGCTCATCCGCCCAGCCTAGTGAGTCCACGGGCGAGGGCCCGCGAGCGGGTCACCGGGTGAGCAGCGCGACGACCTCGAAGTGGTGCGAATGGGGGAAGAGATCGAATCCGCGGAGGCGGTCGACGTTCCAGCCCAGAGTCCGGAAGGTTCCGAGGTCGCGGGCCAGCGCGACCGGATCGCAGGCCACGTAGGCGATCGCCTCCGGCGCGAGGGCGTGCACCGCGTCGACCACCTGGCGTCCGGCACCTGCACGCGGCGGATCGAGGATGACGGCTCCGGTGCGGCCGGCGCTCTTGCGAGAGGAGAGGAAGCCGTCGACGCGCGCGGTCACCGCGGTCGCGCCGAGGGAGGCGAGGTTCGCGGCCGCGTGCGCGGTGGCGCGTGCGCTCGACTCGACCGTGACGATGTCGGTACCGCCGAGGTCGGCCAGGGTCGCGGCGAACAGTCCGACTCCGCCGTAGAGGTCGTAGTGCGTCCTGTCCTCGTCGACGTGGCCGTCGAGGATGCCGTACACCGCGGCGTCGAGCACGGATGCCGCCCGCGGGTGGATCTGCCAGAACCCCGTCGAGTCGACCTGGAAGCGTCGATCGCCGACGACCTCCTGGATCACCTCGGGAGCGGGGCGGCGCCGGAAGCCGCGTGCGACGCGGGCGGGGCGCTCCGTCTCCTCACGCCGGATGATGCGCACCTGCCCGTCGGCGGGCTCGACGAGCTCGATGCGGCCGGGGGCCTCGCCGTGCAGCGCGAGCGCGGCCTCGGCGATGGCCGGACGCGAGAGCGGGTAGGAGGTGACGGGGATGACGCGGTGGCTGCGGGCCGCGAACGGCCCCACCTCGCCGGCGTCATCGACGTGCAGGGTGACGCGGGTGCGCCAGCCCGTGCCGTCGCCGGACTCGACGGCCTCGATCTCCGGCGCCTCGAGTCCGGCGCCCGCGAAGCGGTCGAGCGCCTCGGTGAGCACCTGACGCTTCAGGGTGCGCTGGTGGCTCAGGTCGATGTGACCGAGGTCGGCGCCGCCGGGCCGGTCAGCCGGGTCGCGCGCGATGTCCGCCGCCGGCCAGATGTGCGGGCGGCGATGCGGTGAGACCTCGAGGACCTCGACGGTCTCGGCACGCCAGAAGCTGCGGGTCGACGCATCCCCGCCCTCCTGCGGCTCGAGGAGCCGCGCACGCACGCGCTCCCCCGGGACCGCGTCCGACACGAACACCACCCGACCTTCATGGCGGGCGATGAACGTGCCACCGTGCGCGATCCCGGTGATGTCGAGCTCGAGCACGTCGGCTGGGGAGGAAGTCATCCTTCGAGGATACGGTGGTGAACATGCGCGTCTGCCTCGCCTCGACCTCTCCCGCCCGCCTGATGCTGCTGCGACAGGCCGGCATCGAGCCTCTCACCCTGTCACCCGACGTCGACGAGGATGCCGTCGCCGCCGCGGCGGCAGCGGAACGGGGAGCCGACCTCCCTCCCGAGGATCTCGTGCTGCTGCTCGCGCGCGCCAAGGCCGCGGACGTCGCACGACGACTGTCCGAGGAAGGGGAATTCCACGGTCTAGTCATCGGCGGCGACTCGATGTTCGCGCTCGGCGGCCGCGTCTACGGCAAGCCCTACACCCCCGAGGAGGCGACCCGGCGCTGGCAGGAGATGCGCGGTGCCACCGGCATCCTGCACTCCGGGCACTCCATCTTCCTGGTCTCCCCCGGCGCCGCTCCCGTCGAGGCCACGGCGGTCGCGGCCGCAGCCGTGACCTTCGCGGAGGACATCGGCGACGAGGAGATCGCTGCCTACGTCGCCTCGGGAGAGCCGCTGCATGTGGCCGGCGCCTTCACGGTCGACAGTCTCGGCGGCGCGTTCATCACCCGGGTGGACGGGGACCCCTCCACCGTGGTGGGCATGTCCCTGTCGACGATCCGTCGCCTGGCCGGCGACCTCGGCATCCGTTGGACCGATCTCTGGTCGTAGACTCTCGTCGACGTTTTCGCCGCTTTCTTGTGGAGGGTCGTCAAATGGATCGAGGGGCTTCTCGCTAGGCTGGCAACCATGCCTGCTATCGCCAAGGTGCTCATCGCCAACCGCGGCGAGATCGCCGTCCGCATCATCCGTGCCGCTCGAGACTCGGGAATCGCCTCGGTCGCCGTCTACGCCGATCAGGATCGTGACGCTCTGCACACGCGGCTCGCCGACGAGGCGTACGCGCTCGGCGGCGCGACCAGCGCCGAGACCTATCTCCAGATCGAGAAGATCCTCTCGGTGGCCCGACGCAGCGGTGCCGACGCCGTGCACCCGGGGTACGGCTTCCTCGCGGAGAACGCCGAGTTCGCCCGCGCCGTGATCGACGCCGGCATGATCTGGATCGGCCCGTCGCCCGCCGCCATCGAGGCTCTCGGCGACAAGGTGACGGCCCGTCACGTGGCCGAGAAGGTCGGTGCGCCGCTGGCCCCCGGCACCCCCGGTCCGGTCGAGACCGCCGACGAGGTCGTCGCATTCGCCGAGGAGTTCGGCCTGCCGATCGCCATCAAGGCGGCCTACGGCGGCGGCGGTCGCGGACTCAAGGTCGCCCGCGAGCTCGACGAGGTCGCCGAGCTCTTCGAATCCGCCACGCGCGAGGCCGTCGCAGCCTTCGGTCGCGGCGAGTGCTTCGTCGAGAAGTACCTGGACAAGCCGCGACACGTCGAGACCCAGTGCCTGGCGGATGCCGAGGGCAACGTCGTCGTGATCTCGACGCGCGACTGCTCGCTGCAGCGTCGCCACCAGAAGCTCGTCGAGGAGGCCCCGGCGCCCTTCCTCACGGCTGAGCAGAACGATCTGCTCTACTCGGCGTCCAAGGCGATCCTGAAGGAGGTCGGCTACGTCGGCGCCGGCACCTGCGAGTTCCTGATCGGCGCCGACGGCACCGTCTCGTTCCTCGAGGTGAACACGCGCCTGCAGGTGGAGCACCCCGTCTCCGAAGAGGTCACGGGCATCGACCTGGTGCGCGAGCAGTTCCGCATCGCCGCCGGCGGCATCATCGACTACGAGGACCCGACGCCGCAGGGGCACTCGATCGAGTTCCGCATCAACGGCGAGGACCCGGGCCGCGGGTTCCTCCCCCAGCCCGGCCCGATCCACGTCTTCAAGACCTTCGGCGGCCCCGGCATCCGTCTCGACTCCGGCGTGACCGCCGGCGACTCGGTCTCCGGCGCATTCGACTCGCTGCTCGCGAAGATCATCGTGACCGGCAAGGACCGCGCAGAGGCCCTCGAGCGCTCACGCCGCGCGCTCGACGAGTTCGAGGTCGCCGGCATGCCGACCGTCCTCCCCTTCCACCGCAAGGTCGTGCGCGACCCCGCCTTCACAGCCGAGAACGGCGAGTTCGGGATCTTCACCCGGTGGATCGAGACCGAGTTCGTGAACGACATCCCCGCGTGGGACGGCGAGCTCGAATCGCCGACGTCGGCCGGCTCCCGCCACACCGTGGTCGTCGAGGTCGCGGGCAAGCGCCTCGAGGTCAGTCTCCCCGACCGCGTGGCCGTCGCCGCAGGCACGGCCGGTCGTCCGGCGGCGGTGCCGCCGTCGCGTCGCAGCCACGCCACGACGGTCAACGCCGGCGCGTCGGGCGACGCCGTGAAGTCGCCCATGCAGGCGACGATCGTCAAGATCGCGGTCGAGGAAGGCCAGCAGGTCGTCAAGGGCGACCTGGTCGTCGTGCTCGAGGCGATGAAGATGGAGCAGCCTCTGCAGGCGCACAAGGACGGCGTCGTGGGCAACATCAACGCGGATGCCGGGACCACGGTCTCGGCGGGGCATCAGCTGCTCACCATCAGCTGACCGCGCGTTTCGACGGGCTCAGCGACCCACGCGGCGACGCTTCGACAGGCTCAGCGACCCACGCACCTGGGTCCCTGAGCCTGTCGAAGGGCCGTCAGGAGATGTAGCCGAGGTGCATCGCGCGGCTCGCGTCGGTGATGCTGCTCGACAGCGACGGGTACGCGGCGAAGACCCGGGAGACCTGATCGACCGTGAGCCGACGTTCGACGGCGACCGCGATCGGGTAGATGAGCTCCGAGGCCTTCGGCGCCACGATGACGCCGCCGATCACGGTGCCCGAGCCCTTGCGGGCGATGATCTTCACGAAGCCGTCCTTGATCCCCATCATCTTCGCGCGGGGGTTGGCGGCGAGCGGCAGCTTGTAGACGAGTCCGTCGGCGACGCCGTCCTCGACGTCCTTCTCCGAGTAGCCGACCGTGGCGATCTCGGGGGCGGTGAAGATGTTCGAGGTGATCTTGATCAGCTCGAGCGGGATCACGATGTCGCCCAGCGCGTGGAAGACGGCCGTGCGCCCCTGCATGGACGCGACGGAGGCGAGCGGGAAGAAGTTCGTGCAGTCGCCGACGGCGTACACGTTCGGCACCGACGTGCGCGCGACCTTGTTCACGCGGACGTGGCCCGATTCGTTGAGCTCCACGCCCGCCTCCTCGAGACCGATGCCCGCGGTGTTCGGGATCGAGCCGACCGCCATCAGGCAGTGGCTTCCCTCGACGGTGCGTCCGTCGGACAGGGTGACGGTGACGCCGTCCTTCGTGGCCTCGACCCTGTCGGCACGGGACTTCGACAGCACGGTCATCCCGCCGCGCTTGAAGACCTTCTCGAGCACGCTCGCCGCATCCTTGTCCTCGCCGGGGAGCACCTGGTCACGGCTCGAGACGAGTGTGACCTTGGCGCCGAGGTTCATGTAGGCGGAGGCGAACTCGGCGCCCGTGACGCCCGACCCGACCACGATCAGGTGCTCGGGGAGCGCCTTCATGTCGTACAGCTGGGTCCAGGTCAGGATGCGCTTGCCGTCCGGCTTCGCGGAATCCAGCTCGCGCGGCGCGGCGCCGACGGCCACGATGATCGTGTCGGCCTCGACGCGGTCGAAGTCGGTGCCGCCCTGGCCGGTGGACACGATGATGGCGTTGGCTCCTTCGAGCCGGCCGTGTCCCGAGAGCATCCGCACGCCCGCCTCGAGCAGGGTGGTGCGCATGTCCTCCGACTGCTGGCCGGCGAGAGCGAGGAGACGCTTGTTCACCGCGGCGAGGTTGATCGCGATCTCGGGCTTGAGCGGCTTCCCGTGGTCGCCCTTCGCGTAGAAGTTCACGCCGAGGTCGCTCGCCTCGGAGATCGCGACGGCGGCGTCCGCCGTGGCGATGAGGCTCTTCGACGGCACGACATCCGTCAGGACGGCGGCACCGCCGACGCCCACGCGCTCGATCAGCGTCACCTCGGCTCCGAGCTGAGCGGCCGCCAGGGCCGCCTCGTATCCGCCGGGACCGCCGCCGAGGACGGCGACGCGCTGAGTGCGCTCGAAAGGGGTGGAAGTCATGGAATCCATTCTTCCGCAATCCTGGCCCCCGAGCCTGCACCTTCCTAGAGTGGATCCATGCCCGAAAACCACAGCAACCCCCTCGACGACCCGACCGCGAACCCGTTCGAGGTGGCCGCGCAGGCCGCCGCCGACATCGCGCGCCTGACCGGCGTCGAGAACCACGACATCGCCCTCACGCTCGGCAGCGGCTGGGGCAAGGCCGCCGACATCATCGGCGAGACCGTCGCGACCATCCCCGCCACCGAGGTGACCGGGTTCTCGAAGCCCGCGCTGGAGGGCCACGTCGGCACGCTCCGCAGCATCCGCACCCCCGGTGGGAAGAACGTGCTCGTGATCGGCGCCCGCACCCACTACTACGAGGACCACGGCGTGCGCCGCGTCGTGCACAGCGTCCGCACCGCCGCCGCCACGGGGGCGAAGATCATGGTGCTCACCAACGGCGCCGGCGGCATCCGCGAGACCTGGAAGCCGGGCCAGCCGGTGCTGATCAGCGACCACATCAACCTCACGGCCGATTCGCCGCTCGAAGGGGCGACGTTCATCGATCTCACCGACCTCTATGCGAAGCGCCTGCGCGACATCGCGCGCACGATCGATCCGAGCCTCGACGAGGGCGTGTACACGCAGTTCCGCGGTCCGCACTACGAGACCCCTGCCGAGGTGCAGATGGCGAAGGTGATCGGCGGCCACATCGTCGGCATGTCGACCGCCCTCGAGGCCATCGCGGCGCGCGAGGCCGGCATGGAGATCCTCGGCTTCTCGCTCATCACGAACCTCGCCGCCGGCATCCAGCAGACCCCCCTCAGCCACGCCGAGGTCATCGAGGCGGGACGCGAGGCGGAGCCGGTGATCTCCGCCCTCCTCGCCAGGGTGGTCGAGGCCCTGTGAGCGACGAGCGGCTCGCAGAGGCGCGCGCCTGGCTGCGGCAGGACCCCGACCACGAGACCCGGGATGAGCTCGCGGGCCTGATCACCCGGGCAGGCGGGGGCGACCCCGCCGCGATCGCCGACCTCGACGACCGGTTCCGCACGCGACTCGCGTTCGGCACCGCCGGTCTGCGCGGTGAGCTCGGCGCCGGCAGCAACCGGATGAACCGCGTGCTCGTCGCACAGGCGGCCGCCGGTTTCGCCGCCTATCTCCGCGAGAAGGCGGGAGGCGGCACGCCGACCGTCGTGATCGGCTACGACGGTCGTCGCAACTCGCGGGTCTTCGCCACCGACTCCGCCGAGCTGTTCGCCGGGGCAGGGCTCCGGGCGATCCTGCTCCCGCGGCTGCTGCCGACGCCCGTGCTCGCCTTCGCCGTGCGCCAGCTCGGCGCAGACGCCGGCGTGATGGTGACCGCGAGCCACAACCCGCCGAACGACAACGGCTACAAGGTGTACCTCGGCGGGGCGGACCAGGGATCGCAGATCGTGGCGCCGGCGGATGCCGAGATCGCCGCGCACATCCAGCGGATCGCGGATGCCGCCGATGCGGCAGCCCTCCCCCGCTCCACCGCCTACGAGACGGCCGGCGAGGACATCGTCGAGGCCTACATCGCGGCGACCGCGGCCGTGGCCCCGGCCCCCGAGGGCGCGTCGGACCTCCGCTGGGTGTACACGGCGATGCACGGGGTCGGGTGGGAGACGCTGTCGCGTATCCTCCGAGCGGCCGGCTACCCGCAGCCCTCGGTCGTGGATGAGCAGCTGGCGCCCGATGCCACGTTCCGCACGGTCTCGTTCCCGAACCCGGAGGAGCCGGGGGCGATGGATCTCTCATTCGCGACGGCGCGGCGGGCCAAGGCCGACTTCATCCTGGCGAACGACCCGGATGCCGACCGCCTGGCCCTCGCGATCCCCGACGAGGCGGCAGCCGACGGCTGGCGTCGCCTGACGGGCAACGAGGTCGGCCTCCTGCTCGGCGCCAGGGCCGCCCGGGCAGCCGCCGGCACACCCGGCGCATCGCTCGCCTGCTCCCTGGTCTCCTCACCCGGCCTCGCCGCGGTCGCCGCGCACCACGGCCTGGACTTCCACGAGACGCTGACCGGCTTCAAGTGGATCTCGCGGGCACCCGGCATCGTGTTCGGATTCGAGGAGGCCCTCGGGTACCTCGTGAACCCGGAGACCGTCCGCGACAAGGACGGCATCTCGGCAGCGATCGCCATCCTCGGACTCGCCGCCGAGGCCCACGGACGCGGTGCCACCCTCGCCGACCTGCTCCGCGAGCTGGGCGACACCTACGGCCACTTCGCCAGCGGGCAGGTCTCGGTGCGCGTCGAGGATCTCGCCGTAATCGGCAACGTGATGCTCGCCCTGCGCACCCTGCCGCCGACGCAGATCGCCGGGCGCTCGATCGTCTCGGCCGAGGATCTGCTGCAGGGCCGCGACGGCCAGCCGTCGGGCGATGTGCTCCGGTACCGTCTCACCGACGGGTCGCGGGTCATCGTGCGTCCGAGCGGCACCGAGCCCAAGCTCAAGATCTACATCGATGCGCGCGCCGACTCCGCCGAGGGCGCTGCCGAGGCCGTGACCGAGATCGAGGCGGGCGTGCGCGCGCTGCTCGACGAGCGCTCCTGACCATGCCGACCCGGCGGATCATCGTCAGCACCCACAACGGCGTGCACGCGCGTCCGGTCGCCGAGCTCGTGCGCCTCGCGCAGTCGCACGGCTCGACGATCACGCTGCGCACCGCCGACGGCTCGATCGTGGACCTGAGCAGCGTGCTCGCGGTGATGGACCTCGCGATCGGCCCCGGCGACGCGGTGGTGCTGGAGACGGCGGATTCGGCGTCCGCCGACGCGGTGCTGGATCAGCTCGCGGAGGTGCTGGCCCCGCGCTCCTGATCGCCGCGCTCAGCCGTCGATGACGGCGACGAGCTCGTCGAGGAACGCCTCGAACGTCGTCCCGCGCCGCACGATGCGCTGCACGCTCTCACGTTCGCTGAACACCTCGACGAGCTGCTCGAAGACGGTCTGGAACGCCGCGCGGTCGCTCTCACTGAACGCTGCGAGAGCGACCACCTGCACGCGACCGCCGCCCCACGCGGCCGAGCCGTCGGTGACCCCGATCGCGATGGCCGTGCGAGTCGCCGTCATCTGCAGGGCGTGCGGCACCGCCAGTGCATCCGTGAAGGCGGTCGAGGACATCCGCTCACGGGCGATCGTGTTCTCGACGTAGTCCTCGCCGATCAGGCCCGCCGTGACGAGCAGGCCGCCGAGCCGCCGGATGATCGCCTCCTCGCCCTCGTCGGGGAGGGGGAAGACGTAGGCGTCCGCGTCGAAGTAACGGGCGAGCTCGCCGCGGAGCCGCGTGAGGCGGCGACCGCGGCGGAGACGGGCGGCCGCCTGCTGGATGCGGTCGACGTCGGCGTCGGTGAGGAACGGCTGGATGCGCACGAAGCGGTCACCCGCCGATCCCGGCTCGATCGTGCTGAGCACCAGATCGGTGTCGAACGACGCCCAGTCGGGATCGACGTTGGTGACGACGCTGGTGACCTCGATGGCCGACCCGAGCGACCGGTCGACGCTGGAGCGCAGCAGCTCGTGCAGCTCGTAGTAGCCGGGGCAGACGATCGTCGCGGTCAGGATCGACTCCGCCTTCCTGCTGCGCTCGAGGCGGCCACCCACGTGCATGGCGATGTACGCGATCTCGTCGTCGTGGATCGGAGTGCCGACCCGATCGTGCAGCCCGCTCGCGATCGAGACGGCGACCTCGAAGATCATCGGGTACGACGTCTTGAGCGAGCGCGTGAGCGGGTTGCGCGTCAGCGCGCTCTCCTCGGCGCGACGCAGCAGGTTCTGCACGTGCAGCGCGAGGCGCAGGACGAAGGTCTCGTCGACGAGGTCGACCTGGTAGTCCTCGGCGGCCCGGGTGATCTCGGCCCGCACGGCGGCCTCCACCGCGGGATCCACGCCGCTGCGCGCGACATCGCGGGCGGCATCCTCGCCGGGGGCGACGATGCGCGTGAGTACCAGCGAGGCGAGGTGGCCGCTGTCGCCCTCGCCGAGTGCGACATCGAAGTGCTCGGACGCCAGACGGGCGATGACGGCTCCCACCCGGGGGATCTCCTCCCTGGCGCCCGCAGGCGAGGAGTCGAGCGCGTGACCCGCCGCCACGCGTTCGGCGGCGATCGCGATGTGCAGCAGCACGTCGGCGATCGCCAGCTCGTTCACGTAGTAGCCGAGCTCGCCCAGCTCGCGCACCAGCGCGGTCTTGAACGGCCCGACGGCGTGCGCGGCGACGGCGCTGCCGGAGAGCGCGCGGCGGAAGGTCTCCGGGTGGAACGACGCGTCGTCCATCTCGTCGTGCGCCAGCCTGCTGAGCAGCCGTCGCTGCGCGGCCTCGTTCCCCCGCAGCCGCACTGTCTCACGGTCGCGCTCCAGTGCGAGCTCCGTGCCGTCGAGCAGCCCACGCACGCGCACGAGATCCGCCTCCAGGGTGGCCTCGCTGACGTGCAGCTCGTCGGCCGTGTCGAACACGTCGATGCCGGAGGGCAGATCCAGCAGAGTCCGCACGAGCGCATGCAGCCGGTCGCGCGGTGCCGACTCCCCCGTCTGCCGCATCCGGATGGCGCCGCGGGCGCCGGGGCCCGCGCGATATCCCGCCGGCCCCGATTCGATGACGCCGGCTCCCGGCGTGCGGGCGTTCAGCGCGGCGACATAGGAGCGGATGCTGCGCGGTGTGACGCCGAGAACGTCGGCGAGACTCGCCGCGGTCGCCCACCCCTCCTGCCGGAGCAGGGTGGAGAGGAGCTGGTCCTGACGCTGGCGCGACATGATCCCTCCGACTTCCCCACGTGCTGACTGCACTGTCCTGGCGTGACCTCCATGATGTCAGCTACCGGAGACCCGCGCGCGGAAGCCGCTGTTCCGCGGGGGCGGAAAGGAACGTGTTGGCGCGACCGGGGCCCGCGTTCACAGACTGTTCTCAGGAAGGTGGCATCGATGAAGATCCTCGTGGTGTGCGGCGCCGGCGCGTCGAGCACGTTCGTCGCTCAGCGACTCCGTCGGGCGGCGACCAACGCCGGACTCGACTGGGACGCGTCAGCCGGGATGGAGCACTCCGTCGCCGCCAGCGACCACGACCTCATCCTGGTGGGGCCGCATCTGGCCGATCGCCTCGACGCCATCCGCGATCACGCGCATTCGCCCGTGGTCGTCCTTCCCGACGACGTGTTCGCCGACCGCGACGGGTCATCCACCCTCGCGCTCGTCCGCGACTTCCTCACCGAGCTCAGGAACTCCCCGAAAGGAACATCATGACCGCCACACGCACCGTTCGGATCGGCTCCTCCCACGGCCTGCACGCCCGTCCTGCGAAGCTCTTCGCCCAGGCGGCGAAGGAGTCCGGCCTGGCCGTCACCATCGCCAAGGACTCCGGCAAGCCGGTGAACGCCGCCAGCATCCTGGGCGTCATCTCCCTCGCCGTCGAGTACGGCGACTACGTGACCCTGACCGCAGACGGAGACGGCGCAGAGGGCGTGCTCGACACCCTCACCGAGCTGCTCACGACCGACCACGACCAGGACGCCGCCGGATGAGCGAGCTGCGCGGCGTGGGGATCGGCCTCGGTGTCGCCCAGGGCCCCGTCGTCCGGATGACCGAGGCCCTGCCCGCGCCCGACGACACCCCGAGCAGCATCGGCGCCGAGGCGGAGCGCGCCAGGGTCCGCGACGCCATCTCGATCGTCGCCCAGGAGCTGACCGCGCGCGGCGAGACCGCGGGCGGCTCGGCGCAGGAGGTGCTCGAGGCGCAGGCCATGATCGCGGAGGACCCGACACTGCAGGACGAGGTCGACGGACGGATCGACGCGGGATCGACCGCCGAGCGGGCCGTGCACGACGCCTTCGCCGGCTTCCGCGCGACGCTCGAGGCCGTCGGGGGCTACCTCGGCGAGCGCGCCGCCGACCTCGACGACATCGCCCAGCGGGTGCTCGCCCGGCTGCGCGGCGTCGACGCCCCCGGCGTCCCCGACCCCGGGCATCCGTTCGTCCTCGTCGCGCGCGACCTCGCTCCGGCAGACACCGCGCTGCTCGACCTGGACAAGGTGCTCGCGCTGATCACCGTCGACGGCGGGCCGACCTCGCACACGGCGATCCTCGCCCGCGAGAAGGGCATCGTCGCGATCGTCGGCGTCGCCGACGGTTTCTCGCTGGCGAACGGCGACACGGTGATCGTGGACGCGGCCGCCGGCGTCGTGACGGTCGACCCGACGGCGGACGAGAAGGATCGCGCCGCACAGCGCGCCGCTGCCCGCCGGTCGGCCGACAGCGCTCCTCTGACACCCGGCGCCCTCGCCGACGGCACGCCGATCGCGCTGCTGGCGAACCTGGGGAAACCCGCGGACGCGGCCGATGCGGTCGAACGGGGGGCCGAGGGCGTCGGGCTCTTCCGCACCGAGTTCCTGTTCCTGTCGTCATCGCAGGCGCCGACGATCGCACAGCAGCGCGAGTCGTATCGCGAGCTGCTCGAGGCATTCCCCGGCAAGAAGGTCGTCGTGCGGATGCTCGACGCCGGAGCCGACAAGCCGCTCGCGTTCCTCAACGACGCGCACGAGGAGAATCCCGCACTGGGACTCCGCGGCATCCGGGCCCTGCGCGCCAGCGAGGACATCCTCCGCGAGCAGCTGACCGCTCTCGCCGAGGCGGATGCCGAGACCGATGCCGACCTGTGGGTCATGGCGCCGATGGTGGCGACCGTCGAGGAGACCGTGTACTTCACGGCGCTCGCCCGCGACTACGGGCTGAAGACCGCCGGTGTCATGGTCGAGGTCCCGGCGAGCGCCCTGCTGGCGGATCGTGTGCTGGCGCACGCCGACTTCGCCTCGATCGGCACCAACGACCTCACGCAGTACACGATGGCCGCCGACCGGATGCTCGGCTCGGTGGCCGGGCTGCAGGATCCCTGGCACCCCGCCGTGCTCCGTCTGGTGCGCGAGGTCGGGGATGCCGGATCGCGACTCGGCAAGCCGGTCGGGATCTGCGGCGAGGCCGCTGCTGATCCGCTCCTCGCCGTCGTCCTCGTCGGCCTCGGCGCGACGAGCCTGTCGATGGCTCCCTCCGCCCTGGCCGACGTCAGGCACACCCTTTCCGAACGCACCCTCGACGAGGCCCGCAGCCTCGCACAGGTCGCGCTGGCGGCGGACGACGCCGCCGGTGCCCGCAAGGCCGTGGCCGACGCCACAGCCGCCCTCTCCCCTCACCAGAAAGAGACGACATCATGACGACGACGTCACCCGCCGCCCAGAGAACGGGCGGCCTCCGAACAGGCGTGCAGCGCTTCGGCACGTTCCTGTCCGGAATGATCATGCCCAACATCGCGGCCTTCATCGCGTGGGGCTTCATCACCATGCTGTTCATCCCGGCCGGATTCTTCGGCGCGGACAGCCCCTTCGGCTGGCACTGGGCCCCGGTCGCCGAGATCATCGGCGGCGGAGGCGACTCCGCCACCATCGGCTGGCAGGGCGCGATGACGGCGCTGGCCGAAGGCGAAGGCGGGAACTTCTTCGCGTACGTCGGTCTCGTCGGGCCGATGGTGACCTACCTGCTCCCGCTGCTCATCGCCAACACCGCCGGCCGCATGGTCTACGGCGAGCGCGGCGGTGTCGTCGCGACGATCGCCACGATGGGTGTCATCGTCGGCACCAACATCCCGATGTTCCTCGGGGCCATGATCATGGGGCCGCTCGCCGCATGGATCACGAAGCAGATGGACCGGCTGTGGGACGGCAGGATCCGCCCCGGCTTCGAGATGCTCGTCAACAACTTCTCGGCCGGCATCCTCGGCATGATCCTCGCGATCGTCGGCTTCTTCGCCTTCGGCCCCGTCATGCTGGGCATCAGCGCCGTCCTCGGCGCAGCGGTCGACTGGCTGGTGTCGCTGAACCTCCTGCCGCTGGTGTCGATCATCGTCGAGCCGGCGAAGGTGCTGTTCCTGAACAACGCCATCAACCACGGAGTGTTCACGCCGCTCGGCATCGAGCAGGCCGCCGAGACCGGCAAGTCGATCCTCTTCCTCATCGAGGCGAACCCCGGCCCCGGCCTCGGGCTGCTGCTCGCGTTCACCTTCTTCGGCGTCGGCGCGGCCAAGGCCTCGGCTCCGGGTGCGGCGATCATCCAGTTCTTCGGCGGCATCCACGAGATCTACTTCCCGTACGCGCTGAGCAAGCCCACCACGATCCTCGCTCTGATCGCCGGTGGTGCAGCGGGCGTCACGACGAACATGGTGCTCGGCGGCGGCCTCGGCTTCCCGGCAGCTCCGGGCAGCATCATCGCCGTGACGGCGGCCGCCGTCGGCGGCGGCGTCGGCAACCTCCTCGTCGTGTACCTCTCGGTGGTCATCGCCGCCGTGGTCACCTTCCTGATCACGGGCGTCATCCTGCGGGCCTCGCGCAAGCGCGACCTCGCCGCCGAGGGCGACAGCTTCGGCGCCGCGATCGCACAGACCGAGGCCAACAAGGGCAAGTCGTCCGCAGCCATGGACGCCCTGCGCGCCTCCTCGGGTGCTGCGGCCGCCGGCGCGGCGGGCGGCGTCGCGACGGATCGCCGCATCGAGAGCGTCGTGTTCGCGTGCGACGCCGGGATGGGATCGTCTGCCATGGGCGCGAGCGTGCTGCGCAACAAGTTCAAGAAGGCGGGAGTCGAGGGCGTCACGGTCACGAACCAGGCCATCGCGAACCTCGACGGCACGGCCGACCTCGTGATCACCCAGCAGCAGCTGACGGATCGCGCGAAGGCCCAGTCGCCGAACTCGATCCACGTCTCCGTCGACAACTTCATGAACTCCCCGAAGTACGAAGAGGTCGTCGAGATGGTCCGCGACCAGCGAGAGGAAACACCATGAGCGTTCTGACCATCGGCCAGGTCCGCATCCACTCGGGCAGCAGCACGCAGGAGGCCGCCCTTCAGGAGGCCACCGACATCCTCGTGTCCGCCGGCGCCGTCACACCCGCGTACGTCGACGCGATGCGTCAGCGCGAGGAGACGGTCTCGACCTACATGGGCAACGGTCTCGCGATCCCGCACGGCACGAACGAGACCAAGGACGCGATCCTCGGCTCCGCCCTCTCGGTGGTCCGCTACGACGGCGGCGTCGACTGGGCGGGCGAGCAGGCGACGTTCGTGATCGGCATCGCCGGTCGCGGTGACGAGCACCTGGAGATCCTGTCGCAGATCGCGATCCTCTTCTCCGACGAGGACGACGTCGAGAAGCTCAACGCGGCGCAGACACCGGACGAGCTGTTCGCGCTGCTCTCCGCGGTCAACGAGTGATGGGTGGTGGACGAGGGATGAAGGCCGTCCACTTCGGCGCCGGCAACATCGGGCGCGGCTTCGTGGGCCTGCTGCTGCACGAGGGCGGGTACGAGGTCGTGTTCTCCGATGTCGCCGACGCCCTCGTGGACGCCATCAACGCGGTCGACGAGTACACCGTGCACGAGGCGGGACCCGGGGGCGTCGACCACGTCGTCACCGGGTTCCGCGCGGTCAACAGTCGCACCGACCCGGAGGCCCTCACCCGCGAGATCGCGACGGCGGATGTCGTCACGACCGCGGTCGGTCCCACCGTGCTGCGCTTCGTCGCACCGGCGATCGTCGCGGGTCTCGCGCAGCGCTCCCCCGACGCCGCACCTCTGCAGGTGATGGCGTGCGAGAACGCGATCGGCGCGACGGACCTGCTCCGTTCGGAGATCCAGGCGGCCGCCGGGGCGGATGCCGGAGACCTGCTGTCGCGCGCGGTGTTCGCGAACACCGCGGTCGACCGCATCGTGCCGGCCCAGCCCGCCGACGGAGGGGTGGACGTCACGGTCGAGCCGTACTTCGAGTGGGCGATCGAAGCCGGCCCGTTCGGCGACGACCTCCCGAGCATCCCGGGAGCGCACTTCGTCGAGGACCTCGCCCCGTTCATCGAGCGCAAGCTCTTCACGGTGAACACGGGACACGCGGCCACCGCCTACTTCGGCGCCCGCGCCGGAGTCGAGCGCATCTCGGACGCCTTGGCCGACCCCGACATCGCCGCGCGCGTGTCGGCGGCACTCGAGGAGACGTCCGCGGTGCTGGTGGCCGAACACGGGCTGGATCCCGCCGACCTCGCGTCGTATCGCGCGACGATCCTCGAGCGGTTCCGCAACCCGGCGCTGATCGACACGGTGCAGCGCGTCGGACGTCAGCCGCTGCGCAAGATCTCGCGGCACGAGCGGTTCATCGGCCCCGCGGCCATGGCCGCCGAGCGCGGCCTGCCCGCCGATGCCCTGGTCGCGGCCGTCGCCGCGGCGCTCGAGTTCGACGACGCCGACGACGAGCAGTCGGTCGAGCTCCAGCGGCTGCTGCGCTCGGAGGACGCGAGGGCGCTGACCGCCCTCGTCACCGGACTCGATCCGGAGCATCCGCTGTTCGCCGCTGTCCGCGAGGCCGTCGAGGAGCGGCAGCAGACGCTCCGCGAGGCCTGATCCCGCGCCGTGCCGGAGCGCCCTCGCCCACCCGATACGATCGGGAGCGGGGGCGCTTTCGCGAGCGCCCCTTTCGAGCACCGCCTTTTCGAGCATCGCCTTTTCGCGCACAGTGACGTGCAGGGAGCAGCATGAACAGATACGCCGTGATCGGCGCGGGCCCGTCGGGGCTGGCCACGGCCCGCGCGCTGCAGAAGCGCGGCATCGCGGTGGACGGGTACGAGGCCTCCCACGGCGTCGGCGGCCTCTGGGACATCGCCAATCCGCGCAGCACGATGTACGAGTCGGCGCACCTGATCTCGTCGCGCACGACGACGGAGTTCACGGAGTTCCCGATGCGCTCCACGGTCGACTATCCGGGCCACCGGGTGATGCGGGAGTACTTCCGGGACTACGCGGACCACTTCGGTCTCGCCGAGCTCTTCCGGTTCGACACGAGGGTCACGCGTCTCGAACCGCGAGACGGCGGATGGGATCTCACGAGCGACGGCTCCGAGGGCACGCAGACGCGATGGTACGCCGGTGTCGTGCTCGCGAACGGGACGCTCGCGGAGCCGAACATCCCGACCTTCCCCGGCAGCTTCTCCGGCGAGGTGCTGCACACCAGCGCCTACAAGACGGCCGAGCAGCTCTCGGGCAAGAGGGTGCTCCTGATCGGTGCGGGCAACTCCGGCTGCGACATCGCGGTGGATGCCGTGCACCACGCGGCTTCCGTCGACATGAGCGTGCGGCGCGGGTACTACTTCGTGCCCCGCTACCTGTTCGGCAGGCCGAGCGACACGCTCAACCAGGGGCGCCCGCTGCCCGCGAGGATCAAGCAGGCGGTCGACAGCCGGGTGCTGCGGGCCTTCACGGGCGATCCCGTGCGCTTCGGCTTCCCGAAGCCCCGGTACCGCATCTACGAGTCCCATCCCATCGTGAACACCATGATCCTCAACCACCTCGGCCAGGGAGACCTGCGCATCCGCGCCGACGTCGAACGCTTCGACGGCAGCACCGTGCGCTTCCGCGACGGCAGCGCAGACGACTACGACCTCGTGCTCCTGGCCACCGGATACACCCTCGACTATCCCTTCGTCGACCGGGAGCACCTTCACTGGCAGGGCGCCTCGCCGCGCCTGTTCCTCAACCTCTTCCCCGCGTCGTTCAACGGGCTGTACGTCATGGGCATGATCGAGGCCTCCGGCATCGGCTGGCAGGGCCGCGCCGAGCAGGCCGACCTCCTCGCCGCCTATCTCGACGCCGTCGAGCACGATGCGTCGCGCGCTGCCCGATTCCGCGACCGCGTCACGGCCGCGCCCTGGCCGGACCTGACCGGCGGATACCACTACCTCGGGCTGGACCGGATGGCGTACTACGTGAACAAGGACGCCTACCGCGGCGCCGTCCGCCGCGAGAAGAGCGCGCTGGAGGCGTCGGCATGAACGTCGACGACGTCGTCCTCTCGTTCACGCCCGGCACGCTGACGATCCTGAACGTGGTGCTGGGCCTGATCATGTTCGGGATCGCCCTCGACACGGCCCCGAGCGACTTCCGTGTCGTGGCGAAGCATCCGAAGCCCTTCGTCATCGCCCTCCTCGCCCAGCTGCTCCTGCTGCCGATCGCGACGTTCCTGCTGACGCTGGTGCTCCCTGTCCCGCCGTCGATGGCGCTCGGCATGCTGCTGGTCGCCTGCTGTCCGCCCGGCAACATCTCCCAGGTGCTCACACACCGGGCCGGCGGGAATGTCGCGCTCTCGGTGTCGCTGACCGCGGTCGGCAATCTCCTCTACATCGTCGCCATGCCGCTGAGCATCACGTTCTGGGGCTCGCTGCATCCCACCGCCCGCACGCTGCTCCGCGAGGTCGCTCTCGACCCGTGGCGGATGCTGCTGGAGATCCTGCTCATCGTCGGACTGCCCTTCGCGCTCGGCCTCCTGCTGCGGGCGAAGACACCCGGATTCGCCGCCCGCGTGCAGCCGTTCGTGAAGTGGTTCAGCCTCATCGCCCTGCTCGGCTTCATCATCGCCGCGCTCGTCGGCAACTGGGCGGTCTTCGTGCAGGTCCTCGGCGTGATCCTGATCGTCGTCACGGTGCACGACGCCGTGGCGCTGGCTCTCGGCTACGGAACCGCGGTCGTCGGCGGCCTCGGCACCCGCGAGCGCAAGGCGATGACCTTCGAGGTCGGCATCCGCAACGCCGGCCTCGGTCTCGGCCTGGTCTTCCTGTTCTTCGACGGCCTCGGCGGCATGGCGATCGTCGCCGGGTGGTGGGGCATCTGGGACATCATCGCGGGCCTGATCCTGGCAGGGCTCTGGGCGCGGCACACGAAGAGACGCACGGGCTCGGCGAGCGGCGATGCCAGCGGGCGCACGGTGACCGAGGCGTCGCCGTGACGCGGGTGCTCATCACCGGGGGCGGCGGGTTCCTCGGCTCGCACGTCGCGCAGGCGCTGGCAGCCCGAGACGACGTCGAGCTCGTGGTCTCCGCGGATGTGCGCACCGGCACCGCACGGCCCGGGATCCTCGACGTCGTGCTCGACGTGCAGGACGCGGCAGTGATCGCTCCCCTCCTTCGCGAACACCGCATCGACACCGTCGTGCACCTCGCTGCGATCGTCAATCCGGGGCGCGACGTCGATCGGGAGTACCGGGTCGACGTCGACGGGTCGGCGAACGTGCTCGCGGCGTGCGTCGCGACGGGGGTGCGCCGGATCGTGGTGTCCAGCTCCGGCGCCGCCTACGGCTACCACGCCGACAATCCGGAATGGATCGACGAGGACCAGCCGCTCCGCGGCAACGACGCCTTCCCGTACTCACGGCACAAGCGCCTCGTCGAGGAGATGCTCGCCGAGCACCGCGCGACGCATCCGGACCTGGAGCAGGTGGTGTTCCGCATCGGCACGATCCTAGGGCCTTCGGTCCGGAATCAGATCACCGCGCTCTGGGACGGCCGCCGGATCCTCCGCATCGCCGGCTCCGACTCCCCCTTCGTCTTCGTGTGGGTGGACGATGTCGCCGCCGCAATGGTGCGGGCGGCGACCGACGGTCCGGCCGGAGTCTTCAACGTCGCGGGAGACGGCCGGATGACGGTGCCCGAGATCGCGGAGCGGCTGGGCAGACGCCAGCTCGTGCTCCCCGCCTGGGCGCTCGCCGCCGCGCTGCGGATCGGACGGATGCTGCGCCTCACGGAGCACGGACCGGAGAAGGTGCCCTTCCTGCGCTATCGACCGGTCCTGGCGAACACGCGGCTCAAGGAGGAGTTCGGCTTCGTCCCGACGCGCACCACGCGCGAGGCGTTCGAGGAGTACCTCGCCACCCACCCGTCGGTCGGCGCCGCTCAGGGAAGGGGCCGGGCGACGGAGTAGCGTTGACGTGTGCAGAGGAAACGGGGTCGTCGCGTCCTGAAGCGGGTGCTCGGGAGTCTCGCGATCCTGCTGCTCCTCGGCGTCGGCGGGATCGTCGCCTGGAGTCAGATCGGCGTCATGCCCGCCGAGCCGGCTCCCCTGGCCGGCGTCCGCGAGAACGCCGCCATCACCGTGGAGGATGCCGAGCAGGGGATCGTCCTCGCTCCGGCCGACGGCGAGTCCGAGCTCGGGCTGGTGTTCGTCCCCGGCGCCAAGGTCGACCCCTGGGCGTACGCCGCGATCCTGCAGGGGCTCGCCGAGGAGGGCGTGACGGTCGTGATCACGCGTCCCTGGCTGAACCTCGCCTTCTTCGATCCGCGCGGACTCGGCTCCTTCACGTCGGCTGCGCCCGATGTCGAGGTCTGGGGCGTCGGCGGTCACTCGCTCGGCGGCGTGCGCGCCTGTCAGCTCGCGGCCGATGCGGATGCCCTCATCCTCTTCGGGTCCTACTGCGCGACGGACCTCTCGGCGAGCGGCCTGCCTGTGCTCAGTCTCGCCGGCAGCGATGACGGGCTCTCCACTCCGGAGAAGATCGATGCCGCGCGAGATCAGCTCCCCGCCGATGCGGAGATGGTCGAGATCGAGGGCGCAGCCCACGCCTCCTTCGGCGACTACGGCCCGCAGGCGGGCGACGGCACCCCCACGATCTCGACGGAGGACATGCACGCCGAGGTCACGGAGCGAGCAGGCGCCTTCCTCGAGGCTCTCCCCCGCTGAGCCGCGCCGTGCTCCTGAACTGAGCGCTGCTCACCGCGGCAGCGGCAGCACGGCATCCAGCAGCGGATGCAGGTGCCGCGTGCGCAGCACGGCGGACGCCGACGTCGCACCCGCGGCGAGCGCGTCACCGACAGCTGCCCCCGACAGCCGGGCGTCGAGCACACCGGCGAGGAACGCGTCCCCCGCGCCGTTCGTGTCGGTGACGTCGACCGGCACCGCCGCCACCCGATGCTCCGCACCGTCCTCGTCGATCGCCACCGCTCCCTCCGCCCCGAGGGTGCAGACGGCGAGGCGTGCTCCGCCCCCGATGCATCCGCGGAGGAAGGCCACCGGGTCGTCGAGGCGATCGGCGTTGCAGAAGACGGCATCCGCCACCGCAAGGAACGGCCGGTGGAAATCGGACTCCCCGTCGTAGTCGTGCACGTCGACCCAGATCGGCGTTCCGACCTCACGCGCGAGCGGCAGCAGCCGCTCGGACTCGGCTCCGAGGTCCAGCACGACCGCGTCGGCCGCCGCCATCGCCGCCCGCAGGGACTCATCCTGCTCGCCCCCTGTCGGTCGCGGTGCGGCGAGGTACAGCGAGACCCGCTCGCCGCGGCGGGTCATCAGGTTGAGGTGCCGCTCCGTCAGGCCCTCCGCCCACCGCGCGTGCACGCCGGCCGCGCGCAGCGCGTCGCGGAGCCTGGCACCGTGCTCATCGTCACCCGCCTGCGCGCACAGCGTCGTCGCGCGCCCGAGCGCCGTGAGGCTGAGAGCCTTCCCTGCACTCGTCCCGCCGACCGTCTCCCACGTGTCCTCGGCGAACTGCATGTGCGGGACAGGCTCGGGGAGCCGGTCGAGGACGACGATGGTGTTCCACGAGGCAGGGCCGACGATGAGGACGGAAGCAGGCATGCGACCATCCTGCCCGCTCGTCGGGTCTCAGCCGATGCGCTTGATCAGCGCGTCCAGCCCCATCCCGTAGTCGATGCGCACGACGGGGAGAGCGAGCTTGTCGGTGCCGATCACGACATAGCCGGGCTCGATCGTGCGCGCCATCTCGTAGCCCGCCTGCAGCACACCCTGCTTGGCTGTGTCGTTGTAGTGTCCGAAGGGGTACGCGATGACCTCGCGCACGCCGAGGATGTCACCCGACATGTTGAGGTCGGCGGCGACCTCGTCCGGCGTCCAGTTGACGATGCGTCCCTGGCCGTTGGCTCCGGCCTGGTGCATGTCGTGCGTGTGCGAACGGCGCAGGACGTAGATGGACGGGGGCGGGTCGGAGCGGTACGCCGTGACCATGAACGAGGTCGTGAGCAGCTCGTACTTCTCCACGAGCGGCGCCGCGAGGTCGAACCAGGTCTGATCGGCATCGTCATCCGTGATGATCACCGAACGCGGGGGCAGGAACAGCCGCCCGTCGATGAACGCGCTCAGCTCGTCCCACGTCGGCAGATAGAAGCCGGTGGTGGCGATGTGGTTCATCTGCGCGTCGAAGTCGCCGATGTAGGCGTAGTTGCCGCGCAGCCAGCCGGACTCGCCGTCGGGGTTCGTCGTGAACTGGTGGTACATCAGGATCGGGACCTGCGTGTTCGCCGCGACGTTCTCCTCCGGCGTCTTCCAGGCTCCGTGGAGCTCGATCTGCTGGTCGGTGCACGTCACCGGATCGGCGCCGTTGATACGGGCCTCCGGGCTGAACGCCGCAGCATCGTCCGCGGTCGCATACCAGCCGGCGAACACGCGCCCGTCCGCCGCAGGGATCGGCAGCGACTGATAGAGGCCGTTCTGCCACTGCAGCATCGGGTCCTGCACGACGCCGTCACCGGCGAACGACACCGCGCAGGCCAGCGGATTGTCGGCGTCGGCGAGCAGCTGCTCGGCCGGTGAGAGGGGTTCCGGCTCGGATTCCGGTGTCGGGAGCGGCTTCTCCGTCTCGGTCGCCGCCGGCTTCTGGCCGTTCGGCGTGCCGTTCGTCCAGACGAATGCGGCGACCGCACCCCCGCCCAGGAGGACGACGGCGGCGCTCACGATCACGGCGAGAACGCTCACCCGGCGTCGACTCTTCTGGGACATGTCAGTCGTTGAATCCTTCGGCGATCATCTCGACGAGCTCTTCGCGCTCCTCGACCGGGAGGAAGGCGGCCGCGGCCGCATTGAACTGGAACGTCTCGAGGTCGTCGAGGTCGTACTCGAAGGCCTCGACGAGCAGGGCGAGCTCGCGCGTGAGCGAGGTGGCGCTCATCGTGCGGTTGTCCACGTTGACCGTCACCGCGAAGCCGAGCTGATACAGCAAATCGAACGGGTGGTCGGCCATCGTCGTGCCCCACGCGGCGATCGCGCCGGTCTGCAGGTTCGACGACGGGGAGAGTTCCAGCGGGATCTCGCGATCGCGCACCCAGCGGGCCAGTTCTCCGAACTGCACCTGCACCTCGTCACCCTCCTGGGTCACGACCTGGAGATCCTCCGCGATGCGCACGCCGTGGCCGAGACGCAGCGCACGGCCGTCGAGCAGCGCCGAACGGATCGACGCGGGACCTGCGGCTTCGCCGGCGTGCACGGTCACGGGGAAGAAGTTCTCGGCGAGGTAGTCGAACGCCTTGCGGTGGTTCGAGGGCGGGAAGCCGTCCTCGGGCCCGGCGATGTCGAAGCCCACGGCACCACGACCGCGGAAATCGACCGCGAGCTCGGCGATCTCGAGCGCCCGATCCGTATGGCGCATCGCCGTGATCAGCTGGCCGACGCGGATGCTCCGCCCGTCGCGGTCCGCCGCGTCCTCGCCCTCCTCGATGCCCTGCTGAACGGCCTCGACGGTCTGTTCGAGCGTGAGTCCGCGCGTGAGATGCTGCTCCGGAGCCCAGCGCACCTCGCCGTAGATCACGCCGTCCGCTGCCAGGTCCTGGACGAACTCTCGCGCGACACGCGTGAGTCCCTCCTGGGTCTGCATCACGGCGGTCGTCAGGTCGAAGGTCTTCAGGTACTCGACGAGCGAGCCGGAGTCGCTCTGCTTCGCGAACCAGCGGCCGAGAGCGGCGGGATCGGACTCCGGCACGTCGAGACCGATCTCGTCCGCCAGCTCGATGATCGTGGCCGGACGCAGGGCGCCGTCGAGGTGGTCGTGCAGCGAGACCTTGGGCAGGCCGCGGAGG
Organism: Microbacterium sp. LWH11-1.2; assembly: GCF_038397745.1. Lineage (NCBI taxonomy): Bacteria > Bacillati > Actinomycetota > Actinomycetes > Micrococcales > Microbacteriaceae > Microbacterium > Microbacterium sp. LWH11-1.2. Next base: position 2,496,221 of record NZ_CP151636.1, on the reverse strand, counting down.
GAGATCCCCTGGATGGTGACGTCGCCGTTCGCATCGATCGACATGGTGATCCTCTCGGTGGCGGAAATGCTCAGTTCAGGTTAGCGGTCCCGTCAGGCCGTGATGCGCTCGCGCACGATGGGACCGGCGGCCGGAGCCTTGTCCCCGAGCGCCCACGAGCCCTCGAGCGCCTCGAGCGCACGCGGGAACCGCGCCGCATCGGCTGCGGACAGCGTGAACAGCGGCTGTCCGGCGTCGACACGATCGCCCGGCTTGGCGTGCAGATCGATGCCGGCCTCGAAGACCACGGGATCCTCGGCCCTGGCGCGGCCCGCGCCGAGTCGCCAGGCCGCGATGCCGAACGGCAGCGCGTCCATGCGGGTGACGACGCCGTCGGTCGGAGCCGTCACGACATGCGTCTCGCGAGCGGTCGGCAGCTCGGCATCCGGATCGCCGCCCTGGGCGCGGATCATCGCCTTCCAGCTGTCCATCGCGCGGCCGTCGTCGAGGGCGGCCTCCACGTCGGCATCCGGCTTCCCCGCGAGGGCGAGCATCTCCTGCGCGAGCGCGATCGTCAGCTCCCGCACGTCGGAGGGGCCGCCGCCGGCGAGGATCTCCACGGATTCGCGGACCTCGTTGGCGTTGCCGATCGCGAAGCCCAGCGGGACGTTCATGTCGGTGAGCAGCGCGGTCGTCGCGACACCGGAGTCGGTGCCGAGCGCGACCATCGTGCGGGCGAGCTCACGGGCGCGGTCGATGTCCTGCATGAAGGCGCCGGAGCCGAACTTGACGTCGAGGACGAGCGCATCCGTGCCCTCCGCGATCTTCTTCGACATGATGCTCGATGCGATCAGCGGGATCGCCTCGACCGTGCCGGTCACGTCGCGCAGTGCGTAGAGCTTCTTGTCGGCGGGAGCGAGTCCTGAGCCCGCCGCGCAGATGACGGCCCCGACGTCGCCCTGCATCTGCGCGAACATCTCCTCATTGCTGAGCGCGGCGCGCCAGCCGGGGATGGATTCGAGCTTGTCGAGCGTGCCGCCCGTGTGGCCGAGGCCACGTCCACTGAGTTGCGGCACGGCCACGCCGAACGAGGCGACCAGCGGAGCAAGGGGAAGCGTGATCTTGTCTCCGACGCCACCCGTGGAGTGCTTGTCGACGGTCTTCTTGCCGAGCGCGGCGAAGCTCATCCGCTCCCCCGACGCGATCATCGCGTCCGTCAGGACGCGGATCTCGTCGCGCTCCATGCCGCGCTGGAAGATCGCCATCGCGAACGACGCCATCTGCGCATCCGAGACGTAGCCGCGGGTGTAGGCGTCGACCATCCACCGCAGCGCCTTCTCCGGCACGGCGCCGCCGTCTCGCTTGGCGCGGATGACATCCACCGCGTCGAAAGGCTCGATGCTCATCGGGCGTCCTCCAGGTCTCGGGGGCCGAACGCATCCGGCAGCACCTCGTCGATCGTGCGGATGCCGGAGACGGTCTCCAGCAGCATCCCGGGCATGGCGTGCTCGAAGAGCAGCTGGCGGCAGCGACCGCAGGGCATGATCGTCTGCCCGTCGTTGTTGACGCAGACGAAGGCGACCAGCTGACCGCCGCCGGACATGTGCAGGTCGCCGACGAGCGCGCACTCGGCGCACAGCGTCACGCCGTAGGAGGCGTTCTCGACGTTGCAGCCGGCGACGATCCGTCCGTCGCCGACGAGCGCCGCGGCACCGACGCGATACCGCGAGTACGGCGCGTAGGCCTTCGTCATGGCATCGGTCGCGACCTGACGGAGCTCGTCCCAGTCGATGTCAGTCATTGTGGAGCTTCCTTCTTCCGGACTCGGCTAGGACTTGATGTACGGCTTGCCGTCTGCCGCGGGCGCCTTGATCTGTCCGGCGAATCCGGCGACCGCCAGCAGCGTCACCAGATACGGCAGCATCAGCATGAACTCGCCGGGGATCGGCGTCTTCAGGATCGAGAGCAGGTTCTGCAGGTTCGTCGCGAAGCCGAAGAGCAGCGCGGCGAGCGTCGCACGGATCGGGTCCCACCGGCCGAAGATCACGGCGGCGAGGGCGATGAAGCCGAGGCCCGCCGTCATGTCCTTGCCGAACTGCGGCACCGAGACGAGCGTGAAGTACGCACCGCCCATGCCGGCGATTGCGCCGGCCAGGAGCACGTTCCAGAACCGGGTCGGGTTGACCTTGATGCCCACGGTGTCGGCGGCCTGCGGGTGCTCGCCCACGGCGCGGAGACGCAGACCCCACCGGGTCCGGTACAGGCCCCAGGCCACCACGGCGACGGTGAGGAACATCAGGTAGCCGATGAACGTCTGATTGAAGAGCACCGGGCCGATGATCGGGATGTCGCTCAGCACGGGGATCTCGATGCGCGGGAAGCGCACCGGGGTGTTCAGCGTCGCCTCGTTCGGTGCGAGAAGTGCGCCGTAGAGGAAGCCGGTGAGACCGGTGACGAGCACATTGAGCACGACACCGACGATGACCTGCTCGACGAGGTACTTGATCGCGAACGCGGCGAGCACGCTGGCCACGAGGACGCCGCCGATCATCGCTCCGACCAGTCCGACGAACGGGTTGCCGGTGATGCTGGAGAGCAGCGCGGCGGAGAAGGCGCCGAGCAGCAGCTGCCCTTCGATCGCGACGTTCACGACGCCGGCGCGTTCGCCGATGACACCGCCCAGGGCACCGAACACCAGCGGCACCGAGAGCGACACGGCACCGAACAGCAGGCTCGTGACGGGGACGAGTCCCCCGGCGGATGCCCAGACGAGGAACGCGAAGACGGCGAGCGTGCTGAAGGCCACGACCAGCCACAGCGACGGCTTGCGATACGTCCAGGCACGCAGGAACGCTCCGACCGTCAGGACGACGAGGATGCCGAACACGACCCAGAAGGTCGAGGCCGTCGGCAGGGCGACGTCGGGCAGCGCGAGCGCCGACGACTGGTCGGAGAGGCGGAAGGTGCTGGTGCCGTCGCGCGGCACGAACACGAACAGGAGCGCGAGGAGCGCAGCGGCGACAGCCAGCACGATCGGCGCCTTGAGGTGCCGCTGCTTCACGGTCGCGAGCTGCACCGTGCCGTCGGCTGCCTCGGTCTGCACGAGGGACATCATGCCGCCACCGCCTTCTTCGCGGCCTTGGCTCGGAGCCTGGCCGCCTTCTCGATGTCGGTCTTGGGCAGGAAGAACACCGCGCGCAGCAGCGGCGGTGCGGCGATGAAGAGCACGACCAGGGACTGCACGACCAGGACGATGTCGACCGGGATGTCCTGGGCCTGCATCGAGAACGACCCCGCCTTGAGAGCGCCGAACAGGATGCCGGCGGCGAAGGTGCCCCAGGCGCGGCTGCGTCCGAGGAGCGCGACGGTGATCGCATCGAATCCGATGCCGGCGTCGATCGTCTCGGTGACGCCGGTCGTGACGGCTCCCTGGATCTGGTTCATGCCCGCGAGACCCGCGAGGCCTCCGGCGAACAGCATCGCGTAGACGTAGACCCGCTGCACGCTGATGCCCGCGGCGCGCGCCGCGTGCGGGTTCTCGCCGACGGCGCGCATCCGCATGCCGAGCGACGACCGCTCGATGAGCCACCAGACGAACAGCGTGGCCACGACCACGATCACGAATCCGAGATCGAGCAGGGGGAACTGCGGCCCGAGCAGCGTCGGGAACTGCGCGCTCTCCGGCGTGGCCGAACCCAGTGCCTGGTTCGTCCCCGGCTTCTGCAGCAGGCCCGGTGTACGGATCATCCAGAGCAGCAGGTAGTACGCGATGTAGTTGAGCATGATCGTGAGGATCACCTCGTGGGCACCGGTGCGCGCCTTGATGAGGCCGGCGATGGCACCCCAGAGCGCGCCGCCCGCGATACCGGCGATCAGCGTCACGGGGATGTGCAGCCAGAGCGGCAGGTCGAGCGAGAAGGTCAGCAGGGCGGCGACCGCGACACCGATGAGCATCTGGCCGCGTGCACCGATGTTGAACAGTCCCACCCGGAACGCGAGTGCGACGCCGAGGCCGGCAGCGATCAGGGGCGCGGCGAAACCGAGGGTGTTGGTGAGCGGACGGATCTGCGCCGCGAAATCGGCGCCACGGGCGTTGAAGATGGCACCGCGGAACAGCGCCTCGTACCCGTTGTAGACCGCGTTCCAGGCGGCGGCGAACGTGTCGCCGGGCTTCGCGAAGAAGTAGCCGGACGCCTCCTGCACGTCTTCGTTGGTGGAGGCGATCAGGATGCCGCCGACGATGAGCGCCAGGACGATCGCGAGGATCGTCGTGACGGCGCTGCCGCGCAGCATCTCCTTGAGGATGATGTTGCCGCGGGGCGGCGGCGGCACGTCGGCGGAGTCGCGGGGCACCGTGCCGGTCGGCGTGCCGAGCTGCTCCGGGGGGATGCCCTTGGTCACGTCTCCCGCGCCGGGCGTCGATCCGCTCACGCCGCCACCTCTCCTTCGGCCGCTCCGGCCATCATGAGTCCGAGTGTCTCTCTGGGCGTGTCGCCCGGCACGATGCCGACGATCGCTCCGCGGTACATGACCGCGATCCGGTCGGCGAGGGCGGCGACCTCGTCGAGCTCGGTGGAGACGACGATCACCGGGACGCCCGAGTCGCGCGTCTCGATGATCCGCTTGTGGATGAACTCGATCGAGCCGACGTCGACGCCGCGGGTCGGCTGGGCGGCGACCAGCAGCCGCAGCTCACGGCTCATCTCGCGCGCGATGACGACCTTCTGCTGGTTGCCGCCGGAGAGCGTGCCCGCCGGAGTGTCCGGCCCCTGCGTGCGGATGTCGTACTCGCGAATGCGCTCCTTGGCGAAGGCGTCGAGCACACCCCGCAGGATGGTTCCCCCGCGGCTGAAGGTGCGGTCGTCGGTGCGGTCGAGGATGAGGTTCTCCGCGACGGAGAAACCGGCGACCAATCCGTCTTCGGTCCGGTCCTCGGGGACGAAGCCCACGCCGGCATCGAGGATCGCGCGCACGCTCTTGCCGACGAGTTCGGTCCCGTCGAGCGTGATGCTCCCCTCCACGCGCGCGGCGAGGCCGACGATGGCCTCCACCAGCTCCGTCTGGCCGTTCCCCTGCACGCCGGCGATCGCGAGGACCTCACCGGGGCGCACCGCGAAGTCGATGCCGTCGACGACGATCGCACCGCCGGGTGTGAGCACCCGCAGCCCGGAGATCTCCAGCCCGCCGTCGCCGACACGGGGCGCGTCCTTGTGCACCGTGAGCTCGACGGCGCGTCCGACCATGAGCGAAGCGAGCTCGGCGTTCGTCGCCGAAGGCGATGCCTCGCCGACGACGCGTCCGAGACGGACGATCGTGATCTTGTCGGCGACTTCGCGCACCTCGCGCAGCTTGTGGGTGATGAAGACGATCGCCGTGCCCTCGTCGCGGAGCTGGCGCATGATGCCCATGAGCTCGTCCGTCTCCTGCGGGGTGAGCACGGCCGTCGGCTCGTCGAAGACGAGCACCTTGGCATCGCGGGAGAGCGCCTTGATGATCTCGACGCGCTGCTGGACGCCCACCGGGAGGTCGCCGACGAGCGCGTCGGGGTCGATGTCGAAGCCGAACCGCGCTGCCACGGATCGCACGTGCTCTCGCGCCTTCGCGATGTCGAGCGTGCCGAGGGCCTTGGTCTGCTCGTGGCCGAGCATCACGTTCTCGGCGACCGTGAAGACCGGGACGAGCATGAAGTGCTGGTGCACCATGCCGATCCCCGCCGCCATCGCGTCACCGGGGCCGCGGAAGCGCTGCACGACATCGTCGAGGAGGATCTCGCCCTCGTCGGCCTGATAGAGGCCGTAGAGGACGTTCATCAGCGTGGACTTGCCTGCGCCGTTCTCACCGAGCAGCGCGTGGATCTGCCCCGGTTCGACCACCAGATCGATGTGGTCGTTGGCGACGAGAGTACCGAATCGCTTGGTGATGCCGCGAAGTTCGAGCTTCATATCTGCACCTTATCCAGAAGAGTCGTCCAGAAGGATCTTCGTCCGATCACAGTGCGGGGCGAGTGGCATCCTGCACACCACTCGCCCCGCACTTGGACCGGCTGCGACTTACGGGGAGTTCTTCGACTCCACCGTGATGTCACCGGCGATGATCTGCTCCTGGAGCGCCGCGATCTCGTCGAGGAGCCCGTCCGGGAGCTCGGCCTCGAAGTCGCCGAAGCCGGAGAGCTTGACGCCCTCGTTCTCGAGCGTTCCGACGTACGGAGCCGGGTCGAAATCGCCCGCGGCTGCTGCGATGGTCGCGTCCTTCACGGCGACGTTGATCGCCTTCATGATCGAGAACATCGTGACGCCCGCGACGCTCGGGTCGGCAACCGCGAGGTCGCTGTCGACACCGATCATGAGCGTGTCCTTGCCGCTGTCGGCGATCGCCGCCGCAGCGCTCTGGTAGACCGGGCCACCGACGGGAAGAATGACGTCGACGCCCTGGTCGAGCACGCCCTGAGCGGTCTGCTTGGCGGTGTCGTTCGCGTCGAAGCCGCCCGTGAAGGAGCCTTCCTGCGTGGCGACGTCCCAGCCGAACACCTGGACGGCGGCCGACTTGTCCTCGTTGTACTTGTCGACGCCGAGCGAGAAGCCGTCCATGAACACGGCGACGGACGGGATCTGCATTCCGCCGAAGGTGCCGACCTTGTTCACGCCGCTCTGTGCGGACCAACCGGCCGCGGCGTAGCCGCCGAGGTAGGCGGCCTGAGCCGTGTCGAAGACGAGCGGCTTGATGTTCGGAGCATCGGTGGTGCCGTCGAAGTCGGTGTCGGCGTAGTCATCGATGATCGCGTAGTCGATCTCGGGGTTCGCGAGCGCCGACTCGACCGTCGCGGCGGCCAGCTTGAAGCCGACGGCGACGATCAGCGAGCAGCCTTCCGAGACCGCGGTCTCGAGGTTCGGCGCGTAGTCGTTGTCGTTCGCGGACTCGAACTCGAGCGGCTTGACGTCGAGCTCCTCCGCAGCGGCGTCCATGCCTTCCTTCGCCGACTGGTTGAACGACTTGTCGTTCCACCCGCCCGCGTCGGAGACGAGGCAGGGGAGGAAGTCGGAGTCCGCAGGGCCCTCCGAGCCGGCCTCGTCGGTCGGGGCCTGGCCGCAACCGGCGAGTGCGAAGATGACGCCCGCGGCGACTGTCGCGCCGAGCAGCTTCTTGGTGGTGGAGATGGTCAACTGATGCCTCCCTCAACGAAACCGCGGCCATCGCGGATCGATCAAAGTTACCTACTGTTTCACCTTTTGTGCACACTCGCCCCGCACGTGCTGGCGAAAGGTTACAAAGCTGAAACCAACCCAGCCGATGAGCATCCGGCGGCGCTCATCAGAGCACGTCGCCCTGCCCGTTCAGCTTGAGCGACTCCACGACGCCCTTCACCCGCTGCGCGTGCTGGACGGTCGTGACCAGCAGGGCATCGGGGGTGTCGACGACGACGATGTCCTGGACGCCGACCAGGCTGATCACCCGGGACGTCTGGCTGACGAGGATGCCGCTCGCGGCGTCCGAGAGCACCCGGGCGTTCGGCCCGAGGACGGCCAGATCGTTCTTCCGGCCATTCGTGATGAGCTTGGTGAGGGAGGCGAAGTCGCCGACGTCGTCCCAGTCGAAGTGTCCCGGCACGACCGCCAGGCGCCCGCGGCGGGCGGCAGGCTCCGCGACCGCGTAGTCGATCGCGATCTTCTTCAGGCGCGGCCAGATCCGGTCGACGGCGGGTCCGCGCCGGTCGCGGTCGTCCCAGGCCTCGGCGAGCTCGAGCAGTCCGGCGTGCAGCTCGGGCTCGTTGGCTGCGAGCTCCTCCAGCAGCACGCTGGCCTTGGCGATGAACATGCCGGCGTTCCAGAGATAGCCGCGATCGGCGAGATAGGCCTTCGCGGTCTCCAGGTCCGGCTTCTCGACGAAGCTCTCGACGAGAGCCGCCTCGCGGGCGCGCTCGACGACGAGCTCCGGCCCCTTCTTGATATAGCCGAATCCGATCGCCGGCTCGGTGGGCGCGATGCCGATCGTGCAGATGTACCCCTCGCGGGCGACCTCGACGGCGTCGCGGACGGCGAACTCGAACACGCGGGTGCCGCGGATCACGTGGTCGGCGCTGAACGAGCCGATGATCACATCGGGGTCGCGGCGGTGCAGGATCGCTGCGGCCAGCCCGATCGCGGCGGCGGATTCGCGCGGCTCCGACTCCAGGAAGACGTTGAGATCGGCGATGCCGGGCAGCTCCGCCTCGACTGCGGCACGATGCGCGCGGCCGGTGACGACCGCGATGCGGTCAGGGCCTGTGAGAGGGACCAGCCGATCCCAGGTGTCGCGCAGCAGAGAGTGCCCGGACCCGGTGAGGTCGTGGAGGAACTTGGGGGCGTCGGCGCGCGAGAGCGGCCACAGCCTGCTGCCGATGCCGCCGGCGGGGATCACCGCGTAGAAGTCCTGGATGGGCGAGGTCATCGTGTCAGCGTATCGGGGCCCGTCGTGTGGAACCCGGCAGCCTGCCCCGCTCCGATATTCTGCGCGGCGTGCAGCACAGCCACTATGGTGACGCCATGCGCCCGTCCCCCCGTCGAAAGCTCGTCCGCACCGGCCGCGCGATCGCCGCGGCGATCGCCGTGATGATCGGGGCCGCTGTCCTCGCCCCCGCCGCCGCGTCCGCGGCCGGCGGACCCGCCGGCGAGGTGTTCACGCTGACGAACGCCCAGCGCACCCAGGCCGGACTCCCCGCGCTCGTGTCGGATGCCGCGCTCGACGCGGCCGCTGCGGAGTGGGCACAGCATCTGGCGTCGACGTGCACCTTCGAGCACAGCAGCTCGACATGGCGGAGCTCGCGGGTCGCCGCCTTCGGGTGGGTCTCGACGGGCGAGAACATCGCGGCAGGTCAGCCGGATGCCGCCGCCGTGGTCAGCGGCTGGATGAACTCCAGCGGCCACCGCGCCAACATCCTCGACTCGCGGTACACGGGCCTCGGCGTCGGCTACGCGACCGGCACCTGCTACCGGACCTACTGGGTGCAGATCTTCGGCATCGGCACCCCGGTGAAGCGTCTCTCCGGCGGGGCGGGCGACCTCACCGGCGACCGGGCCGCCGACATCCTCGCCCGCACGGCGACCGGAGACCTCCTCATCTACCCCGGCAACGGGGCGGGCGGGTTCCAGGGCCCGGTCACCGCCGCCGCGGGGTGGGGAGACCGCCCGTTCACGACGCTCGGGGACTTCTCCGGCGACGGCATCCCGGACACCGCGCGCACCGAGGCCGACGGCAGACTCATGCTCCACGCCGGGAACGGAAGGGGCGGCTTCCTCGCCCCCGTGCAGATCGGCAACGGCTGGACGATGTTCTCGCAGCTCATCGGCGGCATCGACTTCTCCGGCGATCAGATCCCCGACGTCATCGGCAGAACGCCCGGCGGCGACCTCTTCCTCTATCCGGGCAACGGACGAAGCGGCTGGCTCGCCGGCGGCACGAGGATCGGCAACGGCTGGCAGACGATGGACACGATGTTCCACGCCGGCGACTTCAACGGCGATGCGCGCGGCGACATCATCGCCCGCAGGCTCGACGGAACCCTCTGGATCTACCCGACGACAGGACGCGGCAGCTGGGGCTCGCCGTCGCAGATCGGCGTGGGGTGGGCGTCTCTCACCGCCGTGTTCGGCGCGGGCGACTTCGACGGCAGCGGCACGCAGGACATCGTCGCCCGGACGTCGGCCGGCGCGCTCCTCCTCTACGGCGGCAACGGCCGCGGAGGATTCCTCGCGACCAGGACCATCGGCAGCGGCTGGAACGGGATGAGTCAGATCGGCTGATCGCCCACGGCCGGCTCTCTCGACATCGAGATACTTAGGCTCCCCTTCGTCGCTCCCCCGCTGCAGACGGGAATAGGATGGACACCGATCGGGCGTGCCTGACACTTGCGCAGCACGCGACCGAGTCACATCGATCCAGGGAGGACGACCGTGTCCACAAGCGCTCGCTTGACACCGTCGATTTCGGAAACCACGTCCAAGACCCCCCGCGGCACCCTCTACCGGGGTCGCGAAGGCATGTGGTCGTGGGTGCTTCATCGCATCACCGGAGTCGCCATCTTCTTCTTCCTGTTGGTGCACGTGCTCGACACGGCGCTGATCAGGGTGTCGCCGGAGGCGTACAACGCCGTCATCGGCACATACAAGAACCCGATCATGGCGCTCGGCGAGGTCGTGCTGGTCGCCGGCATCGTGTTCCACGCCATGAACGGCCTGCGCATCATCGCGGTCGACTTCTGGTCGAAGGGCGCCAAGTACCAGCGTCAGCTGTTCTGGGGTGTGCTCGCGGTGTGGGTCGTCATCATGGCCGGCTTCGTGCCGCGCCACCTGATGCTCGCGTTCGCCGGGTTCGGAGGGGGTCACTGATGGCCACGCAGACCGTCGCCGCCCCCGTCCGCCGTCAGCGCGGATTCAACCTCGAGAAGTGGGGCTGGCTCTTCATGCGGCTCTCGGGCATCGTGCTCGTCGTGCTGATCTTCGGCCACCTCTTCATCAACCTCATGGTCGGCGAGGGCATCCACGCCCTCGACTTCGCCTTCATCGCCGGCAAGTTCGCCACGCCGTTCTGGCAGTGGTGGGACGTGCTGATGCTGTGGCTGGCGCTGATCCACGGCGCGAACGGCATGCGCACGATCGTCAACGACTACGTCACGAACAACACTGCCCGCAAGGCGCTGATCTGGGCGCTCGGCCTCGCCGCCGGCCTCCTGATCATCCTCGGCACGCTCGTCGTGTTCACGTTCGACCCGTGCCTGGGCGTCACAGAGGACAGCACCCTCTGGACCGAATGCGCCGCGCTGGTCGGGAACTGAGAAGAAGGCTGAAGAAGAAGTGACTACCGAGACCCAGGATTCCGTCGTGCGCGACGGGGTGCACTACCACCAGTTCGACATCGTGATCGTGGGCGCCGGCGGCGCCGGCATGCGTGCGGCGATCGAGGCCGGACCCGGCGCGAAGACCGCGGTGATCTCCAAGCTCTACCCCACCCGTTCGCACACCGGTGCGGCGCAGGGCGGTATGGCGGCGGCGCTCGCGAACGTCGAGGAGGACTCCTGGGAGTGGCACACCTTCGACACCGTCAAGGGCGGCGACTACCTCGTCGACCAGGACGCGGCCGAGATCCTCGCGAAGGAGGCCATCGACGCGGTCATCGACCTCGAGAACATGGGTCTGCCGTTCAACCGCACCCCCGAGGGCAAGATCGACCAGCGCCGATTCGGCGGCCACACCGCCGAGCACGGCAAGACCCCGGTCCGCCGCGCCTGCTACGCCGCCGACCGCACGGGCCACATGATCCTGCAGACGCTCTTCCAGAACTGCGTCAAGCTCGGCATCAACTTCTTCAACGAGTACTACGTGCTCGACCTGCTGACGGTGAAGGATGCCGACGGCAAGACGCAGGTCTCCGGCGTCGTCGCCTACGACCTCGCCACCGGCGAGCTGCACGTCTTCCAGGCGAAGGCCGTGATCTTCGCGACCGGCGGATTCGGCAAGATCTTCAAGACGACCTCGAACGCGCACACCCTGACCGGGGACGGCGTCGGCATCGTCTGGCGCAAGGGCCTCCCCCTCGAGGACCTCGAGTTCTTCCAGTTCCATCCGACCGGACTCGCCGGACTCGGCATCCTCCTCACCGAGGGCGCGCGAGGCGAGGGCGCGATCCTCCGCAACGCCTCGGGCGAGCGCTTCATGGAGCGGTACGCCCCCACGATCAAGGACCTCGCCCCGCGTGACATCGTCGCCCGCTGCATGGTCCAGGAGGTCGCGGAAGGCCGCGGCGCCGGTCCCCACAAGGACTACGTGCTCCTCGACTGCACCCACCTGGGTGCCGAGGTGCTCGAGACCAAGCTCCCGGACATCACGGAGTTCGCCCGCACGTACCTGGGTGTCGACCCGGTCGTCGAACCGGTGCCGGTGATGCCGACCGCGCACTACGCGATGGGCGGCATCCCCACCAACAACGACGCCGAGGTGCTGGCCGACAACGACACCGTCGTGCCGGGCCTGTACGCCGCCGGCGAGTGCGCCTGCGTCTCGGTGCACGGCGCCAACCGACTGGGCACCAACTCGCTGCTCGACATCAACGTGTTCGGCAAGCGCGCCGGCCGCAAGGCCGTCGAGTACGTCAAGACGGCCGAGTTCGTACCGCTCCCCGAGAACCCGGCGGCCTTCGTCTCCGGCATGCTCGAGGGCCTGCGCAACAACCAGGGCACCGAACGCATCGCCGTGCTCCGCAAGGCCCTGCAGGACGAGATGGACAAGGGCGCGCAGGTCTTCCGCACGCACGAGTCCCTCGAGCACGTGCTGGGCGTCATCAAGGAGCTGCGCGACCGCTACATGAACGTGCACGTCGACGACAAGGGCCAGCGGTTCAACACCGACCTGCTCGAGGCCGTCGAGCTGGGCTTCCTCCTCGACATCGCCGAGGTCGTCGTCTACGCCGCCCAGAACCGCCAGGAGAGCCGCGGCGGCCACATGCGCGACGACTTCCCGAAGCGCGACGACGAGAAGTACATGAAGCACACGATGGCGTATCTGACGGGAGACCCGCACTCCTCGACGCCGAGCGACCACATCAAGCTGGACTGGAAGCCCGTCGTGTTCACGAAGAACGAGCAGGGCGAGTTCAACTACCCGCCGATGGAGAGGAAGTACTGAGCATGTCCACCGCCATCGCAGAATCCCCCGCGAGCACGACCGAAGAGACCGGCATCCAGTCCTTCATCGTCACGTTCAACATCCGCCGGTTCGACCCCGAGGTCGACGCCGAGCCGCACTGGGTCGACTACGACGTGGAGCTCTACTCCACCGACCGCGTGCTCGACGCCCTGCACAAGATCAAGTGGGAGGTCGACGGGTCGCTCACGTTCCGCCGCTCCTGCGCCCACGGCATCTGCGGTTCCGACGCCATGCGCATCAACGGACGCAACCGCCTCGCCTGCAAGACCCTGATCAAGGACCTCGACATCTCGAAGCCGATCTACGTCGAGGCGATCAAGGGACTGCCGCTGGAGAAGGACCTCGTCGTCGACATGGAGCCTTTCTTCGCGTCGTACCGCGAGGTGCAGCCGTTCCTCGTCGCGAGCTCCGTGCCGGAGAAGGGCAAGGAGCGCGTCCAGACCATCGCCGACCGCGAGATCTTCGACGACACCACCAAGTGCATCCTGTGCGCCGCGTGCACCTCGTCGTGCCCGGTGTTCTGGACCGACGGACAGTACTTCGGCCCGGCGGCGATCGTGAACGCCCACCGCTTCATCTTCGACTCGCGCGACGACAACGCCGCCGTGCGTCTCGACATCCTCAACGACAAGGAAGGCGTCTGGCGCTGCCGCACGACCTTCAACTGCTCCGAGGCCTGCCCTCGTGGCATCGAGGTCACCAAGGCCATCGCCGAGGTCAAGCAGGCCGTGCTCCGCGGCCGCCCCTGACGCGGCGCATCGTCGGACGAGAACGGGCGGACTCCTTCGGGAGCCCGCCCGTTCTCGCTGTGTGGATAGGGTGAGAGCGTGTCTGATCCCGATCGCGCCGCAGCCGAGCCCGGTCGCCTCGATGCCGCCGTCGAGCGCGCGACGGCGCTGACGCAGCGGACGCTCGGCCTGTTCCCCGTGCGGGTGTGGCGTCACTTCCTCCAGCACAACGGCTTCCTCCTCGCGGCGGGCGTGAGCTATCAGGCCCTGTTCGCGATCTTCGCGGCGATCTATCTCGCCTTCGCCATCGCGGGTCTCTGGCTCGGGGGAAGCACCGAGGCCGTCGACGGCATGATCGAGATCATCAACAGCTACATCCCCCACCTGATCGAGGAGCAGGGCGGAGTGTTCACCCCCGAGCAGGTGAAGGAGATCGCCGCGAGCACGACCGGGGTGCTCAGCGTCACGGGTCTGATCGCCCTCGGCACCGTGATCTGGACGGCCATCGGATGGGTGACGTTCTCGCGGCGCGCGACCAGGGACATCTTCGGCCTGCCGCCGGACCTGCGCAGCTACGTGCTCCTCAAGGCGCGCGACCTGCTGGCGGCGCTCCTGTTCGGAGTCGCCCTCATCGTCGGCTCGATCCTCAGCTCCGCGAGCGCTGCGGCCCTGAGCTGGGCGCTCAGCCTGCTCGACTGGGACTCCGGTTCCGACGGCATCAACATCAGCATCCGCCTCGGCACCGTGCTCGTCTCGTTCGCGTTGCTCTCCTCGGCCCTGGCCGCCATGGTGCGGTTCCTCACCGGGACGTCGCTGGACTGGCGCGTCATCTGGCCGGGCGCTCTCCTCGGCGGCGGCGCGATGACGATCCTCCAGTACGGTGCGGGGTTCCTGCTGAGCTACACGCCGTCGAATCCGCTGCTCGCCACCTTCGCGATCTTCATCGGCCTCCTGCTGTGGTTCCGCGTGAACGGCGTGGTGATGCTGGTGGCGTCCTCCTGGATCGCGGTCACCGCGCTGGACCGCGATCTCCCGCTGCTGTCGCAGACCGAGGCGGAACGACGCGCCGCGGAGCATCGGACGCTGGTGTCGGCCGCGCGCATCCGCCTGCGCGAGGCGGAGGTCGCTCGTGACGGCGCGCCCTGGTACCGCGCCTGGCAGGCGGGACGAGCGGTGCGGGATGCCGAGGCGGAGCTCGCGGCGCTCGAGGCGTCTGCGCCTCCCTCGCCGGAGCCGACGCCGCTCGCTCAGCGCCTCCTGACGGACCTGCACCGGCCGTCTCGGGATGTCGGCGGCGCTCGTTAGGCTTGTGTCCATGCCCCATCTGCGTATCGCCTCGGTCAACGTCAACGGAATCCGAGCGGCCGCTCGAAACGGCATGAGCTCGTGGCTCGACGCCGCCGACATCGACATCCTCACGCTGCAGGAGGTCCGCGGACAGGACGAGCATCTCGAGGCCGCACTGCCGGGCTGGTCCTTCGTGCACGACGAGGCCACCGCCAAGGGTCGCGCGGGCGTCGCGATCGCCAGCCGCACGCCGGCCCTCGCCTCGCGCACCACGCTCGGTCCCGACGACTTCGACTCGAAGGGGCGCTGGATCGAAGCCGACTTCCGCATCGGTGATCGTCCGATCACCGTCGTGAGCGCATACGTGCACTCGGGCGAGGCCGACACCCCGAAGCAGGAGGAGAAGTGGAAGTTCCTCGACGCCTTCGGCACTCGTCTCGCCGAGCTGGGTGCCGACCGCGCGTTGGCGCTGGTGACCGGCGACCTCAACGTGGGGCACCGCGAGCTCGACATCAAGAACTGGCGCGGCAACCGCAAGAAGGCGGGCTTCCTCCCCCGCGAGCGGGCCTACTTCGACCGCTTCCTGGGTGAGGCCGGCGCACAGGTGACGGGCGTCGACGGCTCGGTGGGCACCGGCCTCGGCTGGGTCGACGTCGGACGTCGCTTCCACGGCGAGGTCGACGGCCCGTACACGTGGTGGTCGATGCGGGGCCAGGCGTTCGACAACGACTCCGGGTGGCGCATCGACTACCACCTCGCGACGCCGGCACTGGCGGAGCGCGTGCAGACGTACCACGTCGCTCGGGCCGCCGCCTACGACCAGCGCTGGAGCGACCACGCGCCGGTGGTCGTCGACTACACCTTCTGACCGCGATCCGGTCGACTCCGACCGCCGCGCGTCAGGCCGTGATCAGAGAGATGATCAGCGCGGCCGCGACGAGCACGTAGACGATCAGGCTCCCGAGGTAGGCGGAACCGCGCTGTCCGGAGCGGAACATCAGCGGGACGACGAGCGCGAGCGCGATTCCCGCGACGAGTGCCAGGAACGTGCCGAAGATGAGTGCGTATCCGTGCGGATCCGCGCTGCCCGACGCGAATCGGCTGCTCAGTGCGATCCAGGCGAAGAAGAGGAAGGGCACGCCGACGAGGACGGTCAGGACGATGCCGACGATCCGCACACCGCCTCCGACGGCAGGGCTCTGCGTGGAGGACATGCAGGAAGTCTCGCAGTCGGCGCACCCGACCACCACCGTCTTCTCCTATTGCGGGGTCGGCTGATCTTCGTCGCGGTGCCGGTACCAGCCGCGGTACTCGAGGATGGTCCCCACCAGCGGGTTCGTAGCGCGCATCTCGATCGTGCGCCGCTTCTGCGCCTCGTCCCAGCCGTCCTCGAGATCGACCGAGATGCCGAGGATGCCGCGCAGAGCGAAGCGACGGCCCCACAGGCGCAGGGCGATCCGGCGCGTCCGCATCCGCAGCGCGCCCTGCGCCGTCACACTGCACTCCTCGATGAGCTCGACGCGCTCCCGCGCGCCCAGCAGATTGCGCACGAGGCCGGGCACCACGCTCACGGTGAGCCTGTCGGAGATGAACTGCGTCGTGCCGGGGAAGCGGAACTCCCTGGTCGTGTCGAGTGTCGCGCGCCCGGACGACGTGCGACCGGCACGCGTCCGGAGCGAGAAGGGCACATCCCGCCCGAAGCGGGTGACCAGCATCCGCGGTCCCACCACCGGCAGAGCGAGGATGCCGAGCCGCCCGAAGCGGCTGCCCGCGACCGTGAACACGCCCTCTGCGCGGTCGACCGCCGCCGGGGCCCGCATCTGCGCGAGGATCTCCGGGTGCAGGCGCTCGGCATCCGGTCCCAGCGCCGCGAGGAAGACCTCGCCCCTGGCGGTCACTCGCGCACCTCCTCGCGGGTGGGCTTCACCGTCTCGGGCACCTCCGCGCCCTCCGGGAACTCGCAGACGAAGGTGCCGCGATAGCCGAAGAGGAACCCCAGCAGGTCGTTGCGCACCTCGAGGTCGATCACGAAACACCCCCGCTCGTCGTCGAAGCGCTCGGCCAAGTGCGCTCGTCCGCTGAAGAGCATCGGGAAGCGGAAGGCGAGGGGGCCCTCATAGAAGCGCTGGGGACCCGACGACAGCCGGAGGCCCCCCTCGTCGGTGACGGCGAGGTCGAGGTCGACGGCGAGGTGCTGATGCGTGCCGAGATAGTCGACGATCCTCCCCCGCTTCTCGCTGAAGATCATCGTCGCGTCGAACCGGCGTCGCCTGCCCGGCCGGATCGTCATCGTCCGCACGAAGGTGACGGTCTCCCTGCCGAGGCTGTCGATGTAGGCGTGATTGTCGATCTGGAAGGGGATGTCGCGACCCCGCTCGGGGAACATGATGTTGCGCATCGTCCCGATCATGAGGAAGGGAAGCGTCCACCAGGGCCCGCGCCGGACCTCGGTCATCACCCCGCGGCCGATGCAGCCGTAGCCGGCACCGACCCCGACGCCGAAGCGCTTCCTCATCTGCGGGTGCAGGCGCGCGAAGTCGTCGCCGAGAGCGCGTTCGAACACGCCCTGCGCGCTCATGCGGCGATCTCCGTCAACGTCGCCGGCGCGTTCTGCATGATGGTCCTGCCGCCCGTCCGGGCAGGGCGCTTCCGGCACCGGCGGGCGCGGGCGCGCGGGCGCCGTCCTGGTCGGAGCGAGCGCCACCAGCCGGTCTCCTCCGGTGGGACGCCGTCCTCGGCCCACAGACGAAGGCGATCGAAGCTCCACGCCGTGAGCCACCAGACGAAGCGGCGGGTGACGAGCGGGTCGAGCACGCGGCCGATGAGCCCCCATCCCGGCGCGTAGTCGTAGCCGGTGAGGAACCGGACGCCCTCGGGCGTCGGCACGTATCGCCAGTACCCGCGACCAGCTCCGAGCGGGGACAGCCGGTCGGACGTGTCGAAGGCGAGGGCCGACGTGCGCTCACCCGCCTTCCCTCGTCGGTCGCCGAGCGAGACGCCGGTGCCGCGGATCGTGTGGATCCCGAGATCGAGCTCGTAGCGGAACTCCTGCGCACCGTTCGCCCGCTCCCGCGTCGGGATGATGGCGGAGAACCGTCCGTCCCACCGCGCATGCTGCTCGGGCGTCTGGGTGAGGTCCCAGATCGTCTCGATCGGCGCGTCGATGAGGATCTCGACGTAGACGGCGCGGTCTTGCCGTCGCGGGGTGCGGGAGGTCCGAAGAGCGGCGAACATCATGCCCACAGCGTAGAACGCCCCGACGCGCAGATCGGCCACCGGCATCCCCATAGGATTGATGTCGTGACGAAACCTCGCCTGTACTCCGGAATGCAGCCCTCCGCCGACTCCCTCCAGATCGGCAACTACATCGGCGCGCTCCTCCAGTGGCGGGACCTGCAGACGTCCTATGACGCCTACTTCTCGGTCGTCGACCTGCACGCGCTCACCGTCGCACAGGACCCGAAGGAGCTGCGCGAGAAGACCCGACGCACCGCAGCCCAGTACATCGCGGCGGGCATCGAGCCGTCGCTGTCGACGCTGTACGTGCAGTCGCACGTGCGCGCGCACGCCGAGCTGGCGTGGATCCTCAGCACCATCACGGGTTTCGGCGAGGCCGGCCGGATGACCCAGTTCAAGGACAAGTCGGCCCGATACGGACAGGACGCGACCAGCGTCGGCCTGTTCACGTACCCGGTCCTCATGGCGGCCGACATCCTGCTGTACCAGACCGATGTGGTGCCGGTGGGCGACGACCAGAAGCAGCACGTCGAGCTGACGCGCGACCTCGCCGAGCGATTCAACTCCCGCTTCGGGGCCACGTTCACGGTGCCGATGCCGGTGATCCAGAAGGAGACGGCGCGGATCTACGATCTGCAGAACCCGACGTCGAAGATGTCGAAGTCGGCGGAGAGCGACGCGGGCGTGCTGTGGATGCTCGACGACCCGGCGAAGTCCGCGAAGAAGATCATGCGCGCCGTGACCGACAACGAAGGATCCGTGCGCTTCGACCGCGAGAACAAGCCGGGCGTCTCGAACCTGCTGACGATCTACGCGGCCCTCACGGGCCGTCAGGTCGCCGCGATCGAGGACGATTACGCCGGCCGCGGGTACGGCGACTTCAAGAAGGGCCTCGCCGAGGTCGTGGTGAACGAGTTCGAGCCGGTGCGCGCCCGCGCCCTCGAGCTCCTCGACGACCCCGCCGAGCTCGACCGCATCCTGGCGGACAACGCCGGACGAGCGGATGCCGTCGCCGACGCGACCCTGTCCGACGTCTACGACCGGGTGGGTCTGCTCCGCCGCGTCTGAGCACGCCTCTAGGATGGGGGTCGTGACCGATCCGCAGCTGCCACCTCCGTCCGGCGCCGTTCCTCCCGTTCCGCCTGCGCCGTTCGGTGCGGTCCCCCCGCCTCCCCCGGCGTTCCCCGCGGCGCCGCCGGCACCGGCGGCAGCTCCTCCGGCACCGCCGGCGTATCAGGCCCCGGTCATTCCTCCGGCACCGCCCGCCTACCAGACCGCTCCGGCCTACCCCGTGGCACCCGCTCCCCAGGCGGCGCCTCCGGGGGCCTACCAGGTGCCCGTCGGCGGCTACGCCGTCCCGACCGGGGCCTACACGGTCCCCGACGCGGCCCCGCGCGCATCCGGCTTCCTCGGCATCCTCGCGCTGATCTTCGCGGTCGTCGCCGCCGTCGTCACGCCGATCGTCGTCGGCGTCGCCGGATTCGAGATCGGGCGCCGTCTGCCCGAAGGCGTCTCCACGACGACCGACGACGTCCTGAGCGCGCTCTCCCCCGCCCGCGACCAGGTGCTGTGGGCAGAGCTGTCGTTCTGGACCGGCACGATCCTCGGCATCGCGGCGATCGTGATCGGCATCATCGCCATCCGCAAGAAGCAGGGACGCGGCGCGGGCATCGGCGCGCTGGTCGTCGCAGTGATCGCCCCGATGATCTTCTTCGTCGTGCTGCTCTTCGCGTTCTCCGCGGGCAGCGCAGCCGGGTTCATCGACTTCGCGAGCTGACGCTCGCCTCGCCCCCGTGCAGCGGCTCAGCGCGGGGCGTGATGCTTCTGCTGGGCGGCCAGAAGGCCTTCAGCCACGAGCAGTTCGACCGCGTCCGCCGCGTCCGAGATGAGGATCGGCAGGTTCGGCCGTTCCTCCTTGCCGAAGGGCGCGAGCACCCAGTCGGCCGGATCCTGGCGTCCCGCCGGCCGGCCGATGCCCACCCGCACGCGCGGGAAGTCGGCGGTCCCGAGAGCGCGCGCGACATCGCGCACTCCGTTGTGCCCGCCGTGCCCCCCACCGGTCTTGAGCTTCACCGTGTCGAAGGAGATGTCCAGCTCGTCGTGCACGACGACGACCTGCTCGACCGGCACCGAATAGAAGCGCGCGAGTGCCGCGACGGGGGTCCCCGACACGTTCATGAACGTGTTCGGCTTGGCGAGGACCAGCTTGTCGGCGCCCGGCTTGAGCCACGTCTCGACGACGCGTGCGCCGCCCTTGTGCTCGCGGAAGGCTTCGCTGCGACGTGCCGCGAGCTCGTCGACGACCATCTGACCGATGTTGTGCCGGGTCGCCTCGTAGCGCGGGCCCGGATTGCCGAGCCCCACCACCAGCCACGTGGATGACATGTCCTCGTCCTTTCGCGCCGGGTCCTGTGCGGGGCCCGGTCAGGATACGACAGAGGGGACGCGATCCGATCGCGTCCCCTCTGTCCTGAAACTGTCGGAGATCACTCCGCAGCGGCCTCCTCGGCTGCTGCTTCGCCCTCGGCAGCACCCTCGGTGCTCTCGGCGGCGGCGTCGTCCTCGCCCAGGTCCTGCTCAGCCGGCACGGAGATCGCGACGACGAGGACCTCGGGGTCGGCGAGCAGGGTCGAGCCCTTGGGGAGCTTCACGTCGGCGGCGGTGATGTGCGCGCCCTCCTCGAGCCCCTCGACGGAGACCTCGAGGTTCTGCGGGATGTGCGTGGCCTCGGCCTCGATCGACAGGGTGTTGGCGTCCTGGTTGACGATCGTGCCGGGAGCGGACTCGCCGGTGACGATGACGGGGACGTCGATCGTGACCTTCTCGCCCTTCTTCACCACGAGCAGGTCGATGTGCTCGATGATCTGGTGCACGGGGTCCTTCTGGACGTCCTTGACCAGGGCGAGCTGCTCCTTGCCCTCGATGTCGAGCTCCAGCAGCGCGTTGGCGCGGCGGATGATGAGCGAGACCTGGTGGCCCGGCAGTGCGACGTGCACCGGCTCGGTGCCGTGGCCGTAGATGACGGCGGGGATCTTGCCGGCGGCGCGGAGGCGACGGGCGAAGCCCTTGCCGAAGCTCTCGCGGAGCTCGGCGTGGACCTTGGTGTCTTCAGACATGCGGTTCTCCTTCAGGAAACGCAGCGAAGGCGCCGCGCGGTGGTCTTGGAATTGTGAGCTCGAACGCAGACGCGTGAGGAAAGCCACCGGGCTTGCTTCGCCGCGTCGATAACGGATGCCAGCGCACGCGCAGAAGCATCCCTCGCCGAGGTACGAGATCAATGGTACCGGATCACCCGATAGGCTGATGACACCGGTCCTTATCTGCAGATCACGGAGAACCCCATGCTCGACGGCGCCTTCCTCTCGCACGTACTCCTGTGGCTGATCGGTGCGATGAGCGTGTGCGCCGTCGTCGGCAGCTTCGCCGCCCTGTTCTCTCTCGGCCGTTCCGGCTACCGCAAGGACTGAGCCCTCGGGCGCCTCGGCGCCCTCTCAGTAGAACTCGACCGTGTCGACCACGGCGCGCAGCGGCAGGCCGTCGAGAAGTCGCGTGGCGTTCTCGGCGAACCGACGCGCGATGCGCTCCTCCTCGTTCGAGTTGATCGCCGCCGTGTGCGGACTCACGAGCACGCCAGGGTGATCCCACAGCGGGGATGCGGCGTCGAGGGGTTCGTTCTCGAACACGTCGAGACCGGCGAACGCCACCCTGCCGTCGTCGAGCGCCTCGAGCAGGGCGACCTCGTCGACGACCGTGCCCCGACCCACGTTCGTGAGGATCATGCCGGGCTTCACGGCGGCGAGGACCTCCTCCCCGATGAGGTGATGTGTCTGCGCCGTACCGGGGAGCGTCACGACGATCGCGTCGACCTCGCCGACCGCGTCCGTGAGCCGGTCGAGCGGGACGAGCCTGTCCACGCCGTCGACGGGCTCGCCCGAGCGCGTCGTCCCCCAGACCCGAGCACCGAGGGCGTGGAAGCGTCGCGCGCACTCCGCTCCGATGCCGCCGAGCCCCACGATCAGCACCGTCATCTCGTCGAGCTGCCGCATCTGCCATCGGTCGGGCCAGGTCCGGCTGCGCTGGTCGGCCAGCAGACGGGGAAGCCCCTTCGCGCCGGCCAGCACCGCGAAGACGGAGAACTCGGCGAGCGTTCCGCCGTGCACGCCGGCACTCGTGCTGAAGACGACCCGGTCGAGGTCGGCGCGAGAGAGACCCGCGGCCTTCACGGTGCTCCCGCCGCCCGCCGCCGTCGTCATGACCCAGCGCAGTCTCGGGTTCGCCGCGATCGTGCGCGCGAGCGCGTCGGCGTCGACGTCGGGAGCACCGAAGAGGACGTCGGCCGAGTCGACCATCGCGTCGAAGGCCTGCTGCTCGGCCGGTGTGCGCGTGTGCTCCGGGTCGCCGGACCAGTCGGCGGCCCACCGCGCGGGATGCGTCAGCGAATGATCGCGGATGACCTCCAGGCGCGGCTCGAGCTCCTCGATGAGCACGCACAGCTCCTCCGGCAGCGGCACCGCCACGACCGCTCGCAGTCTGGTCTCGGTCTCTCCCACGCTGATCCTCCTCGGAACGTCTCGATCCGACCAGCGTAGGGGCCGTGCGCGGGCGGATGTCACAGGGCGCAACGACCCGTGACACAGCGATACGCTAAAAGGACCCCTTCTTCACGATCGAGGAGCCTTCTGTGCCCGAAGCATCAGCGAACATCGGAGTCGTCGGACTCGCCGTCATGGGTTCGAATCTCGCCCGCAACCTCGCCAGCCGCGAGGGCAACACCGTGGCGATCTTCAACCGCAGCTATGAGAAGACCCGCACGCTCCTCGACGAGCACCCGGAAGCCGGGTTCGTCCCCGCGCAGACCTATCAGGAGTTCGCCGATTCGCTGCAGAAGCCGCGGACCGCGATCATCATGGTCAAGGCCGGCGGCCCGACGGATGCCGTGATCGACTCGCTGGTCGAGGTCTTCGAACCGGGCGACATCATCGTCGACGGTGGCAACGCCTACTTCCCCGACACGATCCGCCGCGAGAAGGCGGTCCGCGAGACCGGCATCAACTTCGTCGGCGCCGGGATCTCCGGTGGCGAGGAGGGCGCCCTCACGGGTCCCTCGATCATGCCCGGCGGCTCGGACGAGTCGTGGGTCACGCTCGGCCCGATCCTGAAGTCCATCGCCGCGGTCGCCGAGGGCGAGCCGTGCGTCACGCACGTCGGCCACGACGGCGCAGGACACTTCGTCAAGATGGTGCACAACGGCATCGAGTACGCCGACATGCAGCTCATCGCCGAGGCCTACGACCTCATCCGCCGCGGCACGGGCAAGACCCCCGCCGAGATCGCCGACATCTTCGCCGAGTGGAACCGGGGCGAGCTGGAGTCGTACCTGATCGAGATCACCGCCGAGGTGCTCCGCCAGGTCGACGCCGAGACCGGCAAGCCGCTCGTCGACGTCATCCTCGACCAGGCCGGCGCCAAGGGCACCGGCGCGTGGACCGTGCAGACCGCCCTGTCCCTCGGTGTGCCCGTCTCGGGCATCGCGGAGGCCACCTTCGCCCGTTCGCTCTCCTCGCACCCGGAGCAGCGCGAGGTCGCCACGGCCCTGCCCGGCCCCGACGAGGAGTTCGTCGTCTCCGACGAGGCCGCGTTCATCGAGGACGTCCGCCTGGCGCTGTACGCGTCGAAGATCGTCGCGTACTCGCAGGGCTTCGACGAGATCCGTGCCGGCGCCGCCGAGTACGGCTGGAACATCGACCTCGGCGCGATCTCGAAGATCTGGCGCGGCGGCTGCATCATCCGCGCCCAGTTCCTGAACCGCATCGCCGACGCCTACGCCGCAGAACCCGGCCTGCCCGTGCTGCTGACCGCTCCGTACTTCACCGAAGCGATCACGCGTGCTCAGGCGCCGTGGCGTCGCGTGGTCGTCGCGGCCGCGCAGGCCGGCATCCCGGCCCCGGCGTTCTCGTCGTCGCTGTCGTACTACGACGGCATCCGCGCCGACCGCCTCCCCGCTGCCCTCGTGCAGGGCCAGCGCGACTTCTTCGGCGCGCACACCTACAAGCGCATCGACAAGCCGGGCACCTTCCACACGCAGTGGTCGGGCGACCGCACCGAGATCGAGGCGGAAGACACGCACTGATCGGCATCCGATCGGGAAGGGCCGGGCACCTGCGGGTGCCCGGCCCTTCTCTCATCTGCGGACGGCCGCGACGAACTCCCGCGCTCTCGCGGCGAGCGCGATCCGATCTCCCCCGGGAGTCGCCGCGTCGCCGACGAGCGGTCCCCCGACGCCGACCGCGAAGGCTCCTGCGGCGAAGTACCCGCCTATGGTGTCGACGCCCACTCCGCCGACGGGGATGATCCGGGCTTCCGGGAACGGGTCGCGGACCGCGCGGATGAACCCCGGCCCGAGAGCCGAGGCCGGGAAGAGCTTCACCGCCGCAGCGCCCAGGTCCAGGCCGCGCTGGATCTCGGTCGGCGTGTAGACACCGGGCAGGACGCCGACGCCCTGCCGGACGGCGTACTCCACCGACGCGGCGAGCGTGGGCGTGACGAGGAACTGCGCGCCGGCCGACAGCGCGCGATCTGCGTCCGCCTCGGTGAGGACCGTGCCCGCGCCGATGAGCGCTTCCGGCCGAGCAGTCTGCACGACCTGGGCGATCGCCTCTTCCGCACCCTCCAGGGTGAGGGCGATCTCCAGGGTGAGGATGCCGGCGTCGATCAGCGTCAGCGCCGCGTCGACCGTGGCATCGACATCGGTCCCCCGGAGGATCGCGACGATGCGCTCCGCATCGATCCGCTCCCGCAGCTGCTGGTTGTCGACCACACTCATCGCACCGGCTCCCCGCTCCACGGCGACGCCGGCGAACCGCCGACCTCGACTTCGACGCCGAGCAGCGCACCATCCGCGTCGGTGGGCTGCGACAGCCCGATGCTCGCCGTCGTGATCACCAGCAGGCGATCGACGAGCGCGACAGCCGTCGGTCGACGCGCGGGAAGAGCGACCGTCTCGAGCAGCAGCCCGGTCGGCGAGTAGCGTCGCACCTCGCCGGCATCCCACACCGCCACCCACAGCATGCCCTCGTCGTCGATCGTCATGCCGTCGGGGTTGCCGCCGTCGACCTCGCAGACGGTGCGACGACGCGAGAGACGCCCGTCGGGTGCGACGTCGAACGCCTCGATACTCCGGTGCGGGAGCGTGTCGATGTAGTAGAGGGTCGATCCTGTCCGATCGAACGCGAGCCCGTTCGAGACCGTCACCCCGGCGAGGCGCTCTGTCATGGTCCCGTCGGGCTCGAGGCTCCAGAGCGCGCAGTGCGGTGCACGCGGCATGGACTGGCTGCCGACCCAGAACCGGCCGGAGGGATCTGCACCGCCGTCGTTCATGTAGTGGCCGGGAGCCGCGACATCCGTCACGAGCGGCGAGACGACGCCGGCATCGCTCACGTGGACGACGCCCCGGTCGACCGCGACCGCCCAGCCGGTCCCCGGCGCGGCGAGCGGGACGGGCGCACCGATCTGGTCCCCCACGCGCACGGCGGATTCCGGGACGACTCTCCCCTGCTCGAGGCGGCCGCGGTGGAACGCGCCGGTTGCCATGTCGATCCAGGCGAGGCCGCCGTCGCGGCCGTCCCAGCGCGGCGACTCGGCCTGGACGTATCTCGCGTCGGAGAGGATCTCGACGGTGCGGGAGAGCGGGGAACGTGACATCCGTGTCATCTTTCAGTGGTAGGTCATAACCGTTATGTGGCAGACTATCTCACAATATGCATAACACTTGCGAGAATTGCGCACACGATGAAGAAGCGGGGAAGAAGCCGATGGCTCCGACACTCCAGGGCCTGATGCCCATCCTGGCGACGCCGTTCGACGAGACGGGCGCCCTCGACCGCGCCGGCCTGCGCCGCCTGGTCGAGTTCCAGCTCGCCTCCGGAGTCGACGGCGTCGCCGTCTTCGGGATGGCGAGCGAAGGGTTCGCCCTCACGACGGAGGAGCGCCGAGCCATCCTCGACGACGTCGTGCAGCTCGTCGACGGACGCGTCCCCGTGATCGCCGGCGTCAACGGCACCTCCACGGCCACCTCGATCGAGCAGGCGCTCCTGGCCGAAGAGGGCGGCGCCGACGCGCTGATGGTGCTGCCGCCGTTCATGGTCAAGCCTCCCGCCGGAACCCTCGTCGACTTCTACGGCGACGTCGCCGCCGCCACCTCGCTGTCGGTCATGGTGCAGGACGCCCCCGGCGTCACCGGAGTCGCCATGACACCCGCGCTGATCGCGGAGCTGGCCCGTCTCGACGGCGTCGACTCCGTGAAGGTCGAAGCGCCCCCGACGGCCCCCAAGGTCGGCGCTGTCGTCGATGCTATCGGCGACAGCCGCTTCGCGGTGCTGGGCGGGCAGAACGCGCAGTTCTGCCTCGAGGAGTATGCCCGCGGCGCGGTCGGCACGATGCCCGCATGTGAGTTCCCCGACCTCCTCGCTCCCGTGCTCGCGCAGTTCGTCGAGGGGCGCGTCGAGGAGGCGCGGGCGGACTTCCGTCGTATGCTCCCTCTCGTGCTCATCGGTCTGCAGGGCGGCATCGCGTGGGCGGTGCACAAGGAGGTGCTCGTCGCGCGCGGCGTGATCGAGCACGCCACGGTGCGCTACCCCGCCTCGCGCCTCGACGCCGGCAGCCGCGCGGCGGTCAAGCTCGTGATCGAGGAACTGGACCTCCCGCCGGTGCCGACCACGGTGCGCGTGTGAGCCGCCGTGGCGTGCTGCTGATCGGCGGCGGCTCCGACATCGGGCTCGCGATCGCCCGCGCCTTCACGGAGAGCGGGGATGCGGTCGTCGGCGTCGGACTCGAGCACTCGACGGACCCCGTCTTCGAGCAGTACCTCGTCGCCGACTGCAGCCGACCGGATGCCGCGGATCTCGCCGTCGCGGATGCCGAGGCGGCCCTGGGCCGCATCGACGTCGTCGTGCTCGCCGCCGCTCGCATGCCGATCGGCCGGGCGGACGCGACGAGCGACGAGGACTGGCGCGGCGCCATCGGCGCGACGCTGGACTCGGCGTTCTTCGTGGCCCGCGCCGCGCTCCCCCGTCTCGCACCGGGCTCATCGATCGTCGCGGTGACCTCGGTGAACTCCTCGCTCGCCGCTCCCGCGCTCCCCGCGTACGCCGCCGCCAAGGCCGGGGTCGACGGGCTCGTGCGGCAGCTGGCGCTCGACTACGGCCCGCGCGGCATCCGCGTCAACGCCGTGCAGCCGGGGAGCATCTCCGCGACCGACACCGGCGAGAGCGAGGGCTACCCCCTCGGCCGCATCGGGCGTCCGGAGGAGGTCGCCGCCGTCGTGGCGTTCCTCGCCTCCGATGCCGCCTCGTTCGTGACCGGCACGTCGATCGCGGTCGACGGCGGCCTGTCGATCTCGTCGCCGGCCGCCTGGCTCAAGCCCGCGTTGCGCGAACGCTGGCTCTGACACACACCCGACAGCGACCACACCTGGCCCTGAGCCGTCGTCCACGACGCCTCGGGGCCAGTGGCGTCTCACCCGGTGCCTCTGGGCTCTCTCTCGCCGCCACAGCGACCGGACGCACGCGATCGCCGCACCCGAGGACCGGGTACGGCGATCGCGTGCAGAGGGGCGACGCTCAGGAGTTGGCGTCGAGCAGACCCTGCACTTCCTTCTTCAGGGCGTTGAGGCCCGCCTGCACGTCGACCTGTCCGGCGAGGATGGTCGCGACTCCGCCGCCGATCGCGGCATCGATCTGCGCCGTCACGGCGACCCGGTCCCAGGCGGCACCGCGCGCGTGCTCGGAGACCTCCGTGCGGAAGGCGGTCTGGAACTTGTCCGCCGCGAGCGCGGGGATCTGGTCCGCGACCGACTTCGCCGCCGGAGCCACCGCCGAGCGCTCGTACAGGGCCGTCGCCGCCTTCACGTTGGTCGCCGCGTACGTGATGAAGTCGCGGCTGGTGAGCTCGCCCTCGCCCGCGCTCGCGAAGAGGCCGGAGCCCCAGGCGCGGTTGTAGGACTTGTTCTTGCCCGAGGTCGGGCGGGCGATGGCACCGATGTTGTCGATGATGTTCTGCGGCGCGCCGTTCGTCTTGACGAAGGTCGAGGCGAGCGGAGCATCGTCGTACAGCGCGGCCCGGCCGCTCGCGAACAGGATGCGCGCGTCGCTCCGGGCGACGTTCGTCTGCGTGAGGCCCTCATCCTGGAGCGACTTGTACCAGGTCATGGCCTTGACGCTCTCGGCGTCGCCGATCGTGCAGGTGAAGTCGTCGGTGACGACCTCGCTGCCGAAACCCCACATCCAGTGCACGGCATCCTTCAGATCGGGGTTCTTGGTCACCGCGGCGTACGGGATGAGCGAGGCGTCCTGCGCCTTGATCTTCTCGAGTGCGGTCGCGAACTGCTCGACCGTCATGCCCGATTTGATCCCGACGCTCTTCGCGATCTCGCCGTTCGTGATGATGCCGATGCCTGCGGCTGTCAGCGGAAGCACGAGGAGCTTCCCGTCCATCGTGTACGAGTCGAGGACGCCCTGCGGGATGCCGAGGCCCTTCGCGAGGTCCGTCAGGTCGGCGAGCACGTCCATGGGCGTGAGCACCTGCCACCCGCCGGACTGCCCGACGCCCAGGAGCTTGCCGGAGCGGCCGGTCAGGGCGAGCTGGGTGGCGGCCTGGTCGTAGGGGTAGATCACGGGTGCGACGGTCGCGCCGGAGTCCTTGGCGAAGCCGTCGAGGATGCCCTGCCACGCGGGCTTCAGCGCCTCCTCGCCGAGCGAGTTGCCGTAGAAGTTGATGGTCTTGGCCTTGGTCGCCGCATTCGCGGTGCTCCCGGCGCCGGTGCCGGGGGCCGCGGGCGTCGCGCAGCCCGCGAGGGCGAGCGCGCCGAAGGCGGCAAGTGCCGTGCCGCCGCCGAGGAAGGCGCGACGGCTCAGCTGCGAGTTCGAGATGTTCATGGTGACTGCTCCTTCTTCGAGGTGTGGGGGTCGAGCTGTTCGGCGGTGCATGGCTACCCCTTGACCGCACCGGCCGCGAGACCGGAGACGAAGTAGCGCTGCAGGAGGATGAAGATGAGGACGAGCGGCAGGGACGTCACGAGCGACGCGGCCATGAGGGCCGGCCAGTCGGCGGTGCCCTCGCGGATGAACGCCTGGGTGAGGCCCGCGGGGAGCGTCTGCTTGTCGGGTCCGGCGAGCGTGAGCGCGAACAGCAGATCGCTCCAGCCCCGCATGAACGCGAACATCGCCGCCGTGATGAGTCCCGGCACGACGAGCGGGAACACGATGCGGAACATGGTGCCCGTGCGGGAGAGTCCGTCGACCTTCGCCGCCTCGAGGATGTCGTCGGGGAGACCGTCGATGATGCCCTTCAGCAGGAACACCGCGAGCGGCAGCGTGAACGTCGTGAACGAGATGATCAGGGCGGTGTACGTGTACAGCAGTCCGGCCGAGCTCAGCATCAGGTACAGCGAGATGAGCAGGAGGGCGCCGGGGATCAGCTGCCCGATCAGGAACATGAACATGATCGCGTTGCGTCCGCGGTAGCGGAACTTCGACAGCGAGTACGCCATGAGCCCGCCGACCAGGACCGCGAGGACCGCGGTTCCGGTCGAGACGATGACGCTGTTCAGGAGGTTCTTCAGCAGCGCGTCGTTCTGGAAGAAGCCGATGAAGTTCTCGAGCGTGGGATCGACCGGGAAGAACGGCCGATCCACTGCGAAGACATCCTCCTTCTTCGTGAACGCGGTCGCCGTGAGCCAGTAGATCGGCAGCAGCCCGAACAGGGCGAGCAGCAGGAGCAGGACGCGCCCGGGGATGGAAAGGTGGGGGCGGATGATCGACTCGCCGATGTCGCGGGAACGGCGCATCACTTCTCCAGTCGTCGGTTGAGGAGCAGGTATCCGCTCGAGATGATGGCGAGGAGCACGAGCCAGAGGGCGCCCATCGCTGAGGCCTTCCCGAGCTCGTAGCTGCCGAAGGCCAGGTGGTAGAGGCTGACCGCGAGGGTCGTGGTCGAGTTACCCGGGCCGCCGCCGGTCATGACGAAGATCGTGTCGAAGTTGCCGAAGTTGTAGATGAACTCCAGCACGGCGACGAGCGTGACCGGGCCGGCGATGTGCGGCAGGGAGATGTAGCGGAAGCGCTGCGCTCGTGTCGCGCCGTCGATGGTGGCGGCCTCGATCTGCTCGCTCGGCAGCGTCTGGAGCACCGCGAGTGCGACGACCATGATCCAGGGGAACGAGTGCCAGGTCTTGGCGATGACCACCGCGGCCATCGCACCGACCGGGTTGCCGAGCATGCTGACCTCCGGCATCCCGAAGATCGCGAGCACGTGGTTGACGACGCCGTAGCTGTCGTTGAAGATCCACGCCCAGAGGAAGGAGACGACGACGCCGGGGAGCAGCCACGGCAGCATCAGGGCGCCGCGCAGGATGTTCCGTCCGCGCAGTCGTGCGTTCAGCAGCAGGGCGAGGGCGACGCCGAGCACGAGCGGGAAGACGGTGGACAGCGAGGCGAAGATCAGCGTCGTGCCGAGGCGGGCGAAGAACTCGTCCCAGATCGCGGCGTAGTTGCCGAGCCCCACGAAGGTGCGCTCCGGGCGCAGCAGCGACTGATCGTAGAGGCTGGTGCCGATGCTCGACACGAGCGGGAAGATCGCGATCACGAGGAACAGGAGGACCGCGGGAAGTGCGATCATGAAACCGAAGGTGCGGTCCTTCGCGCCCAGCGTGGAGCGCCGCCCGGAACGTGGCTCGGCCTGCTCGCTCTTCGCGGGCCGCTCGAGGATGGCTTGTTGCATTGCAGTCGCTTTCCAGTAGGGACGACCCCGGATGGGGCCCTGCGCGTCGTCGTCACAGTCGTCGACGTCGACGTGCCGCAAGTCAACCACATTGCGGATGCGAAATCCACAAAATGCATAAGACACCCACATTTGTGTTGCTCGCCGCCATTTCTCTCATTAGGATGACTGGCAGCGGTGACGAGCCGCAGCGTCGCGGAGCGGCGACCGTATGGAGGAGGAGTCACGATGGCATCGGAATCGGTGGGCGGCACCCAGACCGTCGAACGGGCGATGTCCTTGCTCGCCTGCTTCACCGAGGAGTCGGGTGAGCTGAGGGTCTCGGAGCTGTGCACGCTCACCGGGCTCGGTCAGTCCACCGTCTCGCGCATGATGTCCGCGCTCGACCGGATGAAGTTCGTGGTCCAGGACGGCCGCACGGGACTCTACCGACTCGGCCCCGCAGCCGTCTCGCTCGGCACGATCGCCCTGAACGGCTCGCCGATCTTCCGCGCCTCGCGGCAGATCGCGCAGAACCTGGCCCGCAAGATCGAGATCGGCGTGAACGTCGCCGAGCTCAGCGGCTTCACGTTCACCTACCTCTGCAACTTCGAGGGCGCCCTCGCCCCCAAGTCGTTCGCCATGGCGGGCCGCACCGGTCCGCTGCACGCCACGGGCCTCGGCAAGGCCCTGCTGTCCGGGATGACTTCCGACAAGGTGGACGAGTACTTCGCTCAGACCCCCCAGCGATTCACCCCGCACACGATCGTCGACCGCGACGCCATGCAGGTCGCGCTCGACGAGACCCGCAGCCGCGGCTACGCGACCGAGATCGAGGAGCTCGCCTTCGGCCGCGCGTGCATCGCCGCCCCCATCCACAACCGCGCAGGGGAGATCGTCGCCGGCCTCTCCGCCAGCGGCCCGCTCTCGGTGCTGGATCTCCACGCCCCGCACCAGGAGCTGGCCCTGCAGCTCATCGAGGCCGCGGACGAGATCTCCGTCGCCCTCGGCTACAGCCCCTCCCGCACCGCCACCGCGTTCGCGACGCTCTGAGCCCCCGCCGCGGCGGACCGCGGCACCCCGATCCTTCTGCCGCGGCACACGCCGCCGGCTTCTCGCCCATCGATGTCTTTGGAGACCCCTGTGAGAATCACGCGCGTCCAAACCTTCCCGCTCTACCTCTCCAAGGAGGATGCGAACAACTCCTACGCCGGCGACACGGGCGTGGAGCATCGCGGCTACGTCATCCGTCCGCCGTGGCGGAGCCTCTACTCCCCCGGATACGAGACGCTGCTGGTCAAGATCGAGACCGATGACGGTCTCGTCGGCTGGGGCGAGGCCCTCGCCCCCGTCGCCCCGGTCGTCGCCGCCGCCATCGTCGACAATCTGCTCACGCCGCTCATCCTCGGAGAGGACCCGCGCTCCGTCCGCACCCTCTGGCACCGCATGTCGGAGTCGATGCGCGAGCGCGGACACCTCACCGGCCACCAGGCCGACGCGATGGCCGCCGTCGACATCGCACTCTGGGACCTCTGGGGTCACGCGACCGGGCTCTCGATGTCCGAGCTCGCGGGAGGACGCTTCCACGAGGTCCTGCCCGCCTACGTGTCCGGCATCCGCGGCGTCGATGACGTCGAGCGCGCCGAGAAGGCCGCCGAGCTGGTCGAAGGCGGCGTCCGACGGATCAAGCTGCACCTCGGCGTCGACATCCGCACCGATCTCGCGACCTTCGACGCGATCCGCGCCGTGCATCCCGACCTCGACGTCGCGCTCGACGCGCACTGGACGTACCGTCTCGGCGAGGCGCGCGCGCTCGGTCGGGAGCTGGATGACCGGAGGGCCTGGTTCTTCGAGGCACCCCTGGCGCCCGAGGACGTCGAGGGGCACCGAGACCTCGCCGTCGCTCTCGCCACGCCGATCGCCGTCGGCGAGGCCATGCGCAGCCGCTTCGAGTTCACGGACTGGCTCGCCCGCCGCGCCCTCGGCGTCGCCCAGCCCGACATCGGTCGCACGGGCATCACGGAGGGACTCGCGATCACCGCCGTCGCCGATGCCTTCCACGTGCCGGTGGCGCCGCACCACTCCGCGGCCTTCGGCATCGCGATGGCCGCAGGCGTGCACGTCGCGGCGAGCGCGGCCTCGCTGCTCGCGTTCGAGTACCAGCCGTTCACCCTGCCGGTCGCCAACCGTCTGCTCACCAGCCCGCTCGAGGTGCGCCCGGACGGCGGATTCCTCGTCCCGACCGGCCCTGGCCTCGGCGTGACCGTCGACGAAGCGGCCATCCAGGAGTACGTGCGGCACTGAGCGCGCCGCACCGCCCACGACGACAGAACGGGTGGGTGGGGCCGGAGTCTTCACTCTGGCCCCACCCACCCGTTCCGCGTCAGTCCCCGACGCGGACGAACTGCGCGGCGCTGACCCGGTGGATGCTGGTGTTGCGGACTTCGAGCCGCACCACTCCCGTCGCGCCCGCGTCGTATCGGAACGTGCCCAGCGAGCGCCAGGCCGCGGCGCCCTGCGTCTGATCGACGATGACCTCCGAGCTCCCGCCCTGATGCTCGACTACGTAGGCGGCCGACGTCGTGGTCGTCGGATTCGTGGGATACCAGACCGACACCCGATAGAGCCCGGCCTGCGGAAGGGACACGTTCCAGGTGACCGTGCTGCCCACCGAGTCGGAGTCGCTGTATCGCGTCCTGGTGCCGTTCCACCCGGAGAGGCCGCTCGGGTACCACGTGCCCGCCTCCAGGTATCCGGGCCAGGGCGACTGGGTGTGCGCGATCACGCCTTCGTCGGCGACCCGGACCAGCACGCCGCGGCGCAGGTTCTGATCGAGCCGCGCCTCGAACCGGGTCGACGACCCCGGCGCGATGCCCGAACCGGCGGTGACGGTCCAGGTGTGCGTCAGATCGGAACGCGGCGGCACGGTGACGACCGCGTCCCGTTGCCCGATGCTCCATCCGGAGGTCCCGTACAGCGAGAGCGTGCCCTGCATCGGCGTCACCCCGGTGTTGATGACGAGCGCGGTCAGCTGGACCACCGCGCCGGGTCCGCTGATGATGTCGGTGTCGGTCGTCAGCGACACCAGCCGGCGTCGGTCGATGACCTCGATCGTGGCAGGGCGGAGCGTCACGGGGTCCTCGCCGGCGATCGACAGCTTCGCCGTGACCTTCACCTCGCCGAGGGCGGCGGAGGCGGCGATGACGGCCGCCGCCTCCACGCGCGCGACGCCCTCTGCCGGCACGGTGATCGCGGGCACGGCGCCCTCGAGCTGCCAGCCGCTCGGCAGCGTCACGGCCACATCGCCGGTGACCGGATCGTCGGTCGCGTTCCGCACCTCGATCGTGAGCGGCACCCGGTCGCCGGCGGTTCCGCTCGCCTGGGCGACCACGTCTCCCGCCACTCCGGGGTTGGCGCCGGTGATCCTCGCCGGGAGGCGGAGCGTGACCTCCTCCGTCGTCGCGCCGCCGAACGAGATCGTGTAGCGGAACGTCTGCTCGATGTCGTCGACGCCGATGGTCCACTCGTAGGGGAACTCCTTCGCCGGAGCCTGCTGTGCTGCCCCGTCGCCGATCCGGTAGGACAGGGTCGCCGGCTGCTCGGTATCGATCTGCACGTAGGCGTCGTATCCCTGACCGCCAGGACGCACCAGCAGCAGACCTCGCGCGATGCCGTACTCGGTGGCGGGATCCGCGTCCACCTCATGGAAGCTGTCGGCTCCGTGGTCGACGATGTCATCGGATGGCAGAGCGGGCCGCTGCACGGCGAGGGTCCGCACCACGAGGGCGACGAGTCCGCGAGCAGGCACGGTCACGGCGATCTGCCCTCTTCGCGCCGCCCGGTTCGAACGGCTTCCGTCGGCGGCGATGACCTCGACGGGAAGCGCCGCCGCGCGGTGCGCGCCGGTCAGTTCAGTGGCGAGATCGACGACGACCTGCTGGTCGGTACCCGCCGAGTTGGTGAGACTGATGTAGAGCGAGTCGTTGCCGACGCCGGCGATCCAGTTGACCAGCGGGTTGTCGAGCGCGATCAGCCCCGCAGGGAAGTACGGCCAGACACCGTCCTCGCCGAAGAACGTGCCGGGAGCGTGGCCGTAGGCGAAGAACTTGAAGTAGGCGAAGTCCGCCTCGAACACGTGCGGGAAATCGATGCTGCCCCCGCTCCGGTAGAAGCTCTCGCTGATCAGATAGTCCATCGCGAGGCCGAGCTGGGCGGGCGCGTGATGGAAGTAGTACCCGGTGATCCCCACCGGACCGCTCGTGGCGAAGTCCGGCTTCATGTGGGCCACCTGGAACTGGCGACCGTAGTAGCCGGGATACGTGGCGAATCGGCCGATGACCATGTTGTGCGCCACGTCGGCCAGCAGCGCGTCGCCGGTGTGATGCGCCAGCCGCAGGAGCGCGCCCGCCCAGCAGGGGTTGAACACGTAGCCGCCGCCGGGGTCCGTCAGCGTGCTGACCCCGAGCTTGAACGAGGACAGCGCCTCGAACGTGAGACCCGAGGGCGAGACGTACCAGGCCGGCACCGTCTCGGTCGGGACGTCGGTGGTGGGATAGGACGGCAGCGAGCTGCGCGACTCCCAGTCGTACTGCTGGGTGATGATGTGCCCCTCGGGAACGGTGACCGTCTGATCGGGCACAGGGCGGACCGCCGTCTGCGTGATGAATCGCTGCACCTCGCGATAGGCGCCTGCGAGGAACTCCGCCTCCCCCGTCGCCTCGAACATCTCGAGAAGGTCGACCCAGTACTTCGAGAAGCTGTAGGCGAACCCGCCGGGCGGCTGGCCGTTGCCACGATACGGCGTGAGGATCTGCTCCTGCACGTAGCGCCGGGCGATCAGCGTCGCCTCGGCCAGATAGGCCGGATCGTCCGTCGCCCGATACGTCGCCAGCGCGTTCGAGAAGGGGGCACGGCTCTGACCGACGACGCCGGCCTTGGTGGCCTGCAGCGCGAGACGCTGGATCCCCGCGTTGCGACCGTGCGTGAGCTGATACAGGGACGTGAGGTTCACGGCATCCGTCGGTATCCTGCCGATCCGGTACTGCGTCGTGTCGTTGTACACCGGACTGCCGATGACGGGCGAGTGCCCGATGCCCTTCCGGGAGAGCTGGTACTCGATGAGGGGACGCGCACGTCTGTCGTAGAGCGTGCTGTCGCCCGTTCCGGTCAGATAGTGGGCGGCGAGCACGACGCCGCTGGCGGCCGCGCGCACGGCATCCTCGTTCTCCACGTCGACGAAGCCCTTGGCCCGGTTCCACCAGCCCGAGAACGACGGGATGTAGTCGACCGAGTCGTCGCCGTCCGGCTCCACGGCGATCAGCGCCGCCATCGCATGCACGGCATCCGTGAGCGAACGGTCGTAGACGTTCTGCCGATAGGCGGCGAGACCGTACTCGCTCCGGCACAGGTGCGCGTAGGTGCCGTAGAGCGTGTCGACGCGGGCAGCGACGCCGAACGCGAAGCCGCGCTGCTCTCCGACCGCCATGACCGTGCGGAGCCCGGGCTGCGGCGAGTACATGCAGGGCACGATGTCGAGGCTGTCGCTGCGCAGGCTCATCCCGTACGGCTGCCGATCCGACATCAGCTGACGCTCGTGTGCGAACTCGGCCACCTCGGCGGGCAGGTACACGCCCGAAGTGACCGCGAGGTCGCCGACGGCGTACTGCGTGAGAGCCATCGGTGCGAAGAGCTCCCATGCACCGAGCGGTGCCGATCCGTCCAGCACCGAGAGCGCGTGCTGGTAGGAGCCGCACAGCACCTCGGCCATCTCGTCGAGGGACTTGGCGTCCTGGCTCTGATAGCCGACGATGTAGTCGCCGGCGGTCTTGGCCGTCAGCACGTGATGAGCCTCCGGATTGGCCCCTTCGAGCCGCCAGCGCACGACCAGGTCGACGTCGTCGGTGCTGGTGGACAGCTCGATCGCCTGCGGGCCGAGCACCTGGAAGGAGGTGAACCCCAGCCAGCTCGGAGCCAGGGGACCGTAGAGCTCCGGTGCGCTCCCGGATGGCAGCGTCCCCTCGAAGACGACCCACTGCTCGTCGAAGCGGTGCTCGGGATCGGTGAGCGGCAGCCAGCCTCCGTCGTGTCTCACCTCGAGGTCTCGGACGATGGTGGCTCCGCCGTCCCAGGTGGCCTGGAAGAACGTCATCCGGTGGTTCTCGCCCTCCAGCTGCGCGACCTGGGCGAAGGCGAGGTTCGGCTTGTCCAGCCGACGCAGTGCGTCCGGATAGACGCCGCCGACCGTCGTGATCTCCGTGGCCGCCGCCGATGCGATCCCGGGATGCGCGCCGATCACCGGAGGGAGCACACCGGCGATCACGAGCATCCGCAGCACGGTCCGTCGGCTCCACAGCAGGGAATCGTCATCGGCTCCTGCGTTAGATATTGAATCCATGATGCACATACTGCAATCACTATGCGATCATGTCAATGATGCTGCTCTCTGCCGCGGCGGCCGCCGTCCGCGCGCCGCGCCGGTAGCCTCGACAGCGCACATCCACCGGAAAGGACTGCCCGCGGTGAATCAGGACCCTCATGAGGAGCTCACGGAGTACGCGCTGAGCGCGCTCCTGACGCCCCGCACTTCCCCGGCCGAGCCGGCGGACTTCGACCGGTTCTGGGAGTCCACCTTCGAGGAGTTCGGAGCGGGTGCGGTCGCCTGGGATGTCAGCACGGAGGACGAGCCCACTGCGACGCATCGGGTCGTGGAGA
Source organism: Microbacterium sp. LWH11-1.2 (assembly GCF_038397745.1). Taxonomy (NCBI): domain Bacteria; kingdom Bacillati; phylum Actinomycetota; class Actinomycetes; order Micrococcales; family Microbacteriaceae; genus Microbacterium; species Microbacterium sp. LWH11-1.2. The sequence goes on along the minus strand of NZ_CP151636.1, from coordinate 2,458,852 downwards.
TCCGTTTCCGCTCCTCGGCGGACGAGCAGGCGACCGCGTACATGATGGTGCCGCACGACGAGAAGGCGATCCGGCGCGGCCTCGTCGGCGGACACGGATACGGGGGGCGCACGGCGCCGGACATCGACCGCGTACCCGCGGACACCGCCGCGATCTTCCCCTGCGCTCCCGGGACGCACGCCCGGACCCCGAGCCGCTTCCCGGCAGACCCGGACGCGCACGTGCTGGCCGGCATCGCGCATCGCGACACGTACTCGCATCGGTTCGCGGCGGCCGACATCTGGCGTGCGGCGACGGTCCTGCTCGACATCGCCCCTGCGGCGGGACCAGCCCTCGACTTCAGCGGCGGCAGCTTCGGCGGAGGAATCGGCGCGATGGCTCTCCCCTGGGATCGGCGCTTCCGCCGTGCGGTGCTCGACGTGCCGAGCTTCGGCGACCACGCCGTCCGTCTCACGCGGCGATGCACGGGCAGCGGCGAGTCAGTCCGTCAGCACCTGCGGCTCCACCCCGAGGCCCGGCCTGTCCTCGACTACTACGACGCGGCCATCGCGGCGCGACGCCTCCGGCTCCCGGCGCTTGTCAGCGCAGCAGTGCTCGACCCTGCTGTCGATCCGCGCGGTCAGTTCGCGGTCTACCACGCACTGACCGGACCGAGACGCCTGAGCGTGCGGGCGAACGGCCACCTCGACGGCCCGAACGGGGCACGCGCGGACGCTCTCGCGCTGCAGGCCGGCATCGACTTCCTCGCGCTCCCGGACGACCGCCTGGCGTGAGCGGGTTCGGCCGCACACCGGCCCTCAGACGAGGATGTTGTGGTTGCGGCGGAAGAGGTTCCGTGGGTCCCAGGCGGCCTTGACCTGGCGCAGCCGCGCGAGCGCCTCGGCGTCGAACATGCCGGGCACCGCGTGCGGACGCTCGGTGTCGGCGAAGTTGCCGTATTCGGCGAGGCGCCCCGTCTCGAGCGCCGCCCAATCCGCGACGACCGCGTCGCGGACCGCGTCGTCGACCATGCCGGGGATGTCGAACGCTCCCGCCATGACGAACCAGGTCGCCGAGCGCGCGGGGAACGCCGTGTCCTGCTGCCGCACATCACCGAAGGCGCCGCCGAGCGAGCGCAGGAAGACGACGGATGCCGGATACGCGCGGCGGAACGCCACGAGGCGCTCGATGAGCTCGTCATCGAGATCGGCATAGAGGCCGTTCCCGCCGATGAACCCGGGCGGCTCCGCCTGCTCCTCCCCCTCGGGCTGGGGCATCTCGAGCAGGATCTCTCGATAGGCGGGCGACGTGATCTCGGTCCGCACTCCGTCGATCGCGGAGATCGGCTCCAGGACGGCACGCAGCCGATCCGGCTCCGGCGCCGCCCACACCGCGCTGAGTCGCGCTCCGGCCGGGGCGCTCGGATCCATCGGCGGCACGTCCATGTAGGTGACGGTCAACTCGCGCGGCGCATCGCGGAGCAGGTCGCGCGCGGCACGCAGCACGACGGCGGGGTCGCCGTCGACGACGTTCTCGGCGAAGACGATGCCCGGGAGCGGATGCGCGGCGAAATCGAACCTGGTGACCACCCCGAAGTTGCCCCCGCCCCCGCGCAGCGCCCAGAACAGCTCGGGATGGACGTCGGTCGAGGTCTCCACGAGCTCACCGGCCGCGGTGACCACCTGTGCACCGATGAGCTGGTCGACGGCCAGCCCCCAGGCCCGCACCATCCATCCGATGCCCCCGCCGAGCGTCAGTCCCCCGACGCCGACGCTGGCCGTGTCGCCGGAGCTGAGGGCGAGACCGTGCGCTCCCAGCGTCGTCGCGACGTCGCCCCACACCGCTCCTCCGCCGATGCGGACCGTCGTGCCGTCGACGTCGATGCCCGACAGCGCGCCGAGCTCGAGGCGGATGCCGTCGGCCGGACCATGCGACCACGGACCGTGGCCGCCGGCGACGACGGTGAGCGGGACGCCCTCTCGCGTCGCCAGGAGGACGATCTCGGCGACCTCCTCGGCAGACGACGGACGAAGGACGCGGGGTTCGGAAGCATCGATGCTGTCAGCCATGCCGACACGATACTCAGGCACTCCGACACCGCTCCCAGGGAACGCATAACGAGTTCCATAGAAATCACATAGGAGATTCCGCAGAATGGGATCATGACCAGCGACCTGCCCGACCTCCGCCGTCCGGACGGCTCACCCCTCCGCATCCTCGCCGTCGACGACGAGCAGATGCTCACCGACCTGCTCGCGATGGCACTGCGCATGGAGGGGTGGGAGGTGCGCACCGCCTCCTCGGGCATGGAGGCCCTCCAGGTCGCACGGGAGTTCGAGCCCGATGCCCTCGTGCTCGACATCATGATGCCCGACCTCGACGGCATGGCCGTGCTCCGCCGACTCCGCGAGGCCGGCAGTCTGGTACCGGTGCTCTTCCTCACCGCCAAGGACGCCGTGGGCGACAGGGTCGCCGGTCTCACCGCCGGGGGCGACGACTACGTCACCAAGCCGTTCAGTCTGGAGGAGGTCATTGCGCGCCTGCGCGCGATCATCCGCCGCACCGGCCACGCGACGGCGGACGACGGGCAGTCGATCCTGCGCGTCGCCGACCTCACCCTCAACGAGGACAGCCACGAGGTGGCGCGCGACGGGGTCGAGATCGACCTCACGGCGACCGAGTTCGAGCTGCTCCGCTACCTGATGCGCAACGAGCGACGCGTGCTGTCGAAGGCGCAGATCCTCGACCGCGTGTGGAGCTACGACTTCGGGGGCAAGTCATCCGTCGTCGAGCTGTACATCTCGTATCTGCGCAAGAAGATCGACGCGGGGCGCACGCCCCTGCTGCACACCGTCCGCGGCGTGGGCTACATGATCAAGGCCCCGCAGTGAGCGGTGCGACGATGACGCCGCGTCCGATGAGCCTCCAGACACGGCTGATGACCGCCGTGATCGGATTCGTGTCGCTGATCCTCGTCATCGTCGCCATCATCACCAGTGCGACCCTGGGCAGGACGCTGGAGGATCAACTCGACGACGAGCTGACCAGCTATGCGCATCAGATCACGCGCTGGGTCGAGATCGAGCCTCCCAGCCAGGCCACCGCCGGCAACGTGCTGGCGGGGAAGACCGTTCCCGTCCCCGGACTGCTGTTCGCCGTCTGGAGCCCGGTGACCGGCGCGAGCGGCGTGACCGTGAACTCCTCGGGGAACGAGATCAACGGCACGCTGAAGGAGCTCACGACGGCGCAGCTCGGAGAGATCAACGCGGGCCTGGGCGGAGGGCCCTTCTCGACGGTCTCCCTCACCGATCTGGGGTCCTACCGGGTCGCCGTCACGACCGCGAACACGGGGGTCGTCGTCGTCACCGGACTCCCCCGCGACGACATCCAGAACCAGCTCACGCAGCTGCTCACCGTGATCGCGCTCGCGACCATCGGCGGCCTCATCCTGCTCGCTCTGACGACGGCGATCACCATCCGCGTCAGCCTGCGACCGCTCCGTGCGGTGGCGTCGACGGCCACCAGGGTGGCGAACCAGCAGTTGGACCGGGGCGAGGTCATCATCACCGAGCGCGTGCCGGCATCCGAGGCCGATCCGCGCACCGAGACGGGGCTCGTCGGCGCCGCCCTCAACAAGCTCCTCGATCACGTCAACACCTCGCTCGCGGCTCGCCAGAAGAACGAGGAGCAGATGCGGCGGTTCGTCGCCGACGCCAGCCATGAGCTGCGCACCCCTCTCGCGTCGATCCGCGGCTACTCCGAGCTGTCGCTGCGCGCCCTTCGTCAGGCGCCGGCGGGAGCGGACGGACCGGATGCGATCGAGAGCACGACCTCGTCGCTCGAGCGCATCCAGGCGCAGTCACTGCGAATGACGCGGCTCGTCGAGGACCTGCTGTTGCTCGCACGGCTCGACGAGGGGCGCGAGCTCGTGTACGGCACGGTCGACCTGACCCAGCTGGCCCTCGAGGGGCTTTCGGACGCGCGAGCGACCGCGGCCGACCATCATTGGGTCATCGACGTGCCCGACGAGCCCGTCACGATCGTCGGCGACGCCGGCCGGATGCACCAGGTCGTGGCGAACCTGCTCGCGAACGCGCGGACGCACACGCCAGCGGGCACCACGATCACCCTCCGGGTCGGGCGCGAGGGCGGAGATGCCGTGCTGAGCGTGCACGACGACGGCCCCGGCATCGACCCCGCGCTCCGCGAGGAGCTGTTCGCCCGCTTCGCCCGCGGCGACACGTCCCGGGCGCGGCAGACCGGCGGCACAGGGCTCGGCCTCGCGATCGTGAAGGCGATCGTCGACGGCCACGGCGGCTCGATCACCGCGGCCAGCACGCCCGGCGACACGACCTTCACCGTGCGCCTGCCGATCACGCCGGCGGCGACCCCCGAGTCCGACTGACTCATCACCGGGCATCCGCACAGCACACCCGTCGGGAGATCTCCCGACATCTGTACCGCCGCACAGCGGTACGGACGGATCCTGGGTGCCGGGCTCAGTACCCGGCGAAGGCGTCGGTCGTGAGGCTGTGGGCCTTTTGCAGCGCGGGCGCGAGATCGGCGATGAGCCGAGGAGGTCCCGAGATGAACGCGTGACGGGCCCCGATGTCCTGGACCGCCCGCTCCAGAGTGTCGGCGTCGAGTCTGGCACCCTGCGCCCACGTCCAGTGCGCGGGCAGGTCGGCGGGCTCGTCGCGCGTGAAGACCACGGTGCGCACCCCCGTCGCAGCCAGCTCGTCGCGGAACGCGAGTTCGCTCGCCTCGGATGCCACGTACACCAGCACCACGTCGCGATGCTGCCCCGATGCCTGCAGCTGACGCAGCTGTGATACGAAGGGCGTGACGCCGATGCCGGCGGCCACCATGAGCACCGGCGCGTCGCCGCGGGGCAGGATGAAGTCCCCCCAGGTGCCGGTGACGGCCAGCGTCGCGCCCGGTGCAGCCTCGGCGAGCGCGCGCTTGTAGCTGGACGGATGCTTCTGATCGCCGTTCTTGTAGGCGATGCGCAGCGTCGGCAGATCAGCCGGAGCCGAGACGATGCTGAACTCCCGCCGCGTTCCACGGGCATCGGGCCGGTGATGCGGCACATCGAGCTCGAGATACTGACCGGGCAGGAACTTCACCTTGCCCTTGGCGCGGAACGTCAGCTCCTGCGCGGTCGGCGTGACGAACTCCCGCCGCTCCAGCACCAGTCGGACGGAACCGCGCAACGCGAAGGCGAAGGCCACCAGGTTCCCGATCAGCAGCGCACGCTCCTGGCCGAGCGTGAAGAGCCCGGCGACGGAGATCGGCCATCCGGCGAGGACACCGACCACCGCGGCTACGGCGAACTGCTGACGGCGACGCGGCGGGAGTGTCAGCGGCTCCGAGACCATGAACGCGCCGAGGAACAGGAACGGAGACTGGAGCACCGCGAACTGCAGCGCCGTCACGAAGTCGAAGCCGATGTCGAACTGCTGCGCCTGCACGGCCTGCCGCACGATCGACACGCTCACCGCGACCAGGAGGAAGACCAGCACGACCCGCACCTTCTCGGTGCGCCAGAGCACCGCGAGGCCGAGAACCGCGACCGGGAGGGCCATCGACGGCGTCCCGATCCACCACGACGACGAGGTGCCGAGCCACTCGAACGCGCCGAAGGCGCCCAGGATCGAGACGACGGCCGCACCGAAGGCGGCGGGGTTGAGGATGTGTCGCCCGCGCCACGCGATCAGGTACTTCGACAGGCTGGCCAGCGCGCCGGCGAGCGCCAGCCCGATCAGCGACGCCGGCTCCAGGCCCGGACGCAGGACGAAGAGGAGGATCAGCGCGGTGACCAGCGACGACTCGATGCGCCACGGCAGGCGGAGGATGCGCTGCGCCGCGGCATCCACGACGGAGATCACGACCGCGAGCACGAGGAACGAGGCGAGGAGCTCCCACGGCGTCGGCGACACGATCACGCCGAGCAGCGACAGCACGAAGGCGACGGCGGCGAGGGCCACGAGGGCGAAGAGCACGAGGCGATACATCGACAGCGAGCCGAGGACGGCGAGGACTCGTTGACGTGCGGCGGCGAGAGACGTGATCACGTGTTCCACTCTTCCCTAGTTCTGATGTGCGGGGCGCACTCCGTGCCCGCCCCCGGCGACGAAGATCTCCGCCGGGCATCCCGGCGACCGCTGGACCCGGCCGTCGGTCGTCATCCGCACCCATTCGACGCCCCAGCGTTCGGCGAGTGCGGGGCCGCCGTCGAAGAAGAGCGCGGTCGCGACAGCATCCGCTCTCATCGCGTCGGGTGCGAGGGCCCAGGTCGCGGCCCAGGTGCGGACGGGGATGCCGGTGCGCGCGTCGAGCACGTGATGCAGGCCGTCGCCCCAGGCTCGTCGGTTGACGGCGGATGCGCACAGCGCCTGGTCCCGCACCTCGACGACGCCGATGGCCTTGGTCGGGTCGTAGGGATGCTCGAGCCCGACGCGGACGGCGCCGCCCCGCACGCGCATGTCACCTCCGGCGTCGACCACGAGGTCGCCCGGCGCGTCCGCGAGGACGGCCATGATCAGGTCCACCAGTCGCCCCTTGCCGAGCGCGCCCACGTCGATCAGCGACGGAGCGGATGCCGTCGCGGCGGCATCCGTCCACGACACGCGCTCGTCCCAGGTCGCGGGGGCGCGTACCGGCTCCCCCGCGACGAGCGAGTACTCCGCGTCGTACCCGAGGGCGACGAGGCTGTCCGCCACGAGGGGGTTCACCGCGCCATCGGTCGCGGCGGAGAGGTCGCGGTACGCGTCGAGCATCACCCCGGCGTCGGCCGACACGAGCCTGCCGCCCTCCCGACCGAGTCGGGCGACGTCGGAGTCGGTGCGGAACCGCGACCACTCGCGATCGAAGCGCGCGATCTCGTCGGTGACGGCCGCGCGATCGCTCTCGTCGAGGTCGGCAGCCGTCTCGATCTCCCAGCGGGTGCCGATCGCGTCGAAGCGCCAGGTCGCCATGACGAGGCCGCCGGCGCCTAGGCGGCCGCCTGCTCCTTGATCGACTCGACGGCGTCGTTGAAGCCGCCGCTGGTGAGCGAGGAACCGGCGACGCGGCTGACGTCCAGCTCGTCGATGGACTTGCCTTCGACGACCTCGGCGATGCCGTCGATGAACTGGCCCTGGTACTGCTCGGTCTCCGGGGCCTGCGGATCACCCGTCACCTCGACGTCGGACACGACGCCGTCGGTGAGCGTCAGCGTCACGGAGATCTTCTCGACCGTCTCGGGCGTCTGGTACGAGCCCTCGGCGGTGTAGGTGCCGTCGGTGTAGGCGCCTGCGGTGTCGCCGCCGCTGGGCGCTGCGGTCGACCCGCTGTCGGTGCCGGTGTCAGCGCTGTTCGACGGTTCGGTGGCTTCAGGGGTGCTGGAGCAGCCGGCGAGGACGAGGAGTCCTGCGACGCCGATGAGGGCGGCTCCCTTGTGGACAGAGGTCGGTACGGTCGTGCGGATCATGCTGGTCCTCCCGGCTCGGTGTCTGGCGACTGTATGCCGCTGAATCGACCGTAGGCACTCCGGCTATGCGCGGGCTGTGCCGATCCGATGTGTTATGCGTCGCCGCCGAACATGCTCGTGACCGAGCCGTCCTCGAAGACCTCGTGCACCGCGCGGGCGAGCAGCGGGGCGATCGGCAGGATCGTCAGCCGGTCCCAGCGGCGCGACTCGGTGAGCGGGATCGTGTCGGTGACGACGACCTCGTCGATCGAGGCATCCTGCAGACGCTCGTGCGCCGGGTCGCTGAAGATCGCGTGCGTGGCCGCGACGATGACGCGGTGCGCACCGGCCGCCTTCAGGGCCTGCGCCGCCTTGACGATCGTGCCGCCGGTGTCGATCATGTCGTCGACCAGCAGGCAGGTGCGTCCGTCGACGGTTCCGACGATCTCGTGCACGGAGACCTGGTTCGCCACCTTCGGGTCGCGGCGCTTGTGGATGATGGCCAGCGGGGCGCCGAGGCTGTCCGACCAGGTGTCGGCCACGCGCACGCGGCCCATGTCCGGCGACACCACCGTGAGGATCTCGCGGTCCTCGGGGCTGAGCGTGCGCTCGAAGTGATCGAGCAGCACCGGCTTCGCGAACAGGTGGTCGACGGGGCCGTCGAAGAAGCCCTGGATCTGCGCGGCGTGCAGGTCGACGCTCATCACGCGGTCGGCGCCGGCGGTCTTGAGCAGGTCGGCGACGAGTCGGGCGCTGATCGGCTCGCGACCGCGGCCCTTCTTGTCCTGGCGCGAATACGGATAGTAGGGCGCGACGACCGTGATGCGCTTGGCCGACGCGCGCTTGGCGGCGTCGATCATGATGAGCGTCTCCATGAGCCACTCGTTGACCGGCTCGCCGAACGTCTGGAAGAGGAAGAGGTCGCAGCCGCGGATCGACACCTCGAAGCGGGCGTAGATCTCGCCGGACGCGAACGTGCGGTGCTCCGTCGGCGCGATCTCGGTGCCGAGCGCCTCCGCGACAGCCGCGGTCAGCGCCGGATGCGAACGCCCGCCGGCGATGACCAGGCGCTTCTTGGTCTTCGCGACGAGGCCGGGGGCCACGCCGTTGTCGCGATCCAGATCGACGATCTTCTTCTTGCGCGCCATGTCCGCCTATTCCGCCGAATTCTCGCGGGATGCAGCATCCGCCGCACCCGTGCCTGCTCTGTTCTTCTCGACCCATCCCTCGATGTTGCGCTGAGGGGCGACGCTCATGGCCAGCGCGCCGGCGGGGACATCCTTGCGGACGACGGCGCCTGCGGCGGTCTTCGCACCTGCTCCCAGCCTAACGGGCGCGACGAGCACGGTGTGAGACCCGGTGTGCACCTCGTCGCCGATCTCGGTGCGGTGCTTGTTCACGTCGTCGTAGTTGGCGGTGATCGTGCTCGCGCCGAGGTTGACCCCGCGCCCGATCGTCGCGTCGCCCACATAGGAGAGGTGCGGCACCTTGCTGCCCTCGCCGATCTCGGCGTTCTTGGTCTCGACGTACGCGCCGATCTTTCCCTTGGCGCCGAGCACCGTGCCGGGACGCAGGAACGAGAACGGCCCGACCGTGGCTTCGGCTCCGATCACGGCGAGCGTGGCATCGGTGCGGCGGACGATCGCGTTCTCCCCCACCTCGCAGTCGACGAGCGTGGTGTCCGGGCCGATGATCGCACCGGGGGCGATGGCGGTGGCGCGCAGGATGTGGGTGTTCGGGAGGATCGTGACATCGGACGAGAGGTTCGCGTCGTCGTCGATCCAGGTGGTCGCCGGGTCGATCACGGTGACGCCTTCGCGCTGCCAGCGGCGCACGATCCGGTCGTTGAGCACGCGGCCCGCTTCGGCGAGCTGGATGCGGTCGTTGATGCCGAAGGTCGAGGCCGTATCGGCGGCGATCTCGGCCGCGACGCGCTGATCGGCGGCGCGGAGCAGCTCGATCACGGTGGTGAGGTACATCTCGCCCTGGGCGTTGTCCTGGCCGACCTGCGCGAGGTAGGTGCGCAGCGCGGGTGCCCGGAAGACGTAGACGCCGGCGTTGATCTCGGTCACGGCTGCCTCGTCGGCCGTCGCGTCCTTCTGCTCGACGATGCGCTGCACGGTGCCCGCGTCGTCGCGGATCACACGACCGTAGCCGGTGGGGTCGTCGAGACGCGCGCTGAGCAGCGTGGCTGCCGCGGCGGCGGCACGGTGCCCGTCGATGAGTCCGCGCAGGGTCTCGACCTCGAGCAGCGGCACGTCGCCGGAGAGCACGAGCACGTCGCCGTCGAAGTCGCCGGGCAGGGCGTCGATCGCGACCTGCACCGCACGGCCGGTGCCGGGGACGTCGTCCTGGTCGATGAAGACGGCGTCGGGGTAGTCGGCGGTGAGGGCCGCGACCACCTGGTCGCGCTCATGACGCACGACGACCTCGATGTGCTGCGCCTCGAGCCGCGCCGCCGTGGTCAGCACGTGTCCGACCAGCGGGCGGCCGCCGATGGGATGCAGCACCTTGGGGAGGCGTGACTTCATGCGCGTGCCCTGGCCTGCGGCGAGGATGATGATCGCGAGGTTACCTGTCATGCTCCGCCGCCAGGACTCGAACCTAGACCTCACAGCTCCAAAGGCTGTCGTGCTGCCATTACACCACGGCGGACCGCGCCGTCCGCGAGGACGCCGCCTGTCAAGTCTGCCATGCCCCGGCTCATCCTCCGCTGACGTGCACCCCGTCATCCGAGCGAAACACGCCTTTGGGATGCTGACGGGATGAGCATCGTCATCGCGCGCGTCGAGACCGCGACCCCGGCTCTCGCCGCCTTCCTCGAATCGCACCACGCCGACATGGCCGACACGGCACCGGCGGAGAGCCGGCACGCGCTGCCTTTCGACCGCCTCCTCGTCCCCGGCGTGCGCCTCTTCGCGTCGTTCGATGACGGGCGGCCGGTCGCCACCGGCGCACTCGCCGCGCTCGACGACGGGCACGAGGAGCTCAAGTCGATGCGCACGGATCCGGACATGCGCGGCAAGGGCCTCGGGCGGGCCATGCTCGCCTTCCTGCTCGCGGATGCCACAGCTCGCGGCATCCGCCGGATCTCGCTGGAGACCGGCAGCATGGAGTTCTTCCTCCCGGCCCGCACGCTCTACGCGCGTGCCGGCTTCGTCGAGTGCCCGCCGTTCGGCCGCTACCGCCCCGATCCGCTGAGCACGTTCATGACGCTCGCCCTGCCCACGGCATCCGCACCGGAGGTTCGCACGGGATAATGAGCGGATGAGCGAAGAGGATGAGGTCGATCGGATCGTCGGTGCGTGGAACACGCAGCGCCCCGACCTCGACTTCTCCCCTCTCGAAGTGCTGTCGCGGATGGACCGCCTTTCTCGGCACCTCGACCGCGCCCGCCGTGACGTGTTCCGCCGCAGCGACCTCGAGCCGTGGGAGTGGGACGTGCTCTCGGCTCTGCGTCGCGCGGGCGCTCCGTTCCAGCTGTCCCCCAAGCAGCTCCTGCAGCAGACGCTGGTGTCGAGCGGCACCATGACGAACCGCATCGACCGACTCGTCGCCCGTCGACTGGTGCGCCGGGAGGCCGATCCCGGTGATGGCCGGAGCGTGCTCGTCACTCTCACCGAAGACGGCCGCACGAGAGTGGATGCCGCGATCACGCGTCTCGTCGACGTCGAGGCCGATCTCCTGCAGGCGCTCTCGCGGAGCGACCGCGAACGCCTGGCCGGTCTGCTGCGCAAGCTGAGCCTCAGCTTCGACTCATGAGGGCGCTCCGACGCGGGAGGGCATCCGACTGATGGGCATGCCCTCTCCTCTCCCCATGCGCGACGGCGTGGGCGCGACACGGCTCCATGTGCCGCTGCGCGGACCCTGGCCGACCGTGTCGGCCTACATGGTGGAGCGCTTCTTCCATCTCGACCCCGACGTGCTGCTGCAGCGCTTCGACAAGGGCGACATCGTGGCGAGCGACGGGTCGGCGGTGGCGCGCGACGCCCCTCTCGGCTCCGAGGAGTTCGTCTGGTACTACCGCGAGCCCCCGGCGGAGCAGACGATCCCGTTCACCGAGGAGATCCTGCACCAGGACGATCACCTCGTGGTCGTCGACAAGCCGCACTTCCTGCCGACGACTCCGGGCGGGAAGTTCCTCCAGAACTCCGCCCTGGTGCGGCTGCGCAACCGCCTCGGGAATCCCGACCTCGCGCCGATCCACCGCCTGGACCGTGCGACGGCAGGACTGCTGATGTTCGCGGTGCGCCCGGCCACGCGCGGCGCCTACCAGCTGCTGTTCGAGAAGCGGCAGGTGCAGAAGGTCTACGAGGCCGTGTCGGCGCGTCCGGATGGGTGGGACGCGACCCGCTTCCCGTTGGTGTATCGCAACCACATCGAGAAGCTTCGCGCCCAGGTGCGCGTCGAGGTCGACGACGAGCGCGAACCGAATGCCGAGACTCTCATCGAGGTGATCGACGCCGACGACCGCGTCGTGCACACGCTGCTGCGCCCGCACAGCGGCAAGATGCATCAGCTGCGCGTGCATCTCGCGGCCATCGGTCTCGGCATCCTGAACGACCGGTTCTACCCGGAGCTGCTCGAGGACGGGCCGGACGACTACGCCCGGCCGCTGCAGCTGCTCGCGCGCGAACTGCGGTTCGTCGATCCTCTGAGCGGCGAGGACCGCGTCTTCACCACCCGGCGGACGTTGGCCGAGGCGCCCGTCAGCGCCGCATGATCCGGCGCGCGAGCTTCGTGCCGAGCAGCTGCACGAAGTGCACGAACACGACGATCAGCACGATCGCTGCCCACATCACGACCGGTTCGAACTGCCGGAAGCCGTAGATCTGGGCGAAGGCGCCGAGACCGCCGCCGCCGATGAGGCCGGCCATCGCGGTCATGTCGATGAGCGCCACGACGATGAACGTGTAGCCGAGGATGAGCGGCCCGAGCGACTCGGGGATCGCGACCGTGAAGAGGATGCGCCAGGGGCCGGCGCCCATCGATCGTGCGGCTTCGATGACACCGGGCGAGACCGAGACCAGGTGCTGCTCGACGATGCGGCCGATCGCGAAGGCCGCGGCGAGACCGATGATGAAGGCGCCGGCCGTGGTGCCGATGCCGACGCCGACCACCGCGCGAGCGAACGGCTGCGCCACAGCCATGAAGATCACGAACGGGATCGGACGGAAGAAGTTGACGGCGAGGTTCGCGATCGTCGAGACGAACGCGTTCTGCACGAGTCCGCCCGGCCGGGTCACGTAGAGGATGATGCCGATCACGAGGCCCAGCACGCCACCCAGCACGAGCGCGAACGACGTCATGTACAGGGTCTCGAGGGCTGCTTGCCAGAACTCCGGCCCGAGTTCGATCAGACGATCCATCAGCGTGCCTCCTCTCCGGCGATCTCGGTGACTTCGACACGGTCGCCGATCGACGCCAGCGCGCCGTCGATCGCCGCGCTCTCTCCCCGGATCGCGAGCGTGAGATGACCGAAGGCGCGACCGCGGATGTCGTTGATGCCGCCGAACACGAGCTCGAAGTCCAGGCCCGCGTTCGCGAGGTCGAGGAACACCTGCGCCTGCGACGAGTCCCCGTCGCGGAATGAGAAGGTGACGATGCGGCCCTGATGACGCTCGCGAAGCACCGCGAGTTCCGACGGCGACGGCACGCCCTTGACGACGGTGCCGACGAAGCGCTGCGATGCCGGGTTCTGCGGGGCCGAGAACACGTCGAACACGTCACCCTGCTCGATGACCCGGCCGCGCTCCATCACGGCGACCTTCGTGGCGATGGTCTGGATGACGTCCATCTCGTGCGTGATGACGACGATCGTCACGCCCTGCTCCTTGTTCACGCGCTGGAGCAGGTCGAGCACCTCGTGGGTCGTCTGCGGGTCGAGCGCGCTGGTCGCCTCATCGGCGAGGAGGATCGCAGGACCCGTCGCGAGAGCGCGGGCGATGCCGACGCGCTGCTTCTGGCCACCGGAGAGCTGCTCCGGGTAGGCCTTGGCCTTGTCGGACAGGCCGACGAACGAGAGCAGCTCGGTGACTCGGGCCTCGATGTCGGCCTTCTTCCACCCGGCGAGCGTGAGCGGATAGGCGATGTTCGCCTTGACGCTGCGCGAGGAGAAGAGGTTGAACTGCTGGAAGATCATGCCGATGCCGCCGCGGATGCGCCGGAGCTCGCTCTCCTTGAGCGCGGTGATGTCGACGCCGTCGACGAGGATGCTGCCGGCGGTCGCCGGCTCCAGCGCGTTGATCAGGCGCACGAGCGTCGACTTGCCGGCTCCGGAGTATCCGATGATGCCGAAGACGTCGCCCTTCTCGATCTCGAGGGTGACGTCGTCGACCGCGACGATCTCGCCGTCTCCGGGGTTCCGCGAAGGGTAGGCCTTCGAGACATTGGTCAGGCTCACGATCGGCATGTGCTTCTCCGGTCTGGTTCTCGGGAAATGAGAATCGGGTGACGCACACGGCGTCACCCGATTCTCGCATCAGGCGGGATCGCTCCCGCCCGTGCTCACTTGTTCTCTGCAGCTTCCTTCTGGACCTTCTTCAGCGAGTCCACGAGGTCCTTGACCGGCGTCTGCAGCGACAGGGCCGTGCCTCCCGACGACTCCGCGAGGCCCTTCTGCACGGCCTCGTCGGTCTGGAAGATCTCGACGAGCTTGAGGTACGTCTCGTTGTCGGCGTCTTCGGCGCGCGCGGCGAAGATGTTCACGTACGGCAACGCGTTCGGGTCTTCGATGTCGTCGGTGGCCAGCGCGTCCTCGAACGTCAGACCGGCATCCTTCACGAAGTCGTTGTTGATGATCGCTGCGGCGACGTCCGGGAGCGAGGTCGGGGTGAGTGCGGCTTCGAGGGCCTTGACCTGCACCTTGGACTTCTCGGTGTCGACGTCGGCGAGGTCGGAGTACGGCGTGCCGCCGCTCTTGAGCTCGACGAGACCCGCCTGCTGGAGGACGTTGAGCGAGCGCGCCTGGTTGGAGGCGTCGTCCGGAACGGCGACGGTCTCGCCCTTCTGGATGTCCTTCACGTCGTCGTACTTCGTGGAGTACAGACCCAGGGGGTAGATCGCGGTCGAGCCGATCGGAGTGAGATCCGAGCCCGACGCCTCGTTGTACTCGGCGAGGTACACGATGTGCTGGAACTGGTTGAGGTCGACCTCGCCCTCCGTGAGTGCAGGGTTCGGCTGCTCGTAGCTGCCGAAGTCGACGAGCTCGACGGTGATGCCCTCTTCGGCGGCGGCCTCGACGAAGGGCTCCCACTGCGCGTCGCCCTTGCCGACGATGCCGACCTTGACGACCTCGTTCTCGGTGGATCCACCGCCGTCGGAGCCGGCGTCGGACGACGCGGTGGCGCAACCGGCGAGCGCGACGAAGAGCGGGACCGCGGCGAGCGCGGCGATGACGGAGGTGGTGCGACGTGACATGGGAAGGGTTCCTCTCGTGGGGGGACTCGAATACGTTAGGCAGGCTCGTGCGCGCACGCGGAATCGACCGTCACACGACGTCACAGCGTGAGCGGATGCCGCTCAGTCGAACTCTTCGATGCCCTGCAGGCGCACCTGTTCCAGGTCGAGCCGCGCCGAGATCCGTCGCACGACGATGTCGTCGACGGTGCCGGCACCGCGGAGCCCCAGCAGCACCTCGCGCTTGCGGTCGAGGAGGGCGAGCTTGAGCCGCGTGTGCTCCTCATGGCGGATGAGCGGCGAGCGCTGGGCGAGGTCGACGTCGGCCGAGGTGGCGATCATCTGCAGCACCGTGCCGTCGGTGGCATCCGTCCCCGCGACGCCGAGCGGCGTCGCATCGTCGGCATCCGTCCCGCCGATGCCCAGCGGATCGGGCTCGTCGAGGAGGTCGTCGAGCGCCTCCGCCTCGGCGTCCACGAGAGCCTGCTCGCGAGCCAGGGAGCGCGCGTTCTCGAACTCCAGCATCTGGTAGCCCTCGGCTCGCACCCGGTCGCGGACCTCCTGACCCACTCCATGCTCGGCCGCGAGGTCGTCGAGAGCGGCGAGTGCCGCACCGGAGATCGCCCGCTCCGCGAGCTCGTACTCCTCGTCCTCGGCATGGTCGACGGGAAACTTCGCCCAGCGCACGATCATCGGCAGAAGCGGCGCCTGCACGAGGAGGCTCAGCAGGATGACGCCCGCGGTGACGAAGACGATCTCGTCGCGCCCCGCGACCGCGCCGCCTTCGCTGATCCCGGCGGGCACGGAGAGGGCGATGGCGAGCGAGACCGCTCCCCGCATCCCCGCGACCGTGGAGACCGCACGCGCCCGCGACCGCATCCCCCGGGGAAGCGGGGTCGCCGGGCGACGTTGGAACGGGACGTTCATCAGCTGGAACAGGTATCGCACGACCAGCAGCGTGACCCACACGGAGAGCGTGATGAGCACGAGCCGTCCGATCGCCGCAGCCGAGATCTCGTGGACGACGTACTGGACCTCGAGACCGATGAGCACGAAGAGCGCGCCGTTGAGGAGGAAGACGCCGAACGGCCACGCGGCATCCGCCTGCCGTCGCGACGACGCCGTCGTCACGCGTGGCGAGATGTAGGCGACGATGAGACCCGCCACGACGACCGCGAGCACCCCGGAAGCATGCACGATCTCCGCGACGAGGAACGCCGAGAACGGGATCAGCAGCAGGGTGACGTTGATCACGATGGTCGACGTCGTACGGCTCAGCAGCAGATAGCCGAGAGCTGCGACGGCGGCTCCGGCCGCGACGCCGCCGATGTACGAGACCAGCACGTCCCAGGTGACCGAGAGCGGGGTGATCTGCCCGCCGAGCGCGACCGACACCGCGATGGCGTAGAGCACGAGAGCCGTGCCGTCGTTGGTGAGGCTCTCCGCCTTCAGCTTCATGAACGAACGTCGCGGCAGCAGCCGTCCGAGGGCGGCGACGGCCGTGGCGTCCGGCGGCGCGACGGCCGCACCGAGGATCAGCGCGATCTCCCACGGCATGCCGAACAGCACGGCGATGCCGGCGACGGCAAAAGCGGATGCCACGACGAGAACCGTGCTCATCGGCAGGATGTACCGGAAGTCGCGGCGGATCGAGCGCAGCGAGGTCGTCAGACTCTCCCAGAACAGGATCACGGGCAGGAACAGCAGCAGCACCGTCTCCGGCGGCAGCTGCACCTCGCGCAGCTGCGGCACGAAGCCGAGCAGCAGCCCGAAGATGACGAGGACGAGGGGCAGTGCGAGGCGCACACGCGGTGCGATCAGGGTTCCGACAAGAATCGTGAGTCCGAGTAGGACGGTTACTTCGAGGCCTTCCATCACTACCTCCCAACACCTGTGGGAGAAGGATATTCCTCATCACGCGCCGACGGTCAGGTTCTCTCGACCTTCGTCGACGAGACTGAGCCGGAAACCCCGCGGGAACGAGGAGCAACGGATGACGACGGCGAGCGCGCAGGACCAGGATCTCCCCGACCGAACGGCCGGCAGACGAGGCGTGCGACCCGGTTTCGTGCTGACGGCGCTGCTCGGCGCCCCGATCGCCCTGCTGCTCTCGTGGCCTCAGGCCCTTGCGGCCGAGCGGCTCCCGGGAATCGCGCAGCTGATCGCCCTCCGCGCGGGTCTCGCGATCGCTCTGCTCATCACAGGGATCGTCTTCGCCGTCGTCGCACGCGCGCGACGACGCTGGTCGATCGCCGCGGCGCTGGCGGTGCTGCTCCTCGCATCGTCGGCGGCCAACGCCGGTGCGCTGCTCGCGAGGGGCGGCGGTGCGACCGCAAGCTCGGGCTCGGGCTCGGGCGAGCTGACGGTCGTCGCGTGGAACACACTCGGCGGGGCGGCGACGCCGCAGTCGATCGCCCGGCTCGTCATCGAGACGGATGCCGACATCGTGAGCCTGCCCGAGACCGACGAGGCGGCGGTGGCGGAGATCGCCCGGCTCGTGGCCGTCGACGGCAAGCCCATGACCGCTGACACGACCCGCGGCCCCGAGGGCGATGCGGACATCCCCACCTCCCTCCTGCTCTCGGCCGATCTGGGCGACTATCGGATCGACGAGGGCGCGGGTTCCACCCCGAACCTTCCGAGCGCCGTGTGGGAGCCCGTCGACGGCACCGGTCCCCGCATCGTCGCCGCACATCCGCTGCCGCCGCTGCCCGGCATGTTCGACGACTGGGACGCGGGGCTCGACTGGGTCTCCGATCGCTGCACCGACCCGGATGTCATCATCGCCGGCGACCTGAACGCGACGGTCGACCACCTCGGCAGCGTGCTCGACGGCTGCCGGGATGCCGCGCTCGAGACAGGCGCCTCCGCGGTCGGCACGTGGCCGGCGTCCGCGCCGCCGTGGCTCGCCTCGCCCATCGATCACGTGCTGGTCGGTGAAGCGTGGGAGGTGCGCACGGCATCCGTGATCACGGATGCAGCCGGGAGCGATCACCGGCCGATCGTCGCCGTGATCGCGCGGCGATGAACCGCTTCCCGGCAGCTCCGGTCAGGCCAGCTCCTCCGACAGCTCGAACCAGCGCAGCTCCAGCTCCTCGATCTCGGCCTGCGTCTCGCCGATCGCCTTCATCTTGTCGGCGATGCCGGCGTAGTCGGACTGATCGTGCTCGGCCAGCGCGTTCTTCGCCTTGTTGATCTGCTGCGTGAGCTTCTCGATGCGGCGCTCCAGCGCGGAGATCTCCTTCTGAGCCGTGCGGAGGGCTGCGCCGTCCAAGGCGGATGCCTTCTTCGCCGTGTTCGTCGCCGTCTGCGACTTGCTCGGCGCAGCATCCTGCAGCTGTCGCAGCCGCAGGTACTCGTCCACTCCCCCCGGCAGGTGACGGAGGTGGCCGTCGAGGATCGCGTACTGCTGGTCGGTGACGCGCTCCAGGAAGTACCGGTCGTGGCTCACGACGAGGAGAGTGCCCGACCACGAGTCGAGGAGGTCCTCGATCGCGGCGAGCATGTCGGTGTCGAGGTCGTTGGTGGGCTCGTCGAGGATCAGCACGTTGGGCTGGTCGAGGAGCACCAGGAGGAGCTGCAGCCGGCGCTGCTGCCCGCCGGAGAGATCCTTCACCGGCGTCGACAGCTGGGCGGAGTCGAACCCGAGCCGCTCGAGCAGCTGACCGGGCGTGAGATCCTGCGCCTTCGAGCCCGAACCGAGCGTGTACGAGGTGCGCAGGCGGGAGATCACGACGCGGACCGGCTCGCGGCGCACGTCCTCCAGCTCGTCGAGGCGCTGCGTGAGCGTCTTGACGATCACGGTCGAGCCGCGCTTGACGCGGCCGACGGTCGGCTCGACGGTGCCCGCGATGAGGCCCAGGAGCGTGGACTTGCCGGCGCCGTTGACGCCGAGGATGCCGGTGCGCTCCCCCGGCGCGATGCGCCATTCGACATCGCGCAGCACCTCACGCGTGCCGCCGTCCGTCTTCGGGTAGGTCACCCCGACGTCGAGCAGGTCGACGACATCTTTGCCGAGCCGGGAGACGGCGAGCGACTGCAGGGAGACCTTGTCGCGGATCTCGGGCACGTCGGCGATGAGCTCGTTGGCCGCGTCGATGCGGAACTTGGGCTTGGCGGTGCGCGCGGGCGCACCGCGGCGGAGCCACGCGAGCTCCTTGCGTGCGAGGTTCTGGCGCTTCGCCTCGATCGTGGCGTTCATCCGGTCGCGCTCGACGCGCTGCAGGATGTACGCGGCGTATCCGCCTTCGAAGGGCTCGACGATGCGATCGTGCACCTCCCACGTCTCGGTGCAGATCTCGTCGAGGAACCACCGATCGTGGGTGACGACCATGAGGGCGCCGGAGTTCGCGGTCCACCGCTTCTTCAGGTGTCCGGCGAGCCAGGTGATCGCCTCGACATCGAGGTGGTTGGTGGGCTCGTCGAGGGCGATGACGTCCCAGTCCCCCGCGAGCAGCTTCGCGAGCGACACACGGCGCCGCTGACCGCCGCTGAGCGAGCCGATCTCGGCATCCCACGGGAGGTCCTTCAGGAGCCCCTCGATGACGTCGCGGACACGGGAGTCGCCGGCCCACTCGTACTCCGGCATGTCGCCGACGACGGCCTGGCTGATCGTGACGTCATCGGCGAGCGTGTCGGCCTGGTCGAGGACGCCGATGCGGATGCCGCCGCGCACGGTGACGCGTCCTGCGCTCGGCTGCTTCGTGCCGGCCAGCATGCCGAGGAGGCTCGACTTGCCGTCGCCGTTGCGCCCGACGATGCCGATGCGGTCACCCTCCTCGATGCCGAGGGTCACGGAGTCGAAGACGACCCTGGTCGGATATTCGAGGTGGAGGCCTTCGGCCCCGAGAAGATGTGCCATGTCCTCTCAAGGGTACTCGCGTGCGCTGGGCGCAACGTCCCCGGTCTCGCCCGGCCTAAGATCGACGGGTGCCAAGGAAACACCGGGTGTTCTCGCTCTCGCTCGACAATCGCAAGGCGAAGCTGATGCAGTCGAAGAGGCGCCCCGGTCGCTACGAGCTCAGCGTCGATGGGATTCCGCAGTCCGTCGTCTCGATGACCGAGCCCACCGCCCTCGAATACGCCTACATCCAGCACATCGCCAGAGCGATCGATGCCGCGGCCGACCCGGGCGAGCCGTTGTTCACCGTGCATCTGGGGGCCGGAGCGCTCACGCTGGCACGCTACGTCGAGGCCACCCGTGCCGGGTCGCCTCAACTCGTGGTCGAGTTCGAGCCGGCTCTCTATGCAGCGGTGATCGCCGCGCTGCCTCTTCCCGCCGGTGCCGACCTGCGAGTCATCTTCGGCGATGCGCGAGCGATCGCAGACGCGGAGCTCCCCGGCGAGGGGCGATCCCCGTCCCCCGCGCTCGGCGCCGCACCGACGGGCGCCACCGCCGTCGACACCGATTGGGTGGATGCGCGCTTCACCGTCGTCGATCTCTGGGATGCCGCCGTCATCCGACACCATGTGGCCAGCCAGGAGTTCTACCGCCGGGTCGCCGCACGCTCCGCGACCGACGGTGTCGTTGCGGTCAACCTGCTCGATGGGCATCCTTTCGAGTACTCACGGCGACAGGCGGCCACCCTGAGCACGGTATTCGAGCACGTCGCCGTCGTTCTCGACGCAGAACCGGACGACGATGAAGGACCGCTCAGCAACGTCGTCGTCTTCGCGAGCGATGAGCCACTGGACATCGTGACGAACCCCGATCTTCTCGGCACGCCGCGACCGCACATGCTCCACGACGATCGGCTGACGTCATGGATCGCTGAGGCGCGCATCATGACCGACGCCGACGGCACGGACTCCCCCGACCCCGACGATCCCATCTGGGACTAGGTGGCCGACGGCGAACATATCTTCGAATGTCGGTGGCCGGTGATGTACTGAAGTCATGGAAGCGATGGTCGATGCGACAGACTCTCAGATGGCGACACTCGCCGATCTGGTCGCGTCGTTGGCTGCCGCTGAGGCGACGCTGAGCAGCATGCAGGCCGCACGCGACGGTTTGCTGGCGCTGGCCGGCCGCCTCGCCGTCGACATCGCGCAGCAGGCGGACCACCCCGATGGCGGTGACATGACGATCCGGTCCGTCGCCGCCGAGATCGGCGCCGTGCAGCGCGTGAGCGACCGCACGGTCGAGCGCCGCATGTCCGATGCCTCCTGGTTGGTGGACCGCTTCCCGTCGGTCTGGCAGGCGCAGGGTGAGGGGCGGATCAACGCGGCGCACTCGCGCGTGATCGTCGACGCGGGTGCGCATCTCGACGACGAGGCGGATCGCGCGGCCTACGCCGCGGAGGCCCTCGCGGCCGCGGCTGTCGAGTCGCCGAACCGCTTGCGCCGCATCGCTCGGCGGCTCGCGGAGAAGTATCAGAAGCGCACGGTGACCGAGCGGCATCGCACCGCCCGCGAGAAGCGGCGGGTCTGGATGAAGGACGGCGAAGACGGCATGGCCGAGCTGGGCATGCACGGCCCCGCGACCCTCGTTCACGGCATGTTCGACCGCCTCTCACAGATGGCGCACGCCCTCAAAGAAGAGAACGCGAGAGCGGCGAAGAAGGCAGACGGCGTCCGCGACGAACGCACGATCGATCAGCTGCGTGCCGATCTGCTCGCCGACCTCGTCCTCACCGGCGCGCCGACCGCACACGACACCGAAGACGGGCTGCTCGGCGCGATCCACGCGCGGGTCGAGGTAACCGTGCCCGCATCGTCCCTGATGAACGGCGAAACGACCTCCTCGGCGGGGCCGTGCTCCCCACCGGCCGAGTTGGACGGCACGATGCCGCTCGATTCCTGGACCGCCCGCTTCTTCGCCGCGACCGCAGCGGGGTGGGATCGCGTCTTCACCCATCCGACCAGCGGCGCGATGCTCTCGGTCGACCGGTATCGTCCCAGCGAGCGGCTCCGGCGGCATCTTCGAGCCCGAGACCAGCGATGTCGTTTTCCGACCTGCGGTCTGGCCGCGCGAAAATGCGACGTCGATCACAACGTCGCAGCGGCCGCGGGTGGAGCCACCTCCCACGAGAACCTCGCGGCGTTCTGTCGACGGCATCACATGCTGAAGCACCATTCGCCGTGGCACGTAAGTCAGAAGGCGGGTGGAGTTCTCGAGTGGACGAGTCCGACCGGCCGCGTCTATACGGATGAGCCCCCCGCGCAGAACACCGTCACCTTCACCGAGAGCACGGCATTCGACGACAGCGCGGGCGCACCCGCACCGTTCTGAGCACACGAGCCGGTGTCGCGGAGACCAAACCCGGGCCGCACACTTTGCCCGCGAGGACAAGCCGGCCTCGAGTGCGCATCGGAAGAATTCGAACATGGACACCGACGCCGTCGCCCGCCTCGTCTCCCGCTACGCAGCGCCCACCGGCCCGGGACTGGCGGTGGGCGTCTACCGCGGCGGAGTGCTGGTGAGCCAGTTCACGGCAGGACTGGCCTCGGTCGAGTTCGGCGTGCCGATCGACGAGCACACCCGCTTCGACATCGCCTCGATGAGCAAGCAGTTCGCGGCCACCGCGGTCCTGCTCCTGGCCCGAGACGGTCTCGTCAGCCTCGACGACGACATCCGCGCGCACCTGCCCGAGCTGCGCCTCGAGACCCCCGTGACGATCGCGCAATGCCTGCAGCACACCGGTGGGCTGCGCGAATGGCTGGCCCTCGCCGCCGTCGCCGGTCGGAGCCTGACCCGGATCACCCAGGATCAGACATTGGAGTTCGTCTCCGGCCTCTCGACGCTCGACTTCCCCCCTGGCGCGGCGTTCCGCTACTCCAACACGGGGTACGTTCTCGCGGCATCACTGGTGCACCGCGTCACCGGGCGCACCCTCGGCGAGTTCGCCGCCGAGCGGATCTTCCGGCCTCTCGGCATGCACCGCACGCTCTTTCGCGAGGACAGCCGTGCCGTCCTCCCCGGGTTCGCCTACGGCTACGAATCGATCGATGACCGTGTGCTCCGTGCCGACAGCGAGGAATGCGCCGTCGGGGACGGTGGTCTCGTGACCAGCCTGAGCGAGCTCGGTCCCTGGCTCCGCTTCCTGCGCGACGGAGACGTCCTCGGCGAAGACATCCGCGACACGCTGGTCGACAGCACCCCCGTCTTCCCGGACGGGAGCGCCGGGCCCTACGCCTACGGCATCTACCATGCGGACCTCGGCGGCGAGAGCACGATCGGTCACGCGGGCGCCGTGGCCGGCTACCGCTCGCACCTCTGCTACCTGCCCGACCACGACCTCGGCGTCGTCGTGCTGGCGAACCACTCCGCCGTGCGGGCCACCGTCATCGCGAACGCGGTCGCGCGGCTCGCGGTCGGTGTCCCGGAAGCACCTGTCCCGGCACCGGCCCACGGCACTGAGTCGGCCCGCGCGGCGGCGGGATGGTGGATCATGCCGGGCGCGGACGAATCCATGCGGACCGAGGCTCGTCTCGACGGGACGCTCACCCTCTCGGGGTTCCAGAGCGGGCGCTTCACACTCGCCGAAGACGGATGCTGGTACGGCGAGGACCGGGATGAGGGACTGCAGCTGCTGATCGACGGCGACCGCCTCGTGCTTCGGGTCCACATGCGGCCGGGGCGGGATCTGACGTTCGAACGCTGCGCCGCCCCCGACGCGTCAACGCCCCCACCGGCGGGGACATATCTCAGCCCGGAGCTCGGCACGCTCGTGCTCATCGAGCCGGACGGCAGGTTCCGCCTCGGCCTCGACATCGCCGGCGAAGTCGAGGCGGGGCCGGATGGAACGTTCCTGGTCGGTCCGGCGTCGGTGCGCCGCGACGGAGACGATCTGCGACTCGGGATCTTCGGCGTGGACGGGTTGCGATTCGTACGGCAACCGGAGGGAACGGCGCTCGTCGGCGTCCCGCGCGGGCTCGACACGGCATCCTGAGATCATGACCGTTGAGCACGCCGCCGAGTCGTCCACGACGCTGGGCACCCTTCTCGACACCCTCGGCTCCACCGTGCTCCGTGCCGTGGCGCTGCCGAAGGGACGCGACCGGAGCGCGGGGCATCCGCTGATCCTCGATCCGGACTCGACCGACCCGCACGCCGGCGATGCGATCGTGCTCGCTCCCGGGCGACCGTCCGCGGAGCTGATGGACTGGGCGGCCGAGACGGGCGCGGCGGCGCTGGTGGTGCGCACCGGCGCGATCGACGCCTCGGCGTGGGGTGAGGCGGCGAGGCGCACCGGGGTGGCCGTGCTCGAATCGTCCCCCGATGTCACCTGGGGACGGCTGTACACGCTCGTCGATGCGATCAAGACGATGTCCGGACCGGTCTCGGATTCCGACAGCCGTCACTCGACCGACCTCTTCCGACTCGCGAACGACATCGCGCTGCGTACGGGTGGGGCCGTCACGATCGAAGATCTCGCCATGCGCGTGCTCGCCTATTCGACGATCCCCGGCCAGGAGGTCGACGGACTGCGCCGCGACGGGATCCTCGGACGCCGGGTCCCCGACCATCCGTCCAACGCCGAGGAGTACGCCGCCGTGCTGCGTTCGATGACCGCGGTGCGCAGCCTGCCGACGGAGGAGGATCTCCCCCGCCTCGCGATCGCCGTGCGCGACCGCGGCGAGGCGCTCGGCACCATCTGGGTGCTCGAGGGATCGACGCCGCTCTCGGCCGACGCCGGGGAGGTCCTCGCCGAGGCCGCGCAGCGCGCCGCCGCCCAGCTCGCGCGATTCAACCTCGTCGCGGATGCCGATCGGCGTCAGCGCAGCGAGCGACTCGGCTGGCTGATCCGCGGATCAGGGGCGACCGCGAGCATCGCCGGGCACTTCGGGCTCGAGCCGTCGTCACCCACGACCGTGATCGTCGTCGACCGGATCGCGGAGCACCGTCCCACTCGCCGCGGTGTCTCGATGCACACGGCAGCGTCGTACGTCGGCGACCTGCTCCGCACCGGACTGTCCGCGTATCGCATCCCCGCGGCAGCCGGCGCCTTCGACGGCCGCGCGATGGCCGTCGCCGGCACATCCGCCGACACGGCCGTGCTGCAGTCGATCATCGCCACCGTGATCGCGAGGGCGAACGAGAGCATCGGCAGCGGATGGCGCGCCGGCGTGAGCGCGACGCTCCCCGGGCTCACCGGCATCCCGTCCGCCGCCGCACAGGCTGCTCAGGCCTGGCGCGCGGTCGCGCACATGCCGGGACACGGCGAGATCGGCCTGCACGAACGCCTCGGACCCGGACTGCTCCTGATGGAGATCCACTCGAGCCTCGGTCAGAGCGAACTCGTCTCGGGCGAGCCGCTCCGGACGCTCCTGGCGCACGATGCGGCCAACGGCACCGACTACGTCAAGAGCCTCAGCCGCTGGATCGGCGCGAACCACGACGTCGCGCGCGCCGCAGAGCTCCTGATGCTGCACCCGAACACCCTGCGCCACCGACTCCGGCGCATCGCCGAGGTCATCGACATCGACGATGCGGATCTCCGTCTGGTCCTCGCACTGCAGCTCCGGCTGCGAGAGATCGACGGCGCGGCGATCTGATCTCCGTCCGCCCGAACGGCGACGAGCCGCCCGGACCGCTCCCGAGGGAGGAGATCCGGACGGCTCGTGCGATGCCCTCGAAGAGGGCGGGTGTCTTACTGGTACGACTTCACGATCTCGAGGAGGCTCGGGACGTTGGCGTACGCCTCGGCCGCGTTCTCCTTCGTGACGATCAGCGGCTCGAGCAGGTACGCCGGGACGACCTTGGCGCCGTTGTCGTACGACTCGGTGTCGTTGACGTCGACCTCTTCGCCCTTCTGCAGCTGGCCGACCATCTTGATCGACTGCTCGACGAGGAGCGTGGTGTCCTTGTTGATCGTGGAGTACTGGATGCCCTCCATGATCGACTTGACCGACTCGACCTCGGAGTCCTGACCCGTGACGACCGGGACCGGCTTGCCGGCCTGCTGCACCGAGGTGATGATGGCGCGAGCCAGCGTGTCGTTCGGCGAGAGGACGCCGTCGAGGACGGTGTCACCGCTGTACGAACCGGTCAGGAGCGTGTCCATGCGGTTCTGGGCGTTCTCGGCGAGCCATCCCTCGGTCGCCGTCTGGGCGATCTCGGTCTGGCCGGAGACGACCTTCAGCGTGCCGTCATCGATCTTCGGCTGCAGGACCTCCATGGCGCCGTCGAAGAAGACCGCGGAGTTCGCGTCGTCCGGCGAGCCGGAGAACAGCTCGATGTTGTACGGAGCCTCGTGACCGGCACGCTCGGCGAGACCGTCGAGCAGAGCCTGGCCCTGGAGCTGACCGACCTTGAAGTTGTCGAAGGCGACGTAGTAGTCGACGGCCTCGGTGTTCTCGATCAGACGGTCGTAGGCGATGACCGTGGCGCCGGCGTCCTTGGCCGCCTGCACCTGCGTGGCCAGCTGCTTGCCGTCCTTCGCGCCGATGATGATGACCTTGGCGCCGTTGGTGACCATCGCCTGGATCTGGTTCTGCTGCTCGGCGACCGTGTTGCTGGCCGGTGCGTACTGCACGTCTGCCTTGAAGCCGGCCTTCTCGAGACCGTCCGTGAACAGCTGACCGGCGAGGACCCAGTTCTCCGAGGTCTTGTCCGGGAGGGCGACACCGATCGTGGCACCGGCGTCGAAGCCCTTGGCGGTCTCCTCCCCCGATCCACCGGTGTCCCCGCCGCGCTCCGAGGAGCAGCCGGTGAGGGCGAAGGCGCCCGCGACGACAAGCGCTGTCGCCGACAGAAGAATCTTCTTCATGTGATCTCTTTCTCTGGTGTGTGAAGGTCGTCTCACGCGTGCGAACGCGATTCGACCCCTACTGTCCGCTCGTCTTGTCGACGGGTGGGGCTTGGTAGGTCTTGTTGGGCTCGAAGGTCTGCAGCGCCGGGTCTTCCTTGCGACCGAACCGGCGGGTCATGAAGCCGATGAGCGAGGGGCGGCCCTGCTGCTTGTTCCAGACGTCGATGCCGACCGCGATGAGGAGCACGAGGCCCTTGATCATCGAGACGACGTCGGCACCCTGGCCGAGCAGCGCGAGGCCGTTGTTGAGGAACGCCATGACGAGACCACCGATGATCGAGCCGATCACGGTGCCGATGCCGCCGGCGACGGCCGCGCCGCCGATGAAGACCGAGGCGATCGCGTCGAGCTCCCAGCCGGTTCCGTCGTTCGGACCGGACGCCTGCGAGCGGGCGACGAAGATCATGCCGGCGAGGGCGGCCAGCATCGACATGTTCATCATCACGAAGAAGTCGACCCAGCGGTCCTTCACACCCGACAGGCGGGCGGCCTGCCGGTTGCCGCCGACCGCGTAGATGTGGCGGCCGAACACGGTGTTGCTCGTGATGAAGGTGTACACGATCACGAGAGCGAGCAGGATGAGACCCGGAACCGGGAAGCTCGTGCCCGGGCGGCCGGTGGCGAACATCCAGGCGGCGGCGAGGACGACGACCGAGAGCAGCACGACCTTGGTCACGCTCACCCAGACGGGCGCGCGGTCGGATCCCATCTTGCGCTGCACGCGGCGGGTGCGGATCTCCCAGAACACGAGCCAGGCGACGGCGACGAGCGCGAGCAGCATGGTCGGGATGTTGAACGGCAGCGGAAGCCCGATCTCGGGCAGGTAGCCCGTTCCGATGATCTGGAAGCCCTTCGGGACCGGGATGGTCTGCGCATCGCCGATCCACTGCTGCGCACCGCGGAAGAACAGCATGCCGGCCAGCGTCACGATGAACGCCGGTACGCCGACGTAGGCGACCCAGAATCCCTGCCAGGCGCCGACGGCGGCTCCCACGGCGAGGCCGAGGAGGATCGCGAGCGGCCAGGGGAGGTTCCACTCCGCCATCGACTTCGCCACGATGATGCCGGTGAACGCGGCCACGGAGCCGACCGAGAGGTCGATGTGCCCCATGATGATCACCATCACCATGCCGATCGCGAGGATCAGGATGAACGAGTACTGGTTGATGACGTTGATCAGGTTGCCCGAGGTGAGAGTCGCACCGTTCGGACCGTTGCGCAGCAGGGTCAGGATCTCGAACAGCACGATGATGACGATCAGGCTGCCGAGGATGCCGAACTGACGCAGCGTCGACGTTCCGCCGCCGCCGAACATCTTGGTGATGTCCTTGAAGTGGAACCCGGTCTTCGCGGGGGTGGATTCGGTGGTCATGCGGATGCTTTCTGGGTCGCGGACGTCATGCTGCGCATGAGGGCCTCGGGTGTCGCCTGATCGGCCGGGATGCAGTCGGTGACCCGACCTTCGAAGACGGTGTAGATGCGGTCGGAGATGCCCAGCAGCTCCGGCAGCTCGCTGGAGATGACGATGACGCCCTTGCCCTGCGCCGCGAGCTGGTTGATGATCGCGTAGATCTCGTACTTCGCTCCGACGTCGATGCCGCGGGTGGGCTCGTCGAGGATCAGCAGGTCAGGATCCGTGAACATCCACTTGGCCAGGACGACCTTCTGCTGATTGCCGCCCGAGAGCTTTCCGACGCCCTCCTCGACCGAAGGTGTCTTGATCCGCAGCGCCTTGCGGTAGTCGTCGGCGACCGAGAACTCCTGGCGCGCGTCGACGACTCCGTTGCGGGAGATCTTCGAGAGCTTGGCGGCGACGACGGACCGCTTGATGGTGTCGAGGAGGTTCAGCCCCAGCGACTTGCGATCCTCGCTCACGTAGGCGAGACCGTGCTTGATCGCGGAGGCGACGTCGGGCAGGACCACCTCCTGGCCGTCCTTGATCATGGTCCCCGAGAGGAACGTGCCGTACGAGCGGCCGAAGATGCTCATCGCGAACTCGGTGCGCCCGGCGCCCATGAGACCGGCGATGCCGACGACCTCGCCGCGGCGGACGTTGAGGTTCGAGCCCTTGACGACCATGCGCTCGGAGACGGTCGGATGCTGCACCCACCAGTCCTTCACCTCGAAGAACACCTCTCCGATGTCGGGCGTGCGGTCGGGGTAGCGGCTCTCCAGCGACCGGCCGACCATGCCGCGGATGATGCGGTCCTCGTTGATCTCCCCGCGCGAGATGTCGAGCGTCTCGACCGTGCGCCCATCGCGGATGATCGTGATCTCATCGGCGATCTGCTCGATCTCGTTGAGCTTGTGGCTGATCATGATCGACGCGATGCCCTTGGCCTTCAGACCGAGGATCAGGTCGAGCAGGTGCTGCGAGTCGTTCTCGTTCAGCGCGGCGGTCGGCTCGTCGAGGATGAGGAGCTTGACGTCCTTGTTGAGCGCCTTCGCGATCTCGATGAGCTGCTGCTTGCCGACGCCGAGCGTCTTGATCTGCACGTCGGGGTCTTCGTTCAGCCCGACGCGGGCGAGCAGCTCGGCGGCCCGCTGCTTCTGCGCCTGCCAGTCGATGCGGCCGAAGCGGCGGATCTCGTTGCCGAGGAAGATGTTCTCGGTGACGGAGAGCTCGGGGATGAGCGCGAGCTCCTGGTGGATGATCGCGATGCCGGCCTGCTCGCTGGCGACGATGTCCTTGAAGCGCTGCTCCTCGCCGTAGAGCAGGATCTCGCCCTCGTACGTCCCGTAGGGGTAGACCCCCGACAGCACCTTCATGAGAGTGGACTTCCCGGCGCCGTTCTCGCCGCAGATCGCGTGGATCTCGGCGGCGCGCACGGTGATGGATACGTCGGCGAGTGCCTTGACCCCCGGGAACTCCTTCGTGATGCTGCGCATCTCGAGGATGGGGCCTGACACTGTCGGCAACGTTGCTGTGGTGCTCACGGATCTTTCCTTGCAGACGTGCGGTCACCTTCGATGTGACCGTTCACATTGGATTACATCGTCCCCGCACGAGGGACCGCTGTCAAGTCCGCGTGCAGAATTCGTGTCGCTACCGTGATGCGGCCGACTCGCGGGCACGCAGGAGCGTCTTGAGCGGGCCGAACTCCGGCACCTGCTCGTTGCGGATCTGCGCCAGGAGGATGCGGACGGCCCTCCGCCCGAGCTCCGGGAAGTCCTGATGCACCGTGCTCAGCGTGGGCGCGACGTGCGCTGCGACGGGGATGTCGTCGAATCCGATCACGCTCACGTCGTGCGGCACACGGACCCCGGCGTCGCGGAATCCGTGCATCAGACCGATCGCCATCAGGTCGTTGGCGGCGAACACCGCCGTGAAGTCGCGGCGGCGCGACAGCTCCTGCCCCGCGAAGTACCCGAAGTCCGCCGTCCAGTCACCGCGGATCGGCGGGAACGTGGGCAGATCCGCCTCCCGCAGCCCGTCGAGGTATCCGCGCATGCGGGACTCCGCCTCGATCCAGTCCTGCGGGCCTGCCAGGTGCAGGATGTCGCTGTGGCCGAGGGCGATCAGGTGCTCCGTCGCCGCGCGCGCACCGGCGACCTGATCCGCGGAGAGACTCACGCCGTCGGAGCCGGATGCCGTCTGCAGGTTGACGAAGGGGATGTCCAGCGACATCCCGCGCAGGACGTGGAAGACGCGCACCTGCGGGGCGAGCACGACGATGCCGTCGACCTGCTCCCGCGCCAGCTGCCGCACCGCCGTGCCGATCGCCTCGGGCGTCGTGTCGGCGAGGTTCAGCGTCGAGACGGAGTATCCCTCCTCCCGCGCGGCATCCTCGATGCTCGCGATCGACGATGTCGGACCGAACTCGCCGATCGTCGCGGAGAGGATCCCCAGCATGTTCGACTTGCTGGTCACGAGGGCGCGCGCCGCGAGGTTCGGGCGGTAGTCGAGCACGGAGATCGCGTCGAGGACCTTGGCCTTCGTCTCCGGGCGGATGCTCGGGTGATCGTTCAGCACCCGGGACACGGTCTGATGCGAGACACCCGCCAGACGCGCGACGTCGCGGATGCTCGGCATCCGGGCACGCTCGGAGGCGGTGGACATCGCAGGCCTCCTTGCATGTGCACGGTCACATCGTCCCTTCATTATGTCTCCCCGACCGGTCGAGTGCATCTTCGCGGGTCCGGTGGGGGCGTCCGCAGACGCCGGAGCATTCCGTGCGTTGTCGGATCGCACCGGATTCGCAGGCGGGTTTCGTGCGGACGCACCGGATGGATCGGCGCCGGCATGGAACGGTGATCGTGTGGACACTCTGTTGCGCGGCGGGCGCGTCATCGACCCTGGCACCGACACGGATCGCATCGCGGACGTGCTGATCTCGGACGGGCGCGTGGCGGCGATCGGTCTCGACCTCGTCGCTCCGACGGATGCCGTCGTGATCGACGTCGGCGGCCTGATCGTCGGCCCGGGCTTCGTCGACCTGCACAGCCACGTGCACTCGATCGCGGGCCAGCGCCTGCAGGCGATGGACGGGGTGACCACCGCGCTCGACCTGGAGGCGGGTCTCATGCCCGTCGACGACGCGATCGCTCGCGCCGAGGCGGAGGGGCGACCGCTCAACTACGGCTTCTCGGCATCCTGGGCGCAGGCCCGTGCGTACGCGCACCTCGACCGGCTCCCCGAGCCGGACATCCACGCCTCGATGGAGCTCCTCGGCGACCAGGAGTGGCAGCGCACATCGAGCCCGACCGAGCGCCGCCGATGGCTGGGCCTGCTCGAGGACGAGCTGACGCGCGGTGCGCTCGGCATCGGCGTCCTCATGGGGTACGCCCCGCGGACCGACCCCGACGAGTATCTGGATGTCGCCCGCCTCGCGGCGTCCGCCGGCGCCCCGACCTTCACCCATGTCCGCGAGCTGATCGAGGCGGACCCCGACACCCCGATCGACGGCACCGAGGAGCTTCTGCGCGCCGCCGGCGAGACGGGCGCGGCCATGCACCACTGCCATGTGAACAGCACGTCACTGCGGCACATCGATCGCGTGCTGGCGCAATTCGAGTCGACCAGATCCGCGGGCTCGCGCGTCACCGTCGAGGCATATCCGTACGGCGCGGGGAGCACCGCGATCGGCGCCTTCTTCCTCGCGCCCGAGAAGCTTCCTGGCCTCGGGATCACGCCGTCGGCCCTGGTGCTCGTCGAGACCGGCGAGCGCATCGCCGACGAGCGGCAGCTCCGCGAGATCCGCGCGACCGACCCCGCAGCCGCCTGCATCGTCACCTTCCTCGATGAAGAGGACCCCGTCGATCGCGCGCACCTGCACCGTTCGCTCGCCTTCCCCGATTCGATCGTGGCCAGCGACGCGATGCCGGTGTTCTGGGCCGCGCGGGATGGGGTTCCCGCCGCGCGCGAGCAGCGGGAGTGGCCCCTGCCTTCCGGCGGCCAGACGCATCCGCGCACCGCCGGCACGTTCAGCAAGTCGCTCCGGCTCATGGTGCGGGAGTCCGGCGCCTGGACCTGGCTCGAGGCCTTCCGCCGCTGCGCCTATCTCCCTGCCCGCGTGCTCGATGAGACGGCGCCCGCGATGCGCCGCAAGGGACATCTGGGGATCGGCGCCGACGCCGACGTGGTCGTGATCGATCCCGTCACCGTCACGGATCGGGCCACCTATCTCGACCCGACGCGCCCATCCCAGGGGATCAGGCACCTCCTGGTGCACGGGAACGCCGTGATCGAAGACGGTCATATGCTGACCGCGGCATATCCCGGGCGGGCCGTGCGAGGAGAAGCCTGATGGGGGACGGACTGCAGGCCCTGCTCGACGAGAGCGCCCGGGAACTCGGCGTCCCCGGCGCGGTGATCGGAATCGTCGACGGCGATCAGGAGCATGTGCTGACGACCGGGGTCGCCGCCGCCGACACCGGCGCCCCGGTGACGGAGAGCACGCTCTTCCAGATCGGGTCGACCTCGAAGACGTTCACCGGGACGGTTGCGATGCACCTGATCGAGAACGGGCTGCTCGAGCTCGACACCCACGTGATCGACGTGCTCCCGGACCTGCGACTCGCGGACGAGACCGCGGCGCAGAGCCTCCGCATCCGGCATCTCCTCACGCACTCCGGAGGATTCTTGGGCGATGCGGACGAGCTGCCGGGGTGGGGCGACGAGGCGCTCGCGCGGAACATCGCGACGTACGGGTCGCTCCCCCAGTTCTTCTCCCCCGGCACCATCGCCTCCTACAGCAACGCAGGGATGCGTCTGCTCGGCCGGGTCATCGAGGTCGTGACCGGCCAGACCTTCGAGGAGGCGGTGCAGCGCATCGTCCTCGATCCGCTCGGCATGACGGAGACCTTCTTCTTCCCGTGGGAGGTGATCACCCGCCCGCACGCCGTCGGGCACGTGCCCGGCGAGGACGGCACGATGGCACCCTTCCCCCTCTGGGGGATCACCCGCGACATGAACGCCGAAGGCGGCATCGTGTCCTCCGTCGGCGACCAGCTCCGCTACGCACGTTTTCACCTGCGCGGCGAGACCGAGGGCACCGCACCGGTCGGTGAGGAGACCCGCCTGCGTATGCAGCAGCCGCAGCTGAGCGCCGGACCGCCTGTCGAAGCCATCGGCCACCCCTGGCTGCTCACCCATCACGGCGACGCCCGAGTCGTCATGCACGGCGGCAACATCTCCGACATCCAGATCAGCGAGTTCCTTCTCGCGCCGGACCATGACCTCGCCATCACGGTGCTCACCAACAGCGGCGGCGGAAAAGCCCTGGGCTCGCGGATCGTCGACTGGTGCTTCGAACATCTGCGGGGCGTCTCGACGACATCCGCCGGGACGGAGCTCCGATCGCCCGACACGCTCGACGAGCTGACCGGCACCTACGACGCCGGCCAGTGGCACTACGACGTGACCAGGGTCGGCGACGCGCTCGATTTCGCGATGGTGTTCTCGCCTCAGATCATTGCGCTCGGTATCCCTCCCCGTCCCCCGATGCGGCTTCGGGTGCGCGCCGACGGCGCGCTGATCACCGACGACGGTCAGGCCGTCGGCCGCACGCTGGATCCCTCGGAAGGCGGACCCGAACTGCTGCACCTGGGCTTGCGCGCGGTGCGTCGGCGCTGATGCCGATCCGCATTGTGCGGAGCCAACGCCGGGACGAGGAACTGTGGTCCCTCCGCACAACGGGTGGAGCCGTGAGTCGCGAATAGTCTCGGCCCATCGCCGTCCTCACCCGACCGACGGCGCTCGTTGAACAGGAGCGCACATGTCCACGCTGTCCGAGATCGGCACCTGGCTGCACGACAATCTCCCCGACCTGATCACCGCCGATCAGGTCCCCGCCGCTTCCGTGGGAATCCTCGCCGACGGCGAGATCGTCACCGCGGCGGCCGGCATCCTGAACAGGAACACCGGCGTCGAGGCCGACGTCGACTCCCTCTTCCAGATCGGCTCGATCACCAAGACCTGGACGACGACCCTCATCATGCAGCTCGTCGACGAGGGGCTGCTCGACCTCGACGCCCCCGTCCGCCAGACCCTCCCCGCGTTCGCCATCGCCGACGAGGCGGCGGCGAGCACCATCACCACCCGGCAGCTGCTGTCTCATGTCGCCGGCTTCGAGGGCGACAGCTTCCTCGACACCGGTGTCGGCGACGACTGCGTCGAGACGTATCTCGCCGTGATCGTCGATGCCCCGCAGCTGTTCGCCCCCGGCGAGCGCTTCTCGTACAACAACGACGCGTTCGTGGTGCTCGGCCGCATCATCGAGGTGCTGCGCGGCAAGCCGTTCGACCACGTCCTCCGCGAGCGCCTGGCCGACCCGCTCGGCCTCACGCATGTCGCCACCGACGCCTCGCAGGCGATCCGGTTCCGCGCGGCGCTCGGTCACGTCGACGCCGAAGACGGCGGCGAGCCCGTGCCCTCCCCCGTCTGGAGCCTGGTGCGCTCCAATGCGCCCGCCGGCGCGATGCTCGCGATGACACCGCGCGACCTGCTGGGCTTCGCGCGTCTGCACCTCGATGAAGGGCTCGCGCCCGACGGCAGCCGCATCCTCTCCGCTGCGAGCGTCCGCGCGATGCAGGAGCGCCAGGTGGATGTTCCCGAGCTGGGCCTGATGGGTGACGCCTGGGGCCTCGGCTGGGAGATCTTCGACTGGGCGGGCGGGCCGGTGATCGGGCACGACGGGGGCACGATCGGCCAGACGGCGTTCCTGCGGATCGTCCCGGGCAGCGGGGTCGCGGTCGCGATCCTCACCAACGGCGGCGCCTCCGCCGCGCTCTACCAGACCCTCATGACGAAGATCCTCGGCGCGGTCGCAGGCGTCGAGGTGCCGCCGCTCCCGGTGCCTTCCGAGGCTCCGGTCGACGTCGATCTCGACCGCATCCTCGGCACCTACTCCTCCTCGGTCTCCGATTCGACCGTCCGCCTCGACGACGACGGTCGGATCTGGCTCGAACGGACCATGAAGGGCGTCTTCGCGGAGTTCGACCCGGCGCCCGAGCCGACCGAGCTCGTCGGCTGGCGCGGCGACAGCCTGATCGCTCGGGTCCCCGAACTCGGTATGCACGTGCCCCACGCCTTCGTCGGCGACGACGGCACCGGGCGAGCGCTCTATCTGCATACCGGCCGGGTCGGACGGAGGGTCGACGCATGATCGCCCGGATGCGTTCCCGCGCCGTCATGGTCGCCGTCGCCGGCGTCACCGCTCTCGTCCTCACCTCCTGCGCGGGACCGCGGGCGTCGAATCAGGGCGGCACGGGCGCGCTCGCCGAGGGCAGGACGTTCGTCAGCATCATCCCCACCGATCCGGGGAGCCTCGATCCGCTGGTCACCGTGATGTCGTACGCGCGGAACATCGATCGGTTCCTCTACTCGCGGCTGATCGAGATGCAGACCGACGGCAGCATCGTCGCCGGTCTCGCCGAGAAGTGGGAGTCCGACACCACATCGGCGACCTTCACTCTGCGCGAGGGACTCACGTGCGAGGACGGGACATCGCTCACCGCGACCGACGTCGCCGCCAACATCTCGTACATCGGCGATGAGGCGAACGGCTCGCCCATGGTCGGACAGCAGGTGCAGGCGGGGACGGTCGCCGTCGGCGATGACGACGCACGCACCGTCACGGTCTCAAGCGGGCGTCCGGATGCCTTCCTGCTCGAGAACGTCGGCAGCATCGCCATCGTGTGTGGTGACGTGCTCGACGATCCGGACGCCCTCGCGAAGGGCGAGGGCGCGACCGGGATGTTCACCATGACCGAGATCATCCCGAACAGCCAGTACACGCTCACCCGACGCGAGGACTTCACCTGGGGACCCGGCGACTGGGACCCGGAGCAGGCAGGACTCCCGGAGAAGGTCGTGTTCCGCATCGTGCCGAACGAGACCACCGCGACCAACCTGATCCTCGCCGGGGAAGCCAATGCCGCCGTGGTCCTGGGCCCGGACAAGAGGCGCCTCGACGATGCCGGGATGTTCCGCACCGACCTTCCCGTCGCCGCCGGGCAGGTGATCTTCAACCAGGCAGAGGGACGCCCCACGGCCGATCAGGCGGTGCGCGAGGCGCTCGTTCAGGCTCTCGATCTCGATCAGCTCCGCCAGATCCTCACCGGCGGGGAGGGGACCGCGTCGAAGAGTCTCGTCACCATCTCGCCGAACCCGTGCCGCGCCGATCTGGTCGACGGGTTCCTGCCGAAGGCCGACCCGGATGCTGCGGCCGATGCGCTCGACGATGCCGGGTGGGTCGTCGGCTCCGACGGCATCCGCGAGAAGGACGGCGAGCGGCTCGCGCTGCACCTGCTGTTCTCCTCGTTGCAGGGCGACGCGGGCAGCGCCGCGGCCGAGCTGATCCAGGCGACCTGGAAGGAGCTCGGCGTCGACCTCAGCATGAAGGGCGGCGATATCCCCGCGATCAGCGAGACCCTCTTCGCCACCGGCGACTGGGATGTCTCCGCCGTGCCGATCTCGGTCTCGCTGCCGAACATGCTCATCCCGTTCTACTCCGGGCCGACACCGCCGAACGGGACGAACTTCGCGTCGATCGAGGACGCCGGGTACACGGCCGCGGTGACGGCGGCATCCGACAAGACGGGTGCGGCAGGCTGCGACGACTGGAACACCGCCGAGAAGGCGCTGCTCTCCTCGACCACCGTCGTGCCCTACGCCGATCAGCTCACCGGGACCTACGGCTACAAGGCGACCTTCGTCGAGAACGACGGCATCGATCCGGCGTCGATCCGGATGTACGAATAGGGACGCTCCGCGGCTTTGGTCGCTGCGTACGAACACACCACGAAGTCTCGTCCCCCCGAACAAACGCCCGAATCCGAGGGACGCATAGTCTCGGGCCCATCGTCGACGGTCTCCCGGCCGCTGATCCCTTCCTTGCAGAGGAGCGCACATGTCCACGCTGTCCGAGATCGGCACCTGGGTGCAGGAGAACCTCGCGGAGCTCATCGCCGCAGACAACGTCCCCGCCGCATCCGTCGGCATCCTCGCCGGCGGGGAGGTCTTCACCGCCGCCGCGGGAATCCTGAACAAGAACACCGGCGTCGAGGCCGACGTCGACTCGGTCTTCCAGATCGGCTCGATCACCAAGACCTGGACCACGACCCTGATCATGCAGCTCGTCGACGAGGGACTCCTCGACCTCGACGCACCCGTGCGCGACACCGTCCCGGCGTTCACGATCGCCGACGACGCCGCCGCGAGCGCGATCACGACGCGTCAGCTGCTCAGCCACGTGAGCGGCTTCGAGGGCGACCTCTTCATCGACACCGGCGTCGGCGACGACTGCGTCGAGAAGTACCTCGCGGCGATCGCCGATGCACCGCAGCTCTTCGCCCCCGGCGAGCGCTTCTCCTACAACAACGCCGCGTTCGTGGTGCTCGGCCGGATCATCGAGGTGCTCAGGGACACGCCGTTCGACCGTGCGCTCCACGAGCACCTGGCCGGACCGCTGAAGCTCACCCACGTCGCGACCGACGCCTCGCAGGCGATCATGTTCCGTGCGGCTCTCGGCCACATCCCGGTCGAAGGCAGCGATGTGCCGGAGCCGGCTCCGGTCTGGAGTCTGGTGCGCTCCAACGCCCCGGCGGGATCGATGCTCGCGATGACGGCACGTGACCTCCTCGGCTTCGCCCGCATGCACATCGACGGCGGCACGGGCCCCGACGGCACGCAGGTGCTGTCGGCGGAGAGCGTCCGGGCCATGCAGGAGCGCCAGGTGGAGCTCCCCGACCTCGGCCTGATGGGCAACGCCTGGGGCTTGGGCTGGGAGATCTTCGACTGGGAGGGCGGCCCGGTCGTCGGGCACGACGGCGGCACGATCGGCCAGAGCGCGTTCCTCCGCATCGTCCCTGGCACCGGCGTCGCCGTCGTGATCCTCACCAACGGCGGATCGCCCGTCTCGCTCTACGCGACCCTGATGACCAAGATCCTCGGTGAGATCGCCGGCGTCACGATGCCCGCCCTCCCCGTGCCGCCGGATTCGCCGGTCGATGTCGACCTGGAGCGCATCCTCGGCACGTACTCGTCCTCGGTCTCCGACTCCGTC
The DNA here is from genome assembly GCF_038397745.1 of Microbacterium sp. LWH11-1.2. Taxonomy (NCBI): domain Bacteria; kingdom Bacillati; phylum Actinomycetota; class Actinomycetes; order Micrococcales; family Microbacteriaceae; genus Microbacterium; species Microbacterium sp. LWH11-1.2. Next base: position 2,420,765 of record NZ_CP151636.1, on the reverse strand, counting down.
GTGCGACAGGACGAGGAAGGCCGGATCTGGCTCGAGCGGACGATGAAGGGCATCTTCGCCGAGCTCGGCCCGGCGCCTGAGCCCGTCGAGCTGGTGGGGTGGAACGGCGACAGCCTCGTTCCCGCCGTCCCCGAACGGGGAATGCACATGCCGCACGCCTTCGTCGGAGACGACGGGTCCGGCCGCGCGCTCTACCTGCACACGGGTCGCGCCGACCGTCGGGTCGACGCATGAGCGCGCCGACCGTCGAGACCACGGACATCGCCGAGATCTTCACGCAGGCCGGCGCCGTCGGCTTCCTCCACGCCGCCGAGATCGGCGTCGTGGACGGGCCGGAGGTGAGCGTGCGCGCCGATGAGCCGGTCGTGCTCGCCTCGGTGTTCAAGATCCTCGTGCTCACCGCCTACGTGCGGGCCGTGGAGTCGAGAGAGCTCGATCCCGTCGGGCGCACCACCGTGACGTCGCGCTACCGGATCGGCGGGGTCGGCACCGCCGGGTTCGCCGACGACGTCGAGGCGAGCTGGCGCGACCTGGCACTCAACATGATGTCGATGAGCGACAACGCGGCGACCGACGTCATCTACCACCGGGTCGGCGCCGAGGCCGTCCGGCAGGTGATCACCGACCTCGGGCTCGAGGGCACGCATCTCGTCGGATGCTGCGAGGAGCTGTTCGACTCGGTGATCGCCGACCTCGGCGGCTCGCCGGGGAGCGATCTCGACGAGCTGCTGGCCGGCGCGACCCCCGAGCAGATCTGGAGCCTGGGCGTCCTGGAGCCCGCACGCACGTCGGCATCCACGCCGCGCGAGGTGACGACGCTGCTGAACGCCCTGTGGACGGACACGGCAGCGCCCGCCGCGGCATCCGCCGCCGCCCGCGAGATCATGGCGCAGCAGATCTGGCCGCATCGGCTCTCCTCCGGTTTCCCCTCCGAGGTGAAGATCGCGGCGAAGACCGGAACGGTCCCCGCGTGGCGCAACGAAGCCGGCGTCGTCACCTATCCCGACGGACGGCAGTACGCGGTCGCGGTGTTCACCCGCGCCGACTCGCTCGCCGAGCGCCTGCCTGCCGTCGACGCGTCGATCGGCCGAGCCGCGTGCGTCGCCGTCGAGCACATCCGCTCGCTCACCCTCTGAAAGACCCGATCCCACCCGAAGCACCACCCACCCCTGCTGGAGGCAACAGATGCGTTCTCGTACCTCGCTGGTCGCTCTCATGGGCGCTGCCGCGCTCGCTCTCACCTCGTGCGCCGCGTCCGGCGCCTCGCCGGGCGGGGGCGGTGACACGGGCGCCCTCGCGGAGGGGAAGACCTTCACCACCGTCATTTCCACCGATCCGGGCAGCCTCGATCCGCTGATCACGGTCATGTCCGTGGCCAGGTCGATCGACCGCTTCCTGTACTCGCGCCTCGTCGAGGTGCAGGACGACGGGAGCGTGGTGTCCGGCCTCGCCTCGGAGTGGGAGGCGGACACCACGACGGCGACGTTCACCCTGCGCGACGGCGTCACCTGCGAGGACGGGACGCCACTGACCGCGACCGACGTGGCGGCGAACATCAGCCACATCGGAGACCCGGCGAACGGCTCCCCGCTCGTCGGCCTTCAGGTGCAGCCGGGCACGTCGGCCGTGGGCGACGACGACGCCGGGACCGTCACCGTCACGAGCGGCCGTCCCGACTCGTTCCTGCTCCAGAACATCGGCAGCATCGCGATCGTCTGCGGCACCGTGCTCGACGACCCGGACGCGCTCGCCAAGGGCGAGGGCGCGACCGGCATGTTCACGATGACCGAGATCATCCCCAACAGCCAGTACACCCTCACCCGCCGCGAGGACTTCACCTGGGGCCCCGGCGACTGGGACCCGGAACAGGCAGGGCTCCCCGAGAAGGTGGTGTTCCGCGTCGTCCCCAACGAGACGACGGCCACCAACCTGCTGCTCTCCGGCGAGGTCAACGCCGCCCTGGTGATCGGACCGGACGCGAAGCGGCTGGAGGATGCCGGGTTGTTCAAGACCGCGCTCCCCGTCGCCGTGGGCCAGATGATCTTCAACCAGGCGGAGGGACGCCCCACCGCCGATCAAGAGGTGCGCGAGGCCCTGATGCAGGCGCTGGATCTCCCCCAGCTGCGGCAGGTGCTCACCGGCGGAGTCGGGACGGTGCCCACCGGGCTCGTCACCATCTCGCCGAACCCGTGCCGTGCCGACGTCGTCGACGGGTTCCTCCCCGAGGTCGACGCGAAGGCGGCGGCGAAGGCGCTCGATGACGCCGGCTGGATCGCCGGCTCGGACGGCATCCGCGAGAAGGACGGGAAGCGGCTCGAGCTGGGGATGATCTACTCCTCGCTGCAGGGCGACGCCGGCAACGCCGGTGCCGAGCTCATCCAGGCGACCTGGAAGGAGCTGGGCGTGGATCTCACCGTGAAGTCGGCCGACTCCCCCACGCTCAGCGAGACGCTCTTCGTCACCGGCGACTGGGATGTCTCCGCGGCACCCATCACGGTGTCCCTGCCCAGCATGCTCGTGCCGTTCTACTCGGGCCCGACGCCGCCGAACGGCACGAACTTCGCGTCGATCGAGAACGCCGACTACACGGCCGCGGTCACGGCCGCGTCGAACAAGGCCGGCGACGAGGGATGCGACGACTGGGGCAAGGCGGAGCAGGCGCTCTACGCCACCACGAGCGTCATCCCGTTCGCGAACCAGGATCGTTCGACGTACGCGCAGAAGGCGACCTTCATCGAGAACGACGGCATCGACCCCGCGTCGATCCGCATGTACGAGTGAGACCGGAAGGCAGCCGATGGCCAGCACCACCGCCACGCAGGCGATATTGATCAGATCCGCACGGTCGGACAACCCCTGGTTGTCCTTCCTGGTCCGTCGCGGGGGGCAGTTCGTCCTCGCGGTGTGGGTGCTGGTCACGGCTGCCTTCCTCATGATCCACCTGGTGCCGGGCGATCCGGTCCGCGCCGCCCTCGGGATGAACGCCCCCGCCGAGCTGGTCGAGGCCCGTCGTGCGGCGCTCGGCCTCGACCAGCCGCTCCCCGTGCAGTATGTGCGCTACATCACCGGACTCTTCACCGGAGACATGGGCACGTCGATGCTGACGAGCCAGCCGGTCAGCGAGATCATCGCGACCCGGCTCCCTGCCACCCTGCAGCTGGCTCTGCTGGCGGTGCTGCTCGTCCTCCTCGTGGCGGTGCCGCTCGGGGTCACGATGGCCGTCGCCACGCGCGGCGGACGACGGCGCGGACTCGAGCTCGGCTTCGCGACGACGAGCGTGGTGCTGGCCGCGATCCCCGAGTTCCTGCTCGCGGTCGGTCTCGTGTACATCTTCGCCGTCTCGCTCGGCTGGTTCCCGGTGGCGGGGAACACCGCACCGCTCTCGCTCGTCCTCCCCGTGCTGGCCCTGGCCATCGGCCCGATCGCGGTGTTCTCCCGGATCATCCGCGTGGAGGTGCTCGCGGTGCTCGGCCAGGACTTCATCCGCACCGCCCGCGCCAAGCGCCTCGCCCCACGCCGCATCTACTCGCGTCACGCGCTGCCCAACGCCATGACGGCGACTCTGACCCTCACCGGGCTGCTGCTGACCGGCATGGTCGCCGGCACCGTGCTCGTCGAGAACGTCTTCGCATGGCCGGGACTCGGCACGATGATCGTGCAATCCATCCTCACCAAGGACTACTCGGTCGTGCAGGGCATCGTCCTCGTCTACGGCATCGGCGTGCTCCTGGTGAACCTCATCATCGACGTGGTGCTCGCACTCCTCGATCCTCGCTCCACGATCCGGGAGGCCTGATGTCCGCGCAGTCGAAATGGCTCGACGTCGTCCGCTCCCCGCTCGGGGCCACCGCGCTCGGGCTGGTGATCCTCGTCGCCCTGACCGCCGTCTTCGCCCCGCTCATCTGGGGTCCGCAGGCCGAGCAGGTCGATCCGACGGCCATCATGCAGGGGCCCAGCGCCGCGCACCTGCTCGGCACCGACTCCCTCGGTCGCGACGTGCTGGCCAGGGTCATGGTCGCCACGCAGCTGTCGATCGTGCTGGCGGTGCTGGCCGTCCTCATCGGCGTCACCGCCGGGACCCTCCTCGGGACGGCGCCGTCGGTGCTCCCGCGCTGGGCAGGACGCTTCATCGCCGGGACCGTGAACATCGCCGTGGCGTTCCCCGGCCTGCTGCTCGCCCTGTTCCTCGCCGTGATCTTCGGCGTCGGCACGACCGGCGCGGTCCTGGCGATCGGCTTCGCCATGGCGCCCCAGTTCGCCCGCCTGACCCAGACCCTCTCCGCCTCGATCGCCGGCCGCGACTTCATCTCGGCCGCACGCGTCGCCGGGGTCTCCCGCGTCCGCGTGCTCATCCGGCACGTCCTGCCCAACATCGGCGAGCCCCTCGTCGTCAACGCGACCGTCAGCGCCGGATCGGCTCTGCTCGCCTTCGCCGGCCTGTCGTTCCTCGGCCTCGGCGTGCAGGTGCCCGCCTACGACTGGGGCCGCCTGCTCGGCGAGGGACTGAACCGCATCTACCTGAACCCGGCAGCGGCGATCGGACCCGCCGTCGCGGTCATCGTCGCCGGCCTCGCGTTCAACCTCCTCGGCGAGACGGCCGCGTCCGTGATCGGCGGGCGCTCGTCCCGCCGTCGCCGCAGGCTTCCCCGCACCGCCCGCACGGGCGACCCCGTTCACGCGCAGGTCGGCGGCGACGACGTGGTGCTCCTCGTCGACGACCTGCGCGTGTCCTTTCCCGGACCCGACGGCTGGCTCACCCCCGTGCGCGGAGTGAGCTTCACCGTCTCGCGCGGCGAGGCGATCGGCGTGGTCGGAGAGTCCGGCTCGGGCAAGAGCCTGACCGCACTCGCCGCAGCGCAGCTCATCGAGCGTCCCGGTCAGGTCACGGCGGCGCAGCTCGCGTTCTGCGGCACGCCGCTGCTCGACGCGCCGGAGCGCTCGGTGCGCAGCCTGCTCGGCACCTCTCTGGCCATGGTGTTCCAGGACCCGATGACCTCGTTCAACCCGACCAGGCGGATCGGGTCGCAGCTCGCGGAAGCCGCCTCCGAGCACCAGGAGGTCACCCGCAGCCAGGCGATGGCCCGCGCCGTCGATCGCCTCCAGGCCGTTCGCGTTCCCGCGGCGGCTCGGCGCGCACGTCAGTACCCGCACGAGTTCTCCGGCGGCATGCGCCAACGCGCCATGATCGCGATGGGACTGATGAACCACCCGAAGCTGATCATCGCCGACGAGCCGACGACGGCGCTCGACGTGACGGTCCAGCGCCAGGTCCTGCAGCTGCTGGCGGGCGTGCGACGCGACACCGATGCGGCGATCCTGCTGATCAGTCATGACATCGCCGTGATCGCGCAGACCTGCGACCGCGTGCTCGTGATGTACGCGGGACGCATCGTGGAGGACCTGCCCGCCGCGCAGCTGCACACCGAGGCCAGGCACCCGTACACCCGCGCGCTGCTCGACGTGGTGCCCGAGCTCGACACCGACCGCTCGGTGCCGCTCAAGATGATCCCCGGGCGCCCGCCCGCACCGGGAGCGTTCCCCGTCGGCTGCGCCTTCGCCGATCGCTGCCCGCTCGCGACCGACCTCTGCCGCGAGAGCGACCCCGAACTCGTCGTCGACGCCGGCGGCCACCGCGTCGCGTGCTGGCATCCGGTGGACGGCGATGCCCCCGCCGCAGACGCCGCGATCCCCGCGGTCACGTCGGCCCTGCCGATCGCCCAGCACGAAGGAGCCGTCCGATGAGCGAACTGCGCTTCGACACCGTGAGCGTGCGGTTCGGAACCCACCGTTCCGGACTCACGGCCGTGGACGGCGTGAGCCTCGTCGTTCCCTCCGGCTCGGTCGTCGGTCTGGTCGGCGAGTCCGGGTCCGGCAAGTCCACGCTCGCCAGGGCCGCCATCGGCCTCTCTCCGATCAGCGAGGGCACCATCACCCTCGACGGCGTCGATGTGCGCCGCTTCCGCCGGAACCGTCCCATCCAGATGGTGTTCCAGGACCCGTTCTCCTCACTCGACCCGAGGATGACGATCGGCGAGTCGATCGCCGAGGCGCTTCCCCGCGACATCCGCAGGCCCGCAGCCCGACGTGCGGAGGTCGCCCGGCTGCTCGAGCTCGTGAGCCTCGATCCCGAGCGCGCGGCATCGCTGCCCGGGGCCCTGTCCGGCGGTCAGCGTCAGCGCATCGCCCTGGCCCGCGCCCTCGCCGCGCGCCCCGAGGTCATCATCGCCGACGAGATCACCTCGGCGCTCGACGTGTCGGTGCAGGGCTCCGTCCTGAACCTGGTCCGCTCGCTGCGCGCCGAGCTCGACCTGACCATGCTCTTCATCTCGCACAACCTGGCGGTGGTGCGGTACCTCAGCGACCACATCGCGGTGATGTATCTCGGCAAGATCGTCGAGGTCGGTCCGACCGATCAGGTGCTCGCCGATCCCCAGCATCCCTATACGAAGGAGCTGCTCGCCTCTGCGCCCACGCGCCACGGCAGCCTGCTGGACATCGATCCGCTCGCGCCCGTCGCCGTGGAGCCGCCCGACCCGCACGCGCCACCCAGCGGATGCCGCTTCCACCCGCGGTGCCCGATCGGGCCCGCCGCGCGACCGGATCGACAGCTCTGCGTCATCTCCGAGCCCTTGCAGCCCTCGGGGAGCGCGGGCGCCGCCTGCCACTTCGCCGGCACGGGAGCGGACCTCCCGGTCGGGACGCCGCCGAACACCACTGCACCGAACACCACTGCACCGAACACCACTGTGCCGAACTCCCAAAGGGCGGCGATCCTTTCGGCCGACGACACAACACTGCTGCCCCTCGCACCAGACACAGTGAACTGACCATCCGATTGGAGCATCCATGAACCGCCGCGTGACCATCGACGACTTCCTCGCGATCACCTCGCCGGAGCAGCCGGCCCTCTCCCCCGACGGTTCGCGCATCGTGTACGCGCTGCGGACGACCGACCGCGACGGCGACAAGGACCAGCGCTCCCTCTGGCAGGTGCCGACGGCGGGTGGCGCTCCGGTGCGCCTCACGCACGGCACGGCGGACTCGTCTCCCGTGTGGAGCCCCGACGGCACCCGGCTCGCGTTCCTCCGCGCCGGAGACAGCGGCGCCCAGCTCTGGCTGCTCCCCGCGAACGGCGGTGAGCCGCGCGCACTCACGTCGCTGCCGCTCGGCGCCGGATCCCCGCAGTGGAGCCCCGACGGCACCCGCATCGCGTTCGCCGCCCCCGTCGACAGCGCGGCGCTGCCCGGCGACGACACGGCGAAGATCCTCGCGCGTCGGTCGGCGCCGGCGGTCGCCGACCGTCTCGGCTACAAGGCGGACGGCGCCGGCAACCTGGGCACGCTCGTCCAGCAGATCCACGTCGTCGCCGTGGACGACGGCGCCGTCACCGTGCTCACGCGCGGCACCGCGCACACGACCGATCCCTTCTGGTCGCCCGACGGCACCCGTCTCGCGTTCTCCTCGGCGCCCGACGATGACGCCGACCTGACGATGCGGATCCAGGTCTTCGTCACGTCGTCGACGGATGCCAACGCCGCACCCGTGCGACTCGGATCCGCCGACACGCAGGCCTCGGTCACGGGGTGGACCGCCGATGGCGCGCACGTCGTGGCGGCGGGACGCACCGACACCGCGATCGGCATCGCCGGTCTGCTGCTCTTCCCGGTCGATGGCGGTGCGCCGGTCGACCTCGCCGCCGCGCTCGACCGCAACGTGATGCCGGGCGGTCCCGGCTACCCCGGCGGCATGCCCCAGCAGGACGATGCGGGGCGCCTGGTGTTCTGCCTGCGCGACAACGGCTATTCGCACCTGTACTCGGTCGCCGCCGACGGGACGGCGGCGCGGGCTCTCGTCGCCGGGACCACCAACGTCTCCGGCCTCTCGGTGTCGGGCTCGCGGGCCGCGGTCGTCGTGGCCACCCCGGACTCCTTCGGCGAAGTGGGCCTGGTCGACCTCGCGGACGGAACCCTGCGCCCGCTCACCGAGTACGGGTCCGTCGACGTCCCGCTCGCCCCGGCTGAGGAGCGTCGCTTCACGATCGCCGACGGCACCGTCGTCACCGGCTGGCTGCGCCGCGACCCCGATGCCCAGGGACCTCTGCCCCTGCTGCTCGACATCCACGGCGGACCGCACAACGCCTGGAACGGCGCCGCCGACCTCACCCATCCGTACCACCAGCTGCTCGCGAACCGCGGATGGGCGATCCTCACGATCAACCCTCGAGGCAGCGACGGCTACGGCGACGCCTTCTTCCGCGCCGTCTCGGGAGGGTGGGGCGTCAACGACGCGAACGACTTCCTGGAGCCGATCGACCAGCTCGTGGCCGAGGGCATCGCCGACCCGGCGCGTCTGGGCGTCACGGGCTACAGCTACGGCGGCTTCATGACCTGCTACCTGACGTCACGCGACGACCGCTTCGCCGCTGCCGTGGCCGGTGGCGTGGTCAGCGACCTCTCCAGCGTCGGCGGCACGTCGGACGTCGGTCACTACCTCTCGGCCAAGGAGAACGGCGGCCTTCCGTGGCGCGACCAGGAGAAGCTGGCGGCCCAGTCGCCCTTCACCCAGGTCGATCGCGTCACCACGCCGACGCTGATCCTGCACGGCGCCGCCGACGATCGCTGCCCCGTCGGGCAGGCCGAGCAGTGGTTCGCCGCGCTGCGCGAACGCGACGTTCCGGCGCGTCTCGTGCTGTACCCCGGTGGTGCGCACCTGTTCCCGCTGTCGGGTCCGCCGTCGCACCGCGCCGACTTCTCGCAGCGGATCGTCGACTGGGTGGAGCAGTACGCCCCGCCTGCCGGAACGCGCATCCGTCCGCGGCTGGACGCGACCCGCTGGCAGCAGCGGCTCAGCACCCTGGCCGAGGCGCACCACGTCCCCGGCGCCACGCTCGGCATCCTGCGCCTCGGCGAGGAGCCGGTGTTCGCGCACCACGGCATCCTCAACGTCCGCACGGGCATCGAGACGACCGACGACTCCGTCTTCCAGATCGGGTCGATGGGCAAGGTCTGGACGGCGACGGCGGCCATGAAGCTCGTCGACGACGGCCTGCTCGACCTCGACGCTCCGGTGGTGCAGTACCTTCCGGAGTTCCGGGCGTCCGACCCCGAGGTCACCCGCACGGTCACGATGCGCCACCTGCTCAGCCACACGAGCGGCATCGACGGCGACGTCTTCACCGACACCGGACGCGGCGACGACACCCTCGAGAAGTACGTCGAGATCCTCGACGGCGTCGCGCAGAACCATCCGCTCGGAGCGACGATGTCTTACTGCAACTCCGGTTTCGTGCTGGCGGGGCGGGTCATCGAGAAGCTCACGGGCACGACCTGGGACCAGGCGATGCGCGACCTCGTGTTCACGCCGCTCGGGCTCACGCATTCGTCGACCCTCCCGGAGGAGGCGATCATGTTCCGCGCGGCCAGCGGGCACACCACGATCGGCGACGACGGGCGGCCTGAGCTCGCCCCGGCATGGATGCTGCCGCGCTCGATGGGTCCCGCAGGGCTGATCAACTCCACGACGGCAGACGTCCTGGAGTTCGCCCGCCTGCACCTCACCGGTGGCCTGTCGGCCGACGGCACCCGGGTGCTCTCGGAGGACAGCGTCGCCCGGATGCAGGAGCGCCAGGTCGCCGTTCCCAACCCGTATTCGATCGGCGACGCCTGGGGCGTCGGGTGGATCCTGTTCGACTGGGACGGCAAGAAGCTCATCGGCCACGACGGCAACACGATCGGGCAGTCGTCGTTCCTGCGCATCCTCCCCGAGGAAGGGCTCGCCGTCACGCTGCTCTCGAACGGCGGGAACACGCGCGACCTGTACGACGAGCTCTTCGACGAGATCTTCTCCGAGCTCGCCGATGTGCACCTGCCCGACGACCTGACGCCGCCGGCCGAGCCGTTCGAGGCCGACTTCTCCGACATCGTCGGCGTCTACGACCGCGCCGGCGTGCGCATGGAGATCTTCGACGAAGACAGCGGTCTGCGGCTGCGCACGGTCGTCACGGGACCGCTCGCGTCGCTCCTGCCCGACCCCATCGAAGAGCATGACCTGATCCCGGTGCGCGAGAACGAGTTCGTGATCCGCCCCGAGGGCACGCAGGCGTGGCAGGCCCTGGTCTTCTATACGCTCGCTACGGGTGAGAAGTACGTGCACTACGGCGTGCGTGCAGCGCCGAAGGTGTCGTGATGATCACGCAGGAGGCGCTCCTCGTCGACACGCTCGTCGCGGACATCGAGACGCTCGTGACCTGCGAGTCGCCGTCGACCGACCTCGACGCCGTGGCCCGCAGCGCGGACGTGACGGCAGAGCTGGGCGAGCGGATCCTCGGCGTCGCGCCGGAGCGGATCGTGCTCGACGGGCGCACCCACCTGCGGTGGCGCTTCGGCGCACCGAGGGTGCTGCTGCTCGGTCATCACGACACGGTGTGGCCGCTCGGATCGCTGCAGACGCATCCGTTCGAGGTGCAGGACGGGGTCCTCCGCGGGCCCGGATGCTTCGACATGAAGACCGGGGTCGTGATGGCGCTGCACGCCGCCGCGGCGCTTGCGGACCGCGACGGGATCAGCATCCTCATCACCGGCGACGAGGAGCTGGGTTCGCCCAGCTCTCGGACGCTGATCGAGGAGGAGGCGCGAGACTGCGACGCGGTGTTCGTGCTGGAGGCCTCGGCCGACGGCGGAGCGCTCAAGGTCGCACGCAAGGGCGTCTCGCTCTACCGCGTCGTGGTGACCGGCCGTGCCGCACACGCCGGACTCGAGCCGGAGCGCGGCGTGAACGCCGCGGTCGAGGCGGCGCACCTCATCCTGGCGGTCGCCGGACTCGGCGATGCGGAACGCGGAACGACGGTGACCCCCACGCTGCTGCATGCGGGGCACACGACCAACACCGTCCCGTCCGACGCGGCGTTCGCCGTCGACGTGCGGGTGCGCACGACCGCGGAGCAGCACAGGGTCGATCAGGCGATCCGTGCGATCGGACCGAGCGTCGACGGCGCCGTCGTGCGGATCGAGGGCGGTGCGAACCGCCGCCCGATGGAGCCCGGTACCTCCGCCACCCTGTTCGCGCGGGCGACCCGGCTCGCGGCCGATGCCGGCCTGACGCCGTTCGACGGCGTCGAGGTCGGAGGCGCGTCCGACGGCAACTTCACCGCCGGTCTCGGCATCCCCACACTCGACGGCCTCGGGGCCGTGGGCGGCGGGGCGCACGCCGACGACGAGCACGTGGTCGTCTCGATGATCCCGGAACGCACGACCCTCCTGACGGCGCTCATCGCCGACGTCCTGGCGGGAGAACAGGAATGAGCACCATGCACACCGTGCCGCAGAGCGCCGCCCAGGACGCGGCGGACGCCGCGAGGGCGGCCGCGTCCGACGCGGGAGTGGAGATCCGTCTCCTCTCCACCGTCGCCGAGTTCGCCGACGTCGCCCGGCTGTTCCAGAGCATCTGGGCCTCCGACGGCAGCCAGTCGCCCGTGAACGTCGAGACCCTCCGGGCGATCTCCAAAGCCGGCAGCTACGTCGGCGGGGCCTATGAAGGCGATGATCTCGTCGGAGCCTGCTTCGGCTTCTTCGCAGCACCGGGACGACGAGCCCTGCACAGCCACATCGCCGGCGTCTCCGAGCGGATGCGGGGCCGCAGCGTCGGCTTCGCCCTGAAGGTCCATCAGCGCTCCTGGGCGATCGATCAGGAGCTCGACGAGATCTCCTGGACGTTCGACCCCCTCATCAGCCGCAACGCCTACTTCAACCTGGTCAAGCTCGCGGCGACCCCGGTGGCGTACCACAGCAACTTCTACGGGCAGATGACGGACACGCTCAACGGCGGCGACGACACCGACCGGATGCTCGTGACCTGGTACGTGCACGATCCGCGCGTGGCCGACGCCTGCCGTGGCACAGCATCCGCCGTCGAGGCGCCCGCGGGCGCCGATCTGCTCACGGTCGACGCCGATCTCGGGCCCGCGCGGCACGAGACCGCGGCGCGGCTCGTGCGGGTGTCGCTGCCACGCGACATCGAGACGCTCCGCACGACCGATCCCGAACGGGCGACGCGGTGGCGGCTCGCCGTGCGCGACACCCTCGGCTCCCTGCTCGAGCAGGGCGCCGAGGTCGTGTCCTTCGACCGCACGGGCACGTACACCATCGACAGAGGAGAAAACCCATGAAGCTCACCGGAATCGAGCTCCGCGTCATCGAGATGCCCCTGGTGGCCCCGTTCCGCACCTCGTTCGGGGTCGAGACCGTCCGCGAGGCGATCCTGGTGCGGGCCGTCACCGACGAGGCGGAGGGCTGGGGCGAGTGCGTGGCGATGAGCGACCCGCTGTACTCCTCCGAGTACGTCGAGGCGAGCCTCGACGTCATCAAGCGCTTCCTGCTCCCGGCCCTGGCCCAGGTCCCCGACCTGGACGCCTCGAAGATCGCCCCCGCCCTGGCGAAGTTCAAGGGACACCGGATGTCGAAGGCGGGCCTCGAGCTCGCCATCCTCGACGCGGAGCTGCGCGCCAGCGGCGTCCCACTCTCGCGTGAGCTCGGCGCCGTCCGCGACACGGTCGACTGCGGCGTCTCCGTCGGCATCATGGACTCGATCCCCGAACTGCTCGACGCGGTAGGCGGGTACCTCGACGAGGGGTACGTGCGCATCAAGCTCAAGATCGAGCCCGGCTGGGACATCGAGCCCGTCCGTGCGGTGCGCGAGAGGTTCGGCGACGACATCCTGCTCCAGGTCGACGCGAACACGGCGTACCGGCGCGGCGACGCCCGGCACCTGGCCAAGCTCGACCCGTTCGACCTGCTCCTGATCGAACAGCCGCTCGACGAGGAGGATCTCCTCGGCCACGCGCAGCTCGCCGCGCTCGTGCAGACGCCGATCTGCCTCGACGAGTCGATCGTCTCGGCCCGCGCGGCCGCCGACGCCATCGCGATCGGCGCCTGCTCGATCGTGAACATCAAGCCGGGACGCGTCGGCGGATACCTCGAGGCTCGACGCATCCACGACGTCTGCCGCGCCAACGAGATCCCCGTCTGGGCCGGCGGGATGCTCGAGACCGGGATCGGCCGGGCCGCCAACGTCGCCCTCGCCGCGCTCCCCGGATTCACGCTGCCGGGCGACACCTCGGGCTCGAACCGCTACTACACGAGCGACATCACCGACCCGTTCGTCGTCGAGAACGGCACCCTGACGGTGCCGACCGGTCCCGGCATCGGTGTGACGCCGCACGCCGATGCGCTCGAGGCCGTCACGACCCGGACCGAGTGGATCACGTTCTGAGGCCGATCCGGACGCAGAATCTGTGGGGCACGACGAAATCCGGATACGATTTCGTCGTGCCCCACAGCCTCGTCTCCCCCCGTCGACGCCTAACCTGGGCCTCGTGCTCATGTCACTGACGACACGGCCCCGTGCCAGCCTCGGCCGTGTGATCGAAGATCTCGGAACCACGCTGCTCGAAGTGGTGAGCGGCAACGCCGATCAGGACACCGAGATCGAGACCGTGGTCATCCATGACGTGCTCGACGACGCGATGCCCATGCGGCGCGCGCTGGTCCTCGGTGTCGGCCTCAGCGACCCGGCGGATATCGCCGCGCTCCTGCACTCGCTCGCGGCGCAGCAGGCGACGGCACTGGTCCTCCGCGCTCCCGTGCGCGCCGACGAGGGTGTGCTCCGCGCCTCGGAGGAGACCGGCATCCCCGTCCTCGCGCTCACCCGAGGGGCGTCCTGGGCGCAGCTCACGGCCATGCTGCGATCCCTGATCGCGGAGGGAGACGTCGGCGATCAGGGGGCGCAGATGCTCGGCGGGATGCCGGCGGGCGACCTGTTCGCGCTCGCCAACGCGATCGCGACGCTACTGAACGCGCCGGTGACGATCGAGGACCGGAACTCCCGGGTCGTCGCCTTCTCGGGTCGGCAGGACGAGGCCGACCCTGCGCGTATCGAGACGGTGCTGGGGCGCCAGGTTCCGGAGCGGTTCACACGTCAGCTCGAGGAGCGCGGCGTCTTCCAGGAGCTGTACCGCAGTGAGGACCCGATCGACGTCGACCCCGTCGGCACGACGGACGGGGCACCCTCGTTCCCCCGGGTCGCCCTGGCCGTGCGCGCCGGCGATGAGATCCTCGGCTCCATCTGGGCCGCCGTGCAGGCTCCGCTCACCAGCGACCGCGTCCGCGCCCTCAAGGACTCCGCGGGTCTCGTGGCGCTGCACCTGCTGCGCCTCCGTGCCGGTGCCGACGTGGAACGACGACTCCGCGCCGATCTGCTCTCGACGATCCTGGAGGGCGGTGTCGGCGCCGTCGACGCCGCCGCCCGGCTGCGCCTGAACGATCATCGCTGCGTCGTGATGGCGCTCTCCGCGGCAGACGAGCAGAGCGACGTTCTGGCGCCGGATGCCAGGACCACGGCGGAGCGGCACCGCATCGCCGACGCGTTCGCCGTGCATCTGGGTGCCGTCTACCTGCGCTCCGCCGTCGCCGTCATCGGCAACGTCGTCTACGCGGTCGTCGGTGTGCGCCCCGACCAGGCCGACACGGATCTGCGCGCCGCCTCGGTCGCCACCGACTTCCTCGGCAGACTCGGCGCCGCCTCCGACATCCGCGTCGGCATCGGCACGCTCGCGGAGGACACATCGAGCATCCCGCTGTCGCGCGTCAACGCCGACCGCGCCCTGCGCGTGCTGCAGAAGTCGTCGGGGAAGGATGCCGTCGCCCTGTTCTCCGCCGTGCAGATGGAAGCCCTGCTGGTGGAGCTCGGCGATCTCGTCCGCGCTCGGGGCGATCAGCCCACCGGCCCGGTGGCGCTGCTGATCGAGAACGATCGGGAACGGGGCACGCACCTCGTCGAGACGCTGGCCGCGTGGCTGGACGCCTTCGGCGATGTCACCGTCGCCGCCGCCCGGGTGTACACCCACCCGAACACCTTCCGCTATCGGCTGCGCCGGCTCGCGGAGATCAGCGGGCTCGACCTCGCCGATCCCGACGCGCGGTTCTCGGCGATGGTGCAGCTCCGACTGCTCGCCCCCGGCGCCCGCTGAGCCGCGTCAGGCTCGAGGAGCGAGCCCGGCGTAGAGCAGCTCCCCGGTCTGGGGATCTGTCATCACGAGAACCGACTCCCCCACCCGGGGGATCTCCAGACGCGAGATGAGCGCGTGGACGGCCACGGCCTGTACGCCGAGCTGCAGCGTGAGCACGACCCGCGGGTTGTCGTTGATCGTCTGGCCGGTGTCCTGCATCGCGAGCACCGTCGCCGGCTGCGTGGGCACGCCGGCCGCCCGCAGCGCCGCCACGTGCTCGGCCTGGTGGATCGACGACGTCGCCTGCTGCATCGCCTCGGTGAACTCGCTCCCCAGGAAGGCCTTGGTCATCTTGCCGAGGAACCCCCGGCCGGCGGCGATGTCGTCGGCCATCTGGAGACCTTCCTCCTGGCGCTCCTGCTGCGACTTGCGGGTGACTCTGAACAGTCCCATGATCCACTCCTTCTCCGAGGTCGTGATCCGAGACTATTCAGGCGCCGAGACTACCGATCACAGAATCCGTGCACCCGCCACGGGCCCGTGCACGTGCAGGGGATCGAGGCCCGCACCACGCAGCGTCGTCTGCACGTCCTGCGCGGTCTCGGGGTCGGGGCAGAGCAGCGCGACGGTGGGGCCCGATCCGGAGACGAGCCCCTGCAGGGCGCCGGCCTCGACTCCCTGGCGGATCACGTCCTCGAGGTCGGGACGCTCGTAGACGGCCGCGGCCTGGAGGTCGTTGAACAGGCCTTCGGCGAGCTGCGCGGCGTCGCCCGAGCGCAGCGCCTGCAGCACCGGGATCGGGACGTCGAGCGACAGCGGAGGATCGTCCGCCAGGGCTCCCTCCTCGTCGCGCAGGATGTCGAGCCGCTCGTAGACGACCGGCGTCGACAGCCCCTGCTCGCTCGTGACCAGGACCCAGTCGAAGCGGCCGCGCGCGAGCGCGGGGTTGAGCTGGTCGCCGCGTCCGGTGCCGACCGCGGTGCCGCCGTGGAGCGCGAACGGCACGTCGGCGCCGAGACGGGCGGCGAGGTCGTGCATCCGCGCCGGCGAGAGTCCGGTGCCCCAGAGCGCGTCGCACGCGACCAGCGCAGCCGCGGCATCCGCCGAGCCGCCGCCCATGCCGCCGGCGACCGGGACGCTCTTGCGGATCTCCAGCGCCACACCGCCGGTGTACTCCGTGGCGGTCGCGAGCAGCTTGGCCGCTCGCATCGCGAGATTCCTGTCGTCGAGCGGCACCGAATCCACGTCCTCGACGCCGGTGACCGTGAGGGAGAAGTCGTCCGCGTGCCGCGCGATCACGTCCTCATAGAGGGAGACCGCCTGGAACACCGTCGCGAGGGCGTGGTAGCCGTCGTCATGACGCCCGCCGACACCGAGGTAGACGTTGATCTTCCCCGGCGCGCGCACGTGCACGGATCCGGCGGACGCGGCGACGCTCATGATCCGGTCACAGCTCCGTCGAGGTCGCCCAGAGATCCACGTCGATGGAACCGGCGAGCTCGTCGATGCGCGCGAGCTCCTCCGCGGTGAGCGCCGGGCCGTTGACCGCGGCGATGTTCTCGTCGAGCTGTTCGGGGCGGGAGGCGCCGATCAGCGCCGAGGCGACGACGGGGCTGCGCAGAGTCCACTGCAGGGCCAGCTGCGCGAGCGACTGGCCGCGGCCCTTCGCGATCTCGTTGAGCGCCCTCAGCGTCTGCACGGCCTCGTCGCCGAGGGGGCCGTCCGGAAGGGATCCGCGCTTCTGCGCACGATCCGCCGTGCCGTCGCCGAGGTACTTGTCGGTGAGCAGACCCTGGGCCAGCGGCGTGAACGCGATGGCGCCGAGTCCGGACTGCTCCAGGGTCTCGGTGAGACCGTCCTCGACCCAGCGGTTCAGGATCGAGTACGCGGGCTGGTGGATGACCAGGGGCGTACCGAGCTCCTGCGCGATCGCGACGGCCTCGGCGGTCCGCTCTGCGCTGTAGGACGAGATGCCGACGTAGAGCGCCTTGCCCTGGCGCACGAGGGTGTCGAGCGCGCCGATCGTCTCGGCGATCGGCGTGACCGGGTCGGCCCGGTGCGAGTAGAAGATGTCGACATGGTCCAGGCCCATCCGGGTCAGGGACTGCTCGGCGCTCGCGAGGATGTACTTGCGGCTGGCGAAATCTCCGTACGGTCCCGGCCACATGTCCCAGCCGGCCTTGGACGAGATGATCAGCTCGTCGCGGTACGGACGGAAGTCCTCCGCGAAGATGCGGCCGAAGTTCTTCTCGGCCGAACCGTAGGGCGGGCCGTAGTTGTTCGCCAGATCGAAGTGCGTGATGCCGCGGTCGAAGGCGTGGCGCAGCAGCGCGCGCTGGTTGTCGAGCGGGATGTTGTCGCCGAAGTTCCACCACAGGCCGAGCGAGATCGGCGGGAGGTAGAGACCCGATGTGCCGACCTGACGGTAGTCGAACTGCTGATAGCGGCTCTCGTCGGCGGTGTACGGACGGTGCAGCTCGGGAACGTCGGGGCGGAAGCGCGGGGAGTCGGTCACCGTGCCAGATTAGTCCCTGACGGCCGCCTCGTTCATCGACGCCGCGTGCTGCGCGATGCGCTGATAGTCGTCGACCGTGAGGTCCTCCCCGCGTGCCGTCGGCGCGACGCCGGCGGCGATCAGGACCTCGGATGCCGCGGCGGAGCTGCCGAGCACGCCGGAGAGCGCCTGCCGGAGCATCTTGCGGCGCTGGTTGAAGGCGGCATCCACGATCTGGAAGGTGCGACGACGCTCGTCCTCGGTGCCGCGCTCGCCCTCGGATCGGTCGAATCCCACGAGCAGGCTGTCGACGTTCGGCACGGGCCAGAACACCTGGCGCGACACGGTCCCGGAGAGCTTCCAGTCGCCGTACCAGGCGGCCTTGACGCTCGGCGAGCCGTAGATCTTCGAGCCGGGCTTGGCCGCCAGCCGCTCGGCGACCTCGGCCTGCACCATGACGACGCCGCGCTTCAGGTAGTCGAAGTGCTCGAGGAAGTGCAGGAGCACCGGCACAGAGACGTTGTACGGCAGGTTGGCGACGAGCACGGTGGGTTCACCGGGCAGCTCGGTGATGCGGAGGGCGTCGGCGTCGACCACCGTGAGCCGGTCCGGCTCGACGCCGTGCTCGGCGGCCGTCTGGGCCAGTCGGGCCGCCAGGCGGTGATCGATCTCGACCGCGGTCACGGATGCCCCGGTCTCGAGGATCGCGAGGGTGAGGGAGCCGAGTCCGGGCCCGACCTCGACCACCCGCTCCCCCGGCTGGACGCGAGCGGCCTGCACGATCTTGCGCACCGTGTTGGCATCGACGACGAAGTTCTGTCCGAGCTTCTTCGTCGGGGTCACGTCGAGCTCGGCGGCGAGGCGGCGGATCTCGGTGGCGCCGAGCAGCGTGATGGTCATCCGTCCATTGTCCCCCACCCTCAGTAGTCTTTCGGGATGCCCTCCCTCGGCGAACTCATCGCGCCCCGCCGCATGGGCCGTGATTTCCGCTGGCTGCTCGCCTCCTCCTGGACGAGCAACGTCGGAGACGGCGTCGCGCTCGCGGCCGCGCCCCTGCTGATCGCGTCGATGACCTCGTCGCCGATCCTGGTGGCCGCCGGCGCCATTCTGCAGTTCCTGCCCTGGCTGCTCTTCGGTCTGCACGCGGGCGCCGTCGCCGACCGGTTCGATCGCCGTCGCCTGGTGATGTTCGCCAACGGCGCCCGCGCCGTCGTGCTCGCCGGCCTCTGCGTGTTCCTCGTCACCGGCACCGCGAACATCTGGATCGTCCTCGCGGTCGCGTTCCTCTACGGCACGGCCGAGGTCTTCGTCGACACGGCGGGCAGCACCCTGCTGCCGATGCTCGTGGAGCCGGGCGATCTCGGGCTGGGGAACGCACGGCTGCAGGCCGGGTACCTGGTCGCGAACCAGTTCGCCGGGCCGCCGCTCGGCGCGTTCCTCTTCGCCGCGGGGACGGCCTGGCCGTTCCTCGTCGAAGTGGTGTGCGTGAGCTTCGCGGTCGTGCTGATCTCGCGCATGGCCAGGACGCCGGTGCCGCCGCGCGACCCTTCGACAGGCTCAGGGACCCAGTCGACAGGCTCAGGGACCCAGGAGCGAACGCACCCTCCCGTGCACACCGACATCGCCGAGGGCCTGCGCTGGCTGTGGCGCAACCCTCCCGTTCGCATGCTGGTGCTGATCATCCTCGTGTTCAACGTCACGTGGGCGGCCCCCTGGGGCGTGCTGGTGCTCTACGCGACCGAGCACCTGCACATGGGAGCCGTCGGGTTCGGCGCGCTCACGACGGCGTCCGCGGTCGGTGGACTGCTCGCCACCGCATGCTTCGGGTGGCTGGAGCGGCACGTGTCGTTCGCGACGCTGATGCGCGTGGTGCTCTCGCTCGAGGTGCTCATGCATCTCTCCTTCGCGCTCACGACCACCGGATGGGTCGCCCTGGTCATCATGTTCTTCTTCGGCGCCTACGCCTTCGTCTGGGGCACGATCTCGACCACCGTGCGCCAGCGGCTCGTCCCGGCGGAGCTCCAGGGCCGAGTGGCTTCCGTGAACATGGTCGGCGTCTTCGGCGGCATGGTGATCGGGCAGGCCCTCGGCGGCACGATCGCTCAGATCTGGGGCCTCACGGCACCGTGGTGGTTCGCGTTCGCGGGCGCGGCGCTCACCCTGCTGTTCGTCTGGAAGCCGATCTCGCAGATCGTCTCGGCGACTCAGCCGAACGAGCCGTAGACGCGGAGCGTGTTCTCGGCGAGCTGTCGGGAGAGCTCGTCGACGTCGATCCCGAGCTCTGCGGCCATGAAGCGCACGGTGATCGGCACGAGGTACGGGGCGTTCGGGCGACCGCGCAGCGGCACCGGCGTGAGGAACGGTGCGTCCGTCTCGACGAGGATCCGGTCGAGCGGGGTCACCTTCAGCGCGTCGCGCAGGTTCTGGGCGTTCTTGAACGTGACGTTGCCGGCGAACGACAGGTGGTACCCGGCATCCGCGCAGATCCGCGCCATCGCGTCATCGCCGGAGAAGCAGTGGAAGACCGTCCGCTCGGGGGCGCCGACGCGGCCCAGCGTCTCGAGCACCGCGTCGTGCGCATCGCGGTCGTGGATCTGCATCGCGATGCCGTGCTTCTTCGCCAGCGCGATGTGCGCTTCGAACGACGCGTGCTGCGGCGCGCGGCGCTCCGGCTCCGTGCGGAAGAAGTCGAGACCCGTCTCGCCGATCGCGCGCGTACGCGGGTGCGCGGCGAGCTCGTCGATCACCGCGATCGCCTCATCGAGACGACCTT
Organism: Microbacterium sp. LWH11-1.2; assembly: GCF_038397745.1. NCBI lineage: Bacteria > Bacillati > Actinomycetota > Actinomycetes > Micrococcales > Microbacteriaceae > Microbacterium > Microbacterium sp. LWH11-1.2. The sequence goes on along the minus strand of NZ_CP151636.1, from coordinate 2,400,497 downwards.
CCTCGGCGTAGGTCGGCGCGTCGTTCGGATGGATGGCCACGGCTGCCAGCACGCGACGATCGGATGCCGCCGCCTCGACGGCCCAGCGCGACGACTCGATGTCGCCCGAAGCCTGCACGACGCCCGCGATGCCGACGGCCTGGGCGCGGTCGAGCTGCTCGGTGAGCGACAGCCCGTGGTTCTCTGAGCCTGTCGACGGGTCGCCGTCGAGGATCTCGAGGTGCGCGTGGTTGTCATACACGGGCACGGCGAGCGGCTCGGGAGCGGCCGGATACTTCAGATCCTTGCGGCCGTCTCCCGAGCGCTCGCGGACGTACGTGTCAGCCATGCGTCAGGCCGTGGACTCCACCCGCGGGAACAGCGGTGCGAGCCCGTTGACGCTCGTGCCGGGGCGCAGGGCGCCCCAGGTGCCGGCCTCGCGGATCGGCTGATCCTGCAGGCGTCCGAGCGTCGCGCCGGCGCCGAGCGCATGCCAGAGCTTCTCGGTGGACTGCGGCATCACCGGCGACAGCAGCACGGCGAGCGCACGCAGCCCCTCGGCGCAGGTGTAGAGCACCGTGCCGAGACGCGCGCGCTGATCCTCATCGCGCGCCAGAGCCCACGGCTCGTTCTCGGTGATGTACCCGTTCAGGGCGTCGACGATGGTCCAGATCGACGAGATCGCCTCGTCGATGCGGAACTGCGTGACGGCGGCATCCGCCTTCGACGCGGCATCCGCGACGATCTTCTGGATCGCGAGGTCCTGCTCGGTGTACTCGGCCGCGGGCGGCACGATCCCATCGAAGTACTTCTCGATCATCGCCGTGGTGCGCGAGGCGAGGTTGCCGAAGCCGTTCGCGAGCTCGGACTGGTAGCGCGCCGACAGGTCCTCCCACGAGAACGACCCGTCCTGACCGAAGGCGATCGCCGACAGGAAGTAGTAGCGGTAGGCGTCGGAGCCGAAGACGTCGGTGATCTCGGTCGGCGCGATGCCGGTGAGCTTCGACTTCGACATCTTCTCGCCGCCGACGAGCAGCCAGCCGTGCGCGAAGACACCCTTCGGCACCTCGAGGCCTGCGGCCATCAGCAGCGCCGGCCAGATCACGGCGTGGAAGCGCAGGATGTCCTTGCCGACCACGTGGTACGCGGGCCAGCGACGCTCGAACGTCTCCTCGTCCGAGCCGTAGCCGACCGCGGTGGCGTAGTTCAGGAGCGCGTCGACCCACACGTAGATGACATGCGACTCGTCCCACGGCAGCGGGATGCCCCAGTCGAAGGTCGAGCGCGAGATCGACAGGTCCTTCAGTCCCTGGCTGACGAAGGAGACGACCTCGTTGCGCGCCGAATCGGGGCGCACGAAGTCGGGCTGGGTGCGGTACAGCTCGAGGAGCTTGTCCTGGAACTCGCTCAGCTTGAAGAAGTAGTTCTTCTCCTGCAGCAGCTCGAGCGGCTTCGAGTGGATCGCGCAGACCTTGAGACCTTCGAAGGGTCCGGTGCCGTCGACGATCTCGGACTCGGGCTTGAACTCCTCGCAGCCCACGCAGTACAGCGCCTCGTACTCGCCGGCGTAGATGTAGCCGCGGTCGTACAGGCGCTGGAAGAACGTCTGCACGTTCGTCTCGTGGCGCTCCTGCGTGGTGCGGATGAAGTCGTCGTTGGCGACGTCGAGAGTCGTCAGCAGCGGGAACCAGCTCTCGCTGACGAGCTTGTCGACCCACTCCTGCGGCGTGACGTTGTTGGCGGCAGCGGCCCGCAGCATCTTCTGGCCGTGCTCGTCGGTGCCCGTCAGCATCCAGGTGTCATCGCCCGCCTGGCGGTGCCACCGCGCGAGGGTGTCGACGGCCACCGTCGTGTACCCGTGACCGATGTGCGGCACGTCGGAGGGGTAGTAGATGGGCGTGGTGATGTAGAACGATTCGCCTGCGGGCATGGGGTCAATTCTAGGTGGGATCAGGGGTCGAGTTACGCGCTCAGGCCACCGTCACGTCGACCCGGTGCCAACCCTGTGCGCCGTCGGGCGCCGGAGCCGCCGGCTGGTCGGTCTGGGTCTCCCCGTCGTCGCTGATCGCACGGCACTCGATCGCGTGCCGACCGCTCTCAGCGGTCCACGGCAGACGCCACTGCACCCAGGTGTCGGCCGAGATAGCTTCGGCGAGTTCGGCACGCTGCCACTCGCCGTCATCGATGCGGACCTCGACGCCCGCGACGCCGACGTGCTGCTGCCAGGCCATGCCAGCGATGACGGTCTCGCCCGACTCGACGCTGCCTCCGCGGGGCACGTCGATGCGCGACTGCAGCTTGATGGGCCCGCGCTCCGACCAGCCGCGCGTGGTCCAGTACGCGGTGGCCCGATCGAAGCGCGTGACCTCGAGCTGCGTGACCCACTTCGTCGCCGACACGTAGCCGTAGAGGCCGGGGACGACCATGCGGACGGGGAAGCCGTGCTCGATCGGCAGCGGCTCGCCGTTCATCCCGATCGCGAGCAGGGCGTCGCGGTCATCCGTGAGCGCCTCCAGCGGCGTCGACGCGGTGAACCCGTCCGACGACGTGGAGAGCACCATGTCGGCATCCGACGAGACTCCCGCGCGGGCGAGCAGTTCACGGACCGGATGGCCGAGCCAGCGCGCATTGCCGATCAGCGATCCGCCGACCTCGTTCGAGACGCACGCGAGCGTGACGTCCGCCTCCTGCATCGGCAGGCTCAGCAGCTCGCCCCAGGTGATCACCACCTCACGGTCGACCATGCCGTGGATGCGCAACGACCAGTCGGCAGGGTCGATCCGCGGCACGATCAGGGCGGTGTCGATGCGGTAGAACTCCGCGTTCGGAGTCACGAGAGGCGCGAGCCCGGGGATGTCGAGCTCGGCACCCGCGGGAACGGAGCCCAGCGGCCGCGCCGCCGAGGGCAGCCGAAGCGCCTCGCGGACCGCTTCGATCGATCGGGTGGCGCCGCGCGCGACGTTGCCGGCGATGAGCGTCACGATGCCCACGGCGGCGACCCCCGCGGTCCAGACGAGGAACCGCCGGCGGTCCTCGCCGTCCGGCCCGAGCCCCGCGATCGGCCGCAGCCGGCCGATGAGCGTGCGCACCGCGATCACCGCCACGACGCCGGCGACCAGTCCGGGAGCCCAGGCGAACGGTCCGGCGCCGGGACGGGTCATCGCGACCACGAGCGCGAGCGCGCCGAGTCCGCCCAGGACCACCGCGCCGAGGCCCGATCGTCGCAGCTCCAGCATCCCGGCACCGGCGGCGACGACGGCGAGCACCAGGGCGATGCCCGTGATGAGCGCGATCTTGTCTCCGGTGCCGAACAGCGCGATGGCCGTGTCCTTCGCCCAGGCCGGGGCGAGGTCGATCAACCCGCCTCCGATCACGGCGAACGGGCTGGCGGCGGGTTCGACGATCGCCGCGACCAGTTCCGCGACGCCGACGCCGATGACCGCGGCACTCAGCCCGGCCGCCGCCGACCGCAGGCGGTCGCCGGCGCGCGTCTCGCGCATCGCATGCGTCATGACCCGAGCGTAACCCCGGGCGCGAGCGTCAGAGGCCGTTCCGGCGCGCGACCTCTCCGAGCCAGGCCAGCGACGGCTTCGGCGAGCGCGCGAACGTCTCGTGATCGAAGCCGATCAGCCCGAACGTCGGCGCGAACCCGCTCGCCCACTCGTAGTTGTCGAGGGCGCTCCAGTGCTGGTACGCCCGCACGTCGATGCCGTCGGAGATCGCGCGGTGCAGGCCCTCCAGCGCCCCCTGCGTGTAGGCGATGCGCCGGGGGTCGTCGGCCGTGGCGATGCCGTTCTCCGTGACGAGCACGGGAACTCCGCCGCTGCGCTCCCACGCGCTGCGCACACCCAGCTCGAGCGCCTCGGGGAAGAACTCCCAGCCGGTGAGCGTGGTCTCGACGTCGTCGGCGACCGGTCGCGGGCCCTCCGGACCGATGAAGGTGCGCGTGTAGGCCTGCACCCCGACGAAGTCGTCGCCGGCCGACTGGTCGAGGTACCAGTGGTCGCGCGGGTCTCCGTAGGTGGCGACCATCTCGTCGGCACCCGGCTCACCCGTGGAGTGGAAGGCCTGCGTCGCGATGGTCCATCCTGCCTGTACGCCCGAGACGGAGTGCAGGATCTCGGATGCCCGGTGGTGCGCATCGAGCAGGGTGTCGGCGACCGCGAGGTCGGGGTTCGGGAGCCCGAACGCCACGAGGTTCGCGGCATCCTCTCCCCCGGCGAGCATCGCGGCGATGTTCGGCTCGTTGATCGTGCAGACGTATCTCACACCGTCGAGGATCGGCAGCACGGTCTCGACGTAGCGCGAGAACAGGTCGACCGCGTCATCCGCCCGCCAGAACCCGTCCTTCTGGAACCACTGCGGCACCGTGAAGTGCATCAGCGTGACCGTGGGATCGAGCCCGTTCTCCCGCGCCGTGTCGATCATGCGGCGGTAGTGGTCGAGCATCGCGCGCGACACGAAGCCGCGCTCCGGCTCGATGCGCGCCCACTCCACCGAGAACCGGTAGGAGTTCAGTCCGGCATCCGCCAGCAGACGCATGTCCTCCGGATACCGGTGGAAGTGGTCGGCCGCATCGCCCGAGGGCTCCACCATGGGAGACCCGGGCGCATGCTCCATGGCCCACCAATTGCTGGTCGTGTTGTTCCCCTCCACCTGATGGGCCGCGGTCGCAGCTCCCCAGAGAAAGCCGTCAGGGAATGTGAGCACGAGTGCTCCTTTCGGTCGTACGTTCGCGATCGCGCGGGGATCAGCGCGCCGCGCGGGCAGGATTGGGCACGGCGTCCAGCAGCTGGACCGTGTACGGATCCTCCGGGTGCTGCAGCACCTCGCTCGTCTCGCCGCGTTCGACGACACGTCCGCTGTTCAGCACCAGGATGTTCTCGGTCACGAGGCGGGCGCTGAGCAGATCGTGCGTGATGTAGAGCATGCTGATGCCCCACCGCTCTCGCAGATCCTCGAGGAGCGCCAGCACGCCGGCACGGAGGGAGACGTCGAGCATCGACACGGGCTCGTCGGCGATCAGCACCTGGGGGTCGCTCGCGAGCGCCCGGGCGATCACGACACGCTGACGCTGCCCACCGGAGAGCTGGTGCGGCAGCTTCGCCGCGAACTGCTCCACTGGCGTGAGGCCCACGGTCTCCAGCAGCTCCAGGACGCGCGCCCTGGCCTCCTGTCCCCGGAGCTTCGTGTAGTTCATGACCGGCCGCGTCAGGGCGTACTCGACCGTGTGCAGCGGGTTGAGCGCCGCATACGGGTCCTGGAACACCATCTGCACGTCCTTGCGGAGGTCGCGGAGCCCTCGCCGCTTGAGCGAGGCGACATCCGTGTCGCCGAAGCGCACCGAGCCGGAGGTCGGCTTCTCGACGCCCGTGATCAGCTTCGCGATGGTCGACTTGCCCGATCCGGATGCTCCGACGAGGGCCAACGCCTCGCCGGGTTCGAGCCGGAACGAGACGTCGTCCACGGCGGTGACGGCCTCCTGACCGCGGCGCGGCGCCGGGTAGCGCTTCGACACGCCCTCCACGACGATTGCCGCATCGGCGCGCCGGGAGTCGCGCTCCGACACGGTCGGCACGGTCTCGGTGACATCGGTGCGGGAGCGGCCTTCACGACGCCGGGTCCCGAGGTCGACGAAGCCCGGGATGGAGATGGTCTTCGCACGCGGATCGGCGTAGTGGCTCAGCAGCATCCGGGTGTACTCGTCGCTCGGGTCCTCGAGGATCTTCCGGCTCGGCGCATCCTCGACGATCCTCCCCTCGTGCATGACCATCACGCGATCGGTGGCCTCGAGCACGATGCCGAGATCGTGGCTGATGAGGATGGCGGTGAAGTGCTCGGCGTGCTGCAGCTCCTTGATCGTGTCCATCACGGCGTGCTGCACGAGCACGTCGAGCGCGGTCGTCGGCTCGTCGAACACCATGAGCTGGGGTTCGAGCGACAGCGCGAGCGCGATCGACGCGCGCTGCCGCATGCCGCCGGAGAGCTCGCCCGGGTAGCGCTTCAGCACCTCGGCGTCGAGACCGACTTTGCCGATGAGCTCCCTGGCACGCGCATCGCGGTCCTCGCGCGGCACGTGTCCGTGGGCGGCGAAGATGTCCTGGAAGTGCGCGCCGACGGAGCGCACCGGGTTGAGCGCGTTCATGCCGGACTGCAGCACCATGGCGAAGCCGCCCTGACGCTGCTGCCGCAGCTCCTCGGTGTCGAGCTCGCGGATGTCGCGGCCTCCGAACAGGATGCGTCCGCCGCTGATGCGGGCGGGCGGCTTCTGCAGGCGGGTCAGTGCGAAGCCGAGCGTCGACTTGCCCGACCCCGACTCGCCGACCAGGCCGACGAACTCGCCGCGCCGCAGCGAGAAGGACACGTCGTGCACGGCCGCGACCGGCGCGGTGCCGGGCGAGGCGTACTCGACCGACAGGTTCTGCACGTCGAGCAGGATCTCGTCCTGCTCGGCGGGCGTCTGTGCGGAGACGGTCATCGTCCCTTCCCCTCTCGCAGGCGCGGGTTGGATATGCCGTCCACGCCGAAGTTGATGAGTGTGAGGCTCAGCGCCAGCAGGGCGATGCAGAGACCGGGGGCGAACAGCAGCAGCCACTGACCGGTGAGCAGCGAGTTGGAGTTCTGCGCCCAGTAGAGCATGGTGCCCCAGCTGACGATGCTGGAGTCGCCGAGTCCGAGGAACTCGAGGCCCGCCTCGGCGAGGATCGCGGCCGTCGCCGCTCCGAAGAGCGTGCCGGCGATGATCGACGTCATGTTCGGCAGGATCTCCCGGAAGATGATGCGCGCCCTGCTGTCTCCGGAGAACTGCGCCGAGGTGACGAAGTCGTTCCCGCGGAGGGACTGCGTCTGGCTGCGGAGCACACGCGCGCCCCACGCCCACCCGGTGACCACGATCACGGCGATGATCATGAGGATGCCGCCGTTCTGCAGATACGCGGCGATCACGATCATCAGCGGCAGGCCGGGGATGACGAGGAAGAGGTTGACGATGAAGCCGACCACGTCGCCGCCGAAGCCGCGCATGTACCCCCAGGTCAGTCCGATGAGGATGGCGACGATCGTCGAGAGGACGCCGGCGGCGAAACCGACGAGGATGCTGATCTGCGAGCCGTAGATGAGCTGGCTGAGCACGTCCTCCCCCGCCGCGGTCGTGCCGAGCCAGTGCGCCGCCGAGGCGTCGGCGTTGCGGTCGAAGTCGTTGTCCTTCGGCCCGTAGGGCGCCAGCACCGGGGCGAAGATCGCCACCAGCACGAAGACGGCGAGGATGCAGAGCCCCAGGCGCGCCTTGCCGTTGGACCAGAGGGTGCCGACCATCCGTCCGAAGGCCCGCCAGGGGCTCGGAGCGGCGATGCGGTCGGCCGGGATCTTGACGTTCATCGTGGAGGTCATCGGCGGGTCCTCGGGTCGAGTACCCCGTAGAGGATGTCTACGAGGAAGTTGGCGATGAGCACGCTCACGGTGATCATCAGGAAGAGCGCCTGCATGAGCGGGTAGTCCTGCCCGATCACGGCGTTGAAGAGCAGGTATCCGATGCCGGGGTACCCGAAGACCTGCTCCACGAGGATCGACCCGCCGACCACCCCGCCGAGCGTGAGCCCGAAGCCGGTGAGGTTGGGGAGGATCGCGTTGCGGGCCGCATAGCGCAGAGCGATCGTGCGACCGCGCAGACCGTTCGCCTCGGCGAAGGTGATGTAGTCCTCGCCGAGCGTGTTGATCATGGCGTTGCGCATGCCGATGATCCAGCCGCCGAGCGAGGTGAGCAGGATCGTGAGCGCCGGCAGGATCGCGTGCAGCAGCAGATCGCCGATGAACTCGGGGGTGAAGCCGGGAGTCGTCGTCGCGGAGTATGCGCCCGTCGTCGGGAACCAGTGCAGCACGTAGCCGAAGAAGAACAGCAGCAGCAGCGCCGTCCAGAAGTAGGGGAACGTGCTGAGGAACGATCCGGTGAGCGTCGGCAGGCTGTCGAGCCAGGTGCCCCGGCGCCAGGCCGCGGCGACACCGATGAGTGTGCCGATCACGAACGCCAGGATCGTGACGATCCCGACCAGCCCGATCGTGTACGGCAGGGCGGTCGACACCATGCTCGACACGGACTGCGGATAGAACGTGTACGAGACGCCGAAGTCGAGACGCGCCACCTGGCCGAGATAGGCCACGTACTGATCCCACATCGAGCCGGTCGGCACGCCGAGCTGCGCCTCGATCGCCGCGCGCGTGGCGTCGGAGACCGGGCCGTTCTGCGACAGCTTCGCGATCGCCGCGTCCGCGGGCGACCCGGGCATGAGACGCGGGAGGAAGAAGTTCAGGGTGATCGCGGCCCACAGGGTGAGCACGAACAGGCCGAGCTTCTGGAAGACGTACTTCACTGGCCCTCCTCCTTGACTCGCTCGAGCCGCGTGAAGATCATCAGCGGCGCGTTGTCGTAGTTCTGCGGGATCATGTACGGGTCCTCCGCGGTGGGCCAGCCCGTGAACTTGGCGTCGCTGAACAGCCCCCAGATGCCGCCGTAGTAGAGGCCGATGACCGGCATCTGGTCGTAGACGATGCCCTGCAGCTCGTACACGATCTCCGCCTGTCGGGCGGTGTCGACGGTGCCGCGGTACTCCGCGAGCAGCGCGTCGGCCTCCTCCGAGCGGAATCGCTCGAAGTTGTTCGCGGTGGCCTCGCCGGACGGCACGTAGAACTCGCTGGAGAGCAGGTTGTTGTAGGCCTGGTAGACGTCTCCGCCGCCCATGCCGCCGATCGCCATCTCGAAGTCGCCGTTGCTGATCGCGCTCTGGTAGCCGGCCGGCTGCGGGAGCTTGAGACTGACCTTCACGCCGACCTCGGCGAGCTGGCGCTGCACGGTCTGCGCGGCCCTGGTCCAGTCGGAGTAGCCGTTCGCGGTGGTGATCGCGAACTCGAGCTGCTCGCCGTCCTCGCCGACCAGGCGATCGCCCTCGAGCGTGTACCCCGCCTCGGCGAAGGCTGCGAGCGCGGCATCCGCGTCCTGCGTGAGCATCCCCTGGTCGGGGATCTCGGGATCGAGGTACTCCTCCTGGTTCGGCAGGATGAGTCCGGTCTGCCCCGCGGGTTCCATGTAGCCCTCGGATGCCGTCTCGGCGATCTCCTCACGATCGAGGGAGAGGGCGATGCCGCGACGCACGTTCACGTCGTCGAACGGGGCGACCTCGAGGTTCGGCAGGAGCGCGATCACGCCGCCCGGCGGGAACCACCAGGTGTTGTCCGGACTCGCCGCGCCCCACGTGCCCTCGACATCGGAGATGAACGAGTACGACCAGTCGTAGCCGCGGCTGACGGTGTCGAGCTGCGAGTTCGTCGCGGGCAGGATGATGTGCTCGATGTCGATCTTGTCGGCCTGCCAGTAGTCGGGGTTCTTGTCCACCGAGTACTGCTGGTCGTTGTAGTTGCCGAGCACGAACGGCCCGGTGCCCACCGGGTCCTCGTTGCGGTACGTGCCGGGATCCTTGACGTCCTCCCAGAGGTGCTCCGGGACGATCATGGTCTGGCCGAGGATCGTCAGCGCCGGGGCGTCGTCGCCCTGCAGGTGGAGGGTGACGGTGTCGCCGTCGGTCTCGACGGTTTCGAGGTGCTGCCAGGCCCCCTTGATGTCGAGCGAGGGATTGTCCTTGAGCATCTGGAAGGTGAAGGCGACGTCGTCGGCGGTGAACTTCTCGCCGTCGCTCCAGGTCACGTCATCGCGGAGCGTCATCACGATGGTGCGGGCATCTGGCTGCTCCCATTCGGTCGCGAGCCAGGGGTTCAGCGAGCCGTCGAGGTTGTTCATCAGGATCAGCGGCTCGTAGATCCACCGCGAGGCGGTGCGCGTGTTGGTGAGGTAGGGATTGAAGTTCTGGGTGAAGAACGGATTGCCCTTGTCGGCGTTGATCAGCATCGTGTCCGCACCGATCGAGGGATCGGGCTGCGACGTGATCTGGATGCTGCATCCGCTCAGCACGACCGCTGCGCCGGCGAGCGCGACGACAGCCGCTCTCCGCCAGCGTCGGAACATGTGCGTGCCCGACACTCTGTCCGTCTTCGACAACTTTGTCACCATGGGTCGATTGTAAGCGCATACATTTTGCGACGGCAACCCCTTGACATCGATCGCGGACCGTGTGTCCGGCCCTGCGATGCGTGGTCAGGACGCGCGCAGCGAGCTCTCCCGCACGACGATCTCGAGGGGCAGGCGCACCGCGACCGGGTCCGCATCGGGGCGCACCAGTCGTCGGGCGAGCACCTGCACCGCCGCTCGCCCGAGCTCGATCATCGGCTGGCGGACCGTCGTCAGGCGCGGACGCGACAGCGCTGCCGCCTCGATGCCGTCGAAACCCGTCACGATCAGGTCTTCCGGCACCTCGATGCCGGCCGAGCCGAAGGCGTCCAGCGCGCCGAGCGCCATCTGATCGTTGGCCGCCATCAACGCGGTCGGCAGGCCGTGCGCGATCAGCCGCTCCGCCGCACGACGGCCCGAGGCGCGCGTGAAGTCGCCGCGCAGCACGACCACATCGTCGATGCGGAGCCCGGCCTCGGCGATGGCGCGGGAGAACCCCTCCCAGCGCTCGGCGCCGTCCGGGGAATCCTCGGGTCCGGCCAGGAACACCGGCGGCGTGTCGCCGGTCTGCGCGAGCACCTGGCGGGTCAGTTCCGCCATCGCCTCGGCGTTGCTCACGGTCACGTGATCGTAGCTGTCGCCGCGGGACGGTCCCGAGAGCACCACGACCGGGATGCGACGGGCCAGCCGCGCGAGCACGTCATCCGGGACACTGCGCGCCAGCACCACGAGGCCGTCGACGCGGCCGGCCATGTCCCGCACGGTCGACCGGTCGGGGTCGTCGCGTCCGACGCCGACCATCAGCACGAACCCCTGTTTCCACGCCTCCAGCTCGGCGCCGCGGAGCACCTCGTCGAGGAAGAGCATCGAGGGATGCTCGCCCTCGGCATCCGTCTCGTCCTGGACGATCGTGAACGGCGGCGTCGCCCCCTCGATGTTCGAGAGCACGTCGAACGCGGGCGCTTCTTCGGCGGCGTCGAACCCCGGGAAGTAGAGGCCGAGCACCCCCGTGCGCCGCTCGGCGAGGCCGCGCGCGCTGCCGCTGGGCACGTATCCCAGCGCGGACACGGCATCGAGCACCCGCTCGCGTGTGACCGGTCGCACCGCATCCGGTGAGCGCAGCACCCGCGAGACCGTGGCGATCGAGACGCCCGCACGGTCCGCGACGTCGTACACCGTCGCCGCCTTGGTCACGATCGCCCCTCCGTCGCCGTCATCCTGCCCAGGGTACCCGGCGGGCGATCAGGGCTCCGTGGGGGCGCACGCTCATCTCTCCGGGTTCGCGCTCACGCTGCTCGGCGAAGGCCACCTCGAACCCGGCATCCGCCAGCAGGGCGTCGAGAGCATCCGCCGACCAGAAGTACGCCGTGGCGACGGCATGCGCGAAGGGCCGGCGCGGCTCTCCGGCGAAGAAACCGAGGAGCAGACTGCCGCCCGGCGCGAGCACGCGGGCGAACTCTCCGAGCACGTCCGGCACGTCGGCGGGCGGGAGGTGGATCAGCGAGTACCAGGCGAGGATGCCGCCGACGGAGCCGTCGGAGAACGGGAGCGCACGGAACGACGCCCGATCGAAGCAGAGGTCGGGAAAGCGCGAGCGAGCGGACGCGATGAACTCGGCGGAGATGTCGAGGCCCGAGACCTCGCGACGGTCGCTGCCGCCGTCGCCCAGGAAGGCGGTCCAGTGCCCCGGCCCGCAACCGGCGTCGAGCAGACGGCCCGGAGTCGCGTCCCGCCACCGCGCGATCGCGTCACGATCGCGCGGATCCATCTGATCGACGGCGCCACCCAGCCTCAGATACTCCTCGGCCCGCACGTCATAGGCGGCTGCGATCGCCGCATCCGCGGGCGAACTCATCGCGTGCGGGCCGCCAGAGCGGCCTGGTACAGATCGCGGGACGAGAGTCCGGTGAGCGCGGCGACCTCGGAGGCGGCGTCCTTGAGACGGATGCCGTCGGCCACGAGCTTCTGCACCTGGGCGAGGGCGTCCTCCGGCGAGGCGTCTCGGCGCGACGCGCCCTCGACGACCACGACGATCTCGCCCTTCACGCCCTCCTGCGCCCACGCGACGAGCTCGGATGCCGTGCCCCGGCGCACCTCCTCGTAGAACTTCGTGAGCTCGCGGCACACGGCGATGCGCCGCTCATCGCCGAATGCTGCGCCCATGTCGGCGAGCGCACTCGCGAGGCGGGCCGGCGACTCGAAGAACACCATGGTGCGCGCCTCTGCGGCGAGCGCGCGCAGCACGGAGCGCCGCTCCCCCGGCTTGCGCGGGAGGAATCCCTCGAAGGTGAAGCGGTCTGTGGGAAGACCAGAGATCGCGAGGGCCATCAGCACGGCGCTCGGCCCGGGGATCGCGGTCACCGTGACCCCCTGCGCGACGGCCTCGGCCACCAGCCCGTAGCCGGGATCGCTGACCGTCGGCATGCCGGCGTCGCTCATCACGACGACATCGGACTCCGCGGCGAGCGCGGTGATCTCCGCCGCCTTCTGCTTCTCGTTGTGGTCGTGCAGCGCGATCAGCCGCGGCCGGTTGTCGATCTGCAACGCCTTCAGCAGCTTCTGGGTGGTGCGCGTGTCCTCGGCCACGATCGTCTCCGCGTTCTCGAGCACCTCCACCAGGCGACGGGACACGTCGCCGAGGTTTCCGATCGGCGTGGCAGCGAGGATGATCACCCGCTCAGCATAGGCGCGTTGTCTAGGCTGGACCGGTGACCGCGCCCGTGCCTCTGCTGCCTGCTCCCGAGGACCGGCTGACGCGTTACGGACAGCTGCGCGATCGCGTGCTGCAGAGCCCGGACTGGGGACGGGCCGTCCGCTGGCTCGCCCCGCTGCTCGTCACTGCGGTGGCGGCCGTGCTGCGCCTGGTGAACCTCGGCCACCCGCATCAGCTCGCATTCGACGAGACCTACTACGTCAAGGACGCCTGGTCCCTGTGGACCCTCGGCTACGAGGGCGTCTGGGGCGAGAACGCGAACGAGGCCTTCATCACGCTGCAGGAGCTGCCGCTCTCCGACAAGGGCGCCTTCGTCGTGCATCCGCCGCTGGGCAAGTGGCTGATCGCCCTCGGGATGGCGCTGGGCGGACCGGACAACAGCGCGGGCTGGCGACTCGCGACCGCACTGCTCGGCACCGCCTCGGTCCTCCTCGTCTACCTCATCGCCCGTCGACTCTCGGGCTCCGTGGTGGTCGCCACGGCCGCGGGGACCCTGCTCGCGATCGACGGGCTGAGCATCGTCCTCAGCCGCATCGCGCTCCTCGACGGCATCCTCACGTTCTTCCTCCTGCTCGGGGCGCTGTTCTTGCTCATCGATCGACAGCGGACGATCCCGCTGCTCGAACGACGGGACTCCGACGCGCCGGCCCCGTTCTGGGGACCGGTGCTGTGGCGCCGCCCCTGGCTCGTCGCCGCCGGAGCCGCGCTGGGCGCGGCATCCGCGGTGAAATGGTCGGGACTCTACGCACTGGCGGCCTTCGGTCTGTACGTCGTCGTGACGGATGCGCTGGCGCGCCGACGTGCCGGCGTGGTGCTCTGGCCGACGTCCGCCGCCTTCCGCCAGGGCCCCGTGTCGTTCGTCCTGGTGGTGCTCCCCGCATTCGCGGTGTACCTCGTCAGCTGGACCGGATGGCTCGTGACGGCCGGCGGCTACGACAGGGAGAGCGACGCGAATCCCCTGCTCGCGCTCTGGAACTACCACCAGACGATCCTCGGCTTCCACGTCGGGCTGACCAAGGGGCACCCGTACGCTAGCCCCGCCTGGGAGTGGCCCTTCCTGCTGCGGCCGACGGCGGTGTGGGTCGGGTCGGATCCGGGGCCGTGCGGGGTGGACCACTGCATCGCCGTGATCTCGTCGATCCCCAACCCGCTCATCTGGTACGGCGGGGTCGCGGCGTCCGTCTACCTCGTCTATCGACTGGTGCGCGGCTGGATCACGCGCCGACCGGTCGGCGCCGAGGTCGGGCTGCCTCTCGTCGGCCTCGCGGCGACCTACCTGCCGTGGCTGATGTTCCCCGAGCGCACGATCTTCCAGTTCTACACGGTCGTGATGATGCCGTTCCTCGTGATCGCGCTGGCGCTCACGCTGCGGACCATCGCCGGACGACGGCAGGATCCGCTGCACCGGCGCCAGTCCGGCGAGCGGACGGTCCTGATCTGCCTCGCGTTCATCGTGCTGGTCTCGGCGTTCTTCTACCCGGTCTGGACCGGCATGAGCGTGCCGTACGACTTCTGGCTGCTGCACAACTGGCTGCCCGGCTGGGTCTGACCCCGGCGGCTCGGCTATGCCGGCTCATCCGTCGCGACGTGCTCCACCAACGGCAGCACGCGCCCGGACAGGTGCGTGCGCATCGCGATCGACGATGCCGTCCGCGCGACGCCGGGCACCAGGGCGACCCGGTCGAGCACCTCCTGCAGCTGCGTCGCATCCCGCGCGACCAGACGCAGCTGCATGTCGCTCGCCCCGGTGACCGTGTGCATGTCGACGATCTCCGGCACCGCGTCGGCCAGTGCCGCCGCGACGTCGTCGTGCCCGACCTTCTGATCGATCTCGACGAGGCAGAAGGCCACCACCCCGTAGCCGAAGCCGCTCGGGTCGATGCGGGGCACGATCGCCTCGATCACGCCGCCCTCGTGCAGCCGCGCGAGGCGACTGGTCGCGGTGCCCCGGGCGATCCCGAGTCGCCGTGCGCACTCGAGGATCGGCAGCTGCGGCGACTCGGTGAGCATCCGGATGAGCGCGGCATCGAGGCGATCGATGCGCATCGGCTAGTCCTTCCTGACGCCGGGGCGCGCGACGCTCCGGGTCGCGCGAGCCACCAGCAGGAGCACGCCGGTGAGCCCGAGGGTGAGCAGCAGCTGCACGCGAGCCCCCGGGTCGAACATCGCGAGCACGATGACAGCGGCCAGCAGCAGCAGGCAGAGCACGGAGAGCCACGGGAAGCCCCACATGCGCATCGGCATCGTCTCCCCCGCGGCGTCGGCACGCCGCCGCAGGATGATCTGCGCGACGGCCGTCGCCGTCCAGATGACGAGGAGGGTCGAGCCGACCACGTTGAGCAGAGCGGGGAGGACGACGTCGGGGAACGCCCAGTTGAGTCCGACCGTCACGAAGCCGAAGGCGACGGATGCCAGGACCGCCACGAAGGGAACGCCCTTGAGGCTGGTGCGGGTCGCGGCCAGCGGTGCGAGCCCGCGCTCTCCCAGCGAATACGCCATGCGGGACGCCCCGTAGATGTTCGCGTTCATGGCGGAGAGGAGCGCGATCACGACGATGAGGTCCATCACGAGGCCGACGCCCGGCACGTTCAGCGTCGCGAGAACGGCCGAGAAGGGCCCCTCGGTCACCGCCGGGTCGTTCCAGGGCAGGACCGCGACGATCACGAAGATCGAGCCGACGTAGAAGACGAGGATGCGCACGAGCACCTCCCGCACGATCCGCCGGATGTTGCGCGAAGGATCGTCCGACTCGGCCGCGGCGATGGCGACGACCTCGGTGCCGCCGAAGGCGAAGACGACGATGAGCAGCGCGGCGGCGATCCCGGTCAGCCCGTTCGGGGCGAAGCCGCCGTTGTCCACGAGGTTGGCGATGCCGGTCGCGGGGACACCCGGGATGAGGCCGACGATCGCGCACGCCCCGACGACGAGGAAGGCGATGATGGCCACGACCTTGATCGCCGCGAACCAGAACTCGAAGCGTCCGTAGTTGCGGACGCCGAACAGATTGACGGCGGTGAGCGCCACGACGAACACGAGGACCCAGACCCAGGCCGGGATGCCGGGGATCCAGTTCGCGACGATCCCCGCGGCACCGGTCGCCTCGGCCGCGATCACGACCACCAGCTGGATCCAGTACAGCCAGCCCACTGCGCTCCCGGCGCTGCGGCCCATCGCCTTCTGCGCGTAGGAGCTGAAGGCTCCCGAGCTCGGACGCGCGGCCACCATCTCGGCGAGCATGGCCATCACGAGCACGACGATGCCGCCGGCGACGAGGTACGAGATCAGCACCGCGGGCCCCGCGAGACCGATCGCCTGACCCGATCCGACGAACAGGCCGGCGCCGATCGCTCCGCCGAGTCCCATCATCGAGATCTGGCGCCGCGTGAGCCCCGGATGCAGGCCCTTGGTGGTCGTCGTCGTGACCGGCGGCTCGGTCAGGGGGTCACGGGTCTCACGGTCAACGGTCATACGGTCGCCTCCTTGCGATCGGTCAGGTCTGATCCCGCGTCGGCCGCGGAGAGCGCGGCCTCCACGCGGTCGATGTCCACGGCGCTGCCGGACGAGATGCGGATGCCCTCCCCGGGGAACGCCCGGGCGATCACCCCGCCGTCGTGGAGCTGCGCCTCGAGCTGCGCGGTGCGCTCCCCCGCGGGCACCCACACGAAGTTGGCCTGCGAGGCGACGGCCGGCCAGCCGGCCTCGGTGAGGATCGCGAGCATCCGATCGCGCTGCGCGACGACCTCGTCGACGCGTCCCGCGAGCTCGTCCTCGGCCGCCAGCGAGGCGCGTGCGGCGGTCTGGGCGAGGTCGGTGACCCCGAACGGCACGGCGACCTTGCGCTGGCTCTCGGCGATCTCGGCCGGGGCGATGGCGTAGCCGATGCGGAGCCCCGCGAGGCCGTACGCCTTCGAGAACGTGTGCAGCACCGCCACGTGCGGGTAGCGGCGGAACAGCCGGATGCCGGCGCCGTAGCTCGCCGTCCTGTCGAAGTGGACGTACGCCTCGTCGATGACGACGAGCACGTCGTGCGGCACGGCTGCGACGAAGCGCTCCAGGGCGTCGACGCCGACGACGGTGCCGGTCGGGTTGTTGGGGTTGCAGACGAAGATGAGACGGGTGCGCGGGGTGATCGCCGCGAGCATCGCGTCGAGGTCGTGCGCGTGCTCGGCGTTCAGCGGCACGGCGATCGGAGTGGCGCCCGCGATCCGCACCAGCGAGGGGTACGCCTCGAACGACCGCCATGCGAACATGACCTCGTCTCCTTCGCCGGCGACGGCGTGGATGAGCTGCGCGGCGATCTCGACGGAGCCGGCTCCGACGGTGACCAGGGCCGGATCCACCTCGTACCGGGCGGCCAGGTCGTCGCGCAGGACGGCGGCGCTCATGTCGGGGTAGCGATTGATCGCATCGAGGCGCTCGCGAACGGCATCGACGACCGATGGCAGCGGCGAGTGCGGCGACTCGTTCGACGAGAGCTTCGACGCCCCGGCCGGAGCCGAGCGCCCCTGACGGTACGCGGGCACGACATCGAGGGCGGCACGGGTGGGGAGGGGCATCGTCAGAGCGTCCTTGCTGATCGGGGATGCGGCGTTCCGGCGGCGGACCGAGTGGTCCTTCCCGCCGTCGCGCAACCCTAGACCGGATCCGATCGGCTGAGCAATCGGTGCACCGGATGCTGGGCATGACGCGCAATCATTCCCCGAACTCCCGCGAGAGCCTATGCAGATTGCACAACCGCTGCAGAGCACCCGCTACGCTCGCGGCATGGGCAGCCCTTCCGGTTTCGAGTTCGCCGTGCGCGGCGACGAGGTCGTCATCCGCCACCACGGGACGACGGCTGCGGTCCTGCGCGGCGCCCGCGCCGAGGAGTTCCTCGTGGACGTCGAGCACGGTGATGCCCAGCTGCTGATGGCTCGCCTGACCGGGAACTACCGCCGGGGCAACGAGCGCACCGCGAGACAGCACCCGCGCAACGCCCGCTGACGCTCAGCGACCCGACGAGATCGCGGCCGGATCCGACACCGGCAACCGGCACACGAACGCGCGGCAGTCGTAGGCGCGCTCCACCGTCGCCGCCTTGCCCTCGAAGAGCTCGAACCCGGCATCCGCGAACGCCGCCGCCTGGGCGGGGGCGACCACGGCGATCACGTCGGCATCGGCCCGCTGCGCGGACCGGGCCAGCGCGCCGCCGGGCTCGTTCGTCACGACCACGATCTGACGAGGGGGTGCGGCGAGCCCCGCCGCCACCCGCAGGAGGCTGCCGTGCGCGAACGGCTGCTCGAGCGCCCGGACCGCGAGGTCCCGCACGGTCCGAGCGGCCGCGTCGCGGTACCGATCCCCCGCGCCCAGTCGCCAGGCGGTCAGTGCCGCGGCCGCGACCGCCGCAGCGTCGGAGGGGAGATCGCCGTCCGTGTGATCCGGCGCCGTCGCGATGCCGTTGTCCGTCAGCAGCGGATCTCGCCCCACGCCCTCCAGCGCGTCGTCGAGGATGCCGCGCGCCGTAACCGCCCAGGACGCCTCCCCGGTCGCTGAGGCGAGGGCGAACAGCCCCTCGGCGAGGAGCCCGAGATCGGCAGCCGTCGCGACCGCGCCCGAGGCTCCCCCGTCGAGCGAGGCGCGCACGAGAGCGCCTCCGGCGCCGCGGTTGACCCGGAGGACGTGAGCGGCGGCGGCCTCGGACGCGCCGATCCACGACGGCTCGCCGAGACGCGCGCCGGCGCGGGCGAGTGCTCCGATCGCGAGACCGTTCCAGCCCGTGATGACCTTGCCGTCGACGGCGGGAGGCGACAGCGCCGCGCGCTCGGGAACCGCACGCAGGTAGTACCCGCCCTCGCTGCGCACGCCGTCGATCCAGGACTCCGAGTCCTGCGCCGCACCGAAGCCGCCGCCCTTGCGGCGGAGCACTCCGAGCAGGAAGGCCGCGATGCCCCGGACCACCTCGTCATCGCCCGCGGCGAGCGCGACATCGAGCAGCTGCGCGTTGTCGGTCAGCATCCGCTCGTAATGCGGCACCGACCAGTCGCGCCGGGTGGCATAGCGGAAGAAGCCGCCGTCGGCGTCGCGCAGCGGGGAGCCGGCCATCGCGGCGAGGGCCCTTCCCACGGCGGCGGCGGCCTCGGGCGCCTGCCGACGCACGAGCGGATCCTGCAGGAACCGGAGCGTCGTGGCGACCGGGAACTTCGGCTCCCCGCCGAACCCGCCGTGCCGGCGATCCTCGCGGGCGGCGACGGATTCGGCCGCGCGGGCGATCGCGGCGTCGTCGGGCAGATCGGCGGGCGAGGATTCGGCGGCGCGCGCCAGCGCCTCGGTCACCGCATCCGCAGACTCCTCAGCCTGCGCACGCCGCAGGGTCCACGCCTCCCGAACGGCCGCGAGCACGTCGCGGAACGCCGGCATCGGCGGGCGGGCATCCGGCGGCCAGTAGGTGCCGGCGTAGAACGCCCGCCCGCGCGGTGTGGCGAACACGGTGAGCGGCCAACCCAGGTTCTGGGTGAAGGCGGATGCCGCGGCCATGTAGGCGCTGTCGACCTCCGGGTGCTCCTCACGGTCGATCTTCACCGACACGAAGCCGTCGTTCATGAGGGCGGCGATCGCGGGATCGGAGAAGGACTCCCTGGCCATCACGTGGCACCAATGGCAGGTCGAGTAGCCGATCGAGATCAGCAGCGGCACATCGCGGCGCCGGGCCTCGACGAAGGCCTCCGCGCCCCAGGGGTACCAGTCGACGGGATTGTCGGCGTGCGCGCGCAGGTACGGACTGAGGGTGTCGGCGAGCCGGTTGGTCATGGACTCACGCTACGCCGCCCCGGCCGCGAGATCAGGAGACGAGAAGCTCCACGGGTCGGGAGGCCGCGTAGCCCACGAGGGGCAGCGCGCGCTCGGCCGCGAGCGAGATGCGCGACTGCAGGATCTCGGACGTGATCTCGTAGCCGTCGAAGTCGGTGTCGCTCGCGTAGACGCCGAGCGGGAGCGTGAGGGCCTGGAAGAAGCCGAACAGCGGTCGCAGCTGGTGCTCGATGATCAGGGCGTGTCGCTCACCGCCGCCGGTGGCCGCCAGCAGCACCGGCTTGCCGACCAGGTCGTACTGCCCCACGAAGTCGAAGAGGTGCTTGAAGAGCCCGGTGAACGATGCCCGGTAGACGGGGCTCCCGACGATCAGCAGGTCGGCGGTCTCGATCGCGCGCAGCTGCTCCTCGACCTCGGCAGGGAGCTGGTCGCGGCGGAGAGCCCCGGCGAGGCCCGGCCCGATCTGCGTCAGCTCGATGAGCTGCGACTCGATGGGGGCGCGCTCTGCGATGGCGGCCGTGATCGCGCGGACGAGGGCGGTCGTCTTGCTCGGCTCGTGCAGGGAACCCGACACGGCGACGACGCGGAACGGAGCTGTCATGACCTCGACGGTACCCACGACGACGCCCCGTGTCGCGGAGAGCGACACGGGGCGTCATGTGAGCCGTGCGGGTCAGTTCACCTCGTCGGGATGCGAACCGACGCGACCCGAGCCGTCGAGGGGGTCGAGTGCGTCGATGGCCGCGACCTCCGCGTCGGTCAGCGTGAAGCCGAAGACGTCGAGGTTCTCCCGCAGGCGCTCGGCGCGCACCGACTTCGGGAACACGATGATGCCCTTCTGCAGGTGCCAGCGGAGCACCGCCTGCGCGGGCGTGACGCCATGCACCGCGGCGGCGTCGGCCACGGCGGGCGTGCCGAACAGGTCGTACTTGCCCTGGCCGAGCGGACCCCACGCCTCGGTGCGGATGCCGTGCTCGTCGGACCACGCGACGACGTCGCGCTGCTGGTAGGCCGGGTGCAGCTCGATCTGGTTGACGGCCGGCACGACGCCGGTCTCGTTCACCACGCGCTCGAGGTGCGGCACCAGGAAGTTCGAGACGCCGATGCTGCGGGTGAGGCCCGCCTCGCGCAGCTCGACGAGCTTCTCGAACGCGTGCACGTAGTCGTCCTTCGCGGGGGTCGGCCAGTGCACGAGGTACAGGTCGACGCTCTCGAGCCGGAGCTTGTCCAGGCTCTCGGCGATCGCCGCGCGCGGCTCCTCGTCGTGGTGGCGGTCGTTCCACAGCTTCGTCGTGACGAACAGCTCGTCACGGGCGATGCCGGATGCCGCGATCGCCGCGCCGACGCCTTCTTCGTTGCCGTAGATCGCCGCGGTGTCGATGTGGCGGTAGCCGATCTCCAGCGCCTCGCTCACCGCGCGCTCTGTCTCTGCCGGCGGCACCTTGAAGACGCCGTAGCCGAGCTGCGGGATGGAGTTGCCGTCGTTCAGTTCGAGTGCAGGAATGGTCATGATTCCAGCCTATGACCTGTGATGACAGGCGAGGTCGGAATCGCGGCCATCGCCGCCGCTCCGCGCCCCAGGAGTCGCTCGAGGGGGCCGCGTCCCAGGAACATCGACCAGAGCGTCGTCACGAGCAGAAGGCCGATCGCCGTCAGACCCCAGAACGAGTTGCTCGTGGAGAAGCCGCCGGGACCCGCGACCATCATGATCGAGACCACGTGCAGGCTGTATGCCGACAGCGGCATGGAGCCGAGCGCTCCGAGCGGCAGCAGGGGCCAGCGCAGCGGCCGGCTGAGCAGGAGACAGAGAGCGATGACGGCGAGCGCGAAGCCACCGGAGCCGATCACCTCGGCCGTCCCTCCGCTGTGCGGGTCGACCGCGAGCAGCGCGCCGATGACTGCCCGGAGCGGATCGTCCTGCGCGAGCGCCTGCGCGTAGCCCTCCCAACCGCTCTTCATGACGCCCGAGCCGCGCTCGAGGGCGACGGAGGCGCCGAGTGCCTGACCGGCGGCTCCCAGACCGTAGCCCGCGACGGCGAGCCCGATGCCGACGCCGAGCGCGATCACGGCGGTGCGGATGCGCTCGGGGTGCAGGCGACCGAGCGCCATGCCGCCCAGCACCAGCGCCATCCAGACCGTGAGGGGATACGACCCGTAGAGCACGAAGCCGATGCCGGCGCCGTACGGATGCAGCGTGACGGCGGCCAGGAACGCCAGCAGGGGCGGCCCCGCGAGCGCGAGCACCCCGGCGCCGAGCAGCAGCTGCCACGGCCGCCAGCGCAGGAACGGGATGACCGCGACGTAGATCAGTCCGTAGAGCGTGAGGATCACCGCGATGGGGGTGTTCAGCATCTCGAGGGCGAGGCCGATCGCGAAGATCACCGCACCGCGTCCGACCAGCCGCAGACGGATGTCGGGGAGGCGCTCTCGTTCCGGCACCGTCGAGCGGCCCGTCATCAGCGCGATCGAGACTCCCGCGAGGACGGCGAAGAGGATCGAGGAGCGCCCGTGCACGAGATCCGTCCAGGTGGTCGGGTCCGTCCAGTCGAACGCCTCGGTCTCGCCGATGTGCGCCCCGGCCATGCCGAGGATCGCGAGCCCTCGTGCGACGTCGAGTCCGAGGATGCGGGGCGGGCGCCCGAATCCGCGGAGCCAGCGCAGCGGGCGCAGGGCGATCGGGGTTCGCGCGCGCTCCGGGGCGGGCGGCAGCTCTGTCGTCGTCACCCGACGATCGTAGGGCCCTGCACTGTGGATGGGGTGCGGAGGTCACCCGCCCAGCACGGCGCGCAGCGCCTCGGTGTAGGCCTCGAACGCCCGCCTCCCCCGCGGAGTGAGCGCGAGGTAGGTGACCGGCGTCCGTCCCCGATGCGTCTTCTCGACCGTGACGTAGCCGGCATCCTCCAGCTTGCGCAGATGCGTGGAGAGGTTGCCCGCCGTCATGTCGAGCAGCTCCTGCAGGCGCGGGAACGCGATGCTGTCGGCGGGTTCCAGCGTCGCGAGCGCCGCGGTGATCCGCAGCCGCGCGGCGGCATGGATCACCGGGTCGAGCTCAACCACGGCGTGCTCCTGCCAGGGGACGGCGCAGTCGGGCGAGGTGGCGGAACGACAGCACCGCCAGAACGAGGAAGCCGAATCCGCCGCCGACGGCCAGCACCAGGAGGACGGCGGGGTACCCGAAGAACGGCGCCGCCGCGGCGACCACGACGATCCACCCGCCGAGGATCAGCATCGGCACCGCTCGCCAGACGGCGGCCCCCACGACGAACATGAGCCCGGCGAAAAGCACGAGCGCCGTGGGGAAGAAGATGCGCGCGAGCGCGGCGTCCATGCCGTTCGCGAGCAGGCCGAGCCCGAGGACGACGATCGCGACGGTGCCGACGCTCCAGGTGCAGCCGTAGACGATCGCCGGGAACGCCGTCGCCGCGTCACGGCGCATGCCGCGTCCCGAACGAGCGCCCAGCACCGCCGAGAGGACGATCGCGCCGACGATCAGCGCCACGGCGATCGTGAGGGCCACGACCGGCGGCACGGTGAGACCAGGACGCATCCCGTCGATCGACCACAGCGATCCGAGACCGACGAGCCACGCGACGCCCCACGCGGTGAGCAGCACGGGCACGAAGGCCGCGATCCGACCCTCCATGCTGCGCTGTTGGGCCTGCATCAGCGCGAGCATCTCCGCCGGCGCGAGCGCCTCTTCCTCAGGGTTCGACGACTCGACCATCAGACGGCTCCGTTCACGGGCAGGCCCATCATGACGAAGACGAGCACGGGAAGGGTGAAGAACAGGTTGACCAGCCCGTGCGCGAGGACCAGGGGCATCAGCCGGCGCTGACGCCGATAGATGAGCCCGGATCCCGCGCCCCACACGAAGAAGGCGCAGACGAACGCGAGCACTGCTGCGGGTGTGGGCGCGTACCAGATGTGCTGCGTGGCGAAGAGCGCCGCGGGCACGAGGATCGCGAGGGTCGTCGGCCAGCGCCTGTCGAGCTCGCCCTGGGCGTAGCCGCGATACACGAGTTCCTCGACCGGGGCGTTCAGCGGCGCGAAGCTGAGCACCCCGACGACCGCGATGACGCTCCAGGTGACGGGATCGAGAGCCGGGATGCTTGCCGGGTCGAAGAAGATCGTCTCCATCCGGACGAAGATCTCGCTGCCGTACTGCAGCCAGACGACGAGCATGATCGTGGCGACGAACGGCAGATACATCACCACGAGCCACAGCAGCCCCCAGAGGAGGTCGCGTCCGAGGCGCCGCGGCTCATAGCCGAGGAGCTCCCGGACGGTACGCCCCTCGCGTCGCAGCAGCCGCGCGACGAGCAGGAGGCAGACCACGTTGACGGGGAGCATCGCGACGACCGCGAGCATCGGCGGCGGCGGGAAGGCGAGGTCGACCTCATCGATCCGGGCGACGAGCCAGACCGAGACGGATGCCGCCGCGACGAGAGCGACCCGCAGCACCGGCAGTCCGATCGCCCATCTCCGTGTCGTCATACTTACTTTGTATCTCAAAGTGCTTTGCAAGGCAATGGCATCCATGATCCGTCATACGATGGAGGGCTATGTCTGCGTCCCTCCCCCTCATCTCCTATCCCCCGGAGCTGCCCGTCAGCGCGGCCAGGGAGGAGATCGCCGACGCCATCCGCGACAACCAGGTCGTCATCGTCGCCGGCGCGACCGGATCGGGCAAGACGACGCAGCTGCCGAAGATCGCGCTCGAGCTCGGCCGCACCCGTATCGCGCACACTCAGCCGCGACGTCTGGCCGCCCGCACGATCGCCGAGCGCGTGGCGGAGGAGCTCCAGGTCGAGCTGGGCACGCTCGTCGGCTACAAGGTGCGCTTCACCGACAAGGTGTCCGACGAGACCCGCGTCGCGCTGATGACCGACGGCATCCTCCTCAACGAGATCCATCGCGATCGGCTGCTCACCCGCTACGACACGATCATCATCGACGAGGCGCACGAGCGCTCGCTCAACGTCGACTTCCTGATCGGATACCTGGTGCGCATCCTGCCCGAGCGTCCCGATCTCAAGGTGATCATCACCTCCGCGACGATCGATCCGGAGAGCTTCGCGAAGCACTTCGCCCCGGAGGGCGGCGCCCCCGCGCCGATCATCGAGGTCTCCGGCCGCACGTATCCCGTCGAGATCCGCTACCGCGCGCAGACCGACGAGACCGAGGAAGAGGACGAGGTGTCGGCGATCGTCGCGGCCCTCCGCGAACTCGACCGCGAGGAGCCCGGCGACGTGCTCGTCTTCCTGCCGGGCGAGGCCGAGATCCGGGACGCCGCGGACGCCGTGCGCGGCGCCTACGCGAAGGATCGCTCCCCGACCGAGGTCCTCCCCCTCTACGGACGCCTGTCGGCGGCCGAACAGCACCGGGTCTTCGAGCGCAGCCGCGTGGCGGGCGTGCGCCGCCGGGTGATCCTCGCCACGAACGTCGCCGAGACGAGCCTCACGGTTCCCGGCATCCGGTACGTGATCGACACCGGCACGGCCCGCATCTCGCGCTACAGCAACCGCTCCAAGGTGCAGCAGCTCCCGATCGAGGCGATCTCGCAGGCCTCGGCGAATCAGCGCTCGGGTCGCGCCGGACGGACGAGCGACGGCATCGCCATCCGCCTGTACGCGGAGGAGGACTTCGAGAAGCGTCCGGAGTTCACCGAACCCGAGATCCTGCGCACCTCGCTGGCCTCGGTCATCCTGCAGATGCTGTCGCTCGGCTTCGGCGACATCACCGCCTTCCCGTTCCTCACCCCGCCGGACTCGCGGGGCGTGAAGGCCGCCTTCGACCTGCTCACCGAGCTCGGCGCGGTGGAGCCGTCGCGGCGCGACGATTCCCCTCACCTCACGCGCGTCGGCCGCGAGATCTCCCGCATGCCGATCGACCCGCGATTCGCACGGATGCTGATCGAGGCGGGGCGCCCTTCGACAGGCTCAGGGACCCAGGTCGTGCACGACGTCCTGCCGATCGTGTCGGGTCTGACGATCCAGGACGTCAGGGAGCGCCCGGAGGAGCGACGCGAGGAGGCCGACCGCCTGCACGCGCGCTTCGTCGACCCGACGAGCGACTTCCTCACGCTCCTCAACCTCTGGAACCACCTGCGGGAGCAGCAGCGCGAGCTCGGATCGAGCGCTTTCCGCCGCCTCTGCCGCTCCGAGCACCTCAACTACGTGCGCGTGCGCGAGTGGTTCGACGTGCACCGCCAGTTGAGCACCCTGGTCAAGGACGCGAGGAAGGGCTCAGGGACCTCGCAGGGCGCTTCCGATCCGGACGCGATCCACCGCGCACTGCTGTCGGGACTGCTCTCGCAGATCGGCATCCTCGACGAGCGCACCGCACCGGCGGGCAAGTCCCACTCCCCCGCCAAGGAGCCGAAGGGGCGGCGCATCGCCGAGTACCGCGGCGCCCGCGGCATCCGCTTCTCGATCTTCCCCGGCTCCGGGCTGCGCAAGAAGAGCCCGCAGGCGGTGATGGCGGCGGAGATCGTCGAGACATCGCGCACGTTCGCGCGCACGGTGGCCGCGATCGATCCGGCGTGGGCCGAGCCCCTCGCCGGCGACCTCGCCAAGCGGCAGGTCACCGAGCCGCACTGGTCGAAGGATGCCGGTGCCGCCGTCGCCTTCGAGAAGGTCACGCTGTTCGGCGTCGAGATCATCCCCCGACGTCGCGTGCAGTTCGCGCGCATCGACCGGGCGGCGTCGCGCGAGCTCTTCGTGCGACACGCGCTCGTCGAGGGCGAATGGGATCCGACGCGCATCGACAAGCGGGTCAGTGCGTTCTGGCGCAGCAACGCCGAACTCCGCAAGCGTCTGGAGAAGCTCGAGGAGCGGGAGCGGCGCCGCGACATCCTCGCCGGCGATGAGGCCGTCTTCCGCTTCTACGACGAGCGGATCCCGCCTGAGGTGTTCGACGTGCGCTCCTTCGAGGCCTGGTGGCGCGAGGCGCTGCAGGCTACACCGAAGCTTCTGGTCATGCGCGAGGCCGATCTGCTCGACGACGAGGCCCGAGCCGATCAGAGCGAGTTCCCGACGCGCTGGAACCAGGGCGATCAGGTGCTCGGTCTCGCGTACCGGTTCGAGCCCGGAGCCGCCGACGACGGCGTGAGCGTGGTCGTGCCCCTTCCCCTGCTCGCGCAGATCGAGGACCGCGGCTTCGACTGGCAGGTGCCGGGCCTCCGCGCCGAGCTGGTCACCGGCCTCCTGCGCGCCCTGCCCAAGGCGATCCGCCGTCACGTCGTCCCCGCCGCGGACTGGGCAGAGAAGTTCGGGGCCGAGCTCGCGGACCAGGGCCCGGAGAACCACGGCGGCCTGCCGCCGCGCACGCTCAAGGAGGCGCTCGCGCGACTGATCCAGCCGCTGGCCAACCAGCTCGTCACGGCGAAGGACTTCGAGGACCAACGCGTCCCCGCACACCTGCGGATGAACTTCCGTGCCGTCGACGAACGGGGCCGGGTCGCCGGATCGGACCGCGACCTGCGCGCCCTGCAGACGCAGCTCTCCGATCGGGCCCGCAGCAGTGTCGCCCGATCGATCGCCGCCCCTCCGCGCACTTCCGGACCGCTGAGGGTATCGAGCGATCCAGCCCCGAAGATCGAGCAGACCGGCCTCACGGCCTGGACCGTCGGAGATCTCCCCGAGGTGCTCGACACGCGCGTGGCGGGCGGCGTGGTGCGCGGCTATCCGGCGATCGTCGACCAGGGCAAGACCGTGTCGGTGCGCGTCGAGTCGACGGCGGATGCCGCGGCGGCGGCGACCCGCGCCGGGGTGCTGCGACTGGTCCTGCTCGGCGTCCCCTCTCCCTCGTCCTACGTGCAGGAGCACCTCACCAGCCAGGAGAAGCTCGCGCTGGCGGCGTCGCCGTACCAGACCGCGGCCGCCCTGATCGAGGACTGCCGGGCGGCGGTCGCGCGACGGGTGATCGATGCGGCGACCGACGGCAGCGGGATCGTGCGCAGCGAGTCGGAGTTCACCCGCGTGCGCGACGCCGTCTCCGCCTCTCTCGTCGACGACCTGTTCGCCTGCGTCTCGCTGGTCGCCCGCGTCCTGACGAAGGCCAGGGAGGTCGAGCGCGGGATCAAGGCGCAGAACTCCCTCGCGCTCCTCGGGCCGCTGAACGACATCCGCACGCAGTTGTCGGGCCTGCTGCACCCGGGATTCGTCTCGGCGGCCGGCGTCGAGCGGCTCGCGCACTTCCCGCGCTATCTCGAGGGCATGCTCGACCGCCTGAAGACCCTGACGAACGAGCCGGGCAAGGACCGCGCTCGCATGACGGAGTTCGAGCGGATGGCGAAGGCCTTCGAGGACGCGGGCGGCACGACCCCCCTCGCCGCGGATGCCGCGCCCGCTCTGTTCGAGGTGCGCTGGCTCCTGGAGGAGTACCGGATCAGCGTGTTCGCGCAGCGCCTCGGCACCGCGCAGGCGGTCTCGCCGCAGCGCATCATGAAGGCACTCGCCGGCAACGGTCGTTGAGCGAGCGCCAGCGAGACGAAACGCGGCGAGTACCCTGAATCCATGGCACGCGCGATCGTCTACACCGAGTTCGGATCCCCCGCAGTCCTTCACCAGATCGAGGTCCCCGACCCCGTCGCAGCACGCGGCGAGGTGGTCGTGCGGATCGAGGCCGCCGGTGTGAACCCGATCGACGCGAAGCTGCGCAGCCGCAAGCGCCCGTCGCCGGACATCACCGAGCCGCGGCCGGTCGGCTTCGACGGCGCAGGCGTCGTCGAGGTCCTCGGCGAAGGGGTCGACGACTTCGCGGTCGGCGACCGAGTCGCGATCCGTGATGCGCTCGGCACCTACGCCTCGGCGCTGGCGATCCCGACCGGGAAGCTCGTCGCCCTTCCGGATGCCGTGACCGCGGCCGAGGGAGCGGCGATCGGCATCCCTGCGGGCACCGCCTACCAGGCGCTGCGATCGCTCGGCGTGACCGATGGCGACGTGCTGCTCGTCCACGCCGGCTCCGGCGCCGTGGGGCAGGCCGCCGTGCAGTTCGCCGTGGCCTGGGGCGCGACGGTGATCGCCACCGCGAGCCCCGCGCGCCACGATCAGCTGCGCGAGCTCGGAGCCATCCCGATCTCCTACGACGCGGGCCTCCTGGAGCGCGTGCGAGAGGCCGCACCTGCTCCGGTCACGGTCGTCCTGGACTGCGCGGGCACCGACGAGGCGATCGAGACCTCTCTCGCCCTCGTCGCGGACCGGGACCGGATCGCGACGATCGTGCGGGGGCCGGATGCCGCGTCGTTCGGCATCCGCGCGTTCTCCGGGGGCTCCCCCGTGCCCCTGACCGACGAGGAGCTCGCCTGGCGTGCCGAGGCGCTCCCGAAGACCGTCGAGCTGCTCGCGGCCGGCGACTTCACGATCGAGCTCGGCCCGGAGCTTCCGCTCGCCGAAGCGGCGCAGGCCCATGAGCTCATGGAATCCGGCGCCGCCCCGGGCAAGATCATCCTCGTCCCCTAGGCCGAGGCTCGCGCGTCACGCCGGGGCGACCGGCCGTCCGATCGACAGCATCAGCCGGTTCGCCCAGTTGAAGAAGGCCGCACCGTGGATGACGTCGGCGATCTCCAGGTCGTCGAGGCCGGCCGCACGGAGCCGCGCGATCTCGGCCTCCCCGAAGGCGCCGGGCGTGTCGGTGAGGGCGACGGATGCCGCGACGACGGCGTTCCACCGCTCGCCGAGGTCCGCCTCCACGCCCTCGTCGAGCAGGCGGTCGACATCGTCGACGCGCTTGCCGTGGTGGGCCGCGAAGCGCGCGTGCACCGAGGCGCAGAACACGCACCCGTTGCGACGCGAGGCCGCCGTCGCCGCGAGCTCGCGCTCGGCCCGAGGAAGACCCTCGGCGACGTTGTAGAAGATGTCCTTGTCGACGAGCGTCCGCGCCTTCAGGATCTCGGGGTCACGGGCGAGCAGACGGAAGTAGTCGTTTTTGGCCCGGGCCGCATCGACGAGTCCGTCGTAGTGGCGCTCGGTGAGCTCGTCCTCGGCCAGCGGCGAGAGGTGCGGCAGCCAGCCGACTTCGCCACGGGTGAAGGCGTGCGGGTGCGGGGCGTCGTGCGTGAGCACGCTCTGGTCGACGGTCAAGCTGCCTCCTCCTCGGAATCGGTCTGCGCGGTCGACCGGAGACCGGCGGCGGCGAGCACCCGGAGCCCCGTGATGACCCGCTGCTGGAAAGCCAGGAAGGAGACCAGCTGCGACAGCGTGACGATGCCGTCGGCCGACCACCCGGCGGCGAGCAGTCGACCGATGTCGGCCGACGACGCCTCCCGCGGACGGAACACCAGCAGATGCGTGTGCGCCAGAGCCGCGGCGACCCGGCTGCCGAGCGCCTCGGCCGCGGCATCCGACGGCGTGTAGCGCTCGCCCTCTGTGCTCTCGCTCTGCAGGCCGCGCTCGGTGTACGCGCCGAACGGTCCCTCGACCGCGGCGTCCGACGCCTCTGCCAGCACGACGGCCGCGCGATGCGGGTCGGCGGCGAGCGCGCGGTCGGCGTAGAACGTCCCTGTCGCGTCGGAGCTGCCGGCGAGTCGGGTGGCGAACGCGGCGACGAGCTCGCGCTCCGCCTGCGAGACGTGCTCGTCCGAGACGGGACGGAACAGCGCGTCGAAGCTCGCCTGCAGCTGCTCCCTGGTGACGGGGCGACGACGACGCAGTGCATCGAGCGCCGGCGTCACCCCCGCGATCTGATCGACGATGTCGTGCGTCATGCCTTCTCCTTGATGGTGTCGGTGAGTGCGTAGCCGAGCGCGGGCGCGACCTGCTCGGCGAAGAGCTCGATCGAACGCAGCACGTGGTCGTGCGGGGCGTCGACCGAGTGGACCTGGAACGCGATCTCCGTCGCGCGGGCGAGGGTGGTGTCGGCGGCGAGCGACTCCGCCACCTCCTCCGGCGTGCCGAGGTGCGTGTCGAGCGCGACGATCAGCTCGTCGATGCTGTCGCCGGGGATCGTCTGACCCTGTCGGCGGAACCCCTCGGCCGCCCGCCGCAGCCCGACCTCGGCGAAGCGCAGCGCCTCGGCCCGGTCATCGGCGACGAACACGGTGCGAGAGGCGGTGATGCGCGGCGTCGACCCCTCGGGAAGAGCCTCGAGGTACGCGTCGATGATCGGATCCTGCAGCGCCGACAGCGGCGCATGCAGGGCGTCGTCGCGGCGGGGCTGCGTGCGAGAGAGCAGCAGTCCGTGCCCGTGGATGCCGGCGCGGTGGCCGCCCGGAGCCGAGAAGGTGGCCTGCCAGACACGGTCGGAGAGGTCAGCGGCATCCGGGTAGAGCGTGTTGCCGGCGCCGATGTCGCGGCCGTTCAGCGCGTCGAGCAGCACCGCGAGCTTGCGATCATAGGTCGGCGCCTTGTCGCGCACGTCCTCCCCGAAGGGCACGAACGACGATGGCGTGCCGCCGCTGCCGAGCCCCAGGTCGATCCGTCCGTCGGACAGCAGGTCGGCGACCACGGCGTCTTCGGCCACGCGCACCGGATCCTCCAGCGGCAGGGTGATCACTCCCGTCCCCAGCCGGATGCGCGAGGTGCGGGCCGCGATGCTCGCGAGGAACACCAGGGGCGAGGGGAGACCGCCCTCCGCCGCGCGGAAGTGGTGCTGCGCGACCCATGCCCGTCCGATGCCGACGCTCTCGGCCTGCTGGATCTGCGCGGCCGCGAGGGCGTAGCGCTCCGCGGGCGAGGCGTCGTCGAGCAGACGGGTGAAGAACGCGACGGTGGGGGCGGTCATGCGGGGATCTCCGTTCGACCGGGCACCGCAGCCAGCAGCTCCCGGGTGTAGTCGTGCTGCGGGTCGTGGAACAGCTCTTCGGTCGGGCCCTCCTCCACGATCCGGCCGCGGCGCATGACCGAGACCGTGTGGCTGATCCGGCGCACGACGGCGAGGTCGTGCGAGATGAACAGGTAGGTGAGGCCGAGCTCGGCCTGCAGCGAGGTGAGCAGCTCGAGGATGCGCGCCTGCACAGTCACGTCGAGCGCCGACACCGCCTCGTCGAGGACGACGATCTCCGGGTCGATCGCGAGGGCGCGAGCGATCGCCACGCGCTGGCGCTGCCCGCCGGACAGCTCCTGCGGAGTGCGTCGCGCGACGTCGGCGGGCAGCGAGACCCGGTCGATCAGCGCGAGCGCACGTGCACGCTGGTCGGCTCGCGAACCCTGGCGGAAGTTCCGCAGCGGCTCGGCGACGATGTCCGCGATCTGCTGGCGCGGATCGAGCGACGCGAAGGGGTTCTGGTACACGAGCTGGATGCGGCGGCGCAGCGCCCGCAGGTGCTCGCGCGACGCCCGCGTCACATCGTCGCCCGCGATCTCGATCGTGCCGGCATCCGGCTGCTGGAAGCGCGTGACGAGCCGGGCGGTCGTGGTCTTCCCCGAGCCGGACTCCCCCACGAGCGCATGCGTCGTGCCCTTGCGCACACGGAACGACACGTCGTCCACGGCACGGAACCGCTCGCGTCCGCCGACCCGGAACTCCTTCACGAGCCCCTCGGCCACGATCGCGTAGGGGTTCTCGGCCGCGACCGCGGCCGCATCGCGGAGGAACGGCGGTGCGTCCGGACGGCGGAAGCCCGTCGTGAACGCGGGAGCATCGGCGAGGAGCTGCTTCGTGTAGGCGTCGGACGGAGCGGCGAGCACGTCCTCGCTCGCGCCCTGTTCGACGATCCGGCCGTCCTTCAGCACGACCAGCCGTCCTGCGCGGTCGGCGGCGACGCCGAGGTCGTGCGTCACGAGCAGGATGCTGGTGCCCTCATCGCGGCGCAGCTCGTCGAGCAGGTCGAGGACCTTGCGCTGCACCGTGGCGTCGAGGGCGCTCGTCGGCTCGTCGGCGATCAGCAGCCGGGGTCCCAGCGCGATCGCGGTGGCGATCAGCACGCGCTGCCGCATTCCGCCGGAGAGCTCATGCGGATACTGACGGGCGCGGAGGTCGGGATCGTCGATGCCGACGCGGTCGAGCAGCTCGATGACCCTGGCGCGGCGGGCCCTGCCGTCCCGATGCCCGTGCAGGCGCAGGATCTCCTCGACCTGCGCGCCGATGGGACGCACCGGGTCGAGCGAGGTCGTCGGATCCTGCGGCACGAGACCGATCTCCGGCCCCCGGATGCCGCGCAGAGCACGGTCCGACCAGCCGGAGATGTCGAGATCGCCGAGCCGCACGCTGCCGCCGTCCACACGCCCGCCTTGCGGCAGGAGCCCCAGGAGAGCGTGCGCGGTGGTGGACTTGCCGGATCCGGATTCGCCGACGAGCGCGAGCGTCTCGCCCTCCTGGATGTCGAACGAGACGCCGTGCACGACCTCGCGTCCGGCGTACGAGATCCGCAGATCGGTCGCTGCGAGGACGCTCATCGGGTGCTCCTTCCGAGTCGGTGGCTGATGCGGTTGGCGCTGAGCACCACGGCGACCACGACGAGACCCGGGAGGGCTGTGAGCCACCACGCCGTCCCGATGTAGTTGCGCCCCTCGGCGATCAGGAGTCCCCATTCGGGAGTGGGCGGCGGCGCGCCGTAGCCGAGGAAGCCGAGCGTCGAGATCGCGAGGATCGCCGTGCCGAACTGCAGGGCGGCGAGCGCCACGATGGGCGTGAGCGAGTTCGGGAGCACATGCCGGCGGAGCACCGAGAAGAAGGTGGCACCGCTGCCGTACGCCGCCTCGACGTACTCGGTGCGACGCACCCTGGCGACCTCGGCGCGCATGAGGCGCGCGAAGGCCGCGACGCTGCCCAGACCGACCGCGAGCGCGGCGTTCACCGTTCCGAAGCCGAGCAGGATGATCACCGAGAGCGACAGCAGCAGGCCGGGGATCGCGAGCAGCACGTCGACGACCCTCATCAGCACGTCGTCGAGGATGCCGCCGACGGCGCCGGCGACCGCGCCGATCAGGGTGCCGAGGCCGAGGCCGACGGTCACGGCGATGAGCGCGCCGGAGAGCGAGTGCACCGCGCCGTGGACGACGCGGCCGAACAGATCGCGACCGAGGGTGTCCGTGCCGAACCAGTGGGCGGCGCTCGGAGGCAGCAGCTTGTCGGCGGGGGCTCCGGTGAGCGGGTCGCCCGGCGCGAAGACCCCGGGGATCACGGCCCAGAGCACGGCCAGCACGACGACCGAGATCGCCAGGTACAGACCCCACGGCAGCGCCCGCAGCGGCCTCGCGGGGCGGACGGATGCCGGGGCGACGGCATCCTCCTCGGGTTCGGGGGCGACCGGGACGGGAAGAGTCGTGAGAACGGGGACGGTCATGCCGGGACCTCCTGCAGGGCGCGCGGTGCCGTCGCCCTCGCGACGCTCCGCTGGCGCGGGTCGATGAGCGGCGTCACGAGGTCGACCGCGAAGCT
Organism: Microbacterium sp. LWH11-1.2; assembly: GCF_038397745.1. Classification (NCBI taxonomy): domain Bacteria; kingdom Bacillati; phylum Actinomycetota; class Actinomycetes; order Micrococcales; family Microbacteriaceae; genus Microbacterium; species Microbacterium sp. LWH11-1.2. Next base: position 2,366,646 of record NZ_CP151636.1, on the reverse strand, counting down.
GATGAGCACGAAGCCCAGCGCCGACAGCAGCACCACGCCCTGCAGCACCGGGATGTCCTGGTTCGCCACGGCCTGCTCGGTGAGCCGGCCGACCCCGGTGCGACCGAACACGGTCTCCGTCACCACCGCGCCGCCGACGAGCTCGCCGAACAGGACGCCCGCGATCGTGAGCGTCGGCACGGCCGCGTTCCGGGCGACCGAGCGGGTGAGGACCCAGATCGGGGGTGCGCCCTTGGCCCGCACCACCGTGATGAACGGCTGGGCCTGCACCTGATCGATGCTGCGCACGAGCACCTGCGCGAGCGGTGCCGAGATCGGCACCGCGAGCGTGAGGACCGGGAGGACGAGCCCCGAGACCGGATCGGCGCCGACGATCGGCACCCAGCCGAGGCCGAAGGAGAACACCTGGATGAGCAGGATGCCGAGCCAGAAGACCGGCACCGCGACGAAAAGCCCGGGGATCTGCCGCAGACCGTCACGCAGCCAGGCGAAGCGCGCGAGCGATGAGAGCCCGGCGACGAGCACCGCGATCACGAGCGCCACGACCAGGCCGAGGAAGGCGAGGAGCAGCGTCGACGGCAGCGCCTCGCCGAGCATCGTGAGCACGGGAGTGCCGAACTGCGTCGAGTACCCGAAGTCCCCGGCCAGGAAGCCCAGGCCCGCGTGCAGATACTGCTGCCACCACGGCAGGTCCGCGCCGTAGGTCGCACGGATGCTGTCGAGCTGATCGGGTGAGAGCCCGAGGCTCGGGTCCGAGAACTTGATCAGGATCGCATCGCCCGGAAGCAGCTGCAGCAGGAAGAAGGTGGCCGTGAAGGCCGCGATCAGAACGATCGCGGCCTGCCCGGCTCGTCGGAGGACGAAGCTCATCGGTGCACCGTGCCCATCAGTCCGTGCTCATCAGTGCTCGGCGAGCCACACGCCGGAGAAGGTCGGACGACCCACCGACTCGAAGGCCACGCCCTGCACGTAGGTCGCCGCGCCGTAGACCTGCGGCTCCTCGAACAGCGGGATCACATACGCCTGCTCGGCGATGTAGTCCTGCACGGCCTGGGAGGCGGCGACGCGCTTCTCGGGATCGGGCTCGGATGCCACGGCGAGCAGCAGAGCGTCGAGCTCGGCGTCGTTCGAGATGAGCGTGTCGCGGTTCTTCGTGAAGTACTGGCTCTTGATCACGTCGAGGTCCGCACGGCCGACCATCGAGTGGTAGAAGCCGGTCGTGAGCGGGTCGCGGTTGTCCTCGGCCGCGCTTCCGGCATCGCCGGGCTTGACCGTCAGCTCGACGCCGACCTTCGCCAGCTGCTGGGCGACGAGCTCGAGCGTCTGCTTCGAGAGGGGCTGCGGCTTGGCCTCGTACACCGTGAAGGCGAGGCGCTCGCCGTCCTTCTCGCGGATCCCGTCGGCTCCCGGCTTCCATCCCGCCTCGTCGAGCAGCTCTTCGGCCCTGTCGGGGTCGAAGGCGTAGTGCTCCGACTCGTCCTTGAAGCCGAGGGCCTCGGACGACAGGACCGACTTCGCGACCGGGTAGTTCTCGGTGAAGAGGGTGTCGACGACCTCCTGCGCGTCGACCGCGGCCACCAGCGCCTGGCGGACGCGGATGTCGGTGAGCAGCGGGTTGCTGGGACGCAGGCTGATCGCGTTGTTCACACCGCGGGTCTGCGGCGCGTAGAGGGTGAAGCCCGCGCTCTCGACCCGGTCCTCGTCGAAGGCCTGCACGTAGCGGACGTAGTCGGCCTGACCGGCGAGCAGCGAGCCGATGCGCACGGAGTCCTCCGGCGTGACGAGCACGTGCACGGCGTCCACGTAGGGGCGCCCCTGGTTCTCCGCGCTCTCCGGCGCCCAGGCGTAGTCGTCGCGTGCCGTGAGCGTGTACTCGGTGCCGAGCTTCTCGTCGGTCACCGTGAAGGGGCCGGAGCCGATGATGTCCTCGGCGTTGCCGGCGCCGAAGTCCTCGATCGTGCCGTCGAGCGTCGCAGGCGAGAGGAGCCCCGAGTTGATCGTCGAGGTGGCCTGCAGGAACCCGGGCGCGGGTGCCGAGAAGCGGAACGTGACGGTGTCCTCGTCGACGACCTCGCTGCTGGCGTAGTTGTTGATCGCCTCGGAGATCGTGAGCCCGCGGTCGGCGACGCCGAGCCCGTAGGTGTCGAAGTTCTTCGCGACGGCCGCGGCGTCGAGCGGGGTGCCGTCCGAGAAGGTGACGTCGGACTTCAGGTTGAACGTGTACTCGGTCGCGTCGTCGTTCACGGTCCAGTCGGTGGCGATCCACGGCTCGATCTCGAGCGACTCCGGGTTCTGCCAGGTGAGCCGGGCGGCGATGTTGTTGACGACGCCGCCATTCGGGTAGAAGCCGGCCTGCGGCGGGTACAGGTTCGTGTACGTCTGGTGCTCGAGGTAGGTGAGCGTGCCGCCGGTGACGGGGTCGCTCCCCGCGGCGGGCGCGTTGGCCGGGGCCGGCGAGGAGGCGCAGGCGGCGAGGCTCGTCGCGAGGACGAGCGGGAGCGCCACGGCGGCTGCGCGGATGAGACGGCGGTTCATGGGAGATGCCTCCTGGGCTTCGGGTGCACGAGTGCGGCGGGTGATTCAGGGGTGCGAGGTGAGGATCACGCTAGGGAAGACGGATGCCGCGCGGCGAAGCGCCGGACACCGACCGTCGCGAGACGAAACGTCCGGTCACGCGTCGACACGGGAGGTCACACGCAGGCGATCGCGAAGCGCCGCGCCGGCGCGGTCGTCGGCGTCGGAGAGCAGTCCGCGACGGCGCAGTTCGGGGGCGGCCAGGCGCGTGAACGCCTCGAACTGCGCCGGCTGGAATGCCGACAGCACGTTGAAGCCGTCGGCCGCGCCCTCGTCGCGCCAGGTCTCGAAGTGATCGGCGATCGCGTGCGCGTCGCCCACCACGAAGGCGGCGGGCACGGCGTGCGCGGCGACGAGGTGCCGCCAGGTGAGCGGGTCTCCGGTCGAGACGCCGACGCCAGCGATGCGCGACACCCTCTCGACGAGAGCGGCGCCGCGCTCCCCCAGCCGAGCGGCGTCATCGACGCTCACCGGCTGGTCGAAGTCGGCGGCGCGGAGCGGATCGTCCGCGGCGACGCCGAGCGCATCGGCGAGCGCATCGACGGTCCGGTTCGTCGGGAAAGCCGTGCGAGCGGCCTGATGCCCCTCTGCCAGCGGCACGAGCGCCAGCAGGCGCTCCACGATGCGGTGCGCCGCGGCATCCGTGTCGGCGACGACCGGGAGCACGGGGGCGATCACCTTCAGCGTCTCCGGTGAGCGTCCCGCCTCCGCGGCGATGGCTCGCAATCCCTCCCGGGTGGCGATCGCGTCGGCCAGGCTCGGCGCGGCGATGAGCGCGAGGTCGGCCTCCGTGGCCGCGAGAGCGCGCGATCGCGGCGAGGTGCCGGCGTGCACGATGGGGATCTGTCCCTGCGGCGGGCGGGCGACGTTCAACGGACCGGTGACCCGCACCCGCTCGCCCTCCAGATCGGCGGCCCGAAGACCCTCGGGGTCGATGAGCACGCCGCGCGCGGCATCCGCGATCCAGGCGTCGTCGCTCCACGAGTCCCACAGCCGCCGCAGCGCCGTGACGAACTCCTCGGCGCGGTCGTAGCGCGTCTCGTTGTCGGCGTGCGCGTCGCGGCCGTGGTTGCCCGCGGCGCGCGGCTCGGCGCCGGTCACGAGATTGATCCCGGCACGGCCCCCGGAGAGCACGTCGAGCGATGCGAGCGACCGGGCGGTCGTGTACGGGTCGGCGTAGGTCGTGTTGACCGTGGCGATGAGCCCGATCCGCGAGGTGATGCCGGCGAGGAACAGCACCGCGCTGACCGGATCGATGCGGGCGAGCAGGTACGGATCGCGGAACTCCAGGTCGGGTCCGGTCGCCAGCCAGTCCCCGAAGAAGAGGTAGTCGAGGCCGGCATCCTCTCCCTCCCTCGCGATGCGGCGGAGGATGTCGGCGTCGCCCGCCGGGTCGCGGTGCGCTCCCGGCTGCCGCCACCCCGACGGGTACGCGCCGAGTGTGCGCACCATGGCGCCGATGATGAGAGGTCCGGTCATGATCGCCACCGTAGATTCGGCGAGCGCGCCGCTGCCATGCCGTCGATGCCGGGCGTCACGCGATGTCACAGTCCGTCACACCGACAGCACCGTCTACGCTGAGACGATGACTGGTCTTCGTTGGGGAATCCTCGCAACCGGCGGTATCGCCGCCTCGTTCGCATCCGATCTGCGCACCGCAGGACTCGACCTGGTGGCCGTCGGCTCGCGCTCGCAGGAATCGGCCGACGCCTTCGCGAGCCGCTTCGACATCCCGCACGCGCATCCCTCCTACGAGGCTCTCGCGTCGGACCCGGATGTCGACATCGTCTACGTCTCGACTCCGCATCCGATGCACCATGAGAACGCCCGCCTGCTGCTCGAGCACGGCAAGCACGTCATCGCCGAGAAGGCGTTCACGCTGAATCGCGCCGAGGCCGAGGACCTGCAGCGGCTGGCCGCCGAGAAGGGGCTGCTCGTCACGGAGGCCATGTGGACGCGGTATCTGCCGCACATGATCCGCATCCGCGAGATCATCGCCGAGGGCACGCTCGGCGAGATCCGGGCCGTGACCGCCGACCACACCCAGCTGCTGCCCTCCGATCCCGCGCACCGGCTCAACGCGCTCGAGCTCGGCGGCGGCGCCCTGCTCGACCTGGGCATCTACCCGATCTCGTTCGTCCACGACATCCTCGGGGCGCCCACCAGCATCCGCGCCGTCGGGCGTCTGATCGAAACCGGGGCGGATGCCGAGGTCGCGACGGTCATGACGCACGAGGGCGGGGCGATCTCGACCACCCTCTCGTCCTCCCGCGCCGCCGGCCCGAACACGGCGAGCATCGTCGGCACGGCCGCGCGCATCGACATCGACCACGTCTGGTACGCCCCCACGTCGTTCCGCGTCGTGCTGCCGGACGGCACCGTCCACGAGGAGTACGCCTCCGACATCGAAGGGCGCGGCATGCAGTTCGAGGCGCTCGCGGCCGAACGGCTCGTGGCCGAGGGGAACATCGCGGGCGATCTGCTCCCGATCTCCGAGACCGTGGCGATCATGGGGACCCTCGACGAGATCCGCTCCCAGATCGGCGTGCGCTACCCGCACGAGGAGTCCGACCGTGGCTGAGCCCACGAACGCCCGCGTCGCGGTCTACCTCGACTTCGACAACATCGTCATCTCCTGGTACGACCGCGTCCACGGTCGCAACGCCTATGGCAAGGACCGCCAGCGGATCACCGAGAACCCGAACGATCCCGATGTCGCCGAGCGGCTCAGCCGGGCCATGATCGAGGTCGGCGCGATCATCGACTACGCCGCCTCCTTCGGCACCCTCGTGCTCACGAGGGCGTACGCCGACTGGTCGTCGCCCGTCAACGCCGAGTACCGCTCCCAGCTCGTCGCCCGCGCGGTCGACCTCGTGCAGCTCTTCCCGGCGGCGGCATACGCCAAGAACGGCGCCGACATCCGTCTCGCGGTCGATGCCGTCGAGGACATGTTCCGCCTCCCCGACCTCACGCACGTCGTGATCGTCGCGGGCGACAGCGACTACGTGCCGCTCGCACAGCGCTGCAAGCGGCTCGGACGCTACGTGATCGGGGTCGGCGTCGCCGGCTCCACCGCCAAGTCGCTGGCCGCGGCCTGCGACGAGTTCGAGGCCTACGACTCGCTCCCCGGCGTCGTTCGTCCGGCGAAGCCCGCTCCGGCCGTCGCCCCGCAGGTCGCGGAGACCGTCGAGCCCGCCGCAGAAGCCCCGGCAGACGCGCCCAAGGCGAAGGCGCCGCGCAGGGCCAAGTCCAAGACGGCGGTGGCCAAGGTCGAGGAGCCCAAGGTCGACGAGCAGGGCGAGGCGACGCAGCTGCTGGAGCGTGCGCTGCGCCTCGGGCACGACAAGACCGACGCCGACGAATGGCTGCACAGCTCGGCGGTCAAGACGCACATGCGCCGCATGGATCCGTCGTTCAGCGAGAAGGCTCTCGGCTACCGATCTTTCTCCGACTTCCTCAAGTCCCGCGACGACATCGCGGAGCTCGAGGAGACGGGCCACGAGCGCCTGGTCAAGCTGCGCGAGCAGTAGAGCCGGCGCCGCTCACTCGGCGAAGTCGTACTCCTGGAAGGCCTCGACCTCCGGCACCCAGCGCTCCGCCACGAAGGCGGTGTGCGCAGGGTGGGCGTTGTACGTGTCATAGGCGCCCTGATCCGCGAAGACCATCGAGAACTGATGGGCGAGGTCGCTCTTCGGGCTGACCTGGCGGCGGATCGTGAAGTCCGAAACCCCCGGGATAGAGGTCAGGACGGCGTGACCCGTGGCGAGGAACTCGCGTTCCTCGGCGGAACCCGCAGGGTGCACGAGGCGGAAGACGACGGTGTGCTGGATCGACATGGGGCTCCTGTGGGACGAAGAGGCGGTCACTGGTTGCTGAAGGCGGCGTCGAACGAGGCCTCGGGCTTCGGCCACAGCAGCGACCGCACGTACGCGAGTGCCTCGGGGGCGCCGTGGAGGCGGTCCATCCCCGCGTCCTCCCACTCGATCGAGATCGGTCCGGTGTAGCCGACCGCGTCGAGGGCGCGGAACGAGTCCTCCCAGGGCACGTCGCCGTGGCCGGTCGAGACGAAATCCCACCCGCGGCGGGGATCGCCCCACGGCAGATGCGAGCCGAGCACGCCGGCACGGCCGTTGTGCGGGCGCATCCGGGTGTCCTTGCAGTCCACGTGGTAGATGCGGTCGGCGAAGTCGACGATGAACCCGACCGGGTCGATGTTCTGCCACATCATGTGCGAGGGATCCCAGTTGAACCCGAACGCCTTCCGGTGATCGATCGCCTCGAGCGCCCGCACCGACGACCAGTAGTCGTACGCGATCTCCCCCGGATGCACCTCGTGCGCGAAACGCACGCCCTCGCCGTCGAAGACGTCGAGGATCGGGTTCCAGCGGGCCGCGAAGTCCTCGAAGCCGCCCTCGATGACGGATGCCGGCACCGGCGGGAACATCGCCACGTACGGCCAGATCGACGAACCGGTGAACCCGACGACCGTGTCGATGTCGAGCTTGCGGGCCACACGCGCCGCGCGCTTCATGTCCTCCGCCGCACGCTGCCGGACCCCCTCCGCGTCACCGTCCCCCCAGACGTGGTCGCGGAGGATCGCCTTGTGCCGGAAGTCGATCGGGGCGTCGCACACCGCCTGACCGGTGAGATGGTTCGAGATCGCGAAGATCTTCAGCCCGTGCCGATCGAGGACCTCGAGACGGGAAGCCGCGTACGCGTCGTCCTCGTCCGCGCGCCGCAGGTCGAGATGGTCGCCGGATGCGGCGACCTCGAGCCCGTCGTAGCCCCACTCGGACGCGAGACGGGCGACCTCCTCGAACGGCAGATCCGCCCACTGACCGGTGAACAGGGTGACGGGGTGGGTGCTCATGAATGCTCCAATGCTCGGAGTGCCGCGATGCTGCGGGCGGCCAGTTCGTCCTGGCTCGCCGCGAGCGGGCGCCACACCGACGCGGCGACGGCGATCGTGGCGTTCTCGCCGGTGAAGCTCTCCAGTCCCAGCGGACCCCGGTAGCCCGCGTCGTCCAGCGCCCGCAGGATCTCGGGCCAGTCGGTGTGGTCGTCGCCGACGGCGCCGCGATCGCTGCCGCACACCTGCACGTGCGCGATCGCCGCTCCCGCGGCACGGATCGCCTCTGCGGGCTTCTTCTCCTCGATGTTGAGATGGTACGTGTCCAGAGCGAGTCCGACTCCGGCGCCGAGCAGCGGGGCCAGTGCGTCGAGCCCCTGCTCGACCGTGTTGATCACGCTCGTCTCGTAGCGGTTGAGGGGCTCGACGGCCAGGGTGATCCCGAGAGCCGCGGCCTCGGCGGCGATCGGTGCGAGGTTCTCCCGCAGCTCGCGGACGACCGCGGTGCGCTCGTCGACGTCCATGCGCCAGGTGACACCGGTCGGGGCGTAGAACGGGCCGGCGACGGCATCCGCGCCGAGCTCGCGCGCGGCGGCGATGCAGGCCCGCAGATAGTCCTGCGTGGCGGCCACATCACCGACGCGGGCGATCAGCGACCGCCCCGGTCCCATCGCCCCGACCACGATCGCGCCGAGACCGAATCGGTCGAGGGTCTCGCGCACGCGCACCGGATCCCAGTCCCCCACGTTCTCGAGGGGCAGCTCCAGGGCGTCGTAGCCGAGTCCGGAGGCCTTCCGGGCGAGCGGCTCGAGGGTCGCGTCCGTGAGCGGCGACGTCCACACCCACGTGTTGACGGCGATCGTGCGGGGCATCCTTCTCCTTCGAATCATGCCGGCGGGCGTTTCGTCTCGTCGCTCAACGACCGGGCTTCGGTCGTTGAGCGAGCGAAGCGAGACGAAACGCCCGCACTCGTCCCGTCAGGTTACGGGATCTGCCGTTCCTGCCACACGGTGGGGTACCCCGGGAGGTTCTCCCCGCCGAACTTGGCGTAGTGACCGTCGGGCATGCCCTCGTTCGCCTCGAGGTACTGGTCGAGCTCGCCCTCCGTGATCGGCTTCTGCGGAAGCACCCACTCCTTCGGCACCTCTTCGCCGGCGAAGATCTTCTGCGCCGCGAGGAGCGGCGTGCGCCACTGGAAGTTGGAGTACACCGGCGCGAGACCGGTGAGACCGGTGTCCTTCCACTTGCGGAGGAAGCTCATCTCGTCCTCGCCGGTCATGACCGGATAGTCCGCTCCGGCGTCCTCGAACGCCTCGATGGCGGCGACGGCGCCGTCACCGGCATCCATCCAGATGCCCTGCACGTCGCCCTTGGCCAGTTCGTCCGAGATGATGCTCTTGATCTCGGCGGGATCAGCGCCCGTGAAGTAGTCCACGGCCTCGATGCCCGCCTCGTCGAAGAGCTTCTCGGCAGCGGCCCAGCGGTGCTCCAGCACGTCGACGCCCGGCAGGATGCGAAGCGCCACGACCTTGTCGCCCTTCTCGAGGTTGTCGATCAGGAACTCGGCCGTGTCGATGCCCCAGGCGAAGCCGCCGATCGGGTGGATGAACGACACGTAGCAGTCGGTGTTCACACCGCGGTCGAACACGATCACGGGCTTGCCCGTCTCGCACGCCCGCTCGACGGCCGGGGTCATCGCCGCCGTGCTGTTCGGCGAGATGAGGAACACATCGCAGTTGCCCTCGGCGATGAAGTAGTCGATGTCGGCGATCTGCGTGTCATCGGAGTCCTGCGCGTCGCGCGTCTCCATCGCGCTGATCGCGCCGTCGGCCTGCAGCGCCTTCAGCTGCTCGTTCATGGTGATCCAGCCCGTCTGACGCCACGGGTTGGAGATCGAGGCGTTCGCGAAACAGGCCTTCTTGGCGCCTTCGCTCGCGAACTCGGCCGTGTCGACCATCTCCGCGTTGATGTGCTGAAGGTACGGCTCCTCGGCCGGCCCCTGCGGCTCGACACCTCGCTCCTCGTTCTGCTTGTCGAACAGCTCCTGATCGAACCATTCGGTCGTCTCCGCCGACTCCTCGGGACTGTCGGACTCGGCCGGCGCGACGGACGGGTCGGTCGTGCACCCGGCGAGCGCGATGAGTCCGAAGAGAGCCACCCCTGCGGTGGCGATCCTCATTGATCGTCGCATTGCTAATCTCCTCTGATCTTCTCTGTGTGGATGGTGCTGGTTGATACGGATTCTGCGGTCGTGAGGTCGGGGGAAGCCTGTGGGCCGCGCCGGCGCCGGGCGCGGAAGGCGACGGCGGAGTAGGCGACGGCGGCGATGATGATGACGCCCTGCACGGCGTCGCGGAGCGTCGACGGGACCCCCGCGATGTTGAGGAGCATGAAGAGCGCTTCGAGCGCGAACGCCCCGGCCGCGGCGGCGACGATCCAGCCGCGACCGCCGCCGAGCACGACGCCGCCGAGCACGACGGCCGTGATGGCGATGAACTCGTAGCCGCGGCCCACCGAGGGGTGCACACCGGCGTAGCCGACGAGCAGCACAGCCGAGAGCGACGCGGACAGCGAGGAGATGACGAACGCCCGTGTGGTGACCCAGGCGCGGCGCCCGCCGGCGTAGTCGACCGCGCCGGCGTTGTCGCCCACCGCGATGAGGGACTTGCCGAGGGGCATCTTCGTGATCCAGATGCCCAGCGCGAGCCAGGCGATGAGGATCAGCACAGCCCACGGGATGAACTCCAGGAACGGCACGTCGCGGATCCCGCCGCGGCCGATCTCGCGGAAGCTGTCGGCCGGGTTCCCGGTCGCCGCTCCCCCGGTCCACCACATGACCCCGCCGAGGAGCGCGAGCATCATGCCCAGCGTCACGATGAACGACGGCACCTTGAGCAGCGTCGTGATCAGGCCGTTCACGAGCCCGACGGCGATGCCGAAGACCACCATGAGCAGGAGCACCGGGACCGTGCGCGAATCGTCCTGGCCCACCAGGTTGCCGGCGACGATCACCTGCGCGGTGATGAGCGACCCCTGCGAGAGGTCGAACTCCCCGGCGATGATCACGAAGTACTGCCCGATCGCGACGATCGCGATGGGAGCCACCCGCTGGATGAATCGCATCAGCTGGCCCGGCTCCGCGAAGCTCGGGTTGAGGATCATGACGGCGACCAGCAGCAGCACGAGGAGCAGGAACACGGCGCCTCGGGGGCTGATGAGCGAGCGCAGGACGTTCATGCGCGTCCTCCTTCCGCTGCGGGAGTCGTATCGGCGAGCTGCGATGCGGCCGCCGCCATCTCGTCTTCGGCCGCCTTGGCCGCGTCGTCGCCGCCGGTGCGGGTGCCGCCGGTGCCGAATCGCGGCCGGCGGCGCACGATGGCGCGGCGGCTGTAGACGGCGACGGCCGCCACGATGACGACGCCGCGCACGACGTCCTTGAGGAACGGGTTGACCTGCATCACGCTCATCACGTTGTCGACGACCGCCAGGATGGCGACGCCGCCGACCGTGCCCCAGATCGATCCGCGTCCGCCGAGGAGGAGCGTGCCGCCGAGGACCACCGCGGCGATCGAGAGCAGCGCGTAGCCGCCCTGCTGCCCGACCGTCGGGCTGCCGACGCCGAGGCGGCTGGCGAGCAGGAGGCCGGCGAGGCCGGCGAACACCGAGCACAGCACATGCGCGGCGATGAGCGGCGGCCGCGTGCGGACACCCGACAGGCGAGCGATCTCGGGGTCGCCGCCCACGGCATAGAGATGCGCACCGGTGCGGGTGCGGTCCAGAAGGAACCAGACCAGCATGGCCAGCGCGATCATGATGATGGTCGACACGGGCACCGGTCCGACGCCGGTCGCGCCGATCAGCTGGAACTCCCACGGCACGGCTCCCGCCGATCCCTCGAAGTTCGTGTTGAGGATGCCCTGCAGGATGAGCCCGACACCGAGCGTCGCGATGAAGCCGTTCACCTTGAGCACCGTGACGATGAGTCCGTTGACGAGGCCGATCCCGGCGCAGACGAGCAGCGTGATCGCCACGGCCGCCGGGATGTTGCCCGGACTGCCGTTCATGATCGTCGCCCCCAGCAGGCTGGCGAGACTGATCACGTAGGTGACCGACAGGTCGAGCGAGGCGCCGAGGACCACGAGCGTCTGCCCGATCGCGACGAGGCCGAGCACGCTCATGCCGGTGAGGATGTCCCGGATGTTGCCGGGGCTGAGGAAGTTGCGTCCGACGGTCCCGATGAGGATCGCCCCGACGATGAGGGCGAGGATCAGGATGCCGAGGACGATGACTGTGGAGTCGATCCGGATGCGCTTCATCGCGCACCTCCGTCCGTCGAGGTCCGGGGATCCCCCGCACCGGTCGCGGCGCCGAGGATCTCGTGCTCCGCCGACCCTGCGGGCAGCTCCGCCACGAGCTCGCCGTCGTGCATGACGAGGATGCGGTCGCTCATGCCGATCACCTCCGGCAGCTCGCTCGAGACCATGAGCACCGCTGTGCCCTGCGCCGCCAGCTCTCGCATGAGCTGGTACACGGCGTACTTCGCGCCGACGTCGATGCCCCTGGTCGGCTCGTCGAACAGCACGATCTGGGGCCGTGTGAGCAGCCACTTCGCCAGGACGACCTTCTGCTGATTGCCTCCGGAGAGGAAGCGCGCCTCCTGGTCGAGTCCCCGCGAGCTGATCTCGAGCGAGCTGAGCACTCCGGGCACCTCGCGACGCGACGCCGACGTGCGACCGGGGAACACGCTCCGCACGACCAGCAGGGCGTTGTCCAGCACAGACTGGCCGAGCGCGAGACCCTGCGCCTTGCGGTCCTCCGACACGAGGGCGAGCCCGGCGCGGACGGCGGACCGGGCGCTGCTGATGCGCACCGGTGAGCCGTCGATCCTCATCGAGCCACGGGTGAAGGCCTGGATGCCGAAGATCCCCTCGACCAGTTCGGTGCGCCCCGAGCCCTGCAGGCCGGCGATGCCGACGATCTCGCCTGCACGGAGCGTCAGCGACACCCCGTCGACGTAGGCGTTGCCGCACTCCTCGAGCTCGATGCGCGGCTCGCCCACGGTCGTGCCCTCGACGGCATCCGGGAAGTAGGACTGGATCGAGCGTCCGACCATGCGCCGCACGAGCTCGTCCGTCGTGAGAGCGGCCGTCTCGTCGGTGGAGACGAGGGAGCCGTCCTTGAGGATCGTGATGCGGTCGCAGAGGTCGAAGATCTCCTTCAACCGGTGCGAGACGTAGATCACGGCGACGCCGCGGGAGGTGAGACGGCGGATGATCGCGTACAGGAGCTCGACCTCGCGGTCGCTGAGTGCGGCGGTCGGCTCGTCCATCGAGATCACCTGCGCATCGAACGACAGCGCCTTCACGATCTCGACGATCTGCTGCTCCGCCACGGTCAGCGAGCCCACGCGCGCCTGCGGATCGATGAAGGAGACGCCGAGGTCGGCGAGGAGCCCTGCCGTGCTGCTGATCATCGCCTTCCGGTCGACGAACCCGGCGCGACGCGGCTCGCGTCCGAGATACACGTTCTGGGCGACCGTCCGCTCGGGCAGCAGCGTGAACTCCTGGAACACCGTGACGATGCCGGCATCCATCGCCTGCCGGGGGTGCGCGTGGCGCACCTCCTCGCCGCGGTAGGCCACGACGCCCTCATCGGCGGGCTGCACGCCGGCGATGATCTTCATCAGAGTCGACTTGCCCGCGCCGTTCTCGCCGACGAGACCGTGCACCTCTCCCGGTCGCACATCGAAGTCGATGCCCTTGAGCACCTCGACGCCGAAGAACGACTTGCGGATGCCGCTCACTGCGAGCACCGGCTGCGTCGTGGTCGCGTTCATGCCGTCACCTCCACCCATCGTCCGTCGTCGGCCGCCGACTGCAGGACCGCCTCGGTGAGAACGGCCGAGCGGTGTCCGTCGGCGAAGGTCGGCATCCCGTCCGGCTGCGCACCGGCCATCGCGGCGTAGACGTCGGCGACGAACCCGTTGAACGCGTCCTGGTAGCCCATCGCGTGCCCGGCGGGAACCCGCTGCAGCCGAGCGGAGTCGGGAGCGGAGCCCGCCGGATCGCGCAGCAGCAGCCGCGACTCCTCGCGCGTGCCGATCCAGAGCTCCTCCGGACGCTCCTGCTCGAAGCGGATGCTCTGCCGGGACCCGTGCAGCTCGAGGGTGAGCGCGTTCTTCCGCCCGGCGGCCATCTGCGAGATGAGAAGGGTTCCGAGTGCCCCCGACACGGTCTCGACGAGAACCGCCACGATGTCCTCGGTGTCGACCTCGTGCCCGGCGCGTTCGGGGAACACCCGGCGCGTGCGGGCGCTCAGCGCGCGGATGCGGTCGCCGATCACGAACTCGATGAGATCGCACAGGTGCGAGCCGATGTCGGCGAACGCACGGGACGCACCGCCCGAGGAGGAGCGCACCCGCCAGTCGTCGTCGGTGGGGAACAGCATCCAATCCTGCAGGTAGGAGCAGTCCAGGGTGAGGAGCTCGCCGATGTCGCCGCGGGCGACGCGGGCCCGCGCCTCGCGCACCATCGGGTGGTAGCGGTAGATGAAGGGCACGGCGGCCACGCGCCCGGAGGCCTCCGCGGCGTCTGCGAGCGTCCTCGCGTCGTGCGCGGTCGTCGCGAGGGGCTTCTCGCAGACCACGTGCTTGCCTGCCTGCAGAGCGCGCAGGGCCAGCTCGGCGTGCGTCGCGTTCGGGGTGCAGATGTGGACCACGTCAATGTCGGCCGCGTCCAGGAGTGCGATGGCATCGGCCTCTGCACGCTCGGCACCCAGGGCGTCGGCGGCATGGCGGCTGCCGGCGGCGGAGCGGGTGGCGATGGCGCGGAGCTCGCCTCCGGCGTCTCGGGCCGCCGTGCGGTGCACGCGGGCCATGAATCCTCCGCCGAGGATGCCGGCTCGGATCGTTCCGAGACCGGTGTCTGTGACATCCGTTGTCATGTCGGCGATTCTGACACACGCTTCGCTACTTTTGCTAGTCCTTCGTCAAAAGTCATCGTTTCGTAATTTGAAGTCAATCGCCCGAGTGGCGAAAGCCTGTGGTTTACTGACGCAATGGTTGACGTTCTGCGCCCCGTCCCCGCGACGAATCCGGGCACCGGCGAGATCTTCCAGATCCTCCGCGACGGGCACGCGCGCACCAAGGCCGAGCTCGCCGCTCTCACCGGCCTCGCCCGCTCGACGGTGGCGCTGCGCGTGGACGCCCTCCTCGCCGCCGATCTGCTGCGCCCGGCGGGCGAGGCGGCGTCGACCGGCGGGCGACCGCCTGCCCGTGTCGCGTTCAACCCGCGAGCCGGGCTCGTGCTCGCCGTGGACCTCGGCGCGACGCACGCGACAGTGGCGGTGGCCGACCTCGCGGGCGTGATCCTCGACGCACGCACGCGCACGATCGATATCGGCGACGGGCCCGAGACGCTCCTCGACACGATCATCACCGACGGCACCGCCCTGCTGGAGCTGCCGTCGGCCGCAGGACTCCCCCTGCTCGGGGTCGGCATCGGCGTGCCGGGGCCCGTGGAGCACTCCACGGGCCGACCGACCAATCCGCCGATCATGCCAGGGTGGGACCGCTTCGACGTTCCGGGATACGTGCAGCAGACCTTCGACGTGCCGGTGCTCGTCGACAACGACGTCAACATCCTCGCCCTCGGCGAGCAGGCCACGAGCTGGCCGCAGGTCGACGACCTCATCTTCGTCAAGGTGTCGACAGGGATCGGGGCGGGCATCATCGCGGGCGGGCAGCTGCAGCGCGGCGCGCAGGGTTCTGCCGGAGACATGGGGCATGTCCAGGTGCCGACCGGCGCCGGATCCACGCGCGAGCCGGGCGACGAACGCGATCTGGAGGCCCTCGCCAGCGGGTCGGCCCTGGCCGTCGCGCTCCGCGACGACGGGCACGACGTGCAGAGCGCGTCCGACGTCGTCGACCTCGTGCGCACGGGCAACGCCGCCGCGATCGAGGCCACCCGTCAGGCCGGACGCGACGTCGGCGAGGTCCTCGCCACGGTCGTCAATCTGCTCAATCCGTCGATCATCGTGCTCGGCGGCAGCATCGCCCGGGCCGGTGAGCATCTGCTCGCGGGCGTGCGCGAGATCGTCTACCGGCGCTCGATCCCGCTGGCGACGCAGCATCTGGCGATCGTGCAGTCCCAGGCCGGCGATCGCGCCGCCGTGCTCGGCGCCGCGATCATGGTCGCACGCGAGGTGCTCTCACCCGCGAACGTCGACGCCTACGTGGTGGCGAAGACGCGCTGAGCGCGCCTCCGCCACCCTGTGCCTGCGCTCAGAGCGTGGCGGCGAAGGGGTCGAAGTCCGCGTCGAGCGCGCCGACCTGGTCGAGCGAGCTCTCGACGGCGACGAAGCGGCGGCCCTCCGCGGCCTCCTCGATCGACAGCAGCGTGTCGAGCACGTGGTAGCCGAACTCCCCCGTCGCGACATGCGGACGGCCGGCGGCGATCGAGCGCGCCATGTCGAGCAGCCCGACGCCGCGACCGGCGAGCGCGCCCTCCTGCACGACGTCGACGACCTCCTGCTCGACCGGCTGCTGCCCGAGCCGGAGCGGGCGGGTGATCGAGATCGCTCCGCCGAACGTGTTCGGGTCGGGGATCACGAGCGTGCCCTCGGTGCCGGTGATCTCGACGATCCCCTGACGGATCGCGGGCGAGTCCGTGCTGTAGATGCTCTGCCCCTGACCGCCCTGCTCGAACTCCATGAGCACGCTCAGCGTCGACGGGATCTCGACGGGGAACTCCTGGCCTGCCAGCTCGCCGACCTGCACGCGCCTGGTCGCCGTCCCCTGCAGCCCGAGCGCCGCCACCGAGGCGACGGGACCGAACACGTGCACGAGCGTGGAGACGTAGTACGGCCCCATGTCGAGCAGCGGTCCCGCCCCCTTCGCATAGAGGAACGCCGGGTTCGGGTGGAAGATCTCCGGGCCCTGCCACTGGAAGGTCGTCTGACCGAACAGCGGGCGCCCGATGTCGCCGCGAGCGATCGCGCGCTTCGCCGTCTGCACTCCCGGTCCGAGCACGGTGTCCGGCGCGACGCCCACCCGGAGGCCCGCGGCCTCCGCCTTCTCGAGCAGCCGACGGGACTCCTCACGGCTCACGCCGATGGGCTTCTCGGTCCAGACGTGCTTGCCGGCGGCGATGATCGCCTCGGACACCTCCACGTGCACCGCGGGGATCGTGAGGTTCACGACGATGTCGATCTCCGGGTCGTCGAGCACGACGTCGACGCCGCCGGCGCGCGGCACCCCGTACTTCTCCGCCTGCGCTTTCGCGCGCTCCTCGATCACGTCCGCGACCGCGAGGACGCGCACGTCGGGGAAGGTGGTGAGCTGGGTCAGATACTGGTCGCTGATGTTCCCCGCGCCGATGATGCCGACGCCGACGGGACCGGTGCCGCCCGCCATCAGCCCGCGACCTTCTCGTCGAGGTAGACGCGGCTGCGCTCGATCGCGTCGAAGAGGACGCCGTCGTAGTGATCGAACTCGACGATCGCGAGTTCGAGGGCGGATGCCGCGGCGATCGCCTCGACGAGCGGCACGGCGCCTTCGCCCGCGGGCACCTGGTCGGCCGGCGGGTAGGCATTCGCGAGGGCAGGGTCGAGCGTGCCGTCCTTGGCGTGCACCGCGATCACGCGGCTGCCCAGACGCTCGAGGAGGGCGACGGGATCGACGCCGCCGCGGGCGACCCAGTAGAGGTCGACCTCGAGCACGACGCGCTCGTCGAGCAGTCCCGCCAGCACCTCGAGGCCGGTGACGCCGTCGAACACGGCCTCCAGCTCGTGCGCGTGGTTGTGGTAGCCCACGCGCACGCCGACCGCGGCTCCGACGGCGGCGGCCTCGTTGAGCAGGCGCGCGGTCTCCTCGATCTGCTCGACCGAGGTCCAGCGGGCCGGCTCGGTGTACGGGTCGATGACCGTCGTCATGCCGAGCACCTTCGCCGCGGCGAAGACCTCGGCGGGCGACGGCACCGGAACGGTGGTCCCGCTGCCGTCCGGGTTGACGAACGACTGCGAGGCGAGGAAGGCGTGGCCGGACGGCGCAGTGAGCCCCGCTGCCGTGAGCGCGTCGGCCAGCGGCGCGGCGCGGCGCACGAAGTCGTACGGCTCGACGGCGGTGAAGCCGCGCGCGGCGACCGCGGCGAGCGAGCCCTCGAGGTCGGCGTCCAGCTGCTCCTTGATCGTGAACAGCTGGAGGGAGGTCTGAATCGTCATCGGTCTTGCTCCTTCGGTCATCGGTGACGGCGGGTGCGCGACCCGACGTCAGCACGCTATCACCAAATACCTCCACGCGGAAGTTTTCATTCGCTAGACTCCGACCATGCCCGACGACGATGAGCGCCCTCGCCAGCGCGGCGCCTATGCGAAGGGGATCGCGCGGCGCCAGGAGATCCTCGACCGCGCCATCGAGGTTTTCGCCGAGCGCGGCGCCGACCGCACCAGCCTGCGCGCCATCGCCCGCGAGGTCGGGGTCACGCACGCCGCACTGACGCACTACTTCGGCTCGCTGGAGGAGCTCCTCGTCGCCGTGTACCAAGAGAGCAACGCCCCCGCCCACCGGCAGGAGATCGTGCCGGACGACGCGACGCCGGTCGAGCGGATGATCGCGTCCGCGCGCACCAACCGCGAGGTTCCCGGGCTCGTCCAGCTCTACTCGACACTGGTCGCCTCAGCCCTGGAAGACGGTCACCCCGTGGCGCGCGACTTCGCGACGGCACGGTTCGCCGACCTCCGAACCCGCCTCGCCGACGCTGTCAGAGAGCAGCAGGAACGTGGACGCCTCCGCCAGGACGCGGATCCGGATGCCGTCGCCGCGCTCGTCGTGGCAGCATCCGACGGTCTGCAGACCCAGTGGCTGCTCGACGACGCCGCGCCGCAGCACGAGGCTCTGGCCCTCCTCGACCGGCTGCTGCGACCGGCGGGCTGAAGTCCGGCGGCGGCAGGCACGCGGGCTAGGCTCGAAGCGTGACGCCCGTGCCGCAGTCCCCCTACGCGAGAGCACTCGGCGAGCGCCTCGACGACCTGCATCCGCGGCTTCGCACGTACTTCCAGGCGATCCCCGACGGCGCCGTCGGCATCGGCGAGGGCGTCTTCGAACGGGTCGGGACGCCACGACGCTGGCTCTGGCCGATCCTCCGCCTGCTCGAGCGCCGCGGCGTGGTCGCCGCCTGCTGGGAACGCGACATCCCCTTCCGCATCGAGAACCGCACGATCGCCTCCCGCGCCATCGGCGAGCGCACGTTCCACCTGGCGCGCGGGCCGTGGGTCATGCACGACGCCGTCGCCCTCACCCGCCATGGCCGCGTGGTCGACGAGCTCGGCGAGCCCGGCCTCATCGCCGCCTGCTTCGACGTGCGCGCCCACGACGGAGCCCTCGAGCTCACGAGCCGCGCGGTCGGGTTCCGCCTCGGACGCCTGCGCGTACGACTCCCCCGATTCCTCTCCCCCGTCGTCCGACTCACCGAGCGGTTCGACGACGCCGCCGACCGCCAGTTCGTGAGCGTGAGCATCGACGTCCCGGTCATCGGCCGCGTGTACGAGTACCGCGGACACTTCCAGTACCGCATCGAGACTGTCGCAGAGAGGGAGAACGCCGGATGAGCGCAGGCAGGGTCGTCGTCGGAGGCTCGACCGGATTCATGGGACGGTACCTGATCCCGCGCCTGCGGTCCGACGGTCGCGAGGTCGTCACGATCTCCCGCTCCGGAGCCGACATCCGTTGGGGCGATCAGACGGCCATCGATCAGGCGGTCGACGGTGCCTCTCTCGTGATCGGCCTGGCGGGCAAGAGCGTCAACTGCCGCTACACCCCCGAGAACCGCGCCGAGATCTTCCGCTCGCGCCTGGAGACGACCTCGTCGCTGAGCCGCGCCATCGAGAAGGCCTCCGCCCCTCCCGCGCTCTGGGTGAACTCCTCCACCGCCACGATCTATCGGCATGCGGAGGATCGGCCGATGACCGAGTCGGACGGCGAGATCGGCAGCGGATTCTCGGTCGAGGTCGCGAAGGCCTGGGAGCACGCGCTGTTCGCCGCCGACCTCCCCCGCACGCGCCGGATCGCGCTGCGCAGCGCGATCGTCCTCGGCCACGGCGGCGTGCTCGGCCCGATCCGGAACCTCGCCCGGCTGGGACTCGGCGGGGCCCAACACGACGGCCGCTGGCCGGTGAGCCGTGCTCGCCGCGCGGCGGGCACCGCGCACCTCCTCGGTGCGCGCCGAGGGCGTCAACGCTTCAGCTGGGTGCACATCGAAGACGTGGCGCGCATCATCGACTTCCTCGAGGAGACTCCGACACTCGAGGGTCCGATCAACGCCGCTGCGCCCCACCCGGTCGACAACGTCGAGTTCATGGCGACGGTGCGCCGCGTGCTCGGCGCCCGTATCGGAGTGCCGATGCCGCGGTGGATGCTGGAACTCGGGGCCATCGGCATCCGCACCGAGACCGAGCTCGTTCTCAAGAGCCGCTGGGTGCTCCCGGAGAAGCTCACCACCGCAGGGTTCGAGTTCCGTTATCCGATGCTCGAAGACACCGTCAGGGAATCCCTCGATCGCAAGGTCGCGCCCGCGGCGTAGCTTCTAGGACGCCGCCCCGGCGGCAGGTTCCTCGCCGTCTCGGCGGCGCCGCTCGAGCTCCTCGCGCAGGCGCCATTCCTCGATCTCCCGATCGAGGTCGGCGATCTGCTGCTCGGTCGTGCGAAGGTCCGTCGGCGGTGCCGGGCGGACGTCCACGGGTCCCGCCGGCCGCTCGGACCGCCGCATCCGCGGGAGCGAGATGCCGGACTCGCCGTACTCCCGCCCGATCCCGAACCAGAGCGCGCTGCCGATCAACGGCAGCAGGATCACGATGATGATCCACACCATCTTCGGCAGATGCTTCACCTGCGAGTCGTCGCGCGTGATGATGTCGATCAGCGCGCCGATCATCAGCGCGATGACGAGGATCGAGAACAGGAACGGCATGAGTTCAGGGTAGACGACGCTGGATTCGGCCGCGCGGCCTACGGGAGCAGGTGGCCCGCGGCGCGGAACAGTTCGTACCACTCGGCGCGCGTGAGCTCGACGTCGGCGCCGGCCGCGGCATCGCGCACGCGCTGCGGCGTGGTCGTGCCGAGCACGACCTGCATGTGCGCGGGGTGCCGGGTGATCCACGCGGTCGCGATGGCGATCGGGGTGACGCCGTAGGACGCGGCGAGTCGATCGATCACCGTGTTGAGTTCGGCGTACTCCGGGTTGCCGAGGAAGACCCCGGTGAAGAAGCCGCCCTGGAACGGCGACCAGGCCTGGATCGTGATGCCGTTGATGCGGCAGTACTCGACGATGCCCCCGCCGTCGCGGACGACGCTCTGCTCCTCGCCCGCCATGTTCATCGCGATGGGCTGCGCGATGATCGGCGCGTGGGTGATCGACAACTGCAGCTGGTTCGCGATCAGCGGCTGACGCACGGCCGTGCGCAGCAGGTCGATCTGCCTCGGCGTGTGGTTCGACACTCCGAACGCCCGCACCTTGCCGTCGGCCTCGAGCTCATCGAACGCCCGGGCGACCTCGTCGGGCTCCACGAGCGCGTCGGGGCGGTGGAGCAGGAGCACGTCGATCCGGTCGGTGCGCAGGGCGGCGAGCGACCCCTCGACCTGAGCGACGATGTGCTCGTAGGAGAAGTCGAACATTCCCTGCTTCGGCACGATGCCGCACTTGGTCTGCAGCACGATCTCGTCGCGCTCGGAGGCGGTGAGCCGCAGAGCGTCGGCGAACCGCGACTCGCAGTGATGCATGCTCCCGCCGTAGATGTCGGCGTGATCGAAGAAGTCGATTCCGGAATCGCGTGCGGCGGCGTAGAGATCGCGGATGTGCGCGTCGTCCTTGTCGTCGATGCGCATCATTCCGGCGACGACGGCGGGGGCGGTGGCGGATCCGAACGGCACTGTCTTCATGTCGGACACGCTACCCGTCGAAGACCCCCGATGCCCGCCGATCGCCCGCATCGGGCGTCGCACCGGGCGAGCTCGGAGCCAGCGATGAGACGGGGACCCTGAGGGCGGTCGCGATGTTCGCCAGGTCGACGACCGTGAGATCGAGGACCGCGGGGTCTGCTCCCGTGGGATCCGTCTGTTGGGAGAGCTTCGCGTGCAGAAGTGCGGGCTCGATTCCCATCTCCGCAGCGAGCCACTCCAACGACAACTCGCGTCGATGCAGGTGCTGCCGAACGGCCTGTGCCACCAAATGACCTGCTTCCGATCCCATATGTCGACACTACAAAGTCATACGCCTCCATTCAACGCTCGCCTGTACCAATATGACGATATTCTGGCTACACGTCGGTGCTATCGTGTGCCGGGTGAAGACACCTGCAGACGACTTCAACGCAGCGGTGGGCAGCCAGCTCCGCGCCGAGATCGCGGCGGCGCGAAGCAGCATCGCCGCCATGGCGCGTGACATCGGCATCGCGCGGAGCGCCCTGGACAACTACGTCACCGGCAAACGATCGATCCCCATCCCCGTCGTCTACCAGGTGTGCGCGGTGGTCGGCCTCGAGCCCCACGTGCTCCTCGACCGTGCCGAGGATCGTCTGCGCGCTGACGACGCCCCCGCCGCGCGCATCAGCGTTCTGCGCCGCCGACCCGATGTCCCAGGCCCGCGCCATGATCAGAGGGAAGTCGCATTCGATTCCGGCCTCCGCCACGGCGCCGACACCGACGATCTCTACGAATAGGGAACCTCATGCACCAGCTCCTCCGCCTCGCCGAGGAGCATGGCCTGCGCATCGTCGAGCGGTCCGGAGCCACCTGCGGCGGTTTCGAGCCGGCATCCGGTACCATCCGACTCGCCCCCGGCATGACCGCTCGCACGGCACTCAGCGTGCTCGCGCACGAGCTCGCCCACGCCCTGCTCGGGCACGAGCCGACCAGGTCCGCGACGATTCGCGAGAGGCAGGAACGGCAGGCCGACGAATGGGCGGCCGCCCGCCTCATCACGCCCCGCGCATACGCGGAGGCCGAGCACCTGCGCGGACCGCACCTGGCGAGCCTCGCGTTCGAGCTCGGGGTGACGGTAGAGATCGTCGTCGCGTATCAGCGCCTTCTCCGGCGAAAGGGAACGGATGCGACGCTCGGGTTCAGCGCGGCGGGAGGCTCTGCTCAGCCTGCGTGCGCTGATTGAATATCCTCATGGCTTTCCTCGTCACCCCCGCCCCCGTCACCCTGACCGGTGAGCTCGTCGAGCTCCGTCCGCTCGATCGCTCTCACGTCGCTGGCCTCGTGGAGGCCGTCGAGGAGGGCGACCTGTGGAAGACCGCCTGGTACACGTCGGTGCCGGCTCCCGACGGCGTCGCCGCCGAGGTCGACCGCCGCATCGGCCTGATCGACACGGGCGAGATGCTGCCGTTCACCGCGTTCGACGCCTCCGGGCGCGTCCTCGGTCTGACCTCGTTCTACGACATCGTCGCCGATGTGCCGCGTCTGCACATCGGATACACCTGGAACCGTCCGTCGGCGCACGGCACGGGCACGAACGCGGAGTCCAAGCTCCTGCTGCTGCGGCACGCCTTCGAGACGCTCGGGGTCTTCCGGGTCGGCCTGACGACGCAGTGGGTGAACTTCCAGTCGCGCGCGGCCATCGAGCGGCTCGGCGCCAAGCAGGACGGCGTGATGCGAGCCATGAGCCGCTACCGCAACGGCGCGCTGCGCGACAGCGTCGAGTTCTCGATCATCGAGCCGGAATGGCCGGCGGTGAAGGCCAACCTCGAGGCGCGACTCGCGCGACGGCGCTGAGCGCGCCGACGATCACTCGGTCGGGCTGCCCGACCAGTTGTCCTTGCGGCGGGTCGCGGAGCCGCGCTGACGCATCATGAACGCGAGCGACAGGCTCACGATCAGGAGACCGGCGACGAAGACGTAGGCCGCGTACTCCACGGGAAGCGACTGCGCGAGACCCATCAGCCAGATGCCTCCGAGGAAGAGGATCATGAAGAAGATGAAGCTGAGGATCACGGGATCTCCTGTCGTAGCGGCCGCCTTCTAGCGTACCGGACGGGCGGACGAAACCCCCTTGGGTCGGGGCGGAGGGCCGTGGTTCGCTCTCCCCATGAACGCTCCGCTGACGGCTGTCGCCATCTCCTGCACGCTGAAGCCCTCCCCTGGCGATTCGAGCTCGGACCTGCTCGCGTCGCAGATCCTCGCGGCCCTGGCGGGGCACGGTGTCACCGGCGAGGTCATCCGTGCTGTCGACCACGTGATCAGCCCCGGCGTCGAGAAGGACATGGGCGGGAACGATGCGTGGCCCGGCGTGCGCCGCCAGATCCTCGACGCCGACATCCTGGTCTTCGTCACGCCGACCTGGATGGGACAGCACTCGAGCGTCGCTCAGCGCGTGCTCGAGAGGCTCGACGCGGAGCTCTCGGAGACCGATGCCCGCGGTCGGCTCACGCTGCTCGACAAGGTCGCCATCGCCGGGATCGTCGGCAACGAAGACGGCGCACACCACATCGCCGCGATCCTCTTCCAATCGCTGAACGACGTCGGGTACACGATCCCGTCGCAGTCGTCCGTCTACTGGAACGGCGAGGCCATGCAGACCGTCGACTACAAGGATCTGGACGACGTGCCTGAGAAGGTGGCCGCCGCGACGGCGACAGCGGCTCGGAATGCGGCGCATCTCGCACGGGTGCTGCGAGAGCGGGAGTATCCGAGCACCTGAGGCCCAGGTCGTCGCACAGGGCTCACGGACGCGTGAACGTGATCACCTCGCCGCGGCGCGCGCGCTCCACGCTCATCCCCGCGAGCTCCAGGCGACGGAAGACGCGTCGCGGCAGGGCGGGGAGTCCGGCCGTGCGACCGGCCGGAGGCTTCGCGAGTCCGGCGACCACCGACAGATCGACGCCGGCCCCGCGCACCTCGATCCGCGCGTAGTCGCTTCGGGTCCGCCACAGCAGGAACTCGAGGTCTCGGAACGCGACGACGTGATCCTCATCCCCCACCCGCACGCGGAGCTCGTCGTTGCCGAAGGCGATGACGCAGGCGACCGTTCGCCGCCGCAGCACCGCGGTCAACGCCAGGTACACCGGCAGTGCGATCACGACCCCCACCACGATGATCAGGAGTCGCGGCCCCAGTCGCATGACGATGTCGTCGAAGGCGATCAGCAGCAGCGTGCCGAAGAGTCCGAAGACGATCACGATTCCGACGATCGCGCCCGTGAGGA
Organism: Microbacterium sp. LWH11-1.2; assembly: GCF_038397745.1. Classification (NCBI taxonomy): domain Bacteria; kingdom Bacillati; phylum Actinomycetota; class Actinomycetes; order Micrococcales; family Microbacteriaceae; genus Microbacterium; species Microbacterium sp. LWH11-1.2. The sequence continues at coordinate 2,342,028 of NZ_CP151636.1, read as the reverse complement.
CCTTCATCCGGAGCGGGATGCCGTTGATGCGCACGCTCGACCCGTCGCCGCTCTCCTCGCGCTCCCACTCGACGGTCGTGGGCAGAGGATGCTTCCTCCGGTCGCGTCGCGTCAACGCGTCGGTGACGCGGCTGAGCAGTCCGAGCCAGATCCAGCCCGTCGCCGGGATCGCGGCGATCTGCAGCACGACCGCGACGGCGCGCACCGACTCCGGGAGGGACGCGAGCAGCTCGCTCCCGAACTCGACCACGAACGTCATGATCGCGCCGAGGACGACGGCGACGCCGATGTGCAGGTACGCACCGTTGCGGGACGGCGTCATGCGCAGGGTCGCGTTCACGAATGCGAAGCCGAAGCACCATCCGCCGACGAGCATCAACAGCATCGGGAAGATGCTCAGGTCATCGCCGGCGATCGTCGCGGCGATCGCACCGAGCAGCAGCAGCGCTCCCCAGAGCATCGGGTTGCGGATGAGCTTGCGCCCCACGGTCGCGCGCACCGCGGCGTCGGTGGTCGGCTCGCTCATCGGAGCCATCCTAGAACGCCCGTCGCCGTGGGCCGGGAACGGCCCTTTCCTGCCCGATGCGCGTCACTCTGCGGGGATTCCGCACTCTTTACAGGTGAATCGCGCAACGCTCCCCCGTTCGCGGTTCCCCCACGGTGCCGGTGCACCCTCGCGACAGGATGCGCCGGCACCCGGCACTCCGTGTCGGAGAGGTGGGTGGCACGAGATGGGACCCTGGTGAGCCGCTCTGGGGAGCGGCCCCCAGGGGCCTGTGAGTCATCTTCGTCTTCGCCTCGACGTCGGCGCATCCGGCAGAGGCGACGTGATCGCCATCCGGGCTCCAGACAGCCGGCGTCACGCCCGGCATGTCAGGATCCGAGACGGCGTCGTCGAGAATTCGGTCAAGCTTCTTCACCGTCTCGGCATCGAACGATCCCGATGAGTCGGTCGCAGAACTCTCTGCGGCGGACGTCGCGCACCCGGCGAGCGCGACCATCGAGCCGGTCAGTCCGACGGCGACGAGGGCGAGCGCGGAAAGCGGGCGCGGGTTGCGTGACACATCGAAGCGCCGTCTGTAGGGGACGAGGAACTCCATCGTCGGCAGAGACGGACGCCCGATGCATCGGCCGGCGATACGGAACCGGTGGTGGTGCTCGCTCGGCGGTGAGCGCTACCGGGACGGCGCGTCGAGCTCTTCGGCACCGTTTCGATCAGCCCGGCGAAGACCGTTGAGAGCTGCGCTCGAGATCAGGTCCGCCTCGGCCTCGGTGAGCGGCTTGTGTCCGCTCATGAGGCGATAGATCAGCGGTCCGAACAGCACGTCATCTGCGGTGTCGGCATCGACGGACGGATCTGCGACCCCGAAGGACACCGCTCGCTCCCAGAGTTCGGCGATGAGTCGTCGACGAATCTCGAGAAAGAACTCTTGAAAGTAAGGCGCTGCCGATGGATCGGTCGCGCATGCGGCCAGTAGCTGCCGAAAGACGTTGCCGTTGTCTGTGGAGTAGAACGCACTGACCCTCCTGACATGAGTGCGGATGTCCTCGAGCGGGTCTGCTGTGCGTGGGATCGGTGTCGCGTGGGCCATCTTCAGGCCGAATGCTTCCGCTGATACAGCGGTCCTGTTCGGCCAGTGTCGATAGATGGTGACTTTGCTCACGCCGGAACGAGCTGAGATGTTGTCGACCGTCGCTGCCGGGAGCCCTCCTTCATCGAGGAGCGCAATCGTGGCGGCGAGCACGGATTCGCGTGAGCGCAGGCTACGCGGCGCGGACGAGCGCTGATGGATTCGCGATTGGGATCCTGCGTCGGTCGCCTCTGGTTCGGTCGTGTTGTCGTTCAGCGGTTCATCCTCTGTTTGGCGTCATCGTCGGCAGAGCCTGACGCGAGTCACCGTGGGGCGCGTGTCTAGTTAGTCTCTCACTGCAGCCCTGCTGCGGGGATGCCGACCGAGCTGGCTCTGACCTGTTCGACCGGTATCCCCGCGCTCCCCGCTGCGGCGCGGCGTCGTGCCTAGCCGTTGAGCCCCGTCATGTCGGGGTAACGGTCGCCGATGACGGCGCTCGGGACGAAAACGCCGGCGATGGCCGACAGGTCGGCTGCCGTCAGCTCAACGTCGGCCGCACCGAGGTTCTCAGCGAGATACTTGCTCCGCCGAGTGCCTGGGATAGGAACGAGGTCGTCGCGCTGCGCGAGAAGCCATGCCAACGCCACCTGGCCTGCGGTCACGTCATGGGCACGAGCAAGCTCACGGAGCACGTCCACAAGACGCATGTTGGCCTCAAACGCTCCGGGGAGGAAGCGAGGGTTGGCCCGGCGCCAGTCATCTGCGTCCAATTCCTCTGCCGACGAGATGGTCGCCGTCAGCATCCCCCGCCCGAGGGGAGAGTATGGGACAAGGGACACCCCGAGTTCATCGAGAGTCGGAAGGATCTCGTCTTCCACATCGCGGCTGAACAGGGAGTACTCCGTCTGCACCGCGGTGAGGGGGTGGATCTTATGTGCGCGGCGGATCGTCGCGGGCGCGGCTTCCGAGAGCCCGATGTAGCGGACCTTGCCCTCCTGGACCAGCTCCGACATCGCGCCGACCGTGTCCTCGATAGGCACGTTCGGGTCGACACGGTGCAGGTAATAGAGGTCGATCACGTCGATACCCAGCCGCTGAAGCGACGCGTCGGCGCGGGCGTGGACGTTCGCGGGAGACCCATCGGTGACCAACCCCGTCTCGGTCTGAGTGTTCGCGAACTTCGTCGCCACCACGACGTCATCACGACGTCCGGCGATGGCCTTTCCGAGCATGATCTCGTTCGTGAAAGGTCCATAGACATCGGCCGTGTCGAGGAACGTCAAGCCCTGATCGATTCCTCCAAGGATCACTCTGATTGCGTCCTGCTCGCTGGAGGGAGCGCCGTACCACTGCGACATCCCCATGAGTCCGATCCCCACAGCCGAGACGGGAAGATCCGTGCCGTTCGCAGCCGTTCCCAGGATTCTCGTTTTCATGCTTTGCTCCGTTCGAAGACACCTACGCTGAGGTGTACGATACGTACTGTACAACACGCGGATGCGTGGTCCGCTCGAAAGGAATCTTCATGTCCCAGGTCTGGTTCATCACTGGCAGTAGCCGCGGGCTCGGCAGAGAGTTCGCAACGGCAGCACTCGAGCGCGGCGACCACGTCGCGGCGACCGCGCGCGACGCCGAAGCCCTCGCCGATCTCGTCGCTCGATTCGGGGATGCTGTCCTTCCACTCTCCCTCGATGTCTCCGATCGGGACTCGGTAGGCTCAGTCGTCGCGCGCGCGCGGGAACACTTCGGCCGGCTGGATGTGGTTGTCAACAATGCCGGCTACGGGCTGTTCGGCGCGGTGGAGGAAGTGACCGAAGAACTTGTACGCGACCAGTTCGAGACGAACGTGTTCGGCGCGCTCTGGGTGACACAGGCCGTGTTGCCGATTCTCCGCGAACAGGGGTCCGGGCACATCATTCAGGTTTCGAGCGTCGGGGGCGTTCTCGTGGTCCCCTACACAGGCATCTACAACGCCTCCAAGTGGGCGCTCGAGGCGTTCAGCGAGGCACTTCACCACGAGGTCGCACCGTTCGGCGTCTCCGTCACTTTGATAGAGCCAGGCGCATTCGCGACCGAATGGGGCACCAGCTCCAAGGTCATCGCTCCTCAGATGCCCGCGTACGACTCCCTCCGCGTCGCGCGCGCCGCGAGGTCTGCAGCGATGAACGTGGGCGATCCCGGTGCGGCCGGTCAGGCGCTGCTTTCCATCGTCGATGCTCCCAACCCACCGCTTCGCGTGCTCTTCGGCACCGACGCACTCGCCTGGGTCCGCGACACATATCCGAAGCGCTTGGCCGAGTGGGCCGATTGGGAGCACGTGGCAGTGGCCGCCCAAGGAGCACCCTGACCAGCAGGAACTGGACAAGATGTCGCGGTACCGTTCGTCATTGGAGCCGCTGCGCTGGTTGGCCCTCCGCTGGATCCGGTGCGAGCGCGCCTCTCAGCATCCGCATCAGTCTTGGCAACGTGATGGCAAGGTCGGTGTCGGCCGATGTGTGAGTGAGCAGCCACGTATCCATGGCCAGAGTCATTCCCATAGCCATGGACACGAGCAGATCGGTCGGCAGGTCCGCGCGGACAGCACCCGCCGCTTGGCCGGTTTCGATCACCCGGCCCCACCAGGGGGAAGCGACGTGCTCGGCGTCTCGTCTTGCGGCAGCCGAACCGAGGGCGTCGCCGAACAATGAGAGCAGTTCAGGCGAGGACTCGAGTCTCGTCATCATCACGGTGGCATGACGCTCGACGGCGTTCCAGAACACCTCTGCGTCCTGCTCAGCGGAGATCTCGAGGCGATGGCCGTCCAAGAGACGGTCGAGGTGGACGCGGAGCACCTCGCCATAGAGGTCCTGCTTGTCGTCGAAGTAGTAGTACAGCGAGCCCTTCGAGAGGCCCGCATCACGGATGATGCGGTTGAGCGAGGAGCCAACAAGCCCGTGCGCAGAGAACTCGGCGAACGCAGCATCGATGAACACGGCCTGCTGCTCGGCATCGAGCGCTCGGAACCGTGCATGCGGCATCAGCTCGGCCTCCCACTCGCCTCAGGTAGATCGACCCTATCGTGCAGGCTTCGGCCGATTGCGATGTCCGCAAGCCAGGGCACGCGCATGCTCCGGATCGCCCCGTTCCGCAAGGCCAGTTCGAAGCGATTGCGGGGGGCGAACGCGGCGCCCATCCGTGCAGCCGCATCCTGCTTCGACCGCACGAAGGACGACAGTGCGTGCTCGTACTCGATGAGCGCAGCCGTATGGTCGTTGTCGGGATCGTTCAGGGCTTGCGCGAGGACATACCCTTCGATCATCGCCAGCGCGGAGCCTTGCCCCGCGAGCAGCGACGCGCATGCCGCCGCGTCCCCCAGCAGCACGACCCTGCCTCGGCTCCAGTCGGGCATCCGGATCTGACTCACGCGGTCGAAGTAGAACGACCGTGCGTCAGGCATTCGATCGAGAATCTCAGGCACCTCCCAACGCATGTCGGCGAAGTAGTCGCGGAGCAGGTCCTGCTGAGCGGTCAAGTCGCCGAGAGGAGAAGCTGCTTCGTGGCGGAAAGTGAGCGCGACCACCGTCGACCCGTCGCGCTGCGCAAAGCGGAGCACTTGCCTGCCCACCGTCGTCCGCGTCACACCGACCAACTCGTCGCGCGGCTCGTATCCATCGAGAACGAAGACCGCCACCATGATGCCGAGGTAGCGTTCGAAGTCGCTCTCGGATCCGAACACCTGTCGGCGTACGCTCGAGTGGAGACCATCAGCGCCGATGACCAGATCGAAATCCCGCGCGGGGCTGATCGCGAATTGCACCACTACGCGGTCGCCCCGGTCCTCGATCGTGGTGACCGTGTCACCGAACAGTGTCTCGACGCGGCCTTCGAGGCCCGACAGGATGATCGCCGCCAGGTCAGACCTCGCGACGCTGAGGAACCGGCCGCTCGCACTCTTCGCGGCGCGGCGGGGATCCATCCGAGCGATCGTCTGGCCCCGGTCGTCCACCTCACGCAGCTCCCGCACTGCATATCCCACTTCCGAGAGTCGCGGAACGATCCCCATGCGTTCCGCCACCTCGAAGCCGGCGCCCCAGAAATCAATGAGGTAGCCGCCTTCGCGCGGTGCGGACGCTCGCTCGACGATCGTCACTTCGTGATTCCCCGACAGTAACCAATGCGCCACGGTTGGACCAGCGACTCCGGCACCGACAATCAAGATCTTCATGACGATCAGATTAGACCACCGGTCGAACTGATGGTCAACTATGCCGAGACGGCACCGAGCCGCCTGGAGACTCGACGATCTCGGCCGTTCCGTGCGCGACCCCATCGACTTCTTTCCAGAGGAGAGTTGCTGACTGTGGTCCAGAAGTCGTCGGTTGCGACGCGCAGCCGCCGAACCGATGCGTGACGCGCCGCTGGAGAGCAGGCGTCGCGACGCGACACGGGGCGGCACAGGAAGGTCGCTATTCGTTCGAACACCGTCGATTGCCGCAGGCCTCGCACCGCTGTCGCGACATAGAATAGTACGGTACGGATCGTACACTTATTCACGAGGAGCACCTTCATGGCCACGATGCCACACCCAATTCGTTACACAGCCGAGGTACACACGACAGGCGGACGGGACGGCGGGACCGCCCGAAGTGACGACGGCGCACTGGATGTTTCGCTCTCATCTCCCCCTGGGCTCGGGGGAAGAGGGGGGTCGGGCACCAATCCCGAACAACTTCTCGCCGCCGGCTACTCGGCATGCTTCATCTCGGCGATGAATCATGTGAGCACTGGTCTCGGAATCAGGGTGCCAGCCGACACCTCGATTGATGCCTCGGTATCGGTCGGGCCGACTCAGGATGGCGCCTTCGGTCTGGCAGTGAGACTGGAGGTGCACCTTCCCGGACTTGCATCAGAGGATGCGCAACGAGTCGTCGACGCTGCTCACTACTCTTGCCCCTACTCGAACGCGCTTCGCGGCAACGCGCCCGTCGAGATCCTGGTCGTGTGACCTAGACGGAGCTGGTCAGCGCACGAAGTGCGTTGACCAGCCCCATCTGACGAAGGGCGCCCCGTCCGGATCGGGGGTTTCGAGATTCGGAAAACCGACAGCATCGGCACGTCCTAGCGGCCTTTCCGATGGTGGAGCAGGTCAGCGGGTCGCTGTCGAGATGGGTGGACCCCCACGATGTGGGTGCCTTGGCCCTAGCAACAGCGGCCTTCAGCTCTTCGATCGCCGACTCGCAGGACTCGACCTCGACGACTCGAGCCCGAGGCTGCGTGCCGAAGGCCTAATCCACGACGGCATCCCATCGTGCTTGTGCGCGTCGAAACCCGCGAGGTTGATGTTGACGAAGCATACTTCCGTGTTCTGGTGGATCGGCCCAGGCTTCGCCGACTTGCGTTCTCGCCTCATCGACGCCGCTCCAGAACGTGGCGCGGTAGTAGAAGGTCGATCACGTTTCAGCGGTTGCCGTGCCCTTCGCCATCGTTGCGGAAGCTGATCACAATCGAGGGATAGCCAAAACTCGACCGAGATGTGCAACGTGACTGTGTTTCAACTTCATTCCGCTGGGTCGATGAGCGGCCTCCACCCGACTCGCGGGTCATACATCGATCGCGTCGGACCGACCTCTGCGGCTGCGCCGACCGGCTGGCAGGACCGCGCTGCGAAGGTCTCCGCGCATCAGCTCGACGGCGCGGACGGCGCGGGCCTCGTCTGCCCCGATCAGGTTGGCCGAATGCGGATCAGGACAGAAGAGCTTCCCGCGAGAACTTGGATGACGGCTGCGGACGATCGTCGGCCACGCCAACAGCTTTCCCCTGAAGCTCACGGTCCGGCCGCCGCTTCACGGCAACACGTGGCCGGCGGCGCGGAACAGCTCGTACCACTCCGCCCGGGTGAGAGGGACTCCCGAGCCCTGGGCGGCTGCGGTTACGCGAGACGGTGTGGTCGTGCCGAGCACGACCTGCATCTGCGCCGGATGCCGGGTGATCCAGGCAACGGCAATGGCCTCACCCGGCACATCGTACTTGGCGGCCAAGCGGTCGATGACGGCGTTCAGCTCCGGGTATCGGTCGGATCCAAGGAACGGGCCATCGAAGAAACCTGCCTGGAACGGCGACCACGCTTGGATGGTGATGTCATGCAGACGGCAGTAGTCGAGGACGCCCCCATCCCGCATCACCGCCTGGTCGGTCCCCCGCATGTTGGCCGCGACCCCCTGGGCGATCATCGGCGCGTGGGTGATCGACAGTTGCAGCTGATTGATGACGAGCGGTCGGCCGACGTAGCGACGCAGGAGCTCGATCTGTCCGCGAGTGTGGTTCGAGACCCCGAAGGCACGGACCGCGCCGGCGGCGGCGAGTTCGTCGAAGGCGCGAGCCACCTCTTCTGGTTCGACCAGAGCATCGGGCCGGTGCAGAAGGAGAATGTCAAGGTAATCGGTCCCGAGCGCGGTGAGAGAGCGGTGCACCGATTCGATGATGTGCTCGGCGGAGAAATCGAAGTAAGGACCGTCCTTCACAATGCCCGCCTTCGACTGGATGATGACCTGTTCGCGGTCCCTGGCGGTGAGCTGCAGGGCCTCGGCGAACCGTCGCTCGCAACCGTGCGGGACGCTGCCGTAGATGGCGGCGTGGTCGAAGAACGCGATGCCCGCGTCACGAGCGGTGCGCACCAGCGTCCGGACTTCCTCGTCCGTATGGTCTTGGATGCGCATCAGCCCCAGGATGACGTCAGGGACTACGAGTTCGGTTCCGGGCAGGATGAAAGTGTTCATGAGTTCTCCTTGAGAGGTCGGCGGTCGGAACGCACTCACGCGACAGCTGGGGTGACGTGCAAGGGCCACGAAAGTCTGCGGCCTGGCCTATCATTGGCCGGGTGACGGCGCGTAGATCGTATGCGAAGGGCATCGCGAAACGGGAGGAGGTCCTCCGTGCGGGGCTCGCCGTCTTCGCCGAGAACGGCTACCAGAAGACCTCGATTCGCGAGCTGGCCGAAGCGGCGAATCTGAGCCAGGCCGGCCTGCTCCACTACTTCGGGTCGAAGGAGGAGCTGCTCGTCGCGATCCTGGACCGCCGTGAGCAGGAGAACCATCAGAAAGGCACCGACAGCGACGACCTCGATCTCTTCTTCGACGTCGTCCGCCGTAATGTCGCCGTTCCCGGCCTCGCACAGCTTTTCGCTGTGATGTCGACGTGCGCGATTGAGGCATCTCATCCGGCGCATGAGTTCTTCCTCGACCGCAACGAGCGTCTCCGGCAACGACTCGGCGACACGATATTGGCGCGTCAACGGGCTGGCGAGATCACCTCCGCACTGGACGCGGCGCGCATCGCGACTCTGCTCATCGCGACCGCCGACGGCCTGCAGGTGCAGTGGCTGATCGACCCGGAAGTGGAGATGAGCGCGGTGCTCGACGATCTGTGGACACTGATCCGCACGACTTGAGCCCGACCCGGTCCCGGCAGTCAGAACCGTCCCTCCTGCTCGCTCACTTCGGCGAGAGCCCGGCGCGCGGCCCGCCGTTTCGCTTGCTCGCGGGGGTCCGGGACGGGCGCCGACAACAACAGACGTCGTGTGTAGGCAACCCGCGGGTCACGAGTCACGCCGTCCGCATCACCCTGCTCCACGATACGACCGGCATGCATGACCGCCACCCGATGGCTGATGGCACGCACGACCGCGAGATCGTGGGAGATGAAGAGGTAGGCGATACCGGTGCGCTCCTGGATCTCGATGAACAGGTCGAGCACGCGCGCCTGCGTCGACAGATCCAGCGCGGATACTGGTTCATCGCACACGATGAGACGCGGGGAGATGGCGAGGGCCCGCGCGATTGCCACGCGCTGACGCTGACCTCCAGAGAACTCCCGCGGAAGTCGGTCAGCGGCATCCGCTGGGAGGCCGACCTGTTCGAGCAGAGCGCCGATGCGCCCTCGTGCCTCACGCTCGGATGCACCCTGGGCCCTGAGAGGCTCGGAGAGGATGTCACCAACCGCCATCACCGGATTCAGCGACGTGTACGGATCCTGGAACACAACCTGGCGTCGCGCGGCGAGTGCCCGCCGTGAGCGCCGGTCCAGCTCCGTAACCGGCTCGCCCTCTAGCGTCACGGACCCCGCGGTGATGGGGGCGAGTCCCAGAACCGCTCGGCCCAGCGTCGTCTTCCCCGACCCCGACTCGCCCACCAGGCCGAGAGTCTCGCCCGGGCGGATCTGGATCGACACCTCGTGCAGAGCACGGAACGGCTTCGCTCGCCATCCGCGCCCTGGGTATTCGACGACAAGGTCCCTGACGTCGAGCGTCAGGCCCGGGGCGGTCACGATGCCAGGGGGCTGCGAAGCGGCGCCCCCTCGACCGTCGATGCGAGCAACATTCGGGTGTAGTCATCCTTCGGATCTTGGAAGATGTCGGCGACCGGACGGTCCTCGACGATGCGCCCCGACTTCATCACTGCGACCCGGTCGCACAGGTCGGCCACGACGCCGAAATTGTGCGTGACGAGCAGGACGCCCATATGGCGTTCACGCTGCAGGTCGCGGATCAGGTCGAGGATCTCGGCCTGGACGGTCACGTCCAGCGCCGTGGTCGGCTCGTCGGCGATGAGCAGTGCGGGGTCGCAGGAGACGGCTCCGGCGATCAGCACACGCTGAGCCATGCCGCCGGAGATCTGATGCGGATACGACGCCATGACGCGGGGCGGATCGACGATCCCGACGCGCTCAAGCAACGCCAATGCCTTCTTGTTCGCGTCCGAACGGGAGATCTTCAGCACGCGCATCATCGGCAGGACCAACTGGGTGCTGATCTTGAACGATGGATCGAGGTTGCTCATCGGCTCCTGCGGGATGTAGCCGATGGTCGCGCCCAGAATGCGTCGCATCTGCCCAGATGACAACGTCGAAAGGTCGACGCCGTGCAACCGCACCGCTCCGGCATGGACCTCGCCACCGGCGGGGAGCAGAGAGAGCGTGCTGAGGGCGATCTGGGTCTTCCCCGACCCGGACTCGCCGACCAGGCCGACGATCTCGCCGCGGTCGACGGTCAGGTCGATGCCATGGACGACGTTGGTCTGCTCGCCGTGCGCTTTCGTGTAGCCCACCACGAGGCCGTCGATCTGCAGCAGTCGCCCGTTCTCCGACGCGCTCTGTGGCACGTCGGCGGTCGTCACCGTGCGCGCTGGCTTTCGCCGACGCACCTTCGCCTCGTCGCCGTCGAGCGCATCACGCACCCCGTTCGCGACCAGGATGAAGGACGCGACAGTGATGCCGATGGCGAGGCCGGGCGGTAAGAGCAGGTGGCGACCGTTGTAGAGGTTGGAGAACGCGTCCTGCAGCATTCCGCCCCATGTCGGAGTTGCAGGGTCGCCGAGGCCAATGAACTCGAGTCCTGCCTGCACGACGATGGCTGCCCCCGCGATGGTCGCGGCAAGGATGATGATCGGAGCGCGGACAACGAACAGGATGTGTCTGGTGATGATCCTGGCGTCGCCGAGACCCGACACCCGCGCCGCGTCGACATACAGCTCGTTCTTGACGGAGATCACCTGGTTGCGCACCAGACGGAAGAAGTTCGGCGCGAACATGATGCCGAGTACGACCATCGACAACAGGATGTTCGGGCCGAGCACGGAGAACATCGCAACGAGGACGATTGTGCCGGGGAGGACGATGATGAGGTTGGCCGCCCACCCCGAGAGGTTGTCGAACCAGCCGCCGAAGTATCCGGCGACGAGACCGGTCACCACACCGATCGCGACGGCGACGAACACAGTGATCGTCGCGCCGAGCAGAGTCAGCCGGCCCGCCCAGATGAGGCGGCTCAGCACGTCGCGCCCCGCTCCGTCGCCACCGAGCAGGTACTCGCCCCCGGGCGGCGCATTCACCATGTCGAGTCGGGCGAACGTCGGACTCCCGGGCGCGATGAGCGGGGCCAGCACGCTGATCAGGATGACCAGGGTCAGCACGACGGCGGCCGACATCGCCAGGGGGTTGCGCAGGAAACGCCGCAGTACGCCGCTGCGCCGAACGCGCGCCGGAGCCTGTTCGCTACCGATCAGGAGATCGCTCATTGCACTCTCGCCTTCGGGTTGATCCAGGTGATCGCGAGGTCCACGACCAGGTTGATGACGACGACGATGACGGCCGTCACGACGAGGACGCCCATGATCACGGGGATGTCCCCGAGGATCGCCGCGTTCACGGCGAGGCTCCCCATACCGGGGAGGGCGAAGACCCGCTCGATGAGCACGGCGCCCGAGAGCATGCCGATGAACTGCAGGGAGATGACGGTGACCGCCGGCGGAGCGGCGTTGCGCAGCACGTTGCGGAACAGGATCGATCCCTCCGACAGGCCGCGTGCACGGAGCGTCCGGACGTAGTCCTTGCGGAGCACGTCGATCACCGCGCTCCGGATCTGCTGCGCGCCGGAGGCGATACTGCCGATGACAAGCGCCGTCACCGGAAGTGTGATGGTCGACAGCCACCCGCCCAGCGACTCGTCGATGGGCACATAGCCGGTGGCGGGAAACAACCCCAGCCCGATGGCGAGTGTCGAGACGAGCATCAGACCGACCCAGAAGTTCGGCAACGACTCCGCGACGACGGAGAAGACCTGGATCCCACGGTCGGTTCCGCCGCGTCGGACGGCTGCGGTGATGCCGAGGGCGACCGCGATCACGGTGGCGATCAGAATCGAAACGGTGACCAGGGACAGGGTGACCGGGAGTCGAGTCGCCAGCGAGTCGACGACCGGCGTTGCAGTGAAGTAGGAGACGCCGAAATCGCCCTGGATCGCGTGCCGGAACCAGTCGCCGTACTGGACGACGAGTGGGCGATCCAGTCCGAGCCTGTGGTTGAGGGCGTCGATCTGGTCTTGCGTGGCGAGCTCTCCCAGGATGTTCCGGGCGACGTTCCCGCTCGAGGACCAGATGAGGCTGAACGACAGCGCGGTGATCGCGATCAGCAGGATGATGGCGGCGACGAGGCGACGCACGAGAAATGAGACCATGAGGTCCTTTCGAGGGCGTGAACCGGCGGACCCCGTCCTGCGGGGTCCGCCGGCACGTCTCAGTCGGCGGGACGGAAGTCCTTGATGAAGGGGACGACGTTCATCGGGTGAACCGAGACGGCGACCTCCGGGGACGCGAGGTAGATCACGTTCTCGAGGTACCAGATATCGAACCAGGCGTTCTCGACGACGTAGCGGTTGATGTCCTTCATCGCGTCGGCGTAGGCCTCGCCGGATGCGCCGCGCGCCTCGGTGATGAGGGCGTCGAGCTCGGGCGTCGAGGTCGAGAACGGGTTCCACGGGGCGTCGGCGGGGATCTGCTTGCTCATGTCCCACCAGGCTTCCGCCGTGGAGTTCGACATCCAGAACATGCCGTACTTTCCCGACTGCACCTCTGCGACGTAGTTCGTCGGATCGACCTTCACCCACTTGACGGTGATGCCCACTTCGGCGAGCTGCTGCTCGACGATGGGGTTCGACTTCTCCCCGGCGCTCTCCGGCATGACCACTTCGAACCCGTCGGCGTAGCCTGCTTCGGCCAACAGCTCCTTCGCCTTCTCGGGGTCGTAGGGATACAGGTCGTTGAGCTCGGGCAGGTAGTTGACCGAGGTGGGGTTGAAGACCTGATTCGACCGCTCACCGTATCCGAGCTGGATCCCGTCGAGGATCCCGTCCGCGTCGATGGCGTAGTTGATCGCCTGACGAACACGGACGTCTTTCAGCGCGGGGACGACAGTGCCGTCGCGGTCAGCGAGGTACAGCCCGCGTCGATTGAGCGGCCACTCGTACACGTCGAGGTTCGCACCCTTCGCCTCCTCGACGACCGAGCCGTCGGCGGCGATGCCCTGCACCTGGCCGGAGCGCAGTGCGTTGACTCGCGCCGTGAGCTCATTCATGACCACGAGCTCGAGGTTGTCGTAGGGGTACGACTCCTGGTCCCAGTAATCCTCGTTCCGGGTGAACTCGAACCGCACGCCGGGCTCGGAAGCGGCGGTGTCCAGGACGTAGGGTCCCGATCCCACCGGGGCCGTGGTGATTGCTTCTGAGCCCAGCGCGTCTGGGCTCCCCATGACTCCTCCTGCGAGGGTCAGGTAGGTGAGCAGCGCAGGATCGGGGGCGCTCAGGCGCAGTTCTACGGTCAGTTCGTCGATGGGGACGACATCGGCAACGGACTTCACCATGACCGCGTTCTGACCGGTGCCGTTCTTCAGGTTGAGGATGTTGGCCTTGACGGCCTCGGCATCGAACTTCGCCCCGTCGGTGAACGTGATACCGGGGCGCAAGGTGAGGGTGAGCACGGTGTTGTCGTCGTTGTACTCCCACGTCTCCGCCATACCAGGCGTAATCGACGCATCCGACTCCATGTGCAGAAGGGTGTCGTAGACGGCGTTCCAGTATTGCGCCTGGTGTCCGTTCTGCAGCAGCGCCGGCTCCCAGGAACCGCTGTCGATCGTGACCGCGAGCGTGAGCTTGTCCGTCGATCCGGAGGTCGACGACGAGCCGTCGCTGGTGTTCGTGCCGCCGGCGCAGCCGACGACGAGTGCCAAGGAGGCTGCGAGAGCAGCCAGGGATTGAACCACCCGACGGGCGCGAGGGTTTCTCATTATCAGGACTCCTTTGTCGTGTGAATTGGTGCGCGGTCCGGCAGCGGGTGACCGCCGGACCGCACGGGTCAGGTGAGGTCGAGTTTCAGCGACTCGATCAGCTCGACCATGTCGGTCAGGGAGTCGAAGTCGTGCACGCCGAGGGGGTACGCGCCCGGCATGCGGCTGGTCGCCGTGATGTCAAGCTGACCGGTCGCCGCGAGCAGCTGCTTCGCCGAACTCGGATAGGCGAGGTTGATCATGCGTTCGAAGATGCTCATGATGCGCTGGACAGTCCTGACCTGCTCATCGTCGCGGTGGGCGTTGGCGCACAACCAGACCATGAGGTCGGGGTCCAGGCTCGAGGCGTAGCCCGAGTGACCGTGCGCGCCGGCGATGATCGACTGGTAGGTAGAGGTGATCTCGCCGTTGTAGATGCGCAGATCCGTTCCCCGTGCGGCATCGATCTTGTCCTGCATGTCCTGCGGGTCGAAAGTCAGGTCCTTGTGGAACACGAATCGTCCGGTTTCCGCAGCCCAGCGGAAGACGTTCGCCGGGATGAGGCGCTTCCACGGCGTTGGGCACTCGTAGAATCCGAGCTTGATGTCGCCGGTCCCGTCGACGATGCGCTCGAGCTTCCCCGTCCACGTCGCCTCGGACGCAGCCTGATTGCCGAGGTGGTTGGTGAGGATGATGACGGCGTCCGCACCGACATCGGCGATCCGCTTGATGGAGTCGATCTCCTCCTCCGCGGAGCCGCCGTAGGTACCGGTCGCGACGACGGCCGCCCTCCCGTCTGCACGAGAGACGACCCGCTCCGCGAGTCGCACGCGCTCTTCCGCAGACAGGAACTCGACCTCGCTGGATCGCGAGTTCGTGAACAGCCCGGTGATGCCGTGCTCGATATACCAGTCGGTGATCTCGTCCACGCCACGCCAGTCGATGGTCCGGTCTGCGTTCATCGGCGTCAGCATGACCGGCCACACCTGGTTCGTCAGCAGCATTTCCTGAGTGCTCGGCATCGAGCGCTCTCCTCTCAGTCGCGGCGCATTCATCAATTAGCGTGCGCCGCACGGTTTTTGGATGTTGGCGCTACTGTGGCACCCGACGCGGGGCTTCGTCAATCGCCGAATCCCGCCAAACCCCGCGTGAAAAGGCGCGGAAGACCGGAACCTGAGAGTTTGGCGACGCGCCCTGCTGTGTTCACTATTCGGATCGAATAGGTGCGCCTTCCCTTGTGCGAAAGCCACCAAGACGCTAATAGTTTGAAGGATCGAAAGATTGCGTTACCCTCATCCACCTTTGGCAAGGAACGGAGAAGCCATGAATCTCCCCCTCACAAATCTTGTAACTTTTCTGCATCTGACCGAGACGCGAAGCTTTGCGCGAGCGGCGGAGCGGGCTGACGTCAGCCCGTCGACCGTGAGCAACCAGATCGCTTCACTGGAGCAGGAGATCGGCGAGTCACTCTTTGCACGGAGCCGGGGGCCGAAATCGGTTGTGACCCTGACCCCCGCGGGGGAAGAACTCGCAAATCTCGCGCGCGACGTCCTCGCCGCGCATACAGCGGTGAACGATCACTTCCGACCCAATGTCGCTGCCGGGCGCGCGCGACTGGCCGTGACCGACGACATCGCGGCGAGTCCGCGCCTCGGCGATGCCCTGCGCGGGTTTCGGCTGCGCAACCCGCTGGTCAAGGTCGAGATCACGGTCGGGCAGAGCGGCCCCCTCTACCGGCGGCTGCGCGGAGGCCAGTTCGATCTGGCACTCATCAAGCGGATGCCGCAGGACGACTGTCTCGACGTGCTGCGTTCTGAAGAGATCTCCTGGGTCGTTCACCCCGCCGCACGGCTGGAGCTGCGCCCCCTTCCGCTCGTGGCATACCCACGCTCCAGCTTCCTCCGCAACCACTCGACCGCAGCGCTCGACGAGCGGGGCATCCCCTGGCACATCACGAACGTCGTCCGAGGTGTCAACGGCCAGCTCGCGGCAATCCGTTCCGGGCTCGGAATCGGCGTGATGGCATCCGGCATGATGCCGGTCGACCTTGAGCCGACGCCATCATCGTGGAACCTTCCCTCGCTCGGCCGGGTCGACACGGTGCTCGTCCGAGGCAACGACGTCTCGGATGCGGCGATTCGGCTGCAGGCCGCACTCCAACTCGTCGGCCGTGAGTTGCTGCCCTAGACCTCTGAGCGGACAGACAGCGGTCGGTACCGTTGCTCGACGAAGACCAGACCGGGTGCGGCCACCCTTGACGAGAGGCCCGAACCCGCGACTGTTCGTGGATCCGGGCCACCGACCAGTCGCCTAGCCGGAACCTCAGAGAGAAACTCTCAGAAGTCCCAGTCGTCGTCTTCCGTGGCCTCGGCCTTGCCGATGACGTACGAGGAGCCCGAGCCGCTGAAGAAGTCGTGGTTCTCGTCGGCGTTGGGCGAGAGCGCCGACAGGATCGCCGGGTTCACGTTCGTCACGCTCGACGGGAACATCGCCTCGTAGCCGAGGTTCATCAGCGCCTTGTTGGCGTTGTAGTGCAGGAACTTCTTGACGTCCTCGGTGAGACCGACGCCGTCGTAGAGGTCCTGCGTGTACTGCACCTCGTTGTCGTACAGCTCGTACAGCAGCGAGAAGGTGTAGTCCTTCAGCTCGTCCCGCTTGGCCTGGTCGACCGTCTCGAGGCCCTTCTGGAACTTGTAGCCGATGTAGTACCCGTGCACGGCCTCGTCACGGATGATGAGGCGGATGAGGTCGGCGGTGTTGGTGAGCTTCGCTCGGCTCGACCAGTGCATCGGCAGGTAGAAGCCCGAGTAGAACAGGAAGCTCTCCAGCAGGGTCGAGGCGATCTTGCGCTTGAGGGGATCGTCACCGCGGTAGTACTCGGTGACGATCTGCGCCTTGCGCTGAAGGTTCGGGTTCTCCACCGACCACCGGAACGCCTCGTCGATCTCCTTCGTCGACGCGAGCGTCGAGAAGATCGAGGAGTAGCTCTTCGCGTGCACCGACTCCATGAACGCGATGTTCGTGTAGACGGCCTCCTCGTGCGGGGTGATCGCATCGGGGATCAGCGAGACCGCACCGACCGTGGCCTGCACGGTGTCGAGCAGGGTGAGCCCCGTGAAGACGCGCATCGTGAGCAGCTGCTCGTCGGCGGTCAGCGTGTTCCACGACTGGATGTCGTTGGACAGCGGGATCTTCTCGGGCAGCCAGAAGTTGTTGACGAGGCGGTTCCACACCTCGACGTCCTTATCGTCCTGGATGCGGTTCCAGTTGATCGCCTGCACGTGGTCGACCAGCTTGAGCGGTGAGGAGGGAGTCATGATTTTCCTAGGATCGGTCGTTGAGCGAGCGAAGCGAGACGAAACGCCTCAGAGCATGCACGAGACGCACTCGGCCATGTCGGTGCCCTCGAGTGCCATCTGACGCAGACGGATGTAGTAGATCGTCTTGATGCCCTTGCGCCATGCGTAGATCTGCGCCTTGTTGATGTCGCGCGTGGTCGCGGTGTCCTTGAAGAACAGCGTCAGCGACAGGCCCTGGTCGACGTGCTGCGTCGCCGCGGCGTAGGTGTCGATGACCTTCTCGTAGCCGATCTCGTACGCGTCCTGGTAGTACTCCAGGTTGTCGTTCGTCATGAACGCCGCCGGGTAGTACACGCGACCGAGCTTGCCTTCCTTGCGGATCTCGATCTTCGACGCGATCGGGTGGATCGACGACGTCGAGTTGTTGATGTACGAGATCGAGCCGGTCGGCGGCACCGCCTGCAGGTTCTGGTTGTAGATGCCGTGCTCCTGGATGGAGGCCTTCAGCGCCGCCCAGTCCTCCTGCGTGGGGATGTGCTTGCCCGCGAAGAGCTCCTTGACCTTCGAGGTGCTCGGCACCCAGGCGCGCTCGATGTACTTGTCGAAGAACGCACCCGACGCGTAGGTCGAGTCCTCGAAGCCGTCGAAGGTCGTGCCGCGCTCGATCGCGAGGTTGTTGGACGCCCGCAGCGCGTGGAACAGCACCGTGTAGAAGTAGATGTTCGTGAAGTCGATGCCCTCTTCGGAGCCGTAGTACACGTGCTCGCGAGCGAGGTAGCCGTGCAGGTTCATCTGACCGAGCCCGATGGCGTGCGAGCGGTCGTTGCCGTCCTCGATCGAGCGCACCGAGCCGATGTGGCTCTGGTCGCTGACCGCGGTGAGGGCGCGGATGGCCGTCTCGACCGTCTGGCCGAGGTCGTCGGCATCCATCGACAGGGCGATGTTCATCGAGCCGAGGTTGCAGGAGATGTCCTTGCCGATGTTGTCGTACGACAGGTCGTCGTTGTACGTCGTCGGCGTGTTCACCTGCAGGATCTCGCTGCAGAGGTTCGACATGTTGATGCGGCCCTTGATCGGGTTGGCCTTGTTCACCGTGTCTTCGAACATGACGTACGGGTAGCCCGACTCGAACTGGATCTCGGCGACGGTCTGGAAGAACTCGCGCGCATTGATCTTCGTCTTCTTGATGCGCGGGTCGTCGACCATCTCGCGGTACTTCTCGGTGACGGAGATGTCGCCGAACGGAACCCCGTAGACCTTCTCGACGTCGTACGGCGAGAACAGGTACATGTCCTCGTCGTTCTTCGCCAGCTCGAACGTGATGTCGGGAACGACGACACCGAGCGACAGCGTCTTGATGCGGATCTTCTCGTCGGCGTTCTCGCGCTTGGTGTCGAGGAAGCGCATGATGTCGGGGTGGTGGGCGTTGAGGTACACCGCGCCGGCACCCTGACGCGCACCCAGCTGGTTCGCGTAGCTGAAGCTGTCCTCGAGGAGCTTCATCACGGGGATGATGCCCGACGACTGGTTCTCGATCTGCTTGATCGGCGCACCCGACTCGCGGATGTTCGACAGGAGCAGGGCCACGCCGCCGCCGCGCTTCGAGAGCTGCAGGGCGGAGTTGATGCCGCGGGCGATCGACTCCATGTTGTCTTCGATGCGCAGCAGGAAGCAGCTGACGAGCTCGCCGCGCTGCGCCTTGCCGGCGTTGAGGAAGGTCGGCGTCGCCGGCTGGAAGCGCCCGGAGATGATCTCCTCGACGAGGTTCACCGCGAGCTTCTCGTCGCCGTCGGCCAGGCCGAGGGCCGTCATCACGACGCGGTCCTCGAAGCGCTCGAGGTAGCGCTTGCCGTCGAACGTCTTGAGCGTGTAGCTGGTGTAGTACTTGAACGCGCCGAGGAACGTCTCGAAGCGGAACTTCTTCGAGTAGGCCAGGTCGTTGAGCTTCTGGATGAAGTCGAACGAGTACTTCTCGATGACCGCGCCCTCGTAGTACTCCTTCTCCACGAGGTAGTCCAGACGCTCCTTGAGCGAGTGGAAGAACACGGTGTTCTGGTTCACGTGCTGCAGGAAGTACTCCCGCGCGGCGCGCTTGTCGGCGTCGAACTGGATCTTGCCGTTCGCGTCGTAGAGGTTCAGCATCGCGTTCAGCGCGTGATAGTCGAGCCCCTCGTAGGACGGGTTGGCCTTGAATGCCACCGTCTCGGTCACTGCGTCACGCTCTGCGTGCTCTTCGACTGCAATTCCCACCGTCGTTCCAATCCGTCGCTCACGCGATCAACATCGTCCTGTGTGCCGAATATTTCGAGCCGGTACAAGTGGGGCACGTGACACTTGCGGCTGATGATGTCGCCGGCGAGACAGAAGGAGTCGCCGAAGTTGGTGTTGCCCGCGGAGATGACTCCGCGGATGTGACGCCGGTTGGCCTCGTCGTTGAGGAACCGGATCACCTGCTTGGGCACGGCCCCGCGTTCGACGCCGCGCCCCTCGCCCCCGCCGTAGGTGGGGGTGACCAGCACGAAGGGCTCGTCGATGACGAGGTCGCCCTCCTGCCGGTGGAGCGGGATGCGCCGAGCGGGGAGCCCGAGCTTCTCGATGAAGCGTGCCGTGTTTCCGGACACGCTGGAGAAGTAGACCAGGAGCGGCGCAGCGGTTGCGACGGCGGCGCTCATAGTTCCCTCCTCAGGGGCTGTCGGTCAGGCCAGACGGGTCGCGAGCTCGGCGATCTTGTCGGGACGGAAGCCCGACCAGTGGTCCTCGTCGGTGACGACGACGGGCGCCTGCATGTAGCCGAGCGCCTTGACCTGCTCGAGGGCCGTCGGGTCCTCGGAGAGGTCGTGGATCTCGTACTCGATGCCCTTGGCGTCCAGCGCCCGGTACGTCGCGTTGCACTGAACGCAGGAAGGCTTGGTGTAGACCGTGATCGACATCTTTCTGACCCCTCAAATCTCTGGCCTGCTTCTCATCAGGCGACTTTTTCCGGCAGACCCCCCGCCGGGAGTTCAATACTACATATGGGTACCGACATTGGGGGCGACCACAAGGGGTAGTAGTTACATCCGTGTAGTTTTCCACCGCTCTCCCCTGTTACAACACAGGTTCTCCACCGTTTCTTCCACAGGCGGCCCCTCGTCGGAGAGGGCCGCGAAGCCCGAGAATCCGCGGCTGGGAGCCACCTGTGAGAGATCCATCCACAGGTGGCACGCTACGCGGGGCCTCCGACATCGGATCGCCTGTGGAATTCGCCTTTCGGCGTGTCGTCGGCGTGTCGCACGGGCCGTCGCTTCGACGCCGATCGTCGGCGCCCGGTACCGTTGTCTGGTGGCGGGATACCGGGATCTTCTTCGCACGCCGGGAGTGGCGCGCATGATCGCCGCACAGTTGACCGCACGCTTCCCCAACGGGATGTCGTCGCTCGCGATCCTGCTGCACGTCGAGCAGCAGACCGGCTCCTACGGCGCGGCCGGACTCGTCCTCGCCGCGACCAGCGTGGGACAGGCCGTCGCCGGCCCCATCACGAGCCGATGGATGGGCGTGTGGGGGATGCGCCGCGTGATCACGCTGACCCTCAGCGTCTGCGTCGTCGCCGTGCTCGGACTGGCGCTGCTGCCCCTGAACGTGCCCGGCTACATGATCCTGGGCATGATCGCGGGCCTGTCGACACCGCCGATCCAGGCCGCCGTGCGCACGATCTATCCCAAGCTCGTCAACTCCTCGCAGCTGACGCCGCTGTTCTCCCTCGACGCCTCTCTGCAGGAGATCATCTGGATCCTCGCACCGGTCGTCATCACGCTCGTCTCCACGCAGATCGGAACCGTGGAAGGACTGCTGCTCGTCGCGATCATCCTCGTCGGCGGGGGCGCGTGGTTCATCCTCTCCCCCGAGGTCGGACGCGTCCGGATCCCCCGCAGCCGCAACGCGCTGGGCAAGGTCGTGCTCAAGCCGCCCGTCCTGCTCGCCACCGTGATCGGCTTCCTCCTGATCGGCGCCTGCGCCGCTGTCGAGGTCGGCGTCGTCGCGACGTTCGAGCACGGCAGCCTGACGGCCGGACTCGTCCTCGCAGTGTTCTCCGTCGGCAGCCTCGTCGGCGGCCTCGCGTTCGGACACATCCCGATCGGCCCCTGGGCCATGGCCCGGCGGCTGCTGATCGTCACCGTCGGTCTCGCGCTGACGATGGTCATGCTCAACGTGTTCTGGCTCGGCGGCACCCTCGTGCTCGCCGGCATCGGCATCGCCCCGGCTCTCGCCGTCCTGTTCGCAATCACCTCGGCCAGCGTCAAGTTCTCCGAGACCGCCGAGGCGTTCGGCTGGGCGGGCACCGGCCAGCTCATCGGAGCCGCCGCGGGCTCCGCCGTCGCCGGATTCCTCGTCGACCTCGGCGACTGGCGCGGCGCGTACTTCGCCGCGACCCTGTTCGCCGCTGTCGGCCTCCTCGTCGCCGTCGTCTTCGTGCGCTCCTTCCCCGACCTGCGTCACCGCGACGCGAGCCCTCATCCCGACACCGAACCCCTGGCGGTCACCCCTTCATGAGCATCCCCCGCACCCCGTCGTCCCCCGCCCCCGAGATCGTCTGCGTCGGCGAGACGATGGCCCTGATCACGCCGGTCGGCGCCGCGCTGACCACCGCGGAGACGGCGACCATCGGACTCGCGGGCGCGGAGTCGAACGTGACGGCTGGCCTCGCGTTCTCCGGTCATCGAGCGGCATGGGCGTCCCGGCTCGGCGACGATCCGCTCGGCGACCGCATCTCGTCGGAGCTGAGCAGGCGGGGCGTCGAGCTCTGGGTGGAGCGCGACACGGATGCGCCGACCGGCGTGATGTTCAAGGACCCCGGCGCCGACGGCTCGTCGGTCTACTACTACCGGCGAGGCTCCGCAGCCTCCGCGATGGAGCCGGGCTTCCTGTCGACCGCCCACCTCGCGGGCGTCCGCATCGTGCACACGACCGGCATCACCCCGGCGCTGTCCGACACGTGCCTGCGCATGGTCGATCAGCTCTTCGTCGACGCCCGCACCGCGGGTGCGGCCGTGTCGTTCGACGTGAACGACCGACGCCCTCTCTGGTCCCGCGAGCACGCCGCCGCGACCCTCGCCCGCCTCGCGGATGCCGCCGACATCACCTTCGTCGGACGCGACGAGGCCGAGCGGATCTGGGGAACGGTCACGCCCGATGAGATCCGCGCCTTCCTTCCGAACTGCGCGCTGCTCGTCGTGAAGGACGGGGATGTCGGAGCGACCGCCTTCGCGGGAGACGACGAGCCGGTCTTCGTGCCCGCACCGCGCGTCGACGTGGTCGAACCGGTCGGCGCCGGCGACGCGTTCGCCTCCGGATTCCTCGCGGCCACGCTCGAGGAGCGGCCGCTGGACGAGCGTCTCTCGGCGGGGCACGCCGCGGCCGCGCGCGTGCTGGTGACCCACGCGGACATGCCCCCGGTCGACTGATCGGCGCTGCGCGCCCGGCGAGGTCATGTGCGCCTGACCAGGATGGATCGCCGGCATCCGCCCTTGCCTGGCGCACAACTCCTCGCTGCGCGCCCGGCGCCGCCCGCACCCCGCGGTTCTAGGCTGGGACCATGTCTGCACCGCTCCGTCTCCCCCGCATCGCCTGGGGCTCTCCTTCGGCCTCTCGCCGTGCCCTTCTCGTGCACGGTCTCGGTTCCTCCGGTGCCCTGATGTGGCGTCTCGGCGATGCGCTGGCCGCGGCCGGATGGCACACGACGGCCGTCGACCTGCGCGGTCACGGCGACGCGCCCCGGTCACTCGACTACTCGGTCGCGGCGTACGGCGCCGACCTCGCCGCGACGCTGCCCGATGACGGCGGCTCGTGGGATGCGGTCATCGGCCACTCGCTGGGTGGGGCCGCCAGCACGGTGGCCGCGGCATCCGATCCGGAGTGGACCCGGCGCCTCGTCCTCATCGACCCGGCGATCCATGTCGACGGACGCGACGCGTCGATCGTGCGCCGGAGCCAGGAGCGCGCCTTCGCCGACACCCGGATCGAGGTCGTGCAGCAGGAGCATCCGCACTGGCATCCGCAGGATCACGAGCTGAAGGTCGACGCCGTGCTGCGCGCGAGCGCTTGGGCCGTGGAGCAGACCAGCGCACAGAACCAGCCGTGGGATGTGCGGGAGCAGGCGGAGCGGGTGACCGTCCCCACGCACGTGATCGCCGCCGATCCTGCTGTCTACAGCATCTTCACCGGCGACCTGGCCGCCGAGGTGCTCGCCGCCAATCCCCGGTTCACGATGTCGGTCGTCGAGGGCGCCGGCCACTCCCTGCACCGCGACAAGCCCGAGGAATCGATCCGCCAGCTCCTGGAGGCCCTGTCATGAGCGACTTCGACCCCGCCGCGTACCTCCCCGACGACCTGCTCGAGCGGATCCGCGAACGCGCGCCGATCCATGATCGCGACAACACCTTCCCGCAGCAGGATCTCGACGAGCTGCGCGCGGCCGGGTACCTCTCGATCCTGGTCCCCGCCGAGCGCGGCGGTGCCGGGCTCTCGCTCGCCCAGGCCGCGGTCCTGCAGCAGCGGCTCGCCGGGGCAGCTCCCGCGACGGCGCTCGCGATCAACATGCACCTCGTCTGGACCGGTGTCGCCAAGGTGTTCTCCGACCGCGGTGTGCCGGGACTCGAGTTCGTGCAGGACGGCGCCGTGGCCGGCGAGGTCTTCGCCTTCGGCATCAGCGAGGGCGGCAACGACCTCGTCCTCTTCGGCAGCGACACCGCCGCCGTGCCCGACGGCAGCGGCGGCTACGCCTTCACGGGAACGAAGATCTTCACCTCGCTCGCCCCGGTCTGGACGCGGCTGGGCCTGCACGGCCTGGACACGACCAGCCCCGATGCCCCCCAGCTCGTCTTCGCCTTCGTGGAGCGGACGGATGCCGTCGCGACGAGCGACGACTGGGACACGCTCGGCATGCGCGCGACGCAGAGCAGGACCACACGCCTGAACGGGGCGACGGCGGATGCCGCGCACGTGGTGCGCCGGATCGACCCCGGCCCCACCCCCGACCCGATCGTCTTCGGCATCTTCTCGGTGTTCGAGATCCTCCTCGCCTCGGTGTACACGGGCATCGCACGACGGGCGCTCGAGCTCGCCGTGCTCGCCGCCGGGAAGCGCCGCTCCAAGAAGACCGGCGCCGCGTACAGCCAGGACCCCGACATCCGCTGGCGGATCGCGGACATGGCTCTCGACTACGACGCCCTGCCGCCGCAGATCGCCGCCCTCGCCCGAGATGTCGACGACCGCGTCGACAACGGCGCCCGCTGGTTCTCCCTCCTCTCCGGTGTGAAGCACCGGGCCATCACGATGGCCAAGCGGGTCGTCGACCAGGCCATGCTCGTCGGCGGTGGCGGCTCGTACTTCTCCGCCAACGAGCTGTCCCGCCTCTACCGCGATGTCCTGGCCGGCGCCTTCCACCCCTCCGACCCGGAATCCGCCCACGCCACCGCGGCGAGCGCGTGGCTCGGTCCTCTGGAGGACTGAGGCGACATCCTGCCGATATCGCGCCCCAGCTTCACCTGCGGCCGCGGAATCGGTTGCCGAGCGCGCCGCCGAGTGCGAAGATCGCACCATGAGTTCGGTGAAGAAGCACTCATCGCTCGACGCGGTGTCCAAGACGATCATCGAGCTGCTCCAAGAGGACGGACGCCGCTCCTACTCCGACATCGGCCGCGTGGTCGGCCTGAGCGAGGCCGCCGTGCGTCAGCGGGTGCAGCGGCTGACCGAATCGGGCGTGATGCAGATCGTCGCGGTGACCGATCCGATGCAGCTCGGCTTCCACCGTCAGGCCATGATCGGCATCCGCGTCTCCGGCGACACGCGGATCGTCGCGGAGGCGATCGCCCGGGTCGAGGCGATCGACTACGTGGTGATCACCGTCGGAGCGTTCGACGTGCTCGCCGAGGTCGTCTGCGAGGACGACGATCAGCTGCTGGCCCTCATCAACGACGTCATCCGTCCGATCGAGGGCGTGGTGTCGACCGAGACCTTCATCTACGCCAAGCTGCAGAAGCAGCTCTACAACTGGGGGACCAGATGAGCACGACCCGCACGACCCCGTCGGAATCCGCGCTGCAGAAGATGGCGAAGGATCATCTCTGGATGCACTTCACCCGGCAGTCCACGATGGCCGAGTCGGGCGTGCCGATCATCGTCAAGGGCGACGGGCACCGGATCTGGGATTCCTCGGGCAAGGAGTACTTCGACGGCCTCTCCGGACTGTTCGTGGTGAACGCCGGACACGGCAGGCGCCGCCTGGCCGAGGCGGCCGCCGCCCAGGCCGCCGAGCTGTCGTTCTTCCCGCTGTGGTCCTACGCCCACCCCGCCGCGATCGAACTGGCCGACCGGCTCGCGGACGAGGCTCCGGGAGATCTGAACAGGGTCTTCTTCTCGACCGGCGGCGGCGAGGCCGTGGAGACCGCGCTGAAGCTGGCCAAGCACTACTGGAAGCTGCAGGGCAGGCCCACCAAGCACAAGGTGATCTCGCGATCGGTCGCCTACCACGGGACGCCGCACGGCGCGCTCGCGATCACCGGGATCCCGGCGATGAAGGCCATGTTCGAGCCGGTCGCGCCCGGGGGCTTCCGCGTGCCGAACACCAACTTCTACCGCGCGGCCGAGATGGGCGCGCCCGCCGACGACCTCGAGGCGTTCGGACGCTGGGCGGCCGACCGCATCGAGGAGATGATCCTCTTCGAGGGTGCCGACACGGTGGCCGCGGTGTTCCTCGAGCCGGTGCAGAACTCCGGCGGGTGCTTCCCGCCTCCTCCCGGCTACTTCGCCCGCGTGCGCGAGATCTGCGACCGTCACGATGTGCTGCTCGTCTCGGACGAGGTCATCTGCGCCTTCGGCCGGCTCGGCCACACGTTCGCCTGCACGGGCCTCGGCTACGTGCCCGACATGATCACCTGCGCGAAGGGGATGACCAGCGGCTACTCCCCCATCGGCGCCACGATCGTCAGCGACCGCATCTACGAGCCCTTCTCGCACGGAGACGTGTCGTTCCCCCACGGCTACACGTTCGGCGGCCATCCCGTGTCGGCGGCGGTGGCGCTGGAGAACCTCGCGATCTTCGACGAGGAGGGACTCAACGCCCGCGTGCGGGAGAACTCTCCGCTGTTCCGCGCCGAGCTCGAGAAGCTGAGCGATCTGCCCCTCGTGGGCGACGTGCGCGGCGACGGGTACTTCTTCGGAATCGAGCTTGTGAAGGACAAGAGCACCAAGGAGACCTTCGACGATGCGGAATCCGAGCGGCTGCTGCGAGGATTCCTCTCCCCCGCTCTGTTCGCGGCCGGGCTCTACTGCCGCGCCGACGACCGGGGCGATCCCGTCATCCAGCTCGCTCCCCCGCTCACCACGGGCCCGGCGGAGTTCCGGGAGATCGAGCAGATCCTCCGCGACGTCCTGACGCGCGCGCAGGCGGTGCTCTGACCGCCGGAGCGCGGTGATGCAGCATATCGGGTCGCGCGGATACCGCCCCTCTCTCCGGCGCTACGGTGGCGCCCGGGAGACATCATGCTCGACACGGGGGAAGAGAATCGGACGGCCTTCGCGCAGGCCTTCTCGGGGGCGATCACGGCGCGAGGGGTCTCGCTGTCCTGGCTGCACAGACGGCTCAAGGACCGGGCGAACCCCATCTCGGTCGCGACCCTCAGCTACTGGCGGTCGGGAGAACGGCACCCCGACGGCCTGCGGTCGCTGACCGCGCTGGAGGACGTCGAGCGCCTGCTCGGACTGGACCCGGGCGCTCTGCTCGATCTCGTGAGCACGCGCGCACGACTCGGGTCGCTCGCGCCCGCACAGAACCCGTTCACCGAATCCCAGGTCCGCGAAGCGGCGGCCGAGACCCTGAGGCTGCTCGATGCACCGCCGATCGAGGCGACGAGGTCGCTGTCCGCGCACGTGGTGTCGACCGTCGACGAGAACGGACTGCTCCGCGATCGCACGGCGCAGGTCCTCGTGCAGGCCGTCGCACCGTTCGTCCACGAGATGACCTACGCCCTGATGTCCGTCGAGAGGGTCGTCCGCCGGCCGGAGTGCACGCTCCGGGGAGCGACCCTGGTGCGCGAGCACCTGCACGAGAGCGAGCACGTCTACGCCTGCGTGCTCCGCCTGGATCGACCGCTGGTGATGGGCGCGACGACGATGCTCGAGATCGGGATGGCTGTCCCTCCGCCGCCCGCGGGAGAGCTCCCGGCCGAGGACGAGACGGCCGCCTTCGTGATGCGTCCGATCCGTGACCTCGTCGTCTGGACATGCTTCCATCCGGATGCCGTCCCCGACTGGACGACGGAGTTCGAGCGCACGCCCGCGACCGACGGCCTGGTGTCGCGGGCGCTGTCTCCGCGCGACTCCATCCACCAGTCACGCCGGGATTTCGGGCCCGGCATCCTCGGCATCCGATGGGGGTTCGACCGCTGACGGGACTATCGTCGGGGAGAGGAGGGTGGGATGGCAGCTGAGGTTCCCGACGGACGCGACTCGTTCAGCAGGGCGTTCGGAGCAGCGCTCACCGCGAGCGGCATCTCGCTCTCGTCGCTCCAGCGCCGACTCGTCGCCCGCGCCAACCCCGTCTCGCTCACGACACTCAGCTACTGGCGCTCCGGGGAGCGCGCACCCGAGGGAGCAGCCTCGCTCGCCGCCGTCGAGGACATCGAGCGGCTTCTCGGCCTGCCATCGGGGGCTCTCGGCGGCCTGGTGCCGGAGCGCGTGCGCCTGGGAGCGCTGCACGAACCCCGCAACCCGTTCACGGAGGAGCAGATCACCCGGGCGCTGTCCGAGACGCTCGAGCTCCTCGATGCGCCGCCGCTCGACATCACCCGTGAGCTCTCGACGCATGTGATCGCGGATGTGTCCGCCGACGGCTACCTGCGCCGCCGTGCCGCCCAGACCCTGATCCAGTCCGTCATCCCCGCGACCGTCGACCACGTGACGTACACCCTGCTGTCGGCGGAGGACGTCATCGACCGCCCGGAGATGACGGTGCGAGGGGCGCGGATGGTCCGCGATCACCTGCACGTCAGCGAGCACGTGTACGCCTACGTCCTGAAGCTCGACCAGCCGCTCACGCTCGGCGCGACGACGATGATCGAGGTCACGATGGAAGGGCACGAGGAGTACACCTCGCAGCCGGAGACCGGCGCCTTCGTCGTGCGCCCCATCCGCGACCTCGTCCTGTGGACGCGATTCCATGAGGACGCCGTCCCGGACTGGCTCGACGAGCTCGAACGGACCGAGTCGACGGACGGCACGGTCTACCGCCCGCTCCGGCCGCAGACCTCGGTGCATCAGACGCGTCGGGACTTCGGTCCTGGCGCGCTCGGCATCCGCTGGGGATACGACGACCGCTGATCCGGCGATCCGAGCGGCCGGGTGACCGTCACGTCAGGAAGCCGCGCAGCAGCGCCTCGGAGCCGGCGAGATGATCGCGCATCGCCGCCTCCGCGGCATCCGCTCGTCCGGCGAGGATCGCGGAGACGATGCTCTCGTGCTGCTCCCCCGAGTGCTGGATGTTCCGCGGCATCAGCGGGAACGTGTCGAGCCAGGCATTGACGTCGGCGCGGTTCTCGGCCACGAGCGCGACGAGTGAGGGGATGCCCGCGGCCTCCGCGATCGCGAGATGCAGCAGGGTGTCGAGGCGTCGATACTCGTCCGGTCCCGCCGGCAGCGCGGCCTCATGCCGCGCCCACAGATCCGCACGGGTCGCGGCGTCGAGGGACCGGCTCGCGGCCGCGCGGGCGGCACCGGTCTCGAGAACGCGCCGCAGGCCGAGGACATCGTCGATCTTCTCCGGTGTCACGGCGCCGGGGACCGACGGGTGCGGCAGCGGATCCGCGACGAAGGTCCCTCCGTACCGTCCTCGACGGGGAAGGAGATAGCCGGTGTCGGCCAGTTCGCGGATGGCCTCGCGCACGGTGTCGCGACTCACGCCGAAGGATGCCGCGAGCTCCCGCTCCGGGGGCAGGGACTCCCCCGGGGCGACCACGCCGAGACGGATCGTCTGCACGAGACGGGCGACCGCGTCCTCCAGGGCGTTGCCGCGCCGCAGCGGCCGATAGACCGCTCTCCGCACCTCGACGAGGTCGCCGTCGTGGTCGTTCACAGCGGGGTGACGTAGGCGTTCGTGATCCCGCCGTCCACGACGAAAGCGCTCGCGGTGATGAACGACGAGTCGTCCGAGGCGAGGAAGGCCACGGCCGCCGCCAGTTCCGACGGTTCCGCGAAGCGCCCCATCGGCACGTGCACGAGCCGTCGCTGCGCGCGCTCCGGGTCCTTGGCGAACAGCTCCTGCAGCAGCGGCGTGTTCACCGGTCCGGGGCACAGCGCGTTCACGCGCACCCCCTGCCGGGCGAACTGCACGCCCAGCTCGCGCGACATCGCGAGCACGCCGCCCTTAGACGCGGTGTAGCTGATCTGCGAGGTCGCCGAGCCCAGCAGCGCGACGAACGACGCCGTGTTGATGATCGAGCCGCGTCCCGCCGGCACCATGTGCCGCAGCGCCGCACGGCTGCACAGGTACACGCTCTTGAGATTCACATCCTGCACCCGGTCCCACGCCGGCAGCTCCGTCGTCTCGATCGAGTCGTCGTCGGCCGGTGAGATGCCGGCGTTGTTGAAGGCGATGTCGATGCGGCCGAACTCCGCAGCCACTCCGTCGAACAGCGCGTTCACCTTGGCCTCGTCGGCGACGTCGACAGGGCGGAACACCCCGCCCACCTTCGCCGCAGCCTCCTCGCCCGTCGCCGGGTCGACGTCGGCGATGACGACGAAGGCTCCCTCTGCCGCGAAGCGCTCGGCGGTGGCGAACCCGATGCCGCTCGCACCACCGGTGACGATGGCGACGCGGTCCTTCAGGCGCTGGGTCAGATCGATGCTCATGTGGGTTCTCCGCTCTGTGGGGTGTGGGGTGCGACGCGATCAGGGTTCATCGGTCGCGAAGAAGACGTTCTTGGTCTCGGTGAAGTGCTCGGCGGCGTCCGGACCGAGCTCACGCCCGAGGCCGGAGGCCTTCATGCCGCCGAACGGCGTCGCGTAGCGCACCGAGGAGTGCGAGTTCACCGACAGCACACCGCTGCGCACGCCTCGCGCCACGCGCACACCGCGTCCGAGGCTCTCGGTCCATACGGAGCCTGCGAGCCCGTACACCGTGTCGTTCGCCAGGCGGATCGCGTCGGCCTCGTCCTCGAACGGCATCACCGCGACGACGGGGCCGAAGACCTCCTGTTGGGCGATGCGGTCGGAGGGGTCGGCGCGCACGACGGCCGGGGCGAACCAGAACCCGTCCCCCTCGGGCGCGGTACCGCGGAACGCGATGTCGGCGCCGTCGAGGAAGGAGGAGACGGTGTCGCGGTGTCCGGCCGAGATGAGCGGGCCCATGTCGGTGTCGGAGCTGCCGGGGTCTCCCACGCGCCAGGCCGCGACGGCCGGCTCGAGCAGTTCGAGGAAGCGGTCGTAGACCGAGCGCTGCACGAGCAGCCTGCTGCGTGCGCAGCAGTCCTGGCCGGCGTTGTCGAACACCGAGCCGGGCACCGCGGCCGCCGCCCGCTCGAGATCGGCGTCGGCGAAGACGATGTTCGCGCTCTTGCCGCCGAGCTCGAGCGTCACCGGCTTGAGCGCACGCGCACAGCCCGCCGCCACCTCGATGCCGACCTCGGTCGACCCGGTGAAGACCACCTTGCGCACGTCGGGATGCTCGACCAGTCGCTGGCCCACCACCGAGCCCGAGCCGGTCACGACCTCGAACAGTCCATCGGGGAGCCCTGCCTCGAGCGCGAGCTCGCCGAGGCGGATCGCGGTGAGCGGGGTCAGCTCGGCCGGCTTCAGCACCACCGCGTTGCCTGCGGCGAGCGCCGGGGCGAACGCCCACGACGCGATCGTCATGGGG
Source organism: Microbacterium sp. LWH11-1.2 (assembly GCF_038397745.1). NCBI lineage: Bacteria > Bacillati > Actinomycetota > Actinomycetes > Micrococcales > Microbacteriaceae > Microbacterium > Microbacterium sp. LWH11-1.2. The sequence continues at coordinate 2,310,700 of NZ_CP151636.1, read as the reverse complement.
AAGTTCCACGGCACGATGACGCCGACCACGCCGTAGGGGTCGTGGAAGGTCACGTCGAGCCCGCCGGCCACCGGGATCTGCCGACCGGACAGGCGCTCCGGGTCGGCGGAGTAGTAGTTGAGCACCTGGGCGACGTGCCCCGCCTCCCAGCGGGCGGAGCCGATCGGATGCCCGGAGTTGAGCACCTCGAGCTGGGCGAGCTCTTCGACGGCACCCTCGACCGCGCGGGCGAACGCCCGGAGCGCGTCCGCGCGGACGACCGGTGCCAGCGCCGCCCACCGGCGCTGCGCGACGACGGCGCGGGCGATCGCGGCATCCGTCTCTCCGATGTCGGCGCGGGCGACGTCGCGGATCGCCGCGCCGGTCGACGGATTGATGACGGTGAACGCACTCATCGCGATTCTTCCTTCCGTCGCGCGGCGAACGCGCGAGCCTGTGAGACGAGATCGGCGAAGAGACGCCGATCCTCGGCGTTCTCCTCCGGATGCCATTGGATGCCGACGACATGGCCGGCCGAGGTGTCGACGAACGCCTGCACGAGTCCGTCGTCGGAGCGCGCGGCTGCGGTCAGTCCGTCTCCGAGCCGATCGATGCCCTGGTGGTGATAGCTGTGCACCCGCAGCCCGCCCGCGCCGAGGACCCCGGCGAGCGCCGTGTCGTCCGACACCTCGATGTCGTTCTCGGCGAAGACGCCGCCGCCGAGACGATAGCGCTCGGTTCCCAGAGTCTCGGGCAGATGCTGCTGGAGGGTGCCGCCGCGGGCGACGTTCACGAGCTGCAGACCCCGGCAGATCGCGAGCACCGGGATGCGCCGCCGCTCCGCCGCGCGGAACAGGGCGAGCTCCCAGGCGTCGCGGTCGGTGCGGGCGGGATCGGTGAGCGGATGCCGCTCCTCGTCGTAGAGCTCGGGGGCGACGTCGGCCCCGCCAGAGAGGATGAGTCCGTCCATTCCGGCGATGGCCGCATCCGCCGTCTCCGGATCCTGCGGGGGCAGCAGCAGCGCGATGCCGCCCGATGCGGTCACCCCGGTCAGGTACTGCTCGGGGAGGAACGCGGCCCGCACATCCCACACCCCCTGCTGCGCCCGCTCCAGATAGGTCGTGACACCGATCAGCGGTGCCGGATCAGAGCCGCTCGAAACCACGGATGCGCTCCCAGTCGGTGACGGCGGCGTCGTAGGCCTCGAGCTCGATGCGCGCCTGGTTCAGGTAGTGGTCCACGACGTCGTCGCCGAACGCCGCCCTCGCGATGGTCGACTCGCTGAACAGCTGCGCCGCCTCGCGGAGAGTCGTCGGGAGGTGGTCGACGCCGGCCTCGTAGGCGTTGCCCTCGAAGCGCTCCGGCAGCGGCAGCTCGTTCTCGATGCCGTACAGGCCGCCGGCGATGATCGCCGAGATGCCCATGTACGGGTTCACGTCGCCGCCGGGCACCCGGTTCTCGACCCGGAGCCCGGAACCGCTGCCGATCACGCGCAGCGCGCAGGTGCGGTTGTCGATGCCCCAGGCGACGCCGGTCGGCGCGAAGCTGCCCTTGGCGAAGCGCTTGTAGGAGTTGATGTTCGGCGCGTAGAGCAGCGTGAACTCGCGGAGCGTCGCCAGGATGCCGGCGATCCAGTGCTCCATGACCGGGCTGAACCCGTGCGCTCCGTCGCCGGCCATCACCGGAGTGCCGTCATCCGCACGCAGCGAGAGGTGGATGTGGCAGCTGTTGCCCTCGCGCTCGTTGAACTTCGCCATGAAGGTGAGCGCCTGCCCGTGCTGCGCGGCGATCTCCTTCGCACCGTTCTTGTAGATCACGTGCTGGTCGGCGGTCTCGCGCACTTCGGCGTAGCGGAACGCGATCTCCTGCTGGCCGAGGTTGCACTCGCCCTTGACGCCCTCGCAGTACATGCCCGCGCCGTCCATCCCGTTGCGGATGTCGCGCAGCAGCGGCTCCATCCGGGTCGAGGCCTGCAGGTTGTAGTCGACGTTGTAGTCGGTCGCCGGCGTCAGTCCCTCGTACTTGCGCGCCCAGGCGTCGCGGTAGGTGTTCTCGAACACGATGAACTCGAGCTCGGTTCCCGAGAAGGCGGTCCATCCCCGTTCGGCCAGGCGATCGCGCTGCCGATCGAGGATCGCGCGCGGCGACGGCCCCACCGGCTCGCCGTTCTGCCAGACCAGATCGGCCATGATCAGGACCGTGCCCTCGAGCCACGGCAACCGACGGAGCGTGACGACATCGGGGCGCAGCACCATGTCGCCGTATCCGCGGTTCCAGCCCGACATCGCGTAGCCGTCGACCGTGTTCATGTCGACATCGACCGACAGCAGGTAGTCGCAGGCCTCGGCGCCGTGATGCAGGATGTCCTCCTGGAACAGCCGCGCGGAGACCCGCTTGCCGACCAGTCGTCCCTGCGCGTCGGCGAAGGCCACGATCACCGTGTCGATCTCGCCGGCGGCGATGCCGGCATCCAGCTGCTCGATGCTCAGGTTTCCCGACATCTTCTCGCTCCCGTCGTCGTGGTGAAGGCGATCGACCGACCGGCTTCGCCCTCAGAGTAGATCACCTCGACGTCTAAAGGTAGACGAAACCACCATTGACTGCCACAATCATCCGCAAGGTGCACCCGGCGCCTGTGTGCATGCGAACGGAGAGCGGATGTCTGAGCAGAGCAATGAATCCCGCAAGGTCGCTGGGGCGACCTATACACGTGCCGGGAGTGACTACTTCGAGAAACGGACCCTGAAGAGATCGGCCGGCGTCTGGGGACTCTGGGGTCTCGCCGTCGCCGCCGTCATCTCCGGCGACTTCTCCGGTTGGAACTTCGGCATCGACTTCGCGGGCTTCGGTGGCATGCTGATCGCCTTCGCGATCCTCGTCGCCATGTACTACGGCATGATCTTCGCGATCGGCGAGATGGCGGCCGCCATGCCCCACACGGGCGGGGCCTACTCGTTCGCCCGATCGGCCATGGGCCCCTGGGGAGGCCTGGTCACCGGCGCCGCCGAGACGATCGAGTACGTCGCCACCACGGCGGTGATCGTCTACTTCTCGGCATCGTATGCGAACGGCATCACGAGCGAGCTGCTCGGTCTCGAGCTGCCGGGGTGGGTCTGGTACCTCATCCTCTACGTCGTCTTCATCGCGCTGAACTCCGCGGGCGCCGCGATCTCCTTCCGCTTCGCGATCGTCGTCTCGGTGATCTCGATCGGCATCATCCTCGTGTTTTCCGTGATGGCGATCTTCTCCGGCGCCTTCAGCTGGGACGCGCTGTGGGACATCGTCCCCGACGAGGGACAGTCGACCTTCCTCCCGCACGGCGTGCTGCCGATCCTGTTCGCCCTGCCCTTCGCGATGTGGTTCTTCCTGGGGATCGAGGAGCTGCCGCTGGCCGCCGAGGAGTCGCACAACCCGACCCGCGACATCCCGAAGGCCGGATTCTGGGCCCGGGGCACCCTCATCGTGACCGGCCTCCTGGTGCTGTTCCTCAACACCGGAGTGATCGGTGCCGAGGCCACCGGCACCGCCGGCGAGCCGCTCCTCGACGGCTTCCGCGCGATCGTCGGAGACCAGCTCGCCGCGGTGCTGGCGCTGTTCGCCCTGATCGGTCTGCTCGCGTCACTGCAGGGCATCATGTTCGCCTACGGCCGCAACATGTACTCGCTGTCCCGCGCCGGCTACTACCCGCGGTTCCTCTCCCTCACCGGGAAGCGTCAGACCCCGTGGGTGGCCCTCACCGTGGGGGCCGCGATCGGCTTCGTCGCTCTGATCGTGCTCGATGTGCTCACGGCGGTCGACTCGGAGGGTGCAGGGACGGTCGCCGGCGCGATCGTGCTGAACATCGCCGTCTGGGGTGCGGTCGTGGCCTATGGGCTCCAGCTCGTGTCGTTCATCATCCTGCGCAAGAAGTTCCCGAACGTCGACCGCCCCTATGTGAGCCCCTGGGGCATCCCGGGCGCCGTGATCGCGCTCGTGATCGCCGCGCTCATCTTCGTGGGCTTCCTGCTGAACCCGACGTTCGGCCCGGCCATCATCGCGATCGCGATCGTCTACGCGATCATCCTGCTCGGATTCGGCCTGTTCTTCCGGCACCGCCTCGTGCTCTCCCCGGAAGAGGAGTACGCGCTCTCGGGCGGTTCGCACGGAGACCCGCAGGCCGAGGGCTACGACGCGATGGAGGGCGAGATCTTCGACGGGAAGCGGTGACCGCAGAGGAGCGCGTCGGGCCCGACCCTACTTGCGGTCGAAGTCGAACGCCTTGAGAAGCTCGGCGACCGCCTTGTCGCGCTCCTCTCCCCCCTCGTCGAACATGTGCGTGACGTGCGTGCGCAGGTGATTCTCGAGCAGCAGACGGTTCAGCGACTCGAGTGAGCGCTGGATCGCACGGGACTGCGTGATGATGTCCATGCAGTACTCCTCGTTCTCGATCATCCGCGCGACGCCGCGCATCTGACCCTCGAGGATGCTGGTGCGGTGCAGAGCGCGCTTCTTGATGTCTTCGATCACGTCTCGAGGGTACTCTCCGCGTGAAAGGATGGCGTCATGCCGCGAACACCGATGGCGCAGCTCTCGCCCGCCGACCAGGAGCGGTTGCGCGCCCTCCGTCGCATGAAGGCCGTGGCCCTCGGCGCGCTGGTGTTCATGGCGGTCGCGTTCGTCTTCGCCTTCGCCTTCCAGGAGCGATGGGGCTGGCTCGCGTACGTGCGCGCCGCCGCCGAGGGCGGAATGGTCGGCGCCCTGGCGGACTGGTTCGCCGTGACCGCCCTGTTCCGGCGGCCGCTCGGGCTCCCGATCCCGCACACCGCGATCATCCCGAGCCGCAAGGACGAGATCGGGCGCACGCTCGGCGAGTTCGTGGAGACCAACTTCCTCGAAGCCGGCGTCGTGCGCACGAAGCTGTCGAGCACCGCGATCGCACTGCGTGCGGGCGAGTGGCTGAAGGAAGGACCGCACGCCGAGCGCGTCGGCGCTGAAGGCGCCACGATCGCCACGGCCGTGCTCAACGCGCTCAGCGACGACGACGTCCGCGACCTCATCACCGACCTCGCCCGCGAGCACCTCGTCGAACCGGAGTGGGGACCGCCCGCGGGCGTCTGGCTGGAGAAGATCGTCGCCGCCGATGCGCACCACGGCGCCGTCGACCTCGCGGTGGACAACATCGGACGATGGCTCGAAGCGAACGCCGAGTCGTTCTCCGGCCTCGTCTCCCGTCGCCTGCCCGGTTGGGTGCCCAAGCTCGCGCACCGATTCGTCGACGACACCGTCTACAACGAGGCCATCAAGTTCGTGCATGCCGTGCAGGCCGACCCGCGGCATCCGGCGCGGATCGCGATCGACGGGTATCTCTCCCGACTGGCCGACAACCTGCAGAACGATCCCGAGACCCGGGCGAAGCTCGAGAACGCGAAGGCGTCGCTGTTCGACAGCCCGCGGGTGGGCGCCCTCGCGGCCGAGGCATGGAACACCGCGAAGAACGGTCTGCTCACCGCCCTCGCGGATCCGGAGAGCGGGCTGCGTCGGCGCGCCGTGCGCGCCCTCCAGGAGGTGGGCGAGCGCCTGACGACGGATGCCGCGCTGCAGCACCGCGTCGACACCTGGGTGTCGGATGCCGCCGTCTTCCTCGTCGACCGCTACCGGCATGACATCGCCTCGATCATCACCGACACGGTCGAGCGCTGGGATCCCGCCGAGACCACCGAGAAGATCGAGCTCATGGTGGGCCGCGACCTGCAGTACATCCGCTTGAACGGCACGTTCGTCGGCGCCCTCGCCGGTCTCGCGATCTTCACGATCGCCCACGCCCTGATCCCCGGAGTCTGACATGCCTCTGTCGCACGATCCTCTCTGGCCGCGCGCCGGCGCCTGGCCGACCTTTGACGGCACGGCCGACGCGGTGCTCCTCGGAGTGCCGACATGGCGCACCTCCCTGTCTCCGACAGGAGCGCGCGCGACGCCGGCGGCGATCCGCGATGCCCTCCCCCGCTACGGGACGACGCTGATGGGCCCGCCGATCCGCGATCTGAACGATCTGCTGCGGGTCGCGGATGCCGGTGACATCGAAGAGCCCGACGGCGACGGCGGAGAGGCCGAGGTGATCGCGCGGGTGCGCGAGCTCTCGGCGACGACCGGGCTCGTGATCGCCCTCGGCGGCGACAATTCGCTCACCTACCCGGTCGCCCTGGGTGCCCGGGCGACCGGGCTCATCACGTTCGACGCGCACTTCGATCTGCGCGACGGCGTCTCCAACGGCACTCCCGTGCGGCGCCTGGTCGAAGACGTGCCGGTGACGTCGACCCTCAACACGATGTGCATCGACCCGACGCGCATCGTGCAGATCGGCATCGCCGACTTCGCCAACTCCGCCGCCTACGCACGGCGCGCCGCGGACTGGGGCATCCGCGTCATCACGCTCGACGAGCTGCGACGCCGCGGCATCGACGACGTGGTGGCCGAGGCGGTCGAGATCGCCGGTGCGGGCACCGACCCGCGCGTGCACCTCGACATCGACGTCGACGTGTGCGACCGCGCGGTCGCCCCCGGCTGCCCGGCCAGCGTTCCCGGCGGCCTGCAGGCGTGGGAGGTGCGCGCACTCACCCGCGCCGTGGCCTCCGACCCGCGCGTGATCAGCGCCGACCTGGCCGAGGTCGACGCGACCGCCGACACCGATGACGCCCGCACCGTCCGCCTCGCAGCGCTCTGCGTGCTGGAGCTGCTGGCCGGGCTCGCCGCACGGTCATGAGGATCATCGTCTCGGGCACGCACGGCAGCGGCAAAAGCACCCTCATCGCGGACTTCGTCGCACGGCGACCCGAGTACCTCGTCCTCGGCGACCCGTTCGAGGATCTCGACCTCGACGACCCGGCGAGCGCCGCGAGCTTCGCCGCGCAGTTGCGCTTCACGGCGTCGCGCGTGCGCGAGACGGCGGGGGAATCGACTGTCATCTCCGAACGCGGGCCCCTCGACTTCGTCGCCTACCTGGCTGCGCTGGAGCAGCTGGGACGCAGCGACGGCGCGCTCGTCGCCCATGCGACGGCCATCGCCGACGATTCTCTGGCGAATGTCGACCTGGTCGTGCTCCTGCCGTTGGACGACCGGCACCCCATCCGGGTGCCCGTCGACGAGGACATGGCGCTGCGCGAGGCGATGGATGCGGCACTGCTCGACCTCGCCGATGAGCGCGAGGCCGTCGGGGGTCCCCGCTTCCTCACTCTGGGCGGAGATCCGGCGTCTCGATTGGACTACCTGCTCGCGGCGACGACGGCGTGACCCGCGGGCCGGGGTGACTTCGGCAGCGAGGGCCGCGCGCTCCGTCAGCGGACGACCAGCTCCGGCGTGATCAGGGCGTGCGCCGTCCCGGCTTCCAGACGGCGCGGCGCGACGATCTCCCCCGTCGGCCCCATGAGGAGTTCGAGGACCGCCGTGGCGACATCCTCCGGGCGCTGTTCCACGCTCGAGAATCCCAGCGCCACGGCTGTCGGGGTGTTGTCGAAGCCGATCACCGGCACCGAGCGTCCGGCGGCGTTGGCTGCGAGGAGCGCACCCACGGCGAGCGTGTCGCTGGCGCAGACCACCGCATCGGGCGCGTCGCCGTCGGCCAGGACGGCATCGACGCTCGCCCGGGCGAGAGGCACGCTGTCCTCCGCGGTGAGTCGCACCCCGTTACCACCGGACGCACCCATCGCCTCGCGCCAGCCTCTCTCACGATCGTCACCGGTTCCCGATCCCTCTGGCCACCCGAGGAAGGCGACGTTCTTCCCGTGGGTGAGCGCGTGCTCGGTCGCGGCACGGGTGCCGGCGGCGCAGTCGACGTCGACCCAGAGGTGCCGGGGGTCGGCGATGTCATCCTCTCCCCAGGGCCGGCCGAAGGAGATGAAGGGCAGGCCCGCGTCGTCGAGGCTGCGCACACGCGCGTCGTCGCGGATCGTGCCGGTGATGATCGCGGCGTCGATCTCCGATCCTTCCCACAGCTCGGACAGCCGGGCGATCTCCTCCTCCGGCGTGCGTGCCGCGTAGACGAGCATCCGCATCCCGCGTTCGCTCGCGCGCTCGGTGATCGCGTGCACGAAGCGGTCGAGCACGACGCCCGAGACGCCGCCGAGGTAGGGGTCCAGCCGGATGCCGATCGTCGAGCTGCGGCGCAGGCGCAACTGCCGCGCGGCCGCGTGACGTCGGTAGCCGAGCTCGTGGATCGCCGCGAGCACGCGCTCCTTCGTCGCCGGGCGCACGATGTCGGGGGTGTTGAGCACGTTCGACACGGTCTGCCGAGAGACGCCTGCGCGCTCGGCGACGTCCTCGACGGTGGGAGCCTTCGCCACGGCACCTCCTCGCACCCGTTCGTCTGCGGCGGGCTTGACACTCCCGCACCTCGCGCCTAGCCTAATCCACGCAGAGTTTGATCGATCAAATTTTACCCGACAATGACTCATCAAGGGAGAGAGACAATGACACGGCACACCACTCGGACATCTTTCGGCACAGGAGCCGTGCTGTTAGCCAGCACGCTCATCCTCGCAGGCTGCGGCTCCGGCTTCGCCGGCGATGACGGGGGCGCCCCCGATGCCGAGGGCCTCACCTCCTCGGACGACGCGCTCACGGTGCTCATCGGCTCCTCCGGCGACGCCGAGACCGAGGCCGTGCAGGCCGCGGTGGACGCGTGGTCCGAAGAGTCCGGCACCGACGTCACGGTGCAGGTCGCCACCAACCTCGACCAGGAGCTCTCGCAGGGCTTCGCCGCCGGCGCACCCGCGGACCTCTTCTACCTCTCGGCCGATCAGGCCGCCGGGTTCGCGGCGAACGACTCTCTGAAGGCCTACGGCGATCAGCTCTCGAACAAGGACGACTTCTACCCGTCCCTCGTCGAGAACTTCACCATCGACGACGAGTTCGTCTGCGCCCCGAAGGACTTCTCTTCGCTCGCGCTGATCATCAACACGACGATGTGGGCGGAGGCCGGGCTCACCGACGCCGACATCCCCACCACCTGGGACGAGCTCGCCGCGGTGGCGAAGACGCTGACGAGCGCCGATCACGTTGGGCTCGCCTTCGGCGCCGAGTATCAGCGCGTCGGCACGTTCATGGCGCAGGCGGGCGGCGGTCTCGTCCGCGACGGCGCCGCGATCGCAGACGACCCCGCCAACCTCGAGGCCCTCGAGTACGTGAAGACGCATCTCGCCGACGGCACGTTCGCGTTCGCGAAGGACGTCGGCGCGGGCTGGGGCGGCGAGGCGTTCGGCAAGGGGGCCGCGGCCATGGTGATCGAGGGCAACTGGATCACCGGCGCTCTCACGAACGACTTCAGCGGCGTCGAGTACACGGTCGCCGAGCTTCCCGAGGGCCCCGCGGACAAGGGCACTCTGCAGTTCACGAACTGCTGGGGCATGGCCGCTGACAGCCCGAATCAGCAGGCCGCGCTCGAGCTGGTCGAATACCTGACCAGCGCCGACAGCCAGCTCGCGTTCTCGGAGGCCTTCGGACCCATGCCGTCCATCCAGTCCGCCGCGGATGAGTGGACTGCGGCGAACGAGCCCCTCGCGCCGTTCCTCGCGGGCGCCGAGTACGCCCAGTTCCCGCCGAACCAGGCCGGGTCTGCCGATGTCATCGCCGACTTCAACGCCCAGATCGAGACGCTGAAGAGCGGCGATCCGGCCTCGATCCTCGGATCGGTGCAGACCAACCTCGAAGCGATCGTCGAGTAGTCATGGCCCAGCGGTCGAAACCTCGTCGCGGAGGTGCCTCCGGGCTCCGCCGCGGCGAGGCCGCCGCCGGGTGGCTGTTCACCGCCCCGGTGATCGCCATCCTCGGCGTCTTCCTCCTGGTCCCGGTGCTCATGGCGCTGTGGGTCAGCATGTCGGACTGGGCAGGTCGCGGCAGCCCCCTGTCGGGGTCGGTGTCGTTCGTCGGCGCCGGCAACTACTCGGCCGTGCTCGCCGACGGCGGCCTGGCGACCAAGGACTTCGGCACGGCGCTGCGCAACAACGCGTGGTACGTGCTGCTCGTCGTGCCGCTGCAGACCGCGCTGGCCCTCTTCCTGGCGGTGCTCGTCAACCGGGCGATGCTGCGGGGCCGCGGCTTCTTCCGCACCGCGTACTACTTCCCCTCGGTCACGAGCTCCGTCGCCATCACCGTGCTGTGGCTGTTCCTCTTCTCCGCGAGCGGCGCCGTCAACGACGTGCTCTTCTGGTTCGGGATCAACGGCCCGAACTGGTTCAACGACCCCCGCGGCATCCTCCACCTGCTCCTCGGCGTGTTCGGCGTCGACAGCGGGCCCGACGCGCTGACGCAGTCAGGTGCCCTGGGGATCACCTGGTGGGACTGGTTCGCCGGCCCCTCCGTCGCGATGAGCGCCTTCATCTTCATGGCGGTGTTCACGACCTCCGGAACCTTCATGCTCATCTTCCTCGCGGGCCTGCAGAACATCGGCGGCGACGTCGACGAGGCCGCGATGATGGACGGCGCGAACGGATGGCAGCGGTTCTGGCGCATCACCCTTCCGCAGCTGCGACCGACTCTTTTCACCGTGCTCACCCTCGGGCTGATCGGATGCTGGCAGGTCTTCGACCAGATCTACACCGGCACGCGGGGCGCGCCGAGCAAGACCACTCTCACCCCGGCGTACCTGTCGTACCAGACCGCGTTCCAGAACCAGGAATGGGGCCAGGGGGCGGCCATCGCCTTCATCCTGTTCGTCATCATCGTGACCTTCACGCTCCTGCAGCGCTGGGTGCTGCGCGACAAGCCCGTCTCCCGTCGCCGTATCCGCGCCTACGAGATCGCCGGAAAGGGGAAGGCGTCATGAGGCTCTCGCCGAAGCAGCTCACGGGGCAGATCGTGCTCTACACGCTGCTCATCGTCCTCGCCGTGATCTACATCTACCCCTTCCTGGTGCAGGTGGCCACGAGCTTCAAGACCGATGAGGAGGCGGCGAGCTCGGGCATCTCGCTGATCCCCGAGGTCTGGAGCTTCGCGGCCTACGAACGGCTCTTCGCCCGCTCGGACTTCCCGTCCTGGTTCGTCAACAGCGCGATCGTGACCGTGTTCGTCACGATCGGCCGGGTGTTCTTCAACTCGCTCGCCGGCTACGCCCTCGCCCGGCTCCGCTTCCGCGGTCGCGGCGTCGTGTTCGCGGCGCTCGTCGCGGTCATGTCCGTGCCGACGGTCGTGCTGCTGATCCCGAAGTTCCTCGTGATCAACCAGCTCGGGATGTTCAACTCGTACGCCGGGATGATCCTCCCGCTGCTCGTCGACGCCGCCGGCGTCTTCATCATGAAGAACTTCTTCGAATCGATCCCCGAATCGGTGGAGGAGCAGGCGCGGATCGACGGCGCTGGCACCTTCCGCATCTTCTGGTCGGTGGTCCTGCCGATGGCGACGCCCGCACTGGTGACGATCGTGATCCTGTCCTTCCAGGGATCGTGGAACGAGCTGAGCCACTTCATCGTGTCGACCAACGACCCGGCACTGACGACGCTCACGAAGGGCGTCGCCTCCCTGGCCAGCGGGCAGCTGAGCCAGGGCACGCAGTATCCGCTCAAGCTGGCCGCCGCACTCATCATGACGATCCCCGTCGCGGTGATGTTCTTCATCTTCCAGCGCCGCATCATGAACTCGACAGAAGGAGCCGTCAAGGAATGACCCCCACCGCCCCCCTCCAACCGCTGCTGGACACCGCCGTGATCGTGCTCGAGGCGCCGACCCAGGTCTGGTCGGACGACGCCGGCGGGATGGGATCCGCCCCGATCCACGGCATCTACCACGGCGACGTCCGTCAGATCCGCGCCGTGGAGATCGCCGTCGACGGGACGGACCTGGAGTCGATCGGCTGTTCGTCGCCGAGCCCGCAGCGCGTGCTCTTCACGGATGTGCTGCGCGGCCTGGACGACGAGACGCCGGATCCCAAGGTCCGGCTGGATCGCGACCGCCGAGTGTCGGCCGGCTCCTTCTCGGAGCGGATCCGCGTCTCCCGCCACCTGCGTGCGGCCACGCCGATCGGCATCACGGTGCAGCTGACGCCCGACTTCGCGCCGATGCAACTCGTGAAGGCGGGCATGCCGACCGACGCCGCCTGGACGTGGGACGGACGCACCTGCCGAGCCGACGATGCCTCTTTCGCGCTGGTCGCCCCCGGAGCGACCGTCACCTCGGACGGCGAGCGGCTGACGCTGCGATGGGAGCTCGATCTCGCAGCGCGCGATGCGGAGACCGTCGAATGGACGCTCGAGCTGGCTGACACCTCTCTGGTGGTCACCGCACCGGCGCATCCTGCGACCGCGCAGTTGCCGGAGGTCGCTGATCCACGGGTCGCCCACTGGCTCGCACGGGCATCGGCCGACCTCAGCGCCCTGCGTCTGGCGACACCGGAGCACCCGGACGACGCGTTCTACGCGGCGGGAGCGCCCTGGTTCTTCACGCTGTTCGGTCGGGATTCGATCTGGGCGGCGCGTCTCGCGCTGGCCGCTGATCCCGCCATCGCCGCGTCTACCCTGCGGGTGCTCGGCCGACTCCAGGGCACGACGCATGACGTGTCCACGGCGGAGGCACCCGGCAAGATCCCCCATGAACTCCGCAGCAGCGGGTTGACCATTCCGGGCGAAGGAGTGCACCTCCCGCCGCTGTACTACGGCACGGTCGATGCGACGCCGCTGTGGGTGTGTCTGCTCGCTGATGCGCATGATGCCGGGATGCCCGACGACGAGCTGCGCGGTCTCCTCCCCACGCTGCGCGGCGCCGTCGACTGGATGGTCGAGCACGGCGATGCGTCGGGAAGCGGCTTCATCGACTACGCCGACGAATCGGGGCACGGTCTCGCGAACCAGGGCTGGAAGGACTCCGGCGACTCAGTCCAGTGGCGTGACGGGCGTCTGGCGGAAGGGCCGATCGCCCTGAGCGAGGTGCAGGCATACGCCTACGAGGCCGCCGTCCGCGGCGCTGCGCTGCTCGATCGACTCGGCGAATCCGGCGCGGAGGAGCTGCGCACCTGGGCCGCCGACCTGCGCGCGCGCTTCCGGGAGGCCTTCTGGGTCACGACGGAGGAGGGCCGCTACCCGGCGATCGCCCTCGATGCGCACGGCGCCGCCGTCGACACGCTCACCAGCAACATCGGCCATCTGCTCGGCACCGGCATCCTCGACCCCGACGAGGAGCGCGTGTGCGTCGAGCTCCTCGCCGGCGACAGCATGTCGAGCGGATACGGCATCCGCACGATGTCGACGGGTGCCGACGGCTACTGGCCGCTCAGCTATCACGGCGGGAGCGTCTGGACCCACGACACCGCGATCGCCGTGCACGGGATGCTGCGCTCCGGCCTCTCCGACGAGGCCAGGGTGCTCGCGCGGCAGCTTCTCGACGCGGCCGAGGGATTCGACTACCGGGTCCCCGAGCTGCACGCCGGCGATGCGCGCATTCCCGGCGGTCGGCCGGTGCCGTACCCCGCCGCCTGCCGTCCGCAGGCTTGGTCGGCCGCTGCGGCCGTGGTGTGCGCGCAGGCGCTGACGTGACGCGCGGCGGCGCTCACACCAGCGGGATGCCGTCCTTCCAGACGCTGCGGACCAGCGGGACGCCGGGGCGGTAGGCGAGATGGATGCGGGTGGGTGCGTCGAGCAGGACCAGGTCGGCGCGCCCTCCGGGGGTGATCGCGCCGACGTCGTCTCGACGCAGCGCGCGCGCTCCCCCCGCTGTCGCCGCCCATACGGCCTCCGCCGGCGTCATCCCCATGTCGCGCACGGCGATCGCGATGCAGAACGGCATCGATGAGGTGAAGCTCGATCCGGGATTCGTGTCGCAGGCCAGCGCCACCGTCACGCCGGCGTCGATGAGACGACGCGCATCCGGGTACGGCTGACGGGTCGAGAACTCGACCCCGGGCAGCAGCGTCAGCACGGTGTCGGATGCGGCGAGCGCGGCGACATCGTCATCGGTCAGGTACGTGCCGTGATCGACGGATGCCGCGCCCAGCTCGACCGCGAGACGCACGCCCTCCCCCGGGCCCAGCTGGCTCGCGTGCACGCGGGGTGCGAGACCCCGGGCGATGCCCGCCTCGAGCACACGCCGCGACTGCGGCACCGTGAAGGCACCGGTCTCGCAGAACACGTCGATCCACCTGGCGTGCGGAGCACAGGCGTCGAGCATCGGTCCGACCACGAGGTCGACGTAGTCGTCGGCCCGGTCGGCGTACTCGGCCGGTACCACGTGCGCACCGAGGAACGTCACCTCAGGCGTCACCTCGGCGGCCAGGCGCACGAGCCGCTCCTCGTCCGCGACGCTCAGGCCGTACCCGCTCTTGATCTCGACGGTCGTGGTGCCCTGTGCGAGCATCTCGTCGACGAATCCCCGCAGTCGTGCGCGCAGCTCGTCGTCGCTCGCCGCGCGGGTGGCGGCGACGGTGGAGCGGATGCCGCCCGCGGCATACTTCTGCCCCGCCATCCGCGCCTCGAACTCCGCGGCCCGGTCGCCGCCGAAGACGAGATGGCTGTGACTGTCGACGAAGCCCGGGATCACGGCGCCACCGCCCCCGTCGACGACCTCGCCTGCGATCGTGCGGTCGGCATCCGCCGCCGCCCCCACCCAGGCGATGCGTCCGTCCTCGACGAGCACCGCCGCGTCGTGAAGGGTTCCGCAGGGGTCGCCGTCGACGCCGACGTTGGTCGTCAGCTCGCCGATGTTCGTGATCAGGACGGTGCTCACAGCATCGGCACTTTCAGCCCGCGCTCACGCGCCACCTCGCGGGCGTGCTCGTACCCGGCATCCACGTGTCGCATGACTCCGGTACCGGGGTCGTTGGTCAGCACGCGCTCGAGCTTCTCCGCGGCGAGCGCCGAGCCGTCGGCGACCGAGACCTGACCGGCGTGGATCGAGCGGCCGATGCCGACGCCGCCGCCGTGGTGCAGCGACACCCATGAGGCACCGGATGCCGTGTTGAGCAGTGCGTTCAGCAGCGGCCAGTCGGCGATCGCGTCCGAACCGTCCTTCATCGCCTCGGTCTCCCGATACGGCGAGGCGACCGAACCCGAGTCGAGGTGATCGCGGCCGATCACGATGGGTGCGGACAGCTCGCCGGATGCCACCATCTCGTTGAACTTGAGGCCCGCAAGGTGCCGCTCCTTGTACCCGAGCCAGCAGATGCGGGCAGGCAGCCCTTCGAAGTGGACCTTCTCCCCCGCCTTCTCGAGCCAGCGGTGCAGAGGCTTGTCGTCGGGGAAGAGCTCCGCGATCGCCCGGTCGGTCTTGTAGATGTCCTCCGGGTCGCCGGAGAGCGCTGCCCAGCGGAAGGGGCCGCGCCCCTCCTCGAACTGGGGACGGATGTACGCCGGCACGAATCCGGGGAACTCGAAGGCGCGGTCGAACCCGCCCAGCTGCGCCTCGGCCCTGATCGAGTTGCCGTAGTCGAACACCGCGGCCCCGGCATCCTGGAACGCGACCATCGCCGCCACGTGCTGCGCCATCGAATCGCGTGAGCGCCGGGTGAAGTCCTCGGCGTCGCGCTCCGCCTCGGCCTTCCACTCCGCGACCGAGATGCCCACCGGAAGGTAGGCGAGCGGGTCGTGCGCGCTGGTCTGGTCGGTCACGATGTCGATCGGCACCCCGCGGCGCAGCAGCTCGGGGAAGACCTCCGCCGCATTGCCGACGACACCGACCGAGAGAGGCTCTCCGGATTCCTTGGCCGCAGTGACCCTCGCCACGGCGGCGTCGAGATCGGTCGTGTACTCGTCGAGGTAGCCGTGCTCCACCCGACGGGCGAGACGCGTCTCGTCGACATCGACGATCAGGACGACGCCGTCGTTCAGGGTGACGGCCAGAGGCTGCGCACCGCCCATGCCCCCGGCGCCACCGGTGAGGGTGAGGGTGCCGCGCAGAGAATCGCGACCCAGCGAGCGGGCGACGGCGGCGAAGGTCTCATAGGTCCCCTGCAGGATGCCCTGGGTTCCGATGTAGATCCACGACCCCGCGGTCATCTGCCCGTACATGATCAGTCCGAGCTCTTCGAGCCGACGGAACTCGGGCCAGTTCGCCCAGTCGCCCACGAGGTTCGAGTTGGCGATCAGCACGCGCGGCGCCCATTCGTGGGTGCGGAACACCCCGACCGGCTTGCCCGACTGCACGAGCAGCGTCTCATCCGGCTCCAGCTCGTCGAGCGTGCGCACGATCGCGTCGTACGCCTCCCAGCTGCGGGCGGCCTTGCCCGTGCCGCCGTACACGACCAGGTCCTCGGGGTGCTCGGCGACCTCGGGGTCGAGGTTGTTCATGAGCATGCGCTTGGCGGCCTCGGCGCCCCAGCTCTTGGCGGTGCGCTGGTTGCCGCGGGCGGCGCGGACGACGCGCGACTGGGTCGCCGAACCGGTCGAAGTGTCAGCCATGGGAGTGCTCCTTTGCGATACGGGCGACGGCGCCCGACTGGACGAGTTCGGTGACGGCCTCCATCTCGGGAGAGAGGAAGCGATCTGGGCCGGGGCCTGCGGCCACGGTGCGGACGAGGTCGCGGACGGCGCCGGTGGCGGGTCCGGCCTGCAGAGGGGCTCGCAGGTCGAGCGCACGAGCGCCGGTGAGGATCTCGATCGCGAGCACGCGCCCGAGTCCGTCGATCGCACGACGGAGTTTGCGGGCAGCGGCCCACCCCATCGAGACGTGGTCTTCCTGCATCGCCGACGACGGGATCGAGTCGACGGATGCCGGCACCGCCAGGCGCTTGAGCTCGGACACGATCCCCGCGGCCGCGTACTGCGCGATCATGAGGCCGGAGTCGACGCCGACCTCGTCGGCGAGGAAGGGCGGCAGCCCGTGGCTGCGGGCGGGGTCGAGCGCTCGATCGGTGCGGCGCTCGGAGACCGAGGCGACGTCGGCGACCGAGATGGCGAGGAAGTCCAGAACCGCGGCGACCGGCGCTCCGTGGAAGTTGCCGTTGGACTCGATGCGGCCGTCGACGGTGATGACGGGGTTGTCGATCACGCTGGCGAGCTCGCGCTCGGCGATGGTCGACGCGTAGCCCATCGTGTCGCGGGCGGCACCGTGCACCTGCGGCGAGCAGCGCAGCGAGTAGGCGTCCTGGACCCGTCCGTCCTCCGGGCCCTTGTGGCTGTGCACGATGGGCGAGTCGCCGAGGAACGACCGCAGGTGGCCCGCCGACACGGCCTGCCCCGTCTGCGGGCGCAGGGCCATGAGGTCGGCCGCGAACACCGCATCGGTGCCGAGCTGCGACTCGACCGACATCGCCGCCGCCATGTCGGCGGTCAGGAGCAGCGTCTCGAGGTCGTGCAGTGCGAGCAGGAGCATCCCGAGCATGCCGTCGGTGCCGTTGATGAGGGCGAGCCCCTCCTTCTCCACGAGCGTCAGCGGCTCGAGGCCGGCCGCGGCCAGCGCCGCAGCGGCGTCGACGAGCTGACCGTCCGCCGTGCGGACCTGTCCTTCTCCCATCGCCGCGAGCGCGATGTGCGCGAGTGGGGCGAGGTCGCCGGAGCATCCGAGGGAGCCGTACTCGCGCACGACCGGGGCGATCCCGGCGTTGAGCAGACCCGCGTAGGTCTCGACGACGACGGGACGCACCCCCGTGCGACCCGATGCCAGTGTCTGCAGGCGCAGCAGCTGAAGACCGCGCGTGACCTCGCGTTCGACCTCGGTGCCGGTGCCCGCCGCGTGCGAGCGGATCAGGCTGGCCTGCAGCTGCAGTCGCCGGTCGGGCGCGATGAAGGTGGTCGCCAGCGCGCCGAATCCGGTGGAGACGCCGTAGTGGGGGTCGGGGTCGGCGGCGAGTCCGTCGATGACCCGGCGCGTCTCGGCGACGCGCTCGAGGGCCGCGGGATCGAGCGTGACGGGCGCGCCGTGCCGGGCGACGGCGACCACTTCGGCGGGCGTCAGCGGCCGGGCACCGACGAGAACAGGGGCGAGATCACTCATATTCCGATTCCACACCCGCAGCGTCGACGGCGACAGCGGATCATGACATGCTGTGTCTGTGATCCCAGACAGTTCGCAAGCCTCAGGGAGCGGCGCACCTCAGGTGCCGGCGGCCGAGAACACCCTGCGGATCCTGAGCTATCTGGCGGGTCGCCCGGCGCCGGTCGCCGCCTCCGCGATCGCCCGTGAGCTGTCGCTCCCCCGATCGACCGTGTATCACCTGCTCACCACGCTCTCGACCCACGGTTTCGTGCTGCACTTCCAGGAGGAGCATCGGTGGGGCCTCGGCACCTCCGCCTTCGAGCTGGCCGGAGGCTACACACGACAGCAGCCGCTCGCCCGCCTCGGACGCCCCCTGGTCGCCGCGCTGTCCGATCGTCTGGGTGAGAGCGCGCACCTCGCGGTGATGAGCGGAGGCGACGTGCTGTACATCGTCGAGGAGCGCGCGCCGCGGCGGCCGGCGCTGATCACCGACGTCGGCGTACGTCTCCCCGCACATCTCACGGCCAGCGGGCGGGCGATGCTCGCCGTGCTCCCCCGCGAGCAGGTGCGCGCGCTCTACCCGAGCGCCTCCGCTTTCCCCGACCGCACCGGACTCGGACCTCGTCGTCCCGCAGAGTTGCGCGAGCTGCTCCGGGAGGTCCGCTCGCGCGGCTACGCGACGGAGGACAGCGAAGTGGCGGCGGGCCTGCGCTCGGTGGGCGTCGCGGTGCGCGATCAGGCCGGATGGCCGGTGGCTGCCGTCGCGGTCACCTGGGCCGGCGAGGAGCGGGACGAGCGCGCGCTGGCGGATGCCGTGACGGCCACGGCATCCGTCCTGGAATCCCGGTTGAGGCGATGAGCGGGATCAGGCCCGTCGCGCTCAGACGGGGTGCTGACCGGCCGCCCGGCGGGCGATACCCGAACGCGATGTCACCTCCCACCGTCGCATCACCGCACTCACATGCTTCTCGACCGTCGACTCGCTCACCTCGAGCCGCTCCGCGATCGAGCGGTTCGTCGCACCGCTCGTGATGAGGGCGACGATCTGCTGCTGGCGCACCGTCAGCGGCTCGGGTCCGGCAGCCGCGGAGGCTGCTCCCAACGCCGACGCCACACCCACCCGCGTCGGGACCCCGAAGGCATGGAGCACCCGCGAGACATGGATGCGCACCGTGTGCTCGGACAGGAACTCGGACGACGCGATCTGCGCGTTGCTGCGCCCCTCGGAGATGAGCAGCGCGATGCCCTGTTCACGGGCGGACAGCCCCTCCCACCCGCGGCGCGTGTCCGGAGGGAGGCGCCTGCCCACCGACCGGAGCTCGCGGGACGCCGACCGGCGCACGGCGCCGAAGCCGTGTGCATCCGCATCGGTCACGACATCCGCCAGTCGCCGTGCGGCCGCTCCTCGTTCGCGCAGGGAGATCCTGGCGCGGGCCGCGAGGATCTCACCCTCTGCTGCCTCCAATGCGCGCCGCGCGCTCTCAGCGAGAGCGACCGATCGCATTGCCTCCTCGAGCGCACGCTCGGCATCGCCGGCGAGGAGCGACACCCGGCTCGCGATCCGCTCGACCGTCGAGCTCGCGCTCGGGTGCTCAGCGAGCGGAGCAGCGCGCAGCTGCCAGGAGCGAGCAGCGTCGAGGTCGCCCGCGTCGACGGCGGCCCTGGTCAGGATCTCGAGGCAGATCGCGCGATCGACGATCCGCACCTGTCCGAAGGAGGGATCCACGGATGCCCGCAGCACGGCGACCGCGGAGGTCCGCACGTCGTCGCCGACGATCGCCGCGTAGCTCGCGAGCAGGAACGCCCCGCTCATCAACGCGTTCACCGGCGCGATGTCCCGTGCGAGGATGCCGCTCACCGCCGCCCGCGCCTCCTGCCGCCGTCCGGCACTCCCGTCGATGACCGCCGCGGTCGCGGTCGCGAAGATCCGCTCCGCCTCCGTCCCGGCACCCGCGCACGCCTGCGCCGCCTCGTCGGCGGCGCCGCTCACATCGCCGCTGAACAGCCGCACCCTCGCCACGAAGCAGCGGATGACGGTCAGGAACGGGTGATCCCGTCGACCGAACAGCGCCGTGCGGGGAGGGACGACCGAGAGAAGCCCTTCCGCGATATCGAGGCGCGCCTCCGCGAGAGCCGCTTCGGCGAGAAGAGCGCAGAGGGGCAGGCGGAGCTCGCTCGCGATGCCCGCGGAGACCCGCGCGGCGGACGCGAACTCTTCGGGCGGAGCCGACATGGGCGTCCCTGCCCGGACGAGTCCGCACACGCTCTCGGCGAAGACCACGGTGTCGGGGTCGTCTGCAGCACGACGAGCCACCGTCGCCAAGGGAGCGGCGATGCCGAACTGCCCCGCCCACACTGCAGCGAGTGCCGCGAGCGCGCTGTCGAAGGCGACGTCCGACGAGCCCGCCGGGTCGCGGTACAGCTCAGGAGGCACTGCGTCGACGACGACGAGCTGCCGAAGAAGCGCGTCGAGACGGGCAGCGCGAGACATGGCGTCATGGTATCCCCCGGCCGGGTGAATAGCTCGATTCCCCCATGGCCCGCAACAGCGCATGACGAGCACCATGAGAACGGGAGAGCCCGGGAGTCGGGCTGAGGAGGGAGTCGTCATGCACACGACACGAAGGAGATCCATTGCCGGAGGCATCGTCGTCTTGACCGCGCTCGCGCTGTCGGCGTGCGGAGTCGGGACGCCGGAACCGACAGCGCCCGACGATGCGGACGAGCCATCGTCCGCGGAGCAGGCACCGGCCGCCGAAGACGACGCCGCAGCCGAGGACAGTGCCGGCATCACCGTCGCGGGGACGGGCGTGTACACGATCGGAGGCGACATCCCGTACGGCGGATTCCAGATGCACGGGGAACCTGCACCGGTCCCGGACGGCTGCACGTGGAGCATCCAGGACGAGAGCGGCGGGATCGTCGTCGAGAACCAGGGCGCGTACGCATTCCTGACCGACGTCCCGGAGTACGTCACGTTCCACACGGATGGCTGCCCGGAATGGGAGCAGTTCGAATGATCGCGTTAACGCAAGAAAGCCACCCAGCATTGGGTGGCTTTCTTGTCTAAAAGAAGTCCGGCGGTGTCCTACTCTCCCACAGGGTCCCCCCTGCAGTACCATCGGCGCTGTGAGGCTTAGCTTCCGGGTTCGGAATGTAACCGGGCGTTTCCCTCACGCTATGGCCGCCGAAACACTATTGATGTTTCAATCAAACACATAACAAAGTCATTGTCATGCGGTTCTCGACCGTACATCGAGAACCACTCAGTGGACGCGTAGCACCAACAAACGGTGTGTTATCAAGTCATCGGCTTATTAGTACCAGTCAGCTGCATGCATTGCTGCACTTCCACATCTGGCCTATCAACCCAGTAGTCTGGCTGGGAGCCTCTCACCCGAAGGTATGGAAATCTCATCTTGAGGCCGGCTTCCCGCTTAGATGCTTTCAGCGGTTATCCATCCCGAACGTAGCTAATCAGCGGTGCTCCTGGCGGAACAACTGACACACCAGAGGTTCGTCCAACCCGGTCCTCTCGTACTAGGGTCAGATCCTCTCAAATTTCCTACGCGCGCAGCGGATAGGGACCGAACTGTCTCACGACGTTCTAAACCCAGCTCGCGTACCGCTTTAATGGGCGAACAGCCCAACCCTTGGGACCTACTCCAGCCCCAGGATGCGACGAGCCGACATCGAGGTGCCAAACCATGCCGTCGATATGGACTCTTGGGCAAGATCAGCCTGTTATCC
The DNA here is from genome assembly GCF_038397745.1 of Microbacterium sp. LWH11-1.2. Lineage (NCBI taxonomy): Bacteria > Bacillati > Actinomycetota > Actinomycetes > Micrococcales > Microbacteriaceae > Microbacterium > Microbacterium sp. LWH11-1.2. The sequence continues at coordinate 2,289,106 of NZ_CP151636.1, read as the reverse complement.
CCGAGGTACCTTTTATCCGTTGAGCGACAGCGCTTCCACAAGCCACTGCCGGATCACTAGTCCCGACTTTCGTCCCTGCTCGACCTGTCAGTCTCACAGTCAAGCTCCCTTGTGCACTTACACTCGACACCTGATTGCCAACCAGGTTGAGGGAACCTTTGGGCGCCTCCGTTACTTTTTGGGAGGCAACCGCCCCAGTTAAACTACCCACCAGGCACTGTCCCTGAACCGGATTACGGTTCGAAGTTAGATATCCAGAGTGACCAGAGTGGTATTTCAACAATGACTCCACACGAACTGGCGTCCATGCTTCAAAGTCTCCCACCTATCCTACACAAGCCACACCGAACACCAATACCAAGCTGTAGTAAAGGTCACGGGGTCTTTCCGTCCTGCTGCGCGTAACGAGCATCTTTACTCGTAATGCAATTTCGCCGAGTTCGCGGTTGAGACAGTTGGGAAGTCGTTACGCCATTCGTGCAGGTCGGAACTTACCCGACAAGGAATTTCGCTACCTTAGGATGGTTATAGTTACCACCGCCGTTTACTGGGGCTTAAATTCTCAGCTTCGCCTTGCGGCTAACCGGTCCTCTTAACCTTCCAGCACCGGGCAGGCGTCAGTCCGTATACATCGTCTTGCGACTTGGCACGGACCTGTGTTTTTAGTAAACAGTCGCTACCCACTAGTCTCTGCGGCCACCACACCCTTTTCGGAGCAAGTCCGTATAAGTGGATGGCCCCCCTTCTCCCGAAGTTACGGGGGCATTTTGCCGAGTTCCTTAACCACGATTCTCTCGATCTCCTTGGTATTCTCTACCTGACCACCTGAGTCGGTTTGGGGTACGGGCGGCTAGAACCTCGCGTCGATGCTTTTCTTGGCAGCATAGGATCATCCACTTTTTATCCGCATCGTGTCTCAGCCTATGTGAACGGCGGATTTGCCTACCGTTCGGCCTACGCACTTGCACCAGGACAACCATCGCCTGGCTTGGACTACCTTCCTGCGTCACACCTGTTAATACGCTAACCGCACCAGAATGGGGTCGTGCGCTAGGCCCAGAGCGTCACCCCGAAGGGATCAGTCACTGGGATTCAGACACTTAGCACTACTGGATTAGCTTGGGCGGTTCTTCGCCGGTACGGGAATATCAACCCGTTGTCCATCGACTACGCCTGTCGGCCTCGCCTTAGGTCCCGACTTACCCAGGGAAGATTAGCTTGACCCTGGAACCCTTGGTCTTTCGGAGGACGTGTTTCTCACACGTCATTCGCTACTCATGCCTGCATTCTCACTCGTGTAGCCTCCACGGCTGGTTTACACCGCCGCTTCGCTGGCCACACGACGCTCTCCTACCCATCAACACGGCTGGACCACGAAGGCCTACCAATAATGTCAATGCCACAACTTCGGTGGCGTGCTTGAGCCCCGTTACATTGTCGGCGCGGAATCACTTGACCAGTGAGCTATTACGCACTCTTTCAAGGGTGGCTGCTTCTAAGCCAACCTCCTGGTTGTCAAGGCAACTCCACATCCTTTCCCACTTAGCACGCGCTTTGGGACCTTAGTTGGTGGTCTGGGTTGTTTCCCTCTCGACTATGAAGCTTATCCCCCACAGTCTCACTGCTGCGCTCTCACTTACCGGCATTCGGAGTTTGGCTGACGTCAGTAACCTTGTAGGGCCCATCGGCCATCCAGTAGCTCTACCTCCGGCAAGAAACACGCAACGCTGCACCTAAATGCATTTCGGAGAGAACCAGCTATCACGAAGTTTGATTGGCCTTTCACCCCTATCCACAGCTCATCCCCTCAGTTTTCAACCTAAGTGGGTTCGGTCCTCCACGACGTCTTACCGTCGCTTCAACCTGGCCATGGATAGATCACTTCGCTTCGGGTCTAGGACATGCGACTGAATCGCCCTATTCAGACTCGCTTTCGCTACGGCTACCCCACACGGGTTAACCTCGCCACATATCGCTAACTCGCAGGCTCATTCTTCAAAAGGCACGCTGTCACCCCTACTAAGGAGGCTCCAACGGTTTGTAAGCAAACGGTTTCAGGTACTATTTCACTCCCCTCCCGGGGTACTTTTCACCTTTCCCTCACGGTACTTGTCCGCTATCGGTCATCTGGGAGTATTTAGGCTTATCAGGTGGTCCTGACAGATTCACACGGGATTTCACGGGCCCCGTGCTACTTGGGATACTCTTCGCGCCAAGCAAGGCATTTCGACTACGGGGTTGGCACCCTCTATGACCGGCCTTTCAAGACCGTTCGTCTATACCTTCTTGTAACGCCGCCACCTCGGCAGAGATGACTGAAAAGTCCCACAACCCCCAACGTGCAACGCCTGCCGGCTATCACACACGCTAGGTTTAGCCTGTTCCGGTTTCGCTCGCCACTACTAACGGAATCGCGGTTGCTTTCTCTTCCTGTGGGTACTGAGATGTTTCACTTCCCCACGTTCCCTCTACCCGCCCTATATATTCAGGCGGGAGTCACTAGGTCGGCACGCCGCCCAGCGGGGTTTCCCCATTCGGACACCCTCGGATCAAAACTTGCTTATCAGTTCCCCGAGGCTTATCGCAGATTGCTACGTCCTTCTTCGGCTCCAGATGCCAAGGCATCCACCGTTTGCTCTTAAAGACTTGAAATCACATGAGTTTGAATCAAAAACTCGACCCCATCCGAAGATGGAATCTGAAATTGACTAATGATCTTTAAGATCATCTTGTGCAACAACCCGAAGGCCGTTGCAAGATGCTCGCGTCCACTGTGTAGTTCTCAAAGTACGGGCGGTGCCCCTTGACGCAACCCCAACCGGGGAAACGACAAAAGGCCCAGAGTAACCGACTGTGCACTCGACCCAAAGGCCAGTGCGCATCCGGTCCCTCAGGACCCAACAGCGTGCAGACACCGACCCCCTCACCCAGAACCTTCCAACCGCAAGCGGCGTACTAGCTCCGAGATCAGATCTCGATGTCATGTCAAATGTTCCACCCATGAGCTCCCAGCGAAGAACGTACGCCTTCGATCTGGGTTCTGGACACCCGAAGGTGTCAGATGCTCCTTAGAAAGGAGGTGATCCAGCCGCACCTTCCGGTACGGCTACCTTGTTACGACTTAGTCCTAATTACCGATCCCACCTTCGACGGCTCCCTCCACAAGGGTTAGGCCACCGGCTTCAGGTGTTACCGACTTTCATGACTTGACGGGCGGTGTGTACAAGACCCGGGAACGTATTCACCGCAGCGTTGCTGATCTGCGATTACTAGCGACTCCGACTTCATGAGGTCGAGTTGCAGACCTCAATCCGAACTGGGACCGGCTTTTTGGGATTCGCTCCACCTCGCGGTATTGCAGCCCTTTGTACCGGCCATTGTAGCATGCGTGAAGCCCAAGACATAAGGGGCATGATGATTTGACGTCATCCCCACCTTCCTCCGAGTTGACCCCGGCAGTATCCCATGAGTTCCCACCATTACGTGCTGGCAACATAGAACGAGGGTTGCGCTCGTTGCGGGACTTAACCCAACATCTCACGACACGAGCTGACGACAACCATGCACCACCTGTTTACGAGTGTCCAAAGAGTTGACCATTTCTGGCCCGTTCTCGTATATGTCAAGCCTTGGTAAGGTTCTTCGCGTTGCATCGAATTAATCCGCATGCTCCGCCGCTTGTGCGGGTCCCCGTCAATTCCTTTGAGTTTTAGCCTTGCGGCCGTACTCCCCAGGCGGGGAACTTAATGCGTTAGCTGCGTCACGGAATCCGTGGAATGGACCCCACAACTAGTTCCCAACGTTTACGGGGTGGACTACCAGGGTATCTAAGCCTGTTTGCTCCCCACCCTTTCGCTCCTCAGCGTCAGTTACGGCCCAGAGATCTGCCTTCGCCATCGGTGTTCCTCCTGATATCTGCGCATTCCACCGCTACACCAGGAATTCCAATCTCCCCTACCGCACTCTAGTCTGCCCGTACCCACTGCAGGCCCGAGGTTGAGCCTCGGGATTTCACAGCAGACGCGACAAACCGCCTACGAGCTCTTTACGCCCAATAATTCCGGATAACGCTTGCGCCCTACGTATTACCGCGGCTGCTGGCACGTAGTTAGCCGGCGCTTTTTCTGCAGGTACCGTCACTTTCGCTTCTTCCCTGCTAAAAGAGGTTTACAACCCGAAGGCCGTCATCCCTCACGCGGCGTTGCTGCATCAGGCTTGCGCCCATTGTGCAATATTCCCCACTGCTGCCTCCCGTAGGAGTCTGGGCCGTGTCTCAGTCCCAGTGTGGCCGGTCACCCTCTCAGGCCGGCTACCCGTCGACGCCTTGGTGAGCCATTACCTCACCAACAAGCTGATAGGCCGCGAGCCCATCCCCAACCGAAATTCTTTCCAGACGCAGACCATGCGGTCACGTCACATATCCAGTATTAGACGCCGTTTCCAGCGCTTATCCCAGAGTCAGGGGCAGGTTGCTCACGTGTTACTCACCCGTTCGCCACTGATCCCACAGAGCAAGCTCCGTGTTCACCGTTCGACTTGCATGTGTTAAGCACGCCGCCAGCGTTCATCCTGAGCCAGGATCAAACTCTCCGTAAAAAAGAAATGCATACCCCATCGGGAAAACGATGACGCAGCGAGTTTGATGCTGACCAAAGAGACAAATTCATTGCTGACTTCATCCGAATGCCAACCCCCAAGGGGCTGGTCTTTGATCCAAAGGAATTCTCACCCAGCCGAAAAACGACTGAACGAGGATAATTTGGCATTTGACAAGTGCACGCTGTTGAGTTCTCAAGGATCGGATGCTCCCACGACCCAGCCATCACAGCCAGGCCCGAAGGGCAACTTCTCTATCTTACTGATCTCGTTCCCGGTGTCAAATCGCCTTCCGGCGAGATGCTCGTGGGCACGAGGCAGTTCCTTCATCCTGAGGACTCGTGAGAGTTTCGGGATTCGGGAGGTGTTCGATGCTTGACGGGAGCCGGTCCGAGGACCTCCGCTCAACCGTTTGGGGCGAACAAGTAATAAGTTACGCGGATCCCGGGGATCGGGCAAATCCAGCCCGACCGCCGGGCGTGTCGCGCTGATTCACGGTGCCGGGGTGCTCCCCGGCGCGTCTGCGTCACGGCGCCAGAGTCTGGTCGTCGAGAGCCTCGTCGTACCGCTCCTGCGCATCGATCACGTCCTCGACGTGAGACTCCGCCCAGACCTGGAGGGCTCTGAGCGGCTCATGCAGAGTGAGGCCGAGAACCGTGAGCCGATAGAGCGCGTAGCCGTCGGCATGCGCGATGCGCTCGACCATCCCGTCGCGCTCCAGCGCGCGGAGAGTGTCGGCCAGGACCTTCTTGGTGATCCCCTGCACATCCCGATGAAGCTCCCCGAAGCGTCGGGGACGTTCATGGAGCAGGACGACGATCATCGCCGTCCACTTGTTCGCGATGCGGGCCAGCGAACGACGCGACGGGCATCGGGCGGAGAACACCGTCCACTCGGTTGTCATGTGATCCCGCTCCCTGGTGACGTTGAAGTAACCATGTCCGCCTCGACACGGTGGAACCTCAGGGTACCGAGCAGAAGCGGAGGAAGAACATGTCGGCGATCGATGTGGTGGGACGTTACGGAGCCGCGGTGGCGGCTGGAGACATGGCGGGGTTGGCGGCTGTGCTGACCGAGGATGCCGTGTGGCACCAGCCAGGCGCGAACCGGCTGTCCGGCGATCATGTGGGACCCGACGCGATCGTGGCCCATCTGGGTGCATTCATGGAGTTGAGCGGCGGCACCTTCGCGCTCGAGACCGAGTCTGCGACGGAGAGCGGTCTGCTCGTCGCCACGACCGTGCGCTTCACCGCCCGGCGCGCAGGCGCTGCCGATCTCGACCAGCACGGCGTCGACGTGTTCCGTGTCGAGGGCGATCGGATCGCGGAGATCTGGCTGATCAGCGAGGACCAGGACGCAGAGGACCTCTTCTGGGGCTGAGCCCGGGAGAAAGAAGAAAGCCCCCGGCGCGTGCCGGGGGCTTTCTGTTCGGTGGACCTAAGGGGATTCGAACCCCTGACCTCCTCGATGCGAACGAGGCGCGCTACCAACTGCGCCATAGGCCCGTGAACGGCTTCTACGCTATCACGCCGCGGGGGCGGATCGCGTCGCGCGATGCTCAGCCGGCAGCGCGTCGCGAGAGAAGCTCACGAACGTGCGCCTCGATCTCGGCATCGTCGACGAAGCCCATCTTCGCGTAGGGCGACGACGCGGCCGGCAGCTGCACAGGAGCGACCGGGGACATCTGCTCCGCCCGCTCGCGGAGCGCGGCGACCCTGGCCGCCTTGCGACGCTCCTCCTGCGCCTCGATCTCCGCACGCGCGGCCTGCGCGCGCGACCCGGCGACGGTGACCAGCGGCTCGGGAAGCGGACGCGGAGTCCAGGTCGCGCGCCCCTGATCGTGCAGCTCGGGAGCGGTGCGCTCCCGGACGGGTTCCGAGACGACCTGCGGACGACGGACCGCGCGCTGCGCCACGGATGCCATCCGCTGCAGCATCACGCCGGCGATCACGACCAGCGCTCCGCCGATCCATGCGAGCGTCTGCGCACCGGATGCCAGGATCTGCCAGACGCCGAGACCGGCGACGGCCAGTCCGAGCAGAAGCGCACTCGTGGCCACCACCCGCACACGACGACGGGCCCGCGCGCGGCGGATCACGGGGTCGGCGCGCGTCGCCGCGAGTTCCTGCCGCAGGGCCTCGAGTTCGGCGGACTCCCGCTCGGACTGCACGCGCTTCGCGAGCTTCTGCTGCGCGAGCGCGGTCCGCGCGTTGAGCTCGAAGCGGACCTCGCCGGGGGTCTCGCTCGTCTCGGCGAGGACACGCAGCGCCTGATTCAGACGAACGGCGTTCCGCTCCGAGGCGTTGTACTGGTAGCGGCCGCGCCACGACGGCAGCAGATAGAGCATCCACAGGAGCACGGAGACGAGGACGATCACTCCCCCACTCAGCACCGGCCCGTCCATAGGGTCAACGGTAAGCGCTGAGGGCCGCTGCGCCGCGCAGGCGGCGCGTGTCGCGGCGAGTCCGATCCGGAACGGGTGCGAACCGAGGTCTCAGAGGGCGATACGGTCCGACGGCGGCACCGTCGCGGCATCCGGCGGCACCTGGCCGCTCAGCCACCGGGCCAGCACGCCCTGGGGCACATCCTCGCGCGTGAGCGAGAACGCATAGTGGTCGCGCCAGTCCCCGTCGATGTGGATGTAGCGGCGCCGCAGCCCCTCGTAGCGGAACCCGAGCTTCTGAACGACGCGCAGGCTCGCCGCGTTCTCCGGGCGGATGCAGATCTCCATCCGGTGCAGGCCGTACTCGGTGAAGCAGGCATCGGTGGCGAGAGCCACCGCCGTCGGGGTGATCCCCCGGCCGGCGAACCGCTCGCTCACCCAATAGCCGATTGTCGCGGAGCACAGCGAGCCGCGGGCCACTCCCCAGACGTTCAGCTGTCCGGCGACCTCGCCCTCGTACTCCATGACGAAGGGATAGCCCGAGCCGTCCTTGTACTGCTGCAGCAGCCGACGGATGCTGAGGCGCATGTCGAACGACACCGAGCCGTAGGGGACGGTCGCCTCCCACGGCTGCAACCACGACCGGTTCGCGAGCAGCTCGTGCTGCAGCGGACGGGCGTCCTTCGTTCGCACGAGCCGAAGCTCGATCGGTCCGTGCCGCATTCCCGTCGCCAGATCCATGAGTCGTCCCGACGCCCGCAGAGTCGCCTAGAGGCGTTCCGCGAACTCCTTGAGCCAGGGCCGCAACTCCGGGCCGAGGTCGTCGCGGTCGGAGGCGAGCTGCACGATCGCCTTGATGTAGTCCACGCGGTCGCCGGTGTCGTAACGACGGCCGCGGAAGATGACTCCGACGACGCCGGGCCCATCGGTGTCTGCTGCCATCTCCTGCAGAGCGTCGGTCAGCTGGATCTCGCCGCCCTTGCCCGGCTCGGTGCGCTCGAGGATCTCGAAGACGGATGCCGGCAGCACATAGCGGCCGATGACGGCGAGGTTCGAGGGGGCGTCCTCCTGCGCGGGCTTCTCGACGAGGCCGGTCACGCGGACGTTCTCCGAGTCCTCGATCGACTCGACGGCGGCGGCACCGTACATGTGGATGCTGGCGGGGTCGACCTCCATCAGCGCGATGACCGCGGCGCCGCTGCGCTCGTGCTCGGCGATCATGTCGGTCAGCAGCGGGTCGCGCTCGTCGATGAGGTCGTCACCGAGAAGCACGGCGAACGAGCTGTCGCCGACATGGGTGCGGGCACGCAGCACGGCATGCCCGAGACCCTTGGGCTCGCCCTGGCGCACGAAGTGGATGTCGGCGAGGTCGCTCGACTTCATGACGCTCGCGAGGCGACCGTCATCACCCTTCTCCAGCAGCTTGACCTCGAGCTCGGGGACCGAGTCGAAGTGGTTCGAGATCGCGTTCTTGTTGCGACCGATGATGACGAGGATGTCATCGATCCCTGCGTCCGCCGCCTCTTCCACCACGTACTGGATGGCCGGCTTGTCGACGACAGGGAGCATCTCCTTCGGCATCGCCTTCGTCGCAGGCAGGAAGCGCGTCCCCAGTCCTGCCGCGGGAATGACGGCCTTGATCTTGTGCTCACCCATCCTCACAGCCTAGCGGTCGGCACCGCCGTAGACTCAGAGCCATGTCGAACGACGTCGAACACGCGAAACGCGCTCTGCGCGCCGAACTGCGTGAGCGCCGCCAGCTCCTCTCCGAGTCGCAGCGCGATGCCGCGGCGTCCGATATCGGCGCGCGCCTCGATGCGCTGGTCGACGAGCTCGGCGCACGATCGATCTCGTGCTTCCTCTCGACCACGACCGAGCCGGGCACCCGCGAGTTCGTGACCAGGGCTGTACGCCGCGGCATCCGCGTGCTGCTGCCGATCACCCGGGCCGACGGCCTGCTCGACTGGGCCGTCGCCACCGACGACGACCGCGTCGCCGAAGGACTGTTCGGTCTGCCCGAGCCGACCGGCGAGGTGCTGGGACCGATCGCCGTGAACGACGTCGACCTCATGATCGTCCCTGCCGCGGCCGTCGACCGCTCGGGGATGCGGATGGGCTGGGGTCGCGGCTACTTCGACAAGACGATCGGCTCCATGGAGAAGTGCCCGCCCGTCTACGCCGTCATCTATGATTCCGAGATACTCGACTCCCTGCCGCGGGAGGTGCACGACCAGCCGGTGAACGGCGTCGTGACCCCGACGCAGACCCTGAACCTGTCGCCCACGCGGCGCTGACCTGCAAGGACCCCCATGCCCACCTACGCCTATGCCTGCACGTCGTGCGGACACCAGTTCGACGCCGTCCAGAGCTTCTCCGACAACGCACTCACCGAATGCCCCGAGTGCGGGGGCACGCTGCGCAAGCAGTACGGTTCGATCGGCGTCACGTTCAACGGCTCGGGGTTCTACCGCACGGACTCGCGCGCCAAATCAGGCGGATCGGGCGAGGGTTCGGCATCATCGAAGTCGGAGTCGAAGACGAGCGCCGCGCCGGCTGCTGCGTCGACTCCGGCCTCTTCCTGAGGCCCCGACCCGTTGGGAGATCCCATGCTCAAAGGCTTCAAGGACTTCATCCTCCGCGGAAACGTGATCGATCTCGCCGTGGCCGTGGTCATCGGCTCCGCGTTCACCGCGATCGTCAACTCCGTCGTGGCCAGCATCATCACTCCGCTCGTCTCGCTCTTCTTCAAGGCGGATGCCGCCGGCCAGTTCGGGCCCCAGATCCCGAGCATCTACGGCGACATGGTCACCTTCCCGCTCGGGGATCTGATCTCGGCCATCATCAGCTTCCTCGCCGTCGCCGTGGTCGTGTACTTCGTGTTCGTCCTGCCGATGAACACCTTCAAGGCGCATGTCGAAGCCCGCAAGGGCACGAGAGCCGAGGAGCCGGAGGACGAGCCCGCCGCCGCCACCGAGGCGGAGCTGCTCGTCGAGATCCGCGACCTGCTCAAGAGCCAGCGCGCCTAATCCGCCACTCCGTGAGAACCGCCGCCGTCCCCTCCGGGGCGGCGGCGGTTTCGCGTGGAGCGCGCACTCAGTAGTGCGGCGGCACGTCCTGCATCAGGCGGTCGTCATTGGGACCCTTCGGACCGCGAGGTGCCGCGGCCACGTCGTCATCGTCGGTCTCGGGACCGGACTCCGGTGCGGGGTCGCTGCCGGGCACCGGCGTGAGTCGCGCCCTGCGCGCTCCGGCGACGCGCACGACGCGCTGACCGTCCGGATCGGGCTCGGGCTGCTCAGCCATTCTCAGGGTCGATGATGTCGATCGGCTGCGTGTCGTTCTCGACGCGCGGCGCCGACTCGGAGATGCCGAGCACACCCGCGATGCGCGTCGCGGCGGTGACCGGATCGCTGTAGAGATCGAACGCGTGCACGCGCACGTAGTGCCACCCCAGTCTCCGCAGCACATGCGGCCGCAGCCGCAGCGTCTCCCGCAGCGAGTCCCCGCGGGACTCCGGATCCGATTCGATCACGACGGCCTTGCCGTCGTGCTGCGCGACCAGCGGAAGGAGCCCGCGGTAGTCGACGTCGACGGATGCTCCGAGGCGTCGCAGCTCGCGTGCCAGGGCGAGCGTGAGCGGATCGGCGAGATCCTCCAGCCGGGCGTCCCTGCTCCGTGCGGCGAGTCCGCCGAGGATCGACATCAGCGTGGCGGCGCCGTGCTCCAGCCGTCCGTCGTCGAAGGCCGAGGGGCGGATGGACGAGACGATCACCATCGAGCGGCGGGCACGTGTCATGCCGACCGTGAGCAGCCGCTCGCCGTCGGGGGTCGAGAGATCGCCGAAGTCGCTCAGCACCCGACCGTGCTTCGTGAGACCGAAGCCGAGAGAGAAGATCACCCGGTCACGGCTCTCGGCGACGGATTCCTCCAGCGTCAGCACCGCGAAGGGCTCCGCGGTGTCTCGGCCGACGAAGTCCGCGACATCGGATCGGCCGGCGAACGCCGAGGTGACGGCCGCGCGGACGCGCTCGGCGTGACGCGTGCTGGCCGTGACGACCATCAGCGACTCGGACGGCCGATGGATCGCATGCTCGACGACGAGGGTCACGACCCTGGCCACCTCCGCGTCCGGGCTCTCGACCGCGCCCGACACCGGGTCCGGTGCACCGGTCCCGCCCTCGACGTAGTCGACCGTCAGGCTGCCGCGTCCGAGGTAGGAGCCGGCCCACGGCAGCGACACGATCTCTCCGCCGTAGAAGGCGTCGTTGATGAGCTCGGCGAGGTCCTCGCCTCCGGCACGGTAGCTGCGCGTGAGCGTCATCACCGGGAGGAGCTCGGACAGCCGCTCGAAGACGGAGACGTCGTCGAACGGGACCTCCGCCTCCCAGGACTCCACCGGGTCCACCGCGATGTGGAAGGGAGTCGGACGCTGTGTGACCGGGTCGCCGAACGCGACGATCTGCCGCGCGCGACGGATCGCCGGCGCGGCCTCCGCGAGGTTGATCGCGGCGGCGTCGACCAGCAGCACGGTGTCGAACTCGACGGAGTCGGGGATCTCGGGGACGAGGTACGGAGAGGAGATCCAGACCGGGGCCAGCACGTCGATGAGCGCGGGCGCGGAGCTGACGACCTCGGCCGTCGTCGTGGCCGGCTGCGTCAGCGCCCGTCGGAGATGCTGCGACTGCTGCGGCTCGTCGACGATCGCGATCCGCCACTGGTTCGCGAGCTGCCAGGCGAGCAGAGGGCCGGCCATCGCGGCATGGGCCTCGTCGACGAGGCGGAAGTCGCGTTCGAGCCGGTCCACGACCGCGGTGTTCGCACCGAGGAGCGCCCGGTTGTCCTGCAGCGCCCGCTCCAGGAGCGACTGCCACCAGGCGAACTCGAGCTCGTCGCCCACCCGGGACTCGGCGACATGGCGCACGGAGAGCTCCGCGAGCAGCGGCTCCAGGCCGAGCAGCGCGAGACGGTCGCGCAGCTGCGCACGCTCCACGAGGTTGTCGAACACGTCGGACTTCTCGGCGAGACCGGCCAGCGTGCGGACCAGCCGCGCGACCGGGAGGGTCGCCAGGGGCTCGCGGCGGCCGAGCGCGGCATCGAGCTCCGCGAGTTCCGCCTCCACCCGCTGCCAGGAGGCGGCGACGTCGCCCAGACCCAGCGGCACCTCAGGTGCGACGCCGGCCTCGACGAACCGCTGCCACTGCGTGCGCTGCGTCTGGATGCGCAGCAGAGCCTCGTGCATCTCGGTGACGTGGACGCCGGGGCGCACGTACTCCTTCGCGAGGCGCCGCAGCCGTCGGCGATTGGCGGCGGACAGACCGGGCGCGTCACGGCGCGAGCCATGGGCCTGGATGAGCTCGCCCAGCGGACGCTCGAACACCGTGGGGCTGAACCGGTCGAGCGAGTCGCGGATGCCCTGCAGCAGGCGCAGATACTCGCCGAGCTCGTCGACGGTCGAGAACGGGCGCATGTGCGTCTGGGCGATCAGCTCGTAGCCGCGCTCGAGGAGCGCGGGCACGCTGCTCGCGTGCAGGCGTCCGGCGAGCTCGTGCGCGGCGCGTGCGGCCTCGGTGCTGGCGAAAGTCACGCCGTACCAGGGCGAGTCGTCGGGACCGAAGCGGAATTCGCCCAGGCGTGCGGCCTGGGCCAGCGACTCGGATGCCTCGGTCCGGTCGGCGGCCAGACGGCGCAGGGCGTCGGGTCCGAGACGAGCCGTTGTCGACGGCGGAACGGGAAGCGATGCGAGGCGCGTGAGGTGACGGGTCGCGTCGAGGACCGACGCATCGGTCCCGGGGATCGGCGACGTGAGCGCCTGCCGGTAGTCGCGCAGCACGGTGCGCAGACGCACGAGCGCGTCGTCCACCTCGCTCACCTTGGGCGCTGCGGCCTTCTCGTTGCGCCCGATGGCACGGACGAGGTCGCGGCGCACGCTCGCCGGAGAGATCGCGAGGCTGTCGAGCCCGATGCCGGCGAGACGATGACGCACGCCGTCGAGCGTCGAACGCCGTGCCGAGACCACCAGTACGCGCTTGCCCGCGCGCACGAGCTCGCCCAGCGCGTTGATGACCGTCTGCGTGCCGCCGGTGCCCGGAAGCGTCGCCACCGTGAGCGAGTGCCCTGCGGCGATGCGTGCGAGCACGGCCTCCTGCTCGGCATCCGCATCGAGGAGGAGGTTGTCGGATGCCGGTGCGCGGTCGTCCGGAGAGGTGTGGTGCGGTGCCGCCCGCGGTGCGGAGATCTGCTCCCGGTCGCCGACGTGGCCGTTGAGTGCGTTCAGCACCAGGTGATCGAGACTCCCGCCGTCGCGGGACATCGCCGCGGAGACATCGGCGAACGTCGAGACGACGAGCCGCGGCTCCACCGAGAACGTGTCGATCGATCGCGTCGTCGCGCGGAGGCTGTCGATCACGGGCTGCGGCTTGAAGATGCCGCCGTCGTAGGCGAGCGCCGCGAGGGATGCGGGGTCGATCGAGATGCCGAAGTGCTCGCGCGCGATGCGGACGAGCTCGGGATTCACCTCGAACGCACCCTGGAGCTTGAGCTCGAAGTCGGAGTGGTGCCGCCGGATCGCCAGAGGCCGCAGCAGGACGGGAGCGGCGAAGCCCGCACCGCCGATGCGCCAGCGGGCGACGCCGACCGCGAGGTGCACGGCCTCGATCCCCCGCACGGTGCGCAGCTCGGTGTTCTTGGCCGTGATCCGCTCGGCGGCGAGCCGCGCGGTGCGGAGCCCGACCTCGTCGCGGAACAGGTTCGACAGGAGCGTCGACTTGCCGGTGATGAACTGGGGAAGGCTGCCCGGGTGCGCCTTCGAGATGTCGATGCCCGACTCGGGTCCGTCGCGGAAGCTGACCAGAGGCGAGGGCCCGCCGAGATCGGCGGCCTCGGCCCGCAGACGGGTGCGCTCGGCCTCGGCGGCGTGCGCGATCTCGACACCGGTGCTCGACTCGTGCAGATCGCCGAGGGTCACAGCGGCCTCCGCCACCGCGTCATCCGCAGACCTGCCCTCACGTCGCCACACACTGACACCCTAGGCGCGCGAGAGCGCGAGCCGGGGTAACCCGGGCGGGTTTCACCGGAATTCTGGCCTCTGACGGGCGCTCGCGACTCCTCCTGCAACACACAGACCGCGAACCCGGTTGTCCACGCGGAGCGGACTGCCGCGTCCGCGAGGTCGCCGCGTCGGTTCAGTATGGATGCATGACCTTCCGCTACGACTTCGCACCCACGCCGTTCGGGGATGCTCTCGCGGTGTTCTCCGACGAGGGCATCGTGCGCTTCGACCTCTCCGAATCCGAAGACCCCTCGGTGCCCTGGCTCCTCGAGGGCGTGGCGCGGCAGCTGCACGCGATGCCGGAGCCCGACCCCGGCGCGGCCGACGAGCTGGCCCACCTGCTCGCGGCGTACTTCGACGGGGAACCGGTCCGCTTCGAGGATCACCTCCGTCTCGACTGGCGGCTGGTCGAGGGATTCCCCCTGCTCGCCCTGCAGACGATCTGCGGCATCGCGTGGGGCGAGACGCTCAGCTACGGCGAGGTCGCCGTGCTCGCCGGTCACCCCGGAGCGGCGCGGGCGGTCGGCACCGCCTGCCGCCTGACGCCGTTCTCGATCATCGTCCCCGTGCACCGCGTCGTGCGCTCCGACGGGACGCCAGGTCACTACGGCGCGCACCCGGAGCGCAAGACGTTCCTGCTGGACCTCGAGTCCCGCTGACCGACGCCTCCCCCGAGACGACGTGGACCCGGCGAGTAGGCCGCCGGGTCCACGTGCTCGAGGCTCCCGAGGTCAGTGCTCCGTCGCCTTCTCGGCCCCGAAGCCGGTGAGCGAACGCACCTCCATCTCGGCGGCGAGCTGCGGCGACTCCTTCCGACTGCTCGTGACGGTGCCGAGCCAGCCCAGCAGGAAGCCGAGCGGGATGGACACGATGCCGGGGTTGTTCAGCGGCCAGATCGCGATGTCGATCCCGGGGATCATCGACGTCGGCGTCCCGGAGAACACCGGCGACAGGACGATCAGGAGGATCGCCGACCCGAGCCCGCCGTACATGCTCCACACCGCGCCACGGGTCGAGAAGCGCCGCCAGAAGAGCGAGTAGAGGATCGTCGGGAGATTGGCGGATGCCGCGACGGCGAAGGCCAGTGCGACGAGGAACGCGATGTTCTGCCCCTGTGCCCCGATTCCGCCGATGATCGCCAGGATGCCGATGACGATCACCGTCCGACGTGCGACGCGCACCTCGGCGTTCGGGTCGGCCTCCACGGGCTCGCCCGCGGCATCCTTCTTCCCCTTCTGGATCACGTTCGCGTAGATGTCATGAGCGAACGACGCCGCCGCCGTGATCGTGAGGCCGGCGACCACCGCGAGGATGGTCGCGAACGCCACCGCCGAGATGAAGCCGAGGAGCACGGGCCCTCCGAGCTGCAGGGCGAGCAGCGGCGCCGCGGAGTTGACTCCGCCGGGGGCCGCCGCGATCACGTCGGCACCGACCAGCGCGCCTGCGCCGTAGCCGAGCACGAGGGTCAGCAGGTAGAACCCGCCGATCAGCCAGATCGCCCAGACGACCGAACGCCGGGCCTCCTTCGCCGTCGGCACCGTGTAGAACCGCATCAGCACATGCGGCAGACCGGCCGTGCCGAGCACGAGCGCCATGCCGAGGGACAGGAAGTCCCAGGGGTTCGCGCCGTACTGCAGCCCCGGCGCCAGGATCGCGTCGCCCTTGTCGGAGTTCGCCACGGCCGCTTCGAGAAGCGTGTTGAGGCTGAAGCCGTGGATGGCCAGCACCCAGATCGTCATCGCGAGCGCCCCGCCGATCAGCAGGAAGGCCTTGACGATCTGGACCCACGTCGTTCCCTTCATGCCGCCGATCAGCACGTAGACGATCATCAGGACGCCGACCACGGCGATCACGATCGACTGACCGAGCCGGCCGTCGATGCCGAGCAGCAGGGAGACCAGCCCGCCCGCGCCCGCCATCTGCGCGAGCAGGTAGAAGAAGCACACCGCGAGCGTGGTGATCGCCGCCGCCATCCGCACGGGGCGCTGCTTGAGGCGGAAGGAGAGCACGTCCGCCATCGTGAACTTCCCCGTGTTGCGCATCAGTTCCGCCACGAGCAGCAGCGCGACGAGCCATGCCACCAGGAAGCCGATGGAGTAGAGGAAGCCGTCGTATCCGTTGATCGCGATCGCGCCGCAGATGCCGAGGAAGGATGCCGCCGACAGGTAGTCACCCGCGATCGCGAAGCCGTTCTGCGGACCGGTGAACGAGCGCCCTGCCGCGTAGTAGTCGGCCGCGGTCTTGTTGTTGCGGCTGGCCCGGATGACGATGAAGAGCGTCACCGCGACGAAGGCGAGGAAGATCGAGATGTTGAGGACGGGGTTGCTCTCGATGACGACCGTCTCGGTCGCCGAGGGGACGATGTTCATGCGTGGCCCTGCGCCTTCTCGAGCTCTTCACGGATCTCCGTCGCCAGCGGATCGATCTTCCGATTCGCGAAGGACACATAGGCCATGGTGATCGCGAAGGTCGTGACGAACTGCCCCAGTCCGAGGAGCAATCCGACGGTGATATCCCCCCAGACGCGTTGCGCCATGAATTCGGTCGCGAATGCGGCGAGCAGCACGTAGGCGAAATACCAGAGAAGGAAGAACGCGGCGAGAGGGAAGATGAAGGATCGCTGCGTGCGTTTCAGAGTTCGGAATCTCGGTGATTCCTCGATCGCGATGTAATCGATCGCGCTGTTCGAATCCGCGGGGATCTGGTCGCTCATGGGGCCTCCTTGCCACATGTCCGGTGCCCGCACGACGGGGTCCTGCGGGTGATAGGGTCGACGCTACGAAACGGGGAACGGTGCCGTCACCCCCGAAAGTAGGTAGTCGTGAGCTCACCCGTCGCCATCGAATCCGAAGGCGAACTCGTCGCCAACGCGGTGCGCGAGCTCGCCCGGCGTACGCGCTTTCCCGTGGCCTTCGGCGGGCTCATCGAGGAGGGCGTGGTCAGCGTCACGAGCATCGTCGGAAACCGCACCCGCTCTCTCGACGGTCTGCGGGTCCGCCCGGAGCGCGGCCTCGGCGGCCGAGCCATGATGGAGCTCCGCCCTCGGATGACGAGCGACTACGGGTCCTCGCAGCAGATCACCCACGACTACGACGTGTTCGTGCTGGGAGAGGGGCTGCGCACGCTTCTCGCCCTCCCGATCGTGGTGCACGGTCGACCGCGCGGAGTGCTCTATGCCGGCGCGTGGGATGAGGAGCAGGTGGGCGGCGTCACGACCGCCCCGGCGATGCAGGTCGCGCAGTCGGTCGCCGATGAGCTGCGCATCCGCGACGAGGTCCAGCGCCGGCTCCGGGCATCCGCTCCGGGAGCAGAGGCGGTTCCCGCCCCGCAGCGCGAGGAGCTGAGGGAGAGCTTCGCCGAGCTCCGCAGCATCGCCGCCGACGTCGACGATCCGGAGCTCCGCGCCCGGATCGCCCAGGTCGAGCGGCGCCTCGTCACTCTGGCGGGCGACGCCGTACCGGTCGTCACCGGCCCCGTGCCGACCGTGCATCTCTCCCCCCGGGAGACCGATGTGCTCGCCTGCGCCGCGCTCGGCTCGACCAACGCGGAGATCGCCGCGCAGCTGGGACTTCGCGAGGGGACCGTCAAGGCCTACCTCGGAACGGCGATGTCGAAGCTCGATGCGTCCACGCGCCACTCCGCCGTCACCCGGGCGCGACGCGCCGGTCTGCTCCCGTGACGCCTGCCCGCACTGCCCAGGCCCTGCCCAGCCGCCTCCGCTAGCATCGGTCGTGGTCGGAGAACTCCGGCCCCGGACGAGGCAGACCAGTACCCGGTGAGCGAAAAGACTGGTCCGAAAGGACCGATCATGTCGTGGATCGTACTCATCGTCTCCGGAGTCCTCGAGGCCGTCTGGGCCACAGCACTCGGAAAGTCCGAGGGGCTCACGAAGCTCTGGCCGAGCATCATCTTCTTCGTCGGACTCGCCCTGTCGATGGTCGGACTCGCCTTCGCGATGAAGGACATCGCGACGGGTACCGCTTATGCCGTATGGGTCGGGATCGGAGCTTCCCTCACCGTCATCTGGGCGATGATCACCGGCGACACCGAGATCTCCTGGCTGCGCATTCTGCTGCTGATGGGGCTGGTCGGGTGCATTGTCGGCCTGAAGCTGATCGACACGAGTCACTGATAATCGCCGTATTCCGCGATCCTCTTGTCCTCCGCTTTATCCCGGAGGTAGTGTCAATTCCATGGCGAGAAGAATTGTGCACCAGCTGGTAGACGATATCGACGGCAGCGTGCTGGAGGTCGGCGAAGGCGAGACCGTGCATTTCTCGCTCAACGGCACCTCGTACGAGATCGACCTCAATTCCGCACATGTCGAGGAATTGCGCCAGGCATTCGAGCCGTACATCTCGGCAGGACGCCGCGCCGGCACCTCCGGCGCCGCTCGGGCTTCGGCCCCGCGCAAGCGCCCGGCGCGCAACCCCGAGGTCGCGGCGATCCGCGCCTGGGCGAACAAGAACGGCTACACCCTCTCCGAGCGCGGCCGCATCCCGGCCCCGATCGTCGACGCCTACAACGCGGCGCACTGACGCCCGCCCTTCTGCCGGAGCATGCTCTGGCGGAAGGGTCTAGTCCGCCGTCCTGGTCAACCAGGGCTCGTCGCGGAGCGTGATCTCATCGGTCATGTCGGCGAGGAAGCGGATCACGAGGTCTCGCTCCTCCCTGCTCAGCCGGGCGGCGGCGTAGAACCGCTTGGCTTGCTGACGCCCGACCGTCTCCATCGCCGCATGGCGCGTCTCCGGCGTGATCGTGATCGCGAGTGCCCGACGATCCGTCGGGTGCGGCGCCCGATGGATGTGCCCGCCGTTCTCGAGTCTGTCGAGCAGCTTCGTGGTCGCCGCGGTCGAGATCCCGAGGTGATGTGCGATCCCGCTGGGCGTCGACACGAGGTTCCGGTTGGCGCAGACGATGAGGTAGTGCAGCGCGCGCATGTCGGTCTCGTTGAGTCGCATGTATCGCCGAGACGCCTGCGACAGGCGCTGCTCGGCGTCGCGCAGCCCGGCCAGGGCCTCCATCACCGCGGCGATCTGCCGCAGGTCCTCGGGTGGGACGCCGCTCCGGTCGATCAGGCTGCTCCGCGGGTCGCTGGCCTCGACGTCGTAGATCGCGGCGTGGCTCAGGCCGTCGGGCGTGCCTGCGGAGGTCGCCGAGGCGGCGTGCGGGGTGGTGCCGGCCTCCGAGTCCATGCGATCATGTTACACACGAAGAGTTTCATGCTAAGTTGATTACTCGCTTAGTTAGCTAAATCGGAGGAAAGAGGTGTCGTGGATCACGTGACACTCCTCGCGGAGGACGGGACGGCGATCGGCACCCGGCCGAAGAGCGAAGTCCACACCGTGGACACACCGTTGCACCTCGCGTTCTCCTGCTACGTCTTCGACGCCCGCGGACGCGTGCTCGCCACGCGACGCGCTCTGAGCAAGCGGACCTGGCCGGGGGTCTGGACGAACAGCTTCTGCGGTCACCCGCGTCCCGGCGAGGAGATGACCGCCGCGGTCCGGCGACACGGCCTCGGCGAACTCGGTCTGCAGGTCGACGATCTTCGCGTCGTCCTCCCCGACTACCGCTACCGGGCGGTCGACGCGAGCGGCATCGTGGAGAACGAGGTCTGCCCCGTGCATGTCGCCGCCGTCGACGGCGATCCCCTCGCCGACCCGGACGAGGTCGCGGAGTGGACATGGGTCGACGCCGACGCGCTCATCGAGGCGGCGGGCAATGCGCCGTTCGCGTTCAGCCCGTGGATGGGCGAACAGCTTCCCCTCCTCCGCGCCATCGGAGAGATCTGAGCCATGACCACCACGGCGACGGAGGAGGATCTCGGCACCCGGATCGAAGAGGCGCTGAGGCGTCGCTTCTCCGAGCGCAGCGCCGCCGCCGAGCACTACGGCACAGAGTTCGTCGCGCTGTGGCAGGCGGCCGCCGAGCACGCCCTCGGCGGAAAGCTGATCCGACCCCGGCTGCTGATCGATCTGCTGCGCAGCCTGACGCCGTCGGGCCTCTCGCCCGCCGAGGTCGAGCGCGCCATCGACGTCGCGGTGCATGTCGAGCTGCTGCACTTCGCCTTCCTGCTCCACGACGACGTGATCGACGGCGACCTGATCCGCCGCCGGCGCCCGAATCTGATCGGCTCGCTCGTCGAGCGCCGATCGACCGAGCCCGCGGAGCCGGCACTGCACTGGGCGCGCTCGAGCGCGATCCTCATGGGCGATCTGCTCCTCGCCTCCGCCGTCCTGGGATTCGCACGCACCGACGTCTCGAGTGACGCGCGGGTGCGCCTGCTCGCCCTGCTGGAGCAGACGATCTTCGAGACGGTCGCCGGCGAACACACCGACATCGGCCTGAGCGACGGCATCATCGCTCCGGACCTGCGCACCATCCTCTCGACCAGCGCGTACAAGACGGCGACGTACTCCTTCGTCCTCCCTCTGCGCGCCGCCGCCGTTCTCGCCGGCTCGTCGCCGGCTGCCGAGGAGCAGCTCACCGCGATCGGCCGGCACCTCGGGCTCGCCTACCAGCTGCAGGACGACCTGCTCTCGGTGTTCGGCGACCCGGAGGCGCACGGCAAAGACGCCTTCTCGGATCTGCGTGAGGGCAAGGAGACCGCGATCATCGCCTACGCGCGCATGACCGGCCACTGGCCGAGCATCGAGCTGCGCTTCGGCTCGATGGACCTGAGCGATGCGGACGCCGCCGATATCCGCGATCGCCTCCGCGAGTGCGGTGCGGAGCGATTCGTCAGGAGCCTCGTGCAGGAGCAGCTCGGCGCGGTGTCGACTGTGCTCGGCGAGGCCGAGTCGGCGGGCACCATCTCCCCGGCGGCCGGGCGGACGATCCTCGGCCTCACGTCTCGCATCGAAGGCCGCACGGTATGACCGACGAACGCGCAGACGGCGCTCTCCGACGCTTCAACCGCACGGCCGAGATCGCGACGACCGACGTGATCCGCGCGTACTCGACCTCGTTCGGGCTCGCGACCCGCCTCCTCGGGAAGCGCCACCGCCAGCACGTGCGCAACATCTACGCCATGGTGCGGATCGCCGACGAGATCGTCGACGGCGTCGCGGCGGAGGCCGGCCTCGACGTCTCGGCCCAGTCCGCGGCGCTCGCCTCGTACATCGCCGAGACCCATCGCTCGATGCGCAGCGGCTACAGCAGCGATCTCATCCTCCACGCCTTCGCCCGCACCGCGCGGGAATGCTCGATCGGCGAGGATCTGACGCAGCCCTTCTTCGACTCGATGACAGCGGACATCGCCGCGGACGCCGGCTTCGCCTCCTACGACGCCGATGCGCATGCTAACTACGTGTACGGCTCGGCGGAGGTCGTCGGGCTCATGTGCCTGCAGGTCTTCCTGCGCGGGGAGGATCGGACGCCCCAGGAGCACGAGATCCTCGTCCGCGGCGCGCGCCAGCTGGGAGCCGCCTTCCAGAACGTGAACTTCCTCCGGGACCTGGCCGATGACACCGATCGGCTCCATCGCGGCTACCTGGGCGGCACGAACCGGCTCACCGACGCCGATCGCGATGCGTGGGTCGGCACAGTGCGTCGACAGCTCGACGACGCCCGCGCCGCGATCCCCCTCCTCCCCAAAGACGCCCGCGCGGCCGTGCGCAGCGCGCTGGCCCTGTTCGCCGCCCTCACGCAGCGCGTCGCCCGCACGCCCGTCGAGGTGCTGTACCGCCGGCGGGTCCGGGTTCCCGACCCGATCAAGGCAGGTCTTGCAGCACGCGCCCTCATCGTCACCGCACTGGAGCGCGACCGATGAGCCGCGTGGTGGTGATCGGCGCGGGAGTGGCCGGCCTCGCCGCTGCCGGGCTGCTGGCGCGCGACGGGCACGATGTCGTCGTGCTCGAGAAGAACGAGAGGATCGGCGGACGCGCCGGGACCGTCGAACGCGACGGCTTCCGGTTCGACTCCGGCCCGTCCTGGTATCTCATGCCGGAGGTGTTCGACCATTTCTTCGCGATGATGGGCACGACCACCGAGGCGCAGCTCGATCTCGCGCTCCTGGATCCGGGTTACCGCGTCTTCCGGTCTCCCGACGTCTCGGCGGGCCCCGTCACCGTCCCGGCGGGGCGCGCGGCCGTCTCCCGGCTCTTCGAGTCCCTCGAACCCGGGTCCGCGGCCGCTCTCGACGCCTACCTCGACTCCGCGCACGAGGCGAGCACCATGGCCGAGAAGTACTTCCTGTACAACCCGTTCACGCGGCTCCGGACCCTGACCGCGCCCGAGGTGCTGCGTGCACTCCCCCGGCTGTTCTCGCTGCTCGGCACCCGGCTGCAGTCGTTCGCCGCCCACCGCTTCCGCCACCCGGTCATCCGTCAGATCCTCGGATACCCCGCGGTCTTCCTCGGCACGGATCCGCGCAGCGCACCGGCCATGTACCACCTGATGAGCGCACTCGATCTCGACCAGGGCGTGAGCTACCCGCAGGGAGGCTTCTGGCGGGTGGTCGAGCGCATCGGCGAGCTGGCCCGCGACGCCGGGGTCCGCGTCATCACGGGAGCGCAGGTCACCGGCATCCGCACACAGGACGGACCGGACGGACCCGTGGCTTCCGGTGTGACCTGGTCCGACGCGACCGGCGCCGAGCACCTCGAGAGCGCCGACATCGTGGTCTCGGCGGCAGACCTGCACCACACCGAGACGGCTCTGCTCCCTCCGGCTCTGCGGTCGTACCCGGAATCCTGGTGGGAGCGCCGGACCAGCGGACCCGGCGGCGTGCTCGTGATGCTCGGCGTCCGTGGTCCCCTCCCCGAGCTCCCGCACCACTCCCTCTTCTTCACCGACGACTGGAACGCGAACTTCGACGCGATCTTCGGCGACAGCCCCTCCGTCCCCTCCCCCGCGTCGACGTACGTCTGCCGCCCGAGCGCGACCGACGCCGATGTCGCCCCGCCCGGCCACGAGAACCTCTTCGTGCTGGTCCCCGTGCCCGCGGACGTCGACCTCGGGCACGGCGGCTCCGACGGCGCCGGATCGCCGCAGGTCGAACGCGCGGCGGACGCCGCCATCGACCTCATCGCGACATGGGCGGACGTGCCCGATCTCCGCGAGCGCATCGTCGTCCGCGAGACGATCGGACCCGCCGACTTCCGCGACGACTACAACTCCTGGCGCGGGGGGATGCTGGGGCCCGCGCACATCCTCAGTCAGAGTGCGATGTTCCGCGCGCAGAACGCCTCGCGCCGCGTGCGCGGCCTCTACTACGCGGGCGGCACGACCGCACCGGGCGTGGGCGTCCCGATGTGCCTCATCAGCGCCGAGATCGTGCTGAAGCGCGTGCGCGGCGATCACTCCGCCGGCCCGCTCCGCGAGCCCGTGCGGGAGCCCGTGCGCGGGGAGTCCGGCTGATGGGCGTGCTCTACCTGGGCGCGCTGATCCTGTTCTCCGGCTGCATGCTGCTGCTCGACCGGCGATTCCGCCTCTTCTTCTGGCGCGATGCGCTGTCGGCCACGATCGTCACCATCGTCGGATTCGTGTTCTTCCTGGTCTGGGACGTGGCCGGCATCGCCGGCGGGATCTTCTTCCGCGGAGAGGCGACGATCGCGACGGGCATCGTGCTGGCTCCGGAGCTGCCGATCGAGGAACCCGTATTCCTCCTCTTCCTCGTCCTGTGCACGATGATCCTCTACACCGGAGCCGTCCGGATCCTGGCGCATCTCGGTGCGCGACGCGAGGCGCAGGAGCGGCGACCGTGACCTATCTCCAGCTCGCCGCGTGCTTCCTCGCCGTCGCCGCCGTCTGCGGAATCGTCCTGACCGTGGCATCCCGTCGTCGCGGCCCCCGCCCGGCCGCCGTCGCGCTGACGATCCTCGCCCTCTTCGCGCTGACGGCCGTGTTCGACACCGTGATGATCGCGACCGGTCTGTTCCACTACTCGCCCGCACATCTGCTGGGTCTACACATCGGCCTGGCGCCGATCGAGGACTTCGCCTACCCCCTCGCCGGCGCCCTGCTCCTCCCGCCGCTGTGGACCGCGCTACGCGCCCGGCGACGCGAGCGGGACGCCCGCAGCGCGGACCACGGGGAGCAGCAGGCATGAGCGCCGAGGCATCGGCCGCCCGCAGCATCGGGCGCGACATCGCGCAGATCGTCCTCTCGTCGCGGCCGATCAGCTGGATCAACACCGCGTTCCCGTTCGCCGCGGCCTATCTGCTCAGCACCCGCGAGATCGACCTCACGCTGGTGATCGGCACGCTGTACTTCCTGATCCCCTACAACCTCGCGATTTACGGGATCAACGACGTCTTCGACTACGCCTCCGACCTCGCCAACCCGCGCAAGGGCGGCATCGAGGGCGCCCTGCTCGCGCCCCGCATCCATCGCGCGACGCTCTGGGCCGCCGCCCTGACCAACATCCCCTTCCTCGCCTATCTCGTGATCGTCGGGAACCCGGCATCCTGGATCTGGCTGGCGGTGAGCGTCTTCGCCGTGATCGCGTACTCCGCCCCTGTCCTGCGTTTCAAGGAGCGGCCCTTCCTCGACTCGCTGACCTCGAGCACGCATTTCGTCAGTCCCGCCGTCGTCGGCCTCGCCCTCGCCGGTGCCGACGTCACCGCGGCCGCCGTGCTGACGCTCACCGCGTTCTTCCTCTGGGGGATGGCCGCGCACGCGTTCGGCGCGGTGCAGGACATCGGCCCGGATCGCGAGGCCGGGATCTCCTCGATCGCCACGGTCATCGGCGCGCGCGCGACGGTGCGGCTGTCGCTGGGCCTCTGGGTCGTCGCGGGCGCCGCCATGCTCCTGACGTCCTGGCCGGGGCCGCTGGCCGCGCTCCTCGCGCTGCCCTATGTCGTGAACGCCGCGCCCTGGTGGAACGTCACGGATGACACCTCCGCGACCACGAACCGCGCGTGGCGGCGCTTCATCGCCCTGAACTACTTCTCCGGCTTCCTCGCGACGATGATCCTCATCCTCGCGTGGGTCTCCTGATTCCCGAACCGCAGCCCTCCGAAAGGCCCCCGATGTCCCGCCCTGATCACGACCCTGCTCCGCCGACCCGAGAGCGCTCACGACGACACTCCTGGGTGCGCGTGTTCATCCCGGTGGCGCTGATCCTCGTCTGGCTCGTCGGCGCGTCGCTCGGCGGACCGCTGTTCGGCAAGGTCGACGAGGTGTCGTCCAACGATCAGACGACCTACCTCCCCGAGTCCGCCGACGCCACCCAGGTGCAGAAGCTGCTCGGCGAGTTCAACGACAGCGACTCCATCCCCGCCATCGCCGTGTTCACGTCCGAGGAGGAGCTCACCGCGAGCGAGCTCGACGCGATCTCGGATGCCGTCGCCGACGCGCCCTCCGTGGAGGGGATCGGCGACGAGGTCTCCCCCGCGCTCCCCTCCGAAGACGGGCGCGCCGTGCAGGCGTTCATCCCGATCCAGAGCGATGCCGAGCTCGCGGACGCCACCGCCGCCCTCGGCGAGGAGCTTCGCGGTGCCGTGCCCGAGGGCATCACGGTCTACATCACCGGTCCTGCCGGCTTCAGCGCCGACCTCGTGGCCGGCTTCTCCGGCATCGACGGGCTCCTGCTGGGCGTCGCGCTCCTCGCCGTGCTGGTGATCCTCGTGCTCGTGTACCGCTCGTTCCTGCTGCCGCTCGTGGTGCTGTCGACCAGCCTGTTCGCGCTCTGCGTCGCACTGCTGGTGGTGTGGTGGCTGGCGAAGTTCGAGATCCTGCTGCTCAGCGGTCAGACCCAGGGCATCCTGTTCATCCTCGTGATCGGCGCGGCGACCGACTACGCCCTGCTCTTCGTCGCACGATTCCGCGAGGAGCTCCGCGTCGTCCAGGACAAGGGCGCCGCCGTCTCCGCCGCGTGGAGGGGCTCCTTCGAGCCGATCGTGGCGTCGGGCGGCACTGTGATCGCCGGCCTGCTGTGCCTGCTGCTCAGCGACCTGAAGTCGAACAGCACGCTCGGCCCCGTGGCCGCCATCGGCATCGTGTTCGCGATGCTCGCGGCGCTCACCCTGCTGCCCGCGCTGCTGCTGCTGTGCGGTCGCGCGGTCTTCTGGCCGCGCCGCCCGAAGTTCGAACCCGAGGTCGTCGAGGCGGAGCACGGCATGCGGACGACGGGGCTGTGGGCGCGGCTGGCTGGCCTCATCAAACGCCGCCCTCGCGCGATCTGGATCGCCACGACCGTCGTGCTCCTCGTGGGCGCGGCCGGCGTCACCCAGCTCGATGCCGTCGGCATCCCGCAGTCCGACCTCGTGCTCGGGGCGTCCGAGGCGCGCGACGGTCAGGCCGCCCTGGGCGAGCACTTCCCCGGCGGGTCCGGCAGCCCGGCCTACGTCGTGGTGGCCGAGGACCGGCTCCAGGATGCCGCCGACGTGCTGCTCGCGAGCGACGGCATCGACGGGGTGTCCGTCACCGCGGCGGACTCGCCCAGCGGCACGGCGACCGTGACAGAGGACGGGCTGACCGCCGTCGGTCCTCCGGGGACACCGGCCCCGGAGCCGACGGTCGTCGACGGCGACGTCCTGCTCCAGGCGACGCTCACGGATGCCGCGGACTCCGAGGCCGCGGCCGCGACGGTCCGCGAGCTGCGCTCCGAGCTGAGCGAGCTGGATGCGCTCGTCGGCGGAGTGACCGCGACCTCGATCGACACGAACGACGCGTCGATCCACGACCGGAACCTCATCATCCCGGTCATCCTCGTGGTGATCATGTTCATCCTGATGCTGCTGCTGCGGTCGGTCCTCGCACCGGTGCTGCTGATCCTGACCACGGTGCTCTCCTTCGGCACGGCGATGGGCGTCTCGGCGCTCGTGTTCAACGGGGTCTTCCAGTTCCCCGGAGCCGATCCCGCCGTCCCGCTCTTCGGCTTCGTGTTCCTCGTCGCCCTGGGCATCGACTACAACATCTTCCTGATGACCCGTGTGCGGGAGGAGTCGAAGGCGCACGGCACCCGCGAGGGCGTCCTGCGCGGACTCTCGATCACCGGCGGAGTGATCACCTCGGCCGGGCTCGTGCTCGCCGCGACGTTCGCGGCGCTCTCGGTCATCCCGATCCTGTTCCTGGTGCAGCTCGCGTTCATCGTCGCGTTCGGCGTGCTGCTGGACACGTTCGTGGTGCGCTCGCTCCTGGTGCCTGCGCTCGCATACGACATCGGCAAGGCCATCTGGTGGCCCTCGAAGCTGTGGCGGCGCGGGCAGGATTAGCGGCGGGGGCGCCCGATCGGTCGCCTAGACTTGAACCGCGCCCTCGTAGCTCAGGGGATAGAGCAGCCCTCTCCTAAAGGGCAGGTCGCAGGTTCGAATCCTGTCGCGGGCACGGAACGCGAAGGGCCGCCCTCACGGGCGGCCCTTCCTCCGTCTCCGGGTGCGTCCGCCCGACTCTTCACGCCGCGAGGGCGAGATACGGCTCCCACCGAGGGTCGCTGCGCTCGGTCCCGCGAACGGTCCAGGCGGTGCCGTGCGGCGGGCGGGGAGTGAACCGCAGCTGCCAGCGCATCTCCTGCGGCGTCCGATCGCTCTTGACGTTGTTGCAGCGCAGGCAGCAGGCGACGAGGTTCTCCCAGGAGTCCGCGCCGCCGCGCGAGCGAGGGAGCACGTGGTCGATGGTGGATGCGGCCTTGCCGCAGTACCCGCAGCGGTGGTTGTCACGGCGGAGGACGCCCCGTCTGGTCACCGGCACCCGTCTGCTCTTCGGCACCCGCACGTAGCGGGAGAGGATGATCACCGCGGGGCGTTCGTAGACGCCGTGACTCCCCCAGACGGGATCGTCTTCCACGCGTTCGATCACCGTGGCCTTGTCGTTCATCACGAGCACGAGCGCTCGCTTGAACGACACGATCGCCAACGGCTCGTATCCGGCATTCAGGACCAGTGTGCGCATTCGTCATCCTCTCGATCCGCCGGGACGGCTTCCCGGCACTCTCGACTCACACGAGGTCGCGCAGGCGGCAGAGCGTTCGCAGGGACGAAAAAAGGCGCTGTCTACAGACAGCGCCTTTCGCGCACGGCAACGCCGTGGCATCCCTGCGGGCTATGCAGAAGGACGTGACGACCGAGGGCATCCATGGTTCGGATGCTCGATATTCGCTCCATCTGCCTCTCCCGCCAGTACGACAACGGGTTCAGGCTAACCCATCCAGCTGGATGGGAGGCGAAACGAGAGATGAACGGACGGAGGCGTGTCCGCGGATTAGCCGGCGTTCGCCGCGAGCCAGGAGTAGGGCTCGACGATTCCGCCGTTGATCCACACCTCGAAGTGGAGGTGGTTGGCGGTCGAGCTTCCGGTGCTGCCGACGTAGCCGATCAGCTGTCCGGCGGAGACGGTCTGGCCCTCTTCGACCTGACGCGAGCCGTAGGTCATGTGACCGTAGGTGCTCTGGACCTGCTGCCCGCCCACGACGCTGTCGATCATGACGCAGACGCCGTAGCCGCCGATGCTCTCGGCCGACGCACGGACGACGCCCGCCGCCGTGGCGTAGATCGGGGTGAGGGCAGGCGCGAGCATGTCGACGCCGTTGTGGCCGCCGCCGATCGTGCGGCCTTCCGTGTAGGAGCCGGGAGGCAGCGGATAGCGCACCTCCCCGGATCCGGGTGAGACCAGCGCGTAGCCTGCGGTGTTGAAGTTCGCGGTCGTGGGCGAGGCTGCCGCTGCACGTGCGGCGGCTGCGGCCTCTGCCTTCTTCTTCTCGATCTCCTCCGGCGTCGTCGCCGTGAAGGTTCCGCGGTTGAGCGGCGCTGCGGTGGCCTGCGAGGCGACGACGAGCGACTGCGCGTCGACGGCCGCGAGCTGCTGGACGGTGGTCGAAGCCTCTGCCGGCTTGCTCGCCGCGTAGGCGGGAAGGGCGACGGCGGCGACCAGAGCACCGACGGCCGCGAAGATGGCGACGGATCGGAGGGGCTTGACGGCCTTGCGAGCCGTCACCCGCGCACCGGTGCGGCGGGCGGGAACTCGGTCTTCAGATGTCTTCGCGGTCGGTTCGATGTCTGCGGCCAAAACTTTGTCCTCCTGGGCCCTCGCGCTTTCGGGTAGCGCTGGCTCGTCGGCACTCTCGTTCTCGTGGCACGAATGTAGCTCGGGTACTTTGTGCGTTCCTGCCGTGAAGACGACGAGCCTGGAAGGCGATCTTCGCGGGTCATCGCCAGCGGGCTTCTTCGCTGACGACTTGACCGAGGTTACCGGAAGATAACGATCATGTCACCCTGGGAACCTGGCAATCGACGCAGAGCCCTGACTTTCCGCGTGGATCAGGCCGGTTCGCCGACCAGGAAGATGTGCGAGGCGAGCTCGACGGGCAGTTCCAGCCCGTCTTCCTTGCCGTCCATCTGGATCAGGACGTAGCCCTCGCTGAAGCGGAAGTCGCCGTGCGCGCCGGGCATGACGCCGGCATCGCGCAGCTGCTCCAGCAGCTCCGGATCGACCTGAGCGGGTTCGGCGAGACGGCGGACCGTGCCGTCGATGGGCGCGCCCGCCGCGTTCAGCTTCTGGACCAGGCCGATGACGCCCTCGTCGAAGGTGCGCGCCGGCAGGTCGCCGAGCTGGTCGAGGCCCGGGATCGGGTTGCCGTAGGGGGACTCCGTGGGGTGGCCGAGGAGCTCGACGAGGCGACGCTCGACCTGCTCGCTCATCACGTGCTCCCAGCGACAGGCCTCCTCGTGCACGAACGCCCAGTCCAGCCCGATGACATCGGACAGGAGACGCTCGGCGAGACGGTGCTTGCGCATGACGTCGACGGCCTTGCGCCGCCCGGCGTCGGTGAGCTCGAGGGTGCGGTCCTCGGAGACGACGACCAGCCCATCGCGCTCCATGCGACCGACGGTCTGCGAGACCGTGGGTCCGGAGTGCCCGAGGCGCTCGGAGATGCGCGCGCGCAGGGGCACGATGTTCTCCTCCTCGAGCTCGAGGATGGTGCGGAGATACATCTCCGTGGTGTCGATCAGATCGGTCATGTGCAGGCCCTCCGAGATTCTTAGGCAAGCCTACATTCCCGGACGGACATCGGATCCGCCGTCGGCGGGGAAGGATGCCGCGCGCCCCCTAGAATCGACGCATGGCGATCGAGATTCCCGGTGACCTCCTGCCCGCTGACGGTCGTTTCGGCTGCGGCCCCTCGAAGGTGCGCCCCGCGCAGCTCGAGGCGCTTCTCTCGTCGGGGGCGGCGATCCTCGGGACATCCCACCGTCAAGCGCCCGTGAAGAACCTCGTCGGCAGCGTGCGCGAGCAGCTCGCCGCCCTGTTCCGCGTTCCGGAGGGGTACGAGATCCTCGTCGGCAACGGCGGCTCCACGGCCTTCTGGGACGCGGCCGCCTTCGGCCTCATCGAGCGCCGCAGCCAGAACCTCGTGTTCGGGGAGTTCGGCGGCAAGTTCGCGGCCGCCGCGGGCGCCCCGTGGCTCGAGGCCCCCGACGTGCGCAAGTCCGAGCCGGGCTCCCGTGCGAACGCCGAGGTCGTGGAAGGCGTCGACGTGTACGCCTGGCCGCACAACGAGACGTCCACGGGCGTCGCCGCTCCGGTGGAGCGCGTCCGCGCGGAAGGCGCCCTCACCGTCATCGACGCGACCAGCGCCGCCGGAGGCATCGACTTCGACGTGACTCAGGCCGACGTGTACTACTTCGCCCCGCAGAAGAACCTCGGATCCGACGGAGGACTCTGGTTCGCCGCCGTCTCCCCCGCCGCGATCGAGCGGATCGAGCGGATCGCCGCGTCCGACCGCTACATCCCCGAGTTCCTCAGCCTGAAGAACGCGGTCGACAACTCGCGCCTGAACCAGACGCTCAACACCCCGGCCCTCACCACGCTCCACCTGCTCGACAGCCAGCTCCGCTGGATCCTCGACCACGGCGGACTCGCGTGGGCCGCCGGCCGCACCTCGGAGTCCTCCTCGGCGCTGTACGACTGGGCCGAGGCATCTGCCGTCGCGACGCCGTTCGTCGCCGACGTCGCACACCGCTCGCCGGTGGTCGTCACGATCGACTTCGACGAGAGCATCGACGCGGCGGCGATCGCGAAGACGCTGCGCGCCAACGGGATCGTCGACACCGAGCCGTACCGCAAGCTCGGTCGCAACCAGCTCCGCGTGGCGACCTTCGTCTCGATCGAGCCGGACGACATCCGTCAGCTGACCCGTTCGCTCGACTACGTACTGGAGAACATCGGCGCCTGAGCGCCGGCGTCACTCCTCGTCGTCGGAGTCGTCCTCGTCGGCATCGTCGTCGAGGTCTTCGTCCGCGTCGTCTTCCTCGGCGTCGTCTTCATCCTCGTCGAAGCCGTCATCCGTCGAGTCCTCGTCGGACACGCTCGGGTCGAGCTCGTCGATGTCGACCCCGTCGACGTCGCCGGCGTGGAGGACCGTGGCGTGGCCGTCCTCTTCGTCGTCGTCCTCGAGATCGTCGTCGTCGAGTTCTTCCGCGTCCTCGTCGATGTCATCGGCATCGTCGTCCAGGGCCTCGCCGGACTCGGCGGCCTCGGCGGCCGCCTGCTCGGCGAGCTCGACCTGGTGCGCACGGTAGTCCGCGAGGCGCTCGGCCCACGGGACCCACTCGGGTGCGAGCAGGGCGCCGTCACCGGGGAGCAGCTCGACCTCGAGCACGGTCGGCTCCGCGTCGTCGACGCGGGCGACCGTCACGGTCCAGTACCACCCGGGATAGCCGGGAAGCCGGTTCTCGAACCGCAGCGAGACCGACCCGTCGTCCTCCAGGAGGTAACCCGCGGCGGGGCCGATCGAGGTCGCGGGAGTGATCTCGCGGAGGGCGTCCAGCGCGAGATCGTGGGCGTCGAGGAGACGCGCGTCGGCGTCAGGCTTCGAGGTCATCGGCGACCTTGCGCAGGACGGCCGCGATCTTGCGGCCGTGTCCGGACGACGGATAGCGTCCGCGACGCAGGTCTCCGCCGATGGTGTCGAGGAGCTTCACGAGGTCCTCGACGATGATCGCCATGTCATCGGCCGGGATCCGCTTGGCCTTGGACAGGCTCGGCGGTGCCTCGAGCACGCGCACCGAGAGCGCCTGCAGACCGCGCTTGCCGTCCGCCACTCCGAACTCCACGCGCGCTCCCGCCTTCACCGCGGTGCCGGTGGGCATCGCTGAGGCGTGCAGGAAGACGTCCTGGCCGTCATCGCTGGCGATGAAGCCGAAACCCTTGTCTTCGTCGTAGAACCTGACCTTGCCGGTGGGCATGGGAGAACCTCGCTGAAATCGGTATGCAGAAGAGTGCGCAGGCAGTTGCGCGCGCTCTCCCAGCCTACCGGTCGCCGGACCGGCGGAATCGAGGCCACGGTGCGAGTAGGGTGAGACGGATGAGCACGCAGAATTCCGAACCGGAGATTCCCGTCCGCCGGGTGGATCGCATCCTCGCGTTCTCCGCGCTCGGAATCGCGGCGGCATCCGTGATCTGCTTCTTCGCCATCATCATCGGCACCGCCGTCGGCATGGACCAGTCCGCCTTCGGCGAGGGACTGTGGCCGGTGATCGCCGCGATCCCGTTCTGGGGACTGCCGGTCGCCTTCGTCATGATCATCGCGCTGCTCGTGATGAGCTTCATCCGAAAGGGTCGCGCGGCATCGCGTTCCTGAGGCAGCGCCCATGAGCACACACGCACGACCGCTGGCGGATTGGCTGGCCGCGTCGAGCGATGACGCACTGCGGCACCTCCTGTCGTCCCGCGGGGTGCGGCCGGATGTCGCGTGGCAGGATTTCTTCGACGCCGCAGAGGCGCTGCTCGATGCGTCCGCCCTGACGAAGCTCCTCCCCTCCCTCACCGCCGCCGAGGCGGCGGCCCTGCTCCGAGCGACCGACGGCGAGGATGCCGGCCGCGAACGCGATGCGCTCACGGCACTCGCACTCCTCCGACCGGACGGCACCCCCTATGCCCCGCTCGCGTCGGTGCTCGCCGGGCGCTCCGTCGCCGAGGTCGACGAGGTCGCAGCCCCGGGGCAGGCAGCGGAGACCGCGGCCGCGCACGCGGCGGAGCGAGCGTTCACCACGGTCGCCGTGCTCGCCGATGTGCTGCTCGTCGCCCGCGAGACACCGTTCGCGCTGCTCGCCGGCGGCAGCATCAGCGCCGGCGAGAAGCGCCAGCTCGCGGATTCGGGGATCTCGGCCGACATCGTCGACACGCTCCTCTCCATCGCCCTCGACGCCGGACTCGCGGTCACCGCGGACCGTCGGCTGCGCACCACGGCCTCGGCGGAGACCTGGTTGCGATCCTCCGTCGCGGATCGCTGGACCGTCCTCGTGACGAGCTTCCGCGCCGCGCTTCCGCGCGGCGTCCGCGCCCCGAGCGGCGGGTGGATTCCCCCTGAGGCCTGGCCGCTCGCGCATCCGTGGGATCCGTCGTGGCCGGAGCGCTCCCGCCTCCTGCGCGAGGCGGCGCGCCTTCTCGGCCTGGTCGCGGAGGACGGCACCGAACCCGAATGGGCGGCGTCCGTGCGTCGCGGCGAGGATGTCGACCCTGCCGCGCTCGTCCGCCTGCTCCCCGCCGAGGTCGATCGCATCTTCCTGCAGAACGATCTCACCGCGATCGCGCCGGGACCGCTCGAGCCCGCGCTCGACGTGCGCCTCCGCGCCATCGCCGCCCGCGAGTCAGCTGCGCAGGCGTCGTCGTACCGCTTCACCGCGGAGTCGATGGCCCACGCCTTCGTCGCCGGCGAGTCCGAGGAGTCGATCCTCGAGTTCCTGAAGGGGATCTCCCTCACGGGGATCCCGCAGCCGCTCAGCTACCTGGTCGCCCAGACCGCGCAGCGGCACGGCCTCGTCCGCGTCTCCACCGACGATGAGACCGGCCGCACGCGCATCGAGAGCACCGACCTCCACCTCATCCAGGCCATGGCGGTCGACCAGTCCCTGCGCCCGCTCGCGCTCGCGAAGCACGCCGAGTCGCTCACCACTCGCGTCGGCCGGGAGACCGTCTACTGGGCTCTCACGGACGCGCGCTACCCGGCGACCCTGGTCGGGGCAGACGGCGCCATCCCGGTGCGGGAACGGCATCCTGCACTTCCCGTCACGGCCGCGCCCGCCGACGATCGCGATCTGAACGGACTGATCGCGCGCCTGCGCGACCATCAGGGCCCGGATGCCGATGCGGCATGGCTCGACCGCGAGCTCGAAGCGGCGGTCCGCGCCAAGGCCGTGCTGCAGGTCACGGTGGGGATGCCGGACGGGTCGACGCGCGAACTCCTGCTCGAGGCCACCGGGATCGGCGGAGGCCGCCTGCGCGGACGCGATCGGGCAGCCGACGTCGAGCGCACCCTCCCCGTCTCGAGCATCCTGGCCGCATCGATCATCGCGCCGTAGGCCCCGCACCTCTCGCGCCCGGTAAACTGGACAGCTATGTCTGATGGCCCCCTGATCGTCCAGAGCGATCGCACCGTGCTGCTCGAAGTCGCCCACGCCGACGCCGAGAGCGCCCGGCACGAACTCGCGATCTTCGCGGAGCTGGAGCGCGCCCCCGAGCACATCCACACCTACCGGATCACGCGGCTCGGGCTGTGGAACGCGCGGGCCGCCGGCCACACCGCCGAGGACATGCTCGAGACGCTGGACCGCTGGTCGCGCTTCCCCGTGCCGCCGTCGGTCGCGGTCGATCTGCGGGAGACCGTCAACCGCTACGGTCGGCTCGTGATCGAGCGCGACGACGAGGGAACGCTCATCCTGCGCTCGTCCGACCCCGCCGTGCTGACCCAGGTCGCGAACAACAAGCGCATCCAGCCGCTGCTGATCGGGCACCCGACGCCTGCGACATTCGTCGTCGA
This sequence comes from Microbacterium sp. LWH11-1.2, assembly GCF_038397745.1. NCBI lineage: Bacteria > Bacillati > Actinomycetota > Actinomycetes > Micrococcales > Microbacteriaceae > Microbacterium > Microbacterium sp. LWH11-1.2. The sequence continues at coordinate 2,254,375 of NZ_CP151636.1, read as the reverse complement.
CGCGTGGGCACGTGGTCAGATCAAGCAGGAGCTGCTCAAGATCGGCTGGCCGGCCGAGGACCTCGCCGGCTACACGCCCGGCACCCCGCACGAGATCGACCTCGCCGAGGACGGCTGGCAGATCCGTCCGTACCAGCAGGATGCCGTCGACGCCTTCTCCAAGGACGGCTCGGGCGTCGTGGTGCTCCCCTGCGGCGCGGGCAAGACGATCGTGGGCGCCGGCGCCATGGCCGCGACCAAGACCACGACGCTGATCCTCGTGACGAACACGGTCTCGGCCCGGCAGTGGCGCGACGAGCTGCTCAAGCGCACGAGCCTGACGCCCGAGGAGATCGGCGAGTACTCCGGTCAGGCCAAGGAGGTCAAACCCGTCACGATCGCGACGTACCAGATCCTCACGGCCAAGCGGAAGGGCGAGTACGCGCATCTGGCGCTGCTCGACGCCCTCGACTGGGGTCTCATCGTGTACGACGAGGTGCACCTCCTCCCCGCTCCGGTGTTCAAGCTCACCGCCGATCTCCAGGCCCGGCGACGGATCGGACTCACCGCGACGCTCGTCCGCGAGGACGGCCGCGAGGGCGACGTCTTCAGCCTGATCGGCCCCAAGCGGTTCGACGCTCCGTGGAAGCAGATCGAGGCGCAGGGGTTCATCTCCCCCGCCGCCTGCTACGAGGTGCGCGTCGACCTTCCGCCGAGCGACCGGCTCGAGTACGCGGCGGCGACCGACGACGAGCGCTATCGCCTCGCGGCATCCGCTCCCGCCAAGGTCCAGGCCGTGCGCGAGCTGATCGCGAAGCACCCGGGAGAGCGCATCCTGGTGATCGGGCAGTACCTCGACCAGCTCGAGTCGCTCTCCGAAGCGCTGGACGCTCCCCAGATCACCGGTGCGACCCCCGTGGACGAACGCGAGGAGCTCTATCGCGCGTTCCGCGAGGGCGACATCTCGCTGCTCGTGGTCTCGAAGGTGGCGAACTTCTCGATCGACCTGCCCGAGGCATCCGTCGCCATCCAGGTCTCCGGTTCCTTCGGATCCCGCCAGGAGGAGGCCCAGCGCCTCGGTCGCCTGCTGCGGCCGAAGCAGTCGGGCCACACGGCGAGCTTCTACACGCTCGTGGCCCGCGACACGATCGACCAGGACTACGCGCAGAACCGCCAGCGCTTCCTCGCCGAGCAGGGCTACAGCTACACGATCATGGACGCCGACGCGATCGCAGCCTGATCCCCTCCGGACCGCTACCCGCGGTCAGCCGTGGATCACGGTGTCCAGACGATGGGTTCCCTCGGCGCCGCGCGACGCCGGGATCGGCGCCACAGCGAGCGTTCGCGCGATGCCGAGCCGGCGCGCCCACCGATCGGCAAGCAGCGCGTAGACGACCATCGCCGCTGTCGATGCGAGCAGATCGACCGGAGTGCCGGAGGTCGCGTTCGCGTCGACCATCCCGACGGACCCGAACAGGAAGATGAGCACGTTGTTCACGATGTGCAGCGAGATCGCCGCCTCGAGACCGCCCGTCCGCCAGCACAGCCAGGCGGCGACGATCGCGAAGACCCCCACGCTCGCCGCGCCCCAGACGTCGTATCCGTGGCCGAGCACGAACAGCGGGACCGGCAGCAGGATCGCGAACGCCGGATGCCGCAGCCAGCCGCCGACGAGCTGCATCAGGTAGCCCCGGAAGACGTACTCCTCGGCGGCCGCCTGGAAGGGGATCAGCAGGAGCACGAGCAGCACCATGATCCAGAGGTTCGGGTGCGAGAAGTCGGCGACGACCTCGGTGCCCGTGACCGCCGAGAGGCCGAGGGACACGGCGAAGTACACCGCGAAGACGGCCAGGGCGAGCAGCAGGCTCCTGCCGAGCCAGCCGAGCCGCAGCCGCCCCGCCACGGACGACAGCAGCCCCACCCCGCGTCCCTCGACGATGCGCGAGGCCAGCAGGAGGGGCGGGATCATCAGGATCAGCGGCAGCACGAGGACCACGAGAAGCCAGGGACGGTCGAGGTCGAAGTACTCCATGGTCACCAGGAGCATCTGCAGCTCGGCGCCCCATTCCGGTACCAGCACCGACGCGACGCCCACCGGGACCATGAGGAGCAGCAGCAGCACCACGTAGAACGCGAGGGCGACGAGCCCCGTGAGCAGCACCCGCCACCAGCGATACCGCGGGCGCACACGCGCGAGACGGTGGAAGGCGATCTGTTCGGCCGGCGCGGGCGTCTGCGCGGCGGTGACGGGTACGGGGGCGGCGATGTCGTCCTCGGTCGAGCTCATGCATCGATCCTCTCGGGTGCGGCTGTGGATCGCATCCGACCACGGGAGGATTTCGCGGCTCGTCGGAGGCGACACCCCGCCGTTCCGGACAATAGTCAGCATCCGCATTGCCGAAGTCACCATAATGGGGACATGACTGATGCGCGCATCCTGGTCGTCGATGACGAGCCCAACATCCGCGACCTGCTCTCCACGGGTCTCAGCTTCGCCGGATTCCAGGTGAAGACGGTGGCCAACGGCGCCGCCACGATCTCGGCCGTCCTCGAGGAGGAGCCGGACCTCATCATCCTCGACGTCATGCTCCCGGACATGAACGGCTTCAGCGTGACGAAGCGGCTCCGCGGTGCCGGATTCACGGCTCCGATCCTGTTCCTCACGGCGAAGGACGGCACCGAGGACAAGATCGAGGGACTCAACGCCGGCGGCGACGACTACGTCACCAAGCCGTTCAGTCTCGACGAGATCGTCGCCAGGGCGCAGGCGATCCTCCGCCGCACCATGCAGGCCGACGAGGAGTCGATCATCCGCGCGGGTGAGCTGTCGATGGACCAGGACACTCACGACGTCCACGTCGGCAAGGAGGCGATCGAGCTCAGCCCCACCGAGTTCAAGCTGCTGCGCTACCTGATGCTGAACCCGAACCGCGTGCTGTCGAAGGCGCAGATCCTCGACCACGTCTGGGAGTACGACTTCAACGGCGACGCCGGCATCGTGGAGAGTTACATCTCCTACCTCCGTCGCAAGATCGATCCGCACACCGAGGAGTCGCTGATCCAGACGAAGCGCGGCTTCGGATACATGCTCAAGGTCGGCAAGACGGTCTGACGACCGCACGACCCCCGACGCCGTTCCGCGGCGCAGACGCCGCACCCGGGAGGACCGCATGGCGCACAAGCCCGATGCGGTCACCAGCTGGTGGCGGCGGACCAGCCTGCGGGCGAAGGTCACGGGCGTCACCGTCGCGGTGCTCGCCCTCGGTCTGCTCGTCGCCGGGATCGGCACGGTCCCGATCCTGCGCACGGCACTCGTCGGGAACATCGACGCCCAGCTTCCGGCGCTCGTCTCCAGCGACCTCGCAGACCGCTACTTCGAGATGACGACCGTCGAAGGCGACACGATCTACACGCCGCGCGACCAGCAGCCCCGTGACTTCGCGTTCGCGATCTACGACGCCGACGGCGTGCTGCAGGCCTCGACCGCGGACGCGTCGGAGGCAGGACCGCTCTTCCCGGAGAGCTACCCCCTCGCGAAGGCGCAGTCGGAGGCCGACACGACCTTCGATCTTCCGGGTGCGGATGCATCCGTGTACCGCGCCGCCGTCGCCACGGTTCCGGGCGACGGCGGCGAACTGCGCATCCAGGTCGTCGCCATGCCGCTCGCCGAGGTCGATCGCATCCTCAGCCAGTATTTCGGCATCTACATCACGATCGCGCTGATCACGATCCTCATCGCGGCCCTCCTCACCCGCGGTCTCGTCACGCTCACGTTCCGCCGACTGGGTCAGGTCGAGGCCACCGCCATGTCGATCGCCGCCGGCGACTTCCGCCAGCGGCTCACCGACCTCGAGCCCACCACCGAGGTGGGCCGCCTGAACAGCGCCATCAACACCATGCTCGATCGCGTGGACCGCTCCCTCGCTCAGCGCGATCGCACGGTCCAGCACATGCGCCGGTTCATCGGCGATGCCAGTCATGAGCTGCGCACCCCGCTCGTCAGCGTCCGCGGCTACGCGGAGCTCTACCGGATGGGTGCCATCCAGGGCGAGGAGGACACGGCGCGCGCCATGGAGCGTATCGAGAAGGAGGCGATCCGGATGGGCGTCCTCGTCGAGGACCTCCTCGCTCTCGCCCGCCTCGACGAGGAACGCGAGCCCGAGATCGAACCGCTCGACCTGCGCCCCATCGCCCGCGATGCCGCTCTCGACGTGCGGGCCGCGGCCCCCGGGCGCACGGTCACGGTCATCGACCGCACGGTCGAGGTGACGGACACCGCGACCGTGCGGATCGCCCCCGTGCCTGCCCCGGCTGCCGCTCCGCTCACGCCGCGCGGCCTCTCCCGCGGCACTCTGGCGCGGCTGCGTCGCCGACCGCGACAGCCGGAGCAGCCGCCGGCGATCGACTTCACCGAAGTTCCCGACACCCCCGTGCGCACCCCGCCCATCGTCCTCGGCGAGGAGAACAAGGTGCGCCAGGTCGTCACCAACCTCCTCGGCAACGCGCGGCGGTTCTCGCCTGAGGACGGCCCCATCGAGATCGTCGTCGACTCCGACCGGGTACGGGGCACCGGGAGCATCGCGGTCGTCGATCACGGCGAGGGCATCCCCCCGCAGATCCGCGAGCAGATCTTCGAGCGCTTCTGGCGCGCCGACACCTCACGCGCCAGAGAGACCGGCGGCTCCGGACTGGGGCTCGCGATCGTCGCCTCGATCGTGAAGGCGCTGCACGGCTCGGTGGCGGTGTCGGAGACCCCCGGCGGCGGCGCGACGTTCACGGTCACGCTCCCCCTCGCGCCTTCCCGGGCGACACCCGCGCACCTGCTCGAGGACACCCAGCCCCTCGACCGTCTGGAGCTGTGAGCGCCCTCCACCGCCACCACTCATGGCCGGTTGTGCACAGTCGGCGGCGGCACCGCCGATCGGAACGGATGCCGCTCCCCTCAGGCCTCTAGCGTCGGAGCTCCAACGAGAAGGAGTTCCCATGTCTGTCTTCACCGTCGACACCGACGCCGTCGAGTCCGCGAACGCGGCGACCCGCGGCACGATCGAGAGGCTTCGCAGCGAGTCCCGCACGCTCATGGCGCAGCTGCAGCAGCTGCAGTCGTCGTGGATGGGCGATGCGTCGAACGCGTTCCAGATCTGCGCCGAGCAGTGGCAGGGGGCGCAGCTGCATGTGGAGCAGGTGCTCGACTCGATCGGCACCTCGCTCGGATCGGCCGCTGCGCAGTATGCGGATGCCGATCGATACTCGGCGAGCCTGTTCCGCTGATCCCGGTCCTCACCAGAGGGCGGAAACGCAGAACGCCCCCGGCCGGAGCCGGGGGCGTTCTATGCGACGGAGTCGCTGACCTCATGCGAGCGTCAGAAGTCCATGCCACCCGACGGGTCGCCCATCGGTGCCGCAGCCTTCTCGGGCTTGTCGGCGACGACGACCTCGGTCGTGAGGAAGAGAGCCGCGATCGACGCTGCGTTCTGCAGAGCCGAACGGGTCACCTTCGCCGGGTCGATGATCCCCGCAGCGAACATGTCGACGTACTCGCCCGTTGCCGCGTTCAGGCCCTGGCCCGAGGGAAGCTCGGAGACCTTGTTCGCGACGACGCCCGGCTCGAGGCCGGCGTTCAGCGCGATCTGCTTCAGCGGAGCCTCGATGGCGACGCGGACGATGTTGGCACCGGTCGCCTCGTCACCCGTGAGCGACAGAGCGTCGAGAGCCTTCGTGCCCGACTGGATGAGCGCGACGCCACCACCGGGGACGATGCCCTCTTCCACAGCAGCCTTCGCGTTGCGGACGGCGTCCTCGATGCGGTGCTTGCGCTCCTTGAGCTCGACCTCGGTCGCCGCACCCGCCTTGATGACGGCGACGCCGCCGGCGAGCTTGGCGAGGCGCTCCTGGAGCTTCTCGCGGTCGTAGTCGCTGTCGGTGTTCTCGATCTCACGACGGATCTGCGTGACGCGACCCTCGATCTGGTCGGCCTCACCGGCGCCCTCGACGATCGTGGTCTCGTCCTTCGTGACGATGACCTTGCGTGCACGACCCAGCAGGTCGAGCGTGGCGTTCTCGAGCTTCAGGCCGACCTCTTCGGTGATGACCTGACCACCGGTGAGGATCGCGATGTCCTGCAGCTGCGCCTTGCGACGGTCGCCGAAGCCGGGAGCCTTGACGGCGACCGACTTGAAGATGCCCTTGAGCTTGTTGAGCACGAGCGTCGCGAGAGCCTCGCCCTCGACGTCCTCGGCGATGATGACGAGCTCCTTGCCGTCCTGGATCACCTTGTCGACGATGGGCAGAAGGTCCTTGATGTTCGAGATCTTCTGGTTCGCGATGAGGATGTAGGCGTCCTCGAAGACGGCTTCCTGACGGTCGGGGTCCGTGACGAAGTACGGGTTCAGGTAGCCCTTGTCGAAGCGCATGCCCTCGGTGAGCTCGAGCTCGGTGCCGAAGGTCTGCGACTCCTCGACGGTGACCACACCCTCCTTGCCGACCTTGTCGATCGCCTCGGCGATCAGCTCGCCGATCGCGGGGTCGGCAGCCGAGATGGAAGCGGTCGCAGCGATCTGCTCCTTGGAGTCGATCTCCTTGGCGCTGGCGAGCAGCTCCTCGGTGATGGCCGCGACGGCCTTCTCGATGCCGCGCTTCAGCGAGATCGGGTCGGCGCCGGCTGCGACGTTGCGCAGACCTTCGCGGACGAGCGCCTGAGCCAGGACCGTGGCGGTCGTGGTGCCGTCACCGGCGACGTCGTCGGTCTTCTTGGCGACCTCCTTGACGAGCTCCGCACCGATCTTCTCGTACGGGTCGTCGAGCTCGATCTCCTTGGCGATGGAGACACCGTCGTTCGTGATCGTGGGGGCGCCCCACTTCTTCTCGAGGACGACGTTGCGGCCACGCGGGCCGAGGGTCACCTTGACCGCGTCGGCGAGGATGTTGAGGCCGCGCTCGAGGCCGCGGCGGGCCTCCTCATCGAAAGCAATGATCTTTGCCATGAGTTTTTTCGTCCCTCCTGGACGTAGACGTTGGGTTTAGCACTCGGAGTAAGAGAGTGCTAACGCCATTCTGGCACTCGACACCACCGAGTGCAAGCCGCCGGGGACGGGGCGCATCCCGATGTCAGGAGGCGGGAGTCTCGGCAGGAGTCTCGGGCACCGTGGTGGATCGATCGAGGCCGATGACGACGGTGATCTGCTTCGCGCCGGTGTCGTTCAGCGCCGCGTAGAAGTCGCTCTGCTGGACCTCGGCGCCGCCGATGACGCGCGCCAGGCCGATCGCTGCGAGCTCGTCCTCTTCCGCGACGTAGTAGACGGTGGTGGTCTCGAAGTCCACGCTCGCGCTGTCACTCGCATAGACGCTGTCCGCGAGCCAGCCGCTGTTGATCAGCAGGTCGCGCATCTGCGTGTCGAGCCCCTCTTCAGGCGTCGCGTTCAGGATCATCACCGAGATGGTCGTGTCGACGACTCCGGTCTCCTCGGGGGTGGGCACGGAGCTCGGCGCGGTCTCGGGGAACAGCGAGATGCGACCCATGACGACCAGCGAGCCGAAGATGCCGGCGATGATGAGCACCAGGGCCGCGACGAAGGACCACAGCAGAACGACCCAGCCGTTCATCCCGGGGGTCTCGGCACGGTGGGCCCCGACGCGTCCGGAGGAGCGGGGGACGTCATCGAAGCGATCGCGGCTGGGCTTGGACACCCCTCGATGCTAGCGGCACGTTCCTGTCAATCCGTTCCGCGGCGCGGGCGCGGAACCGCCATCGGGCAGGATCAGCCGACGAATCGCGGAGTGCGGGCGGTGCGCTGGGCGGCCCGGCTGTCGCGGATCCGCCGCAGACGGCGCACCAGCATCGGGTCGTATTCGAGCGCGACGTCGGACTCGATCAGACGCCCCAGAACCTGGTAGTACCGCGCCGCGCTCATGCCGAGCTGGGCCCGGATCACCTCTTCCTTCGCCCCGCCGTGGCGCGGCCACGACGCCTCGAGGGCGAGGATCGCGCGATCGCGCTCCGTGAGATCTCCGAGCATGGCTCCAGGTTAGGACGCATCAGCCGCGACGGCCGCGCGCCACTCCCACCAGCGCCCGAGCGGATCCGCCGCAGCACGGACGCGGCCGTCGAGGGCGACGACGAAGCCCGGCCAGGCTCCCGCGTCGACGGGAGGCTCCCAGACGTCGAGCAGACCGGGTGGATCGATCGTGATCCACCGCGCGGGCAGCCCGGAGATGCGGTCGATCAGAGCGGTCCGCGCCGCCCGGGGGATGTGCACGAGCACGCCCGGCGTGGTGATGACGAGCGTCGCACCGGCGGGGGCCTCGGCCGCGAGCGCATCGATCTCCGCCAGCGCGTCGCCCGCGACGAGACGAGGAGGATCGGATGCCGCGATGTCGAGCGCGGCATCGATCCGCTCTTCCCGCCCGCTCTCCCCCGGCCAGACCAGGGCTCGCAGCCAGCTCCGATCCCGGTCGTCCCCCGCGTGCAGCGGCGCCAGGTCGATGCCGGCCCGCCAGACGACCTCCGGCATCCGCAACGGTGGCAGGACGCCCGAGACCCGGCTCTCCAGAGTCACGGTCGATCGGCCGTCGTCAGGGTCGAGCGCGGCCCGGAGCGCTCCGTCCTCTCCGACGAAGCGATAGGAGTAGCGGTCCGGATAGAGGCACAGCCCCGCGGACGCGCCGATCTCGAGCATCGCGACAGGCCCCTCGATCTCCGACAGCACGGGGAGCAGCGCGGCGAGCCGCAGAGGCTCGTTGGTCTGGAGCTGCCGCGCCGTGCACGCGGCGACGATCTCGTCGGCATTCCGCACGACGAAGCGCCGCCACGCCGGGTAGCCGCCGAGGTCGGCGCCGAGCAGCCGCGTCACCGCGAACACGAGGGGCGGCTGCCGCCTCGACTCGGGGATCCGCAGGAGGATCCCCTGCACCTCGGGATCGGCGGCGACGCCGGCCGCCCACTCCTCGTAGAGCGCGCTGCGGCCCGGGGCCTCATCCCGGGCGAACCGCGCGTAGCGCTGCTGGACAGCATCCGTCATCCGTCCATTCTGACTCGGCGCACCCGACGCCCCGGCACAGGAGGGAGAATGGAGGGGACTCAGGAGGATACATGTCGTACAGCGTGGACAAGACCGAAGACGAGTGGCGCCGCGAGCTCGGCGATGAGCAGTACGCCGTGCTGCGCCAGGCCGCGACCGAACGCGCATGGACGGGCGAGCTGCTCGACGAGAAGCGCTCGGGCCTGTACACCTGCGGAGCGTGCGACGCCGAGCTCTTCAAGAGCGGCACCAAGTTCGACTCCGGCTGCGGATGGCCGAGCTTCTACGAGTCGATCCGCCCCGAGGCGGTCGAGCTCATCGAGGACTCCAGCCTCGGCATGGTGCGCACCGAGGTGCGCTGCGCGAACTGCGGCTCCCACCTCGGACACGTGTTCCCCGACGGGTTCGGCACGCCGACCGGTGACCGCTACTGCATGAACTCGATCGCGATGAACTTCACGCCCGACGAGTCGTGAGCGCGCTCGACGCCGTTCGCGCCAGGCAGTCCTGGTCGAAGGTCGATGACACCGCGCCGACGCGCGAGGAGCTGGTGACCCTCGTCGCCGCGGCCGGCCGTGTCGCCGACCACTCCTCGCTGCGTCCCTGGCGTCTGATCGAGCTGCGAGGCACCGATCGCGAGGCGCTGGGCGCCGCGATCGCGAAGGCCGAAGGCGACAAGTCGCCGTCCTCGAAGCCCCTTCGCGCGCCGCTGCTCATCGCGGTGGTGGCCAGTTACCGCAAGAGCGACAAGGTGCCGCGCTGGGAGCAGGAGGCCACCGCATCCGGCGTCGCCCACACGCTGAGCCTGCTGCTCGACGAGGCCGGCTGGGGCGTCCTCTGGCGCACCGGGCACTACACGCGGTCGAAGGCGGTCGCCCAGGCGCACGGACTCGCGAAGAACGAGGAGCTCCTCGGCTGGCTGTACGTCGGCGGCAAGCCCGCCGGGCGCAAGCCGGGCCGGCGCAAGGCCGTCGATGCCCGCAAGCTCCTGACCCGCATGCCGGCGAGGACCGAGCCGATCGAGAAGACGGCGAAGACGGCGAAGAAGGCGAAAAAGAAGAAGTAGTCGTCAGCGCCGGGGCCGGATCCGCGCGACGACGACGGATGCCACGGCGACGATCACCATCGCGATGATCTGCCAGAGCGCGGGACCCGCCGCCGTCGGCCAGAAGAGGTCGATCACGACCGAGGTCACGAGCTGCCCGAGCACGGACCCCAGCCCCATCAGGAGCACGCCCGTGTGCGCGACGATGAACGCTCCGAGGAGGATGTAGGCGGCTCCGAGGAAACCACCCAGGTACAGCCACGGCTCGGCCGGCGGAGCGTCGGGCATCCCGCGGACCGCGATGCTCACCCCGGCGGCAGCGGCCAGCACGATCGTGCCGGCGATGAAGCTCATCAGCGTGGCGGCGATGGGCGACTCGACCCTCTGCGCGAGCCGTCCGTTGGTCGCCGCCTGCCACGCGATGCCGACGCCGGTCGCGAACGGCAGCAGCAGCATCCACAGCGGCGCCGATGCGAGCACGTCGCCGGAGAGCGAGATCGCGACCGCGGCGAGCGCGAGCGCTCCCCCGGCCAGGCGACCGGGGGTGACCGCGACGACTCCGGCCGGGCCGAAGCCGATCCGGTCGAGCACCAGTCCGTTCAGCGTCTGTCCGGCCACGACCCCGACGGTGAACAGCGAGACGCCCAGCACTCCCGCGGTCAGGCCCTGGGTGGAGACGGTGAGGGCGCCGCAGGCGCCGCCGAGCAGCATCCAGAACGGGATCCGCCCGTGTCGGATCCCGCCGACGAGGCGCACGACGCCACGACGCGCCGAGGGGATGCAGGAGATCACGACGACGAGGGCGAGGAGGCCGACCGCGAATGAGATCAGCCCGGCGACGACGCCGTCGTCGACCTTCACGCCGAGCACGCCGTTGATGCGGGCCTGGATCGCCGTCATGACGCCGATGGCTGCTGCGCCGCCGAGCGCCAGGGGCACGGGAAGCCGGCGGGTATCGGGCACCTGTCGACACTACCCGAGCGGCGGAAGGCCGCAGACCGGGCGGATGTCGGCGGCCACGGCTACGCTGACGACATGTGCGCGAGCTATGGTCTCGATCCCCGGTTCACCGACGCAGAGCTTCTGGCCGCGGCCGACGACGCGGTCCTGGAAGGCCTGCGCGTCTGGGCCGAGGAGAACGCCGGCGAGACCCTGCGTCCGACCGGGAAGAACCTGCGGAACCTCAATCCGATCATCGTGCAGCCGGAGACCGCGCCGACGCTGGAGCCGGCGTGGTGGGGGTACCTCGTGAACGGCGAACCCGCCAGGTTCCCGTCGATCAACACGCGCTCGGAGCGCCTGCAGGACCGGCCCGGCAGTGCGAAGTCCCGCGCGATCGTGCCGGCGACGAGCTGGTTCGAGATGCAGAAGCCGTCCCGGCAGTGGCATGAGTTCCTCGTCGACGACGGCGCGCTGTTCGGCATGGCGGCCGTGACCCAGCGGGGGCGCACCGCCGACGGCGCGTGGTTCACCTGCTACTCGATCGTGATGCGACCGGCGCCGGAGCACCTCGCCGGCGTGCACGATCGCATGCCGGTGCTCGTCCCGGCGTCGTTCGCCGGGGAATGGCTGACGGCCGACACCGGCCGCGAGGTGGTCGACGAGGCGCTGCTCGCGGCCGCCGACCTCGACGATCGCGTGCAGGCGAAGCCGCGCAACGACGACAAGCGCGCCGAACGGCTGTTCTGACGCGTGGATGCGCAGGAACTGACGTCGGCCGCCGCCGCGCGCGCGGATGAGCTGCCCGGCTCGGCGCTCGAGAATCCGTTCGGCCCCGAATGGGACGTGTACAAGGTGCGGGGCCGCGTCTTCCTCCTCCTGCCGCTGGACGGCACGGGGCGTGTCACGCTCAAGTCGCAGCCCGACGACGCGAAGGCTCTCCGAGAGACGTTCGCCGACATCGTCCCGGGGTACCACATGAACAAGAAGCACTGGATCACACTCACCCCCGGCTCGTCGCTCGAAGAGGGCCTGGTCACGGAACTCGTGACCGAGTCGTACCTCCTCGTCGTCGAGAAGCTCCCGAGGGCGCAGCGCCCGGTCGACCCCCAGACCTTCGGGCGACCGGCCGACTGATCTCGGCGCCGAGCCACCGGCATCCGTCGCCGGGATGACCCGCGCTCCGAGGGAACGGTACCGAGGGAGGACGCGGAACATCGTGCTCGCTCCGTAACGTGGACGACATGATCACAGCAGAAGGCCTCACGAAGAGGTTCGGAGACAAGACGGCCGTCGACGACGTGTCGTTCACGATCCAGCCGGGCAGCGTCACGGGCTTCCTCGGCCCCAACGGCGCCGGCAAGTCGACCACCATGCGGATGATCGTCGGACTCGACCGTCCGACCTCCGGCCGCGCGATGGTCTCCGGCCGCGAGTACCGCAAGCTCCGCGCACCGCTCACCGAGGTCGGCGTGCTGCTCGACGCCAAGGCCGTGCACACCGGCCGGACCGCCCGCAACCACCTCCGCGCGATGGCCGCGACGCACGGCATCCCGGCGTCCCGCGTCGACGAGGTGATCGATCTCGCAGGTATCAGCTCCGTCGCCCGCAAGCGCGCCGGCAAGTTCTCGCTCGGCATGGGCCAGCGCCTCGGCATCGCCTCCGCGCTGCTCGGGGACCCGCACACGCTGATCCTCGACGAACCGGTCAACGGCCTCGACCCCGAGGGCGTCCGCTGGGTGCGCCAGTTCGTCCGGCACGCGGCATCCGAAGGACGCACGGTGCTGCTCTCGAGCCACCTGATGAGCGAGATGGCGCAGACCGCCGACCACGTCATCGTGATGGGCCGCGGCAAGGTGCTCGCCGACGCTCCGCTCCCCGAGCTCGTCCGCGCCTGGACGACCAACACCGTACGCGTGCGCACCCCTCGGGCGGCCGACCTCGTCGCCGCCGTCGGCGGGCCGGACGTCGAGATCGTGAGCTCGGCTCCCGATCTGCTCGATGTCGTCGGACTCCCCGCCGCGCGGATCGGCGATCTGGCAGCCGCCCGCGGCATCCCGCTGCACGAGCTCACCCCGACCACCGGATCGCTGGAGGACGCGTATCTCGCTCTCACCGGCGACGCCGTCGAGTACCGGACCAAGGAGATCTCATGACCGTCCAGGAATCGGCTGTCGCCCCGCACCGTGTCGACACCCGCCATCGACTGACCTTCGTCCGCGCGCTCCATGGCGAGTGGATCAAGCTCGCCACCCTGCGATCCACCTGGTGGTCGATCGGCATCACCGGCCTGCTCACCGTCGCCATCGCCGTCCTGATCGCCCAGAACGTGACCGACCCGGGCTTCGATCCCGTGCAGGCGGTCGTGTCGCCGTTCCAGTTCACGATGCTCCTCGCCGGCATCCTCGGTGCGATCTCGGTCACCGGCGAGTACTCGACCGGCATGATCCGCTCGACGCTCACCGCGAACCCGGGCCGTGGCTCGGTCCTCGCCGCGAAGGCCGTGGTGCTCGCCGGCGTGATGTTCGTGTCGTCGCTGATCATCTTCGGGATCGCCGCGGTCGTCGTGTCCGCTGTCGTCGCGGGCCGGGATCAGAGCATCGACTGGTCGGATCCGTCCGCATCGTCGCTCCCGATCATCGTCGCCTCGCTGGCGATGGCCGTGTTCACGACCATCGGCGTCGCGTTCGGCTTCATCCTGCGATCCGGGGCGGGTGCGATCGCCGCGACCGTCGGACTGCTGTTCGTCCTGCCCATCGTCGCGAGCATGTTCGCCCTGGCCGGCGAAGCCGGGCGCTGGGTCATGGAGGCCGCCTCGCACCTGCCGGTGGCCGCGGCGCAGACCGTCATCGTCCCGGGTGAGGGCAGCGATGTCCCCGCCGCCTATCTGACGCTCGCCTGCTGGGTCGCCGCCGGGATGCTGTCCGCGTGGGCCGTGCTCCGCACGCGCGACGCGTAGAGTCAGCCCGTGAGCAGAACGCGCAGCCGCAGCGACTCGATCCGCGAGGACGAGGAGCTGCGGCTTCCGCGTGCCCCGGGTCTCCTCCGACGGTTCTGGGCGCGGCATCCGGTCGTCGCCGACGTGCTGATCGTCGGCATCACCCTCCTGCTGTCCACTGCGACCGTGGGGATCGTCGACATGGACGCCCCGGTGCCGGACGACACGGCGCCGCCGTTCCTCATCCCGATCTGCATCATCGCCGCCGCCGCGACGCTGTTCTGGCGACGGCAGCATCCCCTCATCCCGTTCGTCACGGCGTTCGCGTTGGAGATGCTGCTGATGCTCCTCCCGCATCCGGGCAGCACGCCGTTCCCGCTCTTCGCGTGCTACGCACTCGCCGTGTACGGGTCCGTCCGCGCGGTATGGATCGGCTTCGGCATCGGATCGGCGGCTCTGACGCTCTTCGCCCTGTGTCTGATGCTGACCGGCGTCGCCACGCTGCAGACCGGCGTCGACACCGTGCTCGGCGTCGTGGTCCTCGGGCTGATCGGCACCCTCGTCGGGGTCAACGTCGGCGAGCGCAAGCGCTACCTCGCCGCCATCATCGATCGTTCGCGGCAGCTCCTCGTCGAGCGCGATCAGCAGGCGCAGCTGGCGGCCTCCGCGGAGCGTGCGCGCATCGCACGCGAGATGCATGACATCGTTTCGCACTCCCTCACGGTCATCGTGGCGCTCTCCGAAGGGGCGGCCGCGACTCCGGATGCCGAGCAGGCGCGCAAGGCCGCGACCGCCACGGCGGAGACCGCGCGGGGTGCTCTCACGGAGATGCGATCGATGCTGGGCGTGCTCCGCGCCGACGATTCGCCGCTGCCGCTCACTCCGATGGAGCCGACGCCGCCGCGCGACACGGTGACGGCCGCGCAACGCGCCGGCTTCCCCGTCACGCTCGCGGTGAGCGGAAGCGCGGTCGTCGCTCCCGGCGTCGCGCACGCCATCGGCCGGATCGTCCAGGAAGGCGTGACGAACGCGATGCGTCATGCGCCGACCGCCACGGCGATCGCCGTGCGAGTGGCCTACACCGCCGAGACCGTGACGGTCGACATCGTCAACGACGGCGTGCGCGGGGCCACCGGAAACGACGGCTTCGGGCTCCGCGGACTCGCCGAGCGCGCCGCCCATGTGAACGGCGACCTGCGCTCCGCCCCCGACGGCTCCGGGCGCTGGGTGCTGCACGCCGAGCTCCCCGCGGCGGGCACCGCGTCCGCCGCCCCGTCATCACCGAACGAGGAGAACGCATGACAGAGACGATCAGAGTCCTCCTCGTCGACGACCAGGAGCTGATC
The DNA here is from genome assembly GCF_038397745.1 of Microbacterium sp. LWH11-1.2. Lineage (NCBI taxonomy): Bacteria > Bacillati > Actinomycetota > Actinomycetes > Micrococcales > Microbacteriaceae > Microbacterium > Microbacterium sp. LWH11-1.2. Next base: position 2,239,111 of record NZ_CP151636.1, on the reverse strand, counting down.
CGCGTGGGGTTCCGCATGGTCCTCGAAGCGGAACCCGGCATCACCGTCGTCGGAGAGGCCGCCGACGGGAATGCCGCGATCGCTCAGGTCGCCGCGCTCGCGCCCGACCTGGTGCTGATGGACATCCGGATGCCGGGGCTCGACGGCATCGCGGCGACGGAGACCATCGTGCGAGAGCATCCGCAGACCAGGGTCCTCGTCCTCACCACCTTCGACCTGGACGAGTACGCTTTCGGTGCGATCCGCGCGGGTGCCAGCGGATTCCTGCTGAAGGACGCGCAGCGCCACGAGATGATCTCGGCCGTCCACGCGGTGCATCGCGGTGATGCGGCGCTCGCACCCCGGATCACGCGAATGCTGCTGCAGCACGTCTCCCCGCAGCTCGGCACCGCGCGGGCGGAACCCGATCCCGCCGACTCCGCCCGGCTCGCCGACCTCACCGAGCGCGAGCGCGATGTGTTCCTCGCCATCGGCCGCGGTCTCACGAACTCCGAGATCGCGCAGACGCTCTACGTGGGCGAATCCACCGTCAAGACCCACGTCGGGCGGGTCCTGGCCAAGCTCGGCGCTCGCGATCGCATCCACGCCGTGATCCTCGCGCATCGCCTCGGGCTCGTCGGAGAGGACTGACGCGAGCTCGCATCCGACTCGTCGGCCTCAGGCCTGAGCGGGCGTCCACTCCGAGACGCGGTTCAGCTGCTCCACCTCGTCGGACGCGAGCTCCAGTCGTCCGCCCGCGAGCAGATCCGGCACCTGCTCGACGGTGCGGGCACTCGCGATCGGCGCGACGACGGTCGGCTGCGCCCGCAGCCAGGCGAGCGACGTCGCCGCGACAGATGCACCGTGAGCGTGCCCGATCTCCTCGAGCGCGTCGATGATGCGCAGTCCCGCGTCCGTCGCATACTTCGCGGCGCCCTGGGCACGCGGTGACGCCTGACCCGCAGCATCCGTCGAGCGGTACTTGCCGGTGAGGAATCCGCTGGCGAGGGAGTAGTACGGGACCAGGCCGATGCCGAACTCCTGCGCGACCGGGATGATCGTCTCCTCGACGACATTGCGATGCACGAGGTTGTAGTGCGGCTGCACGGCGACCGGGCGGGACACGCCGAGGCGATCCGCGATGCCGATCCACTCGCGGATGCGCTCCGCGGTGTAGTTCGACACCGCGACGTGGCGCACGAGGCCGTCGGTCACGAGCTGTCCGAACGCGGCGACGGTCTCCTCCAGGGGCACCGACTCGTCGTCGAAGTGCGCGTAGTACAGGTCGATCGTGTCGAGGCCCAGCCGTGCGAGCGATGCCTCGGCGGCCTTGCGCACGTTCGCTCCCGAGAGGCCGCGGAAGTCGGGGTGCTGACTCACCTTGGTCGCGACGACGACGTCCGCAGGCTTCCGCGAGGCGAGCCACGCGCCGACGATCGTCTCGCTCTCCCCTCCCGCGTTGCCCGGCACCCAGGAGCTGTAGGAATCGGCCGTGTCGATGAAGTCGCCGCCACCCGCGACGAAGGCGTCGAGAACGGCGAAGGAGGCGTCGCGGTCGGCCGTCCAGCCGAACACGTTGCCCCCGAGAGAGAGCGGGAAGACGGAGAGGTCACTGGTTCCGATACGAGTCATCCTCGGGACAACGGCCCGCCCCGATGAGGCATTCCCTCATGACGGCGTGTTGCGACGCGCGTCTAGGGGTCGCTGATGTCGAAGGTCATCTCCGCGGGGTCGGGGCCCCAGGGATCGAAGATGACGTCCGGATCCCACACATCGAGGGGGTGCTCGTCCGGCGGGCCCCAGTAGCCGTCGGCATCCAGCGCCCGGAAGGTGAACCAGTACCAGCCCTGGGAGTGCATGCGGAGTCGCTTGATCGCGTGCCCGGTGCTGTCGAGGGGGATCAGCGCCGAATGCCCCTCGATGCTCGTGATGTAGATCGACCCGTTCGCCGGTCCCGTGGCGGCGATGACCAGGCCCGTGGTGCTGGCCTCCGTCACGTCCATGTCCTCGATGCCGGTGATGTTCTCGAAGCCCTCGATGACGATGGGAAGGATCGTGAAGCTTCCGGCCATCGCGGGCGACTGGATGTCTTCGTCGAAGGCCCAGGCCTGATAGTCGTAGGTGCCGGCGGGCAGCTCGAGGGCGCGGGGATCGAAAGACCACGAGCCGTCGTCTGCCACAGCGGGGGTGTAGCGCGCACCCGCGACGTCGACGCCGACCGTGGACCCTGGCGTCGCGGTGCCCGCCAGCACCGGCGCGAGGTATCCGGACGACGTCGAGGGGGTGACCAGTCCCGGGGTCAGTCCGGCGCCCGATCCCGGCCCGGGGGTGGTTCCCGGTGCCGTCCCCGGCGCCGTCGGGGTGATCGGTGCCGGGGCGTCGGGGTCGTTGACCAGATCGACCGAGTCGATCGCGGGGTCGTCGATCCAGCGCCCCGTACGGACCGTCGGCCGTGGACTGGACGGGATCGGCACCACCTCGATGCCTCCGGGCGTTCCGACGCCGGTGACAGGGGGCGGCGCGGTGGACGTGCGCTCGGTCGCGGCGATCGGGGCCGAGGAGGCGATCGGAGCGTCCCCGGGGAAGAACAGCGGTCCGAGCAGAAGGCCGCTGATCGTGAGCACGCCGATGCCGCCGGCGAGAAGGCTCGTGATCCCGGCACCGGTACCGGCCGCGATCAGGCCCACCGCAGCAGCGGTGGTGCCGGGGGCGAGGGCCCCCGTGGCCGGAAGGACGACCCCGAGGGCGCCGAATCCGACAGCGGACAGGGTGACACCCTGCAGACGGCGGGCGTCGCTGCGCATGTCGAGGAGCAGTTCTCCGCATTCGCTGCAGGACGACACGTGGTCATTCACCTCGCGCGCCACGGTGTCGTCGAGCGGATCGGTCAGGTGTCGGGGGAAGAGGCGGGCGGCATGCGCCTCGTCATCGCGCAGCGCGAGCGGGATCTGCGACGTGAGCCAGTTCAGCTTGAGACCGGTGCGTGCGCGGCGCTGCAGGGCGGAGACGGCGTTCGGCTTGATTCCGAGCTCTCGCGCGATCTCGGGGCGGGGCACGTCGGCGACCTCCGTGAGCCACAGCACGCGCTGCCACCGCTCCGGGAGCTCTTGGAACGCTCCGAGGAACTGCTGGGCGTTCGACTCCCGTTCGACGAGGCTGAGGGCGTCGCGGAAGTGGGGGCGGTCGGCCTCGACGGTGTCGTCGATGCGGTCGGCGTCCTTGCGCCACCGGATCGCGGTGTTGCGGATCACGGCCTTGAGATACGAGCGGAAGGCGAACTCGGGCCCGGCGCTCGTCGTCGTCACCTGCTGGTAGACGGCGAGGAGCGCCTCGGAGGCGAGATCCTCCGCGTGCGAGGGGAACAGGCGGTGCGCGTATCGGAGCGCCGCGCCGATGTGGCGCTCCCACAGCACGGCGTACGCCGACTGGTCACCGTCTCGGAGCGCACGGAGGAGCTCACGATCGCTGCGAGAATCTCCCACGTCTCCCTCTCCAGAAAACGCCCGCTCGTCTCCGCCGAGCAGCCGGACGCGAGTCGACCCGCGCGATCGATCCGATCTTGAATCGACGTTCAATGATATCCCCGCCGGGGGCGTGGAGGCCATCCCGGATCGGTCCTCCCCCACGCGGAAGCGCGGGCAGAGCAGCGGAGGATCCTCTCGCCGCTCTGCCCGCGCGGACCCGCAGGTCAGGCGTCGACGTCGCGCCTTCTCGACCGCATCAGGATCGCTCCCGCGAGGAGAGCGGCCGACGCGGCCGCGACGATCACCGTCGGTGCCGCGGCACCGGTGACGGCGAGACTCCCGCTGCCGGGCTTCGGCGTCGTGGGGACGACGGAGGTTCCCGCCTCGACAGCGACCGTCTGCGCCGCGTCATCGATGTCCGTGTGCGCGGCGACGGGTTCGTCCCCCTCGTCGTCACCCACGAAGAGCCACTCGAAGGCGACCAGCACGTCGCCGGAGAACCCCGCAGGAACGGTGAACGTCACGTCGATCGACCCGTTCGCGCTCGTCGGCGTGAACGTGGCCGACCCCATGATCCCGGTCGGCTGGCTGTCGGCCTTGTCCATCAGCTCGCCGACGACCGTGTACTCCACCCCGGGGGTGAGGTTGAGGTACGCGACCGTGTCGACGAGTGTCCCCCCGCCGGAGGTCAGGACGTGGTCCTGGTCGGCGGCATCCACCAGCGACGTCCCGATCGCCGGAACCGGCACCTCCGGGGCCGTCTCCACCGTCACGGTCTGTGCGGCGTCGTCGATGTCCTTGTGCTCCGCGACCGGCTCGCCCGCGCCGCCCGCGCCTTCGAAGAGCTCCTCGAAGGCGACGAGCGTCTCACCCGCATATCCCTCGGGTACGACGAAGCTGACGTCGATCGAGCCGTTCGCCACGGTGGGGGTGAAGGTCGTCGCACCGGTGATCCCGGTGGGCTGACCGTCGGACTTGCGCATGAGCTCACCCGAGATCGTGTACTCGGTGCCCGGCACCAGGTTCTGGTAGGCGACCGTGTCGATCACGGTGCCGCCGTTCCATCCCAGCACCCGGTCTCCGTCTGCGGCGTCGACCAGCGACGTCCCGATCACCGGCTCGACGGCACCCGGCTGCGCAGCCCAGTCCACCGTGGCTTCTCCCGTCGTCTGCGCCGTCTCCGGCGCGACCAGGATGATCGACTGCGCGTGGTCCTCCGCTGTCGGGGTGCCGCCCGGCGTGGTCGGCACCGAGATCACGGTGCCCGTGCTTCCCGAGCCGACGGCGGTCGCGCGCACGGTGGCGCTCCCCGCGACGGTCGAGCCCCGCAGATCCAGGTAGAGCTCCTGCCCGTCGACGACCGCGTTCGGGTCGACCGCGGTCCCTGCGGCATCCGTGATCGTGACGGCGGGATCCACCGAGACGACGACCGAGGCCTGATCGGTGTTCACCGTGAAGGGTCCGACGAGGCTCCCCGCAGTCTGGGGTGTGCCGGGCGCCGTCACCGAGGCCGTCACCTGCAGGTCTTCGGGGGTGAGCCCCGGACTGGCGTTCGCCCCGTTCACGAGGTACCAGTAGGCAGCCTCCGAGTCGGGGGTCTCCCAGGCCCAGGGGGCGTCGAAGGTCAGGTCGGTGTATCGCCAGATCGCGTACTGGGTCGCCTCGATGGCGTCGTTGCGCGAGATGCCCGGCACCCCCGCCGCCGCACCGAGGTCTTCGAGACTCACGGCCGGGAAGCTGTTCGCCAGCACCCACAGCACTTTGCCGGTGACCGCCGGGTCGGTGAAGTAGTTGGCGCCGAGGTAGCTGTCGAGGCCTCCGGCGACGCCCAGCAGTCCGGTCTCCGCCGACACGTCGTGCTCGATGCAGTACGCCCAGTAATCCGGATCCCCTTCCTGCACCCCTGAGGACCAGATCGGGAAGACGCCGGTGCCGCCGTATCCCTCCTTGCCGCCGATGTAGACCGCATCGCCCGGTTCGACCTCGGCCGCCATGGCTGCGCTGACGCCACCGGGTGCGATGGCGGCTCCGAGCGCGAGCAGCGCACCGGCGAGCCAGCGCCCCGCGCGGCTCGACCCTCTCGACACCCCCGTGCCGCTCCGGCGGTTCATACCGTGCACACCGGGTTGAGGGCGGTGAACGTGAGCGGCCCGATCCAGATGTTCTGGGGCGGCCGCTCTCCGAGCGCACGCCCGGAGTTGTTGGCGACGAAGGTGAGGTCGAACGCGCTGACACCCGACGCGGTCACCCGCACGTTTCCAGCCGCGCTGGTGGGCGCGACCTCGGGGTTCGGCGAGCTGGTGAACGGCCGCCATGCGTTGGTGCCCGTCCCTTGGCCGCGGATCCAGTCGGAGTTGTACGTTCCGGTGCCTTCGGAGACGTACACGCGCTCCGCACCACCGAGGCCGTCCAGAGCCTGGACGCCGTCGATGTCCTTGATCGTGTAGCCGAGGTCCGAGACCGTGGTCGCCACTCCGTCCAGAGCGAAGCTGAACGTGACGCGCTGCCCTCCGCCGAGATTGCGGAGATCGGCGGTGTCGAGCGCGAGATGCACGCTGGGCTGCGCTTCCCCGCCGACGGTGGCGGAGTCGAGACGAAGGTTGTTCGTCTGGTTGATCGTCATGTTGCTCGCACCGTTGGGGACCGCGCTGAGCGTGAGTGTGAGGTCCTTGCCGTCACCGAAGACGTCCACCCAGGTGAACAGCGACGAGGTGCCGCTCAACCGCGAGTAGACGGCGGTGCTCGTGCTGAGCGCTGCGGTGCATGCCACGGACGCGGCGGTGAGCGGTGTGGCCACGGCCGCCGCGATCACGGGCACGGACCATGCCCCGCCGATCACGACCGTTCTCCGCGTCAGGCCACGCTTCTGGACTGCCTCTTGTTCCTTCATCTGATTTGACTCCCCTCAAGCGGCCGACAGTCTGTCGACACATTGGGAAGGAGTCGGAAACGTCGCAGGAGTGACGCGAGATCCAGCAGATCGTGAAATCTCCGGTGGATTCCTCCGTTCGGCGTCACTTCGGGGGCCGATGGGACTCCTTCTCCGTGGCGCACTCAGCGATCATGCGCTCTCCGCGTCACGACGCGCGCACACGTGGAAGAGATGGCTCCTCAGAGCCGGAAAAGGAAAGAAATGCAGGACAACCTCAGCACCCGCGACCTCTCGCGCCGGACCCTCGTCAAGAGCGCAGCCTGGTCGGTACCCGTCGTCGCCGTCGCCGTCGCGACGCCGCTCGCCGCCGCATCGCAGACGCCTCCCCCTGCGACCTTCTGGGCCACCGGCGCGACCGTCAGCGTCGTGAGCGGCAACGTGACCAACTTCACCGTCGAGGGCAGCGATGCGGACGGCAACCTCGCGCTGCTCCCCGCCGGCACCAGCGTCATGATCGTCCCGGATCCGGGCGTCACCCTGCAGGTCGTCAACGCCATCGGCATCGTCGTCACGCAGAACCCCGACGGCTCGATCACCGGCGTGATCACCGCGAGCGACATCACCAATGTCCGCATCCAGTTCCGTCCCACCGGCCCCTCCGGATCCGGATACTCGATCACGACCAACATCGACATCGACCCGTTCACGGAGACGATCGACGTCACTCTGCGCTGAGACACGGGCGCGCTGACGGGCGGGAGTGATCTCCCGCTGGACACAGAGAAGGCCCGCCTCTCCGGATTCACCGGGGAGGCGGGCCTTCTCGCACGGAGCCGACTACGGGACTCGAACCCGTAACCCCCGTATTACAAGTACGGTGCGCTACCAATTGCGCCAAGTCGGCGGACGCCACCAGCTTAGCGATGGCATCGTCCCCGCTCCGAACTACGGCGTGGGCGTCGCGGTCGGGCTGGGCGTCGGCGACGGGGTCTCGGTCGACTTCTGCGACGCGTCGTTGTCGACGGTGAGCACGAACTGCGCGAACTCGGCGGGATCGTCGAGCGCACCGATGTACGCGTCGCCGTTCGCGACGATCATCGGTGCGGAGGACAGCACCAGGTCATCGGACCCGGCGAGCGGACCGTCGAGCGCGCGGGTCGTCGCATCCTTGGCCCAGGTCACGAAGTCGCCGTCCACGATGCAGGATCGCACCGCTTTGGTGTTGTCGACGCCCACGGCCGCTGCGGCGTCGGCGAGCTGCTCGTCGGAGAGCCCGTCACTGCCGACCTTGGGCTGCTTGTCGAGCAGATCATGGTTGAACGCGTAGAACTTGTCCGGGGAGTGCGTCGCGACGCAGGCCGCGGCGGCCGCCGCACGCAGCGAGTACTTGGTGCCGTTCGAGCTGGCGGTCAGCAGGGCGACGGGGTGATAGCTCACCGACACGGCGCCCTCGGAGATCCAGCTGGCGAGCTGGCGCGAGTTGGCGCGTTCGAACTCCCCGGCGTCCGGCGACAGGTAGTCGACGTACACGTGGATCTCGACGCGCTCCGGCGCGGTCGGCTCGGGCGCGGGAGTCTCCGTGGCACCGGCCTCGGTCGGCTCGGGGCTCGGCGTCGTGAGCGTCTCATCGGATGCCGCGACGGCGGAGATGTCGTTCACGACAACGCCGTCCGACTCCATCCCCGTCGGGGTGAGCTGCGGCTTGGACACCTGAGCGGACACCGCGAGGGTGACGGCGGTGCCGATCGCGCCGACGGCGATGACGGCGACCGCGCCGATGATGATCCGTCGCATGAGACGCGCCCTGGACTGCTGGGCGTGCACCTGCTGGGCCTTCTCCCGCACGGCCTCGCGGGAATTGCGAGGCGTGGGGACGTTCGGCGTTTCGTCGCTCGACATCGTTCCTCTTGAAAGTCTGAGGGGGTCCGGGTTGGCCCCGACCATCGCTCGGAGCGACGATCGCCGCGTTGCGCGGCCAGGTTCGATGTTAACCAGCCAGGCTGAGAAATACCCAGGTGCCACGGTTCGTGTCATACTGATCCCGACCCAAAGACGGGTCATGGCGGCCTGTTCCGCCACTTCCATCACAACGGATCGTCCGGCACGTACCTGCCGGTGAAGGAGAAATGACAATGGCATCTGTGACTTTCGATGACGCCACCCGCCTGTACCCCGGCGGAACGCGTCCCGCAGTCGACAAGCTGAACCTCGAGGTCGGAGACGGCGAGTTCCTCGTCCTGGTCGGCCCCTCGGGTTGCGGTAAGTCCACCTCGCTCCGCATGCTCGCCGGCCTCGAAGAGGTCAACGCCGGCCGCATCCTCATCGGCGACCGCGACGTGACCGACGTCCCGCCGAAGGACCGCGACATCGCGATGGTGTTCCAGAACTACGCGCTGTACCCGCACATGACCGTCGCCGAGAACATGGGCTTCGCGCTCAAGATCGCCGGCGTCAACAAGGAAGAGCGCGCCACCCGCGTTCTCGAGGCCGCGAAGCTCCTCGACCTCGAGGACTACCTGACCCGCAAGCCGAAGGCCCTCTCGGGTGGTCAGCGTCAGCGTGTCGCGATGGGTCGCGCGATCGTCCGTCAGCCGCAGGTGTTCCTCATGGACGAGCCGCTGTCGAACCTCGACGCGAAGCTCCGTGTGCAGACCCGTACGCAGATCGCGTCGCTCCAGCGTCGTCTCGGCGTCACCACGGTCTACGTCACGCACGACCAGACCGAGGCCCTCACCATGGGTGACCGCATCGCGGTCCTCAAGGACGGCCTGCTCCAGCAGGTCGGATCGCCGCGCGACCTGTACGAGAAGCCGAACAACGTGTTCGTCGCCGGCTTCATCGGCTCGCCTGCGATGAACCTGTTCTCGGCGGACCTCGCCGAGGGCGGCATCCGCTTCGGCACCGAGGTCGTCCCGCTCGACCGCGACACCGTGGGCCGTGCGAACGGCTCGCAGGTCACGGTCGGCGTCCGCCCCGAGGACATCGTCGTCGGCCCCGCCGACGGCAAGGGCCTCTCGGTCACGGTCGACCTCGTCGAGGAGCTCGGCGCTGACGGCTACCTGTACGGCCACACCGAGATCAACGGCAAGCGCACCGACCTCGTCGCGCGCGTCGACGGCCGCAACCACCCGAACGCGGGTGAGACCGTCACGCTCGCCGCGACCGCCGGTCACGTGCACGCCTTCGACATCGAGTCGGGCGAGCGCCTGAACGACAAGCCGGTCGTCTCGGCCTCGTAATTCCCTCAGACGCGGCGCGGGTCGACCTTCGGGTCGCCCGCGCCGCGTCTGCTTTTCCCCCGACTGCCCTCTGGAGCGCCATGCAGGATTCGCTGCGGATCACCGCGAGCACCGTCGACCCGGGACTGCTGTCCCTCCCCTGGTCGACGACGCTGGCGAAGTGGCCATCCGAGCAGATCGTCTCGCTCCCGAAGGGGCTCTCCCGCCACCTCGTGCGGTTCGCCGACCTCTCGGGACGCGTGGTCGCCGTCAAGGAGACGACCGCCGAGATGGCGCAGCGGGAGTACGACATGCTCGGCAACCTGGCGCGCCTCGACGTCCCCTGCGTCGATCGCGTCGCCGTGATCGCCGGACGGACGGATGCCGCGGGCGAGCCGCTCCCCGCGGCGCTCGTCACCTCGCATCTGCGCTTCTCGATGCCGTACCGCGCCCTCTTCACCCGCGTGCTGCGCCCCGATACGGCCACGCGTCTCGTCGACGCCCTGGCGCTGCTGCTCGTGCGCCTGCACAACGTGGGCTTCTACTGGGGCGACGTCTCGCTCTCGAACACGCTCTTCCGTCGTGACGCCGGCGCCTTCGCCGCCTACCTGGTGGATGCCGAGACCGGCGAGCTGCACGAGGAGGGTCTGACGGCGGGCCAGCGCGCATACGACCTCGACCTCGCCCGCACGAACATCGCCGGCGAGATCATGGACCTCGCGGCGGGCGGGCGGCTGGAGCACGGGGTCGACGCGGTGGCGATCGCCGACGGGATCGTGTCGTCGTACCGGTCGCTGTGGGCCGAGCTGACCGCGCAGGAGTCCTTCTCGGCCGCGGAGACCTGGCGCATCACCGAACGCGTCGAGCGCCTCAACGCGCTGGGCTTCGACATCGACGAGATGTCGATGTCGACCACCTCCGACGGCACGGTCGTCGAGATCCAGCCCAAGGTCGTCGACGCGGGGCACCACCAGCGGCGCCTGATCCGCCTCACCGGTCTCGACGTCGAGGAGAACCAGGCGCGCCGGCTGCTGAACGACCTCGACGAGTTCCGCGCCCGCTCGACCAAGCAGTGGGCCGACGAGGAGATGTACGCACACGAGTGGCTCACGCGCGTGTTCGAGCCCGTCGTCCGGGCGATCCCGTACGAGCTGCGCACCAAGCTCGAGCCGGCCGAGGTGTTCCATCAGGTTCTCGAGCACCGCTGGTACCTGTCGCAGGCGCAGGGGCGGTCCGTGCCGCTCGCCGAGGTGCTGACGAGCTACATCAACGAGGTGCTGCGCCACCGGCGCGACGAGGCGACCATCATGGGGCCGCCGACCGAGACGATGAGCCTGCCGGTGATCACGGGCAACCTGTCGCTCGCCGACGACGAGGACGAGGTCGACTGGCGCGACCTGGTCTGACCGCCGCCGACCTCAGTACCCGACGGTGAACCGTTCGCGGTGGTGATTGCCCTGTTCGATCTCGTCGACCATGGCGACCGCGAAGTCCGCACCGGAGATCCACGACTTCCCGTCGGCATCCCGCACGATCACGTCGCCGCCGTCGCGGTAGTGCCCGGTGCGCTCGCCCTCGGCCCAGGGACCGAACTCCTCCGCCGGGTGCACGAAGAACCAGTCGAGATCGGCATCCGCGCTCTGCAGGAAGGCGAGCGAGTCGATGCCGACCTGCGCCTCGGCCTTGTACTCCTCGGGGAAGTCCTGATCGAAGAGCCGGGGGCCGCCGGGCGCGACGAGGCTTCCGCCTGCTCCGCCGATCACGCCGAGACGCGTCTCGGTGCCGGCGAGCCTCGCAGCCACCAGCCGCAGTGCGCCGAGCACCTTGTCCTCCATGTCGCCCCGCGGAGACAGCGCCCACACGACGGCGTCGGCTCCCTCGAAGGTCTCCGCGATCGCGTCGACGTCGAGCGCCGACCGCTGCACGTACGCGGCGCCCGCCACCGGATCGCCCGGCTCGGACCGCGAGACCGCGATCACCGCATGCCCGCGGGCCACGGCCTCCGCGACGATATGGCGGCCGGCGTATCCGGTTCCGCCGAGGACGACGATGCGAGTCATGCGCTGCGCTCCTAGGACTTCTTCTTCGCGCCGCGGACCGTCGACACCTGGTACAGCGCGACGGACGTGGCGATCCCGGCGTTCAGCGACTCGGTGGACGCGGAGATCGGGATCGAGACGATCTGGTCGCAGGTCTCGCGCACGAGGCGCGACAGCCCCTTGCCTTCGGACCCGGCGACGATGACGACAGGACGGTCGGCGAGCTGGAGTTCCGGGAGCGAGACGTCGCCGTCACCCGCGAGACCGAGGATGAAGACGCCCTGCTTCTTGAACTCCTTGAGCAGCGTCGTGAGGTTGGTCGCGAGCGCCACCGGGGTGCGGGCGACCGCACCGGCGCTGGTCTTCCACACCGCGGAGTTGACGCCGGCCGAGCGCCGCTGCGGGAGGATGACGCCGTGTGCCCCGAACGCGGCGGCCGAGCGGATGACGGCCCCGAGGTTGCGCGGATCGGTGATGCCGTCGAGCGCGACGAACAGCGGCACCTGGCCGCGATCGATCGTCTGCTCGAGCAGATCCTGCGGGTGCGCGTACTCATACGGCGGCACCTTGATCGCGACGCCCTGGTGCACGCCGTCGAAGCCCGCCATCCGGTCGAGCTCCTGGCGGGTGACCTCGAGCACCGGGATGCCGCGGTGGGTCGCGATCGACAGCATCTCCTTGACGCGGTCGTCCATCTCCACGCGCTGCGCGATGTGGAACGCGGTCGCCGGGATCTTCGCCCGGAGCGCCTCGAGCACGGAGTTGCGGCCGGTGACCGTCTCCGCCTCGGAGGTGTTGTCCTTGGCGCGGGCCGAGCGATTCGGGTTTCCGCCCGACGCCTGGCGCTGGTTCGGCTTGCCCTTGCCGCCGGATGCCGCGTACCGCTCGGCCGCGGCCTTGCGCTTGCCGGCCGGGTGCCAGGCGCGGTCCTCCGCCTTCGGGGTCGGTCCGCGGCCCTCGAGGGCCTTGCGTCCGAGTCCGCCCGTGCCCTTGGTCGGACCCTTCTTGTTTCCCTTGCTCGCGCCGGGGCGCCCTGGCTTAGCCATCGATACTCCAATGAGTTCCGGCCGGAGTGTCCTCCAGCGTGATTCCTGCGGCGGCGATCGCATCACGGATGCGATCGGCCGCCGCCCAGTCCTTGTCCGCGCGCGCCTGAGCGCGCTGCGTGATCATCGCCTGCACGAGGGCGTCCAGAGCGGATGCCGAGGCGCCGCCGCCGTCCGCGCCGTCGCGCCACTGCGTCGAGCCGGGGTCGATGCCCAGGATGCCGGTCATCTCGCGCACCTTCCACGCGGCGATCCATGCCGCAGCGTCGTCACCGGCATCCAGCGCGCCGTTGCCCCGACGCACGGTGTCGTGGATGACAGCAAGCGCCTGCGGGACCGCGAGGTCGTCGTCGAGCGCATCACCGAAGGCCGCGGGAAGGACGAACCCGTGCTCCGCTTCGCCGTCATGGGGGCGCTCGGCCTCCTGCGCCGGCCTCTCGGCCGACCACGTGAAGGGACTCTCGAGTCGCCCCGCGCGCTCGAGGAACGATCGGATGCGACCAAGCGCGGCATCCGCCTCGACGAACGACGACTCGGTCAGGTCGAGGTTCGACCGATAGTGCGCTGCGGCGAGGGCGTAGCGCACCACGAGCGGGTCGAACTCCTCGAGCACGTCGGCAGCGAGCGTGAAGTTTCCCAGCGACTTCGACATCTTCTGACCGTTGACGGTCACGAGCCCGTTGTGCACCCAGTAGCGCGCGAAGGCGTCGCCGGCCGCGGTCGACTGAGCGAGCTCGTTCTCATGGTGCGGGAAGCGCAGATCGAGCCCGCCGCCGTGGATGTCGAACTCGGCGCCGAGGTACCGCTTCGACATCGCGGAGCACTCGATGTGCCACCCCGGCCGTCCGGGCCCCCACGGGGACGACCAGGTCGCGTCGGCGGGTTCCTCGGGCTTGGCGCCCTTCCAGAGGGCGAAGTCCTGAGGGTTGCGCTTGCCGCGAGGATCCGCGTCCTCCGCGGCCTCCATCGCGTCGACGGACTGATGCGTGAGCGCACCGTACTCGGACCACGAGCGCACATCGAAGTACACATCGCCCGAGCCGTCCGGAGCCGGATACGCGTGGCCACGGTCGATCAGCCGGGAGATGAGCTCCTGCATCTGGGGAACGGATGCCGTCGCCCGCGGCTCATACGTCGGGGCGAGGATGCCGACTCCGGCATATGCCGCCGTGAACTCCTGCTCCATCCGGTAGGCCAGAGCCCACCAGGGCTCGGCATCCGTCGCGTTCGCGAGCACCTTGTCGTCGATGTCGGTGACGTTGCGCACGAACGTGACACGGCCGAACCGGTGCGTGAGCCAGCGACGCAGCAGATCGAAGCTCAGCGCGGCTCTGACGTGGCCGATGTGCGGGCCGGACTGCACGGTGGGTCCGCAGACGTACATCGTGATGTTCTCGGGATCGAGAGGCACGAAGTCGCGCAGTTCCGCAGCGCGGGTGTCATAGAGGCGGAGTGTCACCGCTCAAGCCTACTCGGGCATGGCTGAACGCCCGCCGCCGTGCGACGAATCGCGGAACATGTGACGAATCGCGGAGGGATCGGGGAGAAAGTTCCGCGAAACGTCACACTCTCCGGGAGACGTCCGGGACGACGAGGGCGATCGCGGTGACGGAGATGCCCTCCCCGCGACCCGGGAATCCGAGCCCGTCCGTCGTGGTGGCCGTGACCGAGACAGGAGCCCCGCCGAGGGCCTCGGAGAGGACCGCTTCGGCTTCGGCCCGACGCGCGCTGAATCGCGGCCGGTTGCCCTGGAACTGCGCCGAGACGTTGCCGATCACGAAGCCGGCATCCGTCAGCAGCTCCCGCGTGCGGGAGAGGAACACCGCGGCGTGCGCCCCGGCGTACTCCGGATGCGCGGTTCCGAAGTGCTCGCCGATGTCGCCGAGCCCCGCAGCGCCCAGCAGCGCATCGACGATCGCGTGCGCCACGGCGTCGCCGTCGGAGTGCCCGGACAGGGCCTGCTCCCCCGGCCACGGCAACCCGGCCAGCCAGAGGTCGCCCTCTCCCCCGAACGCGTGCACATCGGTCCCGATGCCGACGCGTGGCACGCCGAATCCGGATGCCGGACCGGCTGAGGGGGCGGGGACCGGAGCCGCCGCAGCGAGCAGGTGCCGCGCCCGCTCGAGGTCGGCGGGGGTCGTGATCTTGAAGGCGCGGGCGGAGCCCTCGACGTGTCGCACCGCATGACCGGATGCCGCGAAGAGGGCCGCGTCGTCGGTGTAGTCGATGCCCGACGAGAGCGCGCGGGCGTACGCCTCCTCGAGAAGCGCCCGGGGGAATCCCTGCGGGGTCTGCGCGGCGGCGAGTTCCGCGCGATCGACAGGTCCGACGACCACGTCGGCATCGACCCGCTTGAGGGTGTCGACGACGGGAAGCGCGGGGATGATGCCCGTGTCCGGCGTCACGGCGGCGGCGACCGCGTCGATCTGAGCCGGAGGCGTGAGAGCGCGGGCCGCATCGTGCACGAGCACGGTCGTCACGTCGCCCCAGAGCGCGTCGAGTCCCGCTGCGACGGAGAGCTGTCGGGTCGCGCCGCCGACCACGACCCGACCGAGGTCGCGGCGCTTCCCCGCGGCGGCGTCCAGCTCGGCCTCCGCGTCGCCTTCGTACCCGGGCGGCGCGACGACGATCACCTGCGCGGGAGCAGCGGCGAAGACGCCGTCGAGCGCGTGGCGCAGGATCGAGTGCGCATCGATGCCGACCAGGGCCTTCGGCGCCCCGGCATCCAGTCGCGTGCCGGAACCGGCGGCGACGACGATGATCGCGGTATCGGGAACAGGGAGCAGAGTCACCGTCTCACGCTACCGCGTGGCCGAGCACGACGAAGGGGCGGATGCACGGTGCATCCGCCCCTTCGTGGACGTGTTACTCAGGCGTGCGACGCCTCAGGAGGCGAGGACCTCGTCGAGCAGTGCGCCCGCCTTGTCCTCGTCGGTCTTCTCGGCGAGCGCGAGCTCGGAGATGAGGATCTGGCGCGCCTTGGCCAGCATCCGCTTCTCTCCTGCGGAGAGTCCGCGGTCCTGGTCACGACGCCACAGGTCGCGGACGACCTCGCTGACCTTGATGACATCGCCGGAGGCGAGCTTCTCGAGGTTCGCCTTGTAACGACGCGACCAGTTGGTCGGCTCCTCCGTGAACGGGGCGCGCAGCACCTCGAACACATGGTCGAGGCCCTCCTTGCCGATCACGTCGCGGACGCCGACCAGGTCGACATTCTCCGCCGGAACCTCGATGATGAGATCGCCCTGCGTGACGTTGAGCTTCAGATATTTCTTCGCCTCACCCTTGATGATGCGTTCCTTGACCTCGATGATGGTCGCAGCGCCATGGTGCGGATAGACGACGGTCTCGCCAACCTCAAAAAGCATAAAAACGTGTCCTTTCGGCAACCTCAAGGATACCACAGGGAATATGCGCTAAGGTTCGCGCCTCGGCGTCCCTGAGCGCCTGCCCGCATACCCGTAGAATGGTTGCGGATACCCCGCCGGACCTCAGGAGGACCCGTGAAATCGCGCCTTGTTGCGTCTGCCGCCCTCAGCGCCGTCGTTCTTCTCGGCGCGACGGGATGCACGTTCATCTCGCCCCAGGCGACGAAGATCGAGTACGCCGCCTCGGACGGCGTGAACGTCTCCGACCCCGACGCTCCGATCGACGTCCGCAACGTCTTCATCGTCGCGACGGAAGACGGCTCGGTCGGCAACCTGATCGCCGCGATCGTGAACCCGACCGACGAGAAGGCCACGCTCACGATCACCCTCGAGGGCATCGACCCGTTCACGGTCACGGTTCCCGCCGGCGAGACGGTGAGCCTCGGCGCCGACGAGGAGCCCCTCCGCATCGTCGATCTCGACACCAAGCCGGGCGCGACGGTCGAGATCCACTTCCAGTCGGGCGACGCCACCGGCGTCAAGACCGAGGTGCCCGTCCTCGACGGCGCACTCCCCTACTACGCGGACCTGGTCCCGGACGTCAGCGAGCGCGCGCCGCAGCCGACGACGACGCCCGTCCCCACCGACACCGCCGCTCCCGCTCCCGCGGAGTGATCCGTCGCTGACGGAGACAGAAGAGGCCGGCACCCCTGGGGTGCCGGCCTCTTCTTCGTCTCGCGGGGGCTCAGCCCTCGAAGCGGTACCCCAGACCGCGCACGGTCACGAGCATCACCGGCTCGCTCGGGTTCTCCTCGATGCGCGAGCGGATGCGCTTGATGTGCACGTCGAGCGTCTTGGTGTCGCCGAAGTAGTCGCTGCCCCACACGCGGTCGATGAGCTGTCCACGCGTGAGCACGCGGCCCGAGTTGCGCATCAGCACCTCGAGAAGCTCGAATTCCTTGAGCGGCATGTTGATCTGAGCGCCGGCGACCGCGACGGTGTGCCGGTCGATGTCGAGCGAGACGCGTCCGCCGTCGAGCACCCGCTCGTCGAGCTCGCTGTCGGCCTGGACCACCCGACGGAGCACCGCGCGCATGCGCGCGAGCAGCTCCCGCGAGGAGTACGGCTTGGTGATGTAGTCGTCGGCACCGAGCTCGAGGCCCACCACGATGTCGACCTCGGAGTCCTTGGCGGTCAGCATGATGATCGGCACGGCCGACGTCGACCGGATCTGGCGGCACACCTCGGTGCCCGGCATCCCCGGCAGCATCAGATCGAGCAGCACGATGTCGGCACCGCGCTCCCGGAACGCCGTGAGCGCCCCGGGGCCGTCCTCGGCGATCTCCACCTCGTAGCCCTCCCGGCGCAGCAGATAGGCGAGGGGGTCGGCGAGGTCGGGCTCGTCCTCGACCAGAAGGATGCGGGTCATGCTCTCTCTCCGTTTCGAACGCGGGCGGAGGCGGTCTTGGCCGCTTTGCGCGCGCGCTTCTTCTTGCTCTTCTTGTCCGAGTCGATGTGCCCGGGGGTGTCGATCCGGGGAAGCCGGATCGTGAACGTGGAGCCGCGACCCGGACGTGACCACAGGCGCACCTCGCCGCCGTGCCGCTGCGTCGCGTGCTTGACGATCGACAATCCCAGACCGGTGCCGCCGGTGCGCCGCGAGCGGGCCTCGTCCGCGCGGTAGAAGCGCTCGAAGATGCGTTCGCGGTCTGCCTCGGCGATGCCGATGCCCTGATCGGACACCGCGATCTCGACGACCTCGGCGTCGGCCTTGACCCCGACGCCGACCCGCGATCCGCGGGGCGAGTAGACGATGGCGTTCGCGATCAGGTTGCCGACGGCCTCGACCAGGATCTGCGCGTCGCCGCGCACCCAGAGGCCGCGATCGCCGCCGCGGGCGAGCTCCACACCGGCGGAGTCGGCCTGGACGACGTGGGCCTCGATCGACGACGCGATCACCTCGTCGATCGAGACGGATGCGACCTCGGTGAGCCCGCCCTCCGCCTGCAGCCGCGACAGGCTCATGATCCGTCCCGTGAGCTGGCCGAGACGTCCGGCCTCCGCGGAGATCCGCGCGGCGAAGATGCGCACCTGCGCCGGATCGTCGGCCGCGGACTCGATGGCTTCCGCGAGGAGGCTGACCGCACCCACGGGCGTCTTCAGCTCGTGACTGGTGTTCGCCACGAAGTCGCGCCGCATCTGGTCGAGTCGCTCCTGCTCCGTGACGTCGCGGATGATCAGCAGCACCAGACGCGCACCGATCACGCTCGCTCGGGCCGAGACGAGCCGCGGATCGAGGCTCAGCCCGCCGCGGGTGATGCGGAACGACTCGGTGGTCGAGCCACCCGTCGCCTTCGCGGCGCGCACGAGCTGGCGGAGCTCGGGGTTGTCGAGCGTGGAGCCGACCTCGATGCCGAAGCGGGTCGCCGCCTGCGAGACGGCGAGGACCAGACCGGAGGAGTCGACCACGCAGGCGGCGTCGTCCATGCTGCCGAGGACATCGGTGATCCCGGCGGGGATCGCGAGCGATGTCTCCTCCTCGGCCCGCGCGCGGGCACGGTACGCCCACACCACGAGGAGAGAGAGGCCGATGCCGATCACCAGCCCGATGGCGAGTGAAGACAGCGCGAGCTGCGGCAGGGTCATGACTCCAGCGTAGAGTGCGTTCACCGTCCGAACAGCGGGTTCCTGCGCCCTGACGGCAACGCGAGAAGTACTATTCACGTGCTGGGCACCGTTCGTTAACCTTCGGAGCACACAATCTCTTCGGGCCTGCGCGAGAGCGTGGACCCGCCCCCGTGCGGACGAACCGCCGTCTCGCGCCGTGCACACAGCCGAGATCCCAATGAAAGGTTGCGCCCCACCATGCGCGAAGTCTTCCACCAGTCCCTCGAGGACCTGCAGTCCCGCCTCGTCGAGATCGCGGACCTCGTCACGGTCTCGATCGACAAGGCGACTCGCGCGTTCGCGACCAGCGACGTCGCCCTGGCCGAAGAGGTCATCGCCGACGACGCCAAGATCGACGCGCTCGCGGTCACGCTCGACGAGCAGGCCATCGAGATCCTCGCTCGCCAGCAGCCCGTCGCCCGCGACCTCCGCATCGTCGTCACGGCGCTGCGGGTGAGCGCCTCGCTGGAGCGGATGGGCGACATGTCCGAGCACATCGCCCAGCTCGCTCGCCTGCGGTTCCCCGAGCGCGCCATCCCGAAGGGTCTCAAGGGCACCTTCGTGAAGATGGGCGAGCTCGACGTCGAGATCTCCCGCACGCTCTCCGAGCTCCTCCGCACCGGCGACCTGCGCTTCGCCGACACGATCCGCAACGCGGACGACGACGTCGACGAGCTGCACGCCAGCGTCTTCGAGAAGGTGCTCAGCGACAACTGGAAGGGAGAGGCGACGGCGACGGTCGATGCCACGCTCGCCAGCCGGTACCACGAGCGCTTCGCCGACCACGCGGTCGCGGTCGCCAAGAAGATGGTCTACCTCGCCACGGGCGACTGGCAGGTCTCCGAGGCCGAGATCGCTCTGGCCGTCGAGCAGCAGCAGGAGCTCGGGCACGCCTGACGCGCACGCAGAAGAGGAGGGGCGGATGCTGTGACAGCATCCGCCCCTCCTCTTCTGCGTGGTGCTACTTCTTGCCCTGCGCGGCGACCGCTGCGGCACCGGCGGCAGCGGCCTCCGGGTCGAGGTAGCGGCCGGGACCGGTGGGGACGTTGTTCTCGTCGAGCTCGTAGACGAGCGGGATGCCGGTGGGGATGTTCAGCTCGGCGATGTCGGCGTCGCTGATGCCCTCGAGGTGCTTGACGAGACCGCGGAGCGAGTTGCCGTGCGCCGTGACGAGCACGGTCTTGCCGGCCTCGAGGTCGGGGACGATCGCGCTCTCCCAGTAGGGCAGCAGACGGTCGATCACGAGCTTGAGCGATTCGGTGCGCGGCACCTCTCCGTCGATCCCGGCGTAGCGCGGGTCGTTCACCTGGCTGAACTCGCTCGCGTCGTCGAGCACGGGCGGCGGCACGTCGAAGGAGCGGCGCCACAGCTGGAACTGCTCGGGACCGAACTCCTCGAGCGTCTGCGCCTTGTCCTTGCCCTGCAGGGCGCCGTAGTGGCGCTCGTTGAGCCGCCACGAGCGGGTCACGGGGATCCACAGCCGGTCGGCGGCGTCGAGCGCGATGTTCGCCGTCTGGATCGCCCGGCTCAGGAGCGACGTGTGCAGCACGTCGGGCAGGATGCCGGACTCGGCGAGCAGCTCACCGCCGCGGCGGGCCTCCTTCTCCCCCTGCTCGTTCAGGCGGACGTCCACCCAGCCGGTGAACAGGTTCCGTTCGTTCCACTCGCTCCGGCCATGGCGGAGCAGGATCAGGGTGCGCGTCGCAGTCATGCGGCCAGTTTATCCGCGACGGCCGCTCCGGATTGGCCCGAGGGCTCATCGAGGGAGAGGATTGACTCATGGCGTCATCTCCCGTCGGCCGGCCGACGCGCGGCACGACCGGGACGAACCGGCTGCGCCGCAACGACCGCTGGATCGCCGCGAGCCCCGCGTTCCGCCGTGCCGCGGATCCGCTGGTGGTCGATCTCGGTTACGGAGCGAGCGGTGTCACCGCGTTCGAACTGGCCGCACGGCTGCGCGGAGTCCGACCCGATGCCGAGGTGCGCGGTCTCGAGATCGACCCGGCGCGGGTGGCGACGGCCGATGCCCAGCTCGCCGAGGTCCGCGCCGGCCGCACGGGCTTCCCCCACGACCTCCGCGTCTCGTTCGCGCGCGGCGGCTTCGAGGTCCCCCTCCCCGACGGCCGGCGGCCTGCGGTGATCCGCGCGATGAATGTGCTGCGCCAGTACGACGAGGCCGACGTGCCGGCCGCCTGGCGGAAGACGGCTTCACGACTCGCGCCGGACGGGCTCCTCGTCGAGGGCACGTGCGACGAGATCGGTCGTGTGGCGAGCTGGGCCGACGTGCAGCCCGACGGGATCCCGGTGCGCTTCACGATCTCCCTGCGCCTGACCGGGCTCGAGCATCCGAGCATCGTCGCCGAGCGGCTGCCCAAGGCCCTGATCCACCGCAACGTCCCGGGGGAACGGATCCACGCCCTCCTCGTCGACCTCGACCGCGAGTGGGATCGGGCGGCCGCGCTCGCGACGTTCGGCGCCACCCAGCGGTTCCTGGCGACGGTCGCCGCCCTGCGGGATCAAGGCTGGCCGATCGCGGGCGGGCGGAGCCGCTGGCGTCTCGGCGAGATCACGCTTCCGTGGGCGGCCGTGGCGCCGGTCGACTCGCCTCGCGCCTAGCTCGCGGCGCGGGGATCCGGCGCCGACGGGCGACGTGACAGCCGCGTGAGGCGCGGGATGTCGGCGGTCGCCCCGGCATCCGCGGGCACGATCACCTGCTGCGAGGCGGCGATGTCGATGCCGTCGGCGCGCACGACGAGGTCGCCGATCGGCGCGCGTCGCGCCAGGATCGCGAGCGCGATCGGACCGTCTTCATGATGACGGGCGACCGAGGTGACGTGGCCGATCTCGTCATCGCCCGCGAACACGGGAGACCCGGGCTCGGGCAGCACGGCATCGCTGCCGTCGAGCTGGAGAGCGGCGAGACGACGCGGCGGGTGTCCGAGGTTGTGGACCTTGGCGATGGTCTCCTGCCCCCGATAGCACCCCTTGTTCAGGTGCACGGCGGTGCGGATCCAGTCCGACTCGTGCGGGAGCGACCTGTCGTCGACCTCTGCCGCCCAGCGCGGGCGCCAGGCGGCGATGCGCAGAGCCTCGGCGGCCAGGAGACCTGCGGCGGCATCATGGTCGAGGGTCGCAGCCAGTTCGTCCGCGGCATCCGGCGAGAGCACCGCGATGCGCCACGCGAGCGAGGCGCCGGGGTGATCCGCGACCTCGGCGTACTGGTGGCCGCCCAGGGCGACCTGCTGCCACGGGTCCTCCCAGACGAGCGGGAGGCGGTCGTGCGACGCGGCAGCGGCATGCACGGCTCGAGCGGCGGACCCGCCGTCGACGAAGCCCAGCAGCACCAGGTCCGCGCGCACGTCGACGCTCGCCTGCGTGCGGAACTTCATCCGCGTCAGCCAGGTCGCGAGCGCCTCGGCATCCGCCGCGTCGGCGATCAACCAGGTGGACGTTCCGTCGTCGACGACACCGGCCGCGTGCTCGACACGACCTTGCGGGTCGAGCACCAGCAGTTCGGTGCTGTCTCCCGCGCTCAGGCGACCGACGGCCTGCGAGGTGATCGAGTCGAGCCAGCCGAGCCGCTCCGGACCCGAGACCTCGATCGCGGTGCGGTCGTCGAGCGCGACGACGGCGTCACCGGCCGCGAGGCGGCGCTGCTCGCGGAACGGATCGCCGAAATGCGCGATGCCCGCATCGCCGGCGACGGCTCCGGGGAAGCTCTCGAACACGCTCACGTCGGATCCCGCCCGTCTCAGACCTTGGCCAGTCGCGCCGAGGCGTGCGCGCGCAGCGGCGTTCCGAGGGCCGCGATGTCCCACGCCCACAGCATGTGCCCGTCGACGAGTCCGTACATGCGCGATGCCGCGCCGTAGTCCTTCGTGCCGGCCGCGCGCACGACGGCATCCGAGGCGATGTCGACCCGCGGGCCGTTGATCTCGCCCAGGTAGAGCTCCAGCATGCCGTCGGAATGCGCGAGCGAGACCTCGATCGGGAAGGCGCCGTTCGCCGCGCGCAGGCTCTCGACGTCGTCGACCGTGCGGGTGACGACATCGGCCTGCGGGGGAAGCAGCGCCGGACCGGGGTCCGCCGCGGACGCCGGGCGCGAGAGGCGCCAGAATCCGGTCTCGGCGATCAGCGGGATCGACACCGCCTGGTCCTCGCCGGTGAACGTCGCGGTCCCCGAGTAGTTGAGGTACGGGCCGCCGTCATGACTGAAGCTGACCCGATGGACGAACTCGCCCTGCAGGCGCTCGTCGCCGACGGGGTAGTCGATGACACCGGTGCCCTCCCACACGCCGATCAGCCACGCGAGCGGGGCGAGGTCGGCGGGGAGGTCGGTGGGCAGATCGAGCACGATGCGTCAGCGCTGGCCGCGGAAGAGGTTGCGCAGAACCACGGCCGAGACGAAGACGATAGCGAGGCTCGCAAGGCCCAGCAGGCCGATGAAGAAGATTTCGAGCGCCATGAGGTCCATGCCTCCACCTTACCGCGCGGCGGGACGCGGAGGTCAGGTCGGCAGCAGCGCGGCGATGCCGAAGCCGACCGAGATCAATCCCATCAGCACGAGCGCGCCCGTGACGCTGCCGGCCACCCGGAAGATGAACCCCTGGGTGCGGCCGTACCAGAGCTGCACGGCGAACGAGAGCAGCACGATGCCGCCGAAGGCGACGAGCATCCACGGGACGCGCCATTCCTCCGGCACGAAGATCCCGACGGCCACGGTCGCGACGAAGGCGGTGACCCACACGGCGACCACGCCGACGAGGGCATTACGCGGTGCGAGCGCTGGTTCGGACATGACACCATTGTTGCGCATCCGGTGCCGGTATCATGGCGGCACGGCGTCGACCCCCGCGCCGGTGAGGAGTGCGCGTGGCCCTGGTGCTGGTTCTGACCAACGCTCCGCTGTCGGAGCAGGTTCTGCCCGCCCTCGAACTGCTCAGCCACCGGGTCCGCCAGATCCCCGCCGAACCCGCGCAGCTCGTCAGCGCCCCGGATTATGACGTCGTGGTCGTCGACGGCCGCCACGACCTGGTCGGCGCGAAGTCGCTGTGCCGCCTCCTCCGCGCCACCGGACAGGATGCCCCGCTGCTCCTCGTCGTCACGGAGGGCGGCATGAGCGCCCTCTCCGGCGACTGGGGAATCGACGACGTCCTGCTCGTGACCGCCGGCCCCGCCGAGATCGACGCGCGCATCCGGCTCGCGCTCGCCCGCCGCGACGAGGTCGCCGAACCCTCCAGGGTGCAGGCCTCCGGCGTCACGATCGACGAGCAGTCCTACTCCGCGAAGCTGCGCGGCAAGCCGCTGGATCTCACCTACAAGGAGTTCCAGCTGCTGCACTTCCTCGCGACCCACCCGTCGCGCGTCTTCACGCGTGAGCAGCTGCTCAGCGAGGTGTGGGGCTACGACTACTTCGGCGGCACCCGCACGGTCGACGTGCACGTGCGCCGCCTCCGCGCGAAGCTGGGCGACCAGGAGCAGATCATCGGAACGGTGCGCAACGTCGGCTACCGGTTCAACGTGTACGAAGACGAGACCGTGGCGGCAGCCCGGTAACGGATCGGGTCCGTTCACACGCGCGTCACCTCGCGGTGATTAGATGTACCCCATGATCGATCCCGCACTCACCGACGCCGGCCTCGGTGACGCCGAAGACGACGACTTCGACGCCGTCGAGTCGCCCGACGCCCTGCTCCCTGACCACCGGTACCTCGACCGGGAGCTGAGCTGGCTGGCGTTCAACCAGCGCGTGCTGGAGCTCGCCGAGGATCCGTCACTGCCCGAGCTCGAGCGGGCGAACTTCCTGGCGATCTTCGCCAGCAACCTCGACGAGTTCTTCATGGTCCGCGTCGCGGGTCTCAAGCGACGCATCATGACCGGCCTCGCGGTGCCCACGAACATCGGCCGCTCCCCCGTCGACGCCCTCGCCGACATCTCCCGTGAGGCGCACGCCCTGCAGCTGCGCCATGCCGCGGCATGGACCGACCTCGTCCGTCCCGCCCTCGCGGATGCCGGGATCGAGATCACCGACTGGTCCGAGCTCGCCGAGGAGGAGCGCTCCGCGCTGTCGGACTACTTCGGCGCGCAGGTCTTCCCCGTGCTGATGCCCCTGGCGGTCGACCCCGCCCACCCCTTCCCGTACATCTCCGGTCTCTCGCTGAACCTCGCCATCCGCATCCGCAACGCCCGTACCGGCCGCCAGGAATTCGCCCGCCTCAAGGTGCCGCCGATGCTCCCGCGCTTCGTCGAGGTCCCCGGTCACGGCGAGATCAAGAGGTTCCTGCGCCTCGAGGAGCTGATCGCCAACCACCTGGGCGACCTCTTCCCCGGCATGGAGGTGCTCGACCACCACGCGTTCCGGCTCACCCGCAACGAAGACGTGGAGATCGAGGAGGACGAGAGCGAGAACCTCATCCAGGCTCTCGAGGCGGAGCTCCTCCGCCGACGCTTCGGCCCGCCGATCCGTCTCGAGATCACCGACGACATGGACGAGGTCACGATGGACCTGCTGGTCCGCGAGCTCGACATCACGGACCTCGAGGTCTATCGCCTGCCGGGCCTTCTCGACCTGCGCGGTCTCTTCGACCTGTCCCGCATCGACCGGCCGGACCTGCGCTACCCGCCGCACCTGCCCACCACGGCCGTGGCCTTCCAGCCCACCGGATCCAACTCGCGCGCCGACATCTTCAAGGCGATCCGCAAGTCCGACGTGCTCGTGCACCACCCGTACGAGTCGTTCACGACCAGCGTGCAGGCGTTCCTCGAGCAGGCGGCCCGCGATCCTCACGTGCTGGCGATCAAGCAGACGCTGTACCGCACGTCGGGCGACAGCCCGATCGTGCAGGCGCTCATCGACGCCGCCGAGGCCGGCAAGCAGGTGCTCGCCCTGGTCGAGGTGAAGGCCCGTTTCGACGAGGCGAACAACATCGTCTGGGCCCGCAAGCTGGAAAAGGCCGGCGTGCACGTCGTCTACGGTCTGGTCGGCCTGAAGACCCACTGCAAGCTCGCCCTCGTCATCCGCGAGGAGGACGGCAAGCTCCAGCACTACTCCCACGTCGGCACGGGCAACTACAACCCGAAGACCAGCCGCATCTACGAGGACTTCGGTCTGTTCACGGCCGACGCGCAGGTCGGCAAGGACCTCACCCGCCTCTTCAACGAGCTCAGCGGCTACGCGATCGAGAAGAAGTTCAAGCGCCTGCTCGTCGCGCCGCTCCACCTGCGCAAGGGCCTGGTGCGCCAGATCGACGCCGAGCGCAAGAACGCCGAGGCCGGCAAGCCCGCGCACATCCGCATCAAGGTCAACTCGATGGTCGACGAGGAGATCATCGACGCCCTGTACCGCGCCAGCGCCGCCGGGGTGAAGGTCGAGGTGTGGGTGCGCGGCATCTGCAGCCTCCGGACCGACCTCGAGGGGATCAGCGACAACATCACGGTGCGCAGCATCCTGGGCCGGTATCTGGAGCACTCGCGCATCTTCGCCTTCGAGAACGACGGCGACCCGCAGGTCTACATCGGCAGCGCCGACATGATGCACCGCAACCTCGACCGTCGGGTCGAGGCGCTCGTGCGCGTCTCGGACCCCGCCCACCTCAAGGAGCTGCTGTCGTTCTTCGACCTCGCCATGGACGCCGGCACCACATCGTGGCACCTCGGCGCGGAGGGCGTGTGGACGCGGCACGCCGAGGATGCCGACGGCAAGCCGCTCGTCGACCTGCAGGATAAGACCATGGGGTTGATCCAGCGGCGGCGCCGCGCACGGGCGGTGCGATGACGGTCCGGCAGGAGCAGAGGGCCCGGGCCGAGCGGACGCCGCCCCCGGCGTCGAAGTGGACCGACAAGGCCGTGTACGCCGCGGGCGCCGTGGTCTGGCGCATCGTCGACGGCAAGCTCCGCATCCTGCTGATCCACCGCACGAAGTACCGCGACGTCACGCTCCCCAAGGGCAAGGTCGACCCGGGCGAGATGCTCGCCGAGACGGCCGTGCGCGAGGTGCACGAGGAGACCGGCATCCGGGTGTCCCTGGGCGTGCCGGTGGGCGTGAGCCGCTATCACCTCGCCTCGCAGAAGCAGAAGGTCGTGCACTACTGGGCCGCCGAGGCGACCGACGACGCGATCCGCGAATCGACCTTCATCCCGAATCGCGAGATCGCCGCGGTGGAGTGGGTGAGCGCCAAGAAGGCGCGGGAGCGGCTCAGCTACCCCGTGGACCTCGAGATCCTCGACTTCTTCACGAACCTCGTCGAAGACGGCGTCCTGCGCACGTTCCCGGTGATCGCCCTGCGGCATGCGAAGGCGCTGTCGCGGTCGGAGTGGGACGGCACGGATGCCGCGCGTCCGCTGACCGAGCGCGGACGGAAGCAGGCGGCCTCGATCGTGGGTCCGCTGCGCGCCTTCGGCGCCCGCAAGATCGTCACCAGCGATGCCGTGCGATGCATCGAGACGGTCAGACCGCTCGCCAAGGCACTCGATCGCAAACTCGTGAAGACCGAGAAGATCAGCCAGGACGCGTGGGAGGACGGCACCTCCGATCTCCGTGCCGTCGTCGGCCGCCGTGTCCGTGCCGGGAAGCCGGCCGTGCTCTGCAGTCACGGCCCCGTGCTCCCCGGTCTGCTGTCGGAGATCGCTCTCGCGACCGGCACCATCCAGGGGTCCTATCTCAGCAGCGCGGCCGACCTCGAGCCCGGGGCCTTCTCGGTCGTGCACCTCTCCGCCACGAACCCCGGCTCCGGCATCATCTCGATCGAGACCCACATCCCCAAGGTCTGACGACCTCGCGCGTCCCCCGCAATCCTCCGGGTCCGCCCCAGAGAGTCGCTCGTCGTTCACCTGCCGTTCACCTGCGCGGGAGAGTCTCGTTAACCGCCGCACTTAGCGTCACTGTGTGCCCTGCACCGGGCCCCACCCTCCAAGATCGAAGGATCCACAGTGAAGATCTCCCGAATCGCACGAATCGGCGCCATCGGCGCCGTCGCCGCTCTCGCACTCGCCGGCTGTGCCGCGAACGAAGGCGGCACCGGCGGCTCCGCCGACCAGCCCTCGGAGTCCACGCTCTCCGGCACCATCGACGCGACCGGCGCGTCCTCGCAGACCGCCGCCCAGGAGGCCTGGGTCGCCGCGTTCCAGACCGCGAACCCCGACGTCACCGTCAACTACGAGCCCACCGGTTCGGGCACGGGTCGTGAGAACTTCCTCGAAGGCGGCAGCAACTTCATCGGCTCCGACCGCGCGTTCAACGACGAAGAGGTCGCAGCCGGGGGCTTCGGCGCCTGCACGACCGACGACATCGTCGAGGTCCCGCTCTACATCTCCCCCGTCGCGGTCGCATTCAACCTCGAGGGCGTCGACACCCTGAACCTGGATGCCGCCACCATCGCGGGCATCTTCGCGGGCACCATCACCAACTGGAACGACCCGGCCATCGCCGACCTGAACGACGGCGTCAAGCTGCCCGACCTGGCCATCTCGCCGGTCCACCGCTCCGACCCCTCGGGCACGCAGGAGACGTTCACGAAGTACCTCAGCGCCACCGCCGGTGACGTCTGGACCTACGAGCCGGCCGACGTCTGGCCGATCCAGGGCGGCGAAGCCGCTCAGGGCACCTCGGGTGTCGTCCAGGCGATCGGCGCCGGCAACGGTGCGATCGGCTTCGCCGACGCGTCGCAGGTCGGCGACCTCGGCCAGGTGCACGTCGGCGTCGGCGAGGACTTCGTGGCCTACTCGGCCGAGGCTGCCGCGAAGCTCGTCGAGGGCTCGCCGCTGGTCGAGGGCCGCGGCGAGGGCGACCTCGTCTTCGATGTCGACCCGGCATCCGCCGCGGACGGCGCCTACCCGATCGCGCTGGTCAGCTACCTCATCGGCTGCGAGCAGTACGAGGACACCAACGTCGCCGAGCTCGTGAAGGAGTACTTCTCCTACATCGCGAGCGAGGACGGTCAGAAGGCCGCTGCCGACAACGCCGGCAGCGCACCGATCTCGGAGGGTCTGCGCGAGCAGGTGCTCGCCGCGATCGATCTGATCCAGGTCGGCTGATCCCGCCCACCCACTGACGGCGGTGCCCCCGCGTCCCGATCGGACGCGGGGGCTCCGCCGGGTCAGCACCCGCTCCACCTCGACCCGGCCCGAAACAGGGAGATCATGAGCACGACCGCGCAGGCGCCGACTCCGGCACCGACCAAGGCGCCGCCCGCACCGATCAAGGCCAAGCAGCGACTCGGCGACCGGGTCTTCTCCGGCACCGCGCTCGGGGCGGGGGTGGTCATCCTCATCGTCCTGGTGCTCGTCGCCGCCTTCCTCGTCATCCAGAGCATCCCGGCGTTCCAGCTCGACACGAGCGACAACCACATCCTCCGCGGCGAGTCCTTCTGGACCTATGTGGGGCCGCTCGTCTTCGGAACGCTGTGGGCGTCGTTCATCGCGCTGCTCATCGCCGCTCCGATCGCGATCGGCATCGCGCTGTTCATCTCGCACTACGCCCACCGGCGTCTGGCCGCGTTCCTCGGCTACATCATCGACCTGCTGGCCGCCGTCCCCTCGGTGGTCTTCGGCCTCTGGGGCGGTCTGGTGCTCGCGCCCCTCCTGCAGCCGATCTACGCCTGGCTGAACACGAACGCCTCGTGGGTGCCGTTCTTCCAGGGCCAGGTCTCGTCGACCGGCAAGACCATCCTCACCGCATCGCTCGTGCTCGCCGTGATGTGCATCCCGATCATGACAGCGATCTGCCGCGAGGTCTTCCTGCAGACTCCGAAGCTGCACGAGGAGGCCGCGCTCGCGCTCGGATCCACGCGCTGGGAGATGGTGCGCATGGCGGTCCTGCCGTTCGCCCGCGGCGGCATGGTCTCCGCAGCCATGCTCGCCCTCGGACGCGCACTCGGCGAGACCATGGCCGTGACCATGGTCCTCTCCCCCTCCGCGGTCGTCAGCTTCCTCGTGCTCACCTCGACGAACCCGACGCCCATCCCCGCGAACATCGCGCTCGCCTTCCCCGAGGCGCACGACACGGGCGTCAACACCCTCATCGCCACCGGCCTCATCCTCTTCGTCGTGACCTTCGCGGTCAATGCGCTGGCGCGCTGGATCGTCGCCCGCCGCGCCGAGTTCTCGGGAGCGAACTGACATGACCACCCTCACCGCTGCTCCCGTCACGCCGCACACGGCGGTCCTCACCTCCGGCCGACTGCCCAAGTGGGCGCCCTGGGCCCTCCTCGCCGGCTCCTTCGTCATCTCCGCCGCCGTCTTCGGCGTCGCCGCCGCGGGGTCGAGCCTGGCCGACTTCAACATCGCCGGAACGGTGATCGTCGGCATCCTGCTCTACATGGTGATCATCACCGTGATCTCCTCGATCGTCGAGAGCCGCCGCAAGGCCGTCGATCGCCTGATGACCGCCCTGGTCGCCACCGCGTTCCTGATCGCGCTGCTGCCCCTAGTCTCGCTGCTGTGGACCGTGGTGGCGAACGGCATCGAGCGGTTCGACGCCGAGTTCTTCAGCTACTCCATGCGCAACGTCGTCGGCGACGGCGGCGGCATCGTGCACGCGATCTGGGGCACCGTGATGATCACGCTCACCGCGACGATCATCTCGGTGCCGATCGGACTCATGACCTCGATCTACCTGGTCGAGTACGGGCGCGGCCGGCTCGCGAAGGGCATCACCTTCTTCGTCGACGTGATGACCGGCATCCCGTCGATCGTCGCCGGTCTCTTCATCTACGCCGTGTTCGCCCTGCTGGTCGGCCCCGGCATCTCGATGGGCTTCATGGGCGCCCTCGCCCTCGCCGTGCTGATGACCCCGGTCGTCGTGCGCGGCAGCGAGGAGCTCCTGAAGATCGTCCCGAACGAGCTGCGCGAGGCGTCGTACGCGCTGGGCGTGCCGAAGTGGCTGACCATCCTGAAGGTGGTGCTCCCCACCTCGATCGCCGGCATCACGACCTCGATCATGCTGGCCATCTCCCGCGTGATCGGCGAGACGGCCCCGCTGCTGCTCACCGCCGGATTCACCCAGAGCCTGAACACGAACATCTTCAGCGGTCAGATGATGACCCTTCCGGTGTTCGCCTACAACCAGTACATGAACCAGGGCACGAACCCGGATGCGGCCGTCGCCCGCGCCTGGGCCGCCGCGCTCACCCTCATCCTCATCGTCATGGTGCTGAACCTGCTGGCGCGTCTCATCGCGAAGCTGTTCGCACCGAAGATGACCGGCCGCTGAGCACCCGACCACTCAGAACAGGAAACCACGTGTCCAAGAGCATCGAAGTCAACGACCTCAACGTCTACTACAGCAGCTTCCTCGCGGTCGAAGGGGTGTCGCTCGACATCCAGCCGCGCAGCGTGACCGCGTTCATCGGCCCCTCGGGCTGCGGCAAGTCCACCTTCCTCCGCACGCTCAACCGCATGCACGAGGTCATCCCCGGCGCCCGCGTCGAGGGCGAGGTGCTCCTCGACGGCAAGGACCTCTACGGCCCCGGCGTCGACCCGGTGCTCGTGCGTCGCCAGGTCGGCATGGTCTTCCAGCGGCCGAACCCGTTCCCCACGATGTCCATCAAGGAGAACGTGCTCGCGGGCGTGAAGCTCAACAACAGCCGCATGTCGAAGAGCGACCAGGACGCACTCGTCGAGAAGTCGCTCACCGGCGCGAACCTCTGGAACGAGGTCAAGGACCGTCTCGACCGCCCGGGATCCGGCCTGTCGGGTGGCCAGCAGCAGCGTCTGTGCATCGCCCGCGCCATCGCCGTGTCGCCCGAGGTGCTGCTGATGGACGAGCCGTGCTCGGCCCTCGACCCGATCTCGACCTACGCGATCGAGGAGCTGATCGGCGAGCTGAAGAACGAGTTCACGATCGTCATCGTCACCCACAACATGCAGCAGGCGAGCCGCGTCTCCGACAAGACCGCGTTCTTCAACATCGCCGGCACGGGAAAGCCCGGGAAGCTGATCGAATACGACGACACCACGTCGATCTTCACCACCCCGTCCGTGCAGGCGACCGAGGACTACGTCTCGGGCCGCTTCGGATGAGCTGAGGCTTCTGCCCTCCCTTTCCGCTCCGGAAAACCCAGATCAACTGTGCGGGGTTCGGCGTGTCCCACTTCGACACACCGGCTCGCCGCGTGATGGTCTGGGTTTTCTCGTGGGTGGGCAGTCCTGCACAACCGGCGGTCGACCTTGCCTCTGCACAGTTGCCGTGAGAACGGCCTGGCACGAGGTGCCGGCACAGGCAAGCTCGTCGAATGTCCTTCCTTCGCGCAGACGTGGCCCTTCGCTCACTGGGGCGCATGGCGCGGACCTCGGAGCTCACTCGACGCGGTGTGACCGAAGCCGAGCTGACCAGCGCTGTGCGTGAAGGCAGAGTGCTGCGACCGCGCAACGGCGTGTACGCGCTGCCCGAGGAACCCGCAGCGATCGTCCACGCCGCAGAACATGGCGGCGTCATCGGATGCTGCGGTGCCGCGGCACTGCACGGGCTGTGGATCTTGGCGGTCCCGGCAGAGCATCACATCTGGATGGGCACCGCGGGTACACGACGATCCCGCTGTACGGAATGCCGTCTCCACTGGGACGCGGGCCGCGTCGAAGTCGGCATCCTCCCACCCGTCGCCAATGTCCTGCTGCAGGTCGCGCTGTGCGAGGGCGAGGAGCCGTTCTTCGCAGCTCTCGAATCCGCGTTCCGACATTCACGACTCTCCGCCGGTGAAACCGCATGGCTCTGGCGGCATCTTCCTCTCGAGCTGCGGTGGCTGGTCGCGTTCGCACGATCGGATGCCGACAGCGGTCTCGAGTCGCTGATCCGCCTCAGGCTGCACAGGATCGGCATCAGCGTGCGCACGCAGGTGAGCATTCGCGATGTGGGCGAGGTCGACTTCGTCGTCGGCGAACGCCTCATCGTCGAAGCCGACGGGCGGGAGAACCACGAGCGCGAGAGGGAACGCGCAAAGGACCTCCGCCGCGATGCGATCGCCGCTGGACCGAACTCCTGAATCAGGGTGTGTCGCCCGTCGCCGCGCCGCGCGGTCACTCGAAGATCTGCGATTTCCAGGGGCGTGAGCCGCGCGAGGCTCCGAGTCAGTCCCGCGGGGACAGGAGGTAGGCGTTCAGCTCGTCGGTCAGGGTCTGGTCCACGGGCAGGGCGACCCCGTCGACGGCCGTGATCGCCGCGGCGAGACGAACGCTCGACACCAGCCACGCCGCGTCGGCACGAGGAAGATCGGATGCCGGTATGCGGTCGTATCCGACCTCGAAGCCGCGCCCGGCGAGATGCTCGTACACGCTGAGCTGCGTGGTGCCGTGCAGGATGCCGCCGTTCGGCGCCGGCGTCACGAAGCGGTCGCCGAAGCGGAGGATGAGAGAGGCGGTCGGCGCTTCGAGCACGAACCCGTCGCTCGACAGGAAGATCGCATCGTCGGCGTCGCGGCGGTGGGCCTCTCGGAGGGCCGCCATGTTCACCGCGTACGAGAGGGTCTTCGCGCCGAGCAGCAGCCATGGCGCGCGCTCTGCGGCGCCGAGGTCGTAGCCCCGGTCGAGGGTGACGACGCGCACGCCCTCGGCACGCACGCGCGAGAAGTCGGATGCCGGAGATGCGGTGACCCAGGCGGTCGGGGTCGGACCGTGCTCGACTCCGCGACTGAGGATCAGCTTGATCACCGCTTCGCCCTCTCCGCACCGCGACGCCGCGTGGTCGATGGCCTGACGCCACTGCGGCAGATTCGGCGCCGGGAGGTCGCACAGCCGCGCCGAGTGCGCGAGCCGTTCCAGGTGCGGAACGACCTCCTGCGCGTGGCCGTCGACCACGCCGATGGACTCGAAGACGCCGTCACCCCGCTGCGTGCTCAGCTCGCCCACGCTCAGAGCGGGGGCCGCGGCATCCACCGCCGTGAAGGTGTCTGCGAAGTCGGGGCGGTCCTCGTCGGCCGCGACGGGATCGATCATCAGTGCGAAGCGCCGGTTCATGCCTCGAGCCTACGGTCAGGGAATACCCATGGAGGTCTCGCGTTATAATTGAACGGCCGGGCCGCATAACCCCGGGCTCCAATTTTTGCCGCTTTGAGCGGCCTTCCGCCGAGAGGCGTTCTTGCGGCCCGGTCTTTCTCTGTCCGGGTTGCGTTCAGGCCAGAGAACCCGTGCGCCAGAGCACCGCTGACGCGGAGAGATCCTGCGCGTAGCTGCTGAGACGCAGGGCTCGCGTCGTCAGCTCGCTGGCCCGCGCGGGCTCGGTCGGCTCATAGTCGTCGGCCGTGTGGGTCGCGCCTGAGGCCTGCACGCGACAGAAGGCGGCGGCGCGGTCGAGCGCGACCGCGAAGTCCCCACGGAAGGCCCCGCGCAGGATCGTGTCGATGAGCGCCACGAGCTCAGCCGGCTCCGCAGGGGCAGGAGCACCCGCGATGACCGCATCCGCCGACGGCAGCTCGACGCGTCCGCGCTCATAGAGCAGTGCCGCCGTCTGCGGGTCGCCGTGGATCGCCAGCTGCAGCAGGTACAGCCTCCAGAGCGCTCCGGGCAGTGTGCGCGAAGGCGCCTTGGACCACAGCTCGGCGATCTCGTCGATGCCGTGCTCGGCGGTGAACGCGACCAGACGCTCGGCGCTCGCCCCGCTCTCGTCGGCCCGCACCCGCGTCAGCAGAGCGGATGCCGTCGCGTGCGCCACGCGCGTCTCCTCGGCGGGATCGTGCGCGCCGACGATGTTATCGAAAGCGCTGGTCGGTCGACGGATGGGACGGTGATGCTGCTCGGGCATCGAACCAGGGTACCCGCGATCGCGGCCGATCAGGCCGTGGGGATCACGATGACAGGGTCGGACGTCGGCGTGCCGGAAGGGGATCCTCCGGCCTGCTCGACGGTGACCGCGATCACATCGCCCGCGTGCATGTCGCCTTCGAGCGCCGCCGTCGCCCGACCGTCCTCGACGTCGAAGACGCCGGCGGGGATCGCGTCGTCCCCGCGCACGTACCAGAGTTCGTAGGTCTTGCCGTCGGCCGGGGCGGGCACGCCGTCGGTCACGAGCACGGCTGCTCCCGCGGATGCCGACCAGTGCGCGGTCGCCGTTCCCCCGGAGGGGAGCTCCACGGACGCCTGTTCCGCATCGGACGACGACTGGATCTGCTCCAGAGCGACGACGGATGCCGGACGGTTGAGCTGCCCGTTGAGCGCGACGGCGCCGATCCCGACGCCCACCAGCACGGCGAGGCATGCGGCGAGCGCGAACACGACGCGGCTCCAGCGGCGCTTCGGGGAGGGGGCGCGATCCTTCTCCGCATCGTTCGCCGACGACTCGTCGACGCGCGGTCGCTCGTCTGCGAGAACGTCGGTCGCGACCGGCTCGACAGGCGTCGTCGGCTCGCTGTTCTGGGGCGTCACCGCGATCTGGGCGAGGAGCGCGGCACGGATGCCGGGAGGCGGGGAGACAGGCGTGGCGGAGGCGGACAGAAGATCGGCCGTCTCGGCATCCGCCTCGGCGATCGCCCGCCACTCGGGATGCGCGACGAGAGCGTCGTCGAAGCGACGCGCGTCGTCGGGCGACAACGCGTTCAGGGCGGCCCCCGCCGCGAGCTCTGCGAACTCCTGCTCGTTCATGCTGTCACCCCCATGGCTGACCGGAGACGGGTGAGCCCGTCTCGCATCCTTGTCTTGATCGTCCCCAATGGTGCTCCCACAAGCACCGAAATCTCGTTCTGACTGTAACCGCCGTAATACGCGAGCACGAGCGCTTCTCGCTGCACCTCCGGCAGCTCCGTGAGTGCTTCGACGACCTTCTCGCCGTCGATCCCGAGTTCCACCTGCTCTGCCACACTGTCGTGCGCAACGCCGATGTCCCTCAGCCCCGCTCGCACATCACGGTCCGCACTGGACTGGGATGCACGCACCCTGTCCACGGCCCGACGATGTGCGATCGTCATCACCCATGCTCGTCCTTGACCTCTGTTCGGAGCGAAGCGCGAAGCGGATTGCCAGATCTCGAGAAAAACCTCCTGCAGCACTTCCTCGCTCTGCGCGCGGTTCACGAGCACGCGCAGGATGAGCCCGAACACGCGCGCGGAGAGGGAGTCGTAGAGCTCGGCGAATGCCCGTTGATCCCCGTCGGCGACGCGGACGAGGAGTGCGGCGACCGCATCTCTCGCCGTCCCGTCCTCGGGCACGTCCATTCCGTCAATGACCATCCCTCCAAGCATGCCGCATCTCCCCCGTGTTCCCGTGCAGCCGTCACCCGATCGTGAGGGAATTTCTCCCGTGATTCTGCGGATCGAGGCACGGGACCCGATCGATTCTGAGATTTCTCCCATCCGATACCGACGGGGCTCCGAACAGATGTCGACGCCACGGAGAGGCCGTGGCTGAAGTTTCTGAAGGAGCTCGAGATGTTCAGCACCAAGAAGAAGGTCACCGCAGCACTCACCCTGACGCTCGCCGGAGCATTCCTGCTCTCCGCGTGTTCGACCGGCACAGCGCCCGCCGAGGAGTCGTCGGAGCCGACGACGTCGGAGTCGGCTGAGCCCACGACCGAGGCGATGGACCCGGCCGCCAACCTCGTCGGAGCCGGTTGCTCCGCCTACGCCGAGGCCGTCCCGGACGGTGCCGGATCGGTCGAGGGCATGTCGAAGGACCCGGTCGCCGTGGCCGCCTCCAACAACCCGCTGCTCAAGACGCTCGTCGCAGCGGTGAGCGGTCAGCTCAACCCCGACGTGAACCTCGTCGACACGCTCAACGGCGACGAGTTCACCGTCTTCGCACCGGTGGATGACGCCTTCGCGAAGATCGACCCCGCCACCATCGAGACGCTCAAGACCGACAGCGCACTGCTGAGCTCGATCCTGACGTACCACGTGGTCCCCGGCCAGATCGCGCCGGACGAGATCGCCGGCATGCACACCACCGTGCAGGGCGCCGACCTCGAGGTCACCGGCAGCGGTGACGACCTGATGGTCAACGGAACTTCGACCGTCATCTGCGGTGGCGTCCAGACCGCCAACGCGACCGTGTACCTGATCGACACGGTCCTGATGCCCCCGATGTAATCAGGGACACGACCTGCCGGGTGGGGATCTCCCGGCAAGCGACCTTCTCTCGTCTCGGGGGAGGAACGTGAGAAGGAGAAGGGGCCGCCGGTGATGGTGTTCACCGGCGGCCCCTTCTGTGCGCACTAGACTTGTCGGACGGGCCTTTAGCTCAATTGGCAGAGCAGCGGACTTCAACAAAATAGGAGCGCCTCGGAGGAAACTCCGGGGATGACACCACTCAAAGTCGGGGAACCCTTCCTGGGAAACCAGTTGGCAATCCCGAGCCAAGCCGGACCAGCGGTCCGGAAGGTGTAGAGACTGGACGGGTGGCACCTACGGCGAGAGCCACGGTGAAGGGACAGTCCAGACCACGAACGCCGGAGACGGCGGCGGCGAAAGCCGAAGTGGCAAGTTAATCCGCGGGTTGTGGGTTCGATCCCCACAGGGCCCACCCCGTCTGATCCCGAGCGCGACGAGCAGTCATGTCGCACGGTCGGGATATCGTGCCCCTCAGCGAGAGAGCGGGGGGCCGACATGCACGACGCGCTGCCGTCATCCGCACCGGATGAATCGGAGAAGCGCTGCGGCTCGTGCCGGGCGATCAAGCCGCTGACCGCGTTCAATCGGAAGTCCTCTCGCGCGGACGGACGGCAGGAAGTCTGCCGAGAGTGCAATCGGACGTCGTCGCGCGAGTACTATCGCCGGAATCGGGAGCATCACGTCGCCGTGATCCGAGAACGCACGAACGCCCAGAAGCGAGCGAGCATCGCGTTCGTCTGCGAGTATCTGCGGGATCACCCGTGCGCCGATTGCGGTGAAGCAGATCTCCGAGTCCTCGATTTCGACCATCGCCCCGGGAGCGAGAAGCGGGACGGCGTCATGCAGCTGGTGCGGAACGGCTTCAGCATCGCCGTCGTGGCTGCCGAGGTCGAGAAGTGCGACGTGCGCTGTCGGAACTGCCACGCGATCGCGACCTACGAGCGGATGGGAGAGAACTGGCGCTCACTCGCGATGAACGACCCCTTGCGCACCTCCGTCCCCGAGTCATACAGTTAGGCAAATGCCTAAGTATCAGGATGACGTCGACGCCGTGCTCCGCGCTCTCGCGGACCCGACGCGCCGCGCTGTCGTCGAGCGCCTGGCCAAGTCCCCCGCGGTGGTCTCCGAGCTCGCCGAGCCGTTCGCGATGGCGCTGCCGTCGCTCATGCAGCACCTCCGCATCCTCGAGGACGCGGGGGTCATCAGCTCGGAGAAGCACGGCCGCGTCCGCACCGTGACTCTGCGCCCCGGCGCACTCGACGTGCTGCACCTGTGGCTGGGCGACCAGCGCACGCCCGCCGAGCACCAGGCCGACCGCCTCGGCATCCATCTCGCCCTCACCACCCCCCAGGAGAACTGACATGACCCGCGTTCGCATGGCCCTCTTCACGTCGCTGGACGGCTACACGCCCAACGACCCGACACCGACGCCCGAGAACCCCATGGGTGAGGACTGGGGCCGTCTCACGGCCGCGTACGCGGCGACCCGCACCTTCCGCGCGAAGATCTTCGGTGACACGAGCGGCGCCGGAACGACCGGCATCGACGATCGATACGCCGCGGCGTTCTTCGACGGCATCGGTGCCGAGATCATGGGCGCGGGGATGTTCGGCCTGCACGCCTTCCCCGACGACCCGGATTGGAAGGGCTGGTGGGGCGACACCCCGCCGTTCGGCACCCCGGTATACGTCCTCACCCACTCCGCCCCTCGCCCGTCGATCGCGATGGACGGCGGTACGACCTTCCACTTCCGAGACGCGGCGATCGAAGACGTGCTCGCCGAGGCGACAGAAGCCGCGGGCGGTCTGGATGTGCGGATCGGCGGCGGATACCGCACAGCGCGGGATTTCCTCCGCGCGGGCCTGGTCGACGACCTGCACCTCATGGTGGCGCCGATCTTCCTCGGCCGCGGCCACCGTCTCTGGGATGATCTGCGCGGCTTCGACCTCACCCACACCGTGACGACGGAGGTCGCCGAGAGCGGCGAGATCCACGTCACCCTGACACGGGAGGGCGACCGATGACGACAGAACGCCGACTCGCCCGTTCCGGATTCACCCTGACCCGCGACTACCCCGCCGGCGTCGAGCGCGTCTGGGACGCCTTCGCCGTGGAGGAGCAGAAGCTCCGCTGGTGGGGCGCCGGCGAGTCGATGAAGACGCGCGAGTGGGCGTTCGACTTCCGCGTCGGCGGTCGCGACGTCGCCGAGAGCCGGTTCCACGATCGTCCGGTCTCGCGCTACGAGGCGACCTACACCGACATCGTCGAGCACATCCGCATCGTCACCACCTACGACATGTGGATCGACGGGGCGCACATGTCGACATCCGTGGCGTCGCTGGAGTTCGAGCCGATCGACGGCGGGACACGGTTCACGCACATCGAGCACGGCGTCTTCTTCGATAGGTTCTGGGCCGACGGGCAGGGGCGCGAGGACGGCACGCGAGGACTGCTGGGGGCGCTCGGCCGATACCTCGGCTGACGCACCCGCCGTATCACCGCCGCCCGACTTCGGCCACCCCCTTCACTCCTCCCGGGGCCCGCGAGAGAGTCGAAACGTCCCCGAGACCTGCGGGGACGACTCTCCCCCGAAAGGACGAACGATGACTCTCACCGGCAGCCGAGTGGCATTCCTGGCGACAGACGGATTCGAGGACAGCGAGCTGACGAGCCCGTGGGATGCCGTGACCGCAGAGGGCGCATCCGCGACACTGATCGCCCCCGACGGCGGTCGGATCACCGGCAAGAACGGTCATGAGCAGTCGGTGGACCTCACCGCCGCCGAGGCGACCGCCGACCAGTTCGACGCCCTCGTGCTCCCCGGAGGCGTCGTGAACGCCGACCACCTGCGCATGGACGCACCCTCGATCGCTCTCGCCCGCGCCTTCTTCGAGCAGCACAAGCCGGTGGGAGTGATCTGTCACGGCGCGTGGATCCTCATCGAGGCCGGCGTCGTGGACGACCGCACCCTCACCAGCTACCCGAGCCTGCAGACCGACCTCCGCAACGCCGGGGCATCCTGGGTCGACGAGGAGGTCGTGGTCGACCAGGGCCTGGTCTCCAGCCGCACCCCCGATGATCTGCCGGCCTTCAACGCGAAGCTCGTCGAGGAGATCGGCGAAGGGCCGCACGCCGGCCAGACCGCCTGACCCGCGCGGTCAGGCGGCTCGCGCCCGATGCCGGCGGACCGCCGCCCGGTTCGCGCAGCGCACCGAGCAGAAGCGCTGGCGACCGTTGCGCGTGACGTCCGCGACGACGTTCGTGCACGGCGAAGCCTGACAGCGACCCAGCCTGCTCATGCCGCGGGTGACGAGATGCAGCGAGGTCCCGAGGTTGATGACGGCCCGGAGCACGTAGGGCAGCGACTTCACGTCGTCGCGGTAGTGCAGGTGCCAGCCCTCGCCGTCGTGGTTCGTCAGCCGCGGGTAGGCGGCCGTCGCGGCGAGCTCGGCGTTCAGCAGGTCGGCTCGGGCGGCGGGATCCGGCTCGTCGACGATCTTCAGCCAGTCGTCGATGACCGCCCTGACCTCGGCATGATCGCCCGGAGCGGGTGGGAAGGTCTGCGTCATCCCGAGTTCGAGCGTGCGCTCCTCGATTCCCGCGCGGTCCGCCGGCCAGTCGTTGGCGAGCGACGCCGCCAGCAGGACCGCGTACTCGCCGTAAGGGTTGAGATGCATAAGAGCATTACATCACGCTGGATGCATGACCGCATTACACACCCGCCCGATCCCCCGCATCCCCCGATCCACGACGCAGCACGAGCACGCATGGCTCGTCGAATCGCGGCATCCGACGAGCGACGGCATCGTGCTCTACGTTCGCTGCGCCGGATGCGCAGTGCGGCGCGTCGACCTGCAGCCGCACCCGCACACCCCTCCCTCGGCGCTCAGCACCGAGGTCTCCGCGCGCACGAACTGACTCGGAGGCTCAGGCGACGACGATCTCGCCGTTCTCGGGCACTCGCCGCGCACCGGCCGCGCTCGTGAAGACGAGGGGGATGCCGCGGGCGTTCCGCCCGAACGACTCCGACGCCTGCACGTGCACGTGCGGCTCGGTGCTGTTGCCGGAGTTCCCGCATTCGCCGAGCACGTCCCCCGCCGTCACGCGCTGCCCCGGGCGCACGCGAATGCTCCCTCGGCGCAGGTGTGCGAGCAGCACCAGCGCTCCACCCACCCTGATCACGACGTGATTGCCGGCGATCGCGGAGGCGCCGCGGCGGACGCGGGACGGCTGGCTGAGCGCGTACCCGAGCAGCGCGATCACGGAGCGGCGTGCCACGTGATCGCTCTCGCCGTCGAGCACCGAGACGACCTCTCCGGATGCCGGAGCGAGGATCGGCCGACCGAAGCCGATGAACGACTCGGGGCGCTCCGTGCCGAAGACGCTCCTCAGCGTGCGAGGTGCACTCCGTCCGTCTTCGCCGACGGGCACGAAGTCGATCGCGTGCGAGGTGCCGAAGAGCGTGGTGCCGTGGCTGGGAACTCGCGCAGCCGGGCTGTTCTGCACCAGCCACCGCCCGGTGAAGGGCAGCGCCAGCTCGACGGCATCCGCAGCGCTCACGCGGTCAGCTCGATGAGCTTCCGGACCGTGCGGAGGTTGCGCGCGGTGCCCGCGACGCCGAGAGCGCGGTCCAGCACCGCCTTCGTCAGCTTCGTCGAGTGCACGCCGCCGCTGCCATAGTCGATCCAGAGATCGTCGTCCACGAGCGCGAGGCGCTCTCCGGGCTGGAGCCGCTCCTCCAGCGCCTCGAGCGCGCCCGCCTTGCCGGCCCTCTCGAGGAACATGGCGTGCACGAACTTCTCCTCACCGTCGGGGAACGGCTGAGTCTTCTCGGAGGCCACGAGCTGCGCATGGCGGCGATGGATCACGGGGGTGTCGACGCCGAACTCCGCGGCAATCGCCTTCCGCACGGCGGTGCAGGCCGCATCCGGCGTGGTCGGCGTCTCGCAGATGATGTTCCCGCTGGCGATGTACGTGGAGACGTCCTCGAGGTCGGTCTCCGCGGCCAGGACGTCGCGCAGCCGCGCCATCGGCACGCTGTTGCGCCCGCTCACGTTCACGGCCCGCAGCAGCAGGACGCTGCGGGTCACGCCTCTGCGCTCTCGACGAGCTCGGCGCCCGCGTGCGCGAGCTCGGCGAGGGCAGCCTCGCTGGATTCCGCACCGACGCCCGCGACGAGATCGGTGAGCACGCGCACCCGCACGCCGTGGGCGATCGCGTCGAGGGCGGTCGCCCGTACGCAGTGGTCGGTCGCGATGCCCACGACATCCGCTGTGAGCACCCCGGCTCCGGTGAGCACGGCGCCGACGGTCGATCCCTCGTCTGTCACGCCCTCGAACATCGAGTAGGCGGCAACGCCCTGTCCCTTCTGCACATGATGCGTCACGGCATCCGTCGTCAACAGGGGGTCGTACTCCGCCCCCTCGGTCCCGGCGACGCAGTGGGCCGGCCAGGTGTCGACGTAGTCCGGCTCCGCCGCGAAGTGCCCGCCGTTGTCGCCCTCGGCATCGTGCCAGTCGCGCGACGCGACGATCACCGCATAGTCGGCTGCGTGCACGGCCAGGAACGTGGAGACGGCGGAGGCCACCGCGTCGCCCCCGGCGACGGCGAGGGCGCCGCCTTCGGTGAAGTCGTTCTGGACATCGACGATGAGAAGCGCTCTGCTCATGGTTCGAGGGTACGCCGTGGGGAAAGGGAAAGGCCCCGTGATGTTCTTCGCATCACGGGGCCTTCGGAGCCGCTTGTCAGAATCGAACTGACGACCTTTTCATTACGAGTGAAATGCTCTGCCGACTGAGCTAAAGCGGCGTGCGACGCGTGAGCGGCGCGATCACCGATATTACCCTGTCTCGCGGCTCGTCGCGAATCGAGCCCGCATCACTCGCAGCGCAGACCGTCCTCCGGCACCACGTCGTCGAGCAGGAACGCCTCCACGGCGTCGTCGACACAGGCGTTGCCCTTGTTGTAGCCGGTGTGGCCTTCGCCGACACGGGTGATGAGGACACCCTCCTCCAGCTGGTTCGCGAGCGACTCGGACCACTCGTACGGCGTCGCCGGATCGTTCGTGGTGCCGATCACGAGGATCGGCCCCGCGCCCTCGGCCTTGATCTCACCGCGGGTTCCCGTGGGCGGGTACGGCCAGACCGAGCACGAGTCGGGGCCGTTCCAGTAGGGGGCGATGGTCGGAGCGCCCTCGGCGATCTTCTTCGTGATCGCGGCCTCGGCATCGGGGTCGTCCTCGACCGGGTAGTCCATGCAGTTGTACGCACGGAACGCCTCGGAGGAGTTGCTGAGGTAGGCGCCGTTCTCCCGCTCGTTGTAGAAGTCGGCGAGCAGGAAGGCGGTCGTCGGGTCGCCCTGCAGCGCCTCGTCGAGCGCCTGGGTGAGGTAGCCCCAGCTGTCTTCCGAGTAGAGCGCCGCGATGATGGCGGTCATCATCGAGTCGGCGCCCATCAGGCGTCCGTCGCCGTTCTTCAGCGGCGTGCGGTCGGCGCTCGCGAGCAGGGCTCCGAGGTCGGCCATCGCCTCGTCGACCGTGCCGTTGAACGGGCAGCTTCCGGAATCGAGGCAGTTCTGCATGTAGGCGCGCAGCGCCGATTCGAAGCCGAGGGCCTGGGTCGCGCCGACCTCGAGGCCCGGGACCGCGGGGTCGATCGCGCCGTCGAGCACGAGCCGACCGGCCTTCTCGGGGTACAGCTTCGCGTAGGTGGCGCCGAGGAAGGTGCCGTAGGAGTAGCCGAGGTAGTTCAACTGCTTGTCGCCGAGCACCGCACGGATCAGATCCATGTCGCGAGCGGAGTTGATCGTGGTGATGTGGGGCAGGATGCCGCCGCTGTTCGCGTCGCACGCCTCGGCGAAGGCCTTGTGCGACTCGAGCAGCTCGGCCTCCCACTCGGGCGTCCCGCGCGGGGCGTCGGGGATCGTGTAGAGGTAGTCGTCCATCTGCGCTGCGTCATAGCAGGTGACGGCCGTCGAAGCGCCGACACCGCGAGGATCGAAGCCGATCACGTCATAGTTCTCGATGAGGTCTGCTCCGACCGCGAAGTCGAGGCTGCCCTGGATGAGCTCGACGCCGCTGGCACCGGGCCCGCCCGGGTTGGTCAGCAGGGAGCCGATCGCGGTGCCCTCGGCCTGGTGGCGCACCACGGAGAGCGTGATCTCCCCCGCGCTCGGGTTCTCCCAGTCGAGCGGCGCCGTCACGTCGGTGCAGTCGAAGCCGGTGCCGCACGTCGTCCACGTGAGCGTCTGCGAGTAGAACGGGAGCAGGTCGGCGGAGACGCCCTCGGTGTCGGGCGCGTTCGTCGTCGACGGCCGCGGAGCCGCCTGCTCGGGGATCATGGCGTACAGGCACCCGGAGAGGGCGACGGATGCCGCTGCCAGGCCGGCGACGATCGCGGCGGCGCGGCGGAAGCGGGAAGTCGATCGGTTGTTCACGGTTTCCTCCCGCTCGTGATCGTCACGAGCAAGCTCTCCAGGGCGAGCAGCGGGGCGACGTTGCGCTCCAGCGACTGCCGCGTCTCGGCAAGGTGGTCAAGTACGACAAGAGTACGTGTCTCGGGCCAGGCGGATGCGAGGCCTGCCAGCTCGGCGCGCAGCTCGGTGTTGATCAGATCGTCATCTCTGCCGAACTGCAGCATGACGACGTCGCGGAACAGGGATTGGAGGTCGGTGAGCACCCGGTCGATGCCGTCACGCAGACTGCGCGTGGCGCGCTTCTTCTGGTCGTCCTCGAGAGCGGAGAGCTGCGTGCGCAGAGCCGGCGGGACGGGCTGCCCCTCGGCGATGCCCACGGTCCGGAGCATCGAGGCCCTCTCCGTCGCATCGCGCTCGGCCGTGAGCGCTTTCGCGTCCTCGGTGGCGGCCTGGATGATGCGACCGGCCACCTCGACGGCGTCGCCGACACCGC
The DNA here is from genome assembly GCF_038397745.1 of Microbacterium sp. LWH11-1.2. NCBI lineage: Bacteria > Bacillati > Actinomycetota > Actinomycetes > Micrococcales > Microbacteriaceae > Microbacterium > Microbacterium sp. LWH11-1.2. The sequence goes on along the minus strand of NZ_CP151636.1, from coordinate 2,194,526 downwards.
GCACGCCGAGGACGGAGCGCAGGGTCTCGTCGCGCCGACGGCGAGCCGATTCATCGGTCGCGAGCCGCTGCGCCATGCCGATGTGGCGTTGCGCATGCCGGGCGGCCTGCTCGGCGATCTCCCCGTCGACGCCGGTCCGCAGGCTGATCAGACGCGCGACGTCGGCCACGTCGGGCTCGCGGAGCCGCAGCGACCGCACCCGGGAGCGGATGGTCGGCAGCAGGTCGGCCTCGCTCGGGGCGCACAGGATCCAGACGGTCTGCTCCGGGGGCTCCTCCAGCGCTTTCAGCAGCACGTTCGAGGTGCGCTCGACCATGCGATCGGCGTCTTCGACGACGATCACCCGGTATCGTCCGGCGGAGGGCGCGAAGTACGAGCGCTCGACGAGCGCGCGCGCCTCGGCGATGGTGATGATGACCTTGTCGGTGCGCAGCGCCGTGACGTCGGGATGCGTGCCGGCGAGCACCTGGCGCATCGCCGCCTCGTCGTCGGGACGATCGGCGACCAGCGCGGCGGCGAAGGCGTGCGCGAGCGTCGAACGGCCGGACCCGGGTGGACCGGTGATCAGCCAGGCGTGCGAGAGCGCTGCAGGATCGGATGCTGCGGCGCGGAGCGTCTCGACCGCTGCGTCCTGCCCCCACACATCGGCCCACGGGAACGGGGCGGCGACGGTCTGGGGCATGACCTCAGCCTAATCGGGAGCACCGACGCCCGCGGCACGGCATCGGCGCGGCCCCCGCGACCGCGGGTGCCGGCTCACCGTGAGGCGAGCAGGCTGTCGACGCGGGCGCGGATCAGCCCGGCGATGTCGTCGGCGGATGCGGCGGCGTCGACCACCAGGAACCGTTCGGGCTCGGCAGCGGCCAGCGCCAGGTAGGCGTCCCTGACCCGCGCGTGGAAGTCGACCTGCTCCGCCTCGAGCCGATCGAAGGGCTTGTCCGCGGAATCGAGGCGCACGCGCGCCGCGCCGGGGTCAAGGTCGAGCAGGATCGTGAGATCGGGCAGCGCGCCCTCGGCGGCCCAGAGCGACAGGTCGCGGATCTCGGTCGCGTCGAGCACGCGTCCCGCACCCTGATACGCGACCGAGGAGTCGAGATAGCGGTCCTGCAGCACGACCTCGCCGCGGTCGAGGGCGGGCCGGACCACGGTCGCGACATGGTGCGCCCGGTCGGCCGCATACAGCAGCGCCTCCGCACGCGGCGCGATATCGCCGCGGTGATGCAGCACGATGTCGCGGATCAGCTGACCGACCTCTGACCCGCCGGGTTCACGGGTACGCACGACCGTGCGCCCGGCATCCGTCAACCAGGAGGCGAGCAGATTCGACTGCGTGGTCTTGCCCGAGCCGTCGCCGCCTTCGAGCGTGATCCACACACCACCGCCTGGGGTCACGAGCCCGCCTTCGCAGCGGCGTTCGCGGCCCGTGTCGCGGCGGCCTTCTTCGCCGCGGCCGAGCGCGCGGCCGAGGTCGCGGCATCCGTCTTCTTGGCGGCCGGCTTCTTGGCGGCCGGCTTCTTGGCCGCGGTCTTCGCCGTCGTGGTCTTCCCCGCAGCGGTCTTCGCCGCCGGCTTCTTCGCCGCCGGCTTCTTCGCGGGAGCCTTCTTCGCTACGGGCTTCTTGGCACCGCGCTTGGGAGCCGGCCCCTTCGCGCGCTTGTCGGCGAGCATCTGCACGGCGATCTCGAACGTGATGTCCTCGACCTTCTGTCCGCGCGGGATCGTGACGTTGGTCTCGCTGTCGGTCACGTACGCCCCGAAACGACCGTCGCGGATGCGGATCGGCTTGCCGCTGACCGGGTCGGCGTCGAACTCGGCGAGCGCGCTGGACGCGCGTCGAGCGCCGTACTTCGGCTGCGCGTAGATCTCGAGCGCCTGCTCGAGCGTGACATCGAAGATCTGCGATTCGCTCTCGAGCGACCGCGAGTCCGTGCCCTTCTTCAGGTACGGACCGAACCGACCGTTCTGGGCCGTGATCTCCTCACCCGACTCCGGATCGGTGCCGACGACGCGCGGGAGGTTCAGCAGCTGCAGGGCCGTCTCGAGATCGATCGAGTCGACCGACATCGAGCGGAACAGCGACCCGGTGCGGGGCTTGGGGGCCGTCTCCTTCTTGGCTCCCCGCTTGGGCTTGGGAGCCTCGACGACCTCGCCGGTCGACTCGTCGACCGCGGCATCCTCCGACACCGGGTCGTTCTCCTGCACGTAGGGGCCGAATCGACCGTCCTTGACGACGATGATCTTGCCGTTCTCGGGGTTCTCCCCCAGCACGCGGTCGCCGGCGACGGGAGCATCGATGAGCTCCTGCGCCTTCGCCTGCGTGAGCTCGTCGGGCGCGAGGTCCTCCGGCACGTTGACGATGCGCGGCTTGGCATCGGGGTTCTCCGGATCGGCGACCTCGAGGTAGGGACCGTACTTGCCGAATCGGAGCGTGGCCGTGTCGGTGATGCGGGTGGAGTTCAGCGCACGGGCGTCGATCTCGCCGAGGTTGTCGACGACCTGGCGGAGGCCGGTGCGGCTCTCGGATCCGAAGTAGAACGACTTGAGCCACTCCACCCGGTTCTGCTCGCCGCGCGCGATCGTGTCGAGATCGTCTTCGAGCGCCGCAGTGAAGTCGTAGTCGACGAGCGCGGCGAAGTGCTCCTCGAGCAGACGCACCACGCTGAACGCGAGCCAGGTGGGAACGAGCGCCTGGCCGCGCTTGACGGCGTAGCCGCGGTCGAGGATCGTCTCGGGGATCGAGGCGAAGGTCGACGGGCGGCCGATGCCCTTCTCCTCGAGCACCTTGACGAGCGAGGCCTCGGTGTAGCGGGGCTTGGGCGTGGTGCGGTGGCCCTTGGCCTCGGCATCCGAGACGGCGAGCGCGTCGCCGACGGCGACGGCGGGCAGGGACTGGTTCTCCGCCGCGTCCGCATCCCCGCGCTTCTCGTCGCGCCCCTCTTCGTAGGCCTCGAGGAAGCCCTTGAAGGTGTAGACGGTGCCGGATGCCGTGAACTCGGCGAGCTGGGCGGCGCCCTGCCCCTTGAGCTCTGCGGAGGTGTCGACGGCGATCGTGACGGTCGTCGTCTCGTACTTCGCGTCGGCCATCTGGCTGGCGACGGTGCGCTTCCAGATGAGGTCGTAGAGACGCTGCTCGTCGCGGTCGAGCTCGCTGGAGAGGGATGCCGGCGTGCGGAAGTTCTCGCCCGAGGGACGGATCGCCTCGTGAGCCTCCTGCGCGTTCTTGCTCTTCGACTTGTAGACGCGCGGCTTCAGCGGCACCGCGGCGTCGCCGTAGAGCGCGACCGCCTGGCTCCGCGCCGCCTGCACCGCCTGGGTGCTCAGCGCCGTGGAGTCGGTGCGCATATAGGTGATGTAGCCCTTCTCGTACAGACGCTGGGCGACGCCCATCGCCTGCTTCGCGCCCATCGAGAGCTTGCGGCCGGCTTCCTGCTGCATGGTCGAGGTCGTGAACGGCGCGTAGGGGCTGCGGGTTCCGGGCTTCGCCTCGACCTTGGTCACGGTGCCGGCACCGACGGCGTCGACGGCTTGGGCGAGCGACGCGGCCGTGGCCTCGTCGAGGATGACGACGGCCTTCTTGAGCTTGCCGGTGTCGTCGAAGTCGGTGCCGCGGGCGAGCTGCCCGCCGTCGACCCGGACGAGGCGGATCTTGAAGGACGTCCCCGTCGCTGCGGCGGCGGCATCGACGTCCCAGTACTCCGCCGAGACGAACGCCATGCGCTCGCGTTCGCGGTCGACGATCAGGCGGGTGGCGGCGGACTGCACGCGCCCGGCGGAGATGCCGGTCTTGACCTTGTACCAGAGCACCGGCGAGACGTCCCAGCCGTAGAGGCGGTCGAGGATGCGGCGGGTCTCCTGCGCGTCGACGAGGTCGTGGTCGAGCTCGCGGGTGTTTCCCACAGCCGCCTGGATCGCGTCCTTGGTGATCTCGTGGAAGACCATGCGCTTGACGGGAACCTTGGGCTTCAGAGTCTCGAGCAGGTGCCAGGCGATCGCCTCGCCCTCGCGGTCCTCATCAGTGGCGAGCAGGAGCTCGTCGGCGGTCTTGAGCGCGCGCTTGAGCTCGGCGACCGTCTTGGTCTTCCGATCGGAGACCACGTAGTACGGGTCGAAGCCGTTCTCGATGTCGATCGAGTACTTCCCGTACGCCTCCTTGTCGGCGGCCGGGATGTCCTTCTTGTCAGCGAGGTCGCGGATGTGGCCGACGGAGCTGAGCACCTCATAGCCGTCGCCGAGGTATCCCTGAATAGACCGCATCTTCGTCGGGGACTCGACGATGACGAGCTTCTTGCCTTCAGCCAAGGGGGCGTCCTTTCTTCGAAGCACACCATACACACCACTGTGTGGGGTCGTTCACAGTGAGTGAGGTCGCGCGGCCGTCAGTGACCCTCGGGTGGCCCGGCACGGGCGCGGGAGACGGCAGCCAGACCAGCGTACGCCGCCTGCACCTGCACAGTCGCCACGAAGCCCTGCACGGTGCACCCGGTGAGGGTCGCTCCGGAGGCTCCCGCCACCCGCGCCGCGAGTGCGCAGGGGCCGTCGGCCGACGGCACCGCACCGCTGGCGGCATCGGCGGCGGCGAGCGCGGCGGCGTCGGCTGCCCCGGCGGCGCGCTGAGCCGTCACGGCCGCCCCGCCGACGGCGGCGAGCCCCAGGGAGAGCGCCGCCGCGACGGTCAGGAGGCCCGCCGCGAGCGCCGTGCCGGCCATCAGCGGCCGCCGTCGAGCGCGCAGCTCGATGCCTGCAACGGGAGACGGATGACGGCGCCGAGCGACACGTCGATCGATGCGGTGACGCACACGAGGTCGCCGGAGCGGGATGACGAGACCCCCGCTCCCGGGACGGCGCGGCCCACGATCCCCTCCGCCGCACCGGCCCCCTCGCCGCGCCCGAGGAGACGAGCAGCATCGGCGGCGGCATCCTGCAGAGCGACCTGACGGGATGCCGCCCCGAGGGCGCCGGCGCCCAGGAGGAGAGCGAGGAGCACAGCCGGGAGCGCGAGCGCGAGCTCGGCGGCCACCGAGCCGCGCTCCCCGCCGAGGCGCGCTGCCGCGGAGAGCACGCTCACGCCACCGTGAGCGCTCGGCGCACGAGGTCGGTGAGGATGCCGCGCACCTCGTCCGACCTCATGATGACGACGAGCAGTCCGGCGAAGGCCACGGCGGCCATGGTCGTGATCGCGTACTCGGCTGTGGCTGCTCCGGTGTCGTCGCCGAAGAGACGTGCCGCGCGGCGGCGATCCAGCGTGGGAAGGGCGTTCATGGTGTTCCTTCTTTCTCTGTGATGTCTTCCGCTGTCGTTCACAGCGGAAGCGGGGTCGAGGCGAGCACGCTGAGCAGCAGCGGTGCCACGCCCAGCAGCAGGAATGCCGGCAGCGTGCAGACGCCGAGCGGGATGAGCAGGCGCGTCGAGAGCTTCGCCGCGCGCAGGCGGCCCTGCACTCGAGCGGAATGCCGGTCCTGGGCCGCGGCTGCTCGGAGCAGTTCGCCCGCCGGAACGCCTGCCGCGCGGGAGAGATCCAGCACGGTCCTCACGCGCTCCTCTTCTCCGGCTCCGGAGACCGCACTCTCCGCGACGAGCCGCAGCGCCCGGTCGATGGAGGCACCGCCGGCGAGCGCGACGGCGACCAGCTCGGCCCTCATACCCGGGGTGCCCGGAGCAGGACGCGCCTTCTTCAGCAGGCTCCGCGTCCACTGCCGCGCGGCCACCACCAACAGCAGCCCCGCCACCACACACGCGGCGCCGAGCGGGTTGGCGATGATCACGCCCAGCGTGTCGAAGCCGAGGGCGAAGCCCAGCAGCAGTCCGCCGAACGGCATCCACAGCAGCAGGCGCGCGGTTCCCGCGGGCTCCGCCAGCGCGATGCGCACGTCGTCGGCCGCGGAGGCCGCGTCACGCAGCGTCTCGGCGATCATGCGGAGCACCTCGGCCAGCGGCGCGCCGACGGTCGTCGCGATCTCCCACGCGGCGGCCAGATCGGCCCACGCGCCACCCTCGGCCTCGATCGCGTCGAGCAGGGGCACCCCCGACGCCACGCGGTCCACGACGGACGCGGCATGCCGATCGCCTGTCTCGGCGAGGTGTCGCCAGGCGACGAGCGGCACGGCGCCCGCCTGGAGCAGCACGGCGAGGGACTGCACCGAGGTCGCCGCATCCGCCGCATCGGGTTCGATCACGGCCGGTCGGCCGAACCGGATCACCACGGCCAGACCTCCTCGATGCCGAGTCGCTCTCGGTCCAGGACGAGCCGTCCCGCCTGGGCGATGCGCCGGGTGCCGTCGGGCGCGCGCTCGAGGTGCAGCACCATCGTGAAGGCGCTGACGGCCTGCCGGGCGAGCGCCGTGGCATCCATCCCGGCGAGGGCCCCGAGCGCCTCGAGGCGCGCCGGCACGTCGCGCAGACCGCTCGCGTGCAGGGTGCCCGCGCCGCCGTCGTGCCCGGTGTTCAGGGCGGTGAGCAGCTCCCGCACCTCCTCACCGCGACACTCCCCGACCACGAGGCGATCGGGCCGCATGCGCAGCGACTCCCGCACCAGCCGGGCGAGACTGATCCCGCCCGCGCCCTCGAGGTTGGCCTGACGCGCCTCGAGCGCGACGTGATGAGGGTGGCGAGGGCGGAGCTCCGCGACGTCTTCGATCGTGACGATGCGCTCGGCGGCGGAGACCTCGGACAGCAGCGCCGAGAGCAGGGTCGTCTTGCCCGTGCCGGTGCCGCCCGTGATGAGGATGTTCGCCCGCTCGGCGACCAGCGTCGTGAGCCAGCTCTGCTGGCGGGCGTCGAAGGATCCGAGCGCCGCGAGTGCATCGAGGTCGGCGGCGCGCACACGAGGAATCCGGATGGACAGCGCGGTCCCCGTCGTCGACACCGGCGCCAGCACGGCGTGGACGCGGATGCCGGAGTCGAGGCGCACATCGACGCACGGCGCCTGATCGTCGAGGTGCCGACCTCCGAGCCCGACGAGCGCTACCGCCAGGTCGCGGACCTCGCGCTCCGACGCCCTCCAGGTGGACACGGGCTCGGCGCCGCTCCCCCGGTCGATGAACAATCCGTCCGCTCCGTTGACGAAGACGTCGGTGACGGTGTCATCGACGCAGTGCTCGGCGAGCGGTCCGAAGGCCGGGTCCACACGCAGTCGCTCGGAGACGTTCGCTTCAGCGAGCGCTGAGCGCGTTCCGCCTCGCGGCTGGATGACGAAGGAATCGGCCATGACGCGAAGCTATGCCGAGCCTCGGTCACGGCGACCGCCGCACAGCGGCCGACGCCGTGTGCTGTGCAGAAGCCCCGGCATCGGTGTTCCCGTGCAGAACCGGGAGATGGCGCAGCACCAGTTGAGAGCGAGAGCGCTCCCAACGGAAATGGGCGGCATCTCACGGGGGGAATGAGATGCCGCCCACGGTGGGCCACGATCGGGGGAATCGGGCGCACCAAGGCACGAATGAGAATTCGGCTGACGTCGAGTGTACGCAAGGCGACCGTCCTGACAAAACCCGCTCCACTACCGACTTTCGGCAGTATGCGCGCTCGGGCGCCGGGGATAGATTCGCCCTGACACGGCGGTGGCAGAGTCACGCCGTGCCCGCATGACCCGTGATGCCGCAAAGGAGCGCCTGCTGATGAGCAGCCAGATCGACCACCTTCTCGACGAGACCCGGAAGTTCCCGCCGTCGGAGGAATTCGTCGCCCAGTCCGTGTCGTCGCCCGAGATCTACGAGCGCGCGTCCGCGGATCGCGAGGCCTTCTGGGGCGAGCAGTCCCGCGACCTCCTGCACTGGCACACGCCTTTCACGCAGGTTCTCGACTGGACCAACCCGCCGTTCGCGAAGTGGTTCGACGACGGCGAGCTCAACGTCGCGTACAACTGCCTAGACCGCCACGTCGAGGAGGGCAACGGCGACCGGATCGCGCTGCACTGGGAGGGCGAGCCCGGCGACAGCCGCAGCATCACGTACGCCGAGCTCACCGATGAGGTCAAGCGCACGGCCAACGTGCTGGCGGGCTTCGGCGTCGGCCAGGGCGACCGCGTGGCGATCTACCTGCCGATGATCCCCGAGGCCATCGCCTCCATGCTCGCCGTGGCCCGACTGGGTGCCATCCACTCCGTGGTCTTCGGCGGATTCAGCGCCGACAGCCTCCGCGCACGCATCGACGACGCGGGCGCGAAGGTCGTCATCACGGCCGACGGCGGCTACCGCAAGGGCAAGGTGTCCGCGCTGAAGCCGGCCGTCGACCAGGCGCTCGGCGACCGCGGAGAGGGCGAGCAGCAGACGGTCGAGCACGTGCTCGTCGTCCAGCGCGGCGGAAACGACGTCGACTGGGTGGAGGGTCGCGATGTCTGGTGGCACGACGCCGTGCCCACGGCATCCGCCGATCACACGGCCGAGGCCTTCCCCGCCGAGAATCCGCTCTTCATCCTCTACACGTCCGGCACCACGGGGAAGCCGAAGGGGATCCTGCACACGTCCGGCGGCTACCTCACCCAGGCGGCGTACTCGCACAAGTACGTGTTCGACCTCCACCCGGAGACGGACGTGTACTGGTGCACGGCCGACATCGGCTGGGTGACCGGGCACTCGTACGTCGCCTACGGTCCGCTCGCCAACGGCGCCACGCAGGTGCTGTACGAGGGCACGCCGGATGCTCCGCACCCCGGCCGCTGGTGGGAGATCATCGAGAAGTACAAGGTCTCGATCTTCTACACCGCACCGACCGCGATCCGCTCGTTCATGAAGATCGGCCGCAGCATCCCGGCGAAGTTCGACCTCTCGTCGCTCCGCCTGCTGGGCTCGGTGGGCGAGCCGATCAACCCCGAGGCGTGGATGTGGTACCGCGAGGTCATCGGCGCGAACAAGGCGCCGATCGTCGACACCTGGTGGCAGACCGAGACCGGCGCGATCATGGTCTCGGCCCTCCCCGGGGTCACTGCGACCAAGCCCGGCTCCGCGCAGGTGCCGCTGCCCGGCATCACGATCGACGTGGTCGACGAGAAGGGCGTCGAGGTCGGCAACGGCAGCGGCGGACTCCTCGTCGTCACCGAACCGTGGCCCAGCATGCTGCGCGGCATCTGGGGCGACCCGGAGCGCTTCCGCGAGACGTACTGGGAGAAGTTCGAGGAGCAGGGGTACTACTTCGCCGGCGACGGCGCGCGCCTCGACGAGGACGGCGACCTCTGGCTGCTCGGACGCGTGGACGACGTCATGAACGTGTCGGGTCACCGCCTGTCGACCGCCGAGATCGAGTCCTCGCTGGTGGCGCACGAGGCCACGGCCGAGGCGGCGGTCGTCGGCGCCTCGGATGAGACCACGGGCCAGGCGGTCGTCGCCTTCGTGATCATCAAGGAGAGCTACCTCGCCGCGCACGACCCCGCGGGACTCGCCCAGCTGCTGCGGCTCTGGGTCGGCGAGCAGATCGGCGCGATCGCGCGTCCTCGCGACGTGTACATCGTCGGCGAGCTGCCGAAGACGCGCTCGGGGAAGATCATGCGCCGTCTGCTGCGCGATGTCGCGGAGGGACGCGAGGTCGGCGACACCACGACACTGGCCGACACGGCGGTCATGAGCATCATCTCGGCGCAGGTCAAGTAGCCGGCGCCCCTCGACAGGCTCAGGGACCCACGGGTCGCTGAGCCTGTCGACGTGTCAGGCGAGGATGAACGTGACCTCGACCTCGACCGGGCTGTCGAGCGGGAGCACCGGCACACCGACGGCGGCGCGCGCGTGCCGGCCGGCGTCGCCGAAGATCTCGCCGAGGACCTCGCTGGCGCCGTTGATGACGCCCGGCTGCCCGGAGAACTCCGGGACGGATGCCACGAAGCCGCCGACCCGCAGCACGCCGGCGATGCGGTCGACGCCGCCCGCGGCATCCGCTGCCGCGGCCAGCGCGTTCAGCGCGCAGGTGCGGGCGTAGCCCTTGGCGTCCTCGGCCGTGATCTCTGCGCCGAGCTTGCCCGTCGCGGGGAGGGCGCCCGCGGTGAACGGCAGCTGACCGGAGGTGTAGACGAGGCCGTCGTGGACGACGGCGGGCACGTATGCGGCGACGGGAGCGGCGACGGCCGGCAGCTCGATGCCGAGCTCGGCGAGGCGTGCGGAGACGGTCATGCCGCGCCTCCCTCGAACTGGCGAGCGGCTTCAGCCGCGGCCGCGAGGCCGGCGTTCGCCGAGGCGTCGGACGTCACGGGACGCTTCAGGTAGGCGACCAGGCCGCCCTCCGGACCCTGTACGACCTGGACCAGCTCCCAGCCCTGCTTGCCCCAGTTGTTGAGGATCGCAGCCGTGTTGTGGATCAGCAGCGGCGTGGTCAGGTATTCCCACGTGGTCATGGCACTCCTGTCGATTCGGGCGCCGCACCCCGTGGTGGCAGGCTCGAAACCCGGCGGTTCGAGGGTGCAGGCTCGTCAAAGGCGGTATTCAGGGAACTCCCCTACGATCAAGCGTATGCCCCAAAAGAAGAATCGAACGGTGAGAGGCGTGCTCGGCGGTCTCGTCGGGCTCGTCGGTCTGAGCGCCGTCGCCGGTCTGCTGGTCACGGCGAGCGTCACCCCGGTCCTCGCCATGACCGGAGTCGCCGGCACCCAGGCTCTGACCCTGTTCGACCAGCTCCCCGAGAACCTCAACCCGGGTACTCCGATGGAGCAGTCGACCATCTACGCGACGGCTCCCGACGGCACCCCGGTCGAGCTCGCCTCGTTCTACGAGCAGAACCGCGTCCCGGTCACCTATGAGCAGGTCGCCCCGGCACTGTACGACGCGATCCTCTCGAGCGAGGACAAGAACTTCTACAGCCACGGCGGCGTGAACGTCGGCGCCACCGTCAAGGCCCTGGTCGACAACGTGCGCGGCACGTCGAGTCGCGGCGCCTCGACGATCAGCCAGCAGTTCGTCAAGAACGTGCTGATCCAGCAGTGCGAGCAGGAGGTCGACACGACCTCCGAGACGTACTCGGAAGAGCTGCAGCAGTGCTGGCTCGACGCGACGAACGCGGTCGGCAGCAAGGGCATCGAGCGCAAGCTCCAGGAGATGCGCTACGCGATCCAGATCGAGAAGGACTTCTCGAAGAACGACATCCTTCTCGGCTACCTCAACATCGCCAACTTCGGCGGCACGGTCTACGGCATCGAATCCGCAGCCAACTACTACTTCTCCACGACCGCCGCGAACCTCACCGTCGCGCAGGCGGCGACGCTCGCCGGCATCGTGCAGAACCCGAACACCTTCCGCATCGACCAGCCGGAGGGCACGTCGACGAACGACGACGGCACCGCGGTCAACGGAGCCGAAGACGGGTACTCGCTGACCAAGGACCGGCGTCACTACGTGCTCGGCCGCATGCTCACCGACGGCAAGATCACGCAGGCGCAGTACGACGAGGCGGATGCCTCCGCCATCGAGCCGCTGCTCAACCCGCCGACGCAGGGCTGCGCGTCGGCCGGACGCAACGCGTACTTCTGCCAGTACGTGAAGTCGATCATCGAGACGGACCCGTCGTTCGGCGAGACCCTGCAGGATCGTCGTGATCTGCTCCGCCGCGGTGGCCTCAAGATCTTCACGTCGCTGGACTTCCGCATCCAGGAGCCGGCCGCCCAGACGATGGCCGACATCGTCCCGACGAGCTACGGCGCGTACTTCGGTGCGACGGGCACCTCGATCGAGGTCGGCACCGGCCGCATCCTTTCGATGACGCAGAACACGCTGTTCAGCGAGACGATCACCGACAGTCCGGACTACACCTCGCTGGTGTTCGCCGGCGACAAGAAGAACGGCGACTCGGTCGGGTTCCCCGTCGGGTCGACATACAAGCTCTTCACCCTGATCGACTGGCTCGAGAAGGGGCACTCCGTCAACGAGCGGGTCGACGGCAGCCTGCAGACGAACATGAAGTTCACCGCGGCGGCCTGCGGCGGCGGCACCATGACCGCCAACACCCGCGAGATCGGGAACTTCAACAGCGCGGCCGGCTACACCGGGACCGTGATGAACTTCACGGCGCAGTCGCTGAACAGCGGTTTCTTCGCGATGGCGTCCAAGCTCGACCTCTGCGACATCAACAAGGTCGCCGACCGCATGGGCGTCACGGTCGCCACGGGCGAGAAGACCACCGACAGCAACGTCCCCTTCGACGTGCTCGGCTCGAAGAACATCTCGCCGCTGGCCATGGCCAACGCCTACGCGACGGTCGCGAGCGGCGGCACGCTGTGCACCCCCCGAGCGATCGATCGCGTCATCGGCGCCGACGGCAAGGACCGCGAGCTCCCGGCATCATCGTGCACCGCCGGCGTCATCAGCCCCGAGGTCGCGGCGACCGCCGCCTACGCCCTCCAGGGCGTCATGAACTCGGGCGGCACCGGAAGCCGGGCCAACCCGGGCGACGGCACGCCGCTGATCGGAAAGACGGGCACGCACAACGAATACGGCACGATGATGATCGAGGCCAGCACCAAGGTCGCGACCGCCGCGTGGGTCGGCCGCACCCAGGGCCAGGACAACATCTACCGCGAATGGTACGGCGACTGGCAGCTCAACGACCTGCGCTACCCGCTGGCCGAGGTGGCGCAGGCCGCCGCGAACGCGGCCTACGGCGGCGACGACTTCCCGCAGCCCGACCGCAACCTCACCAAGGTCGTTCTGACGGACGTGCCCAGCGTGGTGGGCATGACCGTGGATGCCGCGAAGGCGACCCTCGAGGGCGCCGGCTTCCAGTTCTCGCAGGGTGGAGAGATCGACAGCAACCTCGCCGCCGGTCTCGTCGCGGCCCAGGATCCGAACGGCCAGGCTCCGGCCGGTGCGACGATCACGGTCGCGACCAGCAACGGCTCCGGAACGACCGTGCCCGCGAACCTGGTGGGGATGTCGAAGGCGCAGGCTCAGGCCGCACTGATCGCGGCGGGCTTCACGAAGATCAGCTTCGACGCCTCCTGCAATCCTCCGACGGCCGCCGTGACCGGGTCGGATCCCGCCCCGGGAGCCGCGGCCAGCAAGGCCACCACCGTCGGCGTGACGTGCCAGTAGCCTCCGGCCGATCCGCACACCCGGCCCTCATCGCGCTCGGCGCGGTGGGGGCCGCGGGTGTCGCGGCGGCGGTGTGGGGCATCGGCATCGAGCGCTATCTCTTCACGCTTCGTGAGGAGACGGCACCCGCGCTCTCCCCCGGCTCGACGCCCATCCGCGTCCTGCACATCTCGGATGCGCACATGGCGCCCTGGCAGCACCGCAAGCAGGACTGGCTGGCGTCGCTCGCGCAGCTGAAGCCCGACCTCGTCGTCAACACCGGCGACAACCTCGGGCACCGCGACGGACTCGTGGGCATCCGCCGCGCGTTCGATCCGTTCGCCGGCATCCCCGGGGTGTTCGTGCACGGCTCGAACGATGTCGTCGGCCCGTCTCCGCGCAATCCGCTGCGGTACTTCCTCGGCCCGTCGAAGAAGCAGCACGAACCCGAGACCCTCGACACCGAGGCACTGGACCGGTACTTCACCGACGAGCTCGGCTGGACCGATCTCGACAACGCGGCCGCGCGGCTGACCGTCGCCGGCAACACGGTCGACTTCTTCGGCGTGAACGACGCGCACCGCGACTGGGATCGGCTCGATCTGCTGCCCGCCGCGATCGGCGACCTCGGCGCAGCGGATGCCGGCATCACGCGGCTCGGCGTCACCCATGCTCCCTACCAGCGGATCCTCAACGGCTTCACCGGCCTCGGCGCGGACGCGATCTTCGGGGGCCACACGCACGGCGGCCAGGTGTGCCTGCCCGGCTACGGCGCGCTGGTGGCGAACTGCGACATCCCGCTGAAGCAGGCCAAGGGACTCAGCACCTGGTCCCACGGCGACCGCACGGTCCCCCTGAACGTCAGCGCCGGCTGCGGCCACTCGATCTATGCACCGGTCCGTTTCGCCTGCCGCCCGGAGGCCACGCTGCTCACCCTGACCGCTCGGACGTGATCGCGCTCACGATTCGGCGCACGGGACATTTCCCTGTAGACTCGGAGGGTTGCAAACGGGGTGTGGCGCAGCTTGGTAGCGCGCTTCGTTCGGGACGAAGAGGTCGCAGGTTCAAATCCTGTCACCCCGACCAGTGACACCGGAAGGCCGCCCTCAGGGGCGGCCTTCTCTGTACGGAGACAGCGCACGGAAGGGACTCATGGGCTCTCTGCTTCCCCCGCCGCGCCGTCACACCCGCGCATGGGCTCTGGCCCTCGGCATCCCCTTCCTCGCCGGCCTCGCCCTGCTGACGCTGACGCCGTCGCGGGTCGAGCAGACGATGCCGAATCTGCTGGATCTCGTGCTCTCGACGATCCAGCAGCTGGGGTGGACCGCCCTCGACTTCACGCGCCTCGAAGTCATCGCCAACATCCTCGTCTTCCTCCCGGTCGGGGTGCTCGCCTTCGTGCTGCTCCCCCGCCGGGTGTGGCTGCTGTCGCTGCTGGTCGGACCGCTGCTGTCGCTCTCGATCGAGGCGGCTCAGCGTGTCGCGCTGCCGCACCGCGCGGCGACCCTGACCGACGTGATCGCCAACTCCTCCGGAGCGACCGCCGGCGTCGCGTTCGCTGTGCTGTGCACACTCGCGTTCGCGCCGCGCTTCGCTCCGCAGCCATCTCCTACGCTGGAGGCATCATGACCGCTCCCGCTCCCGCACTCGTCGCCTTCGACCTCGACGACACGCTCGCTCCGTCCAAGGGCCTGATCGACCAGCGCATCGCCGACCTCCTCCGGGCGCTGCTGCGCTCCGTCGATGTCGCGATCATCTCGGGCGGCAACGAGGCGCAGTTCCGCACGCAGGTGATCGCCCGGCTCGGCGACGCGGATGCCGCCGACCTCGCGCGCCTGCACCTGCTGCCGACCTGCGGCACGCGGTACCTTCGGCACGACGGCACCGACTTCACTCCCGTGTACGCGCACGACCTCAGCGACGCCGAGAAGACCGCCGCATTGACCGCGCTCCGCGAGGAGGCCGAACGCCTCGGGCTGTGGGAGACAGAGCCCTGGGGCGAGATCCTCGAGGACCGAGGTTCGCAGATCACCTTCTCGGCCCTCGGCCAGCGCGCCCCGCGCGCGGCGAAGCACGCGTGGGACCCGACGGGCTCCAAGCGCGCCCTGCTGCGTGACGCCGTCAGCGCACGGCTGCCCGGGCTCGAGGTGCGCTCCGGCGGGTCGACCTCGATCGACATCACGCAGGCGGGCATCGACAAGGCGTTCGGCATGCGGCGGCTCGCCGAGCACACCGGCATCCCCCTGTCCGCCATGCTCTTCTACGGCGACCGCCTCGACGAGGGCGGCAACGACTACCCGGTGCTCGCGATCGGCGTGCCGTCCGTGTCGGTCGAGGGCTGGGAAGACACCGCCGACCGGCTCGACGCGCTCCTCCCGACGCTCTGAATCGCCGCCGATCCGCGACGGGGATCTAGCATGGCGTCATGGATGCCCTGCTGATCGTCATCATCGTCGCCGCGATCGCCGGTCTCGCCTGCTGGGCGCTCTCGCTGATCACCCGTGACACGTCCTGGGTGGATCGCGCCTGGTCGATCGTTCCGGTCGTGTACGTGTGGATCTTCGTCGGCGGGGCCTTCGCCGCGGGCGACGGCTCGGCGCGCGTGGTGCTGATGGGGGTGCTCGCCACCCTGTGGGGCGTACGTCTGACCTTCAACTTCGCCCGCAAGGGCGGGTACACGGGCATGGAGGACTACCGGTGGGCCATCCTGCGGAAGCGGATGAAGCCGTGGCAGTTCCAGGTCTTCAACGTGCTGTTCATCATCGGCTACCAGATGACGCTGCTGGTGCTGATCACGCTCCCCGCCGCCGTCGCCGCGCAGAACCCCTCCGGCCTCACCGGGTGGGACGCGCTCTTCGTGGCCGCGTTCCTGGGGTTCCTCGTGGGTGAGACCGTCGCCGACCAGCAGCAGTGGCGCTTCCACCAGCGCAAGAAGAATGCCGGCGGCACGCTCGCTCCCGGCTTCGCGACCGACGGCCTGTTCCGCTACAGCCGTCACCCGAACTTCTTCTTCGAGCAGGCGCAGTGGTGGGCGTTCTACGCCATCGGCGCGACGGCCGCGGTGGCCGGGGGCGCCGGCATCCTGGGCGGAGCGCTGAACCCGACCATCATCGGTCCTGCCCTGCTCACCGTGCTGTTCATCGGATCGACGATCTTCACCGAGTCCATCACAGCGGGCAAGTATCCCGCCTATGCGGAGTACCGGCGCACCACCTCGATGCTCGTGCCCTGGCCGCCACGTGCCCGCGCCGCCGTCACCTCGGCCTGACCGCTTCCCCGGTCAGCGGACGACCGCCTCGGTCACCGCGCGCGACACCGGCACCAGGCGGGTGAGCTGCGTGACGTGTCCGGGCTCGAGCTCCGCGAGCGACGAGACGCCGAGCAGCCGCATGGTGCGCTCGATCTCGCTGCGCAGGATCGCGATCGTGCGATCGACGCCCTGGCGACCACCCGCCATCAGTCCGTACAGGTAGGCGCGCCCGATGAGCGTGAAGTCCGCCCCCAGCGCCACCGCCGCCACGATGTCGGCGCCGTTCATGATGCCGGTGTCGATCATCACCGTGAAGTCGTCCCCGACCGCCTTGCGGACCTCGGGAAGCAGGTGGAACGGGATCGGGGCGCGGTCGAGCTGGCGCCCGCCGTGGTTCGAGAGCACGATGCCGTCGACGCCCTCATCGCGCAGGCGGATCGAGTCCTCGACGTTCTGCACGCCCTTGATGACGATCTTGCCGGGCCATAGGTCGCGGATCACCGCCAGGTCGTCGTAGCTGATCGTCGGGTCCATCGCGGCGTCCAGCAGCTCGCCGACGGTACCGCCCGTGGTGCTCAGCGACGCGAACTCGAGCTTCGGGGTGGTCAGGAAGTCGAACCACCACCAGGGCCGCGGGATCGCGTTGATGATCGTGCCGAGCGTCAGCTGCGGAGGGATGCTGAAGCCGTTGCGCTTGTCGCGCAGACGGGCGCCGGCGACCGGGGTGTCGACCGTGAACTGCAGGGTGTCGAAGCCGGCGGCGGCCGCGCGGCGGGTGAGCTCGTAGGAGATCTCACGGTCGCGCATCACGTACAGCTGGAACCAGTTCCGTCCGGGGACCGGTCCCTGAGGCTCTCGAAGGGTGGCGGCCTTGACGCCCTCGATCGACGTCGTGCCGAGCGTCGAGAGGGTGAACGGGATGCCGGCGGCGGCCGCGGCGCCTGCGCCGGCGACCTCACCCTCGGTCTGCATGAGCCGCGTGAAGCCGGTGGGGGCGATGCCGAACGGCAGAGCGGACGGCCCGCCGAGGATCTCGACGCTCGTGTCGACGGTCGGCGCTGGGCGGAGGATGCCCGGGTGGAACTCCACGTCCTGGAACGCCTGACGCGCGCGGGTGAGCGAGAGCTCGCCCTCAGCGGCGCCGTCGGTGTAGTCGAAGGCCGCCTTCGGGGTGCGGCGCTTGGCGATCGAGCGCAGATCGTCGATCGTGAGAGCGGCGTCGAGGCGGCGCTTGCGGCCGTCGAGCTCGGGCTTCTTGAACTTCATGAGCTCGAGCAGCTCTGCGGGGTTGGGAAGCTGGCGCTGGACCATGGTGTGCCTCTCGGTGCGGATCAGGGGGTCAGGATCAGGGGGTCAGTATCTGCGTGTAGTAGCCGGTGATGTGGGCGCGCACGAGGGATCGCGCGGCATCGGCGTCGCCGGCGTCGATCGCGGAGACCAGCTCGTGGTGCTCGATGCGCAGCCGGGCGGCCATGGCCTCCCAGTCGGGGATCGCGGCGACCCCGCCCTGCACGTACGACTCGATCGACGAGCGCAGCCCCGCCATCATCGCCGCGATGACGGTGTTGCCGCTGCCCTCGGCCAGAGAGAGGTGCAGCTGCGCGTCGAGGGCGAGGAACTCCTCCGGGGTGAGGTCTGCCGCGTCCATCGCCTCGAGGAGCTCGTGCGCGCGGGCCGTGTCCCGCTCATCGGATGCCGCCATAGCCCCGACGACGGCGTCTTCGAGCACCAGACGCGTCTGCACCACGTCGGCGAGCGGAAACCCCTGGGCCGCGACCTGGAGCCGCAGCAGCGCCGACATCCCGCCGGTCGGGGTCGCGATCACGATGGCACCGGACTGGGGCCCGGAGCCCGTGGCTGTGCGGATCAGCCCCATGACCTCGAGGACGCGGAAGGCCTCGCGCACGCTCGATCGACCGACACCCAGTTCGCTCGCCAGGTCCCGCTCCGAGGCCAGCCCGTCGCCCGGGCCGAGGCGTCCGTCGAGGAGATCGCGCTCGATGTGCTCGAGCACGAGACGCCAGGCGCGCGCGGGCTGCTGCTCCGGCATCCGTCCTCCTCGTCGCGGCACGCGGGCGCGGGTGCCGCGGCATGTGGTCTGACCACAGTAGCGCGTGTGGTCAGACCACGCAACGTCGGCGGCGCGAACCGGCCGAACCGCCCCTCTGTGCGCGAGCCGTCCCTTTGAGGACGCACCCAGAGGTGCCGTTCGCCCTCAAAGGGGCCGTTCGGCGAGAAGAGAGTCGGCGAGAAGAGAGTCGGCGAGAAGAGGTCGAGCGCTCAGCCCAGGCGTCCGCCGGACTCCTCGAGGTAGCAGGTGCCGCACAGCGACTCGTACGTCGTCAGCTCGGGCGCGGCGGAGCCGTCGGCCCCCTCGTCGATCGCGACCTGATCGCCGTCGAAGACGAACCGCCCTCCGATGACGCGGCCGTTGAACACGGCCTTCCGTCCGCAGCGGCAGATCGTCTTGAGCTCCTCCAGCGAGTGCGCGATCGCCAGCAGGCGGGCGGAGCCGGGGAACGCATGGGTCAGGAAGTCGTTGCGGATGCCGTAGGCCATGACCGGGATGCGATCCTCGATCGCGATCCGGAACAGGTCGTCGACCTGCGGTGGCGTGAGGAACTGCGCCTCGTCGATGAGGAGGCAGGCCACATCGACCGGCCCGCTCGGGATCAGCTCCTCTTCCGCCGAACGCCGGATGCGCTCGCGGTGCTCGCCGAACAGGCGCCGGGCGTCATCCCCCGGGCCGATCAGGAAGTCCACCTCGCGCGTGACGCCGAGCCGGCTGGCGATCTCGGACGCCCCCTTGGTGTCGATCGCGGGCTTGGCGAGCAGCACATGCTGCCCGCGCTCCTCGTAGTTGTACGCGGCCTGCAGCAGCGAGGTCGACTTGCCGGAGTTCATCGCGCCGTAGCGGAAGTAGAGCTTCGCCACGGTGCCGGCTCAGGCGTTGATGCCGAGGGTCGCGGCGGTCGCCGCCGTGGATTCCTCCGCGAGCTCGGCATCCTTGTTCAGCTGCTCGCCGAACGTCGGGATGAGCGCGCGCAGCTCGGGCTCCCAGCCCGCGTACTCAGCCGGGAAGCAGGTCTTGAGCAGCTGGAGCATGATCGGGACGGCCGTCGATGCGCCGGGCGATGCGCCGAGGAGGCCGGCTATCGATCCGTCGGCCGACGAGACCACCTCGGTGCCGAACTGGAGGATGCCGCCCTTCTGCGGATCCTTCTTCATCACCTGGGCACGCTGACCGGCGTCGATGAGGGTCCAGTCCTCGTCCTTCGCGGTCGGCATGAAGGTGCGCAGGCTGTCGACCTTCTTCGCGTGGTTCTTCAGCAGCTCGCCCACGAGATACGTGATGAGATCGGGGTTCTTGACCGCGACCTGCAGCATCGGCATCAGGTTGTGCGCGCGCACCTGCGAGACGATGTCGAGCATCGAGCCGTTCTTGAGGAACTTGGGGCTGAACGTCGCGAAGGGGCCGAACATGAGCGAGGCCTCCCCGCCCACGACGCGGGTGTCGAGGTGCGGGACCGACATGGGCGGGGCGCCGACCGAGGCCTGCGAGTACACCTTCGCCTTGTGCTGCGCGACGACCGTCGGGTTCGTCGTCTTGAGGAACTGTCCTCCGATGGGGAAGACGCCGTAGCCCTTGATCTCGGGGATGCCGGAGTTCTGCAGCAGCTTGAGCGCCCAGCCGCCCGCACCGACGAACACGAAGCGCGCCTTGACCTCGTTCGGGGTGCGGCCGATCGTCGTGCGGTACTTGACCAGCCAGCCGCCGCCCTTCTGCTTCTTCAGGCTGCGCACCTCGTGGTTCGTGCGCAGCTCGACGCCGGAGGCGGTGAGGTGGTCGAACAGCTGGTGCGTGAGGGCGCCGAAGTCGACGTCGGTCCCCGCCGGAACGCGTGTGGCCGCGAAGGGCTCGCCCTTGCGACGCTGCTGCATGAGGAGCGGCGCCCACTTGTTGATGACGCGCGAGTCCTCGCTGTACTCGATGCCCGCGAACAGCGGCTGCTCCTTGAGCACCTCGTAGCGGGCCTTGAGGTAGGCGACGTCCTTCTCGCCACGCACGAAGGTCATGTGCGGAGTCGCGTTGATGAAGGTCGACGGCGCGTCGAGCACGCCCTTGTCGACCAGCGACGACCAGAACTGACGGCTCTGCTGGAACTGCTCGTTGATCGAGACGGCCTTCGCCGGGTCGAGAGGCGCGTCGCCCTGCTGCGGCATGTAATTCAGCTCGCACAGGGCGGCGTGACCGGTTCCTGCGTTGTTCCAGGGGTTCGAGCTCTCCTGGGCGACATCGGAGAGTCGCTCGAAGGCGACGATCTTCCACTCCGGCTGCAGCTCGTGCAGCAGAGTACCCAGGGTGGCGCTCATGATGCCACCGCCGATCAGGACGACATCGACGTTTTCAGTCACCAGATCAGTCTAGTTCGGCCGCACGGGTCTCAGAGCCAGCCCAGGTCCGCGCGGACGGCCCGATGAGACCGGATGCGCATGGCGGCGATGCGGTCAGGCTATGACGGCGAGACGCTCGGCGAGCACCTCGGCGATCTGCACCGCGTTGAGCGCCGCTCCCTTGCGCAGGTTGTCGTTGCTGATGAACAGCACGAGACCCTTGCCCTCGGGTGCGGACTGGTCGGCGCGGATGCGACCGACGAAGCTCGGGTCCTTGCCGGCTGCCTGGAGCGGGGTCGGAACTTCTTCGAGGGCGACGCCGGGGGCCGCCGCGAGCAGCTCGGTGGCGCGCTCCGGTGTGATGTCCTTCGAGAACTCGGCGTGGATCGACAGCGAGTGCCCGGTGAAGACCGGGACACGCACGCAGGTGCCGGCGACGCGCAGGTCGGGCAGCTCGAGGATCTTGCGGCTCTCGTTGCGGAGCTTCTTCTCCTCGTCGGTCTCGTTCTGTCCGTCGTCGACGAGGTTGCCCGCGAACGGGATGACGTCGAAGGCGATGGGGGCGACGTACTTCTCGGGCTGCGGGAAGTCGACGGCCGAGCCGTCGTGCACGAGGCGGAGCGTGTCGCCCTGGGCGAGGACCCCCTCGATCTGTCCGAGCAGCTCCTGCGCACCGGCGAGGCCGGAGCCGGAGACCGCCTGATACGTCGAGACGATCAGGCGCTCGAGGCCGGCATCCGCGTGCAGCGCCTTCAGGACGGGCATGGCCGCCATCGTGGTGCAGTTCGGGTTCGCGATGATGCCCTTGGGGCGATCGTCGATCGCGTGCGGGTTGACCTCGCTGACGACGAGCGGGACCTCGGGGTCGTTGCGCCAGGCGCTCGAGTTGTCGACGACCACGGCGCCCGCCGCGGCGAAGCGCGGCGCGTAGGCGCGGCTGGCGGTCGCGCCGGCGGAGAACAGGGCGATGTCGATGCCGGCGGCAACCGCTGTCTCGACGTCTTCGACGATCACGGTCGCTCCGCCGAACTCAATCGCCGTGCCCGCGGAGCGCGACGACGAGAAGAGCCGCAGCTCGCGGATCGGGAACGCCCGCTCGGCGAGAATCTCGCGCATGACGGTGCCCACCTGGCCGGTGGCGCCGACGATGGCGACGGAGAGTCCTGAATCGGAGATGCGGGTCATGATGTTCCTTGGCGTCGTGCGGATGCTGCGTACGAAGCGTCGGGCGCAGCGTCGGGATGCGGATGCCGCGCCTGGCGCCGGTGTCAGGGTTGCGGTGAGTCTACCGCGCCGTCACGGGGGCGAGGGCGGGTGGGGTCAACGACCTGTGCCGGCGTGGACGGTGGCCTCGGAGTCGCCGTCGAGGCCGTAGGCCGTGTGCACGGTGCGTGCCGCCTCGGCGAGGTCGTCACCACGCAGCACGACCGAGATGCGGATCTCGGAGGTCGAGATCATCTCGATGTTGATGCCGCCGGCCGAGAGGGCCTCGAACAGCGTCGCTGAGACGCCGGAGTGCGTGCGCATGCCGGCGCCGACGACCGAGAGCTTGCCGATCTGGTCGTCGTGCACGAGGTTCTGGAATCCGACCTCGTTCTGCTCGGCGGCCAGGGCCTTGAGCGCTGCCGCGGCATCCGCCTTGGGGACGGTGAACGAGATGTCGGTGCGGCCCGTCGCGGAGACGTTCTGCACGATCATGTCGACGTTCGCGCCGGACCTCGCCACGATCTTGAAGATCTCGGCCGCCTTGCCCGGTACGTCGGGGACACCGGCGACGGTGATCTTGGCATGGCTGAAATCGGTGGCCACACCGGCGACGATCGGTTCTTCCATGACTGCTCCCTCGGCTTCGCGCGGGTTCTTCATACCCTCGCCCAGAACGTACGTGCCCTCGGCCGACGAGAACGTCGACCGGGAGTGGATGAGCACGCCGTGACGGCGTGCGTATTCGACGGCGCGGATGTACAGCACCTTGGCGCCGTTGGCGGCGAGCTCGAGCATCTCCTCCGTCGAGACGTGATCGAGCTTCTGCGCCTTCGGGATCACCCGGGGGTCCGCCGTGTAGATGCCGTCGACGTCGCTGTAGATCTCGCAGACGTCGGCCCCGAGCGCTGCGGCCAGGGCGACCGCCGTGGTGTCGGAGCCGCCGCGGCCGAGGGTCGTGATGTCTCGGGTGTCGCGGTTGAAGCCCTGGAAGCCGGCGACGATGACGATCGCGCCCTCGTCGAGCGCTTCGCGCAGGCGCACGGGCGTCACATCGACGATGCGGGCCGCGCCGTGCTGCGAGTCGGTGATCATGCCGGCCTGGCTGCCGGTGAAGGAACGCGCCTCGAAACCCATCGAATGGATGGCCATCGCCAGCAGCGCCATCGAGATGCGCTCACCGCTCGAGAGGAGCATGTCCAGTTCGCGCGGCGCGGGGATGGGAGCGACCTCGTTCGCGAGGTCGAGCAGCTCGTCGGTCGTGTCGCCCATGGCGCTGACGGCGACGACCACGTCGTGCCCGGCGCGACGCGTGTCGACGATGCGCTTGGCGACGCGCTTGATGCTCTCTGCGTCGGCGACAGAGGAGCCGCCGTACTTCTGCACGATGAGGGCCACGTTCACTCCCGGGGATGGTGGGCGGATCCGCCCACCGCTCATTCTACGATCGGCCCGTATACCCCGCCGCGCATGTGTCGCGGAGGGACGAGCAGACGGGCAGCGCGTCGAGGCGTCAGGGAGCCGGCGGCAGCGCTGCGGCGGGAGGCGGATCGGATGCGAGCGGATCGGAGCCGAGCGGGTCGCCGGTGGCGCGCCGCAGGCGCCCGCCGGTCGCCGCGAACCAGCATCCGGCGATGATGAGCGGGAATCCGATGAGCAGCCCGGGCGTCAGCGGTTCGGAGAGCACGATCGCGCCGAGCACGATCGCCACGACGGGGTTCACGTAGGTGAACAGCGGCGCGCGCACCGGTCCGACCTCGCGGATGAGGGCGAAGAACGCGAGGAACGCGACGGCCGTGCAGATCACCGCGAGAGCGAGGAGCGCGCCGATGGACGGCAGCGTCGGGACCTCGTGCTGGGTGAGCAGACCGATCGGGAGGTAGAGGATGCCGATCATCAGCAGCGACAGCGTGATCGTGCCGAGCGAGGGCACATCGGCGAGCTTGCGCGCCACGATGAACGGGGCGATCGCGTAGAGGACCGCGACGAGCAGCACCTCGCCCGCGGCGAGCAGGCTGACCTCGCCGCCGAACAGCCCCGGTCCCGCCACCACGATCCCGACGCCCACGAAGCCGACGAGGAGGCCGATGCCCCGCGCAGGGCGGAGCACGCCGCGATCCCCTCCGCCGAGGGCGATCAGGGCCGCGAAAAGGGGCACCGTGGCGACCAGAAGACCGGTCATGCCCGAGGGCAGCGTCATCTCGGCATGCCCCAGCAGCACGAAGGGACCGGCCATCTCGACCAGCCCGAAGGCCAGCACCCACGGCCAGTGCTTGAGGGCGGCGCGCAGCGCCCCGCCGCGGAGGGCGAACGGCAGCAGCAGCACTGCGGCGATGAGAGTGCGGCCGGCCACGATCGCGGGCGGGGAGAGCGACTCGACCGCGATGCTGATGAAGAGATAGGGCACGCCCCACAGCAGCGCCATCGCGCCGAAGAGGAGCCAACCGCGGCGGGAGAACCCTCCCTGGGCGTTCACAGGACGCGCCGGCCCTCGAAGGCGCGACCGAGGGTGACCTCGTCGGCGTATTCGAGGTCGCCGCCGACCGGGAGGCCGGAGGCCAGCCGCGAGACGGTGATCTGCATGGTCGTCAGCAGTCTGCTGAGGTAGCTCGCCGTGGCCTCGCCCTCGAGGTTGGGGTTGGTGGCCAGGATGACCTCCTGCACGGTGCCGTCGGCCAGCCGCGTCATGAGCTGGGCGATGCGCAGATCGTCGGGGCCGATGCCGGCGATGGGGCTGATCACGCCGCCGAGCACGTGGTACAGCCCGCGGAACTCTCTGGTGCGCTCGATGGCCGCGACGTCCTTCGCGTCTTCGACGACGCAGATCAGGGCCTGACTGCGTCGAGGGTCGCGGCAGATCGCACACCGCTCCTGCTCGGCGACGTTGCCGCACACCTCGCAGAACCGCACGCGGATGCGGATCTCGGTGAGCAGCTCCGCGAGGCGGGCGACGTCGAACGTCGGCGTCTGCAGGATGTGGAACGCGATGCGCTGGGCCGACTTCGGCCCGATGCCGGGGAGCCGACCGAACTCGTCGATCAGCTCCTGAACGATGCCGTCGTACATCAGGAGAACCTCGTCGGGGGCTCGTAGGGCTCTTCGCGCAGGAAGGTCGCGCCGAGCACCTGGCGGATCACGGCCTCACCGTAGCGCTGCACTCCCCCGACGGAGGGCGCGCGATCGGTGACGACGGGCGGAGCGGCGGGTGCACGCTGCGCCCGGGGAGTTACGGGAGCAGCGGGAGCGGACGGCCCCCGCTGTTCCTGACGCGGCGGCGGTCCCTGTGACGCTCCGGCCGGCTCGTAGGCCGGGTCGTACGGCGGCTCGTCGTCGAAGGCGGGAGCATCGTCGTCGCCCGGAAGGGGAGGCTCGTCACGATCCACGGCGCCGTCGGCGGGGGGAACGGGCGCGGATGCCGCCGCCTCGACCTCTTCGGGCTCGTCATCGACGGGAAGCGGGGATGCCGGCGCCGGCGCCTCGCCCGCGGGCTCCGCCGTGGGGATGGGGGCGACCGCCCACTCCGTCACGGAGGGAGCGGACGCGCCACGGACCTGCGGACGGGAGGACCCCGCTGACGCAGGCTCCGATGCGGGCGCGGCGTCGGACGGTGCCGAGGCGGCGGATGCCGCGGGCTGGCGCGGCGCACCGCCGGAAGGCATCGGAGCGGGGATGTACTTCACACGCACGCCGAGCTCCTGCTCGATGGCCGTGCGCAGGTGGTCGGACGGTCCGGAGCCGGGCGTCGTCCCCTTGAACTTGGCCACGTCGTGCTGGCTCGTGAAGCCGAGCGTCAGCACGTCGCTCTCCGTGACGTACGCCAGCGGCTGCACCGCTGTCGCGAGCAGCCAGGACGTGCGGCTGATGCCCTCGAGACGCGTGAGCACGGCGGGCCAGGCGGCGGTGACGCTCTCCAGGGTCACCGGCCCCGCGGGGACAGCCGTTGCGGGAGCGGCTTCCGGCGCGGGCGGCGCGGCATCCGGAGCCGCCGTCGTCTCGGCCGAGGTCTCGACGGTCGGAGCATCGACGGCAGGGGTCGCGACAGCAGCGACCGCCGGCTCAGGTGCCGCAGCGGCCGTTGCCGGTGCGGATGCCGCCGGTGCCGGTGCCGCGGCGGGCCTCGATGCCTCGGCGGCCGGCGCCTGGGCACGGGAGGCGGGAGCCGCCGGGCGCTCGGCAGCGGCCGCTGGAGCGGTCGCCACGGCATCCGTCGCTCCGGCGAGCACGCGCGCCACCATGAGCTCGAGGTGCAGGCGCGGGGAGGTCGCACCGCTCATGTCGTCGAGAGCCGCGCTGACGACGTCGGCCGTGCGCGAGAGGCGGGAGGCGCCGAAGGCCGCCGCCTGCCCGCGCATGCGCTCGAGGTCGTCTTCGGCGATGCCGCGCAGGACAGCCGACGCACCGGCGCCGACGGCGGCGATCACGATGAGGTCGCGCAGCCGCTCGAGCAGATCGTCGACGAAGCGACGGGGGTCCTGACCGGTCTGCACGACGCGGTCGATCGCGGGGAAGGCGGCTGCGGCGTCGCCCGCGGCGAGCGCGTCGACGATCTCGTCGAGCAGGGCCGCGTGCGTGTACCCGAGGAGGGCGACGGCACGGGCGTACCCGACGGTGACGGTCTCGGAGCCGGCCGGGGCGTCGGAGCCGGCGATCAGCTGGTCGAGCAGCGACAGGGTGTCTCGCGGAGACCCTCCGCCGGCACGGACCACGAGCGGGAGCACGCCCTGCTCGACGATCACGCCCTCTTCGCCGCAGAGCTTCGCGACGTACTCGAGCATCGCGGCGGGCGGGACGAGACGGAACGGGTAGTGGTGCGTGCGCGAGCGGATCGTGCCGAGCACCTTCTCGGGCTCGGTCGTCGCGAAGATGAACTTCACGTGCTCCGGCGGCTCCTCGACGAGCTTCAGCAGCGCGTTGAACCCCTGCGGCGTCACCATGTGCGCCTCGTCGAGGATGAAGATCTTGTAGCGGTCACGGCTCGGGGCGAACGTCGCCCGCTCGCGGAGGTCGCGCGCGTCGTCGACGCCGTTGTGACTCGCGGCGTCGATCTCGACGACGTCGAGCGATCCCCCGCCGGCGCGGGAGAGCTCGACGCAGCTGTCGCAGGTGCCGCAGGGCGTGTCGGTCGGCCCTGCCGCGCAGTTCAGGCAGCGGGCGAGGATGCGCGCCGAGGTCGTCTTGCCGCACCCGCGCGGCCCGGAGAACAGGTAGGCGTGCCCGACACGGTCACCGCGCAGCGCGGTCATCAGCGGATCGGTCACCTGGGACTGCCCGATCATCTCGCCGAACGTCTCGGGTCGGTAGCGGCGGTAGAGGGCTGTGGTCACCTCAACAGCCTACGGCGTGCCACCGACACTTCGGCGGGTCACCTGATCAGTCGATCGGCTCGATGATCGGGATCGTCGTCGTGATGACCGGAACGGATGCCGAGAGCCTCGTGCCGTCCTCGCGCAGCGCGTCGGCGAACTGCCGCAGCGTCGGGCGTCCGGGGATCAGCGGCCCCTGGTCGGCGAGCGGGACCACGATGGCCTCGTCGGTCGTCGCGATGTACGCGACGTCCCGCACGGTGAACGCGACGGGCGCCCCGCTGCGCACCCGCAGCCGGAGCTGATCCTTCGTCACCGTGACCTGCAGATCCGATCCCTGCCACTGCAGCGGGAACGACAGCGAGGGCCAGTCCGCCGGCAGGCGCGGATCGAAGCTGAGCTCGCCCGCGTAATCGCGCATGCCGCCGAAGCCGCAGACGAGCGCCGTCCACACCCCGCCGGCGGAGGCGACGTGCACACCGTCGGCGGCGTTGTGGTGCAGATCGTGCAGGTCGACGAACAGCGACTGCTCGAAGTACCGCTGGGCGAGGTCCTGATATCCCACCTCGGCGGCGAGGATGGACTGCACGACCGCCGACAGCGTGGAATCACCGGTCGTCAGCGGGTCGTAGTAGTCGAAGTCGGCCCGCTTCTCCTCCGGGGTGAAGTGGTTGCCCTGCAGGAACAGCGCGAGCACGACATCCGCCTGCTTCAGCACCTGGAACCGGTAGATCACCAGCGGGTGGAAGTGCAGCAGCAGCGGACGCTGATCGGCCGGCGTCTGGGCGAGGTCCCAGACCTCGCGCTCGAGGAAGAGCGAATCCTGCGGGTGGATGCCGAGGCTCTCGCTGTACGGGATGAACATGGCCTCTGCGGCGCGCTCCCACGCCTCCGCCTCGCCCGAACCGAGACCCGTGCGCTCGACGAGCCGGGTGTAGTCCTCGGGATACGTCTCCTGGATCTCCCGCACGATCCGCGCCGCATAGCGGAGGTTGTACCGCGCCATCACGTTCGTGTACAGATTGTCGTTCACGACCGTCGTGTACTCGTCGGGGCCGGTCACGCCGTGGATGTGGAAGGTCTCGATCGTCTCGCCCGCGCCGGGCTCCTCCATCAGCCGGGACCCTCGCCAGAAGCCGAGGGTCGCCCAGAGCCGCGCCGTCTCGATCGCGATGTCGGCGCCTTCGCGCCGCAGGAAGTCCTCGTCGCCCGTGGCGCGCACGTACTTGCCGAGCGCGAAGCTCACGTCGGCGTTGATGTGGTACTGCGCGGTGCCGGCGGCGTAGTAGGCCGATGCCTCCTCGCCGTTGATGGTCCGCCAGGGGAACAGCGCGCCGGCCTCGTTCAGCTGCGCGGCCCTGCGGCGGGCGGCGGGGAGCATCTGGACGCGGGCGCGGAGCGCGTTGCGCGCCCACTGCGGCGACGTGTAGGTGAGGAACGGGAGCACGTAGATCTCGGTGTCCCAGAAGTAGTGGCCGCTGTAACCCGAGCCCGAGACGCCCTTCGCCGGCACGCCGGTGCCGTCGGCGCGGGCCGACGCCTGCGCGAGCTGCAGCAGGCACCACCTGGTCGCCTGCTGGATGTCGTCGCGCCCGCCGATCTGCACGTCGCTGCGCTCCCAGAACGCGGCGAGCCAGTCGGCCTGCCGACGGAACTGCGTCTCGACGCCCTCCACCGCGACCCGGTCGAGGGAGCGGCGGCAGCGGTCGACGAGCTCGCGCGGCGGCACACCCCGCGAGGTGTGGTAGCTGACGAGCTTGGTGATCCGGATCGGGACGCCGGCCTTCGCCTGCACGCGGAACACGTTCTTGGCGATGTCGGGTTCGACGAGCTGACGGGCGCTGTACTCGTTGTCGGTCTCGATGATGTGGTCGGCGACCACCGCGACCGTCATGCCCGAGTCGGCCACCTGGTACGACAGCGTCGCGCGCAGGCCGTCTTGCCAGTACTCGGCGGGCTCGAGCACCCGATCCGCGATCTTCTCGGCCTTGCGAGGGTCGAAGCCGGCCTTCTTCTTCTGCGCCGCCACCGGCGTTCCGGCATAGACGTTGCCGCCGTCCTGCCGGTTGAGCAGCTGGCAGCTGATCGTCACCGGGGCGTCGGAGTTCTCGACCGTGACCTCGAGGCGGAGGATCGCCAGGTGCCGCTCCTCGAAGCTGACGATGCGCTCGTCGCGGATGCGCACGCGCTTGCCCGACGGGGTCTCCCAGACGACGAGTCGCTCCAGGACGCCGGTGCGCATGTCGAGGGTGCGCTGGTACTCGCGCACGTCGGCCTCGTCGAACGACATCGGCTCGTCGTCGACGTAGACGCGCATGATCTTCGCGTCGGGCGCGTTGACGATGGTCTGCCCCACCTCGGCGAAGCCGTAGGCCTGCTCGGCGTGGCGGATCGGCCAGGTCTCGTGGAGCCCGTTGATGAAGGTTCCGTGCTCGTGGGCGCCGCGGCCCTCGATGTGGTTGCCGCGGAGGCCGAGGTAGCCGTTGCCGACCGAGAACAGCGTCTCGCCCACGCCCTCCTCGGAGTAGCTCGTCTCGATGAGACGCCACGGGTCGACGGGGAAGCGGTCGCGGTCGATCATGCGGTCTCCGGGTTCTCGGTGCGGGTCTCGGAAAGGAAGACATCGAGGTCGTCGACGACGACGGTGGCCCCGGCGTCGCGCAGCGCGTCGGCGCCCGTGCCGCGATCGACGCCGACGACCGTGGCGAAGCCGGCTGCGGCGGCGGATGCGGCGCCCGACGTGGCGTCCTCGACGGCCACGGACCGGGCCGGGTCGACGCCGAGGGCGGCGGCGCCCGCGGCGAACATGTCGGCGGCGGGCTTGGAGGCGAGGCCGTCGCGCTCGGCGACGACGCCGTCGACGACGATCCGGAAGAAGTCACGGAGCCCTGCGGCCCCGAGCACCTCCTCGGCGTTCTTCGAGCTCGACACCACGCCGAGGGGCACACCGGCGGCGTGCAGCTTCTCGACGAGGGCGAGGGATCCGGGGTACGGCGCGATGCCCTCGCTGCGCAGTGAGACCGCGAAGGCGGCGTTCTTGCGGTTGCCGATGCCGCAGATCGTCTCGGCGGCGGGATCGTCGTCGACGTCGCCCCAGGGGACCTCGACGTTGCGACTCTGCATCAGGCTGGCGACGCCGTCGTAGCGTTTCTTGCCGTCGACGAAATCGAAGTAGTCGGCGTCGCTGTACGCAGGGGTGATGCCCCAGCGTGCGAAGACGTCGTCGAACACGACCTTCCATGCCCGCATGTGCACCTCCGCCGTCGGCGTCAGGACGCCGTCGAGGTCGAAGAGCACACCGTCGGCGTGGAGCAGATCGGGCAGGGCTTCTGGCACAGGAGCCTCCAGGAGAAGGGCGATGAGGGTTCGGCACCTCTCCGTGCCACTGTGCAAGCGTAATGCGGTGCGGCCCGGCGGGGTAACCCCTGACACGGCATCCGCTCAGAGGAGCCCTGCGGTCTGGCGGGCGATCTGCAGCTCCTCGTTCGTCGGGACCACGAGGACCGTGACGGGAGACGCATCGGCGGAGATGCGACGGATGCCGCGCTCGCGAGCCTCGTTGCGCGAGGGGTCGATCTCGACCCCGGCGAATCCGAGGGTCGCCAGGGCTTCGGCTCTCACGCGCGCCGCGTTCTCTCCCACGCCCGCCGTGAAGGAGATGACGTCCACCCCGCTCAACTGGGCGATGTAGGCGCCGGCGTACGCGCGGAGTCGATGGATGTAGACGTCGAAGGCGAGCGTCGCAGCATCGTCTCCCTCGTCCACACCGGCGAGGATGTCGCGCATGTCGCTGCGACCGGCGAGGCCGAGGAGCCCGCTGCGGCTGTTGAGCAGGCGGTCGAGGTCGTCGATCGACAGCCCGGCGCGCCGCGACAGGTGCACGAGGGCGGCGGGATCGAGGTCGCCGGATCGGGTGCCCATCACGAGGCCCTCGAGCGGGGTGAGGCCCATCGACGTCTCGACCGAGCGACCGCCGTCGATCGCGGTGACCGAGGCGCCGTTGCCGAGGTGGAAGACGATCTGCCGGAGGTCGGCGAGATCTCTGCCGAGGAACGCTGCCGCCTTCTCGCTCACGTACTGGTGGCTGGTGCCGTGGAAGCCGTAGCGGCGCACCCGGTGCTCGGCGGCGAGCGCGGCGTCGATCGCGTAGGTGAAGGCGGCCGGCGGCAGCGTCTGGTGGAAGGCGGTGTCGAACACGGCGACGTGCGGCACGGCCGTGAACACGGCCTTCGCCGCACGGATGCCGGCCAGGTTCGCCGGATTGTGCAGCGGCGCGAGCACCGCGAGCTCGTCGATCTGGCGTTCGACGTCGGCGTCGATCA
The DNA here is from genome assembly GCF_038397745.1 of Microbacterium sp. LWH11-1.2. Lineage (NCBI taxonomy): Bacteria > Bacillati > Actinomycetota > Actinomycetes > Micrococcales > Microbacteriaceae > Microbacterium > Microbacterium sp. LWH11-1.2. The sequence continues at coordinate 2,163,077 of NZ_CP151636.1, read as the reverse complement.
GCGTCGGGGCGTAGAACCGGGCGCCGCCGTGCACCACGCGATGGCCGACGGCCACCGGCGGGCGCTCCTCCAGCGACGGGCCGTGCGCCGCGAACTGCTCCAGCATCACGGCGAAGGCGGCGTGGTGGTCGGCCACCGGCAGCTCGGACCGGTAGGTCGCATCGAGCACGGTCGGCACGGCATCCGCGGTCGTCTCCGGCCGGACCGTGTGCGAGACCGGGCTGGCGTCCTGGCCGATCCGCTCGATCAGGCCGTTCGCGAGCTCTTCCTCGGTCTCGACGTCGATCAGGCTGTACTTCAACGAGGAGGATCCGCTGTTGATCACCAGGATGGCGCTCATGCCGCGCCCTCGTCCGCGCTCTGGTCTTCCGCGCTCCGGTCTCTCGCGCTCTGGGCCTGGATGGCCGTGATCGCCACCGTGTTGACGATGTCGTCGACGAGAGCCCCGCGGGAGAGGTCGTTGATCGGCTTGTTGAGGCCCTGCAGCACCGGCCCGATGGCGACGGCGCCGGCGGAGCGCTGCACCGCCTTGTACGTGTTGTTGCCGGTGTTGAGGTCGGGGAAGACGAAGACGGTCGCCCGGCCCGCCACCGCGGAGTCGGGGAGCTTGGCTTTGGCGACGGCGGCGTCCGCCGCCGCGTCGTACTGGATCGGGCCTTCGACGAGCAGCTCGGGAGCCCGTTCGCGCACCAGGGCGGTGGCCGCACGGACCTTGTCGACGTCGGCTCCGGATCCCGACTCCCCCGTCGAATACGAGAGCATCGCGATGCGCGGCTCGATGCCGAACTGGCGGGCCGTCGCCGCCGAGGACACGGCGATGTCGGCGAGCTGCTCGCTCGTCGGGTCGGGGATCACGGCGCAGTCTCCGTAGACGAGCACGCGGTCGGCGAGCGCCATGAGGAAGACGCTGGAGACGACGGTCACGCCCGGCTTCGTCTTGATGATCTCGAACGACGGCCGGATCGTGTGCGCCGTCGTGTGCGCGGCGCCCGAGACCATGCCGTCGGCCAGGCCGAGGTGCACCATCATCGTGCCGAAGTACGAGACGTCGGTCACGGTGTCGGCAGCCTGCGCCAGGGTGATGCCCTTGTGCGCCCGCAGGCGGGCGTACTCGGCGGCGAAGCGCTCGACCAGTTCGGGATCGGTGGTGCTGACGACCCGGGCCGCGGTGATGTCGACGCCGAGCTCGACGGCCCGCGCCCGCACCGACGCCTCGTCGCCGAGGATCGTGAGATCCGCGACCTCCCGGGCGAGCAGCGTGGCGGCGGCACGGAGGATGCGGTCGTCGTCGCCCTCGGGGAGGACGATGTGGCGCCGGTCGGCGCGCGCCCGCTCGATGAGGCCGTACTCGAACATGAGCGGCGTCACCACCCGCGATTCGGCGAGCCCGAGCTGCGTGGTCAGCTCGGTGATGTCGACGTGCGTCTGGAAGAGGCCGAGGGCGCGATCGTAGCGGGCTCGCGAGTCCGGCGAGATCACGCCGCGGGTGCCCATCACCCGCACCGCCGTGTCGTAGGTGCCGAGGTCGGTCGTGATGATCGGCACCGACGACGAGAAGCCGTCGAGGAGCTGCACGATCGGCTCCGGAAGAGGGAACGGTCCGTTGAGGATGATGCCGGCGATGCGCGGGAACGTGCCGGACGAATCGGCGAGCAGCGCCGCGAGGAGCACCTCGGTGCGATCCGCCGGGATCACCACGACCGCCTCCTCGGTCAGGCGCGGGAGCACGTTCACCATCGACATCCCGGCGACGACGATCGTGAGCGCCTCGCGTCCGAGCCTGTCGTCGTCACCCTTGAGGAGCTTCCCGTCGACGGCGGCGAGGATGCTGCGGATCGAGGGCGCGACCAGCGCACGGTCCTCCGGGATCGCCCAGACGGGCGTCCCTGCCTCCGGAAGCGCTCCGGAGACCTCGGCGACGATGTCGTCGAGAGCGGCGGGATCGGCGCGGTTGACGACCACCGCGAACAGCTCGGCGCGCTCCTCGGCGAGCTCCGACAGCGCGAGGGCGGCGATCTGGCTGACGGCCGACGCGGTGCGCGCGGTCGTCGTGCCGAGCTGCTCGGCCTGACGCTGCTGATCGCGGCCGCTGAGCACGAGCAGCACGGGAGATCCGAGGTTCGCGGCGATCCGGGCGTTGTAGCCGAGTTCGGCCGGGCTCGCGACGTCGGTGTAGTCGCTGCCGATGATCACGACCGCGTCGCACTGCGCCTCGACCGCCTTGAATCGCGCGACGATGGTCGACAACGCCGCGTCGGGGTCGTGGCGGACATCGTCGTAGGTGACGCCGATGCAGTCGTCGTAGTCGAGGTGCACGCCGTCGTGGGCGAGCATCAGGTCGAGGATCTCGTCGCGCTCGGTGACCGACCGGGCGATCGGGCGGAACACGCCCACCCGCGGCGACACGCGCATCAAGGCGTCGAGCGCCCCCAGGGCGATCGTCGACTTTCCGGTATGGCCTTCGGCCGAGGTGATGTAGATGCTCCGCGCCACGGGTTCAGCTTAGGCGGGGTCTGCCGTGCACGTGCCGGACAGGGCATCGACGATCGCGGCGGCGTCCTCCTGGAAGCGGGCGTAGTAGTCGCGGTCGGTGTTCACCTGCACGCGATGGATCGCGTGCGAAGGCGGCAGCTGCTGCCAGTCGGGCACTCGTCCGAGTCGCTCGTAGAACATCGTCGCCGCGGTGGCCGGATCCATCCGCGCCTCGACCGTGCCCCACCACTCCTGCTGCTGGAACAGGCCGATGCTGGTGGTGGGCGTGCCGTCGGGGTTGGTGAAGCCCCTGGTCTCCCAGTCGCCGTAGTCGATGTTCTCCAGGCTGCTCTCCCCCATCGCCGTCATGACGCCGAGGATCTGCCCGTCGCGTCCGAACCCGAGGGCGGATGCCGTGCGCACGATGGTCGCGGCGTTCTCGAGCTGCTCGCCGCTCCAGCCTTCGATGCCCGCCTCCGGGAAGGTCTTCGGGTCGTCGAGGCAGATCGCCGCGGGATCGCGGGCGAGCCCGAGCGGGATCAGCACCAGGAGCGCGACGGCCGCCGCGACCGCTCCGGTCGAGATCAGGATGCGACGCAGCATCCGCCGACGACGCAGGCGGATCACCGCCTGACGGCGGGCTCCGGGCTTCCGGCGCTTGGTCGCCCTCTTCCTCGTCGTTCCCCGCGCGGCGGTTCGCGCCGCGGCGGCGCGGGGCTTCGAGGTCTTCCGAGGTCGCGCCCTTCGCTGCGGGTTGGCCCGACCGCGGCTCATGGGGTCAGCACTTCGCGATCCGGTCGTCGTCGCCGCCCGGCGAGCGCGGCGACGCCGCCGCCGATGGCGCCGAACAGATGACCCTGCCAGGACACGCCTTCCGCCGCCCCGAAGACACCGGCGAGCATCGACCCTCCGTAGAGGGAGATGACGATGAGGGCGATGACGGCATAGAGGATGCGGTGCGCGACGCGGCCGGGAGCGAAGACGCGCATCACGACATAGCCGAAGTAGCCGAACACCAGGACGGAGGCGCCGACGGTCAGGGTGCCGGGCGCGTTGACGAGCCACGTGCCGAGTCCGCCGACGATCGCGACGATCGACGTGACCGCCCAGAACCGCCGTGCGCCTTCGACGGCGACCAGGCAGCCGAGCACGAGGAAAGGCACGGAGTTGGCGATGAGGTGAGCCCAGTTCGCGTGCAACAGCGGGCCGAGCACGATGCCGCCGAGACCGGTGACGTCCCAGGACCGCAGGCCGAATCCGGTGAAGGAGCCGGGCAGGATCGCGTCGACGAACTGGACGAGCCACATCAACGCGAGCAGCGCGACCGGCGACACGAAACGGCCGAGAGCGTTCGAGGTGCTCTGCGTGTTCGGGCTGTTGCGGGGCGGCATGACGGTCACCTGCTGATTGTCGCAGGCGTACCCCGGAGACGACTGAGCACGGCAAGCCGATCGGTCACATCGCGGTCGAGCGCGCGGCAGCGACGTCGGGCGCGGATGCCAGGTTCGGGTTCAGCTGCCGGCGCGGATGTGGGTGAGGCGGGTGGGGATGCTCGGTCTCGGGGCGCGCCATCTCCCGTGGGGGTCCCACCAGGCCGGTCCGCGGATCTCGGGGACGCCGGCGTTCATCCGGATCTCCCACCCCGACGTGTCCAGCGACCGGTGATGCCACCAGCACAACGCGACCCCGTTATCGGTATGGGTTTGCCCACCCCGCGCATGCTCGACCACGTGATGGATCTCACACCACGACGCCGGGACATGACACCCGGGGATCAGGCACTCCTTGTCGCGAGCGAGGATCGCCCGCCGTTGATGCACCGGGAACATCCGATCGGTGACACTGATGCCGACGATCCGTCCCTCGTCGAAAAGGACACGTTGGATCGACCCGGCACAGGCCGTGTGCGCAGCGACATGCAGCCCGACCGGGGCGAGGGACCCGGCGATCCGCGCCCACCCGGTACCGGCCGCGACATCCTTCGCCTCCACGTGCACGACCAGCGTCGGCGACGCTCCACCCAGAGTGGGCATCTCCTCATGCCGCGCCGCGATCCCCAGCGCCGCAGCGAGCGCGTCGTGCCGCTTCTGTCCCGCACTGCGCCGATCAAACGCCTCCGGCTCATCGGCGGCCGAGTCATTCCGGTGCGGCTCATCCGTGCGCGCTTCGTCCCCTGGGGGCTGATCGGAGTCCTGGAACTGCACGCCGGGCATCGGGGGTCCGTCGGTCTTCGGGTTGCATTGCGCGTCGATGATCGCCTGCAACTGCGCCGCGACATCCGGGAGCAGATGCCCGCGGATCGCATGCAACCCGTCCTTCAACCGGCCGATCGTGAGGGACCGCTGATGCCGCGCGCCCTGCTCCGACGGCTCCGGACCGTCCGGGTCCAACACCATCGCCAACACCTGCGCGAACTGCCGCAGATCCTCCGGCGTCGCCGCGGGCGCGTCATCCGCCTCGGGTGCAGCGTCGATGTCGCTGTCATCCGCGTCGGTCTCGACATCCCGCTCCGCTGCACGGCACCCGCGGGCGTAATCCGCGAGCGCGGCATCCGCTTCCCAGAGAATTTCGCGCCCGAACCGGTGCGCGGCCCTGTCGATCGGCGTGATCGCCGCAAGGAAACCCGCAACCCCGACCACACCGTCGAGCAGCGCTTCCCGCAACGCCGGATACCGGGCAGGCAACCGCTCCCCTGACGACGGGCTCACGTCCCGGCGCACCGCATCCGCGACCTTCCCGACCCGCGTCGCCCCGGCCACATCCACCCGCAACACCCGCTGCAACAACTCGTTCTGCCCCCGACAGCCGAACGAGTGCGAGAAATCCGGATCCGCGGACGCGGTCGTCTCGACCACCACCGCCTGGATACGCCGGAACGCCGCCCCCGCGATACGCAGCACATCCATCCGCTCCGCGTCAGGCAGACCCGCCAACCCGTCACCGGACAGCACAGAATCGAGCTCGGCGACGACCCGATCCAAGATGTCCGTGCGGCTGTTCATAACCCCCAGTCAACCTGGGGCCACCGACATTCAGACCCATAAAAGACCCCGATCAGAATGCTTTTCCGATATATCAGAATGCAGTTCCAGAGCCTTCGCTTCGTCTCCGCCCGAGCAGACGACCACCGCCGAAGCCGCGACAGCACAGACATGGCTCGTCGACGCATTCAAAGACCCACGGCATCCGGCACCTCCACGATTTCGGAATCGGGGGAAGATGCCGCGGACGCAGGGACGCACATGGCATCGACCCGCTCGAGGGCAAAGAAAATGACCCTCCGCGCACCCAGCAGAGCCCGGTTACCCTTGCTGCGTTTCCGCCCTGGGGGAATTGGCCTGGATGCCGCCACGCGGAGAGCCGAGATCCATCCTAACCCGACGCGCACGAACCCCCGAATCGTGGGGCGCCCGCGTCCGCATCCTCAGGGAAAGCTGCCAGAGCGCCGACCCCTCCGCAGGGTTACGATCGAGTAACGCGCACCGAGGCGCCAACGCGAGAGGGAACGCATGCCAGAGAACTCCCCCCGGATCCCGGCGATGATCGACGCCGACGCGTTCGCCGCGCAGACCTCGGCGATCCTGTCGTCGATCGGCCAGGTGATCGACGGGAAGCCGGATGCCGTGCGCAGCGCTCTCGTCTGTCTGCTGGCGGAGGGCCACCTTCTCATCGAGGACGTTCCCGGGGTCGGCAAGACCATGCTGGCTCGAGCCCTCGCTGCGAGCGTCGACGCGACGGTGCGCCGCATCCAGTTCACCCCCGACCTGCTCCCCGGCGACGTGACCGGCGTCTCGGTCTACAACCCGGTCGACCGCGAGTTCGAGTTCAAGCGCGGAGCGATCTTCGCGCACATCGTGATCGCCGACGAGATCAACCGCTCCTCCCCCAAGACGCAGTCCGCCCTGCTCGAGGCGATGGAGGAGGGCCAGGTCACGGTCGACGGCGCCACGCATCCGCTCCCGAAGCCGTTCCTCGTGGTCGCGACGCAGAATCCCCTGGAGATGGAGGGCACCTACGCGCTGCCGGAGGCCCAGCGCGACAGGTTCATGATGCGCATCTCGATGGGGTATCCGGATGCCGCCGCCGAAGCCCTCATGCTCCGCCAGCGCGATGTGGTGAATCCGCTGGCCGCGGTCTCGCCGGTGGCGAACGCGCTGTCGATCTCGCAGCTGATCGCCTGGGCCCGGTCGGTCCATGTCGCCCCGGCCCTCGAGGAGTACGCGGTCGCGCTCGCCCAGGCCACGCGCTCCGACCCGAACCTCCACCTCGGGGCGAGCCCCCGCGCCACGCTGCAGCTCGTCCGATCGGCCAAGGTCTGGGCAGCACTCGACGGGCGCGACTTCGTGATCCCGGACGACATCACCGCGCTGCTGATCCCGGTGCTCGCCCATCGTCTTCTTCCCGCGCGCGGTGCGCATCGCGCCGGCGCGCAGCCCGTCGAGGCCGCTCTCACCCAGATCGTGGAACGGGTGCGCGTCCCCGTCGCGACGCGCTCCTGACCGGGACCCCCGATGCGCCGCCGCCGAACACTCACCGCACGGGGCACGGGTGCGCTCGTCGCGGCGCTGGGGTGCATGATCGCCGCCAACCTCGTCGGCGCGCGCATCCTCCTCTATCTCGGCCTGCTGCTCGCGCTGCTGACGCTGTTCTCGGTCATCGCCGTCCGCGTGCCCCGTCGCTCCGGCACCGTGACGCGGCGCATCTCCACCGACCTGCTCACCGTGTCGGAGGCGTCTCGGGTGACCGTGCGCTTCACCCTCCGCGCTCTGCGGGTGCCGCGCGGACTCTGGCATGATGTGCTGCCCGATGCGGTGACCGGCGATTCCGGCGGCGAGTATCCGCCGGAGACGGGACAGCTCAGCTATCTGATCACCGGAGTGCGCCGCGGCGTCTGGCCTCTCGGACCGCTGATGCTGCGCACCGTCGACCCCTTCGGCTTGGCGCAGCGCGAGCAGTCGTTCGGCGACACCCGGAGCATCACCGTCGTGCCGGAGATCTTCACGCTCGCACCGCTCGCCGTGCGCGTGGGAGCCGCCGGCGGCACCGCGCACACGTCGTCGAGCCGTCTCGGTCAGGGCAGCGACAACCTCTCGCCGCGCGGCTACATCCCCGGCGACTCCATGCGCCGCATCCACTGGCGGGCGACCGCGCACCGCGGGCAGCTGATGGTGCGGCAGGAGGAAGAGGAGTCCAGCCCGGATGCCGTGGTCGTGCTCGACCGCAGCGGTCGACGGTGGGACACCCCGGGTGCGCACGCCGACCCGGCCTTCGAGACCGCGGTGTCGATGTGCGCCTCGACGGCCGTGCACCTGGCCGGCGAGGGATACAGCGTCGACGTGATCGACAGCGCCGGCGCGCTGCTCGGCACGCTGCGCGGCCACGAGGACGATCGCGACGGGCTGCTGGTGGCGCTGGCCATGGTCGCGCCGCGCGGAGAGAGCCGGGACCTCGCCACGCTCATCGGGGGAACGCCGCCGGGGCCGCTGGTGTACATCACGGGTCGCCTGGACGAGGAGGACGCCGCCCTGCTCCGTCCGTCCGGAGCGACAGCGCCGATGCTGTTCAGCACCGAGCTCCTCGACGGCGCCGCGGCCGCCGCCACTCAGCACGGCTGGACCGTGTCGCCCCTGGGAGCCGACGTCGCCGAGGCCTGGGAAGACGCGGTCTCCGCGCGGATCGGTGTCGGTGATGTTCCGCGCTGAGCGAGCGGCGACGGCGAGCGCGCAGCCGACGACGCCGCCGCGCTGGCACCGCGAGCACGAGGACCCGGCCCGTGTGGTCGCCACGGGGGCACTCGCCGCAGCGGCCTCCTTCGTCGCCCTGTGGCCGTTCACCTCCGTCATCGATCCGGGCGCGTGGTCGTTCACCGTCGTCATCGTCGTCGTCGTGGTGGCGGGTACCGGGATGCTGATGCGCCACCTCCTGCGGCGGCGGCCGCCGTGGCTCGGCGACGTGCTGACATTCGCCGTCCAGCTGGTGGTGGCGGTCGCCGTGGTCACGCAGCTGGTCGCCGGCGACACCGCGTTCCTCGGCATCTTCCCGACCTCGACGACGCTGACCCTCTTCGGCGCCCTCGGCGCCGCCGCCTGGGAGCAGGTCGTCTTCGGAACAGCACCGCTCGACCCCTCACCCGGGCTCGCGGCGGCCATGGGCTCGGGGTTCGCTGTCATCGCGATCCTCCTGGATCACCTCGTCGCGCACCGCTCCGCCGTGATCGCGGCGCTGCTGACCGGAGTGGTCGGCGCGATCCCGATGATCGTCACGCTGGGCGAACCCCACGTCGTCTGGTTCGTGATGCTCGGCGTGCTGGTCCTCATCCTGTTCCGGTTCACCGCGCGGCGGCATCCGCTCTCCCCGAGCCGCTCGTCCACGTCGATCGCCGTCACCGTCGGCGCGGCGGCCCTGGCGGCGACCGTCGTGATCGCCCCCGCGCTCCCGGTGGCCGCGAACCTCGCGGGAACCGGGGTCGGCGTCACGGTCGACGCCTCCCTGCGGCTGGGCGACGATCTGCGCCAGCCGAACCCGGTCGAGGTGCTCACCGTCGCGGCGAAGGGCGAGATCGCCCCGTACCTGCGCCTCACCACCCTGTCGCGCTTCGACGGCCGCGTCTGGCAGCCGGATCGCGGCGATCTGCAGTCGCAGGACGAAGGCTTCGGCGACCCGGAGTGGAGCCCGGACGTCGCGACCGAGGAGCAGACGACCTCGATCCGCATCCTCCGCATGTCGAGTTCCTGGCTGCCCGTGCCCTATCCGGCCACCAGCGTGCAGGGTCTCACCGGCTCCTGGCGGGTGTCGGTCGACAACCGCACCCTCGTCTCGCGCAGCGCGGATGCCGCGGGCAACGACTACACCGTCGGTTCGACGCGAGTGACCCCGACCCTCGAGCAGATCCGTGCCCTCGATGCCGCGCAGCCCGTCATCGATCCCGACGCGGAACCGGTCGAGCTGCCCGAGATCATCGCGGCTCTCGCAGACGAGGTCACAGCGGAGGCCGGCACCGACTACGACCGGCTCGTCGCCCTGCAGACCTGGTTCCGCTCCGAGTTCATCTACTCGCTGGAGACCCCGGTCGAAGAGGGCTTCGACGGCACCGGCGCGGAAGCGGTCGCCCAGTTCCTCGATGAGCGATCGGGTTACTGCGTGCACTTCGCGGGGGCGTTCGCGCTCATGGCGGAGAGCCTCGGGATGCAGACGCGCATCGTCGTCGGCTACCTGCCCGGAGCGCTGACCGACGAGAAGCGCGGCGAGGAGTCCGTGTTCTCGGTGTCCAGCGATCAGCTGCACTCCTGGCCGGAGGTGCTGTTCCCCGGCGTGGGGTGGGTGCCGTTCGAGCCCACCGCCTCGCTCGGTGTTCCGACGGCCTTCCGTGCCGGCGCGGTCGAGGGCGGCGGGACGGGCGGACCTTCCGCTCCCGCACCGACGACGGCTCCGCAGGCCGAGGAGTCCGCAGGACCCGAGATCGAACGCGGCGACGCGGCGGACGATGCCGGAACCGGCGGAGAGCTGCGCCGACTCGACCCGTTGCCCGTGGTGCTCACGGCGGTGGGAGCGATCGTGCTGCTGCTCCTCCCCGCTCTGATCCGCCGCATCGAGCGGGTGCTGCGTCTGCGCCGCGCGGCACGGGGCGACGCGGCGGCGGTGTGGGCCGAGCTGCGCGACACCCTGATCGATCTGCAGCTGCCGGTCTCGGATGCCGACACCCCGCGGATGCGTGCGGCTGACCTCATCCGGGACAGCGCCGTCGATCCGGAGGCGATGAGCCGGCTGACCGATGCCGTCGAACGGGCGAACTACGCGCGCACCGGTGCGGCGCCGATCGACCTCGCCGCCCCGTTGGGTGTCGTCCTCGGACGCCTGCGTCGCAGCGTCGATCGTCCGACGCAGGTGCGCGCCCTGCTCCTCCCCCGCTCGCTGTTCGCGACGAGGAGCACGGCGGGGGCGGTTGCGGCCTGAATCTGCGTCAGGCCGCGTGCGCGGCGCAGGGCACGGACTCGCAGTCGGCGCAGACGACGAACTGGGCTCGGCAGGAGAGATCGGGGCAGTTGGCCGTGCGCTTGGTCGCCGCACCGCAGCCGACGCATTCGCCGACGATCTGCGCGTGCTCGGAGAAGTCGATCGAGCCACGCCTGTCGAAGACGTAGAGCGAGCCCTCCCACAGGCCGTCGTCGCCGTACTTCTCGCCGTAGCGGACGATCCCGCCTTCCAACTGATACACCTCGCCGAACCCGCGCGCCGTCATCAGGCTGGACAGCACTTCGCAGCGGATGCCACCGGTGCAGTACGTGACGACGGGCTTGCCCTTGAGATCGTCGTAGGCGCCGGAGTCGAGGAGCTCGACGAAGTCCCTCGTGGTCTCGGTGTCGGGAACGACCGCTCCTCGAAAGCGACCGATCTGCGCCTCGAGGGCGTTACGCCCATCGAAGAAGACGACGTCGTCACCACGCTCGTCCACGAGCTCGTGCAGCGCTTCGGGCGTGAGCCTCGTTCCTCCGCCGATCACACCGCGCTCGTCGACCTTCAGTTCACCTGGGGCGCCGAAAGACACGATCTCGTCGCGCACCTTGACGCTGAGCTTGGGGAAGTCGAGGCTGCGTCCCTCGGCATCCAGCCCGGTCCCCTCGCTCCACTTGATGTCGGCATCGGCGAAAGGGACGTAGGAGCGGAAGGAGCGCGACCACTTCTTCAGCGCACGGACATCGCCTCCGAGCGTGCCGTTCACGCCGTCCTTCGAGATGATGAGGCGCCCGCGCAGGCCGAGTGCCTCGCCGAGGTCGCGCTGCCAGAGGCGGATCGCCTCGGGGTCGGCGAGGGGAGTGAAGGCATAGAACAGGACGATCTTCGGGGTTGCCACCTAGGGATCCTACGTCGTGTCCCCCGGCCGGTCCGAACGCTGGGACGCTGCGCGGCTGCCTCATCTCACGTCACGGTTCATGAACGAGAGCCACCCTGCCAGGAGAGCCGCCGTCACCCATCCGGCCGTCACGAGGACGGCCGTGGAGCCGTCGAGACTCTCTCCCGGCATGATCCCCACGGCAGCGACGTCGAATCGAAGGGCCTTCAGCATCGCGAGAAGGGGCAGATAGACGGCCCCGGCCTTCCATAAGATCGCGACCAGAAGCCCAGCACCCATCGACAGGGACGCGGCGAACAGAGCCACGAGATGAGCCTGTACGACGATTCCGAGCCCCATCCCCCAGAGCCCGGCGATGGCGCCGAGCGCGAGCGTGGATCCGACCGCTGTCCCGTCCAGCGCGATGCCGCCGATCGCGAAGGCCAACGCCGCGTGACCGCCGGCGAGTCCCGCAAGAGCCACGACCGCCCCGCCGAGGGCAGAAGCGGGCGCCCTGACGAGGAGAGTCACCCACCGGGGCTGCAGCATCAGACGCTGGGCCACCACACCGTCGCGCCGATCAAGGGTGTAGCGGAAGGAACCGTAGACGGACGCGAGGACTGCGCCGTACGTCGCGAGCACGGCGGTGAACGCCGCGGTGAGTGCTGTCCGGACGTCGGCCGGCGCCTCGGCGAGTTCCGGCGGGATGCTGGTCGCCAAGGAGAGCGAGACCGCGAACGCCGCCACGACGACCCACAGCAGGACGATGTCGCCCGCGAACGTGCGAACGTGGGCTCGAAGAGCCTGGCCGATCACCCCACCCTCCTGCGGCCCCGGACCCACGCGATCGCGACCAGCCCGGCGGTCCACGCGACACCGACGCCGAGGGCCGGGAGGAACTCGAGCAGGCGGGCCTGATGTCCCGGCACACTCAAGGCGGCGATGGCCATCCCCGGCGAGAACCTCGCCACCTCGGGTGCGGTGCGCAGCAATGCGAATTCCACCGCCATCGGGAAGACCAGGACGATGGCGGCGGTGACGTAGTAGTTCCGGGTGATCCAGCCGACAGCTCCTCCGATGAGTGCACCGAGAATCGCACCGACCAGAGCACCCGCGTACACGCGCCACGCATCCTGTGTGAGAGTGAGCCCCAGCCCGTTCTGGGCCAGGATGAGCGATACACCTGCTGTCCAGATCACGAAGATGCCCGCGGACAACACGATGGCGATGGCGGCACCCGCCACCAGCTTTCCCGAGAAAGCGCGACCGAAGCCGACTCCGGTGAGCGTCCTTTCGATCGAGCCGTAGTAGTACTCACGTGTGACCCCGTACGCACCCACGAACGCCGCGGAGATCCCGGACCAGGCGAGCGGCTCCAGAAGTCGAACGGTGGCCGCGCCGGAGTCGAGCCCGGCGAGAGCCAAGCGCGAACCGTCGGAGAAGAGAACGAACGCCGGGACGAGGAGCGCGACAAGATAGACGGCCAGGATGGAGAGCCCGCTCAGGGAGCGCAGGACCTCGCTCTGGATCACACCTCTCATGCCGACACTCCTTCGACGAGATCGAAGTACTTGCTCTCCAGCGAGTCGGATTCGTTCGTGACGAGGTCTTCCAGTCGCCCGGCGAAGAGCGCACGTCGCTTGATGACGACGACCTCATCCACGACCTGTTCCAGCTCGGCGAGCTGATGGCTGGCGATCAGCACGGTGCCGCCGCGCGCGGCATAGCCGCGCAGGAATCTACGCAGCCAGCGGATTCCGTCGGGGTCCAGCCCGTTCGCCGGCTCGTCCAGAACGAGTGTGCGAGGCGAACCGATGAGAGCGGCGGCCAGACCGAGGCGCTGCGCCATCCCCGTCGAGAACGTCTTCACGCGACGACGGGCATCCGCGGCCAGTCCCACCTCCTCCAGCACCGTATCGACTCGGCCCCGAGGAACGCCCGCCGCGAGCCGGGTGATCTCCAGATGCCGGCGCGCCGTGATGCCTGCTTCGAAACCGAACCCGTCCATGTGGACACCGACGTGCGCTGCGGGGTTCTCGAGTGCGGCGAAGGGCGCGCCGTCGATCAGACTGTCGCCGATCGTCGGCTTGAGCAGGCCGACGATCGTCCGCAGCGTGGTCGACTTTCCGGCGCCGTTTGGCCCCAGCAGGCCGACGATCGACCCGCGCGGCACGACGAACGACAGCTCCTCCACTGCGACCCGCTGGCCGTACCTCTTTGTGAGTCCTCGGACTTCGATTGCGTTGTCGTTCATCTTCGCTCTCTCCTAGTTCTCGATCTGAAGGGCCGACAGCGGCCATATCACGCCCGTCACCCAGAGCGTCTGCCACAGGTTTCCCACGCCGAGGTCGACGCGCGCCTGTCCCGTCGAAGGCAAGCTCCCACTCCCCTCGGACACGTCCACCCCGGCGACGATCACCGCGGGGACCGACACAACGTGCGCCCTCACGGGAACCAGAGCGTCGAGCGGAACCTCGGTCGGTTGGGGTCGCCGGGGGCGGGTCGTTCCCGCGCCGATCTGCTCGTTCACGAGGAGACCGCTGCTCATGAGCTCCACACGGGATCCGGCGGGCACCTCCACCCCAGCCCTGTCGCCCGCGTGCACGAGGAGCACGCGGTCACCGTGTGCGGTGAAGCCGTACGTGGCCGTCATCGGCACGGGGATGAGGGCTCCGGCGATCGCGACGCTCGCGATGAGAGCGGCATTGACCGAGACGAAGCGGAGCCGTGAGACCCCCGACCTCAGGACGCGGTGCAGTGCCCGGAAGACGATCCCGATGCCGACGAGGACCACGACCGCTTCCAGCGCCACCACGAGCAGGCCGAGGACGGGTCCTCCTCCGGCGAGCGCCCGAACTGCGCGTGAGACCGCGAACAGCACCAGGAAGACCGGAGCCATGAGGCTCGCCAGGCCGAACGGCACGCTCCACCACCTCTCCAGGCATCTGCTCGTCCGCTGTCCGCCGAACAGGAGACGAGTCAGGAAGTCCGCGCCGTCCCGAATCGATCGATCTCTGAGGTTCGGCTCGTCCATCGCGCTCATGAGCGCGATGTACCCGTCGAATCGCACGAACGGAATCAGGTTGACCAGGACGATGCCCCCACACGCGACCGCGAGGAGCAGGAGCGTCTGCCTGACCCACGGCTGCGGGAGAATGAGCGCGACGACGAGCGCGATCGCGGCGACGACAGCATGCACGGCAGGCCCCGCGAGCGCGACCGCGACACGTTGCCGACGATCAGGGAGGCGCCACCCGTCAGTGACATCCACGAAGAACGCGGGTGTGAGGTAGAACAGCATGAAACCCGCGCGGCGCGGGCTGCCGCCGAACCTCGTGAGCGTGAGTCCGTGGGCGCTCTCGTGGAGCAATGTCAGGATCGAGAGTGCCGCGATAAGACTCACGAGACCGAGCAACGGTACCGGCGCGGACAGAACGTCCAGCAGCTCGCTCGCCTGCAGGATCGCGGCGACCAGTCCCAGGCAGAACAGCACGGCACCTGCTATCAGAGCCATCCGGCGGGAGACCGGCACCATCGATCGGTCGAGGCGGTCGAAGATGCCCGGCGCACGAAGCGTCGCGAGTTGCAGGGTGAGCGGGGGCCGGTAGGTGATTCGGCCCGGCGGGAGCTTCGTGTCTCCTTCGAGGAGCCCGTTGGCGCGGAAGCGTCGGACCAGGTCGAGGAAGCTCTCCAGCGACTCGGATGCGGCGAAGCGCTGGTGCAGATCATGGAGCGCCGTTTCGCCGTCCATCGCTGTCAACAGTTCGGCGACCGTCCGGGAGACCCTCGACGTCGGCACTCCATGCAACACCGTGATCCGCACCGCTTCATCGGGCGCTCCCTCGAAGACGACACCGGAAGCGAGCCGCGGCCGAGCGTCGGCAGCGAGCGGGGCCGCTTCCGGTGAGTTCCGTCGGTGAGTGAACCTAGTGAGCGGCATCGTCATCCACCACTTCCGGCGGTCCCGCCCACGACGTCGTGAGAAGGAGGATGTCCGCTCCGTGGTGCGTTCGCACCGGAGAGACGGCAGGTGGGTCGAAGCCGGCTTCGATGAGCTCCTGCGAGAGGATATCGTGGTCGAGCACCCGCAGTCGGCTGGTGAGGACGGTGACTTCGCCGCCCTCCGTCACGTCGGAGGCCCGCACCCAGTTGACGACGCGCACCGCGCCGCCGTCTTCGATCTGCTGGGAGAAGAGGTAGATCTCGTCTCCGTCAGGCCCGGGCACCCTGATCTCCTGGTCTCTGGACTCCGAGAGGCCCTCCGCAGAGATACCTCCCGCGATGGTGAAGGCGAAGACGCCGTCGGCCGCGAGGTGGCGCCGCACGTTCGCGTAGAGACGCGATCTCCCTATGCGATCGAGCAGGGTGATCGACGTCGCACCGATGATGATGAGCCCGAATCGACCCGCCAACGCGAAGTCGCGCATGTCCGCGACAGCACAATCCAGCATCGGGTGGTCGGGCAATGCGCGTCGAAGGTGGCGGAGCATGTCGTCGGAAAGATCGATCGCGGTCACCCGTCGTCCGGATCTCACGAGCGGGACGGTCAATCTCCCGGTACCCGCCGCGATATCGAGAATCGGATCCGCGGAGTTTCTCGCAAGCGCCAACACTTCTCGAATCTCTGCTCGGTCGGGCCCGACCAGCCGTTCATAGAAGTCGGTGCCGGTACCCGCGTACAGGTCCTGCTCCTTGGGGACCGCACCGGCCATGTCGAGTCGCGCCGCCATGGCATCGGTAATCAGTCGTGACATGCACACCTCACCTTTCAATGGGAAGGATCGGGTGCGGGCGCGGTGTTGCGCCCGCACCCGATGTTCAGGTCGCGATCGCTGCGGCACCGCCGATGATGGCGATGATGTAGCTCGCGTGCTCCCACCATTCGAGAGGTGCGTCAAGCTGTTCGAGTTCGATGAAGTCCAGCGTCTCTGTCTGCAATTCCTACCTCCTGGGTCAACCTTGTGAATGCTCTTCCTACGTCAGAGCGAGAATCCCGATGATGACGCCCACGGCGAAGCCGCGCATGAAGTCATCGGTGTCATTCAGCGCCTCCATGGCCTCGAGCTCCGTGAACTCGAGCTTCGGTGCTGCAGTTCGCATGCTCATTCCTTTCCTCGTTCGAATCCTTCGATCGCCGAGATCATGTCGCGATGGCCGCGGCGGCGCCGATGAGAACCAGCGCACTGATCGTGCCCTTGTAGAAGCTCTCCCAGCTCGGGGCCTCCATCTCGTCCAGTTCCTGGAAATGGATCTGCATTTCAACGTTGCTGTTCATTCAATTCACCTCCTCCGAAGTGGTTCCGAAGGTCGGCATGCGTTGCCGACCGGCTGAGCACTCCAGCGGGAATCGCGGAGCACATCGCGGAAGTCGTCTGACGCGAGATCGCGAAGCATCGGCTGGCGAGACCCCCATGACTTCTCTGTGGCGGAGGAGATGCGGCTGAGGACGTCCGCGGTCGGAGTCGGCGGAAGCGGGATCTCCCACTGGTCGACGAGGGATGCGATTCCGGCCACCGGTTCGCGCGGCAGTCCCGACCCGCTCGTGCCCCTCTCCCAGAAGTCCTCAAGACTCTCCCGGTCTCCCCATCGGGAGTCGCCTGCGCAGATTCGACGCCATACCGCGGCGATGACCGCCGCCGTGGCGACCATCTTGCGAGCCCCGAGCGCGAAGGCGACCTCGTTCGCCAGGTACCAGTGACGGGCGCCGAACGGGTCGTCGCCACGGAGTGCGGCGCTGCGCTGCGTGGCCGCGCTCAATCGGGCGAGACGCAGCCGTCCCGCAGCGGAGCCCTCGTCGTACGAGGCCGTCTCGAGAAGCGCCCGGGCGAGAAGGACAGCGTCGCCTTTCGCCCTGGTGCTGCGCCGCTCGCTCGTCGACACTCCGGCCAGACGGAGGAATGCCTCGATCGCCCCCTCTCTCACTGCGGCACGCGTGAGAGAGCTCAGATTGTCCGGATCGATGATGGCGTGGCGCGGTCGCAGGAGGCGCCCGACGATGAGCCGGTAGCCGCTGTCGTTCCTGAGGATGCCGACGCTGTTCGTCTCCGACGACGTGCCGATGGTCGTCGGCACGGCGACGATCTCGATGGGAGGTGGCGCATCGGGCAGCAGTGTCAGCGCGAACCTCGACGCGTGCCCGACCGCATAATCGAAGACGCGCCCCCCGGCGAGCGCCAGAGCGGCGATCTTGGTGGCGTCGAGGATGCTGCCTCCACCGATCGCCACGATGATGCTCGGTGGCCGACGTACGATCTCCTGCGCGATCGTGACGACAGTGGTGACGTCGATCGAGCGCGCGTCCAGCCTCACCATCCTCGCCGAGCCGGCGATCAGGACGGGGACCGTGATCGCGGAATCTGCGATCACGAGGGTCTCACGCCCGGCGGTCAGGCGTCTCGTCACCTGACGCGCGACCCCTCGCCCGTGCCAGAGCGTCGGAACCCGACCCGTGAACTCGGGGGTCATGCTGCCGACTCCGCTGCGCGCGCCAGCCCCGCGCGCACAGCCGTATCCGTCTGGAGGAGCTCCGCGGCTGTGAATCCGTACGCCGGGATCAGCTCGACGGAACTGGGCCCGGGCTGAACCAGAACGCCGCTCTCTGCGATGGCGGAGACGACTCGAAGGACCTCATTCGCCGAGAGGAGGCTGTCATCGGGGTTGCGAAGCCCGAGTCCCACGAAGCAACCGCGGCCCGTCACCTCAGCGACCAGACCCTCGGCCTTCAACGACGTCGCCATCTCCCACAGGCCCGTCGCGAGCGCCCGCGCGGTCGACTGCACGTCGATGCGGCGCAGTTCCTCGATCACCGCGATGATGGCCGCGGCGCACGCCGGCGTTCCCGCCTGCGTCTCACCGTGGACGAAGGTCCACCCGCCGCGCGCGAACTCGGATGCGACACGAGAACCCACCAGGAGCGCCGCGGCGCCCATGGCGCCGTTCGTCAACGCCTTCGAGAGCAGGAGAACGTCGGGAGCGGCGGCCCACACATCGGTGGCGAGCATCGTGCCTGTGCGACCGAAACCCGTGGCGACCTCATCCGCGACGATCAGGAACCCGTACTCCTCTCGTAGAGCCAGCAGACGATCCACGAACGCATCGGACAGCGCGTGCGCTCCGCTGCCCAGGACCGGCTCGACGACGACAGACGCGACCCTGGCCCCCTCACGCTTCAGCAGCGTTTCGAGTTCCTCTCCGTCATCGGAGTGAGCGACATGTCTCACCGATCTACGGTCGACGGCGTAGGCGGATTGAAGGAGATCGTCGCCGCTCAGCGCATGGCTGCCGTACATCGTGCCGTGATAGCTGCCCTTCAGACCCACGACGAGCGAGCGGGATCGAGCCGCTTTCTGCGCCCAGTACTGACGCGCCAGCTTCATCGCGGCGTCATTCGCCGCTCCGCCCGACGTGGAGAAGATGACGCGGCTGTACCTCGTCGGGTTCGCGAGCTCCACGAGTGCCTCAGCGGCGGCCTCCGCGTACTGATGCGACGCGCGGAACAGAGTCAGGTAGGACGCGTCGTGGGCGGCCCTGCTCACGGCATCGGCGACCGCCGGATTGCCGAAACCGAGCGGAACGTTCCATAGTCCGCTCGTCGCGCAGAGGCGCGAGGAGCCGTCGGCGAAGTCGATCCGATGCCCAGCGGCGCCGACAGCGACTCGATCTTGCGTGAAGGTCGTGTCGGCTGGGAGCATCGAGGCCCAGAGCGCATGCAGGGCGCTCACCCGCGCGTTCCCGATGTCGGAATCGACGAGTCGGCTCGCCTGCCGAAGTGGACGTCGAGCGCGCCGACGGCATCGATGCACAGCCTGCTCGCGTCAGAGGCTGTCGTACCCAGCAGTCGCGTGATGCGCTCTGCCGCGACCTCGGGCGCGCTCGAGGTCTGGAGGATGGCGACCACCGTGGCCGTGACCGGCGAGAGCAGCTGACGGCGCAGGGTTCCGGTGTCGGCGAGAAGGAAGCCGTCGCTGGTCTCCAGCAGGAACGGATCCGACATCAGCGGTTCGGCGTCGGCGCGTCCGTCCTCGACGAGCTCCCAGCCGAAGCCCGCCATCTTGGCGCCCCCGTTTCCGAGCTGGAGCATTTTGATGAGATCCGTCGCGTCGAGGTAGCGTCCGATCCAGCCGCGGCTGGTCAGGTCGGCCGTGAGCTCATCGCGCGGCGCGATGCCTCCCAGCGCCGCGATGCGAGGCAGAGGGACGGAGAGCAGGGCACGAAGATCGTCGACGCTGCCGATGACCTCACCCCGGAGACCGACGCTGACTCTGCCGTCCGAGCGCACTCTGAGGGCGCTCGGAGCCGCCCGCTCATCGGGCTTCGCCAGGGCAGTGCGATCCCCGAGGATCACGCGAGGATCGATCAACGCAGACGGAAAGACCCCGGTCTCCCGAGCGATTTCCGCATCAGCCAGGAAGGCGTACCAGCCGGGCAGGTCGACGAGGCACACCGCCGTCGGTCCGAGAATCTGGACGAACGCCGCGGAGACGTAGTCCTGAAGCTCGACCGAACGCTCTCCGAAGAACAGCTCGTCGCCGATCTCGTCCAACGCTCCGCTGTAGCGAACGGCGCGGGCCCGTCCGTTGTACGGTTCGCCGGCCATCGGCAGAAGGACCACATCATCGCGGCCGGCCACGTCGTCGATGTCCGCTGCGGCGGCTCCGCGCTCCACGAGGATTACCTGCGAGTACTCCTCACAGCGTCCGGTGATCCATTCGCGAAGCGCCCGTGCCCCGACGACTTCCAGGTCAGTCACCCTTTCGTCACTTCGCATCAGACGCCTCCTCGCGGTGTGCTCCGGCCGACCTGTCGGAGTGCGCCGTCGGGAAGGAGTCGACCGGAGGATCCTGCGGTGGTACCGGCGCTGTGACGAAGTCGACCACCGGCCGTCGGCCGTTCAGGTCCGGCGCGACAGCTGTCGCGGTACGTTGACGACGCCCCGTCGACCACGCTGATCCCATGTCCATTCGTCCCCCAGAAGATGCACCGAGGAGGCAGTGAAGACATCATCCGGTCGACTCTTTTGCATCCCCATGCGAGGACCTTATGTCCTCACCTGAGGGTAAACGGATTACTCCACCGAGTGCAATATTTCAGCCGTGCCCCCGCTGTGGAGGAAAAGTGAGCGTTGAATCAGCCTCAGACGGCGCGGAATCCCGGGCCCTGCGGGTCGACGATCACCCCGGAGATCTCGTCGATCCCGAGCACCGGGAAGCGCGACACCGCGCCGATCTTCTCTGCGCTGCCGAGCACGAAGACCTCTGCGCTGCGAACGGCGAGAGCCCGCTTCGTCACCGCATCGTCGAGTTCGCCGGTCGTCAAGCCGTGCGTCTCGTGGATCCCCGTGACGCCGAGGAAGAAGATGTCGGCGGCGAGCCGGGCGATCGCCTCCTGGGCGAGAGCGCCGCCGGCCACCGCCGAGTGCCGGCTGAGGTCCCCACCGACCATCAGCACGCGAGCGCTCGAATGCTCCAGCGCCGCCAGCGCCACGGCGGGACTCGGAGTGATCACGGTCAGGCTCGCACCGTGCGGAAGCATGCGCGCCATCGCCAAGGTCGTCGTCCCGGCATCCAGGATGATCGTCGACGTCGGGCGGATCAACGCGACAGCCGCCCTGGCGACCCGCTCCTTGCTCTCGCTCGCCACACCCAGACGCTGGGCCACGGGCGCGTCGGCCGCCGGCACGGGCAGCGCTCCGCCGTAGACGCGGATGCACTGCCCCGCGTCGGCGAGCTCGCGGAGATCTCGCCGGATCGAATCCTCGGACACTCCCAGCTCGGCCGCCGCCGTCTTCGCGACGACACGCCCCTCAGCGGCGAGGAGTCCGAGGAGATGTTCCTTGCGCTGCGCACCCAGCATCCGCACTTCTTCCTGTTGTTGCATGATCTTGCACAGTTAACGCTACAGTGTCCCCCATGAAGAAGCCACTCCTGATCCTGATCGCCGGTCCCTACCGATCCGGCACCGACGGCGACCCCGCCGCGATCGCTCGCAACCTCGAACGCCTGGAGACCGCCGCCGCTCCCATCCACCGCCTCGGCCACGTGCCGATGATCGGCGAATGGGTCGCCCTCCCGACCCTGCGCGGCCTCGACGAGGCGGAGACAGCGCAGCACGACGTGATGTACGAGACGGCCGCACGACTGCTCGATCACTGCGATGCGGTGCTGCGGCTTCCGGGGGAATCCGCCGGCGCCGACAACGACGTCGCCATCGCCCTCGAGCGCGGCCTGCCCGTCTATCACCGCATCGAGGAGATCCCCGCCGCATAGACGCGGTCACTCGGCACCCGGCCGATCGGATAAGATGAACAGGTTGTTCCTGGTGACGTGTCCGAGCGGCCGAAGGAGCACGCTTGGAAAGCGTGTGTTGTGCAAGCAACCGCGGGTTCGAATCCCGCCGTCACCGCCAAAACGCATGAAGGGTCTCCGCGCCAGCGGGGCCCTTCATGCGTTTTATCGAGCGGCCGTGCCGAACGTCACTCCGTACCTGTGCGCCTCGCCGGGCAGACGCGTCATGCCGAGTCGCTCGTAGAACGCGGCCGCGGCCGAGTTCTGGGGATCGATGCCCAGGTGCAGCCCGCGCACGCCACGCCGGGTCAGCTCGGCGAACAGCGTCTCCATGAGGCGGCGCCCGAGGCCCTGCCCCTGAGTCTCGGGGAGGAGGTCGATGTGCAGGTGAGCCGGGTAGTCGGAGACCTCGGCGTCGACGCCCGGTGCTCGCTCGTATCCGTACTCGATCATGCGGTCCTCGCGGGTGACGACCTGCTGCGGTCGCGGGAAGCGCTCCCGGAAGGCCGGCCACCACTCGTCGCGGAACCACGTGTAGAACGCATCGGTGTCATCGGTCCCGACGATGTATCCGATCGTGCGCCCGTCGTCCGTCTCCACGACCCAGGCGAGATCCGGATGCCGCTCCACATACGGGACCGCGAACAGCTCGCCCCACAGGTCGTCATCCGAGAGGATGCCCGTCGCGTCCGCTCCCGCATCGGCCGTCTTCGTGCAGATCTCGTAGATCGCGGCACGATCCGATGGACGGTAGGGACGGATGCTGCTCGGCACGAGGACTCCTCTGAACGATCGGGGTCCCGTCAGCCTACCGGCGCCTCGACGGGCTCTTCGCGACGGTGTCGCACCCACGGCAGCAGCCAGGCGGCGAACACGAGCACCACTCCCGCTCCGACGAGTGCTCCGCCGAGAGTGTCGCTCGCCCAGTGCACCGAGAGGAACGTGCGCGAGAGCGCCATCGCGAGCACCCAGAGCGCGCCGAGGAGCGCGGTCCAAGCCTTCGGGAACAGCACCCAGACGACCAGGGCGATCGTCGCGGCGTTCGCGGTGTGACCCGAGGGGAACGACCCGTAGTCGCTCACCACGAGCATGTCCTCCGGCCGGGCTCGCCCGAACAGCTGCTTGAGCAGCTGCACGGCTCCCGCGCTCGCAGCGAAGCAGATCGCCGCGAAGAGGGCGCTGCGCCAGCGGCGTGCGAGCAGCAGCGCGACGATCGCGAGGAGCGGCACCCCGAGGATCGCGACCCATCCGCCGCCGACCCAGTTCAGCGCCAGCGCGAACGAGTACATCCAGTCACCGCGGACGCTCGCGATGAGCTCGTTCCACCACCGGTCGAACCCCGGCGTCTCGGAGTATCCGAAGACCACGAACGCACCCAGAGCCGTCGCGAGGACGAGACACCCCACGCCCCACCACAACAGCATCCGTCTGCTCATCGTCCCATCATGGCCGATGAACCCTGTGCACTCAGGGAGTGAGCATCGCCACGGTGCGCGGACGCACGATGAGCCACAGCGACAGGATGCCGATCACGGCGCAGCCGACCATGACCGACGCCATCGTCGTCGCCGTGATCCCGGCGTCCTTCGAGATCCACCCGACGATCGGCGAGATCAGCCCGGCGACGCCGAAGTTGACCGCGCCGAGGATCGACGCGGCTGTGCCGGCCGCCTTGCCGTGCCGGTCGAGCGCCAGGACCTGCACGTTCGGGAACGTGAACCCGCAGGCGGTCATGAACACGAACAGCGGAACGACCGTGCCCCAGAGTCCGAGGCCGAGCTGGTCGGTCACGATGATCGCCGTGCCCGCCAGCAGCAGGATCGCGGTCGAGTACGCCAGGACCCACTGGGGACCGAAGCGTGCGGCGAGGCGCGAGGCGACCTGCACGCCGGTGACCACGCCGAGAGAGTTCACCGCGAACAGCAGACCGTACTGCTGCGCGTCGAGGCCGTGCGTCTCCTGGAAGAGGAACGGCGAGGCCGACAGGTAGGAGAACAGTCCGGAGAAGCTCATGCCGCCGATGATCAGCACGCCGATGAACACGCGATCCGAGAGCACGGACTTGTACCGCTGCAGCATGGTCGCGCCGCCGCGTCCCTGACGCCGCGCGACGGGCAGCGTCTCGGGGATGAACAGGATCGCCGAGAGCAGCATGATCACGCCGTAGGCGGCGAGCACGACGAAGATCCCGCGCCAGGGCATGAGCGTCAGCAGCCACGATCCGATCAGGGGCGCGACCACAGGGGCGACCCCGGACACGAGCGCGAGCCGCGACAGCATCACGACCAGCCGACGACCGCCGAAGAGGTCGCGGACGATGGCCATGGCCACGACACCGCCGGCGGCGGCGCCGATGCCCATGAGCACGCGGGCGGCGCTCAGCAGGCCGAGGTCGGGTGCGAACGCCGCGGCGACGCTCGCGAGCACGTGCAGGGCGGTGACGGCGATCAGCGGGAACCGTCGCCCGACCTTGTCGCTGAGCGGCCCGACGACGAGCTGACCGAGGGCGAAGCCGATCATGGTGCCGGTGAGCGTCAGCTGGATGGCGGCGGCCGTCGTCTGGAAGTCCTCTTCCAGCACGGGGAAGGCAGGCAGGTAGAGGTCGATCGTGAACGGTCCGAGCGCCGTGAGGGCGCCGAGCAGCACGATGTACAGGGTTCGCCGGCCGAGCGAGATCGCGTCTCCCGGGTGCAGCATGATCGGCGCAGTCGCCGGATTGCTGCCCAGGGTGCGGATCGCGCCGGTGGCGCTGGACGTGCGGATGCTGCCCGTCGGGGTGCGCGCGGGCTGCGGGGTCGTCGGGATGGAGTCAGTGCGTGGAGCGTCGGACACGACGGTCCTTCCGGAGGTCAGGCGGGGGCGCGCGAGATCGAAACGATTCGACCGGGGAAAGCACCCATGCTATCGCTTCGACGGGCTCAGCGACCCAGCCGCCGAGATCCCGCGACGCCGCCGATCCCTCAGCGGCCCAGGCGCGCGAGCGCCTGCTCGAGGTCCGTGATCAGGTCGTCGACGTCCTCGATGCCGACCGAGAGGCGCACGACGTTCTCCGGCACGGCGAGCGCGGTGCCGCGCACCGATGCGTGCGTCATGTCCGACGGGTACCCGATGAGCGACTCGACGCCGCCGAGCGATTCGGCGAGCTGGAAGAGCTCGGTGCTCTCGGCGAAGGTGCGCGCCGCGTCCGCTCCGCCGGCGAGGCCGAACGACAGCATGCCGCCGAACCCGCTCATCTGCTTCGCCGCGATCTCGTGCCCCGGGTGCGAGGCGAGGCCGGGGAAGAACACCTGCGCGAACTCGGAACGGCTCGCCGCCCACTCGGCGATCGCCTGCGCGTTCTCGGAGTGCTGCCGCATCCGCACGGCGAGCGTCTTGATGCCGCGGGTGGTCAGCCAGGCATCGAGCGGGGCGGAGACCGCGCCGACGGCGAACTGCTGGAACTTGACCTGCTCGAAGAAGCGGTCGTCGCCGAAGACGACCGCGCCGCCGAGCACGTCGGAGTGCCCGCCGAGGTACTTGGTGGTCGAGTGCACGACGAGATCCGCTCCGAGCGCCAGCGGCTGCTGCAGCGCCGGCGAGGCGAAGGTGTTGTCCACGACGACGATCGCCCCGGCCGCATGCCCGATCTCGGCGATCTGCGCGATGTCGACGATCTTCAGCAGCGGATTGCTCGGCGTCTCCAGCCACACGATCTTCGTCTCCGGCCGGATCGCCTCGCGGATCGCCTCGACGTCGGCGAGCTCGACCGTCGTGGTCTCGATGCCCCAGGGCGCGAGCACCTTGGTCAGCAGACGGTACGTGCCGCCGTAGACGTCGTTGCCGAGCAGCACATGATCGCCGGGCTTCAGGATGCCGCGCAGCAGCGCGTCCTCCGCCGCAAGGCCCGAGGCGAACGAGAGCGCGTTCACGCCGCCTTCCAGCGCGGCGAGCTGCGTCTCCAGAGAGGATCTCGTCGGGTTGCCCGCGCGGTTGTACTCGAAGCCCTCCCGGAACCCTCCGATGCCGTCCTGCACATGTGTGGAGGCCTGGTAGATCGGTGGGATGATCGCGCCCGTGCGGGGGTCGGGCTCTTGGCCCGCGTGGATGGCTCGGGTGGCGAAGGAGTGCTCGGACATGCTCCCCAGCCTACGTCCGCGGTCTGCGCGGCAGCCCTCCCGTTACGCCACGCGTCAGCGTGAGAGGTACGACAGCAGGTCCTGCCGGGTGAGCACGGTGTGCGGCTTGCCGTCCTCGGTGACCAGCAGCGCATCGGCCTCGGCGAGCGCGGCGCGCGCCTGCGCCACGGAGGCGTGGATGCCGACGAGCGGAAGCCGCTCGCCCACGTGCGCGCCCACGGCATCCGTCGGATTCGCCTCGCCGCGGAACAGCAGGTCGAGCAGGCCCTTCTCGTCGACGGTGCCGACGACCTCGCCCATCATGACCGGCGGCTCCGCACTGAGCACGACGAGCTGGGAGATGCCGTACTCCGTCATCATCCCAATCGCCTCGAGCACGGTGTCGGTCGGGTGCGCGTGCACCAGATCCGGGATGCCGGAGCCGGATGCCGTCGTCTGACGGGCTGTGCGGGCCGCGAGCACATCGGCCACGGTCTCCCCCTCCTCCACGTCGCTGAAGCCGTAGGAGCGCATCCACCCGTCGTTGAAGATCTTGCCCAGGTAGCCGCGCCCGCCGTCCGGGAGGAGCACCACCATCACGGCATCCGCCGGCAGCTCACGGGCCACCCGCAGGGCGCCGACGACGGCCATCCCGCTGGACCCGCCGACCAGGATGCCCTCCTCCCTGGCCAGGCGCCTGGTCATCGCGAACGCGTCGGCGTCGCCGACCGCCACGATCTCGTGCGGCACGGAGGGGTCGTACGCTCCCGGCCAGATGTCCTCGCCCACGCCCTCGACGAGATACGGGCGTCCGGTTCCGCCGCTGTAGACGCTGCCCTCGGGATCGACGCCGACGATGCGCACACGACCGTCGGAGACCTCGCGGAGGAATCGGCCCGTCCCGGTGATCGTTCCTCCGGTGCCGACGCCGGCGACGAAGTGCGTCACGGCTCCGTCGGTGTCGCGCCAGATCTCGGGCCCGGTCGTCTCGTAGTGGCTGCGCGGACCGTTCGGGTTCTCGTACTGGTTCGGCTTGAACGCGCCGGGGATCTCGCGCGTGAGCCGGTCGCTCACGCTGTAGTAGGACTCCGGGCTGTCGGGCGCGACCGACGTCGGCGTCACCACGACCTCTGCTCCGTAGGCGCGCAGCACGTCGATCTTGTCCTCGCCCACCTTGTCGGGGAGCACGAAGACGCACTTGTACCCGCGCTGCTGCGCGACCAGCGCGAGTCCGACGCCGGTGTTGCCGCTGGTGGGCTCCACGATCGTGCCGCCGGGCTTCAGGTCGCCGGCGGCCTCGGCCGCATCGATGATCCGCGAGGCGATGCGGTCCTTCGAGGAGCCACCGGGGTTCATGTACTCGAGCTTGACGAGCACCGTGCACGCGACGCCCTCGGTGACGTGCTGGAGCTTCACGAGGGGCGTGTCGCCGACGAGGTCGACGATGGAGTCTGCGTACTTCATGACTTCAGGGTACGGGGACGGATGCCGCGGGTGGGGCTGTGTTGCACGCATCCCCGCGGCGCTTCGACAGGCTCAGCGACCAGAGCGGGTCCGTGACCCGAGTGGGTCCCTGACCCGAGTGGGTCCCTGAGCCTGTCGAAGGGTCAGCCCTTGGTCGACCCCGCCAGGAGACCGCGGACGAAGTACCGCTGCAGGGCGAAGAAGACGATCAGCGGGATGATGATCGACACGAAGGCGCCGGCCGTGAGCAGGTACCAGTCGTTTCCACGCGTGCCGGTGATCTCGGCGAGCAGCTTCGTGATCGGCGCCGCAGCCCCGTCGGCGAAGACGAGAGCGACCAGCAGGTCGTTCCAGACCCACAGGAACTGGAAGATCGCGACCGAGGCGATCGCGGGCATCGTCAGCGGCAGCACGATCCGGAAGAAGATCTGCCCGCGCGATGCGCCGTCGACGCGCGCGGCCTCGATGATCTCGCCGGGGATCTCCGACATGAAGTTGTGCAGCAGGTAGATCGCCAGCGGCAGGGCGAACATCGTGTGCGCGATCCAGACCTGGGCGTACCCCTGCGAGGCATCGAGCGGGAGCGTGACCTGCAGTCCGAAGAGGTTGATGCCCCGGGAGAACGAGCTCAGCAGCGGCACGAGGGCCATCTGGATGGGCACGATCTGCAGGGCGAACACGAAGATGAACAGCGCGTTCCGGCCCTTGAAGTCGATCCAGGCGAACGCGTACGCCGCCATCGCCGCGATCATCAGCGGGATCACGGTCGCCGGGATGGTGATCGCGATCGAGTTGACGAAGGACTCGAGGATCGTCAGCTGCGTCGTGCCGGACTGCAGCACGTCGACGTAGTTCTCCAGCGTGATCTGCGGGTTAGCGAAGAACTCCCACCATCCGCTCGACTGGATCTGGTCGCGAGGACGGAACGAGGAGATGAACAGCCCCAGCGTCGGGATCGTCCACAGGACCGCGATGATGATCGATCCGACCGAGGCCCACGGCCGGGAGAGCTTCTTGCGCGCCCGTCCCGCGGCGCCGTCGAGGCCGCCGCCCGTCGTGATCGCCCGCGTGCTGGTCGCGCCGGTGGGGGTCTTCTGCTCCGCGGATCCGGAGCTCGTGGAAATGGTCATCAGCGCACCTCCCGCTGCTTCTTGATCTGTCTCGCGTTGTAGATGACGATCGGCAGCACCAGGATGAACAGGATGACCGACAGCGCAGCGCTGCGGCCGGCCTCGAACTTCGAGAACTGCGTGTACATCTCGTTCGCGAGCACCGATGTGCCGTAGTTTCCTGCGGTCATCGTGCGGACGATGTCGAAGACCTTGAGCGAGGCGATCGAGATGGTGGTGAGGACGACGATGAGCGCCGGTCGGATCGACGGGACGGTCACGGAGCGGAAACGCTGCCAGGCGTTCGCGCCGTCGAGCTCCGCGGCCTCCAGCAGCTCGGCCGGGACGCCCTTGATCGATGCCGACAGCACGACCATCGCGAATCCGGTCTGCACCCAGATCAGCACCACGATCAGGAACAGGTTGTTCCACGGCTCGTTCAGGAGCCACTGCTGCGGCTCGCCGCCGAACCAGACCAGGATCTGGTTGAGCAGACCGATCTGCTTGAACTCGCCGCCGCGGTACTCGTACATGAACCGCCAGATGATGCTGGCGCCGACGAACGAGATCGCCATCGGCATGAACACGAGCACCTTGTAGATCTTCTCGCCGCGCGTGCGGTCGATGAAGACGGCGTAGGCGAGTCCGACGATCGTCGACACGGTCGGCACGAGCAGCACCCACACGATCGAATTGATGACAGAGGTGATGCCGTCGGACTGCGTGAAGATCCAGAGGTAGTTCGCGAACCCGACGAAGTCCTTGCCGGAGGAGTTCAGGAACGAGGAGTACATCGTCTGGATCGACGGCAGGATGAGCCCGACGAGCAGGAGCAGCAGGGCCGGCGCCATGAAGGCCACCAGCTGGATCAGGTAGCCCGCGCCGTCGCGGGACCGGTAGTCCAGAAGGAAGAACAGCGCACCCACGACGACGGCGACGCCCATCGCCCAGTAGTAGGAGCTGAAGAAGAACATCACGGCGAGCGGGATGAGCAGGCACATCGCCAGCCGCACCCAGGTGTAGATCGCTCCTCGGCGCGGAGCGACGTCCACGAGGAGCAGGATGACGGCCACGACCACCGCGAACGCGATGACCACGATGACGGCCTGCAGGATCGGCGGGAGCGTCCCGATCCACTGGAAGAATACTGTCGCGTTCACGGAATCCCCTTCGTCACGCGTTGCGGATCAGCGGCGCGCACGTCGGTGTGCGCGCCGTGAGAATGGGAGGACCGTCCGCGAGGACGGCCCTCCCACACCGATCAGCTCGAAGGCCAGCCGGTCTCGATCTGCGTGAGCACCTCATCGGTGGAGGCGCCGTTGACCCAGTCGACCATTCCCTTCCAGAACGTTCCGGCGCCGACGGCACCGGGCATCAGGTCAGACGCGTCGAAGCGGAACGTCGTGTCCGGGTCCTGCAGGATCTTGATGGTCTCCTGGAGGATCGGGTCCTTCGCGTTCGCCGGGTCGAGCCCGTTGTTCGCGGAGGTGACGCCGCCGAGGCTGACGCGGCTGTTGGCCCACTCGGGGCTGGACAGGTACGCGAGCACCTTCTGCGTGGCCTCGGACTCGCTGAACGCTCCGACGATCTCGCCGGCACCGGTCACCGCGTTCTCGTCGGCGGACTCACCCGGGAGCATGAACGCCCAGACGTCGCCGTCCTCGGCGATGTTCGTGCCCTCGGGGTAGAAGCCCGAGAGGAACGACGCCTGGTGGGTCAGCGCGCAGCTGCCGCTGGCGAGTGCCGGGGCGACGTCGCCGAACGCGGTCGAGTTGATCGAGCGCACATCGCCGAAGCCGGCGTTGACGTTCGCCGGGTTCAGCAGGATCTCGCCGACCGAGTCGAACGCGGTCTTGATCTGCGGGTCGGTGAAGGGGATCTCGTTCGTGACCCACTGGTCGTAGACCTCGGGACCGGCCTGGCGCAGCACGTAGTCCTCGACCCAGTCGGTGCCCGGCCAGCCGGTCGCCGTTCCGGATTCGAATCCGGCGCACCATGCCGGGGTGCCCGTGGCGGCCTGGATCGACTCGGTCAGCGCGGTCAGCTCGTCGAGAGTCGTCGGAACCTCGACGCCCCACTCGGCGAACTTCGCCGGCGAGTACCAGATCCATCCCTTGACGTTCGCCATCAGCGGCGCACCGTAGAAGGTGTCGTCGACCGTGCCGTAGTTCACCCAGTCCTCGGTCCAGTACTCGTTGGCGTTCTTCTCGACCTCTTCGGGCGCCGGCTTCAGGTAGTCGCGCTTGGCGAAGTCCGCGAAGAGTCCGGGCTGCGGGAAGATCGCGATGTCGGGCGGGTTGCCGCCCTGCGCGCGCGTGCCGAGCTGCGTCTCGAAGTCCTGGCTGCCCTCGTACTTGATCGTGATGCCGTTCTCGTCGGCCCAGTCCTTCCAGGACTCCTGGAGGAGTTCCGCCTCCGCGTCGACGATCGTTCCGTAGATCGTGACGGTGGCGTCTCCGCCGTCATCGCCGCCGCCTCCTCCGGGCGCACCGCCCGGAGCCCCGCAACCGGCGAGCGCGATGCCCGCGACCCCCAGCAGGGCGAGCGGTACGAGCCGCCGTGAACGCTGTGACAGAGCCATGTGAATTCTCCTCTTCGAGTACAGGGTCCCGCTTCGCCCGACGCCACCCCCGGCGTCGTTCGGGAACCGATTCCAGGCCAACCTACTGGCCTTCCGCTCCCCGGCACAATAAGCAACGGTCACAAGCTCGCAACCTTTCACAGCTCTGCCTGGCGTGTGATGGGAGCGCTCCCTCGATTCCGTTGTGGAACCGGTTCCCTTTCCGCTGCCGAACGACTACGCTGTCACCCGGCACGCGCCGGTCGCGTCGCCGCACGCATCGCCGCGTGACAGGTCGAGGAGGACCGATGAGCACGATCGCGGACGTCGCCGCTCGTGCCGGCGTGTCGAAGGCGACGGCGAGCCGCGCGCTCACCGGACGCGGATACGTCTCGGACGAGACGCGTCAGCGGGTGGCGGATGCCGCGCACGAGCTCTCCTACGTCGCCCACTCCTCCGCGACGAGCCTGGCGACCGGACGCACGCAGACGGTCGGCGTCGTCATGCCGCCCGTCGATCGCTGGTTCTTCGCCGAGCTGCTCGCCGGCATCCAGGAATCCCTGTTCGCGCTCGACTACGACCTCTCGCTCTACGGCGTGCCGGAGGGCTCGCGCACCAGGGAGCGGCTGTTCGAGCACGTGCTCCCCCGCCGGAGGTTCGACGGCATCATCGCGGTGGGGATCCAGCCCAGCGCGAGGGAGCTGGAACGACTGCAGCGCGCGGAGCGCGCCCTCGTCAGCGTCGGACCGTACAGCGAGGGGTCGAGCGCCGTGTCGATCGACGACACGGATGCCGCGCGCATCGCCACCGAGCACCTGATCGAGCTGGGCCACCAGGACATCGCGTTCGTGGGCGGGTCGACGGATGCGGCAGAGCTGAGCTATGGCGACGCGCGACGCCTCGACGGCTACCGCGACGCCCTCCGGACCGCCGGCCTCGCGGACCGCGCGCGCGTCGTCGGCGCGACCCCGACCATGCCCGGCGGATACACCGCGGCAGCCGGCCTGCTCGGCGACCGCCGGCATCGTCCGACCGCCATCGTCGGCGTCTGCGACGAAGCCGCGATCGGCGCCGTGATCGCGGCGCGACGCCTCGGCATCGCCGTGCCGACCGAGCTGAGCGTCGTCGGAATCGACGATCACGAGCACGCCGAGATGTTCGCCCTCACGACGATCGGCCAGTCGCCCAGGGAACAGGGGCATGAGGCCGTGCGACTGCTCACCCGGAGGATGAGCCGACCCGACGATCCGCTCGAGCACGTCGCCGCGGCATCCGCTCTCGTGGTGCGCAGCTCCACGGCCCCGCCGCGCTGAACCGCGGCAGGGACGCACGAAGGCCCCGGGCGGACCCGGGGCCTTCGATGAAGCGTGGAGACGCGGTGATTACTTGAGGGTAACCGTGGCGCCTGCCTCTTCGAGAGCAGCCTTGGCCTTCTCGGCGGCTTCCTTGTTCGCGCCCTCGAGCACGGCCTTGGGAGCACCGTCGACGACGGCCTTGGCCTCGCCGAGACCCAGCGAGGTGAGCTCGCGGACCGTCTTGATGACCTGGATCTTCTTGTCGCCGGCAGCCTCGAGGATGACGTCGAACGAGTCCTTCTCCTCCTCGGCCTCGGCAGCGCCACCCGCGCCCGCAGCGCCGGCAACGGCGACGGGTGCAGCAGCGGTGACCTCGAACTTCTCCTCGAACGCCTTCACGAAGTCGTTGAGCTCGACGAGGGTCAGGCCAGCGAACTGCTCGAGCAGCTCCTCAGTGGAAAGCTTCGCCATGATGTATCTCCTAATAGATGGGGTTTGTGAAAAAGATCGCCGGACGCTTACGCGGCCTCAGCGGTCTCCAGCTTTTCGCGAAGCGCGTCGATGGTGGCGGCAGCCTTGCCCATCGTCGCCTTCATCATGCCCGCAGCCTTCGCCAGCAGAACCTCACGGCTCTCCAGCGCGGCGTACTTGTTGACCTCGTCGGCGGAGAGGGCGTTGCCCTCGAAGACGCCGGACTTGATCACGAGAAGCGGGTTGGCCTTGGCGAAGTCACGCAGAGCCTTGGCGGTGGCGACGAAGTCACCGTGCACGAAAGCGACAGCCGACGGACCCTTGAGGTCGTCGTCCAGCGCAGTGATCCCGGCCTTGTTGGCAGCGATCTTGGTCAGCGTGTTCTTCACCACGGCGTACTCGGCGTCCTGACGGATGCTGTTGCGCAGCTCCTTGAGCTGGGCAACCGTCAGACCGCGGTACTCGGTCAGCAGGACGGCGTTCGAGTTCTCGAATGACTTCGTGAGCTCGGCGACCGATGCATCCTTCTGCGCCATGGTCACTCCTTGGTGTGTACGTGGCGCCGCACGGTGGTGGGGCGCCGGCCTCGGACCCCCTGCAAAAGAAAGAAGCTCCGGCGCAAGCGCACGGAGCTTCGAGAAGTTCGTGTCCTGCGCGGGCCCCTGCTGAGCAGAGCTTCGATCGCCTCGCGTTCGCACGCACGACGATGACCAGCGGTCTTCGGTTACGACAAGGCTACCTCACCGGCCGCCGTCCCCCAAATCAGCGGCGATCGGCCGCACGTCCGCG
The DNA here is from genome assembly GCF_038397745.1 of Microbacterium sp. LWH11-1.2. Taxonomy (NCBI): domain Bacteria; kingdom Bacillati; phylum Actinomycetota; class Actinomycetes; order Micrococcales; family Microbacteriaceae; genus Microbacterium; species Microbacterium sp. LWH11-1.2. The sequence continues at coordinate 2,129,710 of NZ_CP151636.1, read as the reverse complement.
ATGTCCGGCCAGGGCGTCGGCGGCGCGGATGAGGCTGAGGTGCGAGAGCGCCTGCGGCGTGTTCCCGGCCTGGCGCGCGTTCGTCACGTCGTACTCCTCCGAGAGGAGTCCGAGGTCGTTCGTCATCGTGAGCAGACGCTCCATCAGCGCACCCGCCTCGTCGATGCGCCCGGTCGCGGCGTACTGCTCGACGAGCCAGAAGCTGCAGGCGAGGAACGGATGCTCCCCGCCGGCGAGGCCGTCGACTCCGGACTCCGTGCGGTAGCGCAGCAGCAGCCCGTCCTCGAGCAGGGTGCGCTCGATCTGCTCCACGGTCCGCAGCATCCGCGGGTCGTCGGGCGCGCAGTATCCGACCTGCGGGAGCACCAGGAGCGAGGCGTCGACCTCGGCCGAGTCGTAGTGCTGCACGAAGTGGCCGTCGGCATGCACCCCGCGACGGTCGATCTCGCGTCGCAGATCGTCGCGGGTCCGCTCCCACCGGTCCGCGTCGCCGGAGAGGCCGTGCTCCCGCACGGCGCGGACGCCCCTGTCCACGGCCGCCCACATCATGACGCGCGAGTGGGTGAACCACCGTGGTTCGCCGCGGATCTCCCAGATTCCGTTGTCCGGACGATCGAGCGACGCGATCACGTGCTCGATGAGCGCCCGCTGCAGCGGCCAGGAGAAGTCTCCCTCGCCGAGTCCGGCGATCCTCGCCGCTTCCAGGGCGACCAGCACCTCGCCGACGACGTCACCCTGGTACTGATCGACGGCGCCGTTCCCGATGCGCACAGGGGCCGCGCCGTCGTAGCCGGGAAGACTCGGCATCTCGCGTTCCATCAGGTCGCGCTCCCCCGCGATCCCGTACATGATCTGCACCTCGGCCGGCTCGCCGGCGACCGCGCGGAGCAGCCAGCGCCGCCAGTCGTGCGCCTCGTCGAGGAATCCGTGGGCGATGAGCGCCTCCAGCGTCAGCGCGGCATCCCTCAGCCAGACGAAGCGGTAGTCCCAGTTGCGCGAGCCGCCGAACTGCTCGGGAAGCGAGGTCGTGGCCGCGGCGACGATGCCGCCGGTGTCCCTGTTCGTCAGCGCGCGGAGGACCAGCAGCGATCGGACGACCTCCGCGCGATACGGACCGTCGTGCTCGATGCCGCTCGCCCATCCCTGCCACCAGGCGCGGGTGCCGGCGATCGCGTCCTCGACGTCGAGCGGTCGGGGCGGATGCTCGTGCGAGGGGAACCAGCTGAGCACCAGGTCCCGGTGCTCCCCCGCGCCGAGCGTCACCGTCCCTCGGTGCACGTGATCCTCGGCGACGAGCTGCAGACCCCGCACGATCACGGCATCCGGCCCCGCGGTCGCGCGGAGTGCCGGCTCCTCGCGCGTTCCGACCTGGCGCACCCAGGGCAGCCGCCGGGAGTAGTCGAAGTGCAGCCGCAACTCGGTGGCGAACTCGACCTGCCCGGAGATGCCGACGATCCGTCGCACGACATCCGTGCGCGTCGGGTGGAGCGGTAGGAACTCCTGCACCTCCGCGACGCCGCTCGCCGTCTCCCAGCGGGTGACGAGGAGGAACGTGTCGGAGATGTAGTGCCGATGCGGCACGGCCGTGTCGTCGGTGGGACGGAGGCTCCAGCGTCCGTTGCCCGGCTCCCCGAGGAGCGCTCCGAACAGCGACGGCGCATCGAAGCGGGGAAGGCAGAGCCAGTCGATGCTCCCGTCGCGGGAGACCAGCGCGCCGGTGCGGCAGTCGCTGAGAAGGGCGTAATCCTCGATCGGAGCAGGCATCGCCCGAGTCTGACATGGCCGGCTGTGGAGCGGTTACGGTGGGACCATGACCGATGCGACGACGCTGGTGATCTTCGGGGCCGGTGGCGATCTCGCCTCCCGCCTCCTGCTGCCCGCCCTCGGGCAGCTGCTCGTCCGCGAGCCCTCCCGCGTGGTCCATCTCATCGGCGCCGACCGGGAGGACTGGACGGATGCCGACCTCGAGGACGTCGTCCGGAAGTCGTTCGCGACGATGGACGCCGAGGATGCGGCATCCCGCGTCGACGTGACGTATCGCAAGACCGACATCACGCAGCCCGACGACCTGCGCGCACTGCTGAAGGAGTGCTCGGGCCAGGTCGCCCTCTACTTCGCCGTGCCGCCGTCGATCGCCGCGGCATCCGTGGCGGCGATGACGCCCGACATGCTGCCGGCCGGAGCGATGCTGGTGATGGAGAAGCCCTTCGGCACCGATGAGGCCGGCGCCCGCGCACTGAACCGCACGCTGACGGCGCTCGTGCCGGAGAGTCAGGTGTTCCGGGTCGACCATTTCCTCGGCCGGTCGACGACACTGAACCTGCTGGGCGCTCGCTTCGCCAACCGCATCCTCGAACCGCTCTGGTCCGCCGAGAGCATCGAATCGGTGAGCATCGTCTACGACGAGCGGCTCGCACTGGAAGGCCGCGCCGGGTACTACGACTCCGCCGGCGCCCTGGTCGACATGATCCAGAGCCACCTGCTGCAGGTCCTCGCCGTGCTCGCCATGGAGGAGCCCGCCACGCTCGACGAGGTCGACTTCCGCGAGGCGACCGGGGCGGTGCTGCGGGCGACCTTCGTCTGGGACGACGATCCCGTGGCCACGACGCGCCGCGCCCGCTACACGGCAGGAAGCGTCGACGGCGTGGACAAGCCCTCGTACGTCGACGAGCCCGGAGTGGACCCGGCCAGGGAGACCGAGACGCTCGCCGAGGCGACCTTCGAGGTGCGCAACTCCCGCTGGGCCGGCGTGCCGTTCCGGCTCCGCTCGGGCAAGGCGCTCGGCGAGCCCGCGACCGAGATCGTGGTGCGGTTCCGGCCGGTGCGGCACGTGCCCGCCGGTCTCACCGGAACGGCCGACGGCGCGATCCTGCGCTTCTCCCTCGGTCCCGACCGCATGTCTCTCGAGCTGAATCTCAACGCGGCGGAGGATCCCTTCGAGCTGGAGCGGGCGACGCTCTCGGCGGAGCTCGGCGAGGGCGCCCTCAAGGCCTACGCCGAGGTGCTGTCCGGCGTCCTCGACGGCGATCCCCTGCTGGCCGTCCGCGGAGACGCGGCCGAGCAGTGCTGGCGCATCGTCGCTCCGATCCTGCAGGCGTGGCGCGATGGCGACGTGCCGCTCGAGGAGTACGGCGCCGGCTCCTCCGGTCCCGCCTCCTGGCCCTCGCACTGACGCAATCCCGCCGAGCGACCGCGGTGCGGCGTGTACGGACCGCAGCGTCGGCGGACGGGGTTAGGGTCGAGGAGTGAACCCCGAACTCGCCGCACGCATCGTCGCGGACTCGCGCGACAGGGTGGCGTGGATGCGAGCACGGTCCCGCGGCATCACCGCGACCGACGTCGCCGGGCTCACCAGCGAGAAGTCGATCTCGCGCGCCGCCGACGCCAAGCTCGGGGGCGGTCCCCGCTTCGGCGGCAACGCCTACACCGACCACGGGCGCCGTCGCGAGCCCGAGATCGCCGCCTGGGTAGCAGCGACCCACGGCATCCTCCCCTCCTCGGCGCTGTTCCGCGCCGAGGTCGAGCACCGGCACCTGGCCACGCCGGACGGCATCGCCGTCGACGCCGCCGGGCGGGTGAAGCTCGCCGAGATCAAGACGACCAACAAGCCGTGGAGCGGCATCCCTCGAACCTACCTGCGCCAGGTGTGGTGGCAGCAGCACGTGCTGGGCGCGGAGCGCACGCTGTTCGTCTGGGAGCAGCACGAGGACTTCTCGCCCATCCACGATGAGCCCCGCTGCGTCTGGATCGATCGGGACGACCGCGAGATCGCGAAGCTCATCGGACTCGCGACCGACCTGATCGACGAGCTCTACCGACGCACCACCGGACAGCAGCCGCCGACCCGCATCGCGGATGCCGCGGCCAGCCGCCGCGAGCAGCTGCGCGAGCGCGACGCGTTCCGCGCCCTGGCACTGGCGGACTGACACCCCTAGACGGTCGTGAACGTGCAGGTGGTCGCGCCGCCGGCGAGGATCGACGCGTACGTGACCGTGATCTTCACCTTCTGCGGCGAGCGCCAGGTGATCCCCCCGGGTGTCACCCAGGATGTGCCGAAGTAGACGACGTACGAGCCTCCCCCGAGCAGGAAGCCGAGACCGCCCAGGAGCCCGTCCAGCACACCCTTGCTCACGGATGTCGTGTACACGCCACCGGCGGCCGTTCCGGGAGCGACTGTGCTCCCTCCCGTCCCGTCAGCGGCTCCCGTGAGAAACACGTTGAGGGCGGACGTCGCCGGATAGTCTCCGACGGTCGTCGGCCACCTCCATTTGATCGTCAGGGCCGTGCCGCCCAGGAGGGTGCTCAGCGGATTCGGACAGGTCAGTCCCCCTGGCAGCGGCTCCACGACGGGCGGGAGCAGTTTGAGAGCGGTGACCGTCGACGACGCGTACTCGCTGTCGGTGAACTGCGCGGCCGTCATCTCCGCCGAGGGCAGGATCGCGAGCCCGGCCAGGACGGAGAGGCCTGCGACTCCGGCCAGCATCCGTCGCCTTCCGCGCGACATCATGCGCCGTCCCTCGCGTCGCGCCGGGCGCGTCGGCGGATGATCACGAGGACAGCGCCCCCCAGGATCAGCAGCGTGCCTCCCGCCCAGGCCCAGGGCGCGAGCGGTGCGGGTCCCGTCGTCGCAAGGCCACCGTCGGGTCCGACGACCGCGGACTCTCCCGCCCCTTGCGCGTGCACGCGGATGTCGGTGCTGCCCTCGACATCCGCCGGATCGAGCGTGATCGCGAGCCGGAGATACGCGATCTCCGTGTCGGTGATCTCGGTGAGCCCGACCTGCGCACCGTCGCGGGGAATGCTCCAGTCGGTCCTCAGAACGGTCGCGCCTCCCGGGCAGCCTCCGGCACGCCAGGCGGTCGCGCAGAGGGAGACGTCGAGCAGCAGCGTCGCCGATCCGGTCGCGCTCACGCCGATCCGGACGATGCCGGGGTCGGGCGCATCCGCGCTCACCTCGACGTCCCACTGCACCGGGACACCAGGCAGCAGACTCGAGGCGGCGTCCCAGTCCGCGACCGACACGAGACGGAGAACGTCGCCCTGGATCACCTGGGTGGTCGGAGCCGCCCATGCCGCCGTCGGCGCCAGGAGCACCGCCGCGGCGATCGCGCCGAGAACGGCGAGGAGCCTCTTCCTCATATGACGCCCCCCGCTCGGCGGCGTCGCGATCCTCCGCCCGAACGCGGCCAGAACGCCCAGACGACGAGGGCGGTGGCGGCGAGGGTGAGTCCGCCCAACACGATAGGGCTGCCCATACCCGCGACCAGCAGCGCGATACCGGGGACCGAGAACAGGACGATCCGCACCGAGGTCACGGTGTACGGGAACGGGTCCTCGGAGGCGTTCGCATCGCCGCGCATCGTGATGACGCGCTCCTGCGCGCTCGCCCCCGGCTCGATCGAGGTCACGCGGTGCGTCACGGGGAGCTCACCGGGGCGGTCGACGGTCACGACGTCGCCGATCTCGATCTCGCCGGCCGGGATGCGCTGCACGATCGAGACGGAGCCGGCCGGGATGGTCGGCGACATCGAGCCGGTGCGGAACATGATCAGGGTGATCTGCGCAGTGAACGCGAGAACGACGAGCACGATGCAGATCACGCCGCCGGCGGCCGCGATCCACAGCAGCAGATCGCCGATGGCCCGGCCCGGCCCGCGACGAGACGGCCGTCCCACCGGGGAGAGGGCGGGCGCGGGCGCGCCGGACGCGGCGGGCTGCTCGCGCAGACTCCGTCGCGTCTCCGACGTCGTCATCTCGTCCTCCATCCGTCTGCGGCCGTAGACCCGCTACGGGGCCGACGAGGTGCCGAGCACCTGCCACGTCTGCGACATCGTCAGCGACTGCGCCGCGTTCGGCGCCGTGAGCGGCAGCGTGACGGCGACGCAGTAGTTGATCTGGTTGCCGCCGTTCGCCGACACCGTCTGCGTCGTCGTTCCGTTCGCGGTCAAGGCGGAGCCGTCGGCGACCAGCGCGGTGCCCAGCGGGTAGGTCGTCGAATTGCAGGCGGTGCCGTTGATCGTCCGGACGCCGTACGTCAGATAGGTCGCGAGCCCGGTGCCGCCCGGGGTGCCCGCCGACCACTGCAGGGTCCCCGCGATCGACGGATTCGCGGTCTTCACGCTGTACAGCGCATAGGTGGTCGTCCCCGGAGCCATGGCCGTCGGCGCCGCGACGAAGGTCAGCGCGGCCGCCGTGCCGGTGGTGGCATGACTGGCGAACGTGGTGCCCTCGGCGGCACCGACGATGTCGAACTTGCCGGCGGTGAAAGTCGCGGTGGCGTACTCCGAGTCGTTCCACGCCGCGAGTGTCATCGTCGCGCCGACGCCCAGCACCAGCCCTCCCGCCAGGACAGCACGGATACGGCGGGAGCGGAGTCGCTTCGCCTCCCGCACGTCTCTGCGGGTGTCCATCAGGTGCTCAGTCCGTCGAGGTCGCCGTGAACTCCCACGTCGCCGTGGTCTCGAGACCCTGTTCGAGGCTCGCGTCCGCGGTCACGGCGAAGCACAGCTGCACGGCGGTTCCCGCCACAGCGGCCGTCGCTCCTTCGAGAAGCGGCACGGTCGTGACGCCGGCCTGGGCATCGAGCGTCGCGCCGGTCGCGATCGGGGTGCCCACCGCGGATGCCGCGTTGCAGGTGGCCCCGGGGGCGAGGGCGTAGATCGCGTAGCCGAGGTGGTCGGTGTTCGACGTCGCCGCCGGATCGGCCGTGGTCCCGGCGGCGACGAGGTCGGCTCCGGTGGTCGTTCCTGCGGCGAGGCGCACCCAGAACCCGGCATACACCGCGTCGCCGGGGGACATGTTGTCGACGATGTCCGCCGGGAGGTCGAAGGCGAGCGTGGCGGCGGTGTCTCCGTCGTCGACGTTGTGGTCGCTGTAGTTCGCATCGACGTCACCGGCTGTGGATCCCTCGAGGTTGAAGGATCCGGCGGTGAAGGTGCCGGTCGCGAACTCGGAATCGTTCCAGGCGGCGAGCGTCACCGCGACGCCGACACCGAGCACGAGTCCGCCCGCGAGCACCGCGAGCACTTTCCGCTGATTCTGCTTCTTGACCATGTTCGTCCCCCTCAGGATTCGGTCGATGGCGTGAACCACCGGCCCCTCCTCCGAGACCTACGGTTCCGCCGGTTTCAGTCTTTCAGCCAAATCCCAGGTGACAAGCCGTTTCCGTGCAGGAAGAACGCACATCGCGCGCAGAAGGGTCTTCCGCGGCTCACCGCTCTCGGCGCCGAGCGCCGATCGGATCACGCCTGCAGCACGCGTCTCGCCTCATCGGCGACCTCGGCCGCGATGGTGTCGAGGAGGTCGGAGCGCAGGTTCCACTGCTGCCAGTAGAGCTTCACCCGCAGCGACGGGCCGCCGAGGCTCACCAGCCCCGGCGCCTCCTGCAGCCGAGGGAGCATGCCCCACCCCAGGCCGAGCCGCACGGCCAGCGCGTAGTCGTGCGACGCCGGGACGTACTGCCGGGGCACCCCCTGATGCGACACGCCCTGTGCGCGCAGCCACTCGTGCTGCAGCGTGTCGCGCCGGTCGAAGTCGACGAACGGGGCGTCCGCCAGGGCTGCGCGGTCAACGCCGTCGGCGAACCAGCGCTCCGCGAATGCGGGCGCGGCCACGGCTCGGTACTCGATCATGCCCAGCGGTGCGACCGAGCATCCCGCGACGGGGTTCTCCTCGCTCGTGACCGCCGCCATGACGGTGCCGGACTCGAGCAGCCGCGCCGTGAAGTTCTGATCGTCCCGGTGCAGGTCGAAGTCGATGTCGTGTCGTGCGGACAGCCGGGCGAGCGGAGCCAGGAACCAGGTCGCCATCGAGTCGGCGTTCACCGCGAGCGGGATGCTGGTGCGCCGGGCACCGGCTCCGTCGTCGATGCCCACGCCGGCGAGCGCATCGTGCTCGAGCAGGGCGACCTGTCTCGCCAGCCGCACGACCGCCTCCCCCGCCTCGGTCAGCGTCGCGGGCTTCGTCCGGACGACGAGGATGCGGCCGAGCTGCTGTTCCAGAGCCTTCAGGCGCTGACTGACAGCCGACGGGGTGATGCGCAGGCGCCGCGAGGCCGCGTCGAGCGTGCCCTCGTCGGCCACGGCGGCGACGGTGGCGGCGAGTTCGGGATCGATCTTCACATTAGCCAGGCTAATGGTTCGGAAGGAATCATCGCTGGTGCTGTTGAGTGACGAAACCTAGTCTGAGACACATGCTCCCCGTGCTCGCCGGCCTCGGTCTCGGCCTCTCCCTCATCGTCGCCATCGGCGCGCAGAACGTCTTCGTCCTGCGGCAGGGCATCCGCCGCGAGCACGTGCTGGCCGTGGTCGTGATCTGCGCGGTGTCCGATGCCGTGCTCATCATCGCCGGCGTCGCGGGCCTCGGCTTCGTCGTCTCGGCGGCCCCGTGGCTCGTGGTGGTCGCACGGTGGGCCGGTGCGCTCTTCCTGCTCACGTACGGCGTGCTGGCCGCCCGGCGCGCGTGGAAGGGCGGCGAGGCGGGCCTCGAGTCGGGCGGGACGGATGCCGCGCCGCCCACGGCATCCGCTGCGGGCGGTGGCGCGACCGCGACGCTCACGCGCACCCGTCTCGCGCCCGTGATCCTCACCGTGCTCGCTCTGACGTGGCTCAATCCGCACGTGTATCTCGACACCGTCCTCATGCTCGGCTCGATCGCCGCCACGCACGGCGAGGACCGATGGCTGTTCGCCGCGGGTGCCGTCGCGGCCAGCATCCTGTGGTTCACCGCGCTGGGATTCGGCGCCCGCTACGTCGGCCGCTGGCTGCGCACGCCGCTCTCGTGGCGCATCCTCGACGCGGCGATCGCCGTGGTGATGATCGTCATCGCCGTCAGCCTCGTGCTGCCGGTCCTCGGGGGCTGAGACTTCGCTCTCAGGCGCCGTCGAGCGGGCGCATGATGCGCGTCAGGAACCTCTGCGTGCGCTCGTGCTGCGGAGCGCTGAACAACCGATCCGGCGCCCCCTGCTCGACGACGACCCCGCCGTCCATGAACAGCACGTGGTCCGCCGCCTCACGGGCGAAGCTCAGCTCGTGGGTGACCACGGCCATGGTCCAGCCCTCGTCGGCGAGCTCCTTGATCACGACGAGCACGTCGCCGACGAGCTCGGGGTCGAGAGCACTGGTCGGCTCGTCGAACAGCAGCAGATCCGGCTTCAGCGCGAGCGCGCGGACGATGCCGACCCGCTGCTGCTGCCCGCCGGAGAGCTGATGCGGTCGCGCGTCCGCCTTGTCGCTCAGACCGACCCGGTCGAGCAGCACCCGCGCTTCGGCGACCACCTCGTCCTTCGGCCGGCCCTGCACACGCCAGGGTCCTTCGATGACGTTCTGCAGCACGGTGAAGTGCGGGAACAGGTTGTGGTGCTGGAACACCATCGCCGAGCGGTCGCGCAGAGCGAGGCGCTGCTGCTTCGCGATGCGCGCGGGTACTCCCGACGCCGCGAAGTCGATGTCCGGCCCTCCGTCGACCTCGATGGTGCCGGCATCCGGCGTCTCGAGGCCGTTCAGCGCCCGCAGCACGGTGGTCTTGCCGGAGCCGCTCGGCCCGATCAGCACCAGCACCTCACCGCGGTGCAGCGTCAGGTCGATGCCGCGGAGCACCTCGTTGTCGCCGAAGCTCTTGCGGAGGCCTCGGGCGGTGAGCAGCGGCGCTGCCGCGGGCGGGAGAGCGGGGTCAGTGAGCGACACGGCTGTCGAGCCTCCTCTCCAGTGCGCTCTGGCCGGCGGAGAGCACCAGGCAGAACACCCAGTAGACCAGTGCCGCCGTCAGATACAGGATCATGAACTCGTAGGTGGTGGACGCGATCTGCTGCGCCACCTTGAACAGCTCCGTCACCAGGATCAGCGACGTCAGCGACGTGTCCTTCACGAGTGAGATGAACGTGTTGGACAGCGGCGGAACCGACACCCGTGCCGCCTGCGGCAGGATGACGCGCGTGAGCGTGCGGGTGCGGTTCATGCCGACGGTGTACGCCGCCTCCCACTGCCCCTGGGGCACCGAGAGGATGGCCGCGCGCACCACCTCCGCCCCGTAGCCGCCCACGTTGAGCGAGAGCGCGATGATCGCGCTCGGCCACGGGTCGATCGTGATGCCGATCGAGGGCATGCCGTAGAAGATCACGAACAGCTGCACGAGCAGCGGCGTTCCGCGGATGACCGAGATGTAGAACCGGGCGATCCCCGACAGGACCGGGTTGACCGAGATGCGCATCAGCGCGATGCCGACCGCGATCACGAGGCCCAGGGCGAACGACGCCAGGGCGAGCGGGACCGTCGCCGTCAGCCCCGCCAGAGCGATGGGGCCGAGCGAGTCGAGGAACAGCTGCCAGGGCGAGGTCGGTTCCATGGGTTACTGCGTGACGTCTTCGCCGAAGTACTTCTCGCTGATCTCCGCGAGCGTGCCGTCGGCGCGCAGCTCGTCGAGCGCGGCGTCCACGGCCTCGACCAGGCTCTTCTTGTCCTTCGTGAAGACGAAGGCCTGCTCGCCGGCCTCGTCGGTCTCGGCGGCGATCTTCAGACCCGAGGGGCTGTTGGTCGTCTCGTAGTCGAGGAAGGTGAGCTTGTCGTTGATCGTCGCATCCACGCGTCCCTGACGCAGCAGCTCGACGGCCTGGGCCCAGCCCTCGACGCCCTCGACCTTCGCGCCGGACTCGGTGGCGAGGTCGTTCCAGTTGCTGGTGAGCGACTGCGCGGTGGTCTTCCCGTCGAGGTCGGCGAACGACGAGATCGAGTCGTCATCCTCGTTCACGACGATCACGCCGGGCGAGACGGTGTACGCCTCGCTGAAGAGGTACTTCGCGGTGCGCTCGTCGTTGTTCGTGACCTGGTTCGCGATGACGTCGAAGCGACCGGCGTCGAGGCCCGCGAAGATCGCGTCCCACTGCGTCTCCTCGAACGCGACCTCGAGGTCGAGCTTGTCGGCCACGGCCTGGATGATCTCGACGTCGTATCCGGTCAGCGCACCGGCGCCGTTGTCGTCGTGGAAGCTGAACGGGCGGTACGTGCCCTCGGTCGCGACGGTCAGTGTGCCGTCCTTCACGAGACCGAAGTCGGATGCCGAGCCGCTGTCACCGCTCGCGCTCGACTCCTCCGGTGCGCTCGAGCCGCTGCACGCGGTGAGCGCGGCGGCGGTGAGAACGAGTGCCGTGACGGCGATGAGGCGACGAGACATGGGACCCTCCTGGGGTGCGGTGTGCGCGCGTGCTGTGGCGCGGGGACGGAACCCATCCACAGTACGCGCCCGTGCGAGCCGGTGCCGCATCCGATGACGTCGGGTTTCGGTCGGCGAACGCAGGAATGCCCCCGCCGAAGGCGGGGGCATTCCTCTGTGACGGGTCGAAGCGTCAGATGGCGTTGACGTCCAGCGGGATGCCGGGGCCGAACGTGGTCGACACCGCACCCTTCTGGATGTAGCGGCCCTTCGAGCTCGACGGCTTGAGGCGCACGATCTCCTCGAGCGCTGCGTCGATGTTCTCGTTCAGCTGCTCGGCGGTGAAGGAGGCCTTGCCGACGACGAAGTGCACGTTGGCGTGCTTGTCGACGCGGAACTCGATCTTTCCGCCCTTGATCTCCTCGACGGCCTTGGCCGTGTTCGGGGTGACGGTGCCGGTCTTCGGGTTCGGCATCAGGCCACGCGGACCCAGGACCTTACCGAGACGACCGACCTGACCCATGAGCTCCGGGGTCGAGACCGCGGCGTCGAAGTTGGTCCAGCCGTCGGCGACCTTCTGGATGAGCTCGGCGCCACCGACCTCGTCGGCGCCTGCGGCGATCGCGGCCTCAGCGGCCGGACCCGTCGCGAACACGATGACGCGGGCGGTCTTGCCGGTGCCGTGGGGCAGGATGACGGTGCCGCGCACCATCTGGTCGGCCTTGCGGGGGTCGACGGCGAGCTTCAGCGCGACCTCGACGGTCGAGTCGAACTTCGCGGAGCCGGTCTCCTTCGCGAGGGCGACTGCCTCGGAGGGGGTGTAGAAGCGGTCTGCCTCGATCTTCTCGGCAGCAGCGTTGTAAGCCTTGGACTTAGCCATGATTATTCTCCTCAGCCCTCGACCGTGATGCCCATGGAACGGGCGGTGCCGGCGATGATCTTGGCGGCGGCCTCGATGTCGTTGGCGTTCAGGTCGGCCTGCTTGGTCTCTGCGATCTGACGGACCTGGTCCTTGGTGATCTTCGCGACCTTGACCGTGTGCGGGGTCGACGACCCCTTCTGCACGCCGGCGGCCTTCTTGATGAGCTCCGCAGCCGGCGGGGTCTTCAGGATGAACGTGAAGCTGCGGTCCTCGTAGACGGTGATCTCGACGGGGATGACGTTGCCGCGCTGCGACTCGGTCGCGGCGTTGTACGCCTTGCAGAACTCCATGATGTTGACGCCATGCTGACCGAGCGCGGGGCCGATCGGCGGCGCCGGGTTGGCTGCACCGGCGTTGATCTGAAGCTTGATCAGGCCGGTCACCTTCTTCTTCGGTGCCATTCTCTTTCCTTTCATCGAACCGGATGCCATCGGCATCCGTTTCTCCCACGGACCCGGCATCTCCGGGTCGTGGTCGTCTGCACGCCCTTCGACAAGCTCAGGGACCCAACCGGGTATCGCACAAACCACACAAGTCTACCCGATCAGCGGAGCCGCCGTGTTCGGCATCCGGCGGCCGCGGATGCCGGATCAGAAACGCATCGGAGCGAGCGGCTAGAGAGTCGTTTCTGATCCATCCTGCGCCGATGGGGCTCCGTAGAGGGCCGCCATCCGCTCGCCGAGGTCACGGAGGGCGCTGCGCACGGACTGCGGCTCCACCACCTCGGCGACCCCGGTCCAGCCCGCGAGCTGCTCGGCCAGCGCGTCGACACGGTGGGCGCTGACCTCCATCCGCACGCGACCTGCGTCGTCGACCGGTTCGTCGAGCATCCGCGCCTGCACCCCGAACCGGTCGCTGAGAGCCTTCACCGCCCACGGCGCGACATGCACGACCGCGCGGACAGCCCCGCGGAACGTTTCGACCCGCTCGACCATCTCGGCCCAGGCGAGCGCCCCGTCGAACTCGACAGGGGCAGTCCCGCGCACCCCCAGCAGGCGCAGCCCGAGGATCCGATCCGCCCGATACGTCCGCAGCCGCCCGGCGTCCGCGGCATCCGTCCCCTCGACGACCGGCGCGGCGATGAGGTACCAGCGCGGGCCCCTGCTGCCGACCATCAGCGGCACGACCTCCGCCTCGCTCGGACCGGACGAGCCGTCGTACTGCAGCGCGACCTGCACGGAGCCGGCGATCGCCCGCTGCAGCTCCGCCACGACCGGGGGAGGCGAGTCGTCTTCGGTGACGCCCCAGGGTGCATCGCGCACCGTCGAGACCGCGACGCGCTGCGCGCCCTCCCGGAACGGCTCGGGAACCGCGCGGACGAGCTTCCGCATCGCCGCGATCCGCTCCGGCGTCGCCGCGCCGCTCTGCGTGAGCGCCACCAGCAGCGAGTTCACCTCGCCCTGAGTGAGCCCGGTGAGGTCGGTGCGTGCGCCCCCGATCAGTCGCCAGCCTCCGCCTCTCCCCCGCGTCGGGTAGATCGGGACGCCCGACATCGCGAGCGCCTCCAGGTCCCGCCGCGCTGTCGGCACCGACACCTCGAGTTCGGCGGCGAGCTCGGATGCCGTCACCTGCGGCCGCCCCTGGAGGAACAGGAGGGCCTGGATGAGACGGTCGGCGCGCATCTCCGAACTCTTTTCTGAAGTGATCATTCGGTGATCACTTCACCCGGAAGCATAGAAGAAACAGCCCCACCGATGAAGGAGGACAACATGTTCCGTGGACTCGCCAATCTCAACCTCGTCGCCGAGGACATGACGGCAGCCGTCGCCTGGTACGCCGAGGTCTTCGGCACTCCCCCGTACTTCGTCCGCCCCGAGCAGGGCCCCGTGCAGTACGCGGAGTGGCGCTTCGGCGACGACGAAGACGAATTCGCTCTCATGGACGCGCGATTCCGTCCGGCGCTCGCACAGCCGGGCGGCGCGCTGATGAGCATCCACGTCGACGACGTCCGGTCGAGCGTCGACCGGCTCATCGAGCTCGGCGCGACGGTCTTCGATCCGGTGACCCAGCGCGGAGAGGGCTGGTGGTCGGCATCCGTCAGCGATCCCTTCGGCAACCTGCTCGGCCTGATCCAGAGCCCGCACTGGGCGGCCCAGCACGCCTGACCGCCGGCAGACGCGAGAACGGCCGCCCCCGACAGGGGACGGCCGTTCTCGTACGCTTCGACTGGTTCAGCGACCCAGAGGGTCAGACCATCTTGGTGACCTGGTCGAACGACAGCTCGACCGGGGTCTCGCGCTCGAAGAGCGAGACGAGGACCGTGAGCTTGCCGCTCTCGGGCTTGATCTCGCTGATCGAACCGGGAAGACCCGCGAACGAGCCCTCCTTGATCGTGATGGTCTCGCCGACCTCGAAGTCGACCTCGGCCGGCAGCGGACGAGCGACGGCGACGCCGCCCTTCGACGCGATGTTCTTGGCCGTGGGGACGTCCTTGACCTCGACGAGGGACTTCAGCATGTTGAAGGCCTCTTCGAAGCGCAGCGGCGTCGGGTTGTGGGCGTTGCCCACGAAGCCGGTGACGCCCGGCGTGTGACGGACGACCGACCAGGTGTCTTCGGTGAGCTCCATGCGCACCAGCACGTAGCCGGGGATGCGCACGCGGGTGACCATCTTGCGCTGGCCGTTCTTGATCTCGACGACGTCCTCCATCGGGACCTCGATCTGGTAGATCTCGTCCTCGACCTCGAGCGTCGACTTGCGCTGCTCGATGTTCGCCTTCACCTTGCGCTCGAAGCCGGCGTAGGAGTGGATGACGTACCACTTGCCGGGGAGCATGCGCAGGTCCAGACGGAAGGCCTCGTAGGGGTCCTCCTCGGCGTCGTCGTCCTCGTCGTCCTCGGACGGACGGTCGTCTTCGCCGTTCACGTCGGGGCCGTCGTAGGGGGTGACCTCGTCGGCCGCCGCCGCTTCCTGCTCTGCGGTCTCCTCTGCGACGGAATCGTTGAGCACCTCGGCAGCAGCCTCGGTCTCCGCCGTCTCGTCCAAGTTCAGAGCGTCGTTCACGATCGCGTCCGCCTCCGGGTCGTCGATGTCGATGTCGATGTCTTCCGTGCTGTCCTCGTCTTCGTCCTCGACGTGGACGGCGACGTGCTCGGCCGAGGTGACCGAGAGCTCCTCCGCGGCGAGGACGTTGCCCTCCTGGGCCTCGTCCTCCTCGCTGGACTGCTCTGCGGCGGTCGCCCAGTCGGCGTCGTCGGAATATCGTTCAGACACGTTGCTTCTTCTCCATAGCTGCGGCGCGAGCCGCGGGCGTCATCAGTCGGGGATTCCGAAAACCCAGTGCGTCACGTACGCGAACAGAGTGTCCAAGCCGTAGACGATGCCCATGACGATCAGAACGAAGACGAGCACCACACCGGTGAACTTGAACAGCTCCTTGCGAGTCGGTGTGACGACCTTGCGCAGTTCGGAGATGACCTGACGGATGAACAGGGCGATTCCCCCGAAGAACCGGGAGAAGGGGTTGCCCTTCTTCTCACGGGTGGCGCCGGCCGCGACCAGCTCGCCGCGCGGTTCGTCCTGATCCATCCTGAATGTACCTTTCGTGTGTCAGCGTTGCGCTGACGCGCAGGGCGGACAGGAATCGAACCTGCAACCTGCGGTTTTGGAGACCGCTGCTCTGCCAATTGAGCTACCGCCCTAGAGGCCTGGAGGCCTCGGGGTGTTCTCCCCACTCTGCCACCGAACTGTGATCGGGAGATCCCAGGCACGGCGAAAGAATGCAGACAACAACTGCTCACCCAGCATACGGCATCCTCCGAGGGAAGCCGAACCGAGGAGAGCCCGGTGTTGTTGTTAGGCTCGGCGAGCGGATGCAGTGGGAGGGAGCGCCGGTGAGCGCTGATGTGCAGCAGTTCCAGGTGGACCTGCGCGGAGTCGTCGACCTGCTCAGCAGGCACATCTACTCCAGTCCTCGCGTGTATCTGCGCGAACTCCTGCAGAACGCCCGCGACGCCATCACGGCGCGTCGCGAGGTGGACGGCGGGGGCGGCCGTATCCGGATCACGCCCCTCACAGCCGAGACCGGCGAGTTCGTCCTGCGCGACGACGGCGTCGGGCTGACGGCGTCCGAGGTCGCCGATCTCCTCGCCACCGTCGGTCGGAGCTCCAAGCGCGACATCTTCGACCTGCCCCGCAGCGACTACCTCGGCCAGTTCGGGATCGGACTGCTCAGCTGCTTCATGGTCGCCGACACGATCGTGATCCGCTCCCGGAGCGCCAGAGGCGGCGCCTCGGTCGAGTGGACCGGCAGCGCCGACGGCACCTTCCAGGTCGCCGAGATCGACGAGGAGCTCCCCATCGGCACCAGCGTGCATCTCGTGCCGCGCTTCGACGCCGACGAGCTTCTGCGCCCCGCGGCCGTGCACGAGCTGGCCACGACCTTCGGCGAGTTCCTCCCTGTGCGGGTGACCGTCGACGCGGCCGGCGGGGACGTCGACATCACCCGGGATGCGCCGTTCCTCGACCCGGCGGACGACCTCGAGGCCGCCGCCGTCTACGGGCGCGACCTCCTCGGCGCCGCCCCGCTGGACGTGATCGAGCTCGCCGAGCCCGCGACCGGAACCCGCGGCCTCGCCTACGTGCTCCCCTACGCTCCCCCGCCCGGCGCGCGCCAGGCGACCCGGATGTATCTCGGCCGGATGCTGCTCTCCGAGCGCGTGGACGACGTGCTCCCGGACTGGGCGTTCTTCGTACGCGCGGTCGTCGACTCCACCGGGCTCGCCCCCACCGCGAGCCGGGAGTCGCTGGTCGAGGATGCGGCACTGGAGCGGGTCCGCGAGCAGCTCGGCGCCGGCATCCGCCGCTGGGTGCTGGAGCTCGGCCTGCGCGAGCCGCACCGTCTCGCGCAGTTCGTCGCCGTGCACGAGGTCGGCCTCAAATCGCTCGTCCGCCACGACGAGGAGCTCGCGCGTTTCATCACGCGCTGGCTGACGGTGGAGACCACGCACGGCACGATGCGCATCGGCGATCTCGTCGAGCGGTACCCGCACATCCGCTATGCGCAGAGCGTCGACGAGTTCCGCCAGGTGGCCGGGATCTCCCCCGCCGACGAGGTGCTCGTCAACGGCGGCTACCTGTACGACGCCGACCTGATCCGGATGCTGCCCGAGCTGCACCCGCACGTCTCGGTCGAGCAGGTCGACGTCACGGGCGAGCTCGACCGATTGGACCCCCCGCCTCTCGACGACCGCGATGCCGCCGTAGCCCTCGAAGCCCGAGCGGGCGCCGTGCTCGCGGCATCCGACTGCTCGGTCGTCGTCCGCTCGATCGACCGACCCGAGCTCGCGGCGCTCTACGTCGCCGACCCCGAGGTGCTGAGGGCGATCGACCGCGGACGCACCAAGGGCGTGACCGGGGCGCTCTGGGGCGGCGTGCTCGACCGCATCGACCGGACGCTCTCGACGGCGCGCGAGGACGACCTCCGTGCGCGGCTCTGCCTGAACTGGTCGAACCGCGTCGTCCGCGCCCTCGTCCGCGTGCAGGACGAGGCGGTGTTCGGCCGGACCGTCCAGCTCCTCTACATCCAGGCGCTGCTGGCGGGTCATCATCCGCTCGGCGACGCCGACCGCGCGTTGATGACCAGCGCGCTCTCCGACCTCGTCTCGCTCTCGGCCGGTCTGGAAGGGGACTCGATCCCCTTCGGCGACGCCCACTGACATCTCCACCGAAAGGGCACGTCCATGGCACGTCCGAAGAAGCGCTTCCAGCAGCTCATCGAGGAGATCGACCGCACCCCGTGGGGTCCGGCGGAGCAGGCGCTCGTCGCCGAAGCCGTCGCCCTGGCCGTCGAGCTCGGCGACGAGCGGCTCGAGTACGACGCACGGATGCGGCAGACGGCATCTGCCAACATGGGCGGCGCCACCGACGTCATGCTGAACTCGTTCGCGTGGTGCCTGGCGCACCACGACGCCGACCCGCAGCGCTTCCCCTCCGACATCGACAACGGCGGCGCCGACCTGATGTGGCAGTTCAAGTGGATGGCCTCGGCCCTGCGCTCCTCTCCGGCCTTCTCGCAGGAGCAGATCGCCGCCGTCCTCGACGACATGGAGTCGCACTACCGCACCGCGGGCCTCGGGCTGAGCGGTGTGCTCACGGCGCGCTTCGAGGACGCCTGGGATGCCGGACGCTTCGACGATGCGGAGGCGCTGCGGGTGCAGCTCGAGGCGACCCCTCGCGACGAGCACAGCCACTGCGACGCGTGCGGGCGCAGCCAGTTCGCCGGATTCTTCGCCGAGACCGACCGCGATGCCGATGCCATCCGCCTCGTCGAGGAGATGATCGAGGGCGGCTTCTCCTGCGGAGAGGAGCCGGAGCACGCCCTGTCGCGTGTGCTGCTGCCCTATCTGCGCGCGGGACGCCCCGACGACGCGAAGACGGCGCACCTGCGCAGCTACCGGCTGGCGAAGGACAACCCCGACAATCTGCGCATCGTCGCAGGCAACATCGTCTTCGCCGCGGTCACCGGCAACGAGGCAAGGGCTCTGGCGATGGTCGAGCGGCACATCGGGTGGCTGGCGCACGACGGACTGAACGTCGACGCGCACTTCGCCGCCCTCGCCGCCTTCGCGGTCGCGCTGGACCGGGTGACCGCCGTCGGGCACGGCGAGACTCCCGTCCGCGGCGCCGACTCCGCCGGGCTCGTCCCGTTCTTCGGTGCGCACGACGGGGCGTGGACCGCCGCGGAGCTCGCCGCTGCCGCCTGGGCCGCCGCCGAGCGGATCGGCGCCGAGTTCGACCACCGCGACGGGACCGACGGTCATGCGCGCGCCCTGGCGCGGATGCGCGCGCTCGAGACCGAGAAGCACGACGTGCCGATCCGCTCGGACGCGTTCACTGCTCCTGCGCCGTCGGTCACGCCGGTCGACGCGGACGGCTGGTACGAGCGCGCGATGCAGCTCGCGCAGTTCGGCGCGGAGCACGAGATGCTCGAAGCCCTGCCCCGCGCACTGGAGGTCGACGACCCCGCGAAGCTCGCGCAGCTCCAGTCCATGCGGCTCGGCATCCTGATCGCGCTCGACCGCGCCGATGAGGCCGCCGAGCTGCTGCCGCAGCGGATCGCGGCCCTGCGCGCCGCCGGCCGGGACGAGCAGGCCGACCTGGAGGAGCGCCTGGGCCTCGCCACCTTCGGGCTGAACACCCCCGAGGCGGCCGCCGGACTCGAAGAGGAGATCGCCGCGTCCGCCGCGCTCCCCGCATGGTCGCGAGGCGATCTCGCGATCAGCCGCGCGTCCCTGCATCTGCAGGCCGATGAAGCGGATGCCGCGCTCGACCACGCCGAGGTGGCGGCGCGGGCGTTCGCCGAGGCGGAGGACACGCGCCTGTCCAACACGACCACCCTGGTGGCGATCTCGGCCCTGCTCAGCAAGGGCGACCTCGAAGCGGCATCCGCGCTGCTCGATCGCTTCCTGGCGCAGGACGACGTGAGCGTCGGCCATCGGGCGCAGGCACACCAGACCAGGGCGCGCGTGCGCGGGGGCAGCAGCGCCTATGTCGATGGCGCCACCGACGCGGATGAATCCTGCCGGCTGCTCGCCGAGCTCGGCGCGACCCGCGCGCTGGCCGAGGCGCACCTGCTCGCCGGCGCGCTCTGGGAAGACGCCGACGAGCCGGAGAAGGCCGTGTCGCGCTATCGGCTCGCGGCGCGCATGGGCGGGGAATCGGGAGGGGATTCGACCGGCGTGAACTTCCGGATGGCGCGCGCCATGCTGCGCGCCGGCGACGCCGTGGAGGCCGCCGAGCTGTTCGGCGAGGTGCTCCAGCAGGAGGAGCAGGCCGAGGTGCCCCCGGGTTCGCGCGCCATGACCGCGTCGATGCTGGCGCGTTCGCTGAGCGCGGCAGGCGAGTTCGGCCAGGCGGTGGGCGCGCACGGCTACGCGTCCGAGCTGTTCGCCGAGGCCGAGGAGCACGCCGACCAGGCCATGGCGATGACGGAGCAGGCCAAGATCCTCGCCCGCTTCGACGAGAACGACGACGCGATCGCCCTCCTCGAGTCGGCGGCCGAGATCGTGCGGCAGGCGGAGGATGCCGCCGGGGCCCGCGCCGAGGTGCTGCACAGCCTCGGCCAGGCCTACGGCGGGCGCGGCGACCAGCGCGCCTTCGGGCTCTTCGACGAGGTCGCGGCCCTGGCAGAGGAGCACGACGCGGGCTGGCTGCTGGCCGATGTCACCGACTCCCGCGGACGGGCTCTCGCCGAGCTCGGCAGGGTCGACGAGGCCGTCGCGGCGGCACTCACGGCGGCCGACGGCTTCGCAGGGCTCGGCGACAGCGGGGCGGCCAGCGGCTCTGAGCTGTTCGCGGCCCGCGTTCTCGCCGGGAACGAGCGACCCGCCGACGCGGTGCCGGTCTACCGCAGTGCCCTCGAGCACGGCGCCGAGATCCCTCCGCTCCGTCAGGTGGCCGCGCTCGAGCTCGGCGATGTCCTCGAGGCGCTCGGACGGCACGGCGAGGCCGCCGAGGTCCGCGCGCTCGTCGAGAGCTGAGCGACCACCGCGACTCAGAAGAGCTGGCGCCAGTTGGCCTTCGCGAGATCGAGGAGCTCGTCGCCGCGGCCGGACATGACCGTGCGGATCGCGTAGAGCGCGAAGCCCTTGACCTGCGCGGCCTCGATCGCCGGCGGCATGGACAGCTCCTGCCGCTCGGTGACGACGTCGAGCAGGGCGGGCCCGTCATGGTCGAGCACTTCGCGCACGGCATCCGGCAGATCCTCGCTGCGCTCGACACGGCGCGCGAAGATCCCCATCGCCTCGGCGATCGCGGCGAAGCTCGGGTTCTCCAGCCCCGTCCCGTAGGTGACGAAGCCGGCCGCCTTCATCTCCAGCTCGACGAAGTTCAGCGAGGAGTTGTTCACGACGATCGTCTTCACGGGAAGCTTGTTCTGCGTGAGCGTGAGGAGCTCGCCGAGCATCATCGAGAGGCCGCCGTCTCCGGCGAGCGCGACGACCTGTCGCTCCGGATGCGCGACCTGCGCCCCGATGCCGTGCAGCAGAGCGTTCGCCATGGAGCCGTGGGTGAACGAGCCGATGAGGCGGCGGCCCTCGGTCATCGAGAGGTAGCGGGCGGCCCACACGGTCGGCGACCCGACGTCGGCCGTGAAGATCGCGTCGTCGGCCGCGTACTCGTTCACGAGTCTGGCGAGGTACTGCGGGTGGATGGGGCGCTTACCCTTCGCCGGAACCGCCAGTTCGTCGAGCTTCTTCCGCGTCTTGCGGTAGTGGGCGGTGGCGTCGTCGAGGTGGCTGCGGTCGTCGCGCGTCGCCAGCCGAGGCAGCAGCGCCTCGGCCGTGGCGCGCACGTCGCCGACGAGACCGAGATCGAGCGGATGCCGCCTGCCGAGCTGCGCACCGCGGATGTCCACCTGGATGGTGGTGGCATGCTCCGGATAGAACTGCTCGTAGGGGAAGTCGCTCCCCAGCACCAGGAGGGCGTCTGCGGCCTCCATCGCGCGATAGCCCGAGGCGAAGCCGAGCAGCCCGGTCATCCCCACGTCGAACGGATTGTCGTACTCGATGAACTCCTTGCCGCGGAGCGCGTGCACGATCGGCGCGCCCAGTCGGTCGGCGAGCGCGATGACCTCGTCGTGCGCGCCCTCGACACCCGCACCGGCGAGGATCGTGACCTTCTTGGCGGCGTTCAGCAGCGTGGCGGCCTTCTCGAGCTCGGGCCCGCTGGGGACGATCACCGGGCGGGCGCGCTCGATCACGACGGCGCGGTTGTCGGCGATCTCGGCGAGGGCGACGTCGCCGGGGATGACGAGCACCGCGACGCCGCGCTGCTCGATGGCGGCGCGCATGGCGATCTCGAGCAGCCGCGGCATCTGCGCGGGATCCGCGACGTACTCGACATAGACGCTGCACTCCCGGAACAGCTCCTGCGGATGCGTCTCCTGGAAGTAGCCGGTGCCGATCTCGGTCGTGGGGATCTGCGCCGCGATCGCGAGCACCGGCACACGCGAGCGGTTCGCGTCGTACAGCCCGTTGATGAGGTGCAGGTTGCCCGGGCCGCACGATCCCGCGACGACGGCGAGCTCGCCCGTGGTGGCGGCATCCGCGGCGGCCGCGAAGGCCGCGGCCTCCTCGTGGCGCACGTGCACCCAGCGGATCGTGCCGTCCTTGCGGAGCGCATCCGTGAAGCCGTTGAGCGAGTCTCCCGGGATGCCGTACACCCGCTCGATCCCGTTGGCGTGCAGAGTCTTGACGATGTTCTCAGCGACGTTGGCCATGCTTCGACCCTACGCCCGTGGTGCGGCCCCGGATCGGGAGCGCCCTTCGTCTCGTCGCTGCGCTCCTCGCTCAGGAACCGAGGCTGCCGGTTCCTGAGCGAGCGCAGCGAGACGAAGGGCGCACGCCCTACGCTCAGCCGATGCGGATGAGCTTCTTGTTGACGAACTCGTCGGCCGCCAAGTGTCCCAGCTCGCGGGCCGTGCCGCTGCGCTTGATGCCGCCGAAGGGCAGCTCGGGGCTGTCGGCGAGCACCAGGTTCACGTAGACCATGCCGGCCTCGATCCTGTCGGCCACGCGCTCGGCCTGGTCGGCATCCGTGGTGAAGATGTACGAGCCGAGACCGAAGGTGGTGTCGTTCGCCAGGGCGACGGCCGCATCCTCGTCCGCGACGCGGTAGACGACCGCTGCCGGTCCGAACAGCTCCTCGCGGTAGACGTTCATGTCGGGCGTCACGTCGGCGAGCACGGTCGGTGCGAAGAACGCGCCATCGCGGGTGCCGCCGGTGAGCAGCGTGGCTCCCTGCTCGACGGCCTGGTCGACCTGCTTCTGCAGGTTCTCCGCCGCCGTCTCCGACGACACCGGCCCGAGGACCGTGTCGTCGAGCATCGGATCGGTCGCCTTCACGGCGCCCATCGCTGCCGTGAACTTCTCGACGAAGGCGTCGTAGAGACCGTCGACGATGATGAACCGCTTGGCGCCGTTGCAGGCCTGGCCGTTGTTGTCGAGGCGCGCGTCGACACCCGCCTGGACCGTCGCATCCAGGTCGTCGGTCGAGAGCACGATGAACGGGTCGGACCCGCCGAGCTCCAGCGCGACCTTCTTGAGGTTGCGTCCGGCGACCTCGGCGACGGCGGCTCCCGCACGCTCGGAGCCGGTGAGCGACACTCCCTGCACGCGGGCGTCGGCGATCATCGTCGCGATCTGCTCGTTCGTGGCGAGCACGCTCTGGTACGCGCCCTTCGGGAACCCGGCGTCGTGGTAGATCGCCTCGAGAGCGGTCGACGACTCCGGGCACTGCGGCGCGGGCTTCAGCAGGATCGTGTTGCCCACGATGAGGTTCGGGGCCGCGAAGCGCACGATCTGGTAGGCCGGGAAGTTCCACGGCATGATCCCGATGAGCGGGCCCAGCGACGAACGGCGGATGATCGCCGAGCCCTCGCCGAGGATCGCGATCGGCTGGTCGGCCATGATCGCCTCGGCCTGGTCAGCGTAGTACTCCGCGATGTCGGCGGCGAAGTCCACCTCGCCGAGGGCCGCCTCACGGGGCTTCCCCATCTCGCGCACGAACACGTCGGCGAGCGCCTCGCGGCGCTCCCGGTGCAGTTCGGCCGCGCGACGCAGAAGCGCCGCACGCTCCGCGACGGTTGACGAACGCGACCAGTCACGGTGTGCCTGGTCGGCGGCCGCGACGGCCTCGTCGATCTGCGCGTCCGTGAAGGTGTCGAAGGACGCCAGCGTCTCTCCGGTGGCGGGGTTGATGACGGCGTAGTCGGTCATGATTCGTCCTCTCGTTCGGATGCCGGTCAGGAGACGGGGATCAGCGTGTACTTCGTGGACAGGTACTCGTGGATGCCCTCGAAGCCGCCCTCGCGTCCGACGCCGGACTGCTTGACGCCGCCGAAGGGTGCTGCCGCGTTCGACACCACGCCGACGTTGAGACCCATCATGCCGGTCTCGAGCTTGTCGATCATGCGCTGGCCGCGCTGCAGGTTCTCGGTGAAGACGTACGAGACGAGTCCGTACTCGGTGTCGTTCGCGAGGCGCACGGCCTCGTCCTCGGAGTCGAAGGTCGCGATCGCGAGCACCGGTCCGAAGATCTCCTCACGGAGGATCGCCGATCCCGCCACGACGTCGGTGAGGACGGTCGGCTCGTAGAACGTGCCGGTGCCCTCGACGGCCTTGCCGCCCGCGAGCAGGGTGGCGCCGCGGCCGACGGCCTCGTCGACGAGCTCGCCCGCCTTGGCGACGGCATCCTCGTCGATGAGCGGTCCGATCGCGACGCCCTCTTCGGTGCCGCGGCCGATCTTCATCGCCTTGACGCGCTCCGTGACGCGTGCGGCGAACTCGCCCGCGACGTCCTTGTGCACGATGAAGCGGTTCGCCGCCGTGCACGCCTGCCCGATGTTGCGGAACTTCGCGGCGAGCGCCCCCTCCACGGCCTTGTCGAGGTCGGCGTCGTCGAAGACCACGAACGGCGCGTTGCCGCCGAGCTCCATCGACACGCGCAGCACGCCCTCGGCCGCCTGGGCGATGAGCTTGCGGCCGACCTCGGTCGAGCCGGTGAAGGACAGCTTGCGCAGACGCGGGTCGGCGATGATGGGGGCCGACAGCGCGCTGGACTTCGACGTCTGCACGACGTTGACGACACCGGCGGGGAGACCCGCCTCCTCCAGCAGCTTCGTGAAGAACATCGTCGTGAGCGGCGTGAGGGCCGGGGGCTTGATCACGACGGTGCAGCCGGCGGCAAGCGCGGGCGCGATCTTGCGGGTCGCCATCGCGAACGGGAAGTTCCACGGCGTCACGAAGAACGACGGTCCGACCGGCCGCTGCGACACGACCATGTGGCCGGTCCCCTCGGGGTTGATGCCGTAGCGGCCGCTGATGCGCACGGCCTCCTCGCTGAACCAGCGCAGGAACTCGCCGCCGTAGCCGACCTCGCCGCGCGCCTCCGCGAGCGGCTTGCCCATCTCGAGCGTCATCAGCAGCGCGAGGTCCTCCTTGTGCACCTGCACCAGGTCGAACGCCCGGCGGAGGATCTCGCTGCGAACGCGCGGAGCGGTGGCCGCCCACGAGTCCTGAGCGGCGACCGCGGCGTCGAGCGCGCGCTTGCCGTCGGCGGGCGTCGCGTCGGCGATCGTCCGGATGACGGCTCCCGTCGCGGGGTCCTGCACGTCGAAGGTGCCGCCGGTCTCGGCATCCGTCCACTCGCCGCCGATGAAGAGGCCGGTGGGGATGCTGTCGAGCAGCGCCTGCTCGGTCTGAATGCTCATGGATTCTCTTTCTGTGGGGAGGAGTGCGGGGTCAGCGACGGCGGAGGCTCGGCGGAGCGTCGATGCCGAGGGTCTCGCCGCGGAAGAACGCGGGCCGCTTGACCCGCTGCCAGATCATCACCGCGATGCCCACCACGATGATGAGCATCCCGAGGATGAAGACGATGCCGACGCCGCCGATCTGCGATCCGGATCCGTATGCCGGATCCATGGAGTCGATGAGGGTCGTGAAGAACAGCACCGCGAGGATGATGCCGCCGACGAGGGGGAACAGGAACGTGAAGAAGAAGTTCCTCGTCGAGTCGAACCACTGCTTGCGGAAGTACCAGACGCAGGCGAAGGCGGTGATGCCGTAGTAGAAGCAGATCATCATGCCGAGCGTCAGGATGGTGTCCCACAGCGTGTCCTCGCTGACCACGCGCATGACCGCGTAGAACGCGGAGGCGACGATGGCCGAGACGATGGTCGCGTATCCCGGGGTGAAGAAGCGCGGGCTGACCTTGGCGAACGACTTCGGCAGCGCGCCGTAGTGGCCCATCGCCAGGAGGGTGCGCGCCGGGCCGACGAAGGTCGACTGCAGCGACGACGCCGAGCTGGTCAGGACCGCGAGCGACACGAGGAAGGCGAGCGGGCCGAGGATCGGACCGGAGAGGTGGAAGAACACGTTCTCCTGGATGTCCTCGTTGCCGAGCCCGAGGTCTCCCGTGCCGACGCCCGCGAACATGATCATCGCGACCGCGAGGAGCAGGTACAGCGACACGATCGTGAGCACGGTCAGTGTGGCGGCGCGTCCCGGGGTCTTCTCCGGGTCCTTGGTCTCCTCGTTCATGGTGAGGGTGACGTCCCAGCCCCAGAAGATGAAGATCGAGAGCGAGAGCCCGGCCGCGACGGCGCTGAACGACGAGATCGCGAACGGGTTGAACCAGTTGAGGTCGAACGGCTGATAGTCGAACCCGTTGCCGTTGACGGCCTGCACGATCGCGGCGCCCGCGAAGAACACGAGCACCAGGATCTGGAAGCTCACGAGCCAGTACTGCAGCTTCTGCGTGGTCTGCATGTCGCGGTAGGAGACCCACGTCGCGCCGAGCATGAACAGCAGACACACGCCGATGTTGATCCAGGTGTTGCTCGCGAGGGCGGCGATGTCGGGGTTGTTCGTGATCTGCGAGAGCAGCAGGAACAGGAAGTCGACCGCGACGCCGGCGAGATTCGACAGCACCAGGATCGTCGCGACGATGAGGCCCCAGCCGGCCATCCAGCCGATCCACGGGCCGAACGCCCTGGTCGCCCAGGTGAAGGAGGTTCCCGAGTCCGGCATCCGGTTGTTGAGCTCGCGATACCCGAAGGCGACGAGGAGCATCGGGATGAAGCCGACGAGGATGATGGCGGGGATCTGCGCGCCGACGACGGATGCCGTGGGCCCGACCGCCGCCGTGAACGTGTAGGCGGGCGCGATGCAGGAGATGCCGATCACGACCGCGCCGATGAGGCCGATCGTCCCGGCGCTCAGGCCCTTCGTGGAGATGCCGGTCGTGACACCGGATTCGGGCTCCGTCGCCCGATTCGTGCTGCTCATCAGCGGACTCCTGCTTCGGCGCGGGTGCGCGGGACGACGATCATCGGGACGGGCAGCTCGTGCAGCATCTTCGCCGCCGTGGAGCCCAGGAACAGTCGGCGGGGCTGAGCCAGCCGGCTGGAGCCGACGAGGACGACCTCGCCGGGGAGCCAGGAGAGATGCGCGACCGCGTCCTCCACGGTGTCGCCGGGCGCCCGCTCGACGGCGGCGGTCCGACCGTCGGGCAGCAGCTCCGAAGCGACCGCGAGAACCTCCTGCGAGTGCTCGTCGCCGACCACGCGGATCGCTCCGGTGTCGAGTCCCGGCGGGACGTCGAAGGGCACGAGCGACACGAGCCGGAGATCGACGTCGGCGTCGCCCGCGAGGGCCACCGCCTCGTCGAGCAGCGCGTCGGCGCCCGGGCGGGTGCCGACGGCGACCGTGACGCGCGGGATGACGTGATCGTCCTGCTGCGCCGAACCCACCGGCGCGAGCGCGACCGGGATCGTCGACGAGTGCAGCAGCTCCGAGGCGACGCTGCCGAGACGATGCCGACCGAGGATGCCGCCTCCGGCGGCACCGACCACGATGACGCGTGCGCCGAACTCCTCACCGGCGGCGATGAGCCCCTCGGCGAAGGACTCCGCGAAGCGCACGTGCCCGCTGCGGGTCAGCTCCTGCGGCAGCCGGACGATCGCGTCGGCGAGCCACTTCTTCGCCTGGCCGCGGATGTGCTCCTCGTAGGCGCGCTCCGGAGGGACCGCCGCGCTGCGCGTGCCCTCGTTCGGGAGCACGATGACGAGGTGCAGCGTCGCCCCGAGGCTGCGGGCGAGGCGGGCACCGAGTGCTGCGGCATCCGCTCCGGTGTCCGTCGCGGTGTAGCCGACGACGACCGAGCCGGTCATCAGACGCCGCCCTCGGCCGAGCCGGCGTCGCGGATCGCGTCGACGATGTTCGCGGCGGCGAGCTGCCCCATGCGGATCGCCCCGTCGACGTGCTGGTAGCCGGCGCCGGCCAGGTCGCTGCACGCGAAGTGGATCGGTCCGACGGGGGTGCGCAGGTCGGCGCCGTAGCGGTGCAGGCCTCCCATGTCGAAGCTCGCGGCGTAGGCACCGCGGGTCCACTCCTCGCTGCCCCAGTCGCTCTCGTAGTAGACGACGGGGTTCTTGGCCTCGGCGCCGTAGTAGTGCGAGAGCGACTCGAGGATGCGCTCCTTGCGCTCCTCCGCCGACAGCTCGAAGACGCCGTCGGCGTTCGCGTCGGACACGAAGCCGACCAGCGTCCCGCGCTCGTCGCCGTGATTGGTGTTGTCATACGCCTCGTGCACGAGCTCGTACGGGCTGAACGCCGTGGCGCTCAAGCCGTCGTTCCGCCAGAAGGGCGTCTCGTAGACCGCGTGCACCTTGATCACGAACCCCATCGACAGGTGCTGGTGCATCTGGTGCTGGCGGCGCGGCAGGGGCGGGACGAACGAGATGCGGTGGTACAGCACCGGCGCGTGGGCGAGGATCGCGTAGCGGGCGGTGACCGTGAGATCGTCGGTCGTCGCGCGGACGAACGGGGTCCCCGAGCCGGTCGACGGCCCCCACTCCAGGCTCCGCACGGGCTGGTTCAGCAGCACGTCGTCGCCCAGACGCTCGGCGAGGCGGAGCGGCACCTGCTGCAGACCGCCGACCACGCGCTTGTCCAGGATGAAGTCGGCGTCGACGAGGTTCGAGTACGAGCCGGCGGATGCCGCCATGAGCAGCGACTGCAGCAGAGAGAAGGAGTGCGTGGGCTTGGTGAGCATCGCGGTGCCGGTGGCGAAGGCCAGGTTGCGCACGGCCTCGTCGTCGTCGGTCTGGGCGCGCAGCCAGGCGTCCCAGGTGACGGTGTCCCATTCCTCGGCCTGAGGGTGCGCCCAGGGGCGATCCGGGTCGATCTCCGCGACCATCGCATCGAGACGCTCGGTGATCTCGGCGATCACGGCCTCGGTCGCAGGCGACACCGGGAACATCTCACCCGTGAAGCGGTGCGACGTGCCGTCCGGGCCGACGTACACGCTGTCGCCCTCGCGGTAGCGGCTGTACGTCTCGAGCCCCAGCTCCTCGATGGCGTCCTTCAGCGCGTCCTGATCCGGAGAGACCCACTGCCCGCCGATCTCGAGCATCGCGCCCTCGATCACGTCGGTCCACAGTCGTCCGCCGACACGGTCGCGCGCCTCGAGCACGGCGACCGAGAGGCCGGCCTTGCGCAGGTCGTTCGCCGCCGTGAGCCCTGCAGCTCCGGCGCCGATGATCAGTACGTCGCGTGTGATCTCAGCCATGTGCAACTCCTTCGTCGGGGGGATGAAGTGCCGGTCGCGACCCGCAATCCCCCGATCAGGGTCGCGACCGGACGTGTGGTGTCAGGCGGCGGCGAGAGCCGCGGCGACGATGTCGAGTCCTTCGTTCAGCAGATCGTCGCCGATCGCGAGCGGAGGGAGGAACCGGATGACGTTGCCGTACGTGCCGCAGGTGAGCACGATCACGCCCTGGGCGATGCAGGCCTTCGCGACGGCGGCCGTGAGCGCGGCATCCGGGGCGTTGGTCTCGGGGTCCACGAACTCGGCGGCGATCATCGCGCCGTGGCCGCGGACATCGCCCACGCGGGCGTCGCCCTGCTGGATGGCGGTGAGGCGGTCGGTGAGGATCGTGCCGATCTCACGCGCGCGCTCGATCACGCCGTCGTTCTCGAACACGTCGATCGCGGCGAGCGCCGCGGCGCAGGCGATCGGGTTGCCGCCGTAGGTGCCGCCGAGGCCGCCGGAGTGCGAGGCGTCCATGATCTCGGCGCGGCCGGTGACGGCGGCGAGCGGGAGGCCGCCGGCGATGCCCTTGGCCGTGGTGATCAGGTCGGGCTCGATGCCGAAGATCTCGCTCGCGAACATGTGGCCGGTGCGGGCGAAGCCGGTCTGCACCTCGTCGGCGATGAAGACGACGCCGTTGGCACGGCACCAGTCGACGATGGCCGGCAGGAAGCCCTCGGCGGGAACGATGAAGCCGCCCTCGCCCTGGATCGGCTCGATGATGACCGCGGCGAGGTTGTCGGCGCCGATCTGCTTCTCGAGCTGGAGGATGACGCGGGCCGCGGCCTCGGGGCCGGCGAGGCCGTCGCGGAACGGGTACGACATGGGCGCACGGTAGACCTCGGGCGCGAACGGGCCGAAGCCGCTCTTGTACGGCATCGACTTGGCGGTGAGGGCCATGGTCAGGTTCGTGCGGCCGTGGTAGCCGTGGTCGAAGGCGACGACGGCCTGGCGACCGGTGTGCTTGCGGGCGATCTTGATCGCGTTCTCGACAGCCTCGGCGCCGGAGTTGAACAGGGCGCTCTTCTTGGCGAAGTCACCGGGCGTGACCCGGTTCAGCGCCTCGGCCACCTCGATGTACGACTCGTAGGGCGAGATCATGAAGCAGGTGTGGGTGAACTGCGCGGCCTGGGCGGCGACGGCGGCGGCGACCTTCGGGTGAGCGTTGCCGACCGTCGTCACGGCGATGCCGGAGCCGAGGTCGATGAGCGAGTTGCCGTCGGCGTCCACCACGACGCCTCCGCCGGCGGCGACGGTCGCGACGGGGACGGTGTGGCCGACACCGGCGGCGACGGCATCCGCCTTGCGCGCGAGGATCTCGGCCGAGCGGGGCCCGGGAAGCGCGGTGACGAGGCGTCGCTCCTGGGGGAGCTCGGGTCCGCCGAGGGGAACTGCAACAGCTGCGGTGTCGAGGAGTGCCATGCTCGCGAGCGTACGGCGGCATCGGACACCGCCGCACTCGCCCGACTGTACAATCTGGAGAGTCGGATCGCCGACCTGTACAACGGGAGTCCCCCATGGCCGCTGCGGAAGAGCCCACGCTGCGGGCACTGCTGCACCGTCGCGACCTCGGCCTGACCCTCGTCTCGCACGAGGATGATCTCCCCGAGGGTGCGCTCGACCGGTCGCTGCGGTGGGTGCACAGCTCCGATCTCGAGGACCCCACGCCGTTCCTCTCCGAAGACCTGGCGCTGCTGACCACCGGCCGGCAGTTCGACGAGCCGGGCGACATCGGCGCCTACGTCGCGCGTCTCGCCGACCGCGGGGTGCTCGGGCTCGGCTTCGGCACCGAGGTGCACCGCTCCGGCATCCCGGAGGAACTCGTCCACGCCTGTGCCGCGAAGGGGATGCCGCTGTTCGAGGTCCCCTACCGCACGCCGTTCATCGCCGTCGCCCGCGCGCACTCCGAGGCCATCGCCGCGCAGGCCTACGCCCGCCGGTCGTGGGCGCTCGACACGCAGCGCGCTCTCGCCCTCGCCGCCCTCCGTCCGCATGGCCTCGACGCGACGATCGCCGAGCTGGGCCGGCGCCTCGACGTCTGGGCCGGGATGTTCGACGCGGCCGGAGCGCTGCTGAGCTCGCATCCGCGCGATGCGGTCGAGACCGGCGTGCTCGACGACCTCGGCGAGCGCGTGATCGAGATCCTGGCCCGCGGACTCGAGGCCGGCCAGTCGCTCACGCTCGACGACCGCACCTTCACTCTCTTCACCGTCGGCCGGGGCGGGCACCTGCGCGGCGTCATCGCGCTCGCGATCGACGTGCTCGATGCGGAGGCGCGTTCGGTCGTGACCTCGGTCATCGCGATGGCGGGGCTGGCCATGGAGCAGAGCGAGCAGCTGGCCCGGAGCCGACGGCGGCTGCACGCCCAGCTCCTCGGCTCGCTGCTGACCGATGACCCGGGACTGGCCCGGCGCGTCCTCGGCGGCCTCCCGCCCGCCCCCATGCTCGTCGCCGTCGCGGCCGATGCTCCGGCGGGGACGCTCACCGACTGGTGGGAGCGGCACCGCTCCGAGCACGGCACGCCGTTCTTCCTGGCCGAGTCCGAGGAGGGCGTGACGCTCTGCCTGTCCGAGGCCGACGAGAACCTCCTCGACGAGGTCGCCGTGCGCTTCGGCATCCGCATCGGCGTCTCCGACCCGGAGGGCTACGACGCGTTCTCGCGCGCGCACGCGCAGGCCCTGACGGCACTCCGCCAGCAGGGCGAGCGCGGTGCGGTGAGGTACGCCGACACCGTCGGCTCGAGCATCCTCACCGCTCTCGCGACCGATGAGGCGCGACTCGTGGCGGAGTCCCGCCTCGCACCGCTGCGCGAGCACGACGCGCGGACGGGCGCCGATCTCGAGCGCTCGCTGCGCACCTGGCTGGAGCACGACGCGCGCGCCGAGTCCGCCGCCGCCGCGCTCGGTGTGCATCGGCACACGCTCCGCTCCCGTATCGCCCAGGCGGGAGGGATGCTCGGGATCGACCTGTCGTCGTTCCCGGCTCGAGCCGAACTCTGGACGCTGCTGCAGACCGCGAGGGACTGAGCGCACATCGCTCCGGTCGCACCGTCTCACCGATCGGGGTCGATCACCCCTGCGTTCTCGCGACCGGAGGGGCGGCCGGGTCAGCGGGGTGCAGGTAGCGGCCCACGAACTCGTCGAAGAGCACGACCATGTCGACCGACTCGTCGAGCAGCCACTGGAGCTGGATCCCGTCCATGACGGCGCTGATCAGACGCGCGGCCAGCGCAGGGTCGATGTCGTCGCGCACCTCACCGGCTTCCTGACCTCGGCGGAGGATCTCCTCGGCCTCGACGGCGCGCGTCCGGTAGCGCTCGGAGAAGTCGTCATGCGAGGGATGCTCGGGGTCGGTCGCCTCCGCCGAGACGATCGCGTACAGCGAGGTGAGCCCGCGAGAGGTCTGGTTGTGCGCGACGACGCGCCTCGCCTGCTCGAGCAGCGTGTGCTCGGCAGGGTCGCCCGCCGCGGCGCGCACCTTCTCGTCGCGCTGGTGGATGACCTCGGCGAAGAGCTCGTCCTTTCCGGCGAAGTGATGAAGGAGCCCGGCGGGCGTCACCCCGACGCGCTTGGCGATCTCCCGCAACGAGCCTCCATGGAAGCCCGTGCGGGAGAACACCCCGAGCGCCTCGTCGACGATGGCCTGACGCCGCGCCTGCCCCGTCGCATAAGGGCCGCGGGTTCCGCGGGGGGTCACCGGTCGTTCATCCGCATCCACAGCCAGCCCTCTTCCCACGGTCCGCGGCGGCGGGGTCTCAGCCGTGGTGGCCGCCCGCTCCCCACGACGAGCCGAACACCTGCTGCTTCATCGCCGGCCGCAGGCGCTGCTCCATCTCGCGATCCACGAAGTAGTCCTTGAGCTTATCCCCCGTGAGCTCGTTGCCGATCGCCGCCATGATCATCGACTGATCGAGCGACAGGTAGCGTTCGGCGACGGTGCCGCTGCGCACGGCGACGGCATCGTAGAACCCGCCGGGGCCGTAGGCGCCGAGATCCTGCTCGATGCCGTGGAGATTGCTCAGCGCACCCTCCCGGTCGTAGGGCAGCGCGAGGAAAGCGGCGTGCGGCGTCACGACGCCGTCGCCGAAAGCGGGGGCGGGATTCGTACCGACCGTGCAGCCGGGCCGGTCGACGTCGACGTCGGTCTTCTCGGCGTCGGACGTGTAGCCGTCGGATCGCATGCCGGCGATGTCGACCCCGTACTCCGCATATCCGCCGAAGGGATTGCTCGCGGGCGAGAAGCCCCAGTATCCGTAGCCGGCCTCGTCGAGCCCGTGCTGCTTCTGCACGGCGACCGTGATCGGGTGGTTGAGCTTCCAGGACTTCGGGCCCCACTTCGTCTCGGGGACGAGCAGGTCCGGCATGAGCGACTCGAACATGCTGCCGCCCCAGCTCGGGACGAACGACATCCCCTCGTACGTGTACGCGCCCTCCCAGACCTCGACGCCGTCGTAGGTGCGGTACTCGCCTTGCGGGAGCTGCTCCTGCCAGGCCCAATCGCAGCCCGGGGGCATGGTGCGGTGCGTGCCGTACAGCCCCGTCGCCGGGATCTGCCCGTTGGCGATGCCCAGGTAGGTCGCGATGCGGCTCTCGCTCACCGTCGTGTCGTAGTGATGGCACGTGTAGTAGGCCGTCGCTCCCGACCCGTTGTACATCGGCGCCGCGACGCTGCAGTCCGGCGGTGCGGCATCCCAGAATCCTCCTCGATTCGTTCCGGCCGGGAGCCCTGCGGCGCCGGCGGGATCGAAGAACGCGGCGAAGTCCATGGAGTCGTAGAGCGCGTCGGCCTGCGCCGCGAGCGCGGGCTCCGCCTCGCGCACGATGCGCAGCGCGGCGGCCAGCCAGCCGTTGTCGACCGTGCTGAGGAACGGATGCACGGCATCGCCGGAGTCGGGCCAGGTCGTCAGCTTCTCCCCGGTCGCGGGCGAGTACCAGTTGTAGAACATGCCGCTCGCGTCGTTGCGCTCGAGTCCGGCCAGCGTCTCGAGGGTCGCGGACATGCGCGAGCGCGCCTCGTCGGCGGTGATGATGCCGAGGTCGCGCGCGGTGACGGTCGACCAGAGGTACCCGCCGATGTTCGTCGGCGAGGTGTAGGCACTCGAGGTCTCGAGATCGCCGGTGACGTTGTCGGCAGGAAGCCCGGTCTCCTCGTCGGTCATCGCCACGAGGGACTGCCAGGTGTCCTCCGCCCATCGATTCAGGTCCTGGGTGCCTGGTCGTCCGCCACCCGCCGCGGCGGGGCCGGCGAGGGCCAGGCCGGCGACGACCACTCCGATCGTCGCCACTGCACTCATCCATCGCTTCATCGCGTCTCCTCATCGAGAACGGCGCTGCGGATCGCAGCGCGACTGACACGCGAAAAGCTAACATGTGTTCAATGTTGGCTCAACCCCCTCTGCCGATCGACGATGGCGACGGGATCCCGCTCAGCGCGGTGCGTGCGCCTCGAGGAACTCGTACACATCCGTCGTGTCGACGCCGGGGAACGACCCGGTCGGCAGTGTCGCGAGCAGCGTGCGGGGCGTCTTCACATTCGGCCAGGAGTTCTCGCGCCAGCGCTCCTCGAGGTCTGCGGGCGCCTGCCGGCAGCACACCTCGACCGAGTGCTTCGATACCCCGCGATGCGCGGTGTCTCGTCCGACGAACCACTTCGTGTCGTCGAAGCGCACGCCCACGCTCACCGAGTGCAGCCCTTCGCTCGACGCCTCGACGCGGGCCGTGCACCAGTAGGTGCCGTTGCCGGTGTCGGTGTACTGGTAGTAGGGATTGAAGCGGTCGTCCTCGTCGAAGACGACCCGGCTCGTCCACCGCCGGCAGCACATCTGGCCCTCGATCGCACCGAGGCGGTCGGTCGGGAAGTTGACGTCGTCGTTCTCGTAGGCCTTCGTGATCGTGCCCGACTCGTGCACCTTGAGGAAGTGCACGGGGATGTCGAGGTGACGCGTCGCGAGGTTCGTGAAGCGATGCGCCGCGGTCTCGTACGAGACGGAGTACGCGTCGCGCAGATCCTCGATCGAGATGGATCGCCGCGCCTTGGCGTCCTTCAGCGAGGGCACGACATGCGCCTCGGGGATGAGGAGTGCGCCGGTCAGGTAGTTCGTCTCCACGCGCTGACGCAGGAACTCGGCATAGCTGTGCGGTTCGGAGTGCCCGAGGATCCGGCTCGACAGCGCCTGCAGCACGGCCGTGCGGGCATCCCCCTTGGCCGGCACGCTGCTCGACAGGTACAGGCGCCCGTGCGCGAGGTCGGCGACGCTGCGCGTCGTCTGCGGCAGATCGGGCGCGTAGTGCAGCGTGAATCCCAGGTAGGCGGCGATCTCGGATGCCGTGCGCTGGGTCAGCGGACCGCCGGGATGGCCGACCGCCGCCAGGATCTCCGACGCCTTCGCCTCGAGGTCGGCGAAGTGGTTGTCCTGCCGTCGCATGAGGTGCCGCAGCTCGACGTTCGCCCGCCGCGCCTCCTCGGGAGTCGCGGCGCGCTCGTCGCGCAGGCGGTCGATCTCCCCGTGCAGAGCGAGGAGCGCCTTGAGGGCGTCGGTCGGCACCGACTTCGCGATGCGGAACGGATCGATCCCGAGCGCCCGGAACGTCTGTCCCTTCATCGCCCGCTCCAGTGCGATCTCGATCGCGCTGCGTTCGTCGAGGGGCTCGCCCTCCAGCAGCGCGTCGAGCGTGACGCCGAGGGCACGCGCGATGGCCTGCAGCTGGGTGAGCTTCGGCTCGCGTTTGCCGGTCTCGATCATCGACATCTGGCTGGGGGCGCGCTCGACCGCGGCGGCGAGATCGTCGAGGGTCATCCCCCGCGCCGTGCGGAGCTGACGGATGCGACGCCCGATCGTGAGGGCGTCGGTGTCTTCCGCGTCGGGGACCGGGGTCCCTGTGCCTGTCGAAGGGGTCATGGCCGCGATTCTGTCACAGAAACAGAATTTCGGGCATTCTTCACCCCCTGATCGGTCGTCGGAGGATGAGAACTTCACCCAGAGTGGATGCCAAGCCACCCACTCTCACCGAGGAGACACCATGACGAACACCGCAGCGACCCCCGCACCTCGCCCCGCCGGACTGCGCGCCGGCGACCAGGTACAGACGGCCGCGGAGCTCCGGGAGATCTGGGAGACCGACCCGCGGTGGGACGGCGTCGAGCGCACCTACACCGCGGAGGACGTCATCCGCATCCGCGGGTCCGTCCGCGAGGAGTCGACGCTCGCCCATCGCGGCGCCGAGAACCTCTGGAACCTCCTGCACACCGAGGACTACGTCCGGGCGCTCGGCGCCTACACCGGCGGTCAGGCCGTGCAGCAGGTGCGCGCCGGCCTCAAGGCGATCTACCTCTCCGGGTGGCAGGTCGCCGCCGACGGCAACCTCGCCGGCCAGACCTACCCCGACCAGTCGCTGTACCCGGCGAACTCGGTCCCCGCCGTCGTCCGCCGCATCAACAACGCGCTGATCCGCCAGGACCAGCTCGAGCACGCCGAGGCCCTGGCGGGAGAGGGCGAGATCACGCAGGACTGGCTCGCCCCGATCGTCGCGGATGCCGAGGCCGGCTTCGGCGGCCCGCTGAACGCCTACGAGCTCGCGCAGTCGCTGATCCAGTCGGGTGCCGCCGGCATCCACTGGGAGGACCAGCTGGCCAGCGAGAAGAAGTGCGGTCACCTCGGCGGCAAGGTGCTGGTGCCCACGCAGCAGCACATCCGCACGCTCAACGCCGCGCGTCTCGCGGCGGACGTCGCCGGCGTGCCGACCGTGATCATCGCCCGCACCGACGCTCTCGCCGCGGACCTCCTCACGAGCGACGTCGACGAGCGCGACCAGCAGTTCACCACCGGCGAGCGCACCACCGAGGGGTTCTACCGGATCCGCCCCGGCATCGAGTCGGTGATCAGCCGCGGCCTCGCCTTCGCGCCCTACGCCGACCTGCTGTGGGTCGAGACGGGCGAGCCCGACATCGAGCTCGCTCGTGAGTTCGCCGCCGCGATCCACGCGGAATTCCCCGGTAAGCTCCTGGCCTACAACTGCTCACCGAGCTTCAACTGGAAGCGCCACCTCTCCGACGCCGACATCGCGACCTTCCAGCAGGATCTGGCAGACCTGGGCTACAAGTTCCAGTTCATCACCCTCGCCGGGTTCCATGCCCTGAACCACTCGATGTTCGACCTCGCCCGCGGCTACGCAGAACGCGCCATGAGCGCGTACGTCGAGCTGCAGGAAGCCGAGTTCGCCGCCGAGGCAGACGGCTACACCGCCACCAAGCACCAGCGCGAGGCGGGCACCGGATACTTCGACGTCATCTCCACCGCGCTCAACCCCGACAGCGCGACCCTCGCCCTCGCCGGCTCGACCGAAGCCGCGCAGTTCCACTGATCCCCGTCCTGGGTTGCTGAGCCTGTCGAAGCACCCACCTCACGCGAAGGACTTCATCATGACCACTCCCACCGCTCCCCCGACCACGGCTCCGATCCAGACGACCCAGCAGGGTCCGACGATCGCGGTCACCGGCCCGCTGCGCGACCGATACGACGAGATCCTCACCCCCGAGGCCATCGCCTTCCTCACCGAGCTGCACCACCGGTTCGCCTCGCGTCGCCACGATCGGCTCGCCGACCGCATGCGCCGCCGCTTCGAGATCGGCAACGGGCACGATCCCCGCTTCCGCGACGACACCGCCCACATCCGCGAGGATGCCGAGTGGCGCGTCGCCGGAGCCGGACCCGGCCTCGAGGACCGCCGAGTCGAGATCACCGGACCGACCGATCCGAAGATGACGATCAACGCGCTGAACTCCGGTGCGCGGGTCTGGCTCGCCGACCAGGAGGATGCCACGAGCCCCACCTGGAAGAACGTCATCGAGGGTCAGCTCTCCCTGCGGGACGCGATCCGGGGCGAGCTGTCCTTCACCTCCCCGGACGGCAGGGAGTACCAGGTCACCGCCGAGCACACGCCGACGATCGTGATGCGACCGCGGGGCTGGCACCTGCCGGAGAAGCACGTGCAGTTCACCGATCGGGCGGGGCGCCGCACCGCGGCATCCGGTTCGCTCGTCGATTTCGGTCTCTACTTCCTGCACAACGCGCAGGCGCTGATCGACGGTGGCCGCGGACCGTACTTCTACATCGCCAAGCTCGAGTCCAGCGAAGAGGCGAAGCTGTGGGACGACGTCTTCTCGTTCAGCGAGGAGTACATCGGCATCCCGCACGGGACCATCCGCGCGACCGTGCTGATCGAGACGCTGCCCGCCGCGTTCGAGATGGACGAGATCCTCTACGAACTGCGCGACCACTGCGCGGGCCTCAACGCCGGACGCTGGGACTACATCTTCTCGATCATCAAGAACTACCGCGGCCGCGGTGCGCGCTTCGTGCTCCCCGACCGCAGCGAGGTCACGATGACGGTGCCGTTCATGCGGGCGTACACCGAGCTGCTCGTGCAGACCTGCCACAAGCGGGGCGCCTTCGCGATCGGCGGCATGAGCGCGTTCATCCCGAACCGTCGCGACCCGGAGGTGACCGCGCGCGCGGTCGAGAAGGTCTCGGCCGACAAGAAGCGCGAGGCCGGCGACGGCTTCGACGGCACCTGGGTCGCCCACCCCGACCTGATCCCGACGGCCCAGGCGGAGTTCGACGCCGTGCTCGGCGATCGCCCGAACCAGGTCGACCGTCCGCGCGACGACGTGCATGTCGAAGCGCGAGACCTGCTCGACCTCCGCATCGGGAGCGCGGTCACCGACCGGGGCGTGCGCGACAACGTGTCGGTGGCCATCCGCTACCTCGAGGCGTGGCTGCGCGGCCTCGGCGCCGTCGCGATCGACAACCTCATGGAGGATGCCGCGACGGCCGAGATCAGCCGGTCGCAGGTGTGGCAGTGGATCCACCAGGACCGCGTCACGCAGGAAGGGACGCCGATCACGGCGGAGTACGTGGAGGGGCTGATCACCCAGGTCATCGCCTCGGCCACCCGCAGCGCCGGCGACCGATTCGACGATGCCGCGGAGATCTTCCGCGAGGTGGCTCTGCAGGAGGAGTTCCCCACGTTCCTCACGCTCGGCGCCTACAGCCGCTTCCTCGTCGACGAGGACTGAGTCGAGGGATGAGGCCCCCGGGTGCGCGGTTCGGCATCCGGGGGCCTCTCCGCGCGCACGGTCGACTCCCTCCACCCCCTGTCGGCCCGTGGCCCGATCACCCGGCGTAGCCTGGATTCATGGCCGACGTGTGGACCGACATCTCCTCCGAGTTCCTGCATCTCTACCCCCGAGGGCGACGGCTGCTCGCCGTGGCGGGAGCGGATGCCGAGCGTTCGCGCCGCAGCGCCGACGAACTGTCCGCAGCGCTCAGCGCGACAGGACTGCAGGTCGAGCGGGTGCATACCGCCGACGGCGACGAGCAGGCTCTTCGCACCGAGGTGATCGCCCCGTTCCGCGCCACCGCCGAGAGCGAGAGCGTGCTCGTCGTCTCCGGCCCCTCCGCGCTGCTGAGCGAGACGGCCCGTGGGATGTGGCACCACGTCGTCTGGCAGCTGGCCGACGATGAGGCACCGCACACGATCGCCGCCGCGATCGTCGACGTCACCGACCCCGCGAACGCGAAGCGTCGCTTCGCGGACTACTGCGCTCTTCCGGCATCCTTCGGCGCGTGAGCGGACGCTGAACCCTCCTGCACCCAGAGGCACCGCGGGGTGTCAGGATGCTTCGCTGTTCGAATCTAGACAGATATCTATATTCGCTACACTGGACCGATGAAGACGATCTCCGTCGGCGACCTTCGTCAGAATCCGACCGCAGCCCTCGATGACGTCGAGCACGGCGAGACCTATTCCGTGACCCGGCATCGTCGGGAGATCGCGCGTCTGATCCCCCCCGTCCGACGCACACCCACTCGCGCGTCCGACTTCCTCGACGCGATCCGCCGAACGCCCATCGATGCAGCCTGGGCTGAGGACATCGTCGTCGAGCGGTCCGACTTCGACGACGATCGTGACGCGTGGGACAGATGATCGCACTGCTCGACACCAACATCCTGATCGCCGCGGATGCTGACGCCGAGACGCCGGCCTCCCTGTCGGATTTCTCGGATCTGCGAGTGAGTTCTCTCAGTTGGGCCGAACTGGCCAAGGGATTGCACACCACCACCGATCTCGCCGTGTTCAAGCACCGAAGCGCACGGCTGGCAGCGCTCCGCGATACGTTCGGCGAAGGCCTCCCGTTCGACGATCGTTGCGCGGCGGCCTACGACCGAGTGCTGAGCCACCTGAGCACGCAGGGGATCTCGCCGCGCGCGCATGTCTTCGACCGCATGCTCGCCGCGACAGCGTTGGCCCACGATATGACCCTCGTCTCACGGGACAAGGACGCCTTCTTCGGTCTCACCGACCTCGTCGCCGTCACGCATCGCTGATCCCCTCACGCGAACGACGCGGCCACCGAGTTGCGGTGATAGTCGAACACGATGCTCGTCCGCGTCGACGCGACGCTGCTCTGCGCGGAGAGGTGCTCCAGCACGAACTCGCGCATCTCCGACGAATCGGCGACCGCGATGTGCAGCAGGAAGTCGTCGTCGCCGCCGAGGAAGAACACCTGGATCACCTGGGGCAGCACGCGCACGCGTTCGGCGAACTCGACGATGCTCTCGCGACGTCCGCTCGGACGCAGCGTCACCCCGATGATCGCCTGGAGTCCGGCGCCCAGCATCCGCTCGTCCACACTCGCGTGGAACCCCGTGATGACCCCGCGCTCGACGAGGGCGCGCAGCCGCGCGTGGGCCGTCGAGGGGGCGACCCCGAGGTGCCCTGCGAGCTCGGCGTTCGTCATCCGCCCGTCGGCTGCGAGCAGCTGGACGATGCGCGCGTCGGTGGCATCCAGCGCGGGCGCCCGAAGAGTATTCGGCTGGGGGCCCTTCGATGTCGTCTCCATGCGAACCATTATTCAGGATCGTCCGCTCTGGCGAATGATCTTCACAGAATCTGTTGCTGGACCGAAGTTTCTGCGAATCTGTATCCACGAAACCGAGCCCTGGAGGATCGATGAAGATCGGCGTGCCCACCGAGGTCAAGAACAATGAGAACCGTGTCGCGCTCACCCCCGCGGGCGCCGACCGCCTCGTCCACGAGGGCCACCGCGTGCTGGTGCAGTCCGGTGCGGGCGTGGGCTCGCGCATCGACGACGACGCCTACCGGGCCGTCGGCGCCGAGATCGTCGCGACCGCCGCCGACGTGTGGGGCGACGCCGACCTGCTGATCAAGGTCAAGGAGCCGATCGCGCAGGAGTACGGATTCCTCCGTCCCGACCTCACGCTCTTCACCTACCTGCACCTGGCCGCGGACCGCGCGCTCACGACCGCGCTCGTCGACGCGGGCACCACCGCCGTCGCCTACGAGACGGTGCAGCTGCCCGACCGCAGCCTTCCTCTGCTCGTACCGATGAGCGAGATCGCCGGACGGCTCTCGGTCACGATGGGCTCCTACTCGCTGCTGCGCTCGAACGGCGGCCGCGGCATGCTGCTCGGCGGCATCGCCGGCACCCCGCGCGCGAAGACCGTCGTCATCGGCGGTGGTGTCGCCGGCGAGCACGCGGCGGCGAACGCGCTCGGCCTCGGCTCCCAGGTGACCGTGATCGACATCTCCCTGCCCCGCCTCCGCGACCTCGAGCACCGCTACGGCGGCGCACTCCAGACCCGCGCCTCGAGCCGCTACGACATCGCCGAGGAGCTGGCCACCGCCGATCTCGTGATCGGCTCGGTGCTGATCCCCGGCGCGGCGGCCCCGAAGCTCGTCACCGACGACATGGTCGCGGGCATGAAGCCGGGCGCCGTGCTCGTCGACATCGCCATCGACCAGGGCGGGTGCTTCGAGGGGTCACGCCCGACCACGCACGACGACCCGACGTTCGCGGTCCACGACGCCATCTACTACTGCGTCGCGAACATGCCGGGCGCCGTCCCCGAGACGGCCACGCGTGCCCTCACCAACGCGACGCTCCCCTACGTCTCGGCGATCGCCGGCAAGGGCTGGGAGCGCGCGGCATCCGACGATCCCTCCCTCGCCAAGGGCTTGAACGTCCAGGGCGGGCGCATCACCCTCGACGCCGTCGCCCGGGCGCACGGCGTCGCGACCGCCTGACGCGGAAAGAACCCCGGTTCTTGATGACGACGCGCCCGGCATCCGGCGTGCCCACCCGAGTACGCTCTTAACGTGACCGAACGCGCTCCTCTCTCCCGCAAGCTGTCCGCCATCGCCGAGTCGGCGACCCTGAAGGTCGACGCGAAGGCGAAGGCCCTCAAGGCCGAAGGCAAGGACGTCATCTCCTACGCCGCCGGCGAGCCCGATTTCGCGACGCCGCAGTTCATCGTGGATGCCGCAGCCGAAGCCCTGGCCGACCCGGCGAACTACCGGTACACCCCGGCGGCCGGACTTCCCGCGCTGCGTGAGGCGATCGCCGCGAAGACCCTCCGCGACTCCGGTCTCGAGGTCTCCCCCAGCCAGGTCATCGTGACCAACGGCGGCAAGCAGTCGGTCTACCAGGCGTTCCAGACCGTCGTGAACCCCGGCGACGAGGTGCTGCTCCCCGCGCCGTACTGGACCACGTACCCCGAGGCGATCCGTCTCGCCGAC
Source organism: Microbacterium sp. LWH11-1.2 (assembly GCF_038397745.1). Classification (NCBI taxonomy): domain Bacteria; kingdom Bacillati; phylum Actinomycetota; class Actinomycetes; order Micrococcales; family Microbacteriaceae; genus Microbacterium; species Microbacterium sp. LWH11-1.2. The sequence continues at coordinate 2,086,954 of NZ_CP151636.1, read as the reverse complement.
GGCACCCCCGTCGAGGTCTTCGCCGGAGCCGACCAGGACTACAAGGTCACCGTCGAGCAGCTCGAGGCCGCCCGCACCGAGCGCACCACGGTGCTCGTGTTCGTCTCGCCGTCGAACCCGACGGGCTCGGTGTACACCGCCGAGGAGACCCGCGCCATCGGCGAGTGGGCTCTCGAGCACGGCATCTGGGTCATCACCGACGAGATCTACCAGAACCTCACCTACGAGGGCGTGACGGCGACGTCGATCGTCGCGGCCGTGCCCGAGGTCGCGGGCCAGACCATCCTCGTGAACGGCGTCGCGAAGACGTACGCCATGACCGGCTGGCGCGTCGGCTGGATGGTGGGCCCCGCCGACGCCATCAAGATCGCCGGCAACCTGCAGTCGCACCTCTCGAGCAACGTGAACAACGTGGCCCAGAAGGCCGCGATCGCCGCACTCAACGGCCCGCAGACCGAGGCAGAGCAGATGCGCGAGGCGTTCGACCGGCGTCGGAAGCTCATCGTCTCCGAGCTCTCCAAGATCGAGGGGCTCGTGGTGCCGAACCCGCTCGGCGCGTTCTACGTCTACCCCGACGTGCAGGGCCTGCTCGGCCGCACCTGGGGCGGGGTCACGCCGACCACCTCGCTGGAGCTGGCCGACCTGATCCTCGAACAGGCCGAGGTCGCCGTGGTCCCGGGTGAGGCCTTCGGCCCGAGCGGATACCTGCGCCTTTCGTACGCCCTCGGCGACGACCAGCTGCTCGCGGGTGTACAGCGCCTGCAGCGCCTGTTCGCCTGACCGGCCTCTGTTCTCCTGACCGGCCCGGCCTGCCGACCGCCGGTCAGGATTCGGGCTGGTACCCGATGAGCCAGCGGATGCCGTAGCGGTCGACCAGCGTGCCGTCCCAGTCGCCCCACGGGCGACGCTGGAGCGGGTCGATGACCCTGCCGCCCACCGAGAGGTCGGCGAACCAGCCGGTCAGCGTCGATGCGTCCGCGGTGCCGAGCAGGGAGAAGAACATCCCTCCCATCTGCACGGCGTCGGCATCGATGCCGGCATCCGCGCCCGAGAGATCCACGACGCCCTCGAGCATCGCGTGCGCGATCGCGTCCGACGGGCCGTCGTGCCGATCGAACTGCGCGTAGTCGAACAACCGCAGCTCGCCGCCGAACACCGACTGGTAGAACCGCATCGCCTCCGCGGCGTTGCCGGGGAACAACAGGTACGGGGTCAGTCCGCTCATGCGGCCGAGTGTAGCGCGCGGGCTACAGCTCGACGCCGACGAGCACCGGCTCCGGCTGCAGCACGAGTCCGAACTCGGCGTGCACCCTGCTCTGGATGAACCGCGCCAGCTCCGCGACTTCGCCCGCCGTCGCGCCACCGCGATTCGTCAGAGCCAGCGCGTGCTTGGTGGAGACAGACGCCCGCGAACGGGGCAGCTTGAAGCCCTTGCGGATGCCGGCCTGCTCGATGAGCCAGGCGGCGCTGACCTTGACGTCGGGCGCCTCGGTCTTCGCCTGCGGCACGAGGCCGTCGTACGAGGCGAGCGGGATCACGGTCACCGTGTCGAGGTCGGGGGCCACGGGCCAGCGCGGGCACTCGGGCGGAAGGCCCCGCGCCACGGACTCCGGCACGATGGCGTTCTGGAAGAACGAGCCGACGCCATGGGTGTCGGGGTCCGCGTCGTCGAGCAGCATCCCCTTGGACGCGCGCGTGGCGAGGATGCGCTCGCGCACCCAGCCCAGCGGCACGGGGGCGTCGTCCTGGAGTGCGAGCGCGCGGCGCAGCTGCTCGCCGCGCACGATGCGCTCTCCGGCGACGAGAAGGTCGACGGTCACCGAGAGGATGACGGCGCGGCGCAGGGGCTCACCGCCGTAGTGGTGCTTCAGGACAGAGGTGCGGAACCCGAGACCGAGCTCGGATGCCGGTACGGTCGAGATCTCGCCGGTGGCCTCGTCGATGAGTTCGACCTCGACGAGCGTCTCCTGGATCTCCTGACCGTAGGCGCCGATGTTCTGCACCGGCGCGGCTCCGACTGTTCCGGGGATGCCGCTCATGGCCTCGAGCCCCGCGTAGCCGCGCTCGACCGCGTAGGCGACGAAGGCGTCCCACCCGTGGCCGGCCTGCGCCCGAAGGCGGATGCGACCGGCGTGCGGGGAGGGCAGTTCCTCGATGCCCTCGGTGCGCACCCGGATCACGGTGCCCTCGAAGGGCTCGTCTCCGACGAAGAGGTTGGAGCCGCCGCCGAGCACGAACCACGGATCGCGGCCTGACCAGGTGTCGCGCAGCACGTCGACCAGCTCGGCGGTCGTCGAGGCCTCGCGCATCCGCTCGGGGGCAGCGCCGGTGCGCAGCGTCGTCAGCTGCGCGAGCGGGATCGACTCGATGTCGTGCACCTCGGGCGCCCCCATCAGACGGCGACGCGCAGCTGCGCTTTGACCAGCACGGTGACCTCGTCGAAGGTGACCTTCAGGTCGATGCGCGCGGAGGTCTCGTCGACGGCGCCGACGGTCGCGACGACGTGCAGGTCGGCACCGGTCTGCGGGTCGACCACGACGGGCTTGGTGAAGCGCACGCCGTAGTCGAGGACCTTCGCCCCGGGCTCGAGCGCGGCGACCACCACCGACGAGGCGATGCCCATCGTGAGCATGCCGTGCGCGAGCACTCCGGGGAGGCCGACGGCTGCCGCGACGTCATCGCGGTAGTGGATGGGGTTGAAGTCTCCGGATGCTCCGGCGTAGCGCACGAGCGACTCGCGGGTCAGGTGCACGGTGCGCTCGGCGATCACGTCTCCGACGGTGTAGCCCATCAGGCGACCTCTCCCTCGTCTGCACCGTCTTCATCCGCGCCGACCAGCAGCACGCTGGTGGCGGTCACGACATGTGCGCCCGTCGCATCCGTGATCTCCGCCTCGCTGGTGATCATCGCGTTGCCGCCCATCATGCGGATGCCCGTGACACGGAGCTGTCCGGTGAGCTCGTCGCCCGCCACGATCGGACGGGTGTAGCCGAACCGCTGCTCCGCATGGATCGTGCGGGCGAGGACGATCCCGGAGTCCTCCAGGGCGAGGAGCTGCTGGAGCGTGTGGTCCTGGATCACCATCGCGAAGGTGGGCGGTGCCACGACGTCGGCGAAGCCCAGCGCACGAGCGGCCTCGACGTCGGTGTGCTGCGGGGCGTCGGCGAAGACCGCGCGGGCGAACTCGCGCACCTTCTCGCGTCCGACGAGGTACGGGGCGGTCGGCGGGAACTCCCGGCCGACAAGATCTTGGTTCACTGCCACCCCTCGATCCTACCGAGCCGCGGCAGTCAGTCCTTCTTGCGCCCGCGGATCGCCTTCATCGCCATCTGCACCGCGATCACGACGAGGTATGCCGCGAACAGGATGTTGCCGGCGAACGGATCGATCAGCGTCGCGAGCCAGGCGCCCAGCGCCGTCGTCGTGCAGGCCGAGAATCCGACGACGGCAGCCGCCACGAGATCGACGTTGCGATTGCGGATGTTGCCGATCGTGCCGGAGATGGCGGTCGGGATCATCATGAGCAGCGAGGTGCCCTTGGCCACGAGATCGCTCGTGCCGAAGGCGAGCATCAGGACCGGAACGACGATCACGCCGCCACCGACGCCGATCAGACCCGCCAGGATGCCGGTGACGACTCCGACGGCGACGAGTGCGAGACCGTTGAGCAGTTGCAGATCGAACGTGGCCTCGCGGGACGGGATCACCAGGAACAGGCTCACGATCACGACCACGAGGAAGCCGACGAAGAACCATCGCAGCGTCGTCTGCGAGATCTTCGGCAGCAGGCGGGTGCCGATCTGTGCACCCACGACTGAGCCTGCCGCGAGGATGAGGGCCGGTATCCAGGCGACCGAGCCGTGGATCGCGTACGACACCACTCCGACGGCGGCGGTCGGCACGATCGCCGCGAGCGATGTGCCGGCCCCGAGCCGCTGGTTGAAGTGCAGGAACAGGACGAGCAGCGGGACGATGACGGTGCCGCCGCCGACGCCGAAGAGTCCGGAGAGGAGCCCGGCGAGCAGGCCGATGCCGATGAACGCGGCGTAGGCGCGAGGCCCTCGGTTCCGGGTCTCTGCATCGCTCACCGGATCAGCCTACTCGCGCCGTCGCCCTGCTCCTGCCGTCACACCTCCGCATCGGCCTTGATCGGCACCGAGATCGACTCGGTCAGCGCCTGCTCGTACCGGCGCTGGCGCCGCCGCAGCCACAGCCCGCCGGCGACGAGGAGCGCCAGCACGATGTAGGCCGTCGCGGCGAACGGCTGAACGAAGAGCGTGGACAGGTCGCCCTGGCTCAACTGCAGCGCCTTGCGGAGATACTCCTCCCCCATCGGCCCCAGGATCATGCCGACCACGAGCGGAGCCACCGGATAGCCGTACCGTCGCATGAAGTAGCCGAGGACTCCGATGATCGCCAGGATCAGGATGTCGACGACCGCGAAGTTCAGCGCGTACGCGCCGAAGGCGGCGAACAGCAGGATGCCCGCATACAGATACGGCCTGGGGATCTGCAGAAGCTTCACCCACATGCCGACGAGCGGCAGGTTGAGGATGATGAGGATGACGTTGCCGACGTACAGGCTCGCCACCAGCGCCCAGACGAGTGCCGGCTGGTTCTGGAACAGCTGCGGCCCCGGCTGCAGTCCGTACGCCTGGAAGGCGACGAGGATGATCGCCGCGGTCGCGGTCGTGGGCAGCCCCAGCGTGAGCAGGGGGACGAGCACCCCGGCCGCCGCCGCGTTGTTCGCGGACTCGGGTCCGGCGACCCCCTCGATGGCTCCGCGACCGAACTCGCTCTTGTGCCGCGAGAGCTTGCGCTCGGTGGCGTACGACAGGAACGTCGCGACGTCCGCCCCGCCCGCGGGGATCGTGCCGATCGGGAAGCCGATGGCCGTGCCGCGCAGCCAGGGCTTCCACGAACGCTTCCAGTCGCTCTTGGTCATCCAGTTGCGCCACCCGCGGGTGACCGGGATCACATCGATGCCGCCGTGGCGCAGGCGAGCGGCGATGTACAGCGTCTCGCCCACGGCGAAGAGCCCGACCGCGACGAGCACGATGTCGATCCCGTCCGACAGCGGCAGCAGTCCCAGTGTGTAGCGCTGCTGGGCCGTGAGGGTGTCGGTGCCGACCAGGCCGAGGAACAGGCCCACCCCGAGCGACATCATCCCGCGCGGGACGGAGCTGCCGATCAGGGCCCCGACCGTGATGAACGCGATCACGATGAGCGCGACGTAGTCGGCCGGGCCGAGGTTGACGGCGAACTGCGCCAGCACGGGTGCGAGCAGAGTGAGACCGACGGTGGCGATGGTGCCGGCGACGAACGAGCCGATCGCGGCGGTGGCGAGGGCGGCGGCCCCGCGCCCCAGCTTCGCCATCCTGTTGCCTTCGATGGCCGTGACTATCGATGCCGATTCACCCGGCGTGTTCAGCAGGATGCTGGTGGTGGAGCCGCCGTACATGCCGCCGTAGTAGATGCCGGCGAAGGTGATCAGTGCCGCGGTGGGGTCGAGCGTGTAGGTGAGCGGCAGCAGGAGCGCGACGGTCATCGCCGGCCCGATGCCGGGGAGCACGCCGACCGCCGTTCCCACCAGCACTCCGAAGAAGGCGAACACGAGGTACTGCGGCTGCAGCGCCGTCGCGAAGCCGTCGAGAAGCAGGGCCCAGCTGTCCATCAGAACACCTCCCCGAGCCATCCGAGAGCCGGTCCCCAGGGCAGCGACAGCCCCATCAGGCCCCCGAAGACGACCTGGATCACCAGACTGACGCCGAGCCCGATGACGAAGGCCGCCCACCAGCGCGTGGCACCGAGCGACCACGCGACCACGCCGAAGAGCACGGTGGCCGCCGGCGCCCAGCCGATGACGTCGATCAGCAGCAGATGGGCGACCACGGCTCCGACGATCTTCGCGATCGTGAGCCAATCGGTCTTGGCGTCGGGGTCGATGTCCTCGCCCTCCTCGACCTCCGCGCGCTTTCCGCGCAGCACGGTGACGAGGACGGCCACGGCCGAGCCCAGCAGGATGATCGAGACGAAGATCGGGAAGATCGTCGGCCCGGCTTCCACCCCGACCGGGACGTGGATCGTGAAGACACCCACCAGCGCGAAGACGCCGAGGGCCAGCATGAGGAGAGCGAAGACGAGTTCTCCGAGGGGAACCCGCGGGGCGGGCCGAGTCGCCTCGGCCCGCCCGCTCACCCCGAGGATCGGGGTCTCCATGTCAGATCAATCCGATGTTCTCGAGCGTGCCGGTCACATCGGTGATGTTCTTCTTGAGGAAGCTGTCGAACTCGTCGCCGGTCAGGAAGGCATCCGCCCAGCCCTTGGTCTCGAGCTCGTCCTTCCAGGCGCCGGAGTCGTGCATCTCGGTGACGATCCGCTCCAGCTCGGCGCGCTCCGCGTCGGAGATGCCTCCGGGAGCGATCACACCGCGCCAGTTGGTGAGCTCGACGTCGAACCCCTCGTCGGTGATGGTCGGCACGTCCGGAAGAGACGCGACCGGCTCGGCGCCCGAGACCGCCAGCGCCCGCATCGAGCCGTCCTCGATGTACTGGAGGAACTCACCGACACCGGAGATGCCTGCGGCGACCTTGTCGCCCACGAGGAGCGAGACGGCCTCGCCACCCCCGGAGTTCGGTGTGTAGTTGAGCTTCTCGGGGATCTCGTCCGCGTCGAGTCCGGCGGCTTCGAGGAGGAGGCCGGCGAGGATGTGATCGGCACCACCCGCTGAACCGCCGGTCACCGTCACCTCCTGGCCGTTCTCGACGATGTCGTCGACGAGATCCTCGAGGGTGTCGTATTTCGAGCTCTCCGGCACCACGATGACGAGCGACTCATCGGTGAGCCGGGCGATCGGGGTGGTGTCCTCGAGTCGCACCGTCGAGGCGTTCGTCTCGATCGCGCCGACCATCACGAGGCCCATGACCATGAGGGTCGCGGGGTCCTTCTCGTTCGCGAGCTGGGCGAGCCCGACGGTACCGCCCGCCCCTCCGACGTTCGAGACAGGGGCGGATCCGACGATCTCGTCGGCGGCCAGAACCTGCGACATCGCGCGGCCGGTCTGATCCCAGCCGCCACCGGGGTCGGCCGGGACGATGATCTTGACATCCTCGATGGCCGCGGCGTCGTCGCCTCCCCCGCCTCCGCTGCCCGACCCCGTGCTTCCCCCGGCGCATGCCGTCAATGCCAATGCGGCGGCCGCGAAGGCGGCTGTGGCCGCCACCAGACGTGTGTGCTTCATGTGCGCTCCTCCTTGAGCGTCGGTGTTGCTGTCGGTTCACTCTGGAGGGACGGGTGCGGGTGTTCAAGCTTCGGAAACCATTGGTCGGAGTTCTGAAACTATTGTTCGCGAACGCTGTTGGAGACCCCTCGCCGTCCGTCACGCGAGCGACGAGAATGATCGGGTGGCCTCGAAGATGACGCTCCGAGTGCAGCTCCTCGTCCTGCAGGCGCTGATCGTGTTCCTCGTGACGCTTGCGACCGGCATCGTCGCCGGCGCTCTGCAGGAGCAGGCACTGCGCGAGTCGTACAAGGACCGCATGCAGGCCGTCGCCCAGTCGATCGCGTCGCTCCCCACCGTCCGCGAGGCCTTCGACGATGCAGACCCGTCGTCGACCATCCAGCCGATCGCCGAGGTGATCCGTGAGGCGTCGGACCTCGCATACGTGGTGGTGGCGAACGCCGACGGCATCCGCTATTCCCACCCGAATCCCTATCGGATCGGCGAGAAGGTCTCGACGGATCCGTCCATCCCGCTCGCGGGGGAGATCTACGTCGGCACCCAGACCGGCACGCTCGGAACGTCCTGGCGCGTGAAGGTGCCGGTCTTCGCGGATGACGGGGCGGTCATCGGCACGGCATCGGTCGGGATTCTCGAGTCGGAGCTGAACGACGAGTTCATGCGGAACCTCGCCTGGCTGATCTCGGCGATGCTCGCCGCCGCCGTCCTCGGTGTGTTCGGCTCGGCGTGGGTGACCTCGGTGATCCGTCGTCGCATCTACCTGCTCGAACCGGATCAGATCGCGGCCCTCGTGAAGAATCAGGAGACCACGCTGCACGGTCTGAGCGAGGGTGTGATCACGGTGAACGCAGCCGGTCGGATCACGCTCGTGAACGATGCCGCCGCCCGCTTCCTCGACAAGGATGCCGCGGAACTCGACGGCGCGGATGCCGCATCCGTGCTCGGTGAAGACCTCCACACGGCCCTCCGCGAAGGTGAGGACGCCGGGCGGCCGGTGATCGTCGGACCGCACGTGCTCGTCGCTCGCAGCACAGGGAGCAGGCACGACGGCGTCGACGTCGAGGCCACTCTCCTGCTGCGCGATCACACCGAGCTGCATGACGTGGTCCGGCGGGTGGAGGCCGCGGATGCCATCATCGCGTTCCGCCAGCGGTTCGGGCTGCCGAAGGGGCTCAGTGCGGAGACCCTCGATCGCGTCGCCACCGCGCTCGTCACCCGCCCCGACGCGTCGGCGACCGAGATCGGCGCCGACGTGCAGATCTCGCGGGTGAGCGCCCGGCGATACCTCGAGCACCTGGCGAGTTCGGGCCGGGCGATCCGTACCCTCGACTATTCGACGAAGGGCCGCCCGAGCACGCGCTACCGGGCCAACGACACCGTCTGAGTTTCCGCCTTCGCAGCGCCGCACGCTGGTACGCAGTGCCGTGGTATGCGACACTGACTCTCAGCGCGCGCCGCCGCCGCCCCGCCCGGATCGAAGGAGATCTCATGGTTCGCAGCACCTACCCCGATGTGGAGATCCCGGCGGTCTCCGTGTACGACTATCTGTTCGGCGATCTCGACGAGAGCCGGCTCGACGCGACCGCGCTGATCGACGGGACGAGCGGCGCCGAGACCACCTATCGGCAGCTGATCACCCAGATCGATCTCTTCGCCGGCGCCCTCGCGGCACGGAACGTCGGCGTCGGCACCCGCGTCGGTATGCTCTGCCCGAACGTGCCCGCATTCGCGACCGTCTTCCACGGCATCCTCCGCGCGGGGGCGACCGCGACGACGATCAACTCGCTGTACACCCCGGACGAGATCGCGAACCAGCTCACCGACGCCGAGGCGGAGTGGCTCATCACCGTGTCGCCGCTGCTCGCCGGCGCGGAAGCCGCGGCCGCGAAGGTCGGCATCGACGCCGACCACCTCATCGTGCTCGACGGCGCCGACGGGCATCCGTCCCTCGCAGCCCTCCTGGGTGAGGGGCACACGGCACCGGACGTCGCCTTCGACCCGGCGGAGCACCTCGCCGTGCTCCCCTACTCATCAGGGACGACGGGTCGTCCCAAAGGCGTCATGCTCACGCACCGGAACCTCGTCGCGAACGTCAGCCAATGCCGCTCGACGATCTCGCTGGCCGACGACGACCGCGTCCTCGCGGTCCTCCCCTTTTTTCACATCTACGGCATGACGGTGCTGCTCAACTTCGCGCTGCGCCAGAGAGCCGCCCTCGTGACGATGCCGCGTTTCGACCTCACCGACTTCCTGCGCGTGGTCGCCGAGCACCGCACCAGCTGGGTGTTCATCGCCCCGCCGATCGCGGTGGCACTGGCCAAGCATCCGCTGGTCGACGAGTACGACCTGTCGTCCATCAAGGTGATCTTCTCCGGCGCCGCTCCCCTCGACGGGGCGCTCGCCTCGGCGGTGGCGACGCGGCTCGGGTGCACGGTGTGCCAGGGGTACGGCATGACGGAGACCAGCCCCGTGACCCACGCGATCCCCGCCGGGAGCCACGACATCGACCGCTCCTCGGTCGGGCTGCTGCTCAGCGGCACCGAGGCCCGGCTGCTCGATCCCGAATCGGGAGCCGATGTCGCCGTGCCCTCGGACGGCGTGAGCGAACCCGGCGAACTGCTGATCCGCGGTCCGCAGGTGATGAAGGGCTATCTCAACCGGCCGGATGCCACGGCGGAGATGCTCGACGCCGACGGCTGGCTGCACACGGGAGACGTCGCGACAGTCACCCACGACGGCATCTTCCGGATCGTTGACCGCCTCAAGGAGCTGATCAAATACAAGGGCTATCAGGTCGCCCCCGCTGTGCTGGAGGCCGTGCTGCTCGAGCATCCGGCGATCGCGGACGCCGCCGTCATCGGCGCCCAGGACGATGACGGCCAGGAGGTGCCGAAGGCTTTCGTCGTGCGGCAGGCGGATGCCGACCTCGACGCGGATGCCGTCATGGCGCATGTCGCCGCGCACGTCGCCCCGCACGAGAAGGTGCGTCAGGTGGAGTTCATCGACGCCATCCCGAAGTCCGCATCCGGCAAGATCCTCCGCAAGGATCTGCGCGCGCGCTGACGCTCCACCCCCGCCCGCAGCAACGACGAAGCCCGCCACCCCGGAAGGGGCGGCGGGCTTCGTCGTGAGAGGTGCTTACTTCTCGACAGCGTCCTCGGCGGCAGCCTCGGCTGCTTCGCCCTCGGCCTGCGACTCGGCACCGGCGTCAGCGGCCGGCGTCTCCTCGGCGGGGGTCTCCTCGGCGGGAGCCTCCTCGGCGACCTCGGCGGGCTTCTCCGCCTTCGGAGCGGCAGCGGCCGTCTTCTTGGCCGACTTCGGCTTCGGGTTGACGGGCTCGAGGACGAGCTCGATCACAGCCATCGGAGCGTTGTCGCCCTTGCGGTTGCCGACCTTCGTGATGCGGGTGTAGCCACCCTCACGGTCGGCGACCAGCGGCGCGATCTCGGCGAAGAGCGTGTGCACGACGCTCTTGTCGCCGATGACCGACAGCACGCGACGACGCGCGTGCAGGTCGCCGCGCTTCGCGAACGTGATCAGACGCTCGGCGAGCGGACGAAGGCGCTTGGCCTTGGTCTCGGTCGTCTTGATCGACTTGTGGGTGAACAGAGCCGCCGCGAGGTTGGCAAGCAGCAGGCGCTCGTGTGCGGGGCCGCCTCCGAGGCGGGGACCCTTAGTGGGCTTGGGCATAATCGTCTAACTCCTGGTCAGAAAGGTCGGGTATCAGAAGGACTCGTCTTCGCTGCCGCCGTAGAAGTGGGCACCGTCGAAACCGGGCACCGAATCCTTGAGCGACAGACCGAGCGAGATGAGCTTGTCGCGCACCTCGTCGACCGACTTCTGGCCGAAATTGCGGATGTTCATGAGCTGCGTCTCCGAGAGGGCGACGAGCTCCGAAACAGTGTTGATGCCCTCACGCTTCAGGCAGTTGTACGAGCGGACCGACAGGTCGAGGTCCTCGATCGGCATCGACAGCTCGCTGGAGTTCACAGCCTCCACCGGCGCCGGGCCGATCTCGATGCCCTCGGCCTCGACGTTCAGCTCGCGAGCGAGACCGAACAGCTCGGTGAGCGTCTTCGCAGCCGAAGCGACGGCGTCGCGGGGGCTGATCGACGACTTGGTCTCGACGTCCAGGACGAGCTTGTCGAAGTCGGTGCGCTCACCGGCACGAGTCGCCTCGACGCGGTAGCTGACCTTGAGGACCGGCGAGTAGATCGAGTCGATCGGGATCTGACCGGCCTCGGCGTACTCGTTGCGGTTCTGCGTCGCCGAGACGTAGCCGCGGCCGCGCTCGATCGTGAGCTCGAGCTCGAACTTCGCGGTCTCGTTGAGAGTCGCGATGACGAGCTCGGGGTTCTGGACCTCGACACCGGCCGGAGCCGAGATGTCAGCGGCGGTCACTTCGCCCGCACCGGTCTTGCGCAGGTAGGCGGTGATGGGCTCGTCGCGCTCCGAGGAGACGACGAGCTGCTTGATGTTGAGGATGATCTCGGTGACATCCTCCTTCACGCCGGGGATGGTGCTGAACTCGTGCAGCACGCCGTCGAGACGAACGCTGGTGACAGCGGCGCCGGGGATCGACGACAGCAGGCTGCGACGCAGCGCGTTGCCGATCGTGTATCCGAAGCCGGGCTCCAGAGGCTCGATGATGAACCGGCTACGGTTCTCGACGATCTTTTCCTCGGTCAGTGTGGGACGCTGTGCAATGAGCACTCTGTGTTCCTTTCGATCACATGCCCGCTATATGACATGTGGTGTGGTGAGGTCTTCAATTGTGGAAGTCGATGCCCGCACGCGGGCGTCGAGTCGCCCGACCCGACATGGCTCCGTGAGCCTGTCGCAGGGCGGGCGACTCGACAAGCGTTGTCAGACGCGGCGACGCTTCGGCGGGCGGCAACCGTTGTGCGCCTGCGGGGTGACGTCCGAGATCGAGCCGACCTCGAGGCCGGCGGCCTGGAGCGAGCGGATCGCGGTCTCGCGGCCGGAGCCCGGACCCTTCACGAAGACGTCGACCTTCTTGACGCCGTGCTCCTGCGCCTGACGCGCAGCGGACTCGGCGGCGAGACCTGCCGCGTACGGGGTCGACTTGCGGGAGCCCTTGAAGCCCACGCCACCCGACGAAGCCCAGCTGATGACAGCGCCGGACGGGTCGGTGATCGAGACGATCGTGTTGTTGAACGTCGACTTGATGTGGGCCTGGCCCAGCGCGATGTTCTTCTTTTCCTTGCGGCGCGGCTTGCGCGCGGCGGCCTTGGGTGCAGCCATGAAAGTGTTCTCCTAGTCCCTGGGGCCCCGCTTAGCGGGCCTTCTTCTTGCCTGCGACGGTGCGCTTCGGGCCCTTGCGGGTACGGGCGTTGGTCTTGGTGCGCTGACCACGGACCGGGAGACCACGACGGTGGCGGATGCCCTCGTAGGAGCCGATCTCGACCTTGCGGCGGATGTCTGCGGCGACCTCGCGGCGCAGGTCACCCTCCACCTTGTAGTTGCCTTCGATGTGGTCGCGGAGGGCGATCAGCTGGTCGTCGCTGAGGTCCTTCACGCGGATGCTCTCATCGATGTCCGTCGCCTTGAGGATCTCGACCGAGCGGGTACGGCCGACGCCGTAGATGTAGGTAAGGGCGATCACCACGCGCTTGTCGCGCGGGATGTCAACGCCGGCAAGACGTGCCATGCGGTTCTCCTGGATGTAGTGGAGGTATGGAACAGGATCGGTGCCCGGGCCTCCGCCCCGAGGTGTCAGCCTCGACAGTTCCGCCGGTCACCCGGTCGCTGAGCCTGTCGAAGCGTCTGATCCTGCCGTTTCGTATTGAGTTGTGAGATGTGCGCGAGCGAGCCGCGCAGCGCAGGTCAGCCCTGGCGCTGCTTGTGACGCGGGTTGCTCTTGCAGATCACCATGACGCGGCCGTGACGACGGATCACCTTGCAGTGATCGCAGATCGGCTTGACGCTGGGGTTGACCTTCATGATGTTTCCTTATCGCTGTCTTCGTACCGCCCCGTGACCGAGGCAGGCCGTTACTTCTCGACCGATCAGCGGTAGCGGTAGACGATACGTCCGCGGGTCAGGTCGTAGGGGCTGAGCTCCACGACCACGCGGTCCTCGGGGATGATGCGGATGTAGTTCTGCCGCATCTTTCCGGAGATCGTTGCCAGGACCTTGTGTCCGTTGCTGAGCTCAACGCGGAACATCGCGTTGGGCAGAGCCTCGGAGATCACGCCCTCGATCTCGATGACACCGTCTTTCTTAGCCATAGCCTCGCTGACGCTTCTGCAGACCGGTCGATCTGCGGTGGGTGGGTGGTGTGCGGTGCCGCACCGATCGGACACGCCGAATCAAGGCACAAGGCACCAAAGATCTATGTTATCCGACCCCGGAGCATCCGGCAACTCGACCGGATGCGCGGGTGGAGGATCAACCGAGGAGCTTCTCCATCTCGGTGATCTCGCCGGCCTGAAGGTCGAGACGCTTGCCGTTGACCTCGATGGTCGGCGTGCCCGCGATCTCCTGAGCCTTGGTCTGGTCCAGGACGAAGTCCATGTAGGTGCCGTCGGCGATGCAGTCCGCCGCCGCGCCGGCGCCCGCCTGCTCGGCGAAGGCGGCGAGCTCCTCATCGCTGAGGCCGGCCGTGTTCTCCTCCGGCTGGTTGGCGAAGAGGAGGTTGAAGTAGTCGAGCGCGGCCTCCGGGGCCTTCTCGGCGACGCAGTACATCGCGCCGGCGGCCCGGGTGGAGAACTGCGTGTTCTGCGAGAAGCGGTCGAGGATCGAGACCGGGTGGATGTTCAGCGTGATCTTGCCGTCGGCCGCGGCGGCCTGCAGCTTCTCGCCGTACTGGTCCTCGAAGGTGCCGCAGATCGGGCACATGAAGTCGACGAATGTGTCGACCTCGTCCTCGCCGTCGCCGAACGAGATGGCACCGGTCTCCTCGTTGATGATGTCGCTCTTCGGAGCGACGCCGGGAGCCGTGGCCTGGTTGTTGAGGAACACCACGAGACCACCGAGCACGACCAGCACCACGACCACGGCGATGGAGACGCCGATCGCGAACCAGTTCGTGTTGCTCTTCGCCGCTGCCATTACTTTCCGATCTCTCGAGGCTCGACCCCGAACGGGGCGAGTCCGGCCTTTCCGCCATCGGGCGCGGTCAGCACCCAGATACCCCCATCATGCAGGGCCACGCTATGTTCCCAATGTGAGCCGTCTGTGCCGTCAACGGTCGTGACGGTCCAGTCATCGTCTTCGATGTAGGTCGCCTCACCTCCTGCGGTCACCATCGGCTCGATCGCGAGGACGAGTCCCGGCCTGACGTCCGCGCCGCGCTCGGGCGTGCGGTAGTTGAAGACGCTCGGCGCCTCGTGCATCTTGCGCCCGATGCCATGGCCGACGTACTCGCGGAGGATGCCGTAGGGCTCCCCCGACACCGCCGACGGCCCCTGGGCCTCGATGTACTCCTGGATGGCCGCACCGATCTCGTCGATCGAGTCCACCGCTGCCATCGCGGCGATCCCCGCCCACATCGAGCCCTCCGTGACGCGCGAGAGCTCCTCGCGCTGCGCCACCAGCTCCGGGCGCTCGGGATCCGGGACGACGACCGTGATCGCGCTGTCGCCGTTCCAGCCGTGGAACTGTGCGCCGCAGTCCACCGAGACGATGTCTCCGGGGCGCAGCACGCGGTCGCCAGGGATGCCGTGCACGACCTGCTCGTTCACGGACACGCACACGGTGTGGTGGTACCCGCGCACGAGCTGGAAGTTCGACTCGGCTCCACGATCGAGGATCGTGCGGTTCGCCGCGGCATCCAGCTCCAGGGTGGTGACACCGGCCCTGATCAGCGGACGCACGGCATCGAGAGCCGCCGCCGTGATGAGTCCAGGCTCGACCATGGCTCGAAGCTGAGCCGGGGTCTTGTAGATCGACCGGCGGAACATCGCGAGGCCTCAGGCCGCGAGGCGCAGGCCGCGAGCGGCCAATGCGGCGGAGATGCGCTCGGTGATCTCGTCGAGCGACCCGACCCCGTCGATCCGGTCGACGATGCCCTTGGCACCGTAGACCTCGATGATCGGAGCCGTCTCGTGCTCGTAGATGTCCAGACGGTGCGCGATGGCCGCGTCCGTGTCGTCCGAACGCCCCTGCTCGGCGGCGCGCAGACCCAGGCGAGCGATGCTCTCCTCGCGCGGCACCTGGAGCAGGATGACGGCATCGAGCGCTTCGCCGCGTCCTGCGAGGAACTCCTCGAGGTGCGCGACCTGGGCCACGTTGCGGGGGTATCCGTCGAGGAGGAAGCCGTTCGCGGCATCCTCCTGCGACAGACGGTCGCGCACGATCTCGCTCGTCAGCTCGTCCGGAACGAGGTCGCCCTTGTCGAGGATCGCCGTGACCTGCTGGCCGAGGGGCGTCCCCTCCTTGATGTTCGCCCGGAAGATGTCACCGGTCGACACGACCGGGATGCCGTAGGACTCGGCGATGCGCACGCCCTGCGTGCCCTTTCCGGAGCCCTGCGGGCCGACGATGAGAAGACGTGCGGATGCTGTCATCGGAGAAGCCCTTCGTAGTGACGCTGCTGCAGCTGTGCATCGATCTGCTTCACCGTCTCGAGGCCGACGCCGACGATGATGAGGATCGAGGCGCCACCGAACGGGAAGTTCTGGTTGGCGCCGACAGTGGCCAGGGCGATCAGCGGGATGAGCGCGATCAGGCCGAGGTACAGCGAGCCGGGGAGCGTGATGCGGGTGAGGACGTAGTCGAGGTACTCGGCCGTCGGACGACCGGCACGGATGCCGGGGATGAACCCGCCGTACTTCTTCATGTTGTCGGCGACCTCGACAGGGTTGAACGTGATCGCGACGTAGAAGTAGGTGAACCCGATGATCAGCAGGAAGTACGCCGCCATGTAGACCGGGTGGTTGCCCGTGGTGAAGTTCGCGCTGATCCAGGTGACCCAGGCCGCCGGCACGGAGCCGTCCTGCGGGGTGTTGAACTGCGCGATGAGCGCCGGGATGTACAGCAGCGACGAGGCGAAGATCACGGGGATCACACCCGCCATGTTCACCTTGATCGGGATGTAGGTGTTCGTGCCGCCGTAGGTGCGGCGGCCCACCATGCGCTTGGCGTACTGCACGGGGATCCGTCGCTGCGACTGCTCGACGAAGACGACGAGACCCATCACGACGATTCCGACCAGGAGCACGAGCAGGAACACCTCGAAGCCCTTGGTCTGCCAGATGAGGCCCATGGCGCCGGGGAACGTCGCGGCGATCGAGGTGAAGATCAGCAGGGACATGCCGTTGCCGATGCCGCGCTCGGTGACGAGCTCGGCGAACCACATGATGAGTCCGGTGCCGGCGGTCATCGCCATGATGATGAGCAGCTGCGCCCACCACACGTCGTTGGTCAGGAGCTGCTGGCAGGCGGCGAGGTCGGTCGTGCCGAAGAGCTGGCCGCTGCGGGCGACGGTGACGAGCGTGGTCGACTGGAGCAGCGCGAGCGCAATGGTGAGGTAGCGCGTGTACTGGGTCAGCTTGGCCTGGCCGGCCTGACCCTCCTTGTGCAGCGCCTCGAAGTGCGGGATGACCACGCGGAGGAGCTGCGTGATGATCGTCGCGGTGATGTACGGCATCACGCCCAGCGCGAAGATCGACAGCTGGAGGAGCGCGCCGCCCGAGAAGAGGTTGACGAGTCCGAGCAGTCCGTCGGTGCCGGAGTTGGCCGCGAGACACTCCTCCACGTTCGGGAAGTTCACGAACGGTGCGGGGACGTTGGAGCCGAGTCGGTAGATCGCGACGATGGCGAGAGTGAAACCGATCTTCCGACGCAGGTCGGGCGTGCGGAAGATCCGCGCGATGGCGCTGAACAAGAACGTTCCTCCTGAAAAGTTGCCGATTCCCGAAGGACGGCTGAAAGACCAGGGTAACCCATCCGGGAACCCCGGACTGCGTGGGCCGAACCTGACCCGCGTGGTGTAACCACAAGAGGGGCCGGAGAATCTCCGGCCCCTCTTGTGCGGTGGTTACTTGACGGAACCGCCCGCAGCCACGATCTTCTGCTCGGCGGAACCCGAGACCTTGTCGACCGCGACGGTGAGCTTCACGGCGATGTCGCCGTTTCCGAGAACCTTGACCTTCTCGTTCTTGCGAACGGCGCCCTTGGCGACCAGGTCGGTGACGGTGACGTCGCCGCCCTTCGGGTACAGCTCCGCGAGCTTCTCCAGGTTCACGACCTGGTACTCGACGCGGAACGGGTTCTTGAACCCGCGCAGCTTCGGGGTGCGCATGTGCAGAGGCATCTGCCCACCCTCGAAGCCGACGCGAACGGTGTTGCGAGCCTTGGTGCCCTTGGTGCCGCGACCGGCGGTCTTGCCCTTGGAGCCCTCACCGCGACCCACACGGGTCTTCGCGGTGTTGGATCCGGGGACCGGACGCAGGTGGTGCACCTTCAGCACGCCCGGGCGGGATGCCGGAGCATCCTTCTTGGGCGCAGCCTTCTTGGCGGCGGGCTTCTTGGCGGGAGCGTCGGCCTTGGCGTCGGCGGCGGCGGACGTGGCCGGCGCCTTCTTCGCAGCGGGCTTCTTCTCTGCCGTCTTCGCAGCCGGCTTCTTCTCGGCGGCAGCCTTGGGAGCGGCAGCCTTCTTCGGGGCCTTCTCGGCCTCGACGGCGTCGTTCTTCTCAGCCATTAGTCGATCTCCTCAACCTTGACGAGGTGGGCGACGGTCTTGACGTAGCCGCGCGTCTGCGCGTCGTCGGGGCGCACGGTGCTGTCACCGATGCGCTTCAGACCGAGGCTGCGCAGCGTGTCACGCTGGTTCTGCTTCTCGCTCACCTTGGACTTGACCTGCGTGACCTTGAGGCGCGAAGCCATCAGGCACCTACCTTCTGTGCGGCGATGGCGTCAGCCTCCGCACGGACGAGACGCGCCGGAGCAACCTGGTCGAACTCGAGGCCACGGCGTGCGGCGACCGCACGAGGCTCCTCGAGCTGCTTCAGGGCAGCGACGGTCGCGTGCACGATGTTGATCGTGTTCGACGAGCCGAGCGACTTCGACAGCACGTCGTGGATACCGGCGCACTCGAGCACGGCGCGGACCGGACCACCGGCGATGACACCGGTACCGGCAGCGGCCGGACGAAGCAGGACCACACCGGCGGCCGCCTCACCCTGCACCGGGTGCGGGATCGTGCTGCCGACGCGCGGAACGCGGAAGAAGTTGCGCTTGGCCTCTTCGACACCCTTCGAGATCGCCAGGGGGACCTCACGGGCCTTGCCGTAGCCGACGCCGACCAGACCGTTGCCGTCACCGACGACCACGAGGGCGGTGAAGCTGAAGCGACGACCACCCTTCACGACCTTCGAGACGCGGTTGATGGTGACGACGCGCTCCAGGAACTGGTTGTCACCACGGTCGCGCGAGTTGCGGTCGCGGCCACCCTGGTTGCGGTCACCACGGCCGCCGCGGCGGCCGTCGCGCTGATCGCGAGCCGGCTCAGCCTGCGTGGTGCCGGCAGCCGTCTCGGAAGTGGCAGCAGCCGCTTCGGTCACTTCGTTCTCCTTGTTGTCACTCACAGTGCCAGACCCCCCTCGCGGGCGCCGTCGGCGATGGCGGCGACACGACCGGCGTAGCGGTTGCCGCCACGGTCGAACACTGCCTCGGAAACGCCGGCAGCCTTCGCACGCTCGGCGAGGAGCTCGCCGACCTTGCGGGCCTTGGCGGTCTTGTCACCCTCGAGCGAGCGCAGGTCGGTCTCGAGCGTCGAAGCCGACGCGACGGTGTGACCCTTGCTGTCGTCGACAAGCTGCACGAAGACGTGGCGAGCCGAACGGTTGACGACGAGGCGCGGACGCACCTCGGTGCCGACGACCTTCTTGCGAAGGCGGGCGTGACGACGCGCGCGGGCGTCAGACTTTGACTTGAGAGCCATGGTTACTTACCACTCTTTCCGGCCTTGCGACGCACGTTCTCGCCGGCGTAGCGCACACCCTTGCCCTTGTACGGCTCGGGCTTGCGGATCTTGCGGATGTTGGCAGCTGCCTCGCCGACAGCCTGCTTGTCGATCCCGCTGACGGTGAGCTTGTTGGTGCCCTCGACCGTGAGCGTGATGCCGGCGGGCGGGTCGATGAGGACCGGGTGCGAGAAGCCGAGGGCGAACTCGACCGAGCTGCCCTTCTGCGCCACGCGGTAACCGGTGCCGACGACCTCGAGACCCTTGGTGTAGCCCTGGGTCACGCCGATGATGTTGTTATTGATGAGCGTGCGGGTCAGGCCGTGAAGCGACCGCGACTCGCGCTCGTCGTCGGGGCGGGAGACCAGAACCTGGTTCTCCTCGACCGCGACCTCGATGGGGCTGGCCACCGTGAGGGTGAGTTCACCCTTGGGGCCCTTCACCGCGACCTCACGGCCGTCGACCGAAACGGTGACGCCCGCAGGCACGTCGATGGGAAGTCGTCCAATACGCGACATGAGGGATTACCACACGTAGGCGAGAACTTCTCCGCCCACGCCCTTCTGCTCAGCCTGACGGTCGGTGAGAAGACCGGAGGAAGTGGACAGGATGGCCACGCCGAGGCCGCCGAGCACCTTGGGGAGCTCCGTCGACTTCGCGTACACGCGAAGACCGGGCTTCGACACGCGCTTGATGCCAGCGATCGAGCGCTCGCGGTTCGGGCCGTACTTCAGCGACAGCGTGAGGTTCTTCCCGACGCGGGCGTCAGAGGTCTCCCAGCCGGCGATGTAGCCCTCCTGCTGGAGGATCTCGGCGATGTGCGTCTTGAGCTTGCTCGACGGCAGGGTCACGGAATCGTGGTGCGCCGAGTTCGCGTTGCGCAGACGGGTCAGCAGATCTGCGACCGGGTCTGTCATTGTCATTGTTGTTTTCCTTTGTTCATGAGGTTCCGGCTGCCGTTACACGACAGACGGCCTGCGATGACACGCAATCTTCAATTGTACGTGCAGTTCGACAGGCTCAGTGACCGATGGTCACTGAGCCTGTCGAATGATCACGCCTGTGCGTCTTCCGAGCGGAACGGGAAGCCGAGGTGACGGAGCAGAGCCCGACCCTCTTCATCCGTCTTCGCGGTGGTGACGACGGTGATGTCGAAACCGCGAACCCGGTCGATCTTGTCCTGATCGATCTCGTGGAACACGCTCTGCTCCTGGAGACCGAAGGTGTAGTTGCCGTTCCCGTCGAACTGCTTGCCCGAGAGGCCGCGGAAGTCGCGGATACGGGGCAGTGCGAGCGAGACGAGGCGGTCGACGAACTCCCACGCGCGGTCACCGCGGAGGGTGACGTGCGCACCGATGGCCTGGCCCTCACGCAGCTTGAACTGCGCGATGGACTTGCGGGCCTTCGTGACGATCGGCTTCTGGCCGGTGATCTTGGTGAGATCGTCGACCGCGCCGTCGATCACCTTGCTGTCGCGAGCTGCCTCGCCGACACCGGTGTTCACGACGACCTTGACCAGGCCGGGGATCTGCATGACGTTCGCGTAACCGAACTCGTCCTGCAGCGCCTTCTTGATCTCGGCGTTGTACTTCTGCTTCAGGCGCGGCTGGATCTTGCCAGCCGGCGCGGCAGTGTCGGTGCTCATCAGAGGTCCTTACCGCTCTTCTTCGCGAAGCGCACGCGGACGGTGCGCTTGACGCCGTCCTTGGTCTTCTCCTCGACCCGGTGGCCGACCTTGGTCGGCTTCTTGGTCGAAGGGTCGACGACGGCGACGTTCGAGATGTGGATGGAGGCCTCGACGGTCTCGAGGCCACCGGTCTTCGTGCCACGCTGCGTCTGGCCGACGCGCGTGTGCTTGGTGACGTAGTTCACGCCTTCGACGATGACGCGGTTCTTCTCGGCGAGGACCTCGAGGACCTTGCCCTGCTTACCGCGATCGCCGCCACGCTCCTGCGTGGCTCCGGTGATGACCTGAACCAGGTCACCCTTCTTGATCTTCGCCATGACTAAATAACCTCCGGCGCGAGCGAGACGATCTTCATGAACTTCTTGTCGCGAAGCTCACGACCGACCGGTCCGAAGATACGGGTGCCGCGGGGCTCCCCGTCTGCCTTCAGGATGACGGCGGCGTTCTCGTCGAACTTGATGTACGAGCCGTCGGGACGGCGCGTCTCCTTCTTGGTGCGGACGATGACCGCCTTGACGACGTCGCCCTTCTTCACGTTGCCACCGGGGATCGCGTCCTTGACGGTCGCGACGATGGTGTCGCCGAGACCGGCGTAACGACGCTTCGATCCGCCGAGCACGCGAATCGTGAGCAGCTCCTTGGCGCCGGTGTTGTCGGCGACCTTGAGGCGGGACTCCTGCTGGATCACTTGGCCTTCTCCAGAATCTCCACCAGGCGCCAGCGCTTGGTGGCGCTCAGCGGGCGGGTCTCGTTGATGAGGACCAGGTCGCCGATGCCGGCGGTGTTCGCCTCATCGTGCGCCTTGACCTTCGAGGTGCGGCGGATGACCTTGCCGTAAAGCGGGTGCTTCACGCGGTCCTCGACCTCGACCACGATGGTCTTGTCCATCTTGTCGCTGACGACGTAGCCACGACGCGTCTTGCGGTAACCGCGGGCTGCGGCGTCGCGGACGTCGTGCTCGGACGACTCGTGTCCGGCGGCCTGCGTCTCCGCAGTCGCTTCCTTCTTGGTGGCCATCACTCAGCCTCTTCCTTCACGGCGTCGTCGGCGGAGTCCGCCTTCTTCGCCTTCGACTTGGTCGCCTTCTTCGCCGGAGCCTCGACCGGAGCGGGCGTCGCACGGATGCCCAGCTCGCGTTCGCGGATCACGGTGTAGAGACGCGCGATGTCGCGCTTGACGGCGCGGATGCGGCCGTGGCTCTCCAGCTGGCCGGTGGCCGACTGGAAACGGAGGTTGAACAGCTCCTCCTTGGCCTTGCGCAGCTCCTCAACGAGGCGCTGGTCTTCGAACGTGTCGAGCTCTGCCGGAGCGAGCTCCTTGGTGCCGATCGCCATTACGCGTCGCCCTCCTCGCGCTTGATGATGCGTGCCTTGAGAGGCAGCTTGTGAATGGCACGGGTCAGTGCCTCGCGGGCGAGCTCTTCGCTCACACCGCCGACCTCGAAGAGGACGCGACCCGGCTTGACGTTGGCGACCCACCACTCGGGGGAACCCTTACCGGAACCCATGCGGGTCTCGGCAGGCTTCTTCGTGAGCGGACGGTCCGGGTAGATGTTGATCCACACCTTGCCGCCACGCTTGATGTGACGGGTGACCGCGATACGAGCGGACTCGATCTGACGGTTCGTGACATACGCAGGCGTGAGCGCCTGGATGCCGAACTCGCCGAACGAGACCTTCGTGCCGCCGGTGGCCTGACCCGAACGACCCGGGTGGTGCTGCTTGCGGAACTTGACCTTACGGGGGATGAGCATTATGCCGACGCTCCTTCTGCGACAGGTGCCTCGTTGCGCGGCGCGCGGCGGCGGTCGCCACCACGGTCGTCACGACGGGCCTTGGGTGCATTGGCCTGCTCGCGAGCGAGCTCCTTTGCGGTCAGGTCACCCTTGTAGATCCAGACCTTCACGCCGATGCGGCCGAAGGTGGTCTTCGCCTCGTAGAAGCCGTAGTCGATGTTCGCGCGCAGCGTGTGCAGCGGCACACGACCCTCGCGGTAGAACTCCGAACGGCTCATCTCGGCGCCGCCGAGGCGGCCGGAGACCTGGATGCGGATGCCCTTGGCGCCGGCGCGCTGAGCGCCCTGCAGACCCTTGCGCATCGCACGACGGAACGCCACGCGAGCAGAGAGCTGCTCGGCGATGCCTTGTGCGACGAGCTGAGCGTCGGCCTCGGGGTTCTTGACCTCGAGGATGTTCAGCTGGATCTGCTTGCCCGAGAGCTTCTCGAGGTCGCCGCGGATGCGCTCGGCCTCGGCGCCACGACGACCGATCACGATGCCCGGACGGGCGGTGTGGATGTCGACGCGGACGCGGTCACGGGTGCGCTCGATCTCGATGTTCGAGACACCGGCACGGTCGAGCTGCGTCTTCAGCAGGTTGCGGATCTTGATGTCCTCGGCCACGTAGTCGGCGTAACGCTGACCCGGCTTCGTCGAATCAGAGAACCAGCGCGAGACGTGGTCCGTCGTGATGCCGAGGCGGAAGCCGTACGGGTTTACCTTCTGTCCCATTACTTGCTCGCCTTCTTCTTGCTGTCGCCCGCAGCGGCCGGAGCCGCCTCAGGCGTCGAGAGCACGACCGTGATGTGGCTCGTGCGCTTCTTGATCTGGAAAGCGCGACCCTGTGCACGGGGCTGGAAACGCTTGAGCGTCGTGCCCTCGTCCACGTACGCGTTGGCCACGTACAGGTCCTGCTCGTCGAGGAACTCCCCGTCGCGATCCGCCTTGACCTGCGCGTTGGCCATGGCCGACGCGACAAGCTTGTAGATCGGCTCACTGGCGCTCTGCTGTGCGAACTTCAGGATCGCCAGAGCCTCCTGGGCCTGCTTGCCCTTGATGAGCGCGACGACACGACGAGCCTTCTGAGGGGTCACGCGGATGTGTCGCACGCGTGCGATCGATTCGACCATTAGCGGCGCCGCCCCTTCTTGTCGTCCTTCTCGTGGCCGCGGAAGGTGCGGGTGGGCGCGAACTCGCCCAGCTTGTGACCGACCATGGTCTCGGACACGAACACAGGGATGTGCTTGCGTCCGTCGTGGACCGCGATCGTGTGACCCAGCATGGCCGGGATGATCATGGACCGACGGGACCAGGTCTTGATGACGTTCTTGGTGCCGGCTTCGTTCTGCACGATGACCTTGCGAAGCAGGTGATCGTCGACGAAGGGGCCCTTCTTAAGACTGCGAGGCATCTTCTCTTACTCCTACTTGCGCTTCTTGCCGGCGTTACGACGACGCACGATGTACTTGTCGCTTTCCTTGTTGGCGTGACGGGTACGACCCTCAGCCTGGCCCCAGGGGGTGACGGGGTGACGTCCACCGGACGTCTTGCCCTCTCCACCACCGTGCGGGTGGTCGACCGGGTTCATCGCGACACCACGCACGGTCGGGCGGACGCCCTTCCAGCGCATGCGGCCGGCCTTGCCCCAGTTGATGTTCGACTGCTCGGCGTTGCCGACCTCGCCGATGGTCGCGCGGCAGCGCGCATCGACGTTGCGGATCTCGCCCGAGGGCAGACGCAGCTGGGCGTAGGGGCCGTCCTTCGCGACGAGACGCACGGATGCGCCCGCCGAGCGAGCCATCTTCGCGCCGCCTCCGGGGCGGAGCTCGATCGCGTGGATGACGGTACCCGTCGGGATGTTCTTCAGCGGGAGGTTGTTGCCCGGCTTGATGTCCGCCCCGGCGCCCGACTCGACGACGTCGCCCTGCTTCAGCTTCGCCGGCGCGAGGATGTAGCGCTTCTCGCCGTCGAAGTAGTGCAGCAGCGCGATGCGCGCGGTGCGGTTGGGGTCGTACTCGATGTGAGCGACACGGGCATCGACGCCGTCCTTGTCATTGCGACGGAAGTCGATGACGCGGTACTGGCGCTTGTGGCCACCACCGATGTGACGGGTCGTGATGCGGCCCTGGTTGTTGCGACCACCGGTCTTCGAGAGCGGGCGCAGCAGCGACTTCTCCGGCGTCGATCGGGTGATCTCGGCGAAGTCAGCCACCGACGAGCCGCGACGGCCCGGGGTCGTGGGCTTGTACTTGCGAATAGCCATGATTGTCCTTATCCCCCGGATCAGCCGATTGCCGTGAAGATGTCGATGGTGCCCGACTTCAGGGTGACGATGGCGCGCTTGGTGTCCTTGCGCTTGCCGGTTCCGAAGCGGGTGCGGCGAGCCTTGCCGACGCGGTTGAGAGTGTTGACCCCAGCGACCTTGACGCCGAAGATCTTCTCGATGGCGAGCTTGATCTCGGTCTTCGAAGCGCGCGGGTCGACGAGGAAGGTGTACTTGCCTTCATCGATGAGCCCGTAGCTCTTCTCGGACACGACCGGCTTCAGGATGATGTCGCGCGGGTCCTTGTTCAGGGCCGTCTGGAGAACAGATGCCTGCTCGCTCATGCGGAGACCTCCTGGTTGGCGCCGGACTTGGAGGCGATGAAGCCCTCGAGCGCGGCCTGGGTGAAGACGATGTCGTCAGAGACGAGCACGTCGTAGGCGTTGAGCTGGTCGAACGTCAGCACGTGCAGGTTCGACAGGTTGCGGATGCTCTTCAGCGTCACGTCGTCGTTGCGCTCGATCACGACGAGCACGTTCTTCGACGACACGACGTTCGTGAGGAAGTTCACGGCGGTCTTGGTCGAAGGCGTGCCGTCGATCCCGAAGGACTCGATGGCGTGGATGCGGTCGCCGCGGAAGCGGTCGCTGAGCGCGCCCAGGAGGGCGGCGGCGATCATCTTCTTGGGCGTGCGCTGCGAGTAGTCGCGCGGCTTCGGGCCGTGGACGATGCCACCGCCGGTCATGTGCGGCGCGCGGATCGAGCCCTGACGGGCGTTACCCGTGCCCTTCTGCTTGAAGGGCTTGCGGCCGGCACCGGAGACCTCACCGCGACGCTTGGTCGAGTGGGTGCCCTGGCGAGCCGCCGCGAGCTGCGCGACGACGACCTGGTGGATGAGCGGGATGTTCGTCTTGACGTCGAACAGAGCGGCGGGAAGCTCGATGGAGCCTGCCTTCTTGCCGTCTGCCTTGAGGACGTCGAGCGCGAGAGTGGAGTCAGCCATGATCAGGCACCCTTCACTGCGTTGCGGACGTAGACGATGCGGCCACGAGCACCGGGGACGGCGCCCTTGACGAGCAGCAGACCCTTCTCGATGTCGACGGCGTGCACCGTGAGGTTGAGGACGGTCACGCGCTCGCCACCCATACGGCCGGCCATGCGCATGCCCTTGAAGACGCGGCTCGGAGTCGACGATGCGCCGATGGAGCCGGGCTTGCGGTGGTTGCGGTGCGAACCGTGGGATGCCGAGACGCCCTTGAAGTTGTGGCGCTTCATGACACCCGCGGTGCCCTTGCCCTTGCTCGTGCCGACGACGTCGACGAGCTGGCCGGCTTCGAAGGTGCCGTCGACCGTGAGCTCCTGACCGAGCGAGTACTCGGCAGCATCCGCGGTGCGGATCTCGGTGACGTGACGACGCGGCGTGACGCCGGCCGCCTCGAAGTGAGCCGTGAGGGGCTTGTTGACCTTGCGCGGGTCGATCTGGCCGTACGCGATCTGGACGGCGTTGTAGCCGTCCTTCTCGGGCGTGCGGACCTGGGTGACCACGTTCGGCGCGAGTTCGATGACGGTGACGGGAACGAGCTTGCCGCTCTCGTTCCACACCTGGGTCATGCCGAGCTTCGTGCCCAGCATGCCCTTGGAAACCTTGGAGTTGATGTCAGCCATGTCGAACCTCAGAGCTTGATCTCGATGTTGACATCGGCCGGGAGGTCGAGACGCATCAGCGAGTCGACGGCCTTGGGCGTCGGGTCGACGATGTCGATCAGACGCTTGTGGGTGCGCATCTCGAAGTGCTCGCGGCTGTCCTTGTACTTGTGCGGCGACCGGATGACGCACACGACGTTCTTCTCGGTCGGAAGGGGCACGGGGCCGACGACGGTCGCGCCCGCACGGGTCACGGTGTCGACGATCTTGCGTGCGGACGTGTCGATGACCTCGTGGTCATACGACTTCAGGCGAATGCGGATCTTCTGTCCCGCCATTGTCTGCTCTCTCTCTTTAGGCGTCGTACCGTCCTGGGCCGGGTGACCCTGGGGCATTGGACGCACGTCGGCGCTGTTCGCGCCTTCGGCACTCGTCTTCTCGGGCCAGGGACCGGGGTTCCTGTGCCTGTCGAAGGGCTGCACCACTGTTCTCATGTCAGCCGCCTGTCTTCCGACATGCGGATGCCGACCTTCGCCGCGCACGGCGAACCCTCTCGGAAGAGGGTGTCGGGGATTTGTTCTGCTACCCGCGGCCTAGAACCCTGCACCATCCCGGAGGAGGCGCCGTCTATGCACTGCCCTGGCAGTGATCCGACGCACGCACAGCGGCGACGGAATATCGAACCTGTCTATTCTGCCATGCCCGATTTCACTTCTGCAAACCCGGGCGTGTCGCGCCTGTCCCGCCGACCCCGGAACGGGTCGGAAACGGGTCCGGAACGGGTCAGATCAGGGAGGAGAGCGGGGCGAGGCATCCCCATGCCTCGCCCCGCTTGGGGAGGACGTTCAGTGCGAGGGGGCACACCGAACGCGAGGATGCCGACGTGAAGGGACGCCGGAATCCTCGATCGAGGGCGCGGCGGAGTACCCGCCGCGCAGGCAGGGAGACGCTCAGGCGCACAGAGTGCGCGCGTCGTACGATGATCCCCAAGATCGCTTATCCCCAGTTTGTTCGCGAAGAACGCGAGTTTCGGGAGCCGAACCCCTTCGGCTGCCCCGACCGCAAGATCCCCAGGCGGTCTCGAACATCATACGGGGTCCGGCGGCCTGGACGCGAGTCCGACAGGCCGAGAATACCGGTGGGATGCGAAAGCGGCGGCCCACCGCCGTGGTGGACCGCCGCTTCAGAGCTCGCGTCGAGTGCTACTCGTTGCCGACAGCCTTGTCCGCGCTGTCGCGGATCTCGTCGATCTTGTCGGCTGCACCGGGGGCGACCTTCTTGGCGAAGTCCGCGACGCCGTCGAGGACCTTGTCGCTGATGTCCTCGGCCTGCTCGCTCTTGACGGCCTCGGCGATCTTGTCCTTGTTCTGCTCGTACAGGTCCTTGCCCTTGTTGACGGCGTCCTCGATACCCATGATCTCCCTCTCAGGTGTGTTGCCGACCGCTTGCGGGCCGACACCACTCATTGTGCCCGCACGCCACCGCAAAAGGGAACCCTCGCGTCGTCGGTTAACGACAGAGGGGCCGGACCCGAAGGCCCGACCCCTCTGCGAGGAAGCAGATGCTTACTTGATGATCTTCGTGACCGTACCGGCGCCGACGGTGCGTCCACCCTCACGGATGGCGAAGCCGAGGCCCTCTTCCATGGCGATCGGCTGGATCAGCTCGACCGTCACGTCCGTGGTGTCGCCGGGCATGACCATCTCGGTGCCCTCGGGCAGCGTGATGACGCCGGTGACGTCGGTGGTGCGGAAGTAGAACTGCGGGCGGTAGTTCGTGTAGAAGGGGTTGTGACGCCCACCCTCGTCCTTGGACAGGATGTACGCGGTGCCCGCGAAGTCGGTGTGCGGCGTGACCGAACCCGGCTTGACGATGACCTGACCGCGCTCCACGTCCTCACGCTTCGTGCCACGGAGCAGGAGACCGCAGTTCTCGCCGGCCCATGCCTCGTCGAGCTGCTTGTGGAACATCTCGATACCCGTGACCGTGGTCTTGACGGTCGGACGGAGTCCGACGATCTCGACCTCGGAGTTGATGGCCAGCGTGCCACGCTCGGCGCGACCCGTGACGACGGTTCCACGACCGGTGATCGTGAAGACGTCCTCGACGGGCATCAGGAACGGCTTGTCCTTGTCGCGCACCGGGTCCGGAACGTGCTCGTCGACGGCCTCCATGAGGTCGAGGATCGACTGCGTCCACTTCTCGTCGCCCTCGAGGGCCTTGAGAGCGGAGACGCGCACGACAGGAGCGTCCTCGGCGAAGCCCTGCGAGGCGAGCAGCTCGGAGACCTCGAGCTCGACGAGCTCCAGGATCTCCTCGTCGTCGACCATGTCGGACTTGTTCAGCGCGACCAGCAGGTACGGCACGCCGACCTGCTTGGCGAGCAGCACGTGCTCACGCGTCTGAGCCATCGGGCCGTCGGTGGCGGCGACCACGAGGATCGCGCCGTCCATCTGAGCCGCACCGGTGATCATGTTCTTGACGTAGTCGGCGTGGCCGGGAGCGTCAACGTGCGCGTAGTGGCGCTTGGGGGTCTCGTACTCGATGTGCGAGATGTTGATGGTGATACCACGCTGGCGCTCTTCCGGCGCCGAGTCGATGGAAGCGAAGTCGCGCTGCACGTTGGTGTCAGACGGGAACTTGTCAGCAAGCACCTTCGAGATCGCTGCGGAGAGCGTGGTCTTGCCGTGGTCAACGTGACCGATGGTTCCGATGTTGACGTGCGGCTTGGTCCGCTCGAACTTGGCCTTAGCCACTGGGTCCTCCTCAGGACGTCGTGTAGAGGTTGCCGGGCACTGGTTTGCGACCGGTTCTCTACGGGTGTGAATCTCAGTTTAGTAGAGAGGGAATGTGAAGTTGTAGGAGACCTGGGAGCCGGGGCTTAACCGGCTCCCAGGAAGATGACTACTCGCCGCCCTGGTGCTTCTGGACGATCTCGTCGGCCACGTTGCGGGGAACCTCAGCGTAGCTGTTGAACTCCATCGAGTAGACGGCGCGACCCGAGGTCTTCGAGCGCAGGTCGCCGATGTAGCCGAACATCTCGGACAGCGGCACGTGTGCACGCACGACCTTGACGCCGGCGGCATCCTCCATCGACTGGATCTGACCACGACGGGAGTTCAGGTCGCCGATAACGTCGCCCATGTACTCCTCGGGCGTGCGGACCTCGACGGCCATCAGCGGCTCGAGCAGCACGGGGCTCGCCCGGCGCAGAGCCTCCTTGAAGCCCATGGAACCGGCGATCTTGAACGCCATCTCCGAGGAGTCGACGTCGTGCGCCGCACCATCGACGATGGTCGCCTTGACGCCGACGATCGGGTAGCCCGCGAGGACTCCGACGTTCATGGCGTCCTGGAAACCGGCGTCGATCGAGCCGATGTACTCGCGCGGGATGCGACCACCGGTGACGGCGTTCACGAACTCGTACGTCTTCTCGTCGTCCAGATCGAGGGGCTCGATGTTGAACTGGATCTTGGCGAACTGGCCCGATCCACCCGTCTGCTTCTTGTGGGTGTAGTCGTGCTTCTCGACGGCCTTGCGGATCGTCTCGCGGTACGCCACCTGGGGCTTGCCGACGTTCGCCTCGACGTTGAACTCGCGCTTCATGCGATCCACGAGGATGTCGAGGTGCAGCTCGCCCATGCCCTTGATGGTCGTCTGACCGGTCTCGGGGTTGAGCTCCGTGCGGAAGGTCGGGTCCTCCTCAGCGAGCTTCTGGATGGCGACACCCAGCTTCTCCTGGTCGGCCTTGGTCTTCGGCTCGATGGCGACCTCGATGACGGGCTCGGGGAACGTCATCGACTCGAGGACGACCGGCGAGGCCGGGTCGGTCAGGGTGTCACCGGTGGTGGTGTCCTTCAGACCGATGACCGCGTAGATGTTCCCGGCGGTCACCGAGGCGACGGGGATCTCCTTGTTGGCGTGCATCTGGAAGATCTTGCCGATGCGCTCCTTCTTGCCCTTGGTCGAGTTGACGACCGCGGAGCCGGAGTCGAGGTGACCCGAGTAGACGCGCACGTAGGTGAGGCGACCGAAGAACGGGTGCACGGCGACCTTGAAGGCCAGGGCCGCGAACGGGTCGTTGGCGTCGGGGTGACGCTCGATGATCGTGTCGTAGTCCTTCGGGTCGTGAGCCTCGATCGAACCCACGTCGAGCGGGTTCGGGAGGTAGTCGACGACCGCGTCGAGCATCGGCTGGACGCCGCGGTTCTTGAAGGCCGAGCCGCAGAGGACCGGGTAGATCTCGGAAGCCACGGTGAGCTTGCGGATCGCGCCCTTGATCTCGGCGACCGTGAGCTCCTCGCCGCCGAAGAACTTCTCGAGCAGCGCGTCGTCGGTCTCGGCGACGGTCTCGAGGAGCTGCTGACGGTACTCGTCCGCCTTCTCCTTGAGGTCGGCCGGGATCTCCTGGATCTCGTAGGAGGCACCCATGGTGACGTCACCCTTGGAGTCGCCCGCCCAGACCAGTGCGCGCATCTCGACCAGGTCGACGACGCCGATGAAGTCGTTCTCGGCGCCGATGGGCAGCTGGATGACCAGCGGCTTCGCACCGAGGCGGTTGATGATCGTGTCGACCGTGAAGTAGAAGTCGGCGCCGAGCTTGTCCATCTTGTTGACGAAGCAGATGCGCGGGACGTTGTACTTGTCGGCCTGACGCCACACGGTCTCGGACTGGGGCTCGACGCCCTCCTTGCCGTCGAAGACGGCGACGGCACCGTCGAGGACGCGGAGCGAGCGCTCCACCTCGACCGTGAAGTCCACGTGACCGGGGGTGTCGATGATGTTGATCTGGTTCTTGTTCCAGTAGCAGGTCACGGCGGCAGACGTGATCGTGATGCCGCGCTCCTTCTCCTGTTCCATCCAGTCGGTGGTCGAGGCGCCATCGTGCGTCTCGCCGAGCTTGTGGTTGACGCCCGTGTAGAACAGGATGCGCTCGGTCGTCGTCGTCTTGCCGGCATCGATGTGCGCCATGATGCCGATGTTGCGGACCTTGCTCAGGTCGGTGAGCACGTCTTGTGCCACAGGAGTGTCCTTATCTTTTCGTGCAGTCGTACTGCGCGGAGGGTTTTGACAGGCTCAGGGACGCGGATGGGTCCCTGAGCCTGCCGAAGGTTTACCAGCGGTAGTGAGCGAACGCGCGGTTCGACTCGGCCATCTTGTGCGTGTCCTCACGGCGCTTGACCGCGGCACCGAGGCCGTTCGACGCGTCCAGGATCTCGTTCTGGAGACGCTCGGTCATCGTCTTCTCACGACGACCCTTGGCGTAGCTCACGAGCCAGCGCAGCGCGAGGGTGTTCGCGCGGTGCGGCTTGACCTCGACCGGCACCTGGTAGGTCGAGCCACCGACACGGCGGCTGCGGACCTCGAGGGTGGGGCGCACGTTGTCGAGCGCCTTCTTGAGGGTGGCGACGGCGTCCTGGCCGCCGTTCTTCGCCTCGACGCCGCGGAGGGCGCCGTAGACGATCGACTCGGCGAGCGACTTCTTGCCGTCGACGAGGATCTTGTTCACCAGCGAGGTGACGATCGGAGCGCCGTATACCGGGTCGTTGACGACGGGGCGCTTGGGGGCGGGACCCTTACGAGGCATCTAACTCAACCCTTCTTCGCGCCGTAGCGGGAACGAGCCTGCTTACGGTTCTTGACTGCCTGGGTGTCCAGGGCGCCACGGACGATCTTGTAACGCACACCGGGGAGGTCCTTGACACGACCGCCGCGGACGAGCACCAGCGAGTGCTCCTGCAGGTTGTGGCCCTCACCGGGGATGTACGCGGTGACCTCGGTCCCGTTGCGGAGCTTCACACGAGCGACCTTGCGCATCGCCGAGTTCGGCTTCTTCGGGGTGGTGGTGTAGACGCGGGTGCAGACCCCGGCCTGCTGCGGGTTCGACTTCAGGGCGGGCGCCTTGGTCTTGGTGACCTTGGGCGAGCGACCCTTGCGAACCAACTGCTGAATGGTTGGCACGTTCTCTCCTCATAGTGCTGCACGGTGACAGCGTGATGGGTTTCACATCATGACCCACCGGCACGCCGGAACCGGCGGGCTTTGTGGTGTGGTGGGTATGCCGTGGAGGCGGACCGGCAGGTGCCGACGCCCGGTGCGCACGTCAAGACGTGCACACACCTGATCAAGTGTAATGCCGCGTAACCTGACGGTCAAATGAGCGCGGCCCCGCGGCTAGGCGCCGTCGGGGTCGAACGGCGAGTCCAGCGACTGGGTCAGCTCGGCCAGCAGCGCCTCGATCTGCGGCTCGACGTGCTGCGAGATGGCGGCTTGGATGTGCAGCCGATGGCGCAGGAGGATGCCGCAGATCTCGCGTCCGACCATGTTGGCGTACTCGTCGGCGAGCGCGACCTCCTGGCGCAGCGCGATCTTGGCCTCTTCCGTCAGGGGCGGGAGGGGCGGCAGCTGATCGGCGGCGTCATCGGCGAGCCCGGCGATCGTGAACAGGAAGGGGGCGCCCGGCACCGGCTCCGGATCGAGCGGGAGGCCGTCGAACTCGGGGTCGAGGTCCTCGGACGGCCGATAGCTGCGCGCGCGGTTGCGGGCGGCCTGATCGTCGAGCTCGCGCTGCAGCATCGGGAGATTCCGGGACGTGTAGTCGGCGACCGCGTGATCGACGATCGTCTTCATCCGGGTGGAGAGACCGTGCTGCACGCCGTGCGGCGTGTTGGCGCCGATGCCGGCGGCCGACAGGATCGGCGATCCCAGGCAGCGGCGGCAGGGCGCGACGCGTCCGCGATGAGTCGCCGGTTCCCAGCGCGGCACCCAGCGCAACCAGGCCTCGACGGCCTGGTCCACCTGCGTCTCCAATGAGCGCTCCACCCCTCCAGCGTACGGCGCGTCGCGCGGCAGCGCCGCGATTTCCCGCGTCACGGCGGGGCGTCACTCGTCGTCGTCGCCCTCCCAGGGCCAGCGCGGTCGTGCGGAGCGGGTGCGGCGCAGGGCGATGCCGCCCCACGCGGCGATCGCGGCCGCCAGCAGCAGCACCGCGCTCGCTCCCCCGCGGACGAGGTCTCCCGCCACCGCCG
Source organism: Microbacterium sp. LWH11-1.2 (assembly GCF_038397745.1). NCBI lineage: Bacteria > Bacillati > Actinomycetota > Actinomycetes > Micrococcales > Microbacteriaceae > Microbacterium > Microbacterium sp. LWH11-1.2. Next base: position 2,053,387 of record NZ_CP151636.1, on the reverse strand, counting down.
TGGCGAGGATGACGTTGCCGACGCCGATGAGCACCGCCGCCCAGACGCCGACGAGATGGGCGAGCCCGGCGACGAGGGCGATCGCGATCGTCGCGACGAAGGACGGATGCTGTCGACGGAGTGTCGACCACAGCGCGACCGCGAAGGCGACGACCGCCGCCAGCATCCCGGTGACGCCGGGGACGGGGCCGAGCCCCGGCACCGCGATGACGTCGGCATCCGCCAGCAGGCTCACGGCGCCCAATCCGCACACGGCGAGGGCGAAGAAGCCGATGGTGGCGAAGACGAGCGCCAGGACGGCCGGAACCCCCGCGGACTCGGGTCCGCGGGGGTTCGGCGTGGTGGAGTCCGTGATTACCTCGCGAGCGTCGGACCGGCTTCGAGGGTGCGCTCGTACTCGCGCTGCGCCTCGGCGTTGTACTCGGTCTTGCGTGCTCCGCTGCGCGCGACCCAGGCACCGAACCAGATCGTCAGCTCGCGGGCGAACACGAAGGCGGCGATCGCGAGCGGCGCGAGGAGCTGCGAGCCGACGAGATCGAGTCCCCCGGATGCCGTGAGCTTCCAGAACGGGGCCTCGAAGAGCTGGCCGAGGATGTGCCCGGCGTAGGCGATCACACCGACGACGATGCCGAAGACCACCCAGAGTCCCCAGCGTCCGCGGTTGATGATGGCTCCCAGCAGCCAGAAGCCGAGGAAGAACACCACGACCGGCGTCCAGTACCCCCAGGTGAGCAGCGGCGCGACGAGGGCCTCGCCGATGTTCTGTCCGGTCACGTCGCCGGCGATCGCGCCGAAGCCGATCGTGGCGCCGAGGTAGAGGACGGCGAAGGCGACGGTCGCGAGCAGGCCGATCGCACCGGCCGTGCCGCGGTTGCCGCGGTCGCGCGGAGGCTCGGGAGCCTGCACGAAGATCGGCTGCGGAGCCTGCGCCGACGCGGCGACCAGCGGCTCCGAGGGGACGATGCGGGTCTCGGTCAGATCTGCGGACGGCGCGTAGGCCGTGTCGGCGACGGCCGTGTCCTCGCGGTCGTAGGACGACACGCGGTCGTACGAGGCGGTGGCGTCGTCGTGCCGCGAGACCGGCGGGACGAACGCCGCGGTCGTATCCGCGTCGGAGTAGTCCGTGGCGCCTGCCGACGTCGATCCGGACTCCGCGGGAGTCGGCGACGAGAACAGGCCGGGGTGCTCGCGCTCCGCTTCCTCGAACGCGGCGAGGTCGGGGTCGACGGGCTTGCTCTCCGTCGAATCGGGCGCGGTTCCGGGAACGTCCGCACCCGCCGCGGCGGCGGCGTCGAGCCCGGCGTTCGCGCTGCCGACGACGTCGTCGACGTCAGCCGGCTTCTCGGGCTTGTGAACCTCAGGGTCGCTCATGGGATGCGCCTCTCATCGGATGTGTGCAGTGCGAGGCTACCGCCGCGCGGGCGGCCGCTCACGGAGGCGTGCCGACGTGTCGGCATACCGCTGGATTCCCGGGTTTCGGTCGGGTAGCCGTCAGGGGAGCGCGCTGCGCAGCGCATCCCCGGCGAACTCGGCGAGGACCGGGAGGATGGGGATCGAGAACCACACGAGGGCGCCGATGATCCCGGCGCACATCACGCCGGCCACCCAGCTCATCGCGAGGTTGCGTCCACCGACCCGTGCCATGTCTCCACGGTAGGCCCGCGCGGGCGGTCGCACCGGCCGCAACGCCGATCAGCGGGCGCCGCGGGACCCACCGACTCAGCCCTTCGTGGCCCCGGCGGTGAGCCCGCCCACGATGTACTTCTGCAGGAAGAGGAACAGGATCATCACCGGGATCGCCGCCATCACGGCGCCCGCCGAGAACGCCGACCAGTCCGCGTAGCGCGGATTCGCGACGAGCTTCGTGAGCCCGACGACGAGCGTCTGCTGCTCGACGTCGACGAGCATCACGCTGGCGATCACGTACTCGTTGACGGTGCCGATGAAGGACAGGAGTCCGACGACCGCGAGGATGGGCGCGACCAGGCGCAGGATGATCGTGAAGAAGATGCGGGCGTGGCCGGCGCCGTCGATGCGGGCCGCCTCGTCGATCTCCTTCGGGATCGTGTTGAAGAAGCCGTACATCAGGTAGGTGTTCACCCCCAGCGCACCGCCGAGGTACACGAGGATGAGCCCGGTGTGCGTGTTCAGACCGATCGCGGGGAACCAGTCCCCCAGCGTCGACATCAGCAGGAAGATCGCCACCACGGCGAGCAGCTGCGGGAACATCTGCACCACGACGATCGTGACCAGTCCGACCCGGCGTCCGGCGAATCGCATGCGCGAGAAGGCATAGGCCGCGCAGGCGCCGATGAACACGGTGACCGCTCCGGTGACGACGGCGACGAGCAGCGTGTTCAGGAACCACAGCCCGTACGGATTCTGCGGATCGCTGAGGATGCGCACATAGCTGTCGATGCCGACGGCGGAGAAGAGCCGATTCGAACCGGTGAGCGTGCCCTTCGGATTCAATGAGGCCGAGACGACGTACAGCAGCGGGAAGAGCGCGAAGGCGCTCACGACGATCGCGACGAGGTGGCGCCATCCGGTGTCGGCGAACCAGGCGCCGAAGCTGCGGCGGCGCGGGGCGATGATGTCGGTGCTCATCAGTTCAGCTCCTCGAGGGCCTTGGTCTTGCGGAAGCTGACGATCGAGATCGTCGCCACCACGATGAAGATGAGGATCGTGAAGGCGGATGCCAGGCCGTAGTCGCGCGCCTGGCCGGTGAACGCCACCTTGTAGACCATCGAGATCAGGATGTCGGTGTGCCCGACCGGGATCGAGACGTCGCTGAAGCGCGGCCCGCCCTTGGTGAGCATGTAGATGAGGTTGAAGTTGTTGAAGTTGAACGCGAACGACGAGATCAGCAGCGGGGCGACCGTCACCAGCAGCAGCGGCAGCTTGATGCGACGGAAGACCTGCCACGGGTTCGCGCCGTCCATGACGGCTGCCTCGTTCACATCCTCGGGGATGCCCTGCAGCGCGCCCATGCAGACGAGGAACATGTAGGGGAAGCCGAGCCACAGGTTCACCAGCAGCACCGAGACCTTCGCCAGGGCCGGGTCGGTGAGCCACGGGATGGACGCTCCGCCGAAGATGACCTGGTTGATGAACCCGAAGCTCTCGTTCATCATGCCGGCCCACACGAGCGCCGAGAGGAACGCGGGGAACGCGTACGGGAGGATCAGGATGATGCGGTAGCCGTTACGGAACCGCATCCGGGTGTTGTTGAACACCAGGGCGAGGAGCAGCCCGAGGAAGAAGGTGGACGCGACCGAGATCAGGGCGAACGCGAACGTCCAGATCGTGACGGAGATGAGCGGACCGCGGATCGACGCGTCGGTGACGGCGCGGACGAAGTTGTCGAAGCCGACCGTCGTCTGCCAGCCGGGCAGGAGCTCCTCCCCCGCGTCGGAGGTGAACGCCCCGGCGCCGGTGTCGGAGTAGACGGTCCCGGTGCGGGTGTCGGTGATCGCGTCGGCATCCGCGTCGTACTCGAGCGTCGAGACGTAGAGGTAGCCCTTCTGCCCGTCCGGGGCTCGCAGGCTGCCGTCGTTCGGGTCGTCGCTGAACGGGACGGAGAGCTTCTCGAGCTCCTCCGAGAGCGTGAAGACGGTCGCCAGCGGCAGGGTGGTCCAGCCCTCGACCGAGACGGCCCGGCCGCCCTCGAAGTCGGCCTCGACCTCCTGCAGCGGCTGCTCGGCGGTGCCGAGGAGCGCGTCCCCGGTGTCGGGGTCGGTGACCAGCAGCCCGTATCCGCCGAACTGCTCGACGACGGTCACCGGGTACGTGGGCGAGTCCTCGACCCGCTCCTGCGCGGCAGCGAGGAGCGAGGAGATGGCCTGATCCTTGGTGCCGTTGTGACCGGTGCCGTAGTTCGTGAACCCGATGTAGCCCGTGTAGAGGAGCGTGAAGACCTGGAAGACCACCAGGAAGATGATGCCGGGGGTCAGATACTTCGCCGCGATGCGCTTGCGGGAGAAGTAGAGGTAGTTGACGAGGACGGCGACCGCGACGACGATCCCGAGGATCAGCCACTCCTGGTGCGTGAAGAGCACGAACGCCGCGTAGAGCGCGATCGCATCGACGACCGCGAGGAGCAGGATCTTCAGCAGCAGCCAGCCGATCGGGCCGGATGCCGCCTCGGCGATCCTCGCTGCCTGTCGCTGACGCGTGGTGGGCGGAGTCGTGGGCTCGACGGTCTCTGTCATGTCGTCCTCGTCATGATCCTGCCGGGGCGGGCGAAGGACGCCCGCCCCGGCAGAGTCGGTTTCCAGCGGTTACTTGATCGCGGCGGTCACGTCGTCGACGAGCTTCTGCCACGTCGTCGCCGGGTCCTCGCCGTTGATGATGGCCGCCTCGGCGACGCCCCAGAACTGCCAGACCGAGCCCATGGCCGGGATGGCCGGCATCGGGACGGCGTCGGCACCGACGGCCTGGAAGCCGGCGATGATCGGATCGGATGCCGCGGAGTCGGCTGCAGCGGTGAGCGCGGGCAGGATGTTGCCGGCCTCGAACAGCGCGAGCTGAACCTCCTCCGTGCCGATGTAGTTCACGAGGAAGTCGTTGGCCGCGACCTTGTTCTTCGACTCGGAGCTCACGAAGAACCCCTTCACACCGGCGAACGGCGAGGCCGTCTCACCCGTGGGGCTGGGAACGGGGTCGATCGCGACGTTGATGCCGGCGTCGACGGCCGCACCGACGTTCCACGGGCCGGTCAGCCAGAAGGCCGCGGTGCCGTCGAGGAACTGCTGCTTGGCGATCTCGCCGTCGATGTCGGTGTTCAGCGTGCCCGCGGCCCCCTGCGCGGCGAGCCAGTCGGCGAATGCCGTGCCGCCTGCGCTGCCGAGCTGCAGGTCGGTCGGGTCGTAGCTGCCCGACTCGTCGGTGCCGAAGACCGGAGCGCCGAAGGCGGTCTGGAACGGGTAGAGGTGGTACGGGTTGCCCTCGGCGCCCTGCTCCACCACGAACGCGCCCTTGGCGATCATGTCGTCGAAGCTGGTGGCTGCCGCGGGAACGAGGTCGGCGTTGCGCAGCACGGCGATGTTCTCGACCGCGTACGGGAGCATGTAGACGGTGCCGTCATAGGTGGCGGCCTGAAGTGCGACCGGCAGGTAGTCGGCGGAGCTGTCGCCGAGCTCGAGCGGCGCGACGACGCCGTTCGTGGAGAGCTCGCCGAGCCAGTCGTGCGCGCCCATGACGACGTCAGGGCCCTTTCCGGTCGGCACCTGCTGGATGAAGTCGTCCTTCATGTCGTCGACGGACTTGCCGACGAGCTCGACCTTGACGCCGGTCTTCTCCTCGTACGAGTCCGCGGCGCCCTGCAGCGCGTCGACGCGCTCCGCGTCGACCCACACGGTCAGCGCGCTGCCCTTGTCGCCGCCGGACGAGTCGTCGCCGCTGGTCCCCGTGGCGCAGCCGGCGAGCGTCAGAGTCGAAACGATGGCGATCGCGCCCGCGGCGACGATGCCCCTCTTGTTCACCTTCATTGGTGTGTGCCTCTCTCGGTGCTGATGGCCTGCAGTACTGCAAGCGCTTACAGTATGCATCGAGATCGAGTGGATTCACAATGCAAGAAGGCGTTGATATCAACCTGTGACCCGGCTTCGTGGCGGAGGACGAGATGAAAACGCTTCCACGAGCTCGCACAAACCGCAGTCTCGATACACTTCTCCTATGGCTGACAGTTCCTTTGACATCGTCTCGAAAGTGGATCACCAGGAGGCCGAGAACGCTCTCAACCAGGCCCGCAAGGAGGTCGAGCAGCGCTACGACTTCAAGGGCACCGGGGCATCCATCGCGTGGAGCGGCGAGCAGATCCTCATCATCGCCAACTCCGAGGAGCGCGCGAAGGCCGTGCTCGACGTGTTCCAGTCCAAGCTCATCAAGCGCGGGATCTCCCTGAAGAGCCTCGACGCCGGGGAGCCCTTCGCGAGCGGCAAGGAGTTCCGCATCGTCTCGAGCCTCAAGGACGGCATCTCCTCCGAGAACGCGAAGAAGATCAACAAGATCATCCGCGACGAGGGTCCGAAGGGCGTGAAGAGCCAGATCCAGGGCGACGAGCTGCGCGTGCAGTCCAAGAGCCGTGACGACCTCCAGACCGTGATCAGCCTGCTCAAGGGCTCCGACCTCGAGGTCGACCTGCAGTTCATCAACTACCGCTGACCCTCTCACCGGGCGCGACGCCCGGGTGCAGCGCGACGAGACGATTCATCGGATGCCGTGGCATCGGATGAATCGTTTCGTCATATCCGGATCGCATACCGATATATCGGAATGCGTGGCTGAGACTGAGAGGGGTCGCTTCTCGATGCGACCCACGACGCGCCAGCCGCGTGACGTACTGTCGTCGAACGGCCCCGCGCTCTCGGAATCGCGGGCCTCCCCCCGTGGGGACGGGGTTCGCGGCGGTTCCGCGCGACCGCGTCGGATGCGGCCGGCGGGCGCTCCGCGTCCGTCGGCCGCAGAGAACTCCGTCAGCATCCTCGAGAGCCGCCGTGGTGCCCGTGCGTCATGTTCCGTGCGCGAGGAGTTATGCGCGTAGTGTGTTGGCATCCTGCGCGATCTGTGATGAGAGGCCCACCCGGGCGCATCACGTAGCAGGAGAAGGAAGAGCAATTGGGGGCGGGGGTCCATGGGCAGCATGGGAACGAAGAACGTGGGCGAGAACAAGCAACTGCTGGCGGAGGAGGTCTTCCAGCACATCGGCCGGCAGATCGTCGACGGCACACTGGCCCCGGGGCAGCGCATCCGCGATCTCGACGTGGCCGAGCGGATGCACGTCTCCCGGACGCCGGTGCGGGAAGCGCTGCAGCGCCTGGAGCGCCTGGGGATGGTGACGATGTACCCGAGTCGGTACACCGAGGTCACCGAGGTCACGACCGACACCGTGGCACAGTCGCTCGCGTTCGCGGGGTACCAGGCGGGTATCGCCGCCCGCCTCGCCGTCCCGCAGCTCAGCGCCGCGCAGCGCGCGCATGTCGCCGGACTCGTGGAGGCGATGTACGACTCGCTCCATGACAGCACGCTGACCGTAGACACCCGCTGGGACGTGTTCGCCTACCTCGGCGCGCACAGCCAGAACGCCCAGCACTGCACGGTCATCGAGGAGACGACGGTCGCGCTCCTGCGCAATCTCCGTCACTGGACCGTGCCCGTCGACGACCGGGAGCGGATGCTGCAGGTCTACGTCGAGTTCCATGACGCCGTCCTCCGCGGCGACGGGGATGAGGCGGAGCGCCTCACCCGGGCGATGCACTATCTCTGAACGAGCGCTCCGCCGGACGCCTGCCAGCCGGTGACCCAGCGCTCGAGGCGCCGATAGGCGTCTTCCCTCGCCTCGCGCCGTGAGAGGAAGACGTCGTGCAGCGCCCCGTCGATCCGCTCGACGGTCACGGACGAGCCGAGGCGCAGGGCCGCGCGCGCGATGTCGTCGACCACCAGCACGGAGTCGGCCGCGGTGAGCTCTTCCGACCAGCGGGTGGGCACGGCCGAACGGGCCGAGAGGAGCACGCACACCGGAACGGGGATCGAGAGTCCCGACGCGACGGTGCGATGGCCCGAGAGGATCGCGTGCAGCCAGCCGGCATACACCGCCATCGTCTGGGTGGGGCGCCAGAGCGGATTCACCTCCATGGGATCGTCCGGATCGGCGACCTCCTGCTGCGCCCTCGAGTAGAAGCCCAGATCGACCTGAGGGGCCACCTCCCGCGGACGGAGCCGTGCCTGCAGCTCGACCATCGGCGCGATCGCCGCACGCACCGGGGCGATCTGGAACTCCAGCCACGGGCTGTTCAGGATCACCGCGTCCGCGGCATCCGGATGACGCGATGCCCACAGGCTCAGGGTCAGTCCGCCCGTCGAGTGACCGAGGAGCACGAGCCGTCGGCTGTCGCTCCCGTCGATCGCGTGCCCCATCGCACCGAGCGCTGCGGCGATGTCCTCGTCGTAGGTCGCGAGATCGGCGACGTATCCCGGCGTCTGGCCGTCGCGGAGACTGCGACCGTATTTGCGCAGGTCGAGCGCGAAGAAGCGCGCTCCCCTCGCCGTCCAGAAGCGGGCGAGGCGCTTCTGGAAGAAGTAGTCGGACCACCCGTGCACGTACAGCACGTCGACGTCATCCAGCAGGGGGCGCCTCCCCCGCAGCCGATCCCACCACCCCTGCACGGGCGGCAGCGCCCGCACGAGAGTCGCCACGACCGGGCCCTGGTCGTCGTCGCCGAGCTCGAGGGTGAGCTGCTCGAACTCCTCGCCGAGAACGTCTGCGATCCAGTCGGCCATGCGCTCCACCCCCTGCGGCCAGGCTAGCCGAGGACGCTACTGCGGCGCCGGACGCCCGACCGTGAAGTTCTGCACGACGTGCTCGGCGACCTGCGTCAGGTCGGAGATCCCGGAGCCCTCGAAGGTGGTGAGGCGGATCCAGTCGGAGCCTACGCGCACATCGAGGACAGGGCGATCGAACTCGTCGACGCCGCGGAGCGCGGCATCTGCTCCCTCGATCTCGACGGCCGTGCCGCCCTCGATCAGCTCGAAGGCCCACGCGCCGCCGGGGAGCGTGGTGATCGTCAGGTATCCCTGCGACTCGTACTCGCTCTCACTGGAGGCGTAGTAGCAGATGCGCGAGCCGTTGACGGCCTGGTAGATCTCCGACGGGATGCCCCAGCCCCCGAAGGAGTCGATGAGGAACACCTCTGTGCCGAGTTCCTCGGCGAGTTCGTCCTTGGTCAGGAACTGCGCGCACTCCACGCCGACGATGTCGCTGGGGGCGAGCTCGACGTCCTTGCTCGTCGCGACGGCCGCGGCGGCGATGCGGCGAAGGCCCTCGTCGATGCGCGCGGCATCGCCGGAGCCGACCTCCGGCTCCATCATCTGAGCGGAGACGAGCACGTCTCCGTCGAGCACCTGGAAGACGCAGATCCCGTTGTCTTCGCAGCGCGACTCCTCGCCCCACCATCCGCCGCGGGACTCCGCACCCGTGATCACGGTCTGCGCCCGGGGAACGACCGTGACCTCCCAGCTGCGCGAGTCGTCTCCCGTCGAGCAGGCGATGCCGCCGGCGCGCTGGAACGCGTACAGCGCGGGTCCGGGGTACCAGTTGGGCATCGAGACGCGCGAGAGCGTCTCCTCCACCGCCCCCGCCGGCGCGCCGACGAGAGCGGACATCTCCGCCGCGACGTCGTCGCACGTCACGTCGAACGCGGGCGTCGGCGCGACGATCGGATCCGAGGTCGGCGTCGGTGTCGGGCTGGGCGACGGCTCCACGGATGCCGTGGGAGTGGGCTCCGGCGTCGGTGCACATCCCGACACGAGGAGCAGCGCCACCGCGCCGAGGATGAGGAGAGGTCGCCGTCGCATGCTCTCAGCCTAGGAGGACAGCCCCGACACGAGGGGATCGGCTCGCAACGATCGGATGACGGTGCTACTCGCCGCGCGAGACCCGCACCATCTCGTCGCGCGGGACGACCTTCACGCGAGCGCGCTCGTGCGGTGCGCCGAGACCGATCTCGTGTTCGTCCAGGCGGTGCCATCCCTCGAGGTCGGTCCACTTCACGCCGCGCTCCTGCAGGAGAGCGGGGATCGACTCCTCCGAGGGGTCCTCCGGCTGCCACCACGACCCCTGGTCGTTGATGATGTGCCGGACGGTCTCCATGGCGTCGGACTTGGTGTGACCGATCAGGCCGACCGGTCCGCGCTTGATCCAGCCCGTCGCGTAGATGCCGGGCACCCGCTGGTTCGAGTCCTTCGCGAGCACCTGTCCCTCGCGGTTCGGGATCACGCCGTGCTTCTTGTCGAACGGCACTCCGGGCAGCGGCGAGCCGAAGTAGCCGATCGCGCGGTACAGCGCCTGGATCGGGACCTCGCGCAGCTCACCGGTGCCGACCGCGCCGCCCTCGCCGTCCGGCTGGGTGCGCTCGTACACGAGCGCCGCGACGCGGCCGCTCTCGTCCTTGCGGACCTCGACGGGCCGCGCCCAGAAGTGCAGGTGCAGGCGTCGCGATGCGGTGCCGCCCGCGTTGTTCACCGAGTCGCGCTTGCGCCACGACTGCAGGACGCGGTCGATGACCATGACCTGCTTGTTGCTGGCGACCGCCTCCTTGGAGGCGTCGTCGTAGTCGAAGTCCTCGTCGTAGACGACCATGTCGACGTCGCGGAGCTCGCCGAGCTCGCGCAGCTCCAGCGGCGTGAACTTCACCTGCGCGGGGCCGCGGCGCCCGAACACGTGCACGTCGGTGACCGCGCTCGCCTGCAGGCCCTCGTAGACGTTCGCCGGAACCTCGGTGACGAGCAGATCCTCGGCATGCTTGGCCAGCATCCGCGCGACGTCGAGCGCCACGTTGCCGTTGCCGATCACGGCGACCGATTCGGCATCCAGCGGCCACTCGCGCGGCACGTCGGGGTGGCCGTCGAACCAGCTGACGTAGTCGGCGGCGCCGTAGGAGGCGACGGCGTCGACACCGGGGATGTCCATCGACGTGTCCCTGATGGCGCCGGTCGCGAAGATCACGGCGTTGTAGTGGTGCTTGAGGTCTTCGAGCGTGATGTCCTCGCCGAAGCGGACGTTCCCGAACAGGCGGATGTCGCCGCGGTCGAGCACATCGCGGAGGGCCGTGATGATGCCCTTGATGCGGGGGTGATCGGGGGCGACGCCGTAGCGGACGAGGCCGTAGGGCGCCGGAAGCTGCTCGAACAGGTCGATGGAGACGTCGAACTTGCGCTCGGCCTTCAGCAGGATGTCCGCGGCGTAGATGCCTGCGGGGCCCGCACCGACGATGGCCAGTCTGAGCTTGGTCATGGGAGGTCCTTTCGTGTGCCGTCGCGCCCGTCGTGCGACCGCGTGGGTCGCATCGCCGGATTCAGCTGGAGCGATCGGCGAGGGTCTCTGCGAATCGGGTCAGCGCCTCACGCACCGTGCCTCGCGGGAGCGGTCCGAGCGCGTCGATCGCGTCCTGCGTCCAGGCGTGGGCGAGTTCCAGGGTCTTCGTCGTCACGGCGTGATCGCGCAGCTCGTCGAGCGGTCCGTCGAGGATCGCCGGATCGGCGCCGTCGGCGATGAGCGCCACACCGGCATCGATACGCGCGCCGAGGTCGATCGATGTCGCGTCCGTCTCGGCCTTGAGCAGCAGGTACGGCATGGTGGGCACGCCGGCACGCAGATCGGTGCCCGGGACCTTGCCGGTGTCCTCGGGCTTCGCCGAGAGGTCGATCACGTCGTCCATGAGCTGGAAAGCGACGCCGATCTTCTCACCGTAGACGCGCATCGGCTCTTCGTACTCCACGGGAGCGTTCGAGAAGATCACACCGCCCTGCGTCGCGGCGGCGATCAGCGAACCCGTCTTGTCGGCGAGCACCTGGATGTAGAACTGGATCGGATCGTCGTCGGGCTGCGCGCCGATGGTCTCGTGCATCTGGCCGAGCACGAGTCGTTCGAACGTGTCGGCCTGGAGACGGATGGCGCGCTCGCCCAGTCGCGACATGAGCTGGCTGGCGCGGGAGAACAGGATGTCGCCGGTGAGGATCGCGATGCTGTTGCCCCAGACCGCATGCGCGGCGGGGACCCCGCGGCGGCGATCGGCGCCGTCCATGACGTCGTCGTGGTACAGCGAGCCGAGATGCGTGATCTCGAGCGCCTTGGCGACGTCGATCACCTCGTCGGTGTTGCCGTCGCCGAGCTGCGCGGCGAGAAGGGTCAGCACGGGACGGATGCGCTTGCCACCGGCCTCGTAGAGATAGCGGCTGGCGGCGTCGGCGAGCGGATCGGCGACGCGCACGTCTTCGGCGAGTCCGGTCTCGACGCGCTCCAGACCGTCTTCGATGGCGCGCGCGACGCGGCGGGCGGCGGGGCCGATGAAGACGCGATCGCTGAAGCCGAGACGGCTCGCCAGTCGCGACCCCGGGGCGATGGGGCTCGAAGTCACGGTCCCAGCCTACCTTCGTCGGGTGCGGCGGATTGCGCCCGGGATTCTCACTCGGGCTTGCGCGCTCTGTGGAGGGCCACGATGCCGAAGGAGAGGTTGCGATAGGCCACCTCGGCCCAGCCCGCCTCGCGGATCCAGGCGGAGAGCTTCTTCTGGTCGGGCCACTCCCGGATCGACTCGTTGAGGTAGTCGTAGGCGTCGCCGTTCGTCCCCGCGACACGGGCGACCCGGGGCAGCACCTGGTCGTTGTAGAACCGGTAGGCGCCGCGGAAGAGCTTGCCCGGAGGCGTGGAGAACTCGTTGATGACGAGGCGGCCTCCCGGCTTCGTCACGCGGAGCAGCTCGCGGAGCGCCTTCTTCGGATCGCTGACGTTGCGCAGGGCGTACGACATCGTGACCGCGTCGAACTCGGCATCCGCGAAGGGAAGGTCGGTCGCGTCGGCCTGGACGAAGGAGAGGTTGCGCATCGCGCCGTGTCGGCGCTGTCCCTCGGCCAGCATCCCCGGTGAGAAGTCGGCGGCGACCACCTCTGCGCCGCTGCGGGCGAGGGATGCCGACGACGATGCGGTGCCCGCCCCGAGGTCGAGGATGCGCTCCCCCGGCTTCGGCGCCACGGCCCTCGTCGTCGCCGCGCGCCAGAGCGCGTCGTTGCCGAAGGTCATCGCCGTGTTGGTGCGGTCGTAGCCGGCGGCGACCTGGTCGAACATGCCGCTGACGCGGGCGGGGTCCTTGCCGAGATCGGCGCGGTTCTTCTCGTTCGGGGTCACGCGTTCAGTCTAGGCGCGAGGTCCAGGGCTTCGAGGCGATCGAGCCAGGCATCGGCGGTGGCATCGTCGAACGGCGCGATCTGCGCGCGGACCCGCTCTTCGAGATCGAGCGCGAGCGCCTCGAGCCGTGTCATGATCTCCGCCGGGTACCCGTACTGCAGGCTGTGCTCCGCCCACTCGTCGCGATCGTCGACCCAGGTGCCACGCTCGCCCTCGACGCGCACGACATCGAGGTCCATGTCGATGCCGGTCGCGAGAAGCGGCTCCGCCGACCACCGGACATCCCATCCGAGGTCGATGTAGATGCGCATGCCGTTCGGGTGATCGCGGTTGACCGTGAGCGCGAAGTCGGTCTGCCGCGGCACGAGCGTGACGTTCGGGCCGGCGGCGACGAACTGCGCGCCGGGACGGGCGCTGCTCCACCCGACCGGCTGCCCGATCCAGTCGCCCCACTCGTCTGAGCCGAGGTACACGCACTCGTGGCGCCAGTGCGGCGCGCCGTCCCACTTGCGCCACTGGAAGATCATCTCGGCACCTGTGGCAGGACGTGCATCGCTCATGCGCCCACCCTACGATGGCGCGGTTCCGGTCATCCGCGCGGCATAGGCTGGAGACGTGCACACCACCCACCTGGTCGTGGAGACCCGCGAGATCGACCCGGTCGAGGACCTCCTGGCCTACGCGGATCCCGCCCGCCCGCTCGCCTGGCTGCGCCGCGGCGATGGCATCGTGTCGGTCGGCGAGCCCCTCGCCGCGATCCGCCCGCCCGCCGGAGACGAGCCGCGCAGCGCAGCCCTCGCCACGTTCTGGCGCGGCATGGCCGCCCAGGCGGAGATCGATGACGCCGTCGGCCTCCCCGGCACGGGGCTGGTGGCCTTCGGCGCCTTCGCCTTCGACGAGGAGTCGGCCGCCGACAGCGTGCTCGTGGTGCCCACGAAGGTGCTCGGTCGCCACGGCGACCGGTTCTGGGAGACCCGCATCCGCGTCGCCGGAGCATCGGATCCCGACGAGGAGTTCGCCACCCACCCGTACGGACCCCACTGGGCGGGCACTGTCGGCCCCGGTGCGCAGAGCCCGCAGGGCTACCAGGACTCCGTCCGCGCCGCGCTCGCGCGCATCGCCGGCGGCGAGCTGAGCAAGGTCGTGCTGGCCCGAGACCTCACCGGCAGCATCCCGGCCGGCTCCGATCTGCGCCGCCTGGTCCGCGCCCTGTCGACGGGCTACCCCGACACCTGGGCGTTCGCGGTCGACGGGCTGATCGGCGCGAGCCCCGAGACGCTGGTGACCGTGCAGAACGGCACCGTCACGGCCCGGGTCCTCGCCGGCACGATCGGGCGCGGGGCCGACGCGGATGCCGACACCGCGGCATCCGCTCATCTCGCCTCGAGCACGAAGGATCTCGACGAGCATCAGTACGCCGTGCAGAGCGTGCTCGCCTCGCTCCGCCCGCACACACGGGCGCTCGCTGCGAGCGAGCAGCCGTTCCTGCTCAAGCTGCCGAATCTGTTCCACCTGGCGACCGACGTCGAGGGCGAGCTCGGAAACGGCGAGTCGGCGCTCGATCTCGTGCGGGCGCTGCATCCGACCGCGGCGGTCGCCGGGACGCCGACGGCGGCCGCGATCGCCGCGATCCGCGACCTCGAGCCCTTCGACCGCGGCCGCTATGCGGGGCCGGTGGGGTGGGTGGATGCTGCGGGCAACGGCGAGTGGGGCATCGCGCTGCGCTGCGCGCAGTTCACCGCGGCCGCCGACGACATCCGGGTGATCGCCTATGCGGGCGCGGGCATCGTCGCCGGTTCCGACCCGGAGTCGGAGCTGCTCGAGACCAGGGTCAAGTTCCGCCCGCTGGTCGACGCCCTCGCCTGACGCGTTTCGTCTCGTCGCTGCGCTCCTCGCTCAACGACCGGTAGGGGTCAGCTCGCGGCGAGACGCTTCTTCTCCGCCTCGACGTCGAAGTCGGCCCTCGGCCATTGCGGATCGATGTCCTCGAGAGCCGCGAGCAGCAGCTCCTGCACAGCCAGACGCGCGAACCACTTGGAGTTCGCCGGAACGACGTACCAGGGTGCGGCCTCGGTGGACGTGCGGTCGAAAACGGTCTGGTAGGCCTCCATGTACTTCGGCCACAGCAGTCGCTCGTCCACATCGCCCGGGTTGTACTTCCAGTGCTTGTCCGGTCGTTCGAGGCGCTCCATCAGCCGGGCCTTCTGCTCCTCGGGAGAGATGTGCAGCATGACCTTGACGATGCGGGTGCCGGACGCTGCGACCCGTGCCTCGAACTCGTTGATCGCGGCGTAGCGGCGCTCGATCTCGGGCCCGTCCGCGAGCTGGCGCACGCGTCCGATCAGCACGTCCTCGTAGTGGGACCGGTCGAAGACGCCGATGAATCCGGGTTCCGGCAGGCGCTTCTCGATGCGCCAGAGGAAGTCGTGCGTACGCTCCTCGGCCGTCGGCGCCTTGAAGGCCGCGAGCGAGACGCCCTGCGGGTCGACGCCGCCGACGACGTGCCGCACGATCCCGCCCTTGCCGGCCGAGTCCATGGCCTGCAGCACCAGGAGCACGGAGTCCTGGGCTGTGCCGACCCGGCTCTCGGCGAAGAGCCTCTCCTGCAGGTCGTTGAGTCGCACGAGCCCGGCGGCGAGATCCTTCGCCCCCTGCGCCTTGCCCTCGTCGTAGCCGGGCTTGCTGTCGGGATCCACGTCAGCGAGGCGGAAACCGTCGCCGACTCGCAGCAGGTTCGTCCAGGTGTGCGCGTTCATACGCACATCCTGCCAGTCAGCGGGCCAGCGGGACCTCGATGATCTGACGACCGCCGCGTGGCGAGGTGAGCGCCTGGTCGAGCGCAGTGCGCGTCGTCACCCGCTGGTACTCCCAGCCGTAGGCGAGTGCGAGGTGCTCGAGCCGCACGGTGTGCGGCGTGTAGAAGGCCCGGTCGAGATCGTTCGGACGGGCGGATGCCGCGACCTCGAGCGCATCGAAGATCGTGCCGCCGCCGTCGTTGCCCACGATCACCTGCAGCCGGGGTTCGGTCTCGTCGGGAGGGAGCAGCAGCGCGCCGACATCGTGCAGGAAGGCGAGGTCGCCGAGCAGCACGCGGGTGATCCCCGGGGCGCCGGCGGCCTGACTGGCGAGGGCGATGCCCGTGGCGGTGGCGATCGTGCCGTCGATGCCGGCCAGCCCGCGGTTGGCGTGCACCGGGACCTTCTTGCCGGCGAGCACCGCGTCTGCGACGCGCACGAGCCGCGACGACCCGAACATCAGCCGATCGTGCGGCCATGTCGCCCGCCACACGGCGTCGACGAGGAGCTCCCGGTCGAGAGGACGGCGGACGGCGTCGAGCTCGGCCTTCACGGCCTCGCGGCGGGCGGCGAAGTCCTTCGAGGCGAGTCCCTCGGGATCCGGGGCATGCTCGCTCAGGTCGACGACTTCGGCCGCGGAGGCCGCGAGCCATTCTCCGAGCCAGGCGCGGTCGGCGTCGCCGTCCGCGACGGCGACGGCACCGACGGCGAGAGTGCGGCCGTTGAGGTTGAGCTCCTCGCCACCCCGGCGCACGGCGACGACGTCGACGCCGTCCCGCGACAGGAGCGCGGTCACCTCGCGGCTCAGCGTCGGATGGCCCAGGACGACCACCCGCTCGATGCGGCCGCCGAGGTCGTCGCGCCGCAGGAGCGCCCGGTAGCCGTGGACGAGCTGGCGGCCGAAGCGGGATCCGCTGACGATCTCGGCGATCAGGGGCCAGCTGCCGGCGTGCGCGATCTCCTCGGCGGCGGCTCCCGCGTCGGCGCCCGCGACGACCACGGTGCGAGGTCCGCGCTCGAGCACGAAGGACTCGGCGGGGATGGGGCGAGGGGCGTCGCCGGAGACGATCGAGAGCTCCGGTGGCAGCCCGGAGAGCGGCTCGCGGGACGGCAGGTTCAGATGCACGGGTCCGGCGACACCGGGGAGACCGGGCGGGGAGTCCGAGCCGCCCATCGCCGCCGCGACCGCGCGTGCGGCAAGGCCCGACCAGTCACCGTCGCCGGGGACGGGCGCGTCGATCTGGTCGCGCACCCAACGCTGGAAGAGTCCATCCTGCCGGGTCGCCTGATTCGCCCCGACGCCCCGGAGCTCGGGCGGGCGGTCGGCCGTCAGCAGCAGCAGTGGCACCCCGGAGTGGAAGGCTTCCATCGTCGCCGGGAGCAGATTGGCGACGGCCGTGCCCGACGTGCACAGCACAGCCACGGGCACGCCGGTCTCACGACTGATTCCGAGCGCGGTGAATCCGGCCACGCGCTCGTCGATGCGCACGTGCACCCGCAGGAGCCCCTCGTCGGCGACGCGCACCGCCGCGAGCGCGAGCGCCTGCGACCGGGAACCCGGCGAGAGCACGACGTCGCGCACGCCGTGCGCGACGAGATCGGCGAGCAGCGATGCCGCAGCATCGGTCGCCGGCGATGAGGTCACGGGCGCGGATCCGCGGCGGGAGGCTCGTCGGTCTCCTCGTCGAGGCGGGCGAGCTCCTCTTCGAGGCGCTTGATGCGGGCATCCTGCTCGGTCTTGCCGATGCTCTGGAGGAACGTGGGGTCGTCGTCGGGTGCGAGCACACGACGCTGGCCCTGATCGTTCGCGCGACGGCGGCCGATCGTGAACCAGAGGATGCCGCCGATGACGGGGATCAGCACCACGATGGCGATCCAGGCGGCCTTGGGCACACCACGGTGCCGCGTCGCCGGCTGCACAGCGCAGTCGACGATGCTGAACACCCAGAACACGGCGGCCAGGAAGCCCCCGACGATCAGTAGTCTCGCCACCCTTACAGTGTAGGCGCGTCGGCAGGCGCCCGGCCCCGGGGCCGGGCGCTCACCGGAAGTGCCGTTCCGTCCCGCCGCGGGCGGGTGCATGATGTCGGTATGGGCGAGCGCTCCTCGCCGGGGTCCTCGTCCGCGGACGGCAGCGAGGGCACGGCATCCGAGGTAGAGCGCACCGCACCGGCGACGGAGTCGGATGCGGCGCTCGCTCGGCGCGCGCAGATCCTGGCGACCGAGCACTGGGGGCTGCTCGCCGCGCGCAGCACCGCCCAGAGCGAGGTGCTGACCCGCATCACGATCTTCCTCACCCTCGTGTCGGCGGGACTCGTGACGATCGGGGTCCTGGGGCAGGCCTCGGGGTTCTCCGGATGGTTCGGCGGCGCATCGATAGCGATCCTGGCGTTCCTGAGCCTCATCGGCTTCATGACGCAGGTGCGGGTCATGAACGTCTCGGAGGAGGACATGATGTACGTGGTCGCCATGAACCGGCTCCGCGGCGCGTACGTCGACCTCGACCCGCACGTCGAGGAGATCTTCCTCGCCTCGACGTACGACGATCAGGACGGCATGAAGCTGACCTACTCGTTCCTGCGGCGCCGCAGCGTCAGCATCCTGCTCGGCAGCTCCGTGATGCTGCTGATCGTGGTCAACGCCTGCGTGACGGGGCTCCTCGTCGGCTCGGCCATCGTCGCGGGCGGCGGGACGTTCGAGTGGGCCGTCGGCGTCGGGATCGCCGTCGGAGCGGTCTTCGCCGCCGGGTTCATGACGTTCGGCGGCGTGGGGTTCCGCTCCGCCTGGAAGAACTACGTGCCACGCCGCAGCACGCCCGCACCGACGCCGCGGTCACAGCGCTGATCCCGGACCGCGCGTCGGCCGGCCGATGATCAGGAATCGCGGGGGCGTTGACGCAGCTGCTTGACGTCGGTGCGGCGCTGCTTGGCCTTCAGCCGCCGTTCCTTCGACCCCCGGCTCGGCTTCGTCGGTCGGCGCGACGGCGGCGGCGGCCGCAGCGCCTCGGCGACCAGGGCGGCGAGACGGGCGCGAGCGGCATCCCGATTGCGCAGCTGGGCGCGGTGCTCGGATGCCGCGATCGTCAGGACCCCGTCGACGAGGCGACCACTGAGACGCTCGAGGAGACGCTCGCGCTGCGCCGGGGTCAGCGCCGAGGAGCCGGCGGCGTCCCAGACCAGCTCGGCGCGGGAGTCGGCCGTGTTCACGCCCTGCCCGCCGGGCCCGGATGACCGGGAGAACCGCCAGGACAGCTCCGACTCCGGGATCGTGACCCCCGCCGTGACCCGGAGGCCGGGTCGATGAGGAGCGGCCATGAGACCATCATCCTCCCCCCGCACGAGGGCGGGCGACCCGGCGCGGCATCCGATCTCAGGCGACGACCGGAGCCTGCTCGACCGGCTCTGCGCTCGGCGACCTCTTCGCCGTGTTCGCGATGTGCGCACGACTCACGACGATCACGGCGACGATCATGAGCGCGGCGCCGAGCCAGTACGGCGCGGCGTGACTGATCGTGACGTAGAGGGCGCCGGCGATGAGCGGCGCCACCGTGCCCATCGCCGCGTTGAGGGACTGCGTCGCGCCGCCGAGCCAGCCCTGCTCGTCGTCGCCGACCGCGTTCGACATGGCACCGTCCATCGCCGCCTGCGAGGCCCCCTGCCCTGCGGCGAGCAGGAGCGCGCCGACGATGAACAGCCACGGCTGCGCGAAGATCGAGGCCACGACGGCGAGCCCGATGAGTCCGACCATCTGGGCGACGATGCCGCTCACGATGACGCCGCGCTCGCCCATCCGCGGAAGCAGGATGCCGAGCAGGACGCCCTGGATCAGGATGTCGATGATGCCGACCGCCGCCGTCATCAGCCCGATCTGGGTCGGCCCCCACTGGATCGAGTCGAGCGCGAGCACGCTGAAGTTGTTCACGAAGAAGCCGAACGGCAGGGCCAGGATTCCGAAGCCGATCATCAGTCCACGGAGCTCCCGACGGCCGAAAGCGTTCTTGAACACGGCGAACGGCTGGACGTCGCGCAGGGCGATCGCGCCGATGCGGTTCTCGGGCTTGAGGCTCTCGGGGAGCAGGAAGATGCTGAGGATCGCGATGGTCAGCGCCACGGCGGCGGTGAGGAAGACGGGGAGCTGGATGCTGATCGCCGCCAGGAGTCCGCCGATCGCCGGGCCGATCATCATGCCGATCCCGGAGAGCGCACCGAGGAGGCCGAATCGCTGCGCGCGCTTCTCGGGCGGGGTGATGTCGGCGAGGTACGCGAAGAGCGCCGGCAGGTCGCCCGCCGTCATCCCCTGTATGACACGCGCGAGCACGAGGACCCAGAGGGCACCGCCGATGCCGAACAGCGCCATGGAGAACGCCGCGCCGAATGCGGCGGCGATGATGACGGGCCGGCGACCGAAGCGATCGGAGAGGCGTCCGAGGAACGGCGCGATGAGGAAGGCGCAGAGTCCGTTGACGGCCTCGAGGATGCCGACCCAGATGGCCAGGTCCTTCTCCTCCGACACGTACTGCAGGACGACGAAGGGAAGAACGGGGAGGACGACCGTCATCCCGATGACGGTGAGCATCGTGAGAACGATGAGCATGACCCAGGCGCGCTTCGCACCTCGGACGGGGAGAATTGGTGAAGTCATACCGAAAGTGTATCGATACCAGTTTTGGTGTCAAGCCAGTTTTGTATCGAATGCGCGGTAGGCTGAGCGCATGGCATCCACCGAGCAGCCGTCCGCCGCGCCGATCGGGCGCAGAGAGCGGAAGAAGGCCGCGACGCGCAAGGCGATCTCCGACGTCGCGACGAAGATGTTCCTCGAGCGCGGATTCGACAACGTGAGCATCCGCGAGGTCGCAGACGCCGCAGACGTCTCCCCCACGACCGTGTTCGCGCACTTCCCGCAGAAGGAGGCGCTCGTCTTCGACGAGGACGACGAGCAGCGCGACCGGCTCGTCTCCGCCGTGCGCGACCGGCCGGAGGGCAGCACGATCAACCGGGCGATCCACGACTTCTACGCCGCCGAGATCCGTGCCAACGTCGACGAGCACGGTAATGACGTCACGCGCATCTTCCTGCGCTTCCTCAACGAGACTCCCGCACTGCGCGACTACGCGGCGAAGATGTGGCTGCGGCACGAGGACGCGCTCTCCGCCGCCATCGCCGAGGAGCTCGGCCTGCCGGGACCCACCGCCGAGACCCGCGTCTACGCGCGCTTCGTGCTGCAGATGCAACTGCTCGTCAACGAGGACGACGACCAGCTCGGCACGCTCGACGCCGGGTTCGCGGTGCTGGAGAGCGGGTGGGCTCCGATAGAGACACGCCTCACCGCCTCTCGCTGATCGGTTGCTCTCCCGGCGGGCGTCCGCCAGTGTGGAACCACCCTCACCCGCATCCCCAACGAGAGACCATCCGTGTCATCACAGGCCCCCGTCTCGCCCCTCACCCGACCGACACCGAGACGCCTGCAGGGCGGTCGGATGGGATCCCTCGAGATCGCGCTGATCTTCATCGGCATCCTCGCCGCGCTGACCGGCGTGATCGTGATCACCGTCGGCGCCACGGGCGCCGGTGACCCGGTCGCGGGCATCGGTCTGGTCGCGCTCGCGTGGATCTGGGCGGTCGCCGGGATCATCGCCTGGTGGCGGAGACCGACCAACGGGATCGGCCCGCTGCTTCTGATCGGCGCCGTCTCGGTCTTCCTCGTCAGCACGGGGTACGTCGGTGCTCCGGGGCTCTTCTGGGTGAATGCCGTCTTCGCGACCACCCCGCTGGGTGTGGCGATCCACCTGCTCATGGCGTTCCCGTCCGGCCGCGTGCGCGGACGCCTGGCGGTGCTCGCCGTCGTGCTCGGCTACGTGACCTGCATCGTGTTCGACACGGCGCGCGCCCTCACGGAGGGCACCGCGGCATTCGAGCTGCTGTCGTTCCTGCAGAGCGTGCTCGGCCTGACGTCGATGGCCCTGGCCGCGATCGTGCTCGCGCGCCGTCTGCGGGCGGCGGACGCCGCCCATCGGCGGGTGCTGCTCCCCCTGTTCACCTACGGCCTCCTCGCCGTCGTCTGCCTGCCGCTGCTCCCGAACCTCCTGTTCCCGATGGGCGTCGGATTCGACGTCGTCGTCTCCCTGCAGGGTCTGCTGCTCGCCGGGCTCCCGATCGCCTTCCTCCTCGGCGTGCTCCGCGGCGGCTTCACACGCACCACCCCGCTGGAGGCTCTGAGCGAATGGCTCGCGATCCGCGGGGCCAGCCGGCCCGCCGTCGCCCAGGCGCTCGCGACCACCGTCGGTGACGACACGCTCCGTGTCGCGTACTGGGACGCCTCCCGCGGTCAGTACATCGACGAGCGCGGCGAGAGGGCACCGGTCGATCCGGATGCCGCCGACCCCGACCGGGCCTGGCTGCAGGTGCGGGTCGACGACGAGCTCGTCGGCGGCATCGAGTACGACGCGCGCATGATCGCCGAGCCCTGGCCGGTGCGCCGCGCCGCCGAGGTGCTCGCCATCGCCCTCGACCGCGAGCGCCTGACCACGCAGCTGCTCGTCAGCAACGAGGCGCTCACCCGATCCCGTGTGCGCATCGTCGACGCCGCCGACCGCGAACGCTCGCGCATCGCTCGCGACCTGCACGACGGGCTGCAGATGCAGCTCGTCCTCCTCGGGATCGAGGCCCAGACCATCGCGGACGCCGCCGCGGAATCGGCGACGACCGGAGACATCGAGAAGCTGCGGCGCGGCATCGACCTGGCGGCGGCGGACCTGCGCCGGCTCGTGCACGACGTGCTGCCGGCGGCGCTGCTGGAGCGAGGGCTGGTGGCCGCGACCGAAGACCTCGTGGATCGTCTGTCGGTGCCCGCCACCCTCGTCGCACAGGTCGACGAGACGGCCATCACGACGTCGACCGCCCACACGGCCTACTTCATCATCGCCGAGGCGCTGTCGAACACGGTCAAGCATGCCGATGCCTCCCATGTGCGCGTGACCCTGGGCCAGCGCGACGGCCGGATCGCCATCGCGATCGAGGACGACGGCGTCGGCGGCGCGCGGATCGGGGCCGGCGTGGGGCTGCGGGGCCTCGCGGACCGGGTGGATGCCCTCCAGGGCACCATCGCGATCCGGTCGGAGCCGCTGCGCGGCACCAACATCGAGGTGGAGCTGCCATGCGCGTCGTGATCGGCGAGGACGAGGTGCTGCTGCGGGAGGGCATCGCGCACATCCTCACGAATGACGGATTCGAGGTGCTGGCAGCCGTCAGCGACGCTGTCGAGCTCGAACGCGAGGTCGAGCGCCATCTGCCCGACCTGGTGCTCACCGACATCCGGATGCCGCCCACCCACACCGACGAGGGGCTCCTCGCCGCGCTCCGGATCCGTCGCGCCCACCCGGGCATCGGCGTGGTCGTCGTCTCGCAGCATGTGCAGCGCCGTTACGCGGCCGAGCTCCTCGAGGACGGAGCCGGCGGGTTCGGATATCTGCTCAAGCAGCGGATCTCGGATGTCCGCACGTTCACGGCGGACATCCGCCGTGTCGCCGCCGGAGGCACCGCGCTCGATCCCGAGGTGGTCTCGGTGCTGGTCGCGCGGGCGAGGCGCGGAACCTCCGCCGTGGCGCACCTGACCCCGCGACAGGTCGAGGTGCTGGGCCTGATGGCGCAGGGCCGCAGCAACGCCGCGATCGCGGCCCAGCTCGTGCTGAGCGAGAAGGCCGTGGTGCAGCACACCTCGAGGATCTACGACGCGCTCGGCCTGCCGGTCGACGCGGACGATCACCGTCGCGTGCTCGCGGTCATCCGCCACCTGCAGGCCGCGGTCCCGCCCGCGCCCTGACTCGCAGGACACCGACGGGACCTCGGGCTCGCGTCAGAGGCCGTACATCTTCTCGATCAGCGACCGGGCGATGAGGGCAGCCGCCGGATTCCCCTCCATGTTCGGCGCGAGCGTGGCCCAGACGACCACGGTCACGTCGGTCTCGGGGTCGTACCCCATGAACGAGTTGTATCCCGGCATCTCGCCGATGTGCCCGTAGAACGACCCCATGCCGGCCACGCCCCAGCCGTACGCACCCTCTCCGTCGGACGGCTGGACGCTCTCGATGCGCTTCTGCTGCATCTCATCGCTCAGCACTCCGCCCCCGCCGAGTGCCTCGACCCACGTCGCAAGCTCCGGCGCGGTCGAGATGCCCGCGCCCGCGGACCATGCCCAGGACGGATTGTCGTCCGTGTGATCCGTCGGCAGCAGCTCCCCCGCCTGCGCCGCCGCGAGCTCATCGGCCGGCAAAGCCGAGCCCTCCATCGTGTCGACGTTGTTCGAGAACATGTAGCCGTGGGCCACCGGCTCGGCGATCGACGCGTCCGCGAGCGCCGGGAACGACGTCTCGGTGAGGCCCAGCGGCTCGAACAGCCTCTCCTGATAGATCTCGGGCAGCTTCTTCCCCTCGAGCTGCTCCGCGATCAGCCCCAGCAGGACCGTGTTCGTGTTGGAGTACATGTACCCCTCGCCTGGCGCGAAGTACGGCTCCCCCGCCAACCCCATCCGCACGAGCTCCTCCGGGTCCCACACTCGGTCGGGGGTCTCATCCAGCGCCGCGTTCAACTCGAGAGTCGTCGTGTAGTTGAACAGTCCGCTCCGCATCGTCAGCAGCTGCTCGATCGTGATGTTGTCGCCGTTGGGCACGTCGGGACGGTACTTCGACACGGGATCCTCGAGGGCGATCCTGCCGTCCTCCACCAGCTGCAGGATCACGGTGCCGGTCCAGGTCTTGGTGTTCGACCCGATGCGGATGTGGTCGTCGAGCGTGACGGGCGTCGAGCCTCCCCACTCCGTCACGCCGTACGGCACCTCGATGTCGCCGTCAGGAGTGCGCACGATCACCACGGCGCCCGGCAGCATCATCTCCTCGGCCTGCTCTTCGAACATCGCCGTCAGCGTCGCGGCATCGAACTCCACAGCGCCGTCTGCCGCCGCCGAGGGCGTCGCGGATGCCTCCGGCGCGGATGCCGCGCACCCGGCGAGCCCCACGGCGACCGCCGCGGTCGCGACGACCGCGAGCAGGCGCTGCGACCGCGATGCTCCACGCCGCAGCGCTGATCTCTCGTAACCCACCATGTCCTCGACACCTTCCCCTCGGGTCTGCGGGCATGCAGAACCTCGATCAGTCTCCCGTGCGGCAGAGGCGGGGGCTATGGACCTGGGTCCCCTCTCGATCAGGGACCGGGGTCCATTGCGGACGACACCCCTCGGGGAGAAAAGTGGGCATGATGGGCCACCGCCCTCGGAATCCGACGCTGGGAGACCCCATGACACACCGCATCCGTCGTCCGCTGCTCGCGCACACGCACGAGCGCGCGCGAACACCCCGATCCGATCGGCGCACCGTGGCGGGCATCGCCGCCGTCGGAGTCATCTCCCTGCTGCTGGCAGGGTGCGCGGGCTCCACCGCTCCGGAGGGGAGCGCGACGCCGACGGCCACGGACTCGCTCCGGCCCGCGGCGCCCGAGGGCGAGCTGCCCGCCGACCTCCAGACGGAGCTGCAGGAGATCGTCGACCGGACGATGGCCGAGTACGACGTGTCGGGCGCCGCGGTCGGCGTGTGGATTCCCGGCGAGGGATCGTGGACCTCGGCCGTCGGCCTCGCCGACATCGATGCCGACACGCCTGTGTCGCTCGACATGACCTGGCCGCTGCGCAGCGTCACGAAGTCGTACACCGTGACCCTCATCCTCCAGCTCGTCGACGAGGGGAAGCTCAGCCTCGACGACACGATCGGCAAGTACGTCGACGGGATCGCGAACGGCGACAGCATCACGATCCGCCAGCTCGCCGACATGTCGAGCGGCAACGCCGACTACACGTCGACGGAGGCCTTCGGCGCCGCCTACAGCGCGGACGAGGCGAGGATCTTCACTCTCGCCGAGCTGAACGACTTCCTCGTCGGCCAGCCGGCGGCATTCGCCCCCGGCGAGCGCAAGGTCTACACGAACGCGAACACCAACCTCCTCGGCGCCGTCGTCGAGAAGGTGACCGGTCAGCCGTTCGCGGACGCGCTCGACGAGCGGATCCTGCAGCCCCTCGGCCAGAGCGGCACCCGCTACACCCTGGACGCCTCCACCTGGACGGATCACCCGAACGGCTACGTGCTGCTCGACGGCGAGCAGGTCGTGCAGAACGACAACCTGTCGATCTACGGACCGGCGGGATCGATGGTGAGCACGCTCGACGACGCGCGCGTCTGGGCCGAGGCGCTCGGATCGGGGCTCCTGCTCGAACCGTCGACGCAGACCGAGCGGCAGAGCGGCGCTCCCCTCGAGGAGGGACCGCCCTATGACCAGTACGCACTGGGTATCGGCGAGACGAACGGCTGGTGGGGGCACAACGGCGAGGGACTGGGATTCACGGCTGCCGTGTTCCACGACCCCGAGACCGGTGCGAGCATCGCGGTGTTCATGAACGCCTCCAACGTGGTGCCCAAGGCCCACCCGGCCGATCAGACCTTCCGTCGGATCGCCGAGGCCCTCGCCGCCGGGAGCGGAGAATGACCCCGGGGTCCCTCCGCCGGGGGGCGGCGGCCGCCGCCGTGGCGGGTCTCTTCCTGGTCGGCACGACGGCCTGCACCGCCGAGGACGCCGCGGATCCGAACTCCGTCGACGGTCTGCCCGATGCCGCACTCGCGGTCATGAACCAGGAACGGTACGAGCACGCCACCTGGTCGATCGCGGTGACCGACCTCGAGACCGGCGAGGAGCTCATCGATCTCGGCGCGAACCGGATGGTCGAGCCGGGCTCGTTCGTGAAGACGTACAGCGCGGGCGCCGCGTGGCTCGAATGGGGACCGGACCACACCATCACGACGCCCGTCAAGCGCACCGGCGAGATCACCGCGGGAGTCCTCGGCGGCGACCTCGTGCTCGTCGGGATGGGCGATCTCACGATGGGCGGGCGCACGAAGGACGACGGGACCGTCGACTTCGCGAACCTCGACCACAACGACGCGAACTTCCTGCCCGGTTCGAGTCTCACCCCGCAGGACCCTCTCACCGGACTCGACGACCTCGCGGCCCAGGTGAAGGCGGCGGGCATCGACTCCGTCGCCGGAGACGTGCTGGTGGACGACCGTCTGTTCACCGGCAAGCTCGGCGGCCAGGCGGTGACCCCCATCATCGTCAACCAGAACCTGGTGGACGTCATGGTGCACCCGTCCGAGCCCGGTGAGCCTGCCACCACCGAGATGGTGCCGGTCGTCTCGCCGTGGATCGTCACATCGACCGTCGAGACCGTCGAGGCGGGCGGCGTCACCGCCATCACCCTCGAGGACTCCTCGCGCGACGGCGAGGTCGTCGTCTCGGGCACGATCGCCGCCGACAGCGTGCCGCAGCTCAAGTCCTACGCGTTCGACGACCCTGCCACGTTCGCGCGCACGGCGTTCATCGAGGCACTCGGGCGCGCGGGCGTGGCGGTGGGCACCGATCCCCTCGCCACCAACACGACCGAGACCCTCGCCGACTTCGCGGCCGTCGAGGCGCTGCCCTCGGTCGCCGAGCTGGAGTCGCTCCCGCTCGAGGAGGAGGTCACGTATGTGATGAAGATCAGCTACAACCGCGGTGCGCAGACCCTCGTCTGCCGCCTGGCCGTGGAGCGCGGCGAGACCGACTGCGACAAGGGCATACCGATCGCCGGCGAGATCTGGAAGGAGGCGGGCCTCGACGTCACCGGAGCGTCGCTCATCGACGGCTCGGGCCTGGAGGGCAACTACGTCACGCCCGCCAACGCCCTGCAGATCCAGACGCTGATGGCGGAGCGTCCCGATGCGGAGCGCTGGAAGGCCACGATGCCGGTGCTCGGTGTCGACGGCTCGCTCGTCATGGTCGAGGCCGACGGCCCTGCTGCCGGCAAGGTGTTCGCGAAGACCGGAACCCTCCTCAACAGCGACCCGTTCAACCAGAGGTTCCGCCTCTCCACGAAGACGCTCGGCGGCGTGATGGAGACGGCCTCCGGTCGCGACCTCGCGTTCACGATCATCGTCACGCAGGGGTTCCTCCCCGATCCGAACGGCATCCTCGACGCGAACGACGACGTCGGCGCGGTCGCCGCGATCATCCAGCAGGCGTATTGATCGGCTTCCGCCGACACAGAAGAGGACGCCCGGGCCTGAGCCCGGGCGTCCTCTTCTGTGCTGTCGCCGACTACTCGGCCGGGTGGTGCCGACGGCGCCGTGCGAACAGGAGCAGCCCGCCCGCGATCGTGAGGCCCGCCGCCAACGCGAACGTCAGCACGTCAGCGGTTCCGCCCGTCTGGGCCAGCGAGCCCTTTCCGGACGTCGCGCGTCCCGCCGCTGCGGCTGCTGCCGCGGCAGCTGCCGGATCGAGATCCGTGAGGGGCGGGTTCTGCACGCCTCCCACGCCTCCCGGCGTCCATCCGGGGATCGGCTCGCTCTCGTCCCAGAAGTTCCAGTTGTCGAGTCCGACCCGCGGGAAGTCGGCGATCACGTTCTGCAGGATGTAGAGCCTGTCTCCATGCAGAACGTAGATGTCGCCCTCGGTGTGGATCATCTGCGGTGCGCCGACGATGAAGGCGCTGCGACCGGGCTTGATCTCGACCTCCTGCTCATCGGTGTACGAGGTCTCGTTCGCGATCTCGTAGCCGAACGAGGCCTTGATCTCGGCCTTGTACTTGACACCGAGCCCTCCCTCGATCCCGAGCGTCAGCTCGGTCCCGAAGGATGTCGTGGTCGACTGCTTCGACGTGAACTTGAAGATGTGCTTGATCGGCTCGGGGTGCTCCATGTTGCCCCACTTGGGCGACATCACCCGATGGGTCCCCGGCTGCTGCACGACGGTCACGAGCGAGAGGTCGCAGTCGTCCGGCCGGTTCGTGCACACGTCGCGGTAGAGCTCGCTCTGACGCGGGCGCTCCGTCGCCGGGATGACGATGATGTCGCGCTTGGCCACGATGATCGTCGCCGCCAGATGACCGCTGTCGACTCGATCGCCGGTCGCCGTGCAGGTGTACGGCGTGGCCCGCGGGCTCTTGAGGTCCTGCCACGGCGTCGAGCCCGTGGGATCCACATCGAAGATCCAGCACGACGTCTGGTTGCTCCCCGAACGGTTCCGGCTCACGATGCCGGCGATGTAGTACTTCGACGGGACCACGGTGGGCACCCCGGCGACGTCCTTCGTCTCCTGGATCCGGTAGGAGAACCACGTCTTGGCCGTGTCGGGTTCGACCGAGGCCTTCGTGTCGGACTCGCGCTGGAGCGTCGAGAAGGTGGTGGTGCCGCCCGCGACGACGTTCTCCGTCCCCGCGATCCGGAACGGCTGCTCGAAGGTGAAGTTCCCCTCCGAGAGCGACACCGGGCCGACGGTGTGGATCGTTCCCGACGACTCGACGTAGCGATTCATCTCGATCGCGAACGTGTAGCGCACGTTCGGGAAGCTCTGGGTGCGGTGCGGGAAGCACGTGTACGGCGCAGGGGTCGCGACCACTCCGCCCGCACGCGGGTCGCCCGTGAAGACGTCGCACTCCGCGTAGCTGGTTCCGCCCTCGACGTGCATGCGCGCCTGGATCCAGGTGCTCTCATCGGGTGCGTGCGGCATGTCCATGCGGACCTTGTAGACGACCGTCGCATCGATACCCGTCGCGGCGGCGTCGGCGTAGGTCCCCGTCACGTTGAAGACGTTCGTCGCGGTCGCCGAGACGCTGCCGGGCACAGCGGAGACGTGCCCCTTCGTGGTCCCGGTGAGCGCCCCTTCCACGAGCGTGACCCGGTACAGGTCGACGCTCGCCCAGAGCGTGGCGTGCTGCTCGGCGAGCGCGCCGACGCCACCCGCGTCCTCAGCGGCGTCATCAGCGGCGTCGTCCTGCGGGACGACCGGCGCCTCTTCCTCGTCCGGCACGACCTCGTCGAGTCTCGGCTCAGGAGCGGCGCCCTCGTCGTCGGACGCCTCCGGCACACCGGCATCCGGCGTTCCCTCGGCATCCGGCTCTCCCTCGGCATCCGGCGGCGACACCGCCGGATCGACCGCCTCGACGATCGGCTGTTCGGCCGACCCGTCGTCGGCGGCGGCGGGAAGCGCGAGCGCACTCCCCATGGCGAGCGATGACGCGATCAGCATCCCGGCTGTCACGATCGCGGCGGCCTTTCTTCGTATTCCCATGTTCTCGTCCCTGGAGTCGGTCGCTCCGGTGCGAGGCACCCGAGCACGGTGAGTGACGCGGCGCGGCACTCCCGATCCATGCTCCGGGGCGCCCAAGGCGCACACCATGGACCTGGGTCGCGCCTGTGCGCGGGCAGGACCGGGGTCCTCGCCGAAAGGGGACTCAGGTCGCTTGTTCGGTGCCGGGCCGTGCAGGAGGGTGAGATCTGATCGCACTGCACACCCTGCTCTCTCGAGAGGGACTCCCTTGTCTTCAGACCGCTCCATCTCCCCCCTCACCGATCCGACGCCGCGCCGGCTGCAGGGCGGGAGGGTGGGTTCGCTCGAGCTCGCCCTGATCTTCATCGGCCTGCTCTCCGGACTCATCGGCGTGATCGTGCTCGCGGTCGGGGCGAATGCCGGCGGCAGCCTGTTCGAGGTCGTCGAGTTCGTGGTGCTCTTCTGGATCTGGGTTGCTGCGGGCATCTGCGCCTGGTGGCGCCGACCGACGAACGGGATGGGCGGTCTCCTGCTCATCGGCGCCGTCTCGATCCTGCTCGTCGCGACGGGGTACCTCGACGCCCCGGCCCTGATCCCGCTCTACAAGGTCTTCGGCAGCAGCACCCTCGCCGTCGCGGTGCACCTGCTGCTCGCCTTCCCCTCCGGCCGGCTGCGCGGCCGCTTCTCGACGTTCATCGTCGTGTACGTCTACATCATCGCGATCGGATTCGGCACCGCGCGAGCACTCGCGGAGGGGACGGCGGCCTTCGGCCCCCTCTCGTTCGCGCAGACCTGGCTCGGGCTCTCGGCGATGATCATGGCGGCGATCGTGATGGTGCGACGTCTGCGCGCCGCCGACCCCGCCCACCGACGTGTGCTGCTCCCGCTCTTCGTCTACGGCATCATCGCCGTCGTCGGGCTGCCGAACGTTCCGAACATCCTGTTCCCACTGGGCGCCTCACCGGTACTGATCGTCTCGCTGCAGATCCTGCTCCTTGCCGGTCTCCCGATCGCCTTCCTCCTCGGCGTGCTGCTCGGCAGCTTCATCCGGACGACGCCGCTCGAGGCGCTGAGCGAGTGGCTCGCCATCCGCGGGGCGAGCCGTCCGGCGGTCGCGCAGGCGCTCGCCACGACGCTCGGCGATCGCTCGTTGCGGGTCGTCTACTGGGATGCCGCACAGCATCGTTTCGTCGATGAGGACGGCGCCGAGGTCGCGATCGACGAGACCGACGGCGAGCGCGGCTGGCTCCAGGTCGTCGTCGACGAGGAGCTCGTCGGCGCCGTCGAGTACGACGCGCGGATCATCGCCGACCCGTCTCCCGTGCGCCGGGCCGCCGAGGTCCTCGCCATCGCCCTGGACCGCGAGCGCCTGACCACGCAGCTCCTGTCGAGCAACGAGGCGCTCACCCACTCCCGCATCCGCATCGTCGAGGCCGCCGACCGTGAGCGCTTCCGCATCGCCCGCGACCTGCACGACGGCCTGCAGATGCAGCTCGTCCTCCTCGCGATCGAGGCGCAGACGATCGCCAACTCGGCCTCGGACTCCTCCGTCACCGGAGAAGTCGAAGCCCTCCGCCACGGCATCGACGCGGCCGCCGCCGACCTGCGACACCTCGTGCACAACGTCCTCCCGGCCGCGCTGCTCGAGCAGGGGCTCGTGGCCGCGACCGAGGACCTCGTGGATCGACTCGCCGTTCCCGCGACCCTGCACGCCGAACTCGACGAGACGATGATCGCCACCTCGACCGCCCACACCGCGTACTTCATCGTCGCCGAGGCGCTCTCGAACACGGTCAAGCACGCGCGGGCGTCGAACGTGCGCGTCACGATGGCGCAGCGCGACGGTGTCATGCGGCTCGAGATCGAGGACGACGGGATCGGCGGCGCGCGCATCGGCGCGGGAGTCGGCCTCCGTGGTCTCGCCGACCGGGTCGAGGCGCTCAAGGGCACGATCGAGATCCAGTCCGAGCCCTCGGCCGGAACGAATGTGAGAGTGGAGCTGCCATGCGTGTCGTGATCGGCGAGGACGAGGTGCTGCTGCGCGAGGGGATCGCGCACATCCTCGCGCGGGACGGCCTCGACGTGCTCGCCAGCGTCAGCGACGCGGCGCAGCTCGAACGAGAGGTGGCGCGTCACGCGCCCGACCTGGTCGTGACCGACATCCGGATGCCGCCGACGTACACGGACGAGGGCCTCGTGGCCGCGCTCCGCATCCGTCGCACCCACCCCGACATCGGCGTGGTCGTCGTGTCGCAGCACGTGCAGCGCCGCTACGCGACCGAGCTCCTCGAAGGAGGGGGCGGAGGCTTCGGGTATCTGCTCAAGCAGCGCATCGCCGACGCCCACACGTTCACGACCGACATCCGTCGCGTCGCCGCCGGCGGCACCGCGCTCGATCCCGAGCTGGTGTCGGTGCTGGTCGCGCGGGCGAGTCGGGGCACCTCGGCGATCGGCCGTCTGACGCCGCGTCAGGTCGAGGTGCTCGGGCTGATGGCCGAGGGGCGCAGCAACGCCGCCATCGCCGCCCAGCTGGTCCTCAGCGAGAAGGCCGTCGTCCAGCACACCTCGAACATCTACGACGCCCTCGGGCTGCCGGTCGACGCCGACGACCATCGCCGTGTGCTCGCCGTCATCCGGCACCTGCAAGCGGCCGTTCCCCCTGCGCGCTGAGGCGGGTTGCCGGCGCAGTTCGGGCGTGGACGCATCGCATCCGAACCTCAGGCGAGCTGGCGCCGGGCCTGCGCCGCGAAGGCTCCGTCGTGCGCCATGAGCTCGTCGAAGGTCCCTGATTCGAGGACGCGCCCCCGCTCGAGGTAGTAGATGCGGTCGGCATCCATCACGGTGCTCAGTCGGTGCGCGATCACGATCCTCGTCACCGAGAGGCGGGCCAGGCTCTCGGCGACGACAGCCTGCGTCACGTTGTCCAGCGCGCTCGTCGCCTCGTCGAAGAGCAGGATGCGCGGGTCCCCCGCGAGCGCTCGGGCGATGAGCAGCCGTTGACGCTGTCCGCCGGACAGCGTCGACCCGCCCTCCGAGACGACGGTGTGCATGCCCATGGGCATCGCGCGCACATCGTCGGCGAACCCCGCCCGCTCCGCCGCGCGCCAGGCGGCATCGATCCCGAGACCGACGGCATCCCCGAGGATGTTCGTGAGGATCGACCCGGGCAGGGGTTCGACCGTCTGCAGCACCACCCCGAGCTGCCGCCGCACGGCGCGCAGGTCGAGGCCGGCGAGATCCTGGTCGTCGAGATAGACGCCGCCCTCCTCGGGCGTCTCGAATCCGAGCAGGAGACGTCCGAGGGTCGACTTGCCCGAGCCGGAGGGACCGACGAGGGCGACCGCGCTGCCGGGAGGGACGCTGATCGACACGTCGTCGAGCACCGCCGGACCCTCCGGGTCGTAGCGGAAGGTGACGCCGCTGAACTGCACACCCCCGCGCAGCTCACCCGGCTCGGCCTTGTCGGCGTCGTCCTCCGGGTGCTCCTGCAGCACCGGCAGCACGCGCGTCATGCCGGGTGCCGCCTGCACGAGCTGCGTCACCACGGCGATGATCGAGAGCACCGCGCCGATCACCTGCCCGAAGGCGGCGTTGATCGCCAGGAACTCGCCCGGCCCCGCGAGCGGCGGATCGCTGAGCCCGACCGCGGCGAACAGCACGAGAGACGCGATGACGGGGAACGCGGCCATCGCCACGATCGACACGTTCTGCGCACGACGGACCCCGTTCTGCGCCGCCCGCCGCGCGCGGAACCGCTCGGCCCAGCGCTCGAAGGCCTTCTCGTGGGCTCCCGCGACCCGGAGCTTGCCGATGCCGGACACGAACTCCATCACGAGTCCGCTCAGCTGCCCCGCCGTGTCCTCCACGGCCCTCGAGCGCCGCAGCTGCGCCCGGCTCGAGAAGACGACGAACGCGGCGAGCACGGCGAGCAGCAGCGTCGCGATCATCCCGAACGCGACACTGTAGAACCAGATGAGACCGAGACTCAGCACGGTGGTCGCGACACCGAGGAGGGCGACGACGGCACCGCTCCCGAGCACCTGCACGATGGTCTCCACCGACTGCATCCGCACCGCGAGGTCACCGGACGAGTAGCGGCGGAAGAACGTGGCCGGCAACGAGAGCAGCCGATTCCAGACCGCCGCAGCGAGGAACGTGCTCACCCTCCCCTGCACGCGCAGCACGGCGATCGCCGTGGTGAGCTGCAGCAGGGCACCGGCCACGGCCGCCACGATCAGGGCGAGCGACAGCTGCAGGAGATCCGGCAGGTCGGCCTCGGGGATGACGGTCCCCACGATCCGCCCGGTCACGATCGGAACCGCGAGCGCCACGACGGCCGAGCCGAGCGCGAAAGCGACCAGGCGGGTGATGTCGCGACGGGAGTGGAGCAGGGCATCGCCGAGCAGTGCCGACAGCGACACCGCGCCTTCGGGGAGGGGCCGGTACACGACGACCGCATCCGCATCGATGGTCGAAGCGACCTTCTCGTCGACCAGCACGCGCGCCCGCGTCTGCGGATCGATCAACTCGTATCGTGTGAGTCCGCGGGGCAGCAGCGCGACGGGTGCGCCGCCGTCGACGAGGTGCGCGAGCATCGGGCCGGTGCTGTGCGTCCACCATCCGCGGCTCAGGCTCACGCTTCGCGTGCGCACCCGCGCGCGGCGCGCCAGCGTCGAGAGTCGATCCGTGATCCCGGCTTCTGCGGGCACCGGCGCGGAGGTCACCCCGAGCGACCGGGCGATCACGGCGAAAGCGGCGTCGAGAGGGTCACCGGCGGCCACGCCCGCGGCGACGGGATCGGGCCGTCCGACCAGGGAACGAAGGCTCTCGAGGCCGTTCGCCATCGACGACATCCGTCCCATACGCCGGGCACGCACGCGCGCCGTGCCGTCGAGCTCGACGGCACGGCGTCGCGTCCGGATCGCCCGGAGGAGTCGTTCGGCGGCATCCGCCGGCGCGGGCACCTCCTCCTCGGGCTTCTCTTCGTCGAGCGCCTCGTCCTCGGGCGCCTGATCCTCGTGCGCCGCGGTCATCTCCTCGATCCACGAATCGCGCTCCGAGGCGCTCGGCGCGTCGAGCTCTCGGACGACCGTGCCCGCCGACCCGACCGCGAGCACATCGACCTCCGGCGCGCCCGATCGCGGGATGCCGTGCACGCGACCGCCTGCTCCGACGGTCAGGAGATGGATGCGAGGTGCGGAGGTCTCGGCGTCGAACGAGGCGAACACCTCGAGCGCGCCGTGCACGACGAGCCACGATCCGTCGGCGCCCGAGAGCAGCAGCGGCGTGTTCGCCCCGACCGCCGTGCCGCTCGCGACCCGCTCCCCGCTCATCGGACACCCGCCTCGGCCGAGAAGAGGAGGCTGTATGGGCCGCCGCTGCCGATCATGTCCTCATGGGTCCCGCGCTCGACGATGCGACCGCGGTCGAGGACGATGATCTCGTCGCAGTCGCGGATCGTGCTCAGCCGGTGCGCGACGATCAGCGTCGTGCACCCGCGCCGGCGGATGTTGCGGTCGATGAGCTCCTCCGTCGTCGGGTCGAGGGCGCTCGTCGCCTCGTCGAGGATCAGGATGCTCGGCTCCGCGACGAGCGCGCGGGCGATCTCGAGCCGCTGCGCCTCTCCGCCGCTGAAGTTGCCGCCGCTCTCGTGCACGTCCGCCGAGTAGCCGCCCGGTCGTCGTGCGATCTGGTCATGGATCAGGGCGTCCTGCGCCGCGCCGACGACACGCGCCGCCGGGATGCTCGCGTCCCACAGCGTGAGATTGTCGCGCACCGAGCCGCTGAACAGCCGGATGTCCTGGTCCACGAGGGCGACCGACGCGGTGATGGTGTCGGTCGGCCAGGAGTCGCGCGGGCGTCCGTCGAACAGCACCTCCCCGCTCCACGGAGCGTGGAGCCCCGCCACCAGGCGGCTGATCGTCGACTTGCCGCTGCCCGACCCGCCCACGAGCGCGACGCGGCTTCCCGGATGCACCGTGATGTTCACGGCATCCAGCAGCGGCGGCTCGAGCGGGCTGTAGCCGAAGGTGACGTCGCGCAGCTCCAGCATCCCCGCGAGCCGCACCTCGGGGTCCCCGTCCCCGCGCTCGTCGTCGTCGACCACCGGGTTCGCCAGCACGTCGTCGAGCCGCTCCAGGTCTCCGCCGATCTCCTGCAGCGTCCCGCCGAGCTGCACGAAGCGCCCGATGGGCTCGGTGGCTCTTCCCATGAGGGTCTGGAAGGCGATGAGGGTGCCGAGACTCATCGCTCCCCCGATCACCTCGCGCCCGCCCCAGCCGAGGATCGCCGCCGTGGTGAGCGCGGCGATCAGCGGCGGCGCGACGGACAGTGGCAGAGAGGCGCGTCCGAGCCGCTGCGTGCCCGAGACCGTCCGCGCATGCAGGCCCATGATCTTCGTGAACAGGTCGGATTCGCGACCCGCCGCCTTGATCGACTCGATCGAGCGGATGCCGCTCATCGCACTTCCGAGCAGGAGACCCTGGTCCTGCAGCATCCGGAGCACCTCATCGCGCCGTCGGGTTCCGACCGCGCGGAGGATGAGCACGTTGAGTGCGATCCCGACGACACCCAGCAGCGCGAGACCCGGGCTGTAGCCGAACATGACGACGAAGTAGAAGATGACGACGACCGAGTCGATGAGCGCGGTGGCCACCTCGCTCGACAACAGCACGGCGACGCGGTCGTTGCGGGGAACACGCCCGGAGATCTCCCCGGGCGAGCGCGCGGCGTGGAACGGGATCGGCAGCCGCAGGACATGCCAGAGGAAGGCGCTCGAACTGTGCAGCGAGAGCTTCGTCTCGAGCGCGAGGAGGTAATGCTGCCGAAGGGCCGTGAGCAGGCCGATGGTCGCGGCGGCTCCGGCGAGAAGGCCGAGGATCGGCCAGATCGCCCCCGGCGTCTCGGCGACGAGCACCTGGTCGACGAACGCCTTCATCAACACGGCTGTCGCCAATCCCGGGATCACCAGGGCGAGTCCGGCCAGCACCACGTAGAGCAGTCCGGAGAGCGAGTGTCCGAGGCGCCGCCCGAGACTCGTCAGGAGCGGTGGCGGCTTCCCGCCCTTCGCGAACTCCTCGCCCGGCTCGAGGCGCAGGACGACTCCGGTGAAGCTCTTGTCGAACTCCTCCTCCGTGACGGTGCGCGAACCGACGGCCGGATCCTTCAGGAACCACCGGCCCGGCGCGTACCCCTCCACCACGAGGAAGTGATTGAAGTTCCAGAACACGATCGCCGGCAGCGCCCCGACACGGAGCTCGTCCGGCTCCTGGCGGTGGCCGGTCGCCGTCATGCCGTATCGCCGCGCGGCCTTGACGATGTTGCTCGCCTTGACCCCGTCCCGCGAGACACCGCTCGTCTCGCGGAGCTCGTCGAGGGGGACCCAGCGCCCGTGATGGGCGAGGACCATCCGCAGCGACGCCGCTCCGCACTCGGCGGCCTCCATCTGGATGACGGTGGGCACGCGCTCGCGCCGCGCCCGCGGGATGAGCGTCGCGGTGCGCACGGTCGGCGGAGCGCTCGAGGTCATCCTGCGGCGCGATCGGCCGGGAACAGGAGGGTGATCGGAGTCTGCGCGGCGATCGTCACCGTCGAGTTGACGAGCGTTCCGGCGCTCAGCGGTTCGTCAGGGCCCTGACCGGATGTCCAGGCGTAGCCGCTGGGCGTATCCGCCGGAGTCAGCGCCACCTCGACCTGGAACACCGGAGCGCCGCCGACGACGATGCTGGTGATGTCGTCGTTGTTCAGGAGCGCTCCGACGCCTGCGCGCGTGGCCGGATGGGATCCGACCCTCGTCACCGTGCCGAGCAGCAGACCGTAGTCCTCCGGTGCGACCGTCGTCACCGCGATCTGCACCGACATCCCCGGCTTGATGGGCTGACTGCCCGCCACCGGGATGTACACGAACGACCGGAGCTCATCCTCGGGCTGGATCGAGACGACGGTCCCGCCCGCTGCCACCGCATCGGTGGGATACGCGAGCACCTCCACCACCTCACCGCTCGCGCTCGCCGGGATCTCGACCTCACCGGACGGGGTCTCGACCACGGCGACCGGCTCGCCCCGCGACACCTGGTCTCCCGGCGACACGAGCATCTCGGCGACCACGCCCTCCTCGGGCGACAGGCTGTTCGAGCTGCCGTACTGCGTGGCCAGCACTCCGGCCGCCGGCATCGTGGTCAGGACCGTGCCGAGGAAGCACCACACGATGAAGGCCACCAGCACGAGCCCGACGGCGGCGAGCGCCAGCCACCCGGCAGGCCGCACCAGCCGCACCTCGGTGTCGAGCTGCTCCGGACTGGAGAGGTGCGCCATTGCGCTCGCGCGGTACACCGGCGAACTCACCATGGCCTCCTGTCCTGCGCCCCGATCCTGCCGGCGCGCTCTCCCCGAAGCCCCCACGATGGCACCGGGTGCGTTCGGGAGCCATAGACCCAGGTCCCCTGGGTGCTCACGATCCGAGCATCAACTCGCCGACCGATGTCTCCGCGAGCGGATCGGTGCCGGCGGCGCGGGAGAACGCCTCGCTGTCGCCTCCGCCGAGCGGGCAGCTGCCGAGGCCCATCGCGGTGGCCGCGAGCTGCATGGTCTGGTAGACGACGCCGACGTCCTTCAGGAGGAGCGCATACGCGATGCTCTCGTACTTCCACGACAGTCGGGCGAAGTCAGCGGCGAGGATCACGAGCACGGGCGGGACAGCGACGGCGCCGGATGCGCGGCGGGCCTCCTCGAGGAGATGGGAGACGAGGGGGCCGTCGGGAGCCACGAGCTCCAGCCGATGCCCGATCGGATCGTAGCGGTAGAGACCGCCGCCGACCCCGTCGCAGGCCGAGATCGCGAGGTACGTGATGAGCTCGCTGATCCCGCCCGCCGCGGCGTGCGGGCGATCCAGTCGCGGGTATCCGTGCGCACCCGCTCCGGCGGCGAGCTCGCGGCGCACCCGGACCGTGCGGAAGAGGAACTCGCCCAGTCGCGCGAGATCGAGCGGTGCGAGCTCTCGTCGGGATACGCGCTCCTCCATGGCTCGCGCGAGCGGCACGTCATCGACCAGGAGCCGCTCCAGATCGGGGCGGGGCAGGGCGATCCCCGTCCGCCCCGCAGCATGCCGCAGGGCGGCCGGCGCCGGACGCCGCTCCGCGAAGCGGAAGGTGCCCCCGCGAGCATGGTCCCCCCTGCCGCCTCTCGAGCGCGCGTGCAGCTGCAGGTCGTGCGGCTCCCATGGCGCGATAGCGGGATCGCGATCCTCTCGCGCGGTACCGTCCTGATCGACCTCGACGAGGAGGCCTGCGGCGCACAGGTCGGCCACGAGCCGGGGATCGTCATCGCCTCGCGCGACCGGGCTGTGGGCGAAGGACAGGACCGTCGCCCCCGCCGCGGCCGAGAGCTCGACGCGCATCGACGCGATCGGCGATTCCAGCACGAGAGCGTCACCCCGGCGAGCCAGGTGGGCGAAACGCGACAGACGCACTCGCGCCCAGGGAGCCGGCGGTTCGCGGGCGAGATCAGGAGCGTCGGCGTGTACCGGCACGAACACCGCGAGGAGCGACCCGTCGGCGGCGAGGTGGCGGAACTCGATCAGCCCCTGAGCGATCGCCCGTCGGCTCCACAGCAGCCACCGCGCCCGTCCGAGCGGGTCACCGGCCTCCGCCACGGCGTCGAGCGCGGCCGCATCGGCCGGGCCTGCCCGGAGGCGATCGAATGCGCGGCGTTCCGGCGTCCCCGACCGCGGCACGGCGAGGGCGGACCGCGATCCTCGGAGGACGGATGCCGATCCGTGCGCAGCCGGAACCTCGACCACCTCGCCGCGCACAGCGAGAAGCGCCCGCGCGTTCACAGGAAGAAGGGGATCGGGTTGAGCTCGGCGGGGGTCCTCGGCCGGTCGAGCCAGCCCAGCTGGACGGGAACGTCGTAGAGCCGCCCCTCGGCGAGACGCGACCAGAAGGGCCGCAGTCCCGGCACGATCACGCGCGCGACCGGGAGTCCGATGTCGGGTCGGGTCTGATCGAGCACGAGCAGCGAGAGCCCGGCGCGCTCGACCCGCTCGCGGCAGAGGCGCACGTCCTCCGCGAGATCGGGGCCCATCAGACTCGGATGGTCCACGAGCCGCCAGGGCGGCGCGCCCGGGTCCGGCACGAAGTGCGGCTGATCCTCGATGGTCGCCGTCCGCAGCCACGCGACGAGCTCCTCATCGGCATCCAGGAAGGCGGCATCCTCGAGGTGCTCGTCGGTCGTCGACATCTGCCCGATCTCACCGAGCGCCCGCGTGATCGCGACCAGCGGATCGAGATGGGCGCCGAACCCCATGAGCAGCGCCTCCGGTGAGCCGGCGGTGCGGCGCGAGATCGCTGCGAAGGTCGGGATGCCGAGATCCGTCGTGACGTCGATGGCCCAGATCTCGCGTCCCTTTCCGGCGTACTCGCGCACCACGCCGTCGATCCACGGATCCCCGAAGCTCCCGAGATCGACGGCGGGTCGGCGGACGCGGTTGTACCACCACATCGCGACTCCATCGCGTTCCACGAGCTCGAAGAACCCCTGCAGGATCGCCTCGGTGAGCGTGTTCCCTGCGGCGCATCCGTTCGAGTTCGACGAGATGCCCATCTCGCGCGCTCCCGGGGTGCCGTAGTAGCAGAGCGCGGTGGGCAGCAGCACCTCGCGGTCGTCGCTCAGCGACCAGACCGGCGTCCAGTCGATCACCGCGTCCTCATCGAAGCGGGCGGGCACGCGGTTGAACCACCCCGCCCCGGCATCCGTCGTCCCCGCCCCGTCGAGCTGATCCTCGCTGAAGAGCATGACGCGGTTGGGGTGCAGGGCTCGATCTCCGAGCCTGCGGAGACTCCCCCGCACCGTGTGCTCCTCCCCCTGACGCATCGAGGAGTACCTCTCGAGCGCCTCGGCGAGCGCGCCGGTGCGC
This sequence comes from Microbacterium sp. LWH11-1.2, assembly GCF_038397745.1. Taxonomy (NCBI): domain Bacteria; kingdom Bacillati; phylum Actinomycetota; class Actinomycetes; order Micrococcales; family Microbacteriaceae; genus Microbacterium; species Microbacterium sp. LWH11-1.2. Next base: position 2,012,878 of record NZ_CP151636.1, on the reverse strand, counting down.
GCCTGCTCCCGTGTCGCGCCCTTGCCCGCCGAGCGCGCGCGCACCGTCAGATCGAGGGTCAGGAGGTCTTCGGGCTCGAGGCCGAGGTTGGATCCGGCGGACCAGACGTGCACGCCGTCGTACCGGGTCGCCTGCTCCTCGATTTCGGCGACGGCGCCGGAGAGGGCGCTGATGTGATGTCGGAATCGGCGGAACGTCTCCTCGGGTGTCGCGGTGCGCAGCCCGCCGCCGACCTCGAGCCTCGCCCTCTCGGGACTCGGCTGCACCCGCGAGGTCGGCGGCGGTGTCGGATCGCCGCACGCGGGGCACTGCGGTCGGCGCACGACCACGTGGGGCGAGGTGGTCCAGTCGGCGACCGCCAGGCGGGCGATGTACGACGATCCGGATGGCGCATCCGCGATCTCGAGGGGAGCGATGCCGCGCAGCACCTTCGCGACCTCGAGAGCGACGAGCCGCCCGACGAGCCCTGCCGACCGTTCGGTGGAGAGCATCGGCACCGTGAGCGGGCTGCCGTCGTCCGCGCCGAGCGCGGCATGGATCCTTCGTCGCGTGCGGCGCCTGTTCATCAGGCACTCCCAGCACGCCGTCTCACCCGGTCGGAAGAGCGGACCCATCCAGACGTCGTGCGCATCGGGGCGCACGAGCACCCACGGCACGCCGCTCGCGAGGCTCGACCGGTTGATCTGCTCGAGCGCCTGGTCGGTGTAGTCGTCGGCGAGGACCAGGCGCAGATCGGCGGAGACGGCGAGGAACGACGACGCATCCCGCGACACGTGCACGACGGCGGCGTCGTCTCGCAGTGCCACCGCGATGACCTCGAGGATGTCGTCGGGCACCCCGGCCGTCGCGAAGACGGCGACGGTCTGGAGCGAAAGGCTGCGATCGTCGGCGCCGAGTCCGGCCCAGAACGCCCGCTCCCGGTCGCCGGCGTGGTCGGTGTGCGGCGCGATCACTCCGCGCCGGTGCAGCTGGTGGATCGCGAAGAGCACGCGTTCGGCCGCATGGGCGCCGGCGAGCGCGGCCACGATCCCGTCGGATGTGCGGGTGCCGTCGACCAGCCCGAGGACCGCATCGAGCACGGCGCCGCGCAGCAGCGAGGAGTCCTCCCCCTGCAGCACGACGACACCGGCCCCGTCGAGTCCACGGACCACGACCCGGGGATCGAGCGCCCACGGAGCCCCCTCAGGCGGTGTGACGCGCGCCGTGGATGTCGCGGCAGCGGAGATGGTCATCGGAGAAGTCCGTTCGACGTCGGGAGCGGGAGAGGACGATGATCGCCGTGCGGTGCGGCCTCGAGGCACAGCACGGCACGGCGATCTCGTCAGCGCGGTGAGCCGACTACTTCTTGCCCAGCTTCCCGTAGTCCTCGGGACGCGACAGCTGCGGGTAGTAGAACCCGCCCGCGACCGAATCGAGCGCCTCGTCCGAGAGTTCGCTCGGACGAGCAGGCAGGGAGATGTTGATCACGTCAGCGGTGTCTTCGTTGACGACGACACGCTTGCCTGCCGGCAGCTCGACGCCCTCGGCGAGGAGCGTGGCACCCGGGTCGGCGAGGAGTCGGGCACGGAAGTCGTCGTCGGCCCAGGCCTTGGCGATGATCTTGGCGTAGTCGTTCTGTTCGGACATGAGAACCTCTCGTTCACGTGCATCGGATGTTCGAACGCGGAGAGCCCCCGCTCGATGACCTCAACGATCCCCGCTGGGCGCCCGCACGACCATGGACCTGAATCCCCTCTCCGTGATCGCGCACCGGTCTCCCCTCCCGCCGAGAGGACGCACCGTGACGAAGGGGCGACCTGCGTCCATGGTGACGCCGTGCTGTGCCGTCACACGATGGACTGACAGACCGCAGCGCCAGCCCGGCGGCGTCTGTCGAAGGGATGGAACGGTGGACGATCACAACGAGGAGAAGCCGACCTCGGTCTCCGGGGAGCTCACCGACGAGCAGCTGGCGGAGGTGGCCGGAGGGAGCACCGCCCCGTCCACGCCGATGCCGGACGCGAACCGGATGAAGCCGTATCCGCCCTGGCCGGGATCACTGCAATCGACCGAAACGGAGCCCACATGACCGACACCTCCCGCCCCGCCCCGCGGAGCGCGACCGCTTCCGAAGCGAGCATCCTGCCCAGCGACAGGCCGGCCACGCGCTCGCTCGGCCTGGCCATCGCCAGTCTCTTCTTCGCGCTGTCCGTCCCCATCCCGGTCTGGGGTCTGTTCATGCTCTTCCTGGCCGCGCCGCTGGGGATCGCCGCACTGATCAACGGGCACTCCTGGCTCAAGGCATCCCGGATGTCCGCGCCGGGACGGCGGAAGGTGCAGACCGCGCTCGTGCTCGCGTACATCAGTCTCGCGATCTGCGCCCTCACGACCCTCTTCTGGGTGATCACCATGGCCGTGCCGCGCTGAGGCGCCGGTCACTCGCGAACGAGAAGGGCCGCGATCTCCGGGGAGGGAGATCGCGGCCCTTCTGACGTGGACGCGACGGCGGGAGTCGAACCCGCAACGCCGTCAGATATGAGCTGAGGCCCGGGACCGCCCGGATCGCCGCGATGGAGACGACGTTACCGGGCCGTGACCTTCTTGGCCAGGATCGTTGCCTGAGATAACCCGATGAGTCTTCCGATGACTCCTCCGATCGTCCGGAGTCGTGCGGGTTCGCCGTCGGCGGTCGGGTGTACCGTCACGGGCATGGCCCCTGCGCTCGACTCCGCGACCACCGCGCAGAAGACGCATCGCTACCTGCGGCTGTCGCTCGTCTTCGTGGTCTTCGCTCTCCTGGTGAGCGTGGCGATCGAGACGGTCGTCGTGTCGTGGGATCCGCTCGCCTTCGGCTGGGAGCCACTCCCCTCGATCAGCCACTACTTCTACACCCCGGCGCGCAACGTGTTCGTCGGGGCTCTGATCGCCGCCGCTCTCGCACTCCTCGCACTGTCCGGACGCAACCGGGCGACGATCCTGCTCGACATCGCCGCCCTCTTCGCGCCGCTCATCGCGCTCGTCCCGACGGGCATCGACCCCGAGCAGCCGATCGACGGGCTCGCCTGCCCCGGCACGGAGGAATGCGTCCCCGCCGCGTACCTCGACGATGTCCGCGCGGGTGTCGCCGCCTATGCCGTCGTCGTGATCGTCGTCGTCATCGCGCTGGCCGTGATCCGCGCGAGACGGGGAATCACGACGCCGGGTTCCGCCCTCGTCTCCGTCATCGCCGTCGTCACGGCGGTCGTGATGGCCGGCCTCACCTTCCTCCCTGGGCTGAACGCCGACTTCCCGTTCAACTTCTGGCCGTATCCGCCCAGCATCCACTTCGCCGTGACGCTGATCTTCTTCGGGATCTTCGCCGCCGTGCCGATCCTGCACTCGCGCGGGCCCGTCGACGAGATGGAGACGCCGCCGACCGCGCGGCAGAGGTCCGTCTATCGCTGGGTGGCAGGACTCATGATCGCGGATCTGCTGCTGCTCCTCGCCGCCTTCGTCTTCCGCGAGCAGCTCGGCGCGTTCCCGATCGTGCTCCTCGGCGAGGCCGCCGCCCTCAGTCTCTTCGCGTGGTTCTGGTGGGTGCAGACCTTCCAGCGCTGGGACGACGCGAATCCGCCGAGTCTCACCTGAACGGCACCGCTGTCACGCCCGCGTCGCCGGCGTCGGCCGGTCGATCGCCCGCAGCAGACGCTCCACCGCCTCGCGCAGCTCGGCGCGATCCTGATCGGGGAAGGTGATCGCGTACTCGACGCCCTCGGGGATCCAGAGGAACGCGTACATCGCCTCGCGCCAGTCCGACCCGCCGATCGGCCACCGGGTGTGCGTATCCCCCTCGGCCGTCGCGCCCTGCCACCAGGGCCCGAAGCGGTCCTGCATCTCGGCGAGCGGCAGTTCCATCACGGCATCCCCCTCGACCTTCTGCGGCGACCACGACGACGCGATGAGCACCCGCTCCTCGATCTCCGCCTCGGTGATCTCCCGGCGTGGGAACAGGACGCGGGTGTGCTCGACCGATTCGATCCGGTCGACGCGGAACGTGCGCCAGTCGTCTCGATCGAGATCCCAGCACAGCAGGAACCACTTGCGCCCGGCGGGTGCCAGCGCGTGGGGCTCGACGCGGCGGATGCTCTCCGCACCGGCCGCGTCGACGTACCGCAGGCGCAGCCGCTCGGTGTCGCGGGTGGCGAGGGCGATCTCACCGAGCACCACGGGCGAGACCACGGGACCGTCGCCGATGCGCGGGGTCTGCACCGAGGCCGCGAGCGCGTTCACGCGTCGACGCAGCGCCTGCGGCAGCACCTGCTCGAGCTTGGCGAGCGCGGTGAGCGTGACCTCCGGTCCGCCGACGAGCTGCTGCGTGGCCGCGACCCGCAGCCCGATGGCCATCGTGACGGCCTCGTCGTCGGTGAGCAGCAGCGGCGGCACGGCGCTCCCTGCCTCGAGGCGATAGCCTCCTGCGGCTCCGGGCGTGGATTCGACCCGGTAGCCGAGCTCGCGCAGGCGGTCGACGTCACGGCGCACGGTGCGCTCGGTGACGCCGAGCCGCGTCGCGAGTTCGGTTCCCGGCCAGTGCCGATGCGTCTGCAGCAGGTTGAGCAGGGCGAGGGCTCGAGAGGTGGTGTCGGACATGTCTCACAGATTGCCAGAAATCGCGGACAGGATCTGTCCTGGTTGCCTTCTAGCTTCGAAGCATGACGAACGAATCCATCATCGAAACCGAGGGCCTCACCAAGGTCTTCACCGTCAAGAAGAAGAAGGTCGAAGCCGTCACCGACCTCTCCTTCACAGCCGCCCGCGGCGAGCTCGTCGCGTTCCTCGGCCCGAACGGCGCCGGCAAGTCCACCAGCCTCCGGATGCTGACGACGCTCATCCCTCCGACCGCCGGCACCGCGCGGGTGGTCGGGCACGACATCAGGACGGATGCCGCCGGCGTCCGCGCCCGCATCGGCTACGTCGGACAGCTCACGAGCGGCAGCTTCTCGCAGCGCGTGCGCGACGAGCTGCTCAGTCAGGGCTCGTTCTACGGCATGTCGAAGCGCGACAGCATCCGTCGGGCCGATGAGTTGATCGAGTCGCTCGACCTCTCCTCGTTCGCGACGCGGAGCGTGCAGCAGCTCAGCGGCGGGCAGAAGCGCCGGCTCGACATCGCCCTCGGCCTGATGCACGCCCCGCCGCTGATCTTCCTCGACGAGCCCTCCACCGGACTCGACCCCCAGAGCAGGGCGAACCTCTGGGAGCACATCCTCGATCTCCGCACCCAGCACGGCACGACCGTCTTCCTCACCACGCACTACCTCGAGGAGGCCGACCGCTACGCGGAGCGCGTCATGGTCATGGACAAGGGCCGCATCATCGCCGACGACAGCGCGACGGCCCTCAAGGCGACGCTCGCCGGCGACGTGCTCACCTTCGGCTTCGCGGATGCCGCGACGGCGGCGAGCGCGCACCCCGTGGTCGCCCGCCTCAGCACCGCGAAGGTCGCGCTCGACGGCGACGCCGTGTCACTTGCCGTGCCGGACGGCGACCGGCTGCTGCCCGTGATCGTCCGCGAGTTGGATGCCGCGGGCATCTCCGTCACTCGGGCGACGGGCGTGCCGCCGACACTCGACGACGTGTTCCTCGCGCTCACCGGCCGCACCCTCCGTGAGGCCGGGGAAGGGACGGATGCCGAGAACGAGGCATCCGATTCCGACGCGGCAGACACCGCTTCCGAGACCAGCAAGACAGGAGTCCTCTCATGACCGCCATCGACACGCTCGTGCGCCCCAACCTCGCGCGCGACACGAGGAACGTGCTCACCCGCGAGCTCAAGCCCGTGCTCCGCGATCCCTTCACGCTGATCTTCAGCCTGCTGCAGCCACTGATCTTCCTGGGGCTGTTCGCGCCGCTGCTGATCGGCGACTCCGGGCGTCCGGCCGGCGAGACGCTCGCCTGGTTCGTGCCGGGGGTACTCGTCATGATCGTGCTCTTCGGTACCGGAGCCACCGGATCGAATCTGCAGTACGAGATGATGACCGGCTCGCACGAGCGCACGCTCGTCGCCCCGCTCGCCCGCTCCTCGCTGCTGGTCGGGCGCGCACTCAAGGAGATCGCACCGATCGTCGTGCAGGCGCTGGTGATCGTCCTGATCGCGTGGCCGTTCGGGTTCGCCGCCGACATCCCGGGCCTGCTCATCGGACTGGCGCTGCTCGCCGTCTTCGGCGTGGGGCTCGGGTCGCTCTCCTACTCGCTGGCCCTCGCCACGAAGGACCGCGAGTGGCTGTTCTGGGGCGTGCAGCAGTCGCTCATCTTCCCGCTGCTGATCCTGTCGGGCATGCTGCTGCCGCTCGACGACGCTCCGGGCTGGATGCGGGCCGTGGCCTCGGTCAACCCGATCAACTGGGTCGTGCAGGCCGAACGCGCCCTGTTCGCGGGCGACCTCGGCGACATCACCGTGCTCTGGGGCTGGGTGTCCGCGCTCGCGGTCGCGATCGTCGGACTCGTGGTCGGGGTCCGCGCGATCAAGCGCAGCAGCTGAGTGCACAGCATTCGAAGCACAGCCGAGCGGGCCGTGGCGTCGGGAATCCCGGATGCCACGGCCCGCTCACGGCGTGTCCGCAGGCGAATCGCCGTGCGCGCGAGACTTCGTCCGTGTTTCCCCTGGCAGAGCGGATGCCGCTGCACAGCCGTCAAGAGCCTGAGGCAGCTCGTCGAATGCCGCCCCGGATGTCCGCGCCGCGGGCTCAGCGCCGGATCGAGTCGTGGAACGGGTTCGGCTCGAGCGTGAAGTCGGTCGACGGGTCGACCCAGGTGCCGCCGTCCGACGGCTCCCGACGACGGCGCACCGCCGACAGAGCGCGCGTGGCCGGTGCTCCGACCGTCAGCGCCAGCCCGCCCCGGAGCGACCGGTCCTCGCGCCCGAGCACACTCGCCCGATGCCACGCGTCGTGCAGAGCACCGCCTCGCGCTGCGGGGACGCGACGGTGCGGAAGGGCGCCGGCCCGGCGCATCGCCACGAGCTCCTGCACCCGCTGCCACCAGTCCGACTCCGCCTCGGGATGGAAGTAGTTGTCGCGCAGCCAGTCGGGGTGCGGATGCCGGAAGCGACCGGCTACGACCTCGTTCCGCCCGCCGAGCAGGCCGCTGCCCACGAACACCGTGTTCAGGAGGCTCTTGCTCACGCCGAAGGAGTCGAGCGCGATCACCGGGATGCCGAGGGCGGTCGCCTCGATGGCCGCGGTCGAGCTCACGGTGACAAGGCCCGCCGCGCTCTCCAGTGCCGACGCCATCGAGTCGTATGAGAAGACGAGGTTGCGGGGTCGGCGGGGCGGAAGCAGGGCGACGTAGGGATCGCGTTCGAGATGCGTCTCGGCCTCCCCCGGTCGCGACCGCAGCTTCACCACGACGCGACGGCCGGGATCCGCCTCGGCCGCCCGCACGAGAGTCGCGGCGATCTCCACGCGCTCCTCGTGCGCGACCGGCACGAGCGCCTGGGCCGCGAACACGATGTCGGTCGCCGGCGGACGCACCGCGACCGGCAGCGGCGGACGCTCGGCGACCGCGACCCCACCGGGACGAGCGGCGAGCGCCTCGACGCGAGCGCGCTCCGGGCGCAGCATCCGCTGGCGTCGGCGCGCGAAGGGGAGGGTCGCGAGCGCTGTGGGCATCGTGACGCCGATGTGACGGCTGAGCTCCGCGAAGGCGCGCTCCTCCCGGTGCGAGTGGACCACCAGCAGATCCGTGTGCCGCCGGTAGTCCAGCGCTCCGCGCTGCGCGGGGATCGCCATGCCGGGGAGGCCCGAGATCGTCACCGGCCGGTGCGTCAGAGAGTCGATCACTCGTCCCATGAGCCGGACGAACGGTCCGCGACCCGCCAGCAGCACCACATCGGGGCGCTGGCCTTCCAGCCATCCGGCCGTCTCGGCGAAGCTCACGCGCGTGACATCCTCGGGGCGAAGACCGGTGCCGGCGAGGGCCGTGCGCTGCTGCTCGACGCTCGCGGTGAGCGGAGTACGCACGAGGAGCAGATGCGGCCGGAGACCCGGGACGCCGCCGAGGAGGGCAGCCGACCACTTCACGAACGAGTCGGCATCCGCGATCGCTATGACGCGGATGCCCGCGGCATCCGTCATGCGGGGATGCGGCGGAGCTTCGCCATCGGCGCGCGCTCGCTGTCGAACACCCGCTTGACGCCGTCGCCGAGCGCCTTCTCGATCACGCGGATGTCGCGGACGAGGTGCTCGAGACCGGTGGGCTCGAGAGAGGCGGCGTGGTCGGAGCCCCACATCGTGCGGTCGAGCGTGATGTGGCGCTCGACCGCGACCGCGCCGAGCGCGACCGCCGCGAGGGAGATCTGCAGCCCGCGCTCGTGGCCGGAGTAGCCGACCGGCACGCCGGCGTAGCGGTCGCGGAGCGTCGAGATCACGCGCAGGTTCGCCTCCTCCGGCTCGAGCGGATAGGTCGAGGTGGCGTGCATCAGCACGACGCGATCCGTGCCGAGCGTGTCGAGCGCCCGGTCGATCTGCTCGATCGTCGACATCCCGGTGGAGAGGATGACGGGCTTGCCGGTCTCGCGCAGGGCGACCAGCAGCTCGGTGTCGGTGAGGCTCGCCGATGCCACCTTGTGGGCGACGACGTTGAGCTCTTCGAGGAAGGCGACGCTCGGCACATCCCACGGCGAGGCGAACCAGTCGAGGCCCTGCATCGTGGCGTGGTCGCCGATCTCGACGTACTCGTCGCGGCCGAACTCCACACGGCGCCGGTAGTCGAGGTAGCTCATGGTCCCCCACGGCGTCTCGCGCGGGACGTCGCGCATGTGCTCGGGGGTCGAGATCTCCGGCGTGCGCTTCTGGAACTTCACGGCGTCGGCGCCGGCGCGCGCGGCGACGTCGATGAGCCGCTTCGCGATGTCGACGTCTCCGTTGTGGTTCAAGCCGATCTCGGCGATGACGTAGGCGGGACGGCCGCCGCCGATCACCCGTGAGCCGATGCTGACAGTCATGATTCCTCCGGTCGTCGAACGGCCCTCGCGGACCCCTCCCTCCTGGGTACGCGGCGGGGGTGAACACCGCGCGACCGGAGGGTTACCGGCGGCGGTCAGCTCGACAACACCCGCTCGACCAGCTCGCGAACAGCACCGTCGCCGCCGCGACGCCGCAGCACGACGCGGGCCTCCGCGAGGACCAGCGGATGCGCATCCGCGACCGCGATCGGCCAGCCGACGATGCGCAGGGCGGGGAGGTCGTTGACGTCGTTGCCGAGATAGGCGATGTCGGCGAGGGGCAGATCGTTGTCGTGCGCCCAGACGCGCAGGGCGGCCTCCTTGTCGTCGATGCCGTGCAGCACCGGGACGCGCAGCTTGTCGGCGCGCGCGCGGACGACGGGATTGACCTCGGTCGACAGGATCAGCATCGGCACCCCCGCCCGGCGCAGCAGCGCCACGCCCATGCCGTCCTCACGGCTGACGCGCACGCGCTCCCCGCCGTCGGCGTCGATGATCGCCGTGTCATCGGTGTGCACGCCGTCGAAATCGGTGACGACGGCCCGCACCGGGATCGGGCCGACGGTGTCATGCAGTGCGGCGAGCGCACGCGCGATGCGCAGCTGGTGCTCGTCGTCGATCTCGATCGCCGTCCACTCCGGCACCTCGGCGACGCGGGTGCGCCCGAAGAAGCGGTGTCGGCTCTGACGGAACCCCTCGGCGCGGAAGACGTAGAAGGCGCCCGTCTCGAGGTGGTGCGGCTCCCGGTCCTGACGCCGCGGCCGGTGCGATGCGTCGTGGTTGATCGCGACCGCCGCGCCCTCGGCGTCGCGCCGCCACAGGAACCCATAGGTCTGGTGCGCCGAGAAGACGCTGTCGGCGCGATCGGCGCGCACCTCGTCGACCGCTGCGGACAGGGCATCGCTCGGGATGAAGGGCGACGTCGCCTGCAGGAAGGCCACGATGTCGAAACGCTCGCCGTCGGCCTCGAGTGCGTCGAGCGCATGCAGGATCGCGCTCTCCGATGCGGCGGTGTCGCCGGAGAGCTCTGCCGGCCGCCGGATCACGCGCGCGCCGGCCGCCGCGCCCACCGCCGCGATCTCCTCGTCGTCCGTCGAGACCACGACCAGGTCGATGCTCGCCGCCACTGCCGCCCGCACCGCGCGCTCGACGAGGGGAACACCGCCGACCCGCTGCAGATTCTTGCGCGGGACCTGCTTCGATCCACCGCGCGCCGGAATGATCGCCACCGTCCTCGGCACCGTCTCCACCGTCGTCTCCACCGTCATCTCCCTCGTATCGCCCGCCATGCCCGCCCGGCCCTGCGGCGAGCGCCGATGGCCGTGAGCCGCCACTCCTCGACTCTGCCCACTCCCCCGGCAGGGCGCAGCATCCGTCGCACGATGCCGTCGGCCGGGGCCCCGGGCAGCCGCAGGTCGGCGAGCCTCTCCGGCGCGAAGTACCGGTCGCGCTCGCGCGCATCGAGCCCGCGGAGGAGCTCTTCGGCCCGGGGTCGCAGGTGCCCGGCGAGCTCCGGCTGCATCGCGTAGCCGACCGCGTCGACCAGCAGCTGCAGGCGTGCGGGATCGGCGTACGGCGAGCGGTCGCGGGTGAGGGCGTCGACGATGGTCGCCGGGATCCTGTTGCTGTTCTCGAATGGGGTCAACCGCCGGAGCACCGTGTCGGCGCCGGCCGCACCGATCGCCCGGCCGAACAGCGCGTGCACGGTCGGGAGCGCGGTGGAGAACCCCGCCACCACGGCCACGGCGTCGAGCCGCTCGGCCAGCAGTTCGGCGGCGAGGCCGCCGCGATACTCCTCGAAGGCCGCACCCTGCGCCGTCGCCCGCGCCCGCACCGCGTCGGTCAGCAGCGGAGGAGCCGACGGATGCGGCTTGAAGACGATGCGCCGTGGCGACCACCGTGCGGCGCGGTCGATCATCTGCTCCTGGAGGGCGATCTCCTCGGCAGGGCTCATCAGCCCGAGGGCCGAGAGGTACTGCCCGAGCACGAGCACGGTGGGGAGCTCCTCGTCGAACAGGGCTTCCGTCTCCGCGGCATCCGTCTCTCTGAGCGCGGCGGCGAAGACCGCGGGAGGCACCGGCACGATCTCGGCGTGCGGCGATCCGACGAGCGGGCGCACACCGGGCACGACGTCGGCGTGCACGACGCGTCCGATGCGGGCGGCGACCGTGTGCGGCAGGCGCACCCGCATCGGCGAGTAGGTCATCAGGCCGTCGCCGATCACGGTGATGCGGGCGTGCGGGAACAGCGACATCAGCGTGCGCGCCGGTGCGACCTGCGGACTCTGCACGAACAGCTCCAGATCGTGCGGATCCAGCGACCAGACGCGGGTGAGGAGGCGCTCGAGGATGGGCAGGTCGCCGTCGGACGGTTCCCACGAGCTCGGATGCAGCGGCCCGAGGATCCCCTCGAGCTCCTCGATGCGACCGAACCGCTCCCGTAGGGAGCGCAGCGCCGGGTCGACAGCGATGCCCACGGTGGTCTCCGGGACGCGCGACGAGGTGAACGGGACGAGGAGGCGGTCGACATGCTCGGGCGTCGTCGTGTCGAGCAGCCCGGCATCGATCGCCGCGGACGCCGTCGCGAGTCCGTAGGCGCTGTGCAGGGCGAAGAGCTGGGTCACGACGCCCTCCCCGCCTGCCGGAGCACCCGTGCGAGCACGCGCCGACGCGGGCCGTCGAAGCGTCCGAGCACAGCGGCGACCTCGGCATCGGGGAGCCTCGCCAGCACGTCGCGGATGCCGGCGCGCATCTCGGCACGCAGCGCCGGTCGCATCCTCCGGGAACGCACGAGGTGGTGGGAGCTCAGCGCGAGCGCGGTCCACACGGCCTTCGCGCGGAAGCGGTCGGCCTCAGGGTCGGTGTCGACGGTGTCGAGCACCTGGTGCATCGCCTTCGCGAAGTCGAGCTGGCGTCGATCCCGCACCTGCGTCAGCGAGGTCGTGACACCGCGCCGGTAGAGCAGCGCGGGCGCGTCGACGACGGCGAAGCTGTCGGCCCGCAGGTGCAGTCGCCAGATCCACGGACGGTCCTCCGCCGTGAACAGGCCGGGCGGGAAGGCGGCCAGGCCGCGGTCGATGATCCGACGGTGGAAGAGGCCCGCCCACGCGAAGGGGTAGTCGACCATCGTGGACTCGTTCTCGGGGAGGATCGCCTCCCGCGCCGGTGTGACCTGCTCGCGCCAGGGATGCGGCGCGCGCACCAGGGCGCGACGGCCCGCGGTCACCGTGACGTGGTCGGTGCGGAGGAAGTCGCAGCCGAGTTCGCCGAGCCGCGAAGCGAGCACCTCGAGGCGCCGCGGCTGCATCCAGTCGTCACCGTCGAGGAAGCAGAAGGCCTCTCCCTCGACATGCGCCAGCCCCTGGTTGCGCGCACTCGCCAGCCCGCGTGGCCGCGGATTGCGCACGAGCTCGGCCCGCCCGAAGCGCTCCGCGTAGCGCTGCATGATCGACCCCGTGTCATCGCGGGATCCGTCGTCGATCGCGACGAGCTTGAGCGCAGACGGGTCGGCGAACTGGCGGGTGAGCGTCTCGAGCGTCGTCCCGATGTACTCGCCGGCGTCCTTGGCAGGCAGGATGACGGTGACGAGGGGTGTGCGCACGGATCTCCCGGTGGTGAGCGGTGTCAGGCATGGTGTCAGGCGTTCGTTGCCGACCGGGGACGCGCAGGTGAACGCGCGGTGTCCTGCGCGGTCTCCCCGCGCCACGCGCGGGCGAGTTCGCGCCGCGGTCTCCGATCGGCGACGATGGACGGCATGCTCTGGCCCTTCGGATCGACCTGGCGCCCCGTGCGCCAGAAGCGGCGCGACACCGTGGATCTGCGGTGGCTCAGCGCCCGGTCCTGGACTCAGCGCTGGTACCCGCAGGGCATCGATCTCGGCCTCTGGCGCGGGCGGCGCACCCTCGCCGTGAGCTGGTTCCGCCAGGACCGTGCCAGGAATCACCTCGCCTCCCGGGTCGCCTTCGTCGATCTGGAGCGGTCACGGCACCTCGACGTGCTGCTCGCGGTGGATGACGACGACGGCGAGCTCCTGCCGGCGCAGATCCACGCCGGCGGGCTCGCCTGGTTCGACGATCGCCTGTTCGTGGCGGCGACCGGTCGCGGCATCTGGGAGTTCGACCTCTCCGACATCCGCCGCGTGCGCGGCTCCCTCGCCCGGCGACTGGCCGGAGCCCGCGGCCGCGGCTGGCGAGCGACCGCGCTGGTCGCGGTGCGGACCAGGGTGCACCCGGTGGATCTGCGGTGCTCCTACCTCGGCCGCGTTTTCGACGCCGACGGCGAACCGCTGCGCCGCGTGCTCATCGGCGAGTACCGCACCGACGGCAGCGGCCGGATCGGCGAGTTCGACATCCCGGATGGCGACGACGACCGATTCGAGGAGGCGGAGCGCTTCGCCCCCGGCATCCGCTCGATGCAGGGCGCCGTCCGCTGGGGAGACCGCTACTTCGTCTCGCAGTCGGACCGGCTGCGCCCCGGCATCCTCTGGCGCGGCACGCGCGACCGACTCGAGCGAGACCCGGTCTCCCTGCCTGTCGGCTGCGAGGACCTCGCGCTCGATCCGGACGAGAGGCTCCTCTGGTCGCTCGGCGAGCATCCGTGGCGACGCGTGGTGCGCGGCATCCCGTTCGCCGGCCTCGGCATCGACGGCTGAGCGGTCGGGGAGCTCATAGGGCGCGAACGTAGACTGACGGGGTGAAGAAGACCGCCCCTTTCCTCGTCTACACCGTGCTGCGGCTGCTGGCGTTCCTCGTCCCGCTCGCGATCCTCTGGTTCTTCTTCCCGATCTTCCGCGAGTTCTGGTGGCTCGCCGCGATCTTCTCGGCCCTCATCGGCGTGAGCATCTCGATGCTGTTCCTGCGCGCCCCCCTGACCGATGCCTCCGCTCGCCTGCTCGAGCGTCGCGAGAGCCGCACCTCGGGCGCCCGGACCGACGCGGACGCCGAAGCCGAGGACGAGGCGATCGACGGAGACTCGAGGGCCTGAAGCTCGCTCGCTCTGGGCCTCTTCGTGAGCCCGCCGAGCCACCCCTCTCTGCGCGAACGGGCCCCGTGAATCCGCTCTCAAGGGGCGGGTTCGTTTCCCAGGGGCCGGTTCGGCGAGTGGCGGATGCCGTCGTCAGCCGACGAACGCCCAGAACAGCGCGCCCGCATACAGCAGCGCGGTGAGCGAGGTGAGCGCGAGGGCGACCACCAGCTCGCGCGGCTGACGATAGGTCCACACGATCAGGATGGCCGGGAGTCCCGCCAGCAGCGCGAGCAGCGCGATCCAGGCGATCGGGAACAGCAGAGCGAGGAACACCGCGATTCCGAACGGCGCGAGCACGAAGAGCGTGAACAGCACCTGGGTCGCGCGACGGCCGATCAGCACCGTCAGGGTGCGCTTGCCGACCTCGCGGTCCTGATCGATGTCGCGGAGGTTGTTGGCGAGCAGCACCGCGCACGCGAAAAGGCCGGCCGCGATCGCCCCGAGCCACGCCTGCTGCGGCAGGTCGAAGATCTGCACCCAGGTGGTGCCGAGCGTGGCGACGAGCCCGAAGAAGACGAAGACGAACACCTCGCCGAGGCCGTAGTACCCGTACGGGCGCTTGCCGCCGGTGTAGAACCAGGCGGCGACGATGCAGGCAGCGCCGATGGCGAGCATCCACCACTGTCCCGTCCGCACCACGATCGCGACGCCGACGGCGGCGGCGAGGGCGAAGAAGATCAGTCCGATGATGAGCACGGTGCGCGGCTTCACCCGGCCCGAGGCGGTGAGACGCGCGGGTCCGACCCGGTGCGCATCGGTGCCGCGGATGCCGTCGCTGTAGTCGTTCGTGAAGTTCACGCCGATCTGCAGCAGCACGGCGACGGCGAGGCAGGCGAGCGCGATGACCCAGTGGAACTCCGGTCCGGTGCTGCGCGCGGCTCCGGTGCCGATGACCACGGGAGCCACCGCGAGCGGCAGGGTCCGCAGGCGCGCAGCGCCGATCCAGTCGGACGCCGTGACGGGGCCCGCTTCGATCACCGGGCGCTTCGCGGGGTTGCCGCTGCGCTTCGCCGGGTTGCCGCTCGTGCGGGCCGGGGTGCGCTTCGCGCCCGTGCTCTTCTTCTTGCGCTGTGAGGATGCTGCCACGCAGGGAATCCTACTGGCCGCACCGATGCGGGCCCTTCGACCAGCTCAGGGACCCACTCGCTGGGTCGCTGAGCCGCTGGGTCGAAGCGTCGCTGGGTCGGTGAGCCGCTGGGTCGAAGCGTCGCTGGGTCGCTGAGCCCGTCGAAGCGTCGCGGGGTCGCTGAGCCGCTGGGTCGCTGAGCCTGTCGAAGCATCGCTGGGTCGCTGAGCCCGTCGAAGCGTCAGGGATTCGGGTTGCTGTCCTTGCCGTCGAGCCAGAGCGTGTCGGACTTGTCTCCGTGCGCGCCGCCCTTGCCGACGTGCTTGTCGCTGATCTTCGGCCCCTTGAGGATCACGTGGACCATCGCCTGCGCGTGTCCGTGCCCGAGGCTGTACTCCTCTTTGAGCCAGTTCAGGACGACGGTGGACTTGGTGGTCTCGTCGAAGCCCTGCTCCTTCGCGAGAGCGATGAACTGCCGCGGGGTGAGGCCGGTCTGGGTCTCGACCTTGTCGAGGTATGCCTGGAAGGACATGGGGGCTCCTGGTGTCAGTCCTCGTCGAGGAACGTCTGGATGATGGTGGCGGATGCGTGGATGCCGATGATCTTCAGGACGCCGTCCCCGACGTTCGTGAAGCAGTGCGGTGTGAACGCGGGACCGGTGGCGGTGTCTCCGGCGCCCGCGACGAAGGTGTCGTCGCCGACGGTGATGCGAGCGGTGCCCTCGAGCACGACCCAGGTCTCAGGATAGGGATGCCAGTGCAGGCCCGGGCCCTCGCCCGGCTGATTCTCGACATAGAAGTACGAGACGGCTGCGCCGTGCTCGGCGCCGACGAACCGGCGGCTGCGACCGGTGCCGATACGGATGTCAGCAGCGGCGATGATTCCTTCGGGGAGGAGTTCTGTGCTGTTCATGGCTCCAGTCTCGACAGCCATCGGAGCCCACCCTAGAGTTTCGATGTGGATCGAAACAGCGTGCCGGTCGAGGGTGTCGAGCATCCGGATCACCGGGTCGAGTTCCACCTGAGCCCAGGAGACATCCAGGCGGTGCGGTTCGGGATCTCCCCCGGACACGAACTGGCCCACGCCGTGCGGGTGCTGCTGCGACCCGAGCAGCACCCGCTGCAGTGGGGGTGGCTCCGCGTCGTCCGCGACCGCCTCCCGCATGACGCCTTCGGCCTGCTCGTGGCGGTGATCGGCGGCGACGGGTATCTGCCCGACTTCCTCACCGCTGCTCCGCACTGGGAGATGACCCCGGAGGCCGAGCTGGCCGCCCTGCGCGATGCCCCGCTCGAGGGGATGCGCGTGGACTTCGGCAAGATGGTGCTCCGTTCGACCGGCGCGCGGCAGCGGGCGCTGCGCGAGATGCAGCACGATCCCGCTCGCGCTCGGCGCATGATCGCCGACGCCTGGTCGGAGGTGTGGGATGCCGCGCTCGCGCCGGTGTGGCCGCAGCTCGAGCGTCTGCTGCGCGCCGACGTCGCGGTGCGATCCCGCACGATCGCGACGGCGGGCATCGCGCGCATGGCCGGAGCCCTCCACCCGCAGGTGAGCTGGGGCGCAGACGCCGTGCGGGTCTCGCTCCGTCGGCACAGCGAGCAGGTCGACTGCCACGGCAGCGGGCTGGTGCTCGTGCCGTCGGTCCTGTCGTCGTGGGGGTGCATGGTGCTCACCGAGCCGCCGGCGCAGCCGACCCTGTTCTACCCGGCGCGCGGCGTGACCGCGGGCTGGGCACGAGACGAGACCGAGATCGCGGATGCTCTGGGCGCCCTGCTCGGCCCCGCGAGGGCCGGCATCCTGCTCCGCGCGGGGACCGCGCGCACGACCTCGCAGGTCGCCAGGGAGGCCGGGATCGCGGCGTCGACGGCCTCGCATCATCTCACCGTGCTCCGCGAGGCCGGGCTGATCGCCAGCGAGCGCGACGGCGCACGGATGCTGCACCTGCGCTCACCCCTCGGCGAGGCCATGGTCGGCGCGGTGCTCTGAGGCGGGCGGAAGTTTCCCGGGCGGCTACGCCTCGGTGGCGAGCGGGATGATCGGCCGGTGCTCGTAGTACGTCTGCAGGACGACCGTGGTCCGGGTGCTGACGTTCGCCGCCGTGCGCACGTCGCGCACCAGTTCCTCGAGCGCGCGCGGCGAGGCGACGCGCACGAACAGCATGTAGCTGGCATCGCCCGCGATCGAGTGGCATGCCTCGATCGCGTCGAGGTGCTCGAGCAGTTCGGGGGCGTTGTCGGGCTGCGCCGGGTCGAGGGGCGTGATCTCGATGAACGCGGACAGCGGCGTGCCCACCAGTTCGGGATCGAGGATGGCACGGTAGCCGGAGATCACGCCGCGCGTCTCGAGGCGACGCAGTCGCGACTGCACGGCAGAGACCGAGAGACCGATCGCCTCGGACAGCTGGGACAGCGTGGCCCGGCCGTCGCGGGCGATCTCCGCGACGATCGCGCGGTCGACAGAATCATCCATGGATGTAAGATTATCGTCAGTATTCCGTTATGACCGGAAAGTTTCCGGCATTCCTCAGGATCGGAGGTCCCGATGTCCATCATTTCCGCCAACAGCTCCGCTGCACAGGCCATCGTCGGCGAACCCGAGGTCGTCGAGGACACTTCGACAGGCTCAGTGCAGGCGCACTCTGCATCGGAGGGCGTCGAGGACTCCGCCGCCTGGGCGCAGTTGAAGGATGCCGCGATCGCGATCCGCGAGCTGCAGGTCAAGGACGGTTCGATCCCGGAGGCATCGACCGACTCGGCCGTCCACGGGAAGGCCACCGAGCTCGTCGCGGCCATCACCGCCGGCATCCGCGCTCTGGCTCCCGTGTTCCCGCACGACGCCGACTACCTGGCCGCCTCGATCGTCGACTTCGACCGCTGGGCGTCGGAGGGCTTCGGAGTGCCGGACTTCCTCGACTCGCTCGTGGCCTTCCAGCCGCAGCAGCACCGCGTCGACGGCATCCGCCACCTCGTGGTCTTCCCGATGTACACGCAGAACGGTTCCAGCGACCGCCTCGTCGAGGCGCTCATCGTCGAGACCATCTGGCCGGAGTTCATCGCCGACCTCGAAGCCGGCGACTACGGCAACAAGCTGTTCGTCTCGCTGCGCCTCGTGGACTTCACCCCCGGCTACGACACGAACTCGGCCGTGCTCTTCCCCGAGACCGTCGCCATGCGCAAGATCCCGTCCTTCACCTGGGGTGCGATCTTCCAGGACCGCGAGGCCGCGCGCTACCGGCGCGTGACCCGTGCCGCCGCCGAGATCACGAAGCTCGACCTGCCGGAGCGCGCCGCCGCGATGCTCGACGACCAGGCGCTGACCGAGCGCGCGTTCGTGATGTGGGACATCATCCACGACCGCACGCACATGCGCGGCGACCTGCCGTTCGACCCGTTCATGATCAAGCAGCGGATGCCGTTCTTCCTCTACTCGCTCGAGGAGCTGCGCTGCGACCTGACCGCCTTCCGCGAGTCGGTGAAGATCGAGCGGTCGCTCGCCGCCCGCGCATCGGCCGGCGAGGACCTCACCGCGATCGAGCAGGAGACGCTCGACCAGGCCGGTCTCGTGCAGTACGCCGTGATCTTCGACCGCATCTTCCGGTTCGCGATCACGGGCTCGCGCGTGCGCAACTACGACGGCCTCGGTGGCCAGCTGCTGTTCGCCTGGCTGCACCAGCGCGGCGTGCTGCACTGGACCGACACGGCCCTCGCATTCGACTGGGACGCTGTCCCCGATGCGGTCGTCGCTCTGGGCGACGCGATCGACGAGCTCTACTGGCGCTCGATCGACCGTCCGAAGACCGCGCACTGGCTCGCGGCCTACGACCTGGTCCGCAGCGTGCTCACGCCGCACCCGGCGTCGAACTGGGCCCGCGGGCTCTCGGACGAGATCCTCTCCGGAGCCCCGAAGGGCTACACCGACGCCGTGCTGGACGACGAGTTCCCGCTGTCGATGTTCTTCGAGGCCCTCGACAAGAAGATGAAGCCCGTGATCGAGTCGACGGTCGGCATCCGCGGCACCGACGACTGATCCGCCGCCGACTTCTGCGGCCATTCCGAACTTCTGCGGCCATTCCGGGCCGGATCGGCCGCAGAAGTTCGCCTCATCCGCGAAAGTTGAGAACATGACCGTCATCGACCGCACCATCGTCCTCGCCGGAGCGACCAGCGCCTCCGGCCTCGCCCTCGCACGGGCTCTGGTCGACGCCGGCGCGCGCGTCGTCGCCACGGGCCGCTCGGTCGAGCGACTTCAGCCGCTGAAGGATGCCGGTGCCGAGGTCGAGGTCGCCGACGCGACATCGCTCGACGACATGACCGCTCTCGCTGCGCGCCTCGGTCCCGTGGACGGCGTGATCTCGCTCGTCGGGGGCTGGCGCGGCGGCGGCGGGCTCGCCGGGCAGTCCGACGATGACTTCCGTGCCCTGCTGCCCGCACTCGAGGCGGTGCGTGCGACGAGCCGCGCCTTCGACGGAGCGCTGCGCGCATCGGATGCCGGGCGATTCGCGATGGTCTCCGCGACAGCGGTGGCTCGACCGCTCGCCGGCGGGGCGAACTACGCGGCCGTGAAGGCGGCGAGCGAGGCGTGGACCCGCGCGGTCGCGCAGGGGTACGCGAAGGCCGCGCGGGATGCGGACGAGCCGCTGCGCGCAGCATCCGTCGCCTTCCGCGCGAAGGCTCTCGATCCGGCCGCGCTCGCGCCGGCGATCGTCGCGCTGTGGGACTCGGATGCCGCCGAGCTCAACGACCGGATCGTCGACCTGGCCTGAGCTCGCGGTGGGCGGCGGTGCAGCAGCGCCGTCAGATCGACCGCTCGGGCAGTTCCGGAGGCGACCCGCGCACCGGTGCGGGTGCATCGACACCTCGCTGCTCGGGCAGCTCTCGCTCATCACCTGCATCGTTCGCCGCGGCTTCCGGAGTGCTCGTGCCCTGCCCATCCTCGTCTTCGGGCATCGGATCCGGCGCGGTCGCGTACAGCTCGGTGAGGTGGCGATACGAGCGCGTGAAGAAGGCCAGCGTGGCGGCGACGACCATCACGAGGCCCGCGAACAGGCAGATCAGCGCGATGCCGCGCGCCTCGCCCTCGCCGAGCAGCCAGCCCCACTGCCGCTGCCCCGCGGAGCTGTCCATGTACGGGATGATGAGGAACTCCGCGAGCGGCGCGATGAGGAACGCGGTGATCGGGGCTGCCGCCGCCTCCATGGCCGCGGCCACGCCGAACACCCTCCCCTGGCGCTCGAAAGGCACGACCTTCTGGATCACGGTCTGCTCCGCGGCCTCGACCGGCGGGACCAGGGCCATGTAGACCCACATGCCGATCACGTACAGCGGCCACCACTCGCGCAGCATGAAGACCGAGCCGAGCAGCCCCATCGCGATAACGACGAGCAGCATCGTGCGCACGGGTTTGCGCCCGAGGCCGAACTTCGCCACCAGGCCGCCGCCGATCAGGAAACCGGTCGAGGCGAACGCCAGAGCGAAGCCCCAGGTCTGCGCGTCGAACAGCGTGAGCCCGTACGGGTCCATCAGCGCCATGTAGACGCCGCCGATGAGGTTGTTGAACGTGGAGAAGATGATCAGGGCGAACAGCCCGGGCGCGAGCCGGATCGCCTGCACGCTGCCACGGAAGTCCAGCGCGCTCTTGCCGTTCGGATCGGGTTCCGGCGTGCCCTCGGGGATGCGGATGAACAGCAGGTGGGCGAACGTGACGGCCATCGCCCCGATCGCGATCGCGAGCGTCCATCCCATGCCGAGGAACCCGATCGAGAGTCCGGAGAACACGCTCGTCACCAGGAACGCGATGCCCTGCACGGTGCCGACGAGTCCGTTGGCGTTCGCGCGCTTCTCCTCCGGCACGAGGAGGGTGACCGTGGTGGACAGCGCGATGTTGCGCAGCTGCTCGATCACCCCGCCGAACAGGATGATTCCCGAGAACAGCCAGAACCAGGGGCCGCCGAGGTCGAGGAGCGGCGCCTCGCCCTGCCAGACGTAGAGCACGCCGGCGATGAGAAACGCCACGGCCGAGATCACGCTCGACAGCAGCATGACCGTGTGCTTGCGGTGCCGATCGACGATCGTGCCGAACAGCATCGCGAAGAACGCGATGAAGAGCATGTAGGCGCCGCCGATGATGCCGGTCGCCAGCACGGACTGCGTCTCGATGTACACCCAGAACGTGAGCGCGAACCACAGGAAGCTCGTCGTCACGTTCGCGATGAGCGTGTTGACGAGGACGTTGGCGAATGCGGTCTTCGCTGCGGTGCGCTCCATGTCTCCGAGGGTAGGACGAGCCTCGGACATCCGGAACCCCTCCGCGGTGCCCGCCCCCGTCATCCGGGACATAGGCTTGTGCGGTGAGCCTTACGCATGACCCCGCGATCCGGGGATTCGCCAGTGACAACTACTCCGGCATCCACCCCGAGGTCCTCGCGGCGATCGCCGCGGCGAACGGGGGCCACCAGGTCGCCTACGGCGAGGACGCGTACACCGTGCGCCTGCAGGAGGTCTTCCAGGCGCAGTTCGGCGAGGGCGTGCAGGCGTTCCCGGTGTTCAACGGCACCGGCGCGAACGTCACGGGCCTGCAGTCGATGCTCCCGCGGTGGGGTGCGGTGATCGCGGCCTCCACCGCGCACATCAACGTCGACGAGGGCGGTGCCCCCGAGAAGATCGGCGGATTCAAGCTGCTCACCGTCCCGACCGACGACGGCAAGCTCACCCCCGAGCTCATCGACCGCGAGGCCTGGGGCTGGGGCGATGAGCACCGCGCGCAGCCGCTGGTCGTCTCGATCACGCAGTCCACCGAACTCGGCACCCTGTACACGGCCGACGAGATCCGCGCGATCGCGGACCATGCCCACGAGCGCGGCATGAAGCTGCACCTCGACGGCGCGCGCCTGTCGAACGCCGCCGCTGCCCTCGACCTGCCGCTGCGCGCCTTCACGCGCGACGCCGGCGTCGACGTGCTCAGCTTCGGCGGCACGAAGAACGGCGCGATGCTCGGCGAAGCCGTCGTCGTGCTGAACCCCGCGGCATCCGACGGTCTCATCTACTCGCGCAAGTTCAACATGCAGCTCTCCTCGAAGATGCGCTTCGTCTCGGCCCAGCTGATCGCGCTGCTCGAGGGCGACCTGTGGCTGCGCAACGCCCGGCACTCCAACGCGATGGCCGCGCGCCTCCGGGCATCCGTCGAGGCGGGCATCGCCGACGGCTCGATCCGCGGCGTCTCGTTCACGCAGCCGACCCAGTCGAACGGCGTCTTCGCGACGCTCCCCGACGGCGTCGCCGACAGCCTGCGCGAGTCCTTCCGCTTCTACGACTGGGATGCCGCGCGCAACGAGGTGCGCTGGATGTGCAGCTTCGACACCGAGGAGTCCGACGTCGACGCGTTCGTCGCGGAGCTGTCGCGCCTCACCACGGCCTGAGCCCACGGCCCTCGCGGCTCAGGCCGGCCCGCGGCGCGTCAGGATTCGACGACGCGGGTGAACTCCTCGCGCGTCGTCTGCAGATGCGCGCGCATCGCGGCATCCGCAGCCACGGCATCGCCACGGCGCACGGCCTCGAGGATCTGCTCGTGCGCGTCCCAGCTCGACTCCTTCACGAAGTCGAAGCTGATCAGGTCGACGGGCTCGAACATCCGCACCCTCGCCTCCTCGACCGCGTCGCGCACGAAGGAGTTGCCCGACGCCTCGGCGAGCGCGATGTGGAAGTCCGTGTCGGCGATGCGCGACTCCGCCTTCGTGGC
This sequence comes from Microbacterium sp. LWH11-1.2, assembly GCF_038397745.1. NCBI lineage: Bacteria > Bacillati > Actinomycetota > Actinomycetes > Micrococcales > Microbacteriaceae > Microbacterium > Microbacterium sp. LWH11-1.2. The sequence goes on along the minus strand of NZ_CP151636.1, from coordinate 1,990,101 downwards.
GGCCTCCGCGAGGTCGCGCTGAGCCTGCGCCATCGCCTCCAGATCGTCCTCGCTGCGGCGGACAGCGGCCAGCGCCGCCCCGCCGGATTCGACGATCGCGCGGAACTCGGTGAGCTCGCCGATCTCGCCTGAACGCGTGCGGACCTCTTCGCGGATGAGCCGCGGGTCCAGTGCGGCATCCTGCACGATCGCGCCGCCGGAAGCGCCGCGCGAGATCACGATCTGACCGCTCCCCTCGAGGATGCGCAGGGCCTGCCGGAGGGTCTCTCGCGAGACGCCCAGCTGCTCGGAGAGCCGCCGCTCGGGTGGAAGTCGATCGCCGGGCCGGATGCGCCCGAGCGCCATCTCGCGCCGCAGGAAACCGGCGACGGCCTGGTACCCGGACACGGGCTGCAGCACCGCACGGGAGAAGTCGTGCGGCGCGTCGTCACGCTCGCTCATCCGCACTCCTCCGGTCAGAGGGGGAGCCCTGGGCGATCGGAGCCCACGACCTGCTTCCCCACGAAGAAGTCAAGCACATCGTCGTCTCCGTGCCCGCCGAGACCGCTCGCGCCGAAGAAGCTCTGCGCCGATTCCGGCGACATGTCGAGAACGCTCGTGCCGTTGACCTTGACCTCTCCTGCGACGAGCCGGGTGCCGAGTGCGGTCGCGGCCTCCTCGTCGGCGCCGAACACGTAGCCGGCGAGCCCGACCTGGCCGGTGTTCGCGAGGGCGACGGCTTCGTCCTCGTCGGCGTAGCCGCCCACGAGCAGCATCGGTCCGAACACCTCGTCGGCGAGACCCGGCCCGTCGAGCACCGCCACCGTGGGTGCGAAGAACCAGCCCTGCGCCGGGGTCTGCGAGACGCTCAGCGCCTCCGCGCCGGCCTCCCTCAGCCGATCCCGTTGCGCGGCGAGCTCATCGCGGCGGCCGGCGAAGGCGACGGGCCCCACCTCGGTCGCGTCGTCGAGGCTCGATCCGATCGCGCGCCGTCCGAACTCGGCGATCAGTAGTCCCGCCAGCTCGTCGCGGCGTGCCCGGTCGACGAGCACGCGCCGCGGCGCCTCGCACCACTGGCCGGACAGCTTGAGAACGCCGTCGGTCAGCGCCTTCGCCGCAGCATCCAGGTCGGCATCCGCGCGGACGATGGCGGGGTTGTTGGAGCCGAGCTCCAGCTGCAGCCGGGCGAAGCGCGGGGCGGCCGTCGCGGCGATCGCCCGGCCCGTCGGCGTGGATCCCGTCATCGAGATCGCGGCGATCCGCTCGTCCGCGACCAGGGCGCGTCCGATCCCTCCGCTGCCTTGCACGAGCCCGACCACTCCGTCGGGGATGCCCGCCGCGTGCACGCCCTCGAGCAGCAGCTGGGCGCTCCACGGCGAGAACGACGAGGGCTTGAGCACGACGGTCGCTCCCGCCGCGAGCGCGAACGCCGTCTTCTTGACGGCCATCGCCGACGGCGCGTTCCAGGGCAGGATCAGCGCGGTCGGACCCCACGGCACCCGGTGCAGCCGCACGCCGCCCTGCGCGGAGGGCAGGTCGCGCACGTCGCCGACGGCCGCCGCGCGCTGTGCGGCATCCCGCAGCGTCGCGCCGTTCGCCCCGCCGAACAGTCGCGTGACCGAGATCGGGACGCCGCTGTTGAGCGCATCGAGGCGGGCGACCTCCTCGGTGCGCTCGTCGAGCCAGTCGGCGAGGGCGATGAGCTTCTCGGCCCGTCGCTCCGGTGCGAGACCGCGCCAGCGCGCGTCGTCATGCGCCTCCCGCGCGGCGGCCACCGCGCGGTCGACCTGCTCGAGCGTGCTCGACGCCGACGCGGCCAGCGGCTCCGCTGTGTTCGGGTCGTGCAGCCACGTGCCGTCGCTCTCGGGGCTCTCCTCGGCGACGCCGCCGATCCAGGTGCGCAGGGCGGGGTAGGTCATGTCAGATCCGATCGAAGTAGCGGTGCAGGTCCCAGTCCGTGACGCGGGACATGAACGTCGTCCACTCGTGCTCGAGCAGGACCTGCTGGTGGGAGATGACGTCGGGAGTGAGGAGCTCCCGCACCAGTGCACTCTCGCCGAACAGGATGCTTGCCTGACGCGGGTCCGCGGGCATCGCTCCGTCGCCGGGCAGGTCGTACGCGCTGCCGGTCACGGGGTCCGCGAGCGCGGTCTCCTTGTCCATCCCGTCCCGCGCAGAGGCCAGGAGCCCGGTGAGGGTGAAGTACGGGTTCGTGTCGGCCCCGGGGAGGCGGAACTCGAACCGCAGGGCCTTCGGCGAGTGCCCGACCACGCGCACGGTTGTCGTGCGGTTGTCGAAGCCCCAGGTGCGCCCGTTCCCCGCCACGTCCGCGGAGTTGCTGCGGCGGTAGGCGTTCACGGTCGGGGCGTACCACGCCATCAGTGCGGGAGCGTGCTCGAGCGCCCCGGCGATCGCCGCCCGCATCCGCCCGCTGAGGTGATCCGCGGCCGACTCGTCCCAGAACACCGCCGCACCCTGCTCGTCCACGAACGACACGTGCACGTGGCAGGACGACCCCGGCTGGTCGTTGAGCGGCCGGGCCATGAACGTCGCGGACATCCCGGCGCGCGCCGCGGTGTCGCGCACGGCCAGCTTGTAGAGCGCGTGCCGGTCGGCCATCTCCAGCGGATCCCCGTACTCGAACGTCATCTCCCACTGCCCGAGCCCCCACTCGCTCTGCGCGGTCTCGACCAGGATGCCGCTGGCCCGGAGGTCGGAGCGCAGCTTCTGGAAGAACGGCTCGTAGAGGTTCCCCTCGTGGATCAGGAAGTCCGAGGGGGTGAGGGTGGTCGGGTCGAGGTCGCGGAAGCCGGAACGGCGAAGCTCCCGAGGATCATTGCGGAACAGGTAGAACTCGAGCTCGGTCCCCGCGAGCGGGGTGAGCCCCCTCTCCCGGATGCGCGCGAGCTCCTGTTTCAGGAGCACGCGCGGCGAGATCGGCATGGGCTCGTGCGAATGCACGTCGACCGGGTCGGCGAGGCAGATCGCGACGCCCTCGAGCCACGCCGCGGGGCGGAGCGTGTCGAGATCGGGGATGAGCGTCACGTCGGGCACGCCGTTGTGCATGCCGCAGAGGGCGAACCGATTGGCGTCGATCAGCTCGAGCCCCTGCTCGATGTCCCACGACCACGCGCAGGTGCAGATGTCGACGCCGTTCTCGACCACACGGCCGAACCCCTCGACGGGGATGCGCCGGCCGACGAGCCGACCCTGCATGTCGGGCGTCGCGACGATCACCGTGCGGATGCCGGCGGCCTCGAGCTCATCGGGCGCGAGGCGTACATCATCGATCATCGTGTCAGCCACCCTCCGTCGACAGGGAGCTGGATGCCGTCGATCCAGGACGCCTCGTCGCTGAGCAGCCAGGATACGGCCGACGCGATGTCGGCGGGGAGCCCGACCCGGGGCACGAGGAGGCGCTGCTTCATGAACTCCAGTGCCTCGTCGCTCGTGACGCTCTCGTAGTCGAAGAAGTCGGTGGCGATGGGGCCAGGCGCGACGCAGTTGACGCGGATGTTCTTCGCGGCGAGCTCGACCGCCAGAGCCTTGGTGAGCATGGGCACCCCGCCCTTGCTCGCGTTGTAGTGCGGCTGCGCGGTGCCGGTGCTCGTCACGACGACGAGAGCCTCGACCGTGGAGAGGTTCACGATCGCGCCGCCGCCGGATTCGGCGATGAGCGGGGCGATCTCCTGGGCGACGAGGAACTGCCCCTTGAGGTTGATGTCGAAGACGAAGTCCCATGCCTCCTCCGTGAGGGTCTCGAACGAGTGCTCCGTCACGACGCCGGCGTTGTTGATCAGCAGGTGCAGCGCTCCCCATTCCTCACGGGCGCGCTCGACGGCGGCGCGGATCTGGTCCCGCGACCGCACGTCGACCACGGCGGCGAGGGCGGTGCCACCGGCTTCCTCGATGAGGCGTACGGTCTCGGCCGCACCGTCTGCCGAGACGTCGGTGACGAGAACCCGGGCGCCCTCGCTCGCGAGGCGGAGGGCCGTCTCCCGTCCGATTCCGGAGCCTGCGCCGGTGATGAAGGCGTTCTTGTCTGCGTGTCGCATTTCTTCTCCCTGTTCGGTGACGACCGTGTTCGGTGACGACTGTGTTCGGTGACGACTGTGTTCGGTGACGCCTAGGCGACGTTCTGCGTGGCGGACGCGACGCCGCGCGTCGCGCGGGCGGCTGCCTGATCGACCAGCCAGCCGAAGACGGGATCGGTCCCGAAGACCTCCGGATGCCACTGCACCCCGACGACCGGGAATCCCTCGAGCTCGATGGCCTCGACGATGCCGTCCGGCGCCCAGCCGGTCACCACGATCCCGCTCCCCGGCACGTCGACGGCCTGATGGTGGAACGAGTTGACCCGTGTCGTCTCTCCGTAGAGGGCGTGCGCGACGCTGCCCGCTGCCGTGTGCACGTCGTGCACGCGGTGCGCACGGGGGTAGGCGTACGAGCCGTGCGACTCTCCGTCGCCGTAAGCGAGGTGCGGATGGAGCGTGCCGCCGCGGACGACGTTGAGGAGCTGCGCGCCGCGGCAGACGCCCAGCAGAGGGACGGCTCCGTCGATCGCGGCCTCGATGAGTCCGGCCTCGAACTCATCACGCTGCGGATCGATCTGCGGCGTGAACGGTCCCGGCGTCCGACCGTAGCGGCGCGGGTCCACATCGTCGCCGCCGACGATCACGACGCCCTCGAGGCGTTCGACGAGCTCCGCCGGCGCAGCATCCATCGGTAGGTGCACCGGCAGGCCGCCGGCGTGGAGGACGGATGTCGAGTACTCGCTGAGATATGCCTCGAGCGGCGCGTCGGCGAAGCCGTGCGGTGCGCCGATCGCGGAGCCCCGCAGTCGTCGACCGGAGATGCCGATCAGGGGGCGGGCCAGGGCGGAGGTGCCGATGATTTCCATCCTTCGTCTGCAGTGGTCGGGGGCCTGGGTCAGGCGTTCTCGTCGAAGCGACGCATTATCTGCGCGTACGCCTCGGGGGCCTTCGCCCGCATGACGGCGGCCTGCACGAGGCCGATCACGGGCGCGAGGACGACGACGGCCACCAGCGTGACGCTGATCGGCCCCCAGGCGGGGTTCCCCTCTGCATCGACGTCGCTCACGAGCAGGGGGAAGTTGGCGGCGATGAGCACGGCGGAGACGGCCAGCCCGAGGAAGCCCAGGGTCGGAGCGATCACGGTGTGCCACGGGCTCCGCAGCTGGCGCGTGCGGCCGAAGTACACGACGACCGCGAGGCAGGTGACCGCCATGAGGATGACGATCGCGAGCGTCCCGATACCGGCGAACCAGGCGAAGATGTTCTCCGGCGCGAAGCCGATCAGCGCGAGCACGATGATCGCGAGGCCGGAGGTCGCCACCTGCACGATCGAGGCGACGTGCGGTGAGCCGTGGTGCCGGTGGACGGCGCCGACGCGGTGCGGCAGCACGCGGGCGTTCGCCATCGCGTGGTGGTAGCGGGTCAGCACGTTGTGCAGGGACAGGACCGCCGCGAACATGCTGCCGAGGAACAGGATGGCGACGGCGATCGAGCCGACCGGGCCGAGGTACTGTTCGGTCACGCGGGCGATCAGCGTCGTGGGGTCGGCGGCCGCCTCGTCGATGATCGCGCCTTCGCCGACGCCGATCACGATCGCCCAGGCTGCGAAAGCGTAGAACACGCCGATGACGATCGCGGAAGCGTAGGTGGCGCGCGGGATCGTGCGTTCCGGCGTGCGCACCTCGTCACGGTAGACGACCGTCGACTCGAACCCGATGAAGCTCGCGATGGCGAACATGAGGCCGAGGGCGGGAGCGCCCGAGAGCACGTTCTCGAGCAGGAACGAGCCGTAGGTCACGCCCTCCGCTCCCCCGGTGACCAGGATCACGATGCCGAGCAGCACCACGATGCCGATCTCGGCGAGCAGCACGACCACGAGCACGCGGGAGCTGAGCTCGATCTGCCGGTACCCGAGCGCGCCGACGATCGCCACGGTGGCGAGCGTGAGCAGCCACCACGGGATCTCGGGGCCGCCCAGGAGGGCGATGCTGGAGCTGATCGTCGCCCCCAGGTAGGAGAACACCGCGATCTGCACGGTCGTGTAGCAGATGAGGGCGAGGTACGCCGTGGCGAGGCCCGGGGTACGACCGAGTCCGTGCGTGGCGAAGACGAAGAACGAGCCCGCCTTGGGGAGATAGCGGCTCATCGCCGTGAGACCCACCGAGAAAAGCAGCAGGATCACGGTGGCGACGAGGAACATGACCGGGAAGCCGATGCCGTTCCCCACGAGATAGCCGATCGGCACCAGGCCGCCGACCACCGTGAGCGGCGCCGCCGCGGCGATCACCATGAAGGTGACCGAGACCGCCCCGAGGTTTCCGCGGAGGCTGCGGTCCTGTGCTGTTCCTGCGCTGCGCGACGTCGTTGTCGAAGCATCCATGCGAACATCCTTTTGCCGATTGGACTAATGGTCTACTTTCTAGCCCATTAGTTCAACCGGCGCAAGAGTCGCACGACGAAGAGGCCCCTTCTCCTCCCGTCATCACGCGAGAGGCAGGGCCGCAGACGGCGCGTTCGGTGTGGCTAGCGCAGCAGCCCGAGGTTCGCGAGAGCCAGGCGGATGAGCGTGCCGCGGCCGCCCTCCATCTCGGCGGCGACCGCGTCGGATGCCGCGGCCTCCGGCGGGAACCAGGTCACCTCGAGCGCGTCCTGACGCGGCTCGCAGGTGCCCGTCACCGGCACGACGAACGCCAGCGACACCGCGTGCTGACGGTCGTCGTGGTATGCGCTCACGCCCGGGATGGGGAAGTACTCCGCCACCGTGAACGGCAGCGGCTGCGGCGGGAGCAGCGGGAACGCCATCGGGCCGAGGTCGTTCTCGACGTGACGGAAGAGCGCGTCGCGGATCGTCTCGCCGAAGCGCACTCGACCGGACACGATCGTGCGGGTCATCTCGCCCATCGGCGTCGAACGCAGCAGGATGCCGATCTCGGTCACCTGCCCGGACCCGTCGGTGCGCACCGGGATCGCCTCGACGTAGAGCATCGGCAGATGCCGACGCGCCTCTTCGAGCTCGATGTCGCTCAGCCACCCGGGATTCGAGCCGGGTGCCGACGGATTCGCATCGCGGAAGGCGCCGAGACCGTCGTCTTCGGGTTCCGGGTCGGGATCAGGTGTGCGGACGGACATGTGTCCTTTCTACCAGCCGCGCCTGACCGTGCGAGGTGGGGCGCGTCGGATGCCGCTGGCAGGATGTCGGTGTGAGCGAGAACCTGACGATCGACGACGCCGCGACGAGATGGTCGTCCGAAGAACGAGGACGGATGCCGCTGCTCGTGCTCCTGCACGGCTACGGCGCCGACGAGCACGACCTGTTCGGCCTCGTCCCCTACCTGCCCGACGGCATCGCCGTGGCATCCGTCGCGGCTCCCCTCGCACCGCCGTGGCCGATGCCCGGCCGCTCGTGGTATCCGATCGAAGGACTCGACGGCCGGAGCCCCGACGCGGTGACATCCGCGGCCGAAGCGTTCCTGCGCTGGCTCGAGACCGCGGTCGGCGACGCCCCCTCGGTCGCACTGCTCGGCTTCTCGCAGGGGGCTGCGGTCGCGCTGCAGACCCTCCGCCTCGCGCCGGAGCGCTTCGGCGCGATCGTGGCGCTGAGCGGCTACGCGTCGCCCGGGCCACTCCCCCGCGATGAGGAGCTCCGGGAGCTGCGCCCCGCCGTCTTCTGGGGCCGCGGAACGAACGACGACGTCATCCCTCCCGCCCTGATCGACCACACCGCCCAGTGGCTGCCCGACCACTCCGAGCTCTCCGGCCGCGTCTACACGGGGCTGACGCACAGCATCTCCGAGGAGGAGCTCGCCGACGTGCGTCTGTTCCTCACCAAGTGGATCGACGGGATCGTCGCGTCCTGACCTGCGACACGCCCGGGGTTGCGCGTCGCGACACGCCCGGGTATCGTCGATGCGTCCTGTCCGCCGTGTCTGGAAGTCCTTTGATCTGATCCGTCGCCTCCGCGCCCCTCTTTCCGCGCGCTGACCCGACGACCCTTCGACAGGCTCAGGGACCCATCCCGTTCCGGGACCATCCCCTTCCGGGACCATCCCGCTCAGGGACCATCCCGCTCCGGGACCGCCCCGCGCAGGGACCGCCCCGCGCAGGGACCGCCCCGCTCCGGGACCATCCCGCTCCGGGACCATCCCCTTCCGGGACCCTTCTGCCTCTCCAGGACCTTCCGCCTCCGCTCCGACCGCTCGCGGCTCGTGACCGAGGTCCGGCGTCAGTGCACCCTCGCACTCGACAGGAGACATCCCATGTCACAACCCACCCTTCACGCGTCGGTCACTCTCGACCGACTCACCTTCACCTGGCCGGACGGCTCGCACGCTCTCGACGGACTCTCGGGCGCCTTCGGCTCCGGGCGCACCGGTCTCGTCGGCCGCAACGGCGCCGGGAAGTCCACGCTGCTGCGCCTGATGGCCGGCGAACTCGAACCGACATCGGGCGTCGTCACGGCATCCGGCGATGTCGCGTACCTTCCGCAGCAGCTGACGCTCGACGTCGATCGCCGCGTCGCCGAGCTCCTCGGCGTGTCCGAGGCGCTCGACGCGGTGCGCGCGATCAGCACCGGTGACGTCGACCCGGCGCACTTCGACGCGGTCGGCGACGACTGGGACATCGAGGCGCGCGCCCAGGCGTCGCTCGCAGAGGCGGGCCTCGCCCCGGACTTCCTCGACCGCCGGGTCGGCGAGCTCTCGGGCGGCGAGGCCGTGCTGGTCGCGATCGCCGGCATCCGCCTGCGTCGTGCGCCGATCACGCTCCTCGACGAGCCGACCAACAATCTCGACCGCGACGCCAGGGCGAAGCTGGGCGCGATGGTGCAGGCCTGGAAGGGCACGCTCATCGTGGTCAGTCACGATCTGTCGCTGCTCGAGCTCATGGACGACACCGCCGAGCTGTACGCGCAGAGCCTGAGCGTCTTCGGAGGCCCGTACTCCGAATGGCGCGCCTGGCTGGATGCCGAGCAGGATGCCGCCAAGCAGGCCGAGGTCACCGCCGCGCAGGCGTTCCGCAAGGAGAAGCGCCAGCGCATCGAGGCCGAGGTGAAGCTCTCGCACCGCACCCGCACGGCGAAGAAGGCCGAGATCGAGAAGCGCGTCCCGAAGATCATCGCGCATGGCCGCAAGATGGCGGCCGAGGTGTCGGCGGGCAAGCTCCGCACCGAAGTCGGAGCGAAGGAGGAGGCTGCGCGCGCGACCCTCGACGAGGCCGGGCGCCGGGTGCGCTCGGACGCGTCGATGAAGATCGAACTGCCGGATCCGCAGGTCTCCCGGTCGCGGCGCATCGCGATGCTCGGCGACGAGGAGCGGGCGTGGGTGCTCCAGGGCCCCGAGCGCGTCGCCCTGATCGGGCGGAACGGGGCCGGCAAGACGACCCTGCTCGAACGTCTGGTCGCCGGTGCACCGCAAGTCGGCGTTCACGATTCAGCAAGAACTCGCGACGACGGCGCGGATCCGGCGATCCCGACCGAATCCGGCGCGTTCTTGCTGAATACGGAACGGCCGCCCCTCGTCGCCGAGGCCCTCACCGACCGCATCGGCTACCTGCCGCAGCGGATCGACGGCCTCGACGCGGACCGCTCGGTGTTCGAGAACATCGCGGCTGCCGCCCCGCAGGTGCCCGAGAAGGAGCTGCGGAACCGGCTCGCCCGGTTCCTCATCCGCGGTGCGACCGCCGAGCGCCCGGTATCGGCGCTCTCCGGCGGCGAGCGCTTCCGGGTCGCTCTGGCGAAGCTGCTGCTCTCGGACCCGCCGCCGCACCTCGTGGTGCTCGACGAGCCGACGAACAACCTCGACATCGATACGGTCGACCAGCTCGTCGAGGCCCTGCGGGCCTACCGCGGAGCCGTGCTCGTCGTCAGCCACGACGATGCGTTCCTGGCGCGGCTCGACCTGGATCTCACGCTCGAGATCCAGGCCGACGGCACGCTGAGCGAGGTCTAGCTCAGCGGAGACACCCACCACGGCACGACTCCCACGGCGACCTGTCGGAGCGTGCCGTCCTCCTGCAGCACGAAGAGGGTGTTCGGGTACCAGGAGTCGGGGGCGGCGGCGAGGACCGCCGTCGTCCCCGACGGTCCGGTGATCGCGCGCACGGCATCCGCACCCATCTCGACCGTGTCGACGAGCTGTCCCGTCGCGATGTCCACACTGCTGAGCAGCCTCTTGTCGGCGTTCACCGATTCCCGATGCTGCACGAGTACGAACCCGGTGCCGGATGCCGCAGGGGCCGGGATCGACTCCCCGGTCAGTCGGCTCGCCGCCTCGAGGAGAGCCTCGATGTCGTCGGGATCGACCCCGGTGAAGTCGCCCTCCAGGAACTGGCCGGTGTCGAGCATCACGCCGGGACGCGGCTCCGCACCCGTCTCGGGGAGGATCTCCGCGTCGACCAGTTCGGTGCGGCGGACGAGCTGCTCATCGGACGACGTGATCACCAGGGCGTCGCGATCCACCGCCGCGGAGAGCGGCTCGATCGCGAAGGTCGTGCCGTCGGGGGCGATGGCCGTGTCGACGAAGCGCGTGAGCGCGCTGGTGTCCAGGAACGCCGAAGCGCTCAGCGTGCCCTGCCAGCGGCTCGCCACCGCGGCATCCGCCGGCTGCGCATCCAGCGCGCCGACAGGGATCTGCACGAATCCCCCCGAAGCGGTGAGTGCCACCACGGCGTTCGCCTCGGCGTCGTAGCCGTAGGCCGAGGCGGAGAGCACCGCGTCGGCGCCGAGCCCGGAGATGCCGGTGCCCTGCGCCTCGATCGCCCCTGTCGCCGCGTCGAGGATCACAAGGCCCTCGTCGGTGCCGATGTAGACCCGCGACGAGTCGCCGGCCAAGGCGACCGCCTCGCTCGCGAGCTCCTCGTTCAGCCGCTGGTCCCACAGGGCCTCGCCGTCGGAGAGCCGGATCGCAGTCGCCCGCGTCTGGAAGATGGACTCGAACAGGCCGGGACGGGAGGAGTCGGCGTAGACCACGACGGCCACGTCCTGCTCGTCGATGCTGAGGACGGCGGACCCCGGCAGGATCTCGACATCGCGGGTCGGCGGCGTGGAGATCCAGGCGACCAGGGCGATCGTGCCTCCGACGAGGACCGGCGCCAGGAAGAAGCCGAGGAACCGCAGCCGGATGCGCCGGCGCACCTTCCGCGGGTCCCGCGGCCCTCGCGTCGGCAGCGACGTCGACTGCAGCGGCAGGACCGTGGTGCCGTTGAGCACATATCCTCGCGACTCGTTGGTGTTCATGTCGCCAGGATGCCGTGGCGCGCGGGATCTCCCGATCACGGGTTCTCCGTCGTGCGCGCCCGAGCGGACCCTCTCTCTATAGGCTGGCGACATGAGTGCGCCTGCCGAGCTCACACCTGTGAGCGCCGACGTCGATGCGGTGGTCGCGCTGTATCCGCGGGCCCAGGTGATCGCGCAGGCATGGCAGGAGCTGGGCGACGGCGTCGCCCCGTTCAGCAACGGCTCCGGGCGCCCGCTGGCGCGCACGATGAAGCTCATCCTCGACCCGCTGGTGATCCGCCCCGTGCAGAATCCCGGTCTCGCGGGCGGCACGCTGACCGCCGAGGCCGCCGACGAGCTCCGGGACCGCATCCGCGCCGCGCGCGTCGAGCTGGCGGCGGCGTCCGCCTGGTTCCTGGAGCTCAAGGCCGCGCGGCGGCGGTTGCGCATCACCGAGGGCAATCCGCAGGAGAAGTACTTCCAGCGGTGCTACGAACTCGCCCGCAACGCCGGGGCCCCGAGTCACGATGCGGATGCCGTGGCCCGCGAGGTCGTGTCGGAGATCGCGCAGGCGTCCGGCGACTCGCTGCTCGCGCAGGTGCGGCAGCTGCTGCGCGACGGGGACGAGACCCCGCGGCTGGTCGCCGAGCTCGCCGACGCCTGGGCATCGCGTCCGACTCCCGGGGCGCACCCGGTCGCGCTCGACGCGATCGCGCGAGCTCTCGACGCCTGCACCGGCGACGGACCCGACGCGGACTTCGCCGCGCTGATCGAGGCGGATGCCGGGACAGCGGCCGCGTCCGCGCTCGACGGCGACGGCGCGGCCCGGGCGCTGGGACTGACGCGGAACCCCGCGCCGCTGCTGCCCTCTCTCGGCGGGACGGCCTCGAAGCGCGATCTGCCGCTCCCGTTCGACCGGTCGATCTTCGAGCGGCTGTTCGCCGCCCTGTCCGGCGGTGCCGCCCCTGAGCTGGCCGTCGACGCCCGCGGACTCGTCGAAGAGGAGATCCTCCGGTCGGCACGCGCGTGGGAGCTCGGCGAGGAGGAGAGCCGCGTGGCGATGGTGCTCGGCGTCGAGGCGAGTCGTGCTCTCGAGGCGGCCGAGGTGATCGACGCGCAGCGTCTCACCGCCGCGCACCGCCGGCTCGCCGCGCGCTGGCGGCGTGAAGCCTATGTACGGCGGGCGCTGCGGCTGCCGATCGAGTTCAGCGGGGTGCCGGCATCCGTCGTCGCCGACGTCCGCGACGTGCGCCGCGGCTATCTGCGGCGGCTCTGGGTGCGCCTGCACGGACGGGAGCTGCGCGATCAGGCGATCGCGGCGGATGATCTGTGGGATCTGCTCGACGGCGTGCTCCGCTCGGTCGTGATGGATCAGCGTCAGCGGCTGAAGGTCGCGATGGGCCGCGGAGCTGTCGGGGCCATCGGATCGGAGGCGGCGTGAGCACGCTGATCCGGGTGCGCGACGGGGTCGCGCACCTCTCGTCCGGAGTCTCCGGGGTAGAGGATCCCTCGTTCCTGACGGCGATCGTCGAGGGCGCCGGCGCACTGCTGCACTGGGACGCGACCGCGGGGGCGAACTGGCCGGATGCCGACATCGACGACATCGCGGCGGCGAGCGGATGGCTCGCCGACGTCTACGGTCCGGCGGTCGCCGCTGCCGCGTCGTCGGAATCGGACGCGGCCGTCGAGATCGCGGACGCCGATCCCGGCATCGTCGAGGCCGTGCTCCGGCTCGGGCACCTGGCATGGGCGCGCGCGTGGTGGCCGGCGGGCGCACGGATCCCCGCCCTCGACCCCGCACTGCTCGCGGCGGAGATCGCGCTGACGAGCCACCTCGTCTCGCATCTTCTCGACGACGAGGATGCCGTCGAGCACGCCCTGCGAGATGCGGCCGATGCCGCCTCCCGGCTCGCGGCGCTCCCACTCGCCCTCGCTCCCGACGGCGCGGCCGTATCGGCGGAACTCGCCGAACTGGCCGACGACCACGGCATCGCCCTCCTGCCCGTCACGACCGCCCGGGAGGAATGGGCGCTCGCGGCGGGTGGTGCAGGGCCCGCCTCGGCCGGGATCGAGCTCGCGACGGGTGCGGATGCCGTGCGCTGGGCCGACGTCCCCGCCCAGTCCGTCGACGCCGAGGGCGAGGCGCGCTGGTGGCTGCGGCAGCACGACGGACGCATGACGCTGCGCGTCGAGGTCCCGGCGGTCGACGCCGATGTCGCGGCGACGACGCTCGCGGCGCGGTTCGGACCGTCGGATTCCGCGGTCGATCTCGCTCTCGAACGCGTCGGCGACCGGTTCTCCGGCGAGACCGATGTGCCGGCATCCGTCGCCTTCCTCCCCGCCGGCGAACGCACCCTCTGGGTCCACGATCCGGTGCTGGCGCCGTCGCCGGGAGCGCCGGAGACCGCCGAGGCTCGCGACACCGTGATCCGGTTCGCCGCCGATCGCCTCGAGTCTCCGAGCACGTCGCTCGCGGAGCGCAGCGCAGGGGCGAGCCGGTGAGCGACGAGGAGGCCCGGCCACCGAGCGCGATCCGCGGACGCATTCCGGCGACGGCCCGCTGGAAGAGCGGGCGCGACATCAACAACGCGGCCGCGATGCTGCTGCACGAGGGGCGCGTCGACGAAGGGGCCGCGAAGCTGCGCGAGGCGGTGGCGCTCACACGGGTGGACGACATCGACGGCGAGGGGCTCGATCTCCGCGCGCGAGCACTGTTGAATCTGGCCTCGGCCCACGAGTTCGGCGGGGACCTCGACGGCGCCCTCCGCCTCACCGACGAGGGGCTCGACGCGGCCGCGCAGGCCATCGCCCTCATCGGCGACGAGCGTGCGACCCGCACGGTGCAGATCAACGGGATGCTGTCGCGCGCACAGACCCTGACGCTCATGGATCGCCTCGACGAGGCGCTCGACGGCATCGCCGATGCCGAGGCCCGGCTCGACGACCCTGCCGACGACGAGGTCGACCAGCACGACCTGCTCGCCTTCGCGGTGCACAACGCCCGCACCGCGGCGCTGATCATGACCGGCCGCCTGCAGGAGGCCGAGGACGAGGCGAAGCGCGGCCTGGCCATCGCCGTGACGGTCGGCCCCGAGCTCTCCGGACACGCGTACGCCAACCTCGGCGTGATCGCCCAGCGCACCGGCGACGATGCCGCCGCGCGCGAGTATCTGCAGCTCGCGCAGCACGCCCAGGAGCTCGGCGGTGATGCCACCGGCCGACAGCTCGCGATCGAGAACCTCGCGCGGGAGGCGATGCAGGCGGGCAGGCACCGCGAGGCGGAGGACGGATTCCGGAAGGCGGCCGAGCTCGCCGGGCGTATCGGCCTGAAGACGCGGCTCGCCGCCAGCCGCACGGGGCTCGCCGCCGTGCAGCTGCAGGCCGGCCGTGCGGGCGCCGCCGCCAAGACCCTGCGCGTCCTGCTGAACGACCTCGGGCAGGATGCCGCGGTGCACGAGCGACTCGAGGCACAGGCGTTCCTGGGCGACGCGGAGTCGGCGCGGCACCGGTACCCGGCGGCGGACGACGCCTACCGGGCGGCCCTCGACCTCACCCGTTCCGCGAGCGAGCGCGCGCGGGTGAATCTGCGCCGCGCCGAGATGCACGCCGAATGGGCCGCCATGTCGATCACCTCGCGGTCTCGGATGCTGCGCCTGGAGAAGGCGCGCGATCTGGCCGTCCCCGTGCTGCTCGTCACCGAAGCGCTCCGCGACGGCTTCGCCCCCGGGGGCACGCGCGAGCGCTGGAGCCTGCAGGTCGCGGCGCCCGCACGCGAGCTGGCGTTCCGGCTGGCGCGCACGCTCGGAGACGCCGCGCTGCTGTTCGAGCTCGTGGAGAACGCGGCCGCCGCCGTCACGCTGCAGGCGGTCGCAGAGACCGCCGACACCGCGCCCTCCACCGGCGCGCTGCTGCCCTTCCGGATTTCTGAGCCCCCGTCCGAACCCGACGCGCCTTCCGACGCGCGGCCTTCCGACGACCTCGACCAGCTGCCCGCCGCGGCCGCCGGGCTGGCAGGCGGGCTGGCGGGCGGTGCGTCGGCGACGGCATCCGTCCGGTTCGCGCCACCGCCGCGCGTCGTCGCGATGCCGGGGGCAGCCCCCGTGCTCGCTGCCTGGATCGACACGGCAGAGGCCGAGTACGGCATGACCCTGCGATCGACGACGGTGGTGGCGACGTGGTGAGCGGGGGCAACTGGCGCGACATCCCGCAGCTGGGCGCCCCGCTGCCGATGACCCGGACCGACGGCGACGCCGTGCTGACCGACCTGCCGCCCGGCGTCCGTCCGACCGCCCGGCTGCGCTACATCGACGCCGACGACCTGCTCGTGAGTTGGGTGTGGGAGCACCAGCGCAGCTCGCCGCGCATGACGATCATCCCGCGCGCGCACGTCGCACCGGTCATGGACGAGCTCGCGCAGGCGCTTCCCTCCCCTCTGCCGGGCGAGAGCGGGCTTCAGGCGCTGCAGCGCGCACTCACGGATGGTGCGCTGCTCGATCCCGAGCGCGAGCAGTCCCTCGCGGCCCAGCTCGCCTCTGTGCTGGTCCCGTCGTGGCTGAGCGCCGAGCTGAACACGCTCGCACAGGCCGGGCTCCGACCGCTCCTGCGGGTGCAGCTGTCGCCGTCGACCGCGCAGGTGCCGTGGGAGCTGATGAGCATCTCGGGCGGCGAACGCGGCATCGACCTGGCCGATGTCTCGGTGCTGCTGCCGGCGACGCTGCGCAATGATCCCGCGCGCACGATATCGCCGTGGTCCCCCTCGTCGCCCGTGGCTGCCGTGCTGGACCCCGTGGTGCCCGGGTTCTCCGCGACCGGAGAGCTGGGGAGCGTGCTGGGTCCCGTGTCCGAGGGGTCGCCGCTGGCGAGGGCGATCACCGACCTCGGACCCCGACGGGTGCCGTTCGGCGAGACGTTCCGCCGGGCGGACATCGGTCGTCTCGCCCTCGCGGATGCGGTGGTCGATGCGGGGAGACTCCTCTATGTCGGGCACGTCACCGCGTCGACGCACGCCCTGGACGCGCGGCTGCATCTTTCGGACGGCGCAGATGCCCCGGGCAGCACCCCGCTCATCGGAGCGCATCGGCCGTACTCCGCCGCCGAGATCGCGCTGGGCGGAGCAGGTCTCGCACCCCTCCGCGCACCGAACCGGGTGGCCCTGATCGCGTGCGACTCCGGCACGGACCTGCGCTTCGCCGAGCCCACCGGACTCGTGGCCGCCTTCCTGCACAGCGGCGCGGAGTACGTGACCGCCACGCGATGGACGCTGCCCACGGAGGCGGGGCTGCGCCGTCTCGTGCCGGGTCTCGGCGAGCGCGCCGAGGGGATGCTGACCGAGGCGATCGTCGCCGTGAACGCGGCGCACGAGCAGGACGACCCGATCAGTGCGCTCGGAGCCTGGCAGCGAGAGCGGCGGGAACTCTGGACCTCGACCGGCGACCCTCGTCACTCGCCGATCATCTGGGCCGCGTTCGCGACCGCGTGGGCCCCGGCACCGGCACGGCTCTGACGGCAGGTCTCACACACGTCTCGATCTCATCGCCTTCGTGTGGGCGAGCGCGGGGTCGGCGGCGAGCAGCTCGTATTGCTCGGATTCGCGCGGCACGAGCGCCACGCGGCCTTCGGCGTCATGATGGATGCCCCAGCCGTAGCGCTTGCCGAGGGGCGAGGAGCGCAGACACGGCTGCCCCTTCGAGAAGAACTCCTCGCGTGCCGCGGCGTCGTCGACGGCGATGCCCCGCCGGAGTGCATGCGTCTCGAAGATCACGTCGTCGGAGGTGCGACTGTAGGGCTGTTCCACGATCAGGCGATGATGCAGGGCGGCGATCGACGGCGAATCCGCCAGCGGCGGCTCCTCCGCGTGGTCGGTGGGGCAGTCCTCTGCGACCTCGATGAAGGTCTCGCGATAGTTCGTCGTGTGCGTCACCATGGCCTCAGCATCGCGCACAGGTCGGACATCCGTCGCGTGCGCCGTCAATCCCCGCCCCGATGTCGGTGGTCTCGGGGAAGATGGACGGATGGGGGATGTGCTCGAGCGCTTCACTCCGGCCACGCAGGACTGGTTCCGGGGTGCGTTTCCCGCGCCCACGCCGGCCCAGGCCGGCGCGTGGGACGCGATCTCCGCCGGCAAGCACGCGCTCGTGGTCGCTCCGACCGGTTCGGGAAAGACCCTGTCGGCCTTTCTCTGGGCGATCGACAGCGTGTTCCGCGAGCACATGGACCCTTCGACAGGCTCAGGGACGCAGGGGAAGCCGTCGCTGTCCGAGAAGCTCGAGAAGTCAGAGAAGCCGAAGAAGGATGCCGCGCGCACCCGCATCCTCTACATCTCGCCGTTGAAGGCCCTCGGCGTCGATGTCGAGCGCAACCTCCGCTCCCCGCTCATCGGCATCGGCCAGTCGGCCAGGCGCCTCGGTCTGCCCGCGCCGTCGGTCACGGTCGGCGTCCGGTCGGGTGACACCACCTCGAGCGATCGACGCAAGCTCGTCTCCGACCCGCCCGACATCCTCATCACGACCCCCGAGTCGCTGTATCTGATGCTCACCAGTCGCGCCGGCGAGACTCTGCGCGACGTGCACACCGTGATCATCGACGAGGTGCACGCGGTCGCGGCGACCAAGCGCGGTGCGCACCTCGCGGTGAGCCTGGAGCGCCTCGACGCCCTGCGCGCCTCGCACGGCAACGCGACCGCGGCGCAGCGCATCGGCCTGTCCGCGACCGTGCGCCCGATCGACGAGGTCGCCCGATTCCTCGGGGGTTCGGCTCCCGTCGACATCGTCGCCCCTCCGGCGTCGAAGACCTTCGAGCTCTCGGTGGTCGTGCCGATGGACGACATGACCAATCCCCCGCCGCCGCCGGGCCCTTCGACAAGCTCAGGGACCCCGCCCGCGGAAGACGCGGAATACACCGAGGTGACGGGTTCCGTCTGGCCGCACGTCGAAGAGGCGATCGTCGACCGCATCCTGCAGAACAACTCGACGATCGTGTTCTCGAACTCCCGGCGGCTCGCCGAGCGGCTGACGGGCCGCCTCAACGAGATCTACTCCGAGCGCATCGGGGCCGCGCTGCCTGCCGCCACCGTCCCCGCCGCGATGATGGCCCAGGCGGGCGCGACCGCGGGCGCCGATCCGGTGCTCGCCAAGGCGCACCACGGGTCCGTCTCGAAGGAGCAGCGGGCCCAGGTCGAGGAGGAGCTGAAGTCGGGCGTACTCCGCTGCGTCGTCGCGACGAGCAGCCTCGAGCTCGGCATCGACATGGGCGCGGTCGACCTCGTGATCCAGGTCGAGGCGCCGCCGTCCGCGGCATCCGGTCTGCAGCGCGTCGGGCGTGCGGGCCACCAGGTCGGCGAGATCAGCCGCGCGGCCCTGTTCCCCAAGCATCGCGGCGACGTGCTGCACACCGCGATCGTGACCGAGCGGATGCTCGCGGGCCGGATCGAGGCGATCCAGGTGCCGCGCAATCCGCTCGACATCCTCGCCCAGCAAACCGTCGCGGCGAGCGCGCTGGGCGCGATCAGCGTCGAGGAGTGGTTCGAGACGGTCCGCCGCTCGGCGCCCTTCCAGTCGCTGCCGCGCTCGGCCTACGAGGCGACGCTCGACCTGCTCGCGGGTCGGTTCCCCTCCGACGAGTTCGCCGAGCTCCGCCCGCGGCTGGTCTGGGACCGCGATGCCGGCACCCTCACCGGGCGTCCGGGCGCGCAGCGGATCGCGGTGACCAGCGGCGGCACGATCCCCGACCGCGGGCTCTTCGGCGTCTTCGTCGCGGGCGAGGGCGCCGGCCGCCGCGTCGGCGAGCTCGACGAGGAGATGGTCTACGAGTCGCGGGTCGGCGACGTCTTCACGCTCGGCACCACCAGCTGGCGGATCGCCGAGATCACGCACGACCGCGTCAACGTGATCCCGGCCTACGGGCAGCCCGGCAAGGTGCCGTTCTGGCACGGCGACGGCATCGGGCGCCCGTTCGAGCTCGGCGAGGCCCTGGGCAAGTTCTCCCGCGAGGTCGCGGCGGCGACCCCCGAGAAGGCGGCGCAGCGTCTCATCGAGGCGGGCCTCGACGAGCAGGCGCGCACCAACCTCATGGCCCACCTCACCGAACAGCGAGAGGCCACCGGCACCCTGCCGACCGATCGCACCCTCACGGTCGAGCGCGGGCACGACGAGGTCGGCGACTGGCGTGTGATCCTGCACTCGCCGTACGGCATGAAGGTGCACGCGCCCTGGGCTCTGGCGATCAACGCCCGCATGCGCGAGCGCCTCGGCGTCGAGGGTTCGGCGGTCGCGAGCGACGACGGCATCATCGTGCGCATCCCGGACGCCGAGGCCGAGCCGCCGGGCGCCGAGCTGTTCGTGTTCGACCCCGACGAGCTCGAGGTCCTCGTCACGCAGGAGGTCGGCGGTTCCGCGCTGTTCGCCTCGCGCTTCCGCGAGTGCGCGGCACGCGCCCTGCTCATGCCCCGCACGAACCCGAACCGCCGCAGTCCGCTCTGGCAGCAGCGCCAGCGCTCGGCGCAGCTGCTCGAGGTCGCCCGGCGTCATCCCACGTTCCCGGTCATCCTCGAGACGCTCCGCGAGGTGCTGCAAGACGTGTACGACCTCCCGTCGCTGCGCAGACTCGCGACCTCGATCGCCGACCGCCGCATCCGCCTGGTCGAGACGCAGCCCGGCCAGCCCTCGCCGTATGCCCGCGACCTGCTGTTCGGGTACGTCGGCGCCTTCATGTACGAGGGCGACTCGCCGCTCGCCGAACGCCGCGCCGCCGCGCTCTCGGTCGACCCGGCTCTGCTGGGCGAGCTGCTCGGCACGGTCGAGCTGCGCGAGCTCCTCGACCCCGACGTCATCGCGCAGTTCGAGCGCGAGGCTCAGCGGCTCGACCCGGAGCGGCGCGCCCGCGGCCTCGAGGGCATCGCCGATCTGCTGCGCATGCTCGGCCCGCTCGATGCCGACGAGGTCGCCGCGCGCCTCGATCCGGAGACGGTCAGCTCCTCGGCATCCGCTCTTCTCGATGAGCTGATCACCACCCGCCGCGCGATTCCCGTGACGATCGGCGGAGTGAGCCGTGTCGCGGCGATCGAAGACGCCGGGCGCCTCCGCGACGCGCTCGGCGCCGCGCTTCCCACCGGCATCCCGGTCGCCTTCCTCGAGCCGCTCGCCGATCCGCTCGGCGACCTCGTCGCCCGGCATGCCCGCACCCACGGACCTTTCACGACGGATGCCGTCGCCACCCGCTTCGGCATCGGCGCGGCCGTCGCCCGACACACCCTCCAGCGTCTCGAGAACGCCGGTCGGCTCACGAGCGGGTACTTCCTTCCCGAGGCCGCCGGTTCCGGGTCCGACATCGAGTGGTGCGACACCGAGGTGCTGCGGCGCCTGCGCATGCGGTCGCTCGCGGCGATCCGCGGATCAGTCGAGCCGGTCTCCCCCGAGGCGTACGCGCGCTTCCTGCCTGACTGGCAGCACCTGGGGCGTCCGCTCGAGGGCCTCGACGGGGTGCTCACTGTGATCGAGCAGTTCGCCGGCGTCCCGATCCCGGCGAGCGCCTGGGAGTCCCTGGTGCTCCCGTCGCGCGTCCGCGACTACTCCCCCACCATGCTCGACGAGCTGACGACGGCCGGCGAGGTGATCTGGTCGGGCCACGGCACGCTGCCCGGTCGCGATGGCTGGGTCTCTCTGCACCCGGCTGATCTCGCGCCGTTCACGCTCCCGGAGCCCGACGCCGAGATCGCGACCGATTCGCTGGAGGCACGCGTCCTCGCCGCGCTCCAGGCGGGCGGCGCGTACTTCGCGAGCCAGTTGAAGGAGATGGCCTCCGCCGAGAACGAGCAGTCCGTGCTCGAGGCCCTGTGGAACCTCACCTGGTCGGGGCACGTCACGAACGACACCTTCGCACCGATCCGCTCCCTGCTCGCCGGCGGTTCGCAGGCGCATAAGGTCACCCGCCGCGCCCCCCGGGCCCGCACGTACCGGGGCATGTCGCTCACCCGCACCGCCCCGCGGCCCGCATCGATCGGCGGACGCTGGTCGGTGCTGCCCACGATCGAGACGGATGCCGCCCGTCGCGCGACCGTCACCGCAGGACTGCTCCTCGACCGCTACGGCGTCGTCACGCGGGGCGCCGTGCAATCCGAGGGTGTTCCCGGCGGATTCGCCCAGGCGTACCGCGTGCTCGCGGGCTTCGAGGAGGCCGGGCACTGCCGTCGCGGCTATGTGATCGAGCGGCTGGGCGCGGCGCAGTTCGCGGCATCCGCCACGGTCGATCGACTGCGCACCTACGCCGGGCTCGCCGATCCGCCTCCGCGCGCCGCCGTGACCCTGGCTGCGACCGACCCGGCCAACCCGTACGGCGCCGCGCTCGGGTGGCCCAAGCGCGACGAGGTGTCGCATCGCCCCGGGCGCAAGGCCGGCGGTCTCGTCGTCCTCGTCGACGGAGCGCTCGTGCTCTACCTCGAGCGCGGCGGCCGCACCGTGCTCTCGTTCAGCGACGACGGCGCCGTGCTGCGCGCGGCGGCGTCCGACCTCGCGGCGACGGCGCGGGCCCGCCGGCTCGACACGCTCACCGTGGAGAAGATCGACGGCGAGGGCGTCTACGGGACCGAGCTCGCCCTCGCCCTGCAGGAGGCCGGCTTCGTGGCGACGCCTCGCGGCTACACCCTTCGCAAGGCCGTCTGAACGTTGGAGTGGTACCATATATGGTACGAGAAGGGACCGATATGGCCATCACCACCAGCGAAGCACGACGAGACCTCTTCGGGCTCATCGAGCGCGTGAACCTCGATCACTCCGAGGTGGAGATCACGTCGCGCCGGGGCTCTGCCGTCCTCATGTCGAAGGCCGAGTACGACTCGCTCATCGAGACCACGCACCTCCTCCGGTCCCCCGCGAATGCGAACCGCCTCCTGTCCGCCCTCGCGGCCGCCCGGGCGGGCGACGTCGCGGAGCACGAACTTTCCGAGGCATGAGTCAGCGACTCCTCGTCTGGACCGCCGAGGGCCGGGAGGACTACGTCTACTGGCAGACGCAGGATCGACGCTCTCTCAAGCGCATCAACATGCTCATCGCGGACGTGCTCCGAGACGATCCGTTCGACGGAGTCGGCAAGCCCGAGCCGCTGAAGCACGTCCTGGCAGGGGCCTGGTCGCGGCGTGTAGACGAGACGAACCGCCTCGTCTACACCGCGACGGATCACCACGTCACGATCCTGCAAGCCCGCTACCACTACTGACCTACGCTGAGAGCCATGATCCGAGAGTTCGCCGCCGGCATCCGCACCCTGCTCCGCGGGTTCGGCCTGTGGCGCACGCGCCCGGGACTGATGAACCTCGGTCTGATCCCCGCGATCATCACGATCGTCGTCCTGGGAGCGGTGCTGATCCCCCTGGCCCTCAACATGACCTCGATCGCGGCCTGGATCACGCCCTTCGCCGAGGAATGGCCGGCGCCGTGGAAGGGCCTGGTCCGCGGTGCGGTCGGGTTCGTGGTCGTCGTCGCGGCGCTCGCGCTGTCCAGCGCCGTGTTCACCGCGCTGACCCTGACGATCGGCGACCCGTTCTATCAGCGCATCTGGCACGCGGTCGAGGTCGAGCTCGGCGATGCCCCGCCGGAGGACGGCGGGGGCTTCTGGACCACCGTGGCGGAAGGTCTGCGGCTGGTGGTGCTCGGCATCCTGATCGCGATCCTCGTGCTGCTCATCGGCCTCATCCCTGCCGTCGGCGGATTCCTGGGCCCGGTGGCCGGTGTGGTCCTCACCGGGCGGCTTCTCGCGCGCGAGCTCACCGGCCGCGCCTTCGATGCCCGCGACCTCTCCCCCGCCGATCGCGCGACCCTGTTCTCGGGGAGCCGTGCCCGGGTGCTCGGGTTCGGCGTCGCCACCCAGCTCTGCTTCCTCATCCCCGGCGGTGCCGTCGTCGTGATGCCGGTGGCCGTCGCCGGGAGCACGATGCTCGCGCGCGACATGCTCGCCCGGACCGCCCTTCCCTCGGGCCATTCGACAAGCTCGGGGCCCCAGGTCCCGGGCTCAGGGCCCCAGGTCGCGGGGTCAGGGACCCAGGTCGCGGGCTCAGGGACCCAGGTCGAGGGCTCAGGGCCCCAGGTCCCGGGCTCAGGCACCCATGCGCTCCCGAACACGCCCGGAGCCTCCTGATGCCCGAGGGCGACACCGTCTTCCGCACGGCGCGGCGCCTCGACGACGCGCTGGCCGGGGGCGAGGTCACGCGCTTCGACCTCCGGGTGCCGCGCTTCGCGACCCTCGACCTCACCGGTCAGCCGGTCCATGGCGCGGCCTCGCGCGGCAAGCATCTGCTGCTCCGCATCGGCGACAGCACGCTCCATTCCCATCTGCGCATGGACGGCGCCTGGTTCGTCTACCGTCCGGGCGAGAAGTGGCGTCATCCGGCGTTCAAGGTGAGGGCCATCGTCGGGACGGCCGAACGCGAAGCCGTCGGCGTGGACATCGCCGAGATCGAGGTCGTGCCGACCCGCGACGAGGCTGAGCTCGTCGGATATCTGGGACCCGATCCGCTCGCCGACGACTGGGACATGGCCGAGGCCGTCCGCCGCCTGGGCGCTGAC
Source organism: Microbacterium sp. LWH11-1.2 (assembly GCF_038397745.1). Lineage (NCBI taxonomy): Bacteria > Bacillati > Actinomycetota > Actinomycetes > Micrococcales > Microbacteriaceae > Microbacterium > Microbacterium sp. LWH11-1.2. The sequence goes on along the minus strand of NZ_CP151636.1, from coordinate 1,966,324 downwards.
ACGCGCAGCATCCACGTCGCCCTCCTCGACCAGCGCAACGTCGCGGGGTTCGGGAACGAGTACGCGGCGGAACTCCTGTTCCTGCGAGGAATCCTTCCGACGACCCCGACACCGGAGGTCGACGTCGCCGCCCTCCTCTCGCTCGGCGTCCGCACCATCCGCGCCAATCGCGATCGCCCCTCCCGCACGTTCACCGGCATCGACCGGCCCGGCCAGGCCGCGTGGGTGTACGGACGGTCCGGCCGCCCCTGCCGACGCTGCGGAACGAAGGTCCTGCGCGGCGAGCTCGGCGCCGATCCGCCCCGGGAGCGCATCACGTTCTGGTGCCCGTTCTGCCAGCGCTGACGCGGTTCTCCGACCCCGCCGACACACATCCATCCGCGGGAATGAATCCGCGCGTCCTGTGGTTGTTGATATATCCGGGGAAACTCCGGAACACGGGAGGAATCGTGGGCAAGAACTACGTCGACATCGAGAACGACCAGGGAGCGACGCTGCGGTACCGCAAGCACGCCAACGGTCGCGGTCTCGTCGCGCATGGAGCCAAGGTGCACCCGAAGGCGCACGTCGAAGCCGGCGCGTACATCGAACCGGGCGCGCGCATCGGCGCCGGAGCGACCATCGCTCGCGGCGCGTGGATCGAACCGGATGCCGTGATCGGCGAGGGTGCGCACATCGAGGCGCACGCGCACATCGGTCAGGGTGCCGCCGTCGGCGACAACGCGTACGTCGGTGTCCGCACCGAGGTCGGACCCGGAGCGCGCATCGTCCGCGGCGCACGCATCGGCGACGACGAGACGGTCGCCGCCGGACTCACCGTCGCCACGACGTCGAAGGGCCTCTGGCTCGCCGCCTGAACGCGCGGAGGCATCGCCGACCCTCAGAGCAGGCGACGCTCCGACGCCCACACGGTGAGCTCGTGCCGTGACGAGAGCTGCAGCTTGCGCAGCACCGACGACACGTGGGTCTCGACCGTCTTGATCGAGATGAAGAGCTCCGAGGCGACCTCCTTGTAGGCGTAGCCGCGAGCGATCAGCCGCATGACCTCCTGCTCGCGCGCCGAGAGGCGGTCGAGCTCGTCGGTCGCGGTGGCGATCTCTCCGGCGACCGCGCCGAAGGCGTCGAGGACGAAACCCGCGAGCCTCGGCGAGAACACCGCATCGCCGCCGGCCACGGCGTGCACGGCGCGGCTCACCTCGGCACCGGACGACCCCTTGGTGATGTATCCGCGGGCCCCGGCCCGGATCACCCGCACCACGTCGGCGGCGGCATCCGACACGCTCAGCGCGAGGAACCGGGACGCCACCGGCATCGACCCCCGGATGACGGACTCCCCGCCCGTGGAGTCGTCGCCGCCTCCGCCGGGCATATGCACGTCGAGCAGCACGACGTCGGGCTGCGTCTCGCGGATCACCGCGATCGCCGACGGCACGTCGGCGGCCTCCCCGACCACGTCGACGGTCGCGTCGAGATCGGCGCGGAGGCCGGAGCGGAAGATCGAATGGTCGTCGACGATCACGATCCGGATGCTGTCAGCCACGGTCGCCCTCCTCTTCGCGGCGACTCTGCGCCGTCGGCTCGTCCTGCGGCGGGCCCGCCGGGTACGGGGCCGCTGCGCCGCGCGGCGCCGTCGTGATGCGCAGATGCACCTCGGTGCCGTTCTCGTCGCTGCGCAGGGTGCCGGAGCCGCCGGCGCGCCGCATGCGCCCGATGATCGACTCGCGCACACCCAGCCGGTCGCTCGGCACGTCGTCGAGCCGGAATCCAGTGCCCCGATCGCGGACGAACACGTCCACGCCGGTCGCGCTGCCCTCGATGTACACCGAGATCTCGCCCTCGGCATGCCGCGCGGCGTTCAGCATCGCCTCGCGTGCCGCGGCGGCGAGCTCGCCGCTCGCGCGCTCCGTGGACAACCCGGCCGACACCACGTCGATCCGCACCGGGTAGTCGAGCTCCAGTCCCCCGGCGTAGTCGCGCAGGTCGGTCGCCAGGTCGCTGTCGGCGGGGGCGTCGCCGTCGTACAGCCAGGCGCGCAGCTCGCGCTCCTGCGCTCTCGCCAGACGCGCCGCCTCGCTCGACGCGCCGGCCCTGTTCTGGATCAGCGCGAGGGTCTGCAGCACGGAGTCGTGCAGATGCGCGGCCATCTCGCTGCGTTGCTCCTCGCGGATGCGTCGGACCCGCTCCCCCGCGAGCTCGCGCCAGCGCGGGATCAGCGTCGACGAGATGACGGCGAGGAGTCCGGCGAGCGGGATCAGCACGAGCGCGACCCCACTGCTGCCCACAGGGCTCGTGAGGAGCAGGCCGAACAGCAGCGCGAGGAGCAGGGCCGAGAGGATCCGCAGCGTCATCGTGTGCCGCGGACCGCGGGCCGTGTCGGTCCGGTCGATCAGGGTCGCCCAGAGACCTGCGCCGGTCGCGAGGGCCACGGTGGCGAACACGACGACGGCGGCGGCGTCCGAGGGGACGGCTCCGTCGATCCCGCCGCCGCGGGCCTGCCAGAACACGACGATGAGCGTGCCCACGACCGCCGGCGCGAGCAGCAGCCAGGCCACAGGCATCCGTCTCGACGGCGATTCCTCGCCCTCCGCCCACGGCGCGAACGTCCAGCACCAGGCGTAGAGGAGGATGCCCGCGCCGCCGCACACCGCGAGAGCGAGGAAGAGCGCGCGCACCATCCAGACGCGCACGCCGAGGTGACGGGCGAGACCGGCGCTCACACCGGAGACCAGGCAGTCGCGGTCGCGCGTCAGCGCGGGTCGGGGCGCGCGTTCGGACGCCGCGACGCGGGAGGGTCGCGCGGAGGCGGGCGCCGAAGAGGACATGTCGACATCCAATCATCCGGGCCGGTCATCCGGGGCGTCCCCCGACCAGAATCAGGGGTCGCTCAGGGGTTCACCCCATGGCAGGGAGGGAGTCTCCACCGTCAGGATCGAATCATGACGATTCCGACTGCGCCTCCGCCCCCCGCCGACCACGCCGATCCCGGCGCAGGCTCCCCGGGTCCGGTCGCCCCGCAGGGTGCCGAGCGCTTCCTCCTGTGGGTCGCCGGTCTCGGCGTCGCCCGCTCCGACGGATGGCTCGGCGGAGTCGCCGCAGGCATTGCGGCGCGGCTGCGCATCGACCCGCTCATCGTGCGCGGCGTGCTCGTGGTCGCGGCGCTCTTCGGCCTGCCCGTGATCTTCCTCTACGCCGTGGCCTGGGCCCTGCTGCCCGATGTCGACGGACGGGTCCACGCCCGCGACCTGCTCCGGCAGGACTACCAGCCGGTGCAGCTCGGCATCCTGGGGATGGCGATCGTCGGACTCATCCCGACGGCGCCGCTCACCGGCCGGCTGTTCGGGTTCGGCTACGAGAGCTGGTCGGCGCTCGCGCTGTTCGGCTGGATCGTCGGCCTCGTCGTCGTGGGCGGCCTGCTCTTCCTGATCGTGCGTGCTGCGAGCCGCACCCCGGGTGCTTCCGCGCCTGATCTGCCGATGGCTTCCGCAGATCAGGCGGCCCCGGCCGCGTCCGCCCCCCTCGTCGGTTCGGGTACCGCCGAGGGGGCGGACGCCACTTCCGCACCCGCTTCTGCACCCACCTCCGCACCCGCACAGCCGTTCGACGGCGTCGGAGAGGTTCCCCCCGCACCCCCGGCGCCCCTGCCTGCCGGCGTCCAGGACCCCGCCGACGTCGCCGCGTGGCGCGTGCAGCACACGGCGTGGAAGGAGCAGGACCAGGCCTGGCGCCGCCGCCAGCAGGATGCCGAGCGCGCCGCCAGAGACCAGCTCCGCCGCGAGCGCCAGGCCGAGGCCGCGGTGTTCGCCGTGGAGGCCGCCGAGAGGCGCCGGATCCGCCGCGCCTCGAACCCTCGCGCGGGCTTCGCGATCGTCGCATCCGTGATCGGCCTCGCGATCGTGACCGGTGCCGTCGTCGGGCTCTGGAGCGGCGCAGACGGCACGGGCGGCGCGCTCGGCCTGCTGTCCGCGGCCCTGGTGCTCGCGCTCGGGATGATCGTGGCCGGCGCGTTCCGTCGGCGGAGCGGCTTCCTCGCCTTCACGACCGTGCTCACGCTCGCGGGCGGGCTCGTCGCCGGCGGCTTCTCCGCCTTCCAGGACGTGACGCTCGGCTGGGCATCGATCTCCAACAACGAAGCCGCTCACGTGCGGCAACCGTTCGGAGAGCTCTCCATCACCCTGAACAGGCACGATGGCGCGCCCCGACCGATCGTGGTCGAGAAGGGCACCGGCAGCACCTGGATCTCGGTCGATCCCGGCGTGCAGCTCGATCTGCGTGCCACGCTCGGGACCGCCGACGTGAGCTGGGTCCGCGTGGAGGCCGACACCGGCATGATCATCGACAGCGGCATCTGGACCGGCACGGAGCGCGGCGGCGAATCGGTCGTCTCCGAGGTCATCGGCGCGGAGAACGCCACGACGACCACCGTGCAGCGCGTGACCATCGCGCAGACCAGCGGCGAGATCAACATCACCGTCATCGAACCCGAGGAAGAGGACCAGCGATGAGCATCCCGACGACGACCCCCGCGACGACCGTCGCATCCGCTCTCCCCGCCGAGACGCCGACGCTGCCGCGCACGCGCTGGGCGGCCATCATCTGGGGGCTCTTGTTCGCCGCCGTATCGGCGATCTCGCTCTGGCTGATCGCCGACGACGACCGCCGAGCGGGCATCTCCGACTGGGCGCTGTCTCTCACGCCCGTCACGATCACGACGCTCCTGATCCTGACGATCGGGGTGCTCCTGCTCGTCGCGGGCGCGTCGGCCCTGCTCCGCCGGGTGCAGCGCGGGATCGCGGCCCGCGGCGAGCAGCATCCGCTCGGCCACGTTCCCGCCGAGTAGGCGCCTGCCCGCCGGGGTCGTCCGCCCCGGCGGGTACCCTGGACCCCATGGCGAAGCAGGCACGACGACCCGGACGCGGAACCGGCAAGCCGACCCCCGTGCGTCGGAACAAGGCCGCTCCCGCCGAGCGCTTCCCGCCCCCGAAGCCTCCGCGCAAGACCGCGAGGACCGACCAGAAGGTCGTCTTCGACGCCCCCGCATCCGACTCCGAGGAGCCGCGCACCTTCCGGCTCGGTGTCGTCCCGGGCGCGACGCCGGGCAGGTGGGTCGACGCGTGGAAGCAGCGGATGCCGCGCGTGCCGCTCGAACTCGTCCCGATCGACGTCGCCGGACAGCGTGCCGCGATCGACGAGCTCGACGCCGCCCTCGTACGGCTCCCGCTCACCGACCCGTCCCTGCACATCATCCCGCTGTACGACGAGATCCCGGTCGTGGTCGCCGCCGCCGATTCGCACCTCATGGCCGTCGACGAGCTCACCGCGACCGACCTGGAGGGCGAGGTCGTCATCGGCCTGACCGACGACGTGCTCGGCCCGCTCGATCTGCCGGGCACCGTCCCGGCCGCATTCGCGCCGCTGCCGACGCATGAGGCGATCGCCACCGCGGCATCCGGGGTCGGCATCCTGATCGTGCCGATGTCGTTGGCCCGGATGCACCGCCGCAAGGACGCCGACCACCGGCGTCTGGTCGACGGGCCGACGTCGACCGTGGCCCTGGTCTGGCCCCGCGAGCGCACGACGCCCGACGTCGACACCTTCGTCGGAATCGTGCGCGGTCGCACCGCGAACTCCTCCCGGTGACGACACGGGCGGTCGCGTCCCCGCACGATCGTTAGAATCTCCTGATGGCCTCGCTTCTCTACGTGTGCGTGCGACCCGAGACCGGGGCGGCGGATGCCGAGCATGCCTCGTTCCGGCGGGCGCTCGGCGTCGACGTGGTCGACCGCCTCGATCTGCTCCGGGAGCCGCTCGACCCGGCGCGCCTGCGGGGCTATCGCGGCGTGGTCGTCGGCGGGTCCCCGTTCAACGTGACGGACGAGGCGAAGTCCGTGGTGCAGCAACGGGTCGAGGCGAATCTCGAGGCGCTCGCCCGCTCCGCCATCGCCGGCGAGGTCGCGGTGTTCTTCACCTGCTTCAGCATCGGCGTCGTCACACGGATGCTCGGCGGCGACGTCGTCACCGCCATGCCGGAGTCGGCGAGCGCCACCGTGATCGAGACGACTCCGGAGGGCGCGGAGGATCCGGTCTTCGGCCCCAGCGGGCGAGCCCTGACCGTGTTCACCGCTCACAAGGAGAGCGCGGCGAGCACTCCGCCCGGAGCCGTGCTGCTCGCGACCAACGAGGTCTGCCCCGTGCAGGCATACCGCGTCGGGACCCACCTGTACGCCGCGCAGTTCCACCCGGAGCCCACACCGCGTGACTTCGCCGACCGTATGACGTTCTATCGCACGACCGGCTACTTCGACCCCGACGAGTTCGATCGCGTGCAGGGTCAGGTGCTCGCGGCATCCGTCACCGAGGGCGCAGCGCTCCTCCGCCGGTTCGCCGAGACCTTCGCCTAGTCGGCGCTTCCGCGCAGCAGCTCCACCCGTTCGCGCAGGTATGCCTCCAACGGCATGAACCCGCCGGCGGCGCTCCAGCGCACCGAGGGAACGCCGTCGATCAGCGCGAGCGGACCGGACGCCCCGCCGGCGTCCACGGCATCCACGTCGATCACGCTCCATCCCACGTGCACCACGTCGCCCTCGTGGAATCCGCCGCGCAGCGCCTCCGCCCGCCGCTCCGCCCGCGCCCGCGCCGACTCGGCGCTGTAGCCGCGGCGTCCGGGATCCGCCGCCCGCAGCACCTCGGCGGTCGCCAGGGCATGCGTCTCGGTCAGCAGCAGCGCGCCCAGGTGCCACGCCTCGCCGACGCGCACGATGCGCCGGCCGCGCCATCGGGATTCGCGCTCCTCGCCGAGTCCTTCCTTCGGGGCGCCGGCGAGATCCCGGACAGCCTGGGTGAGCAGAGCGCTCGCGGTCATCACAGCTCCCCCTGGATACGTTCGTCTGCCGGCTTCGGGCCCGTGATGCGCGACCGCTCGCCGCGGAGGGTGATACCCACCAGCGGATAGATCAGCACCGACAGCATCCCCGCTCCGACCAGGGCGGCGCCCATCCCGGAGTCGATCATGTGCTGGTCGACGCCGATCGCCGCGACCGCCACGATGATCGGGAGGCCCGTCGCGGCGAGGAAGCCGAGCGCCGCCCGATCGCGGATGCTCGCCCCCGCCGGCGCGGAGACCTGCGCGGCCGCACCGCGGATCACGAGCATGGCGATCAAGAACACCGGCACGAGCCAGAGGGCCGCCGGCGACGTGACGAGGGCCTGCAGGTCGAGGGCGACTCCGGTGGAGAGGAAGAAGATCGGCACGAGGAATCCGAACGCGATCGCCTCGATCTTGCTCTCCACCACCTCGGCGTCCTTCTTCGGCGCGCGCGCCATGAGGATCCGCCAGATCGCGCCGGCCACGAATGCCCCGAGCAGCATGTCGAGATCGAGCATGACGCTGAGTCCGACGAGCGCCGCGATGAGGAGCAGCACGAACCGCACGGCGAACTGCTCCGAAGTGTGCAGGGTCGCGCGCACGAGCCCGTGGAGGCGCCCGGGAGGAATGCGACGGGCCAGGAGCACGGCGAGCCCGGCCAGGATCACGAAGCCGAGGAGCACGGCAGCGGCGATCGGCGTGGCCCGCGTGCTGAGGAAGATCGAGATCGCGATCAGCGGGAGGAACTCGCCCACGGCGCCGATCACGCTGATGGCCTTGCCGAACGGGGTGTCCATCTCGCGCGCATCGCGCAGGATCGGCATCAGGGTGCCGAGCGCGGTCGAGCTCAGCGCGATGCCGATCACGACCATGCCCTCCCCCGGCGCGAGCAGGAATCCGAGGGCGATGCCGGCTGCGACGCTCAGGATCCAGCCGAGCGAGGCGCGCGCGAGCGGCTTTCCCGAGACCGCGCGGAAGTCGATCTCGGAGCCGGCGACGAAGAAGAGCGCGGCGAGCCCGAAGTCGCTGAGCTTGTCGAGGAGCGGGCCCGGCTCGACCCAGCCCAGCACCGCAGGCCCCACCAGGATGCCGAGCACGAGCTCGAACACGATGATGGGCACGCGCACGACCGGCCGGACACCGCGGGCGAGGAGAGGCGCCGCGACGGCCAGCAGGGGGATCAGCACCAGTGCCAGGTCGCTCGCGTCCACGGTCTCAGAGTAGCGACGCCGGGCGGCGATTCGCCCGGCGGCCTGCATCCACGGCAGAATCGATGCACACCCTCGAGGAGTCTCCATGTCTCAGCCCGATACCGCCCGCCTCCTGATCGCCTGCGATGACCAGCCCGGCATCGTCGCAGCGGTGGCCGGAGTGCTCGCGCGGCACGGCGCGAACATCATCTCGCTCGACCAGCACTCGACGGACTCCGAGGGCGGGCGCTTCTTCCAGCGCACGGTGATCCACCTCGACGGCCTCGCCGCCGCGCGCCCGGCGCTCGAGGCCGACATCGCCGCTGTCGCCGAGCGCTTCGGCATGGAGTGGTCGCTGCACGACGTCGCCCGCCGCAAGCGCGTCGCGATCTTCGTCTCGAAGTACGACCACTGCCTGATGGAGCTGCTCTGGCGCACGCAGCGCGGCCAGCTCGACATCGACATCACGATGGTCGTCTCGAACCACCCCGACCTCGCCGAGGCGGTGCGCTCGTTCGGCGTCCCGTTCGTGCACATCCCCTCGGGCGACAAGCAGCTCATGGAGCAGCGCCAGCTCGAGCTGCTGCAGGGCAACGTCGACCTGGTCGTGCTCGCCCGCTACATGCAGATCCTCACCGACGACTTCATCGAGCGGCTCGGCGCCCCGGTCATCAACATCCACCACTCCTTCCTGCCCGCGTTCATCGGCGCGAACCCGTACGCGCGAGCGAAGGATCGCGGGGTGAAGCTGATCGGCGCGACAGCGCACTACGCGACGGCCGACCTCGACGAGGGACCCATCATCGAGCAGGACGTCACGCGCGTGACGCACTCGGAGTCCGCAGCGCAGCTGCAGAGCCGCGGCGCCGACGTCGAGCGCCAGGTGCTCGCCCGCGCCGTGCAGTGGCACGCCGAGGATCGCGTGATCGTGCACGGCAAGTCCACCGTCATCCTCTAGCGCAGGCGCAGGGAGCGCGTCAGGCTCTCGCACCGATGATGTCGACGGCGAGCCCATGTGATGCCGCAACCAAGCGCTTGTCGTTCGTCCACAGCTCTGTGCAACCGGCCAGCTGAGCGGCAGCGAGGTGCAGAGCATCCGGGGTCTTCAGGCCGAAGTCCGCGCGCAACTCGGCGGAGCGGATGAAGACTGCCGCATCGAGATCGATTGACTCCATTCGCTCGAACGCACCCAGATAACGGTCCCGCAGCTCGGCGTTGCGGTCTTTGATCGGACGAACGAGGCACTCGTGAAGCGCGAGGGGACTCGAGACCACCGCGACATCGATCTCCTTGAGCGCACGTCTCACGGCATCGCCCCTGGGGCCGCTGTCTTCGAGCGCGTAGATCAGGATGCACGAATCGAGATAGATCATTCCCAGGCGTCCCGGCTCTCGGCGATCTGGGCGTCAAGATCTGCAGCGGAACGAGTGAGCCGGTCCGGCAGCGGGTGCTGCTCGATCCATTCGACGAGGAACCGCCCGCTGTGCACGACATCGACCGGGCCGATGGGGACGATCTTCGCCACCGGCGTTCCGCGCTTGGTGATCACCACCTCTTCGCCTGCCTGGGAGTCGGCGATCAACCGCGAGAGGTTGTTACGCGCTTCGAGCACGTTGTAGATGGACATATGGCTAGCCTAGCCATCTTCCTGGCTAGGCTCCAGGGTCACTGATCGACGGGAACCCCCGCCACGAGCTCCGCGAAGACCTCGGCCGCGGTGTCGTGGCGGATCAGCGGGGCGACCTGCCCCATCCACAGACCCTGCAGCTCGCCGAGGCCCTGCTGATTGGCCGCGGTGCGGAAGCGCCCCGTCAGCCAGTTCTGCATCGGGAAGGGCGCGATGGTCCCGCTTGCCTCGATCGCGCGCACCACGCGGTTGCGCGCTCCGCGCGCGAGCCGGCCGCTCATCGCCCGGGTGAGCACGGTCTCGTCGGCGGCGGTGGCGCGGATCGCGGCACGGTGCGCATCCGTCGTCGCGGACTCCTCCGTGGCGAGGAACGCCGTCCCGACCTGCACGCCTGACGCGCCGAGAGCGAAGGCCGCAGCGACACCTCGCCGGTCCGCGATGCCGCCCGCCGCGATCACCGGCACATCCACCGCGTCGACGACCTGCGGGATCAGCGCGAAGGTCCCGACCAGCGAGTCCTCGGCCGGGCGCAGGAACGAGACCCGGTGCCCCGCAGCCTCCATCCCCGTCGCCACGATCGCGTCCACGCCCGCCTCGGCGAGAGCTGTGGCCTCGGCGACCGTCGTCGCCGTTCCCACCACGCGGATGCCGCGGCGGCGGGCCTCGTCGATCAGCTCGGCCGACGGCACCCCGAAGACGACGCTCAGCACCGCGGGCGAGATGTCCCAGATCGCCTCGAGCTGCTCGTCGAGCGACGGCAGGTACTGCTCCGGCCGCCCCGGCACCTCGACGCCGACCGCCTCGTAGAAGGGCTCCAACGCCTGGGCGAACACCGTGTGCTGGGCATTGGGTGCGACCTCGTCGCCCGTCGGGAGCCAGATGTTGACCCCGAACGGCCGGTCGGTCGCGGCGTGCAGCTCGGCACCGGTCGCCCGGATGCGGTCGCCGTCGTAGCCGTACAGCCCGAACTGGCCGAAGCCGCCCGCGTCGCTCACGGCGGCGGTCAGCCCGACAGAGGAGAGTCCGCCGTACGGACCGAGGAAGATCGGATGCTCGATGCCGAGCAGCGCGCGAAGGTCACTCATGCTTCGACGTTACTCCCGCCGCGAACAGGGCGGATCGAGGCCGACATGGCCCGCCGGCCGATGCTAGCCTCGCTGCAGGAGAGGAGTGCGCGCATGAGCGAGTGGTTCGGGCAGATGCTGAGCATCCTCGCGACCGCGCTCGGGCTCGTCTCGATGCCGGATGCCGCGGCCCTCGGCCTCGCGGTGGCCCTGCTCGCCGTGACCGCCCTCACGCTCGCCGTCGTGCTGAGCGTGCGTCCGATGCTCGGCGCCGACGAGCCGCATCCGCTGCGCGCCATCGACGTCGGCACGCTTCTCTCGCAGAGCGATCCGGATGCCGCGGGCCACCCCCGTCCGCGGGCGCCGGGAGTCGCGACCGCCGCGTAGTCCGTTCACTCGGGATAGCGCGGCCTTCGCCGACCCTTCCCGACGTCTCGAACGGACACCTCCATGGACCCCTTTGCCTTTCCGCCCCTCGCCGCCCTCCTGAACGCCGCCTACGGCGCCCTGGTCGGCCTCTCCACGCTCCTCGAGCCCCTCGCCGGGGCATCCGCCGCCGCCCTCGCCGTCGTGCTCGTCACGCTGCTCGTGCGCGCCCTGCTCGTCCCCGTCGGCATCTCGCAGGCCAAGGCCGAGCAGACCAGGTCCCGCCTCGCCCCGAAGCTGCGCGAGCTGCAGCGCCGCCACAAGAAGAATCCGGAGCGCCTGCAGAAGGAGACGCTCGCGCTGTACCGCGAGGAGAACACGTCCCCCTTCGCGGGGATGCTGCCGGTGCTCGCGCAGGCGCCCGTGGTCGGCATCCTCTACACGCTGTTCATCCGCACCGACATCGCGGGGCACGCGAACGACCTGCTCGCCCATGATCTGCTCGGTGCGCCGCTCGGCACGAGCCTCGTGTCGGCGCTCTTCGGCGGGACGGCCACGCCGTCGACCTGGCTCGTCTTCGGCGCCCTGCTCCTCGTGATGATCGCCGTCGCGGAGGTGACGCGTCGCGTCTTCCAGCCGGCTCCGGTCGAGGGCGACGACTCCCCGCTGAACTCGCCGACCATGCTGCGCGTGGTCTGCGCGATGCACTACCTGACCGCGGTGTTCGCGGTGTTCGTGCCGCTCGCCGCGGCGCTCTACCTGACCGTGACCGTCGTCTGGACGCTCGTGCAGCGCGTCATCCTGCGGCGGCGATTCCCGCTCGCCGTCCCGGTGCGGGGCTGACGTCAGTCGGGCAGCGGGATCGGCGCCGTGAACGGGCCGGACCCGCTGTCCGTCCGGCGTTCGCGGCGCACGCCGAGCGTGGTGCCGACGCTCGCCGCGATCACGAGCACGACGGCCAGCATCCGCAGCGGGGTCGCGTCCTGTCCGAGGATGAGCCAGCCGGCGAGCGTGGCGAAGGCGGGCTCGAGACTCAGCAGCACACCGAACACGCGCTGCGGCAGCCTCCGGAGCGCCGCGAGCTCGAAGCTGTACGGGATGACGGACGACAGCACGGCGGTGATCGCGGCCAGCAGCAGCAGCTGCATGTCGCCGGCGACGATCGACACGGTCGGAACGCCCACCGGCAGAAGCAGCACCGCCGCCACGACGAGACCCATGGCCAGGCCGCTGCTGCCCGGGATGAGCGCGCCGACCCTGGCGCTCATCCGGATGTACATGATCCAGAAGCCCGCCGCGATGAGGATGAACACGACGCCGAGAGGGTCGAGCGGCTCGGCGCCGATCAGACCGTCGATCCCGAGCAGCGCCATGCCGAGGAGGGCGACCCCGACCCATGCGGCGTCCGCGAGTCGCCGGGTCAGCACCGCGGCGAGCACGAGCGGCCCGAGGAACTCGATGGCGACCGCCGGCCCGAGCGGGATGCGGTCGATCGCGGCGTAGAAGAAGCCGTTCATCGCGGCCAGCGACACTCCGAAGAGAGTCGCGGCCAGCCACTGCCTGCCCGTCCACCGTCGGGGGCGCGGTCGCACGATCACGACCAGCAGCAGGGCGGCGATCGCGACCCGCAGAGAGGTCACTCCCCACGGGCCGAGGACCGGGAACAGCTGCGCGGCGACCGCCGCGCCGAAAGGCAGGGAGAGGCAGGAGCCGACGACCAGCGCGACCCCGACGAGGGGACCGGATGCCGCGGGCTTCTGCACTCCCCCAGCCTAGGCGCGATCGCCGGGGCGACCACGCCGCGCCGGCGGTTCCCGCGGTGTCAGAGCGCCTTTCCGCCGGTGACCGCGATCACGGCTCCCGTGACGTACGACGACTCCGCCGAGGCCAGGTGCACGTAGGTGCCGGCGAGCTCCGCCGGCTGACCGGCGCGCCCGAGCGGGGTGTCGGCCCCGAACGTCGCGAGGCGCTCGGCATCCCATCCGGTGGCGGGGATCAGCGGCGTCCAGATCGGGCCGGGCGCGACGGCGTTGACCCGGATGCCGCGCGGTCCTGCCTCTTCGGCGAGCGCCTTGACGAAGGCCACCTGGGCGGCCTTGGTCATGGCGTAGTCGATGAGCCCCGGCGACGGCTGCGACGACTGGATCGACGAGGTCACGATGATGCTCGCGCCGGGCTCGAGGTCAGGGTAGGCGGCCCGCGCCGTGAACACGAGGCCGGCGAGGTTCGTGTCGAAGACGCGGCGCATCCGCTCGGTCGGAAGGTTCTCGAACCCGTCGATGTCGTGCTGGTAGGCGGCGTTCAGCACCAGCACGTCCAGCCCGCCGAACTCGCTCCTCGTGCGGGCGACGATGTCGGTGGCGAAGGCCTCGTCGCGCAGGTCGCCGGCGAGGCTCAGGCCCTTGCCTCCGGCCTCCCGGACGAGGGCGAGCGTCGCGTCGGCATCCGCCTGCTCCTCGGGCATGTGGGCGATCGCGACATCGGCGCCCTCACGGGCGAAGGCGATCGCGACGGCGCGGCCGATGCCGGAGTCGCCGCCGGTGATCAGAGCCCGCCGGCCGTCGAGGCGGCCGTGCCCGACATAGGTCTCCTCGCCGTGGTCCGGCGTCGGGGTCGTGCGGTCCGTGAGCCCCGGCTGGTCCTGCTGCTGCGCGGGGAAGCCCTCTTCGCGGTGGGCGTGCCGGGGGTCGGATGTGCTGTCGGCCATGCTGGCTCCTCCTCTGCTCGGCGTGCGCTCGAGCAGGTGTCGCCCGGGCGTCAGCGACGAGCCTCCCCGACGGCTTCCGCCGCGGGCAGGGGGTTGACAGCGGCGTCCGCCGGGCCGAAGGTGCCGGCTGCTACACCGGTGCGCCGGCCGGGGCGTCTCCTGCGCCCGCCGCCTCGCCCGCATCGGAGGGTTCGGGCACCAGGTACAAGCCGCTCGGCGCGTTGGCCGTGAAGGCGAGAGCCTCGATCCAGGCGCGGTTGATCGAGGGCTGACGGCTGCCGAAGTACTTGAAGACGAGGGAGCTGTTGGGCTGGATCCACACGGTGGTCCGTCCGCCGCCGACGCTCGCATCCTCGCGCCAGCTGAAGGGGAACGGCTCGCCGCGACGGAGCTTGGCGGTGATGACGAGCTGCAGGTGTGTGAGGGCGCGATCCTCGATCTCGGTCTTCACGCCGCCCTCGTAGATGAACTTGCCCATGTGCTCCTCGTTCTCCCGGTGCGGCGGCCCGACGAGTCTTGTCCGATTCGTCCTCGTCTGCGTAGCGTAAAGCCTATGGGCATCCTGTACTACGGTGACGCGAGGAATCCGATCCAGATCGACGATCTCGTGCTGGCGCACCTCAAGGTCGTGATCGCGACAAAGCTGCGTCGGAACGAGAGCTTCACCCTGTCGTGGCGCCATCCCGAGGGCGATCCCGACGGCCGCTCGACGATCTGGCTCCACCCGTCGATCCCGCTGCGGTTCACTTTCGACGACCCCGTGGCCCCGGAGCTGCAGCCCGAGTGGATCACCGCGATGGCGACATCGGCGAACTCCAGCGGCGGCATCACCCTGCTGACCGCCGACATGATCCCGAAGGACGAGAGCGACGAGACGGACGCCCCGTGAGGGCGAAGTCAACCCCCTCACGCAGAACGGCGCCCGCCGCCTAGCGTGAAGGGACCGATCCGAGGAGGCCACCGCCATGAACGCACGACACATCGACGACCGCCCCGATGACGGCTACACGCCGACGACCACGCATGCCGAATGGGGTGCCGGCAACCCGCTGCTGCGCATCACGCGCGACGATGAGCGGTCGGAGTTCGCACTCGAGGCCGACGTCGTGCGCATCGGCTCGGCCGACGGCAACGAGCTTCGACTGCCCGACACGGATCCCGTGCACGCCACGATCACGCACGACGAGCGCGACGAGTACGTGCTGACCCTCCACGGCGAGGGCGAGATGAACGCCAACCCCGCAGCGGATGCCACGCACGAGGGCGATGCCACCGAGACGCTGCGCACCGGCGCGCGGTTCACCGCGGGGCCGTGGACGCTCGTCTTCGCGCGCGAGGAGTTCGCCGATCACGGTCGCCCCTTCGGCGGCCGCAAGGGTGGCGAGTACTCCGACCAGCCCCTGCAGCCTCCGCGTCCGGATTACGCCGCCGGCGAGGCGCCGGAGGCCGCCGACGAGCCGCAGCCGGAAGACCCCGCGTCCACCGATGCTCCCCAGACGAACGAGCCGCAGTCCGCGCCCGACCGGGGCGTCTGACCGGTCCGGCGACGGGGCCGCCTGACCCCGACTGACCCCGACTGACCCCCCGTCGGCCTCAGCGCCCGGGCACGAGGCCGATGCGCAGCGGTGCCTCCGGACCTGCGGCCTCGACGAGGGCCTCGTCGATGTCGAGCAGGGATCGGACGGCGCCGACCGCGTCGGCGAACGGATAGGCGCGACCGCGGCCGGCGAGGAACGCCACCGCCTCCGCCAGCTCCGCGCCGGTGTAGTTGTGGATGCCGGCGACGGTGACCAGGCGGCGCACGATGCTCTCCGCGTCGAACGGCACGGGGTCGGCCGGGAAGACGCTGCCGACGAGCACGACCGTCCCGCCGACCGCGACCCCGTCGAGCGCGGCCACCACCGCGTGCCCCGACGCCTCGATGACGACGTCGGGTTCGCGCGAGAGGGCATCCGCAGCGCCGAAGCGCGTGGCCAGCGCCCGCCGCGCAGGGTTCGGATCGAGCACCTCGACCGTCGCTCCCTGCTCCGCCGCGATGGCCGCGGCGGACAGCCCGACGAGACCCGCGCCGTGGATGCGCACCGTCGCTCCGTCGAGGTCGTGGTCCCGACCGGCGCGCGCCACCGCCGCCCACGCCGTCGCGGTCGCGCAGGATGCCGGAGCGAGGACGGATGCCGGCAGCGCCTCCGGCACGCGGACGATGGCGGTGCCCTCTCGGAGTTGCACGTGGGTCCCGAACGCGCCGGTGAGGTCGCCGTGCGCGCCGACGCGGTCGTGGCCGTACTTGCCCAGGGTCCGGCATTTCTGCGGAAGGCCCTGCAGGCACCGGTCGCAGCTCGCGCACGAGACCGTGACCGACCAGACCACGCGGTCGCCGATGCGGAGCGGAGTGCCGTCGACCGCGTTCGCCCCGGAGTCGCCGGTCGCGATCACGCGGCCCACGCTCTCGTGACCGAGCACCAGGGGCGTCGGCGCCGACCGGCGTCCCTGCACGGTGTGCACGTCGGAGCCGCAGATCGTGGACATCTCGACGGCGACCAGCACGTCGCCGTCGGCGAGGGCGACACCCGGCACCGCGATCGTCTCGTGCGGATGCCCCTCGCCGACCCACACCATCGCGGTCGCTGCGGGGCGGAGGGCCACGTCGCGCCGGTGGCCGGGCGGACGGATCAGCAGGGTGCCCATGTCGCGCCCGCGTCTCAGGTGGCGGGGACCGCGCGCAGCAGTCCGCGGTCGGCGAGCACGTCGCGGAGGGCGGTG
This sequence comes from Microbacterium sp. LWH11-1.2, assembly GCF_038397745.1. NCBI lineage: Bacteria > Bacillati > Actinomycetota > Actinomycetes > Micrococcales > Microbacteriaceae > Microbacterium > Microbacterium sp. LWH11-1.2. Next base: position 1,949,748 of record NZ_CP151636.1, on the reverse strand, counting down.
ACGTCGTCGAGCACGGCATCCGCTCCCGCGCCCTCGAGAGCGACCCGGTCGTGGGCGCCGCTGAGGACGCCGGCGACGAAGCCCGCGCCCGCACGGCGTCCGGACTCGACGTCGCTGACGGTGTCGCCCGCGACGCCGACCGCCGCGACGGAGGACGTCTGCGTGCGGAGCAGGGCGGTGAGCACCAGGTCGGGGGCAGGGCGGCCGCGGCCGGCGTCGACCGGCGAGAGCACCAGGTCGACGAGTCCGTGCCAGCCGAGCCCGTCGATCAGCGCGTCGCGGGTGACCGGCGCGAAGCCGGTGGTCAGCACGACCGTGAGCCCGGCGTCCTTGAGCCCCTGGATCGCGTCGGCCGCACCCGGGATCTCCGTGACGCCCTGCTCGGCGACGATCTCGGCGTACGCGCCCTCGAAGGCGGCGGTGGCACGCTCGGCTGCCGCGACGTCGCCGCCGGCGAGGTGGGTGAAGACGTCGATCTTGGACTGGCCCATGGTGACGCGGACGTGGTCGAGCGCCTCGGCCCACGGCATCCGCTCGGCGACGCCCGTGCGCTCGGCGGCGCGCTGGAACGCCTGCTCCACGACGCCGTCGTCGAGCACCGTGGTTCCTGCCATGTCGAGGACGACGAGTTCGAGGGGAGTTGTCGTGGTCATGATGTTCCTTCCATTGCGGGTGCCCACCCGAAGGCGGCGGTGAGATTCTCTTCGGCGAGCCCCAGACCCGTGGTCATTCCGATGCCGGTGGTCGCGGCGAGCACCAGCGCTCCCTCGTCGCCCCGTTCGATGAGGAACTCCCGCGCGCCCTTGGCGTACACGCCCTGCCACCGCTCGAGCACGCGCGGCGTCGGCATGTCGAACAGGGCCTCCGCCTCGGCGAGGAACGCCGTGAACGCGGCCTCGGGCTGGAAGGGGGCGGGCGCGATCGCGGTCGCGTGGGAGTCGCCGATGATGAGCGAGCCGTCCGGCAGCTGCGTGTACATCTGGTTGAGGTCGAGGGCGGCGAGATCCGGCCGTTCGGCGTGCAGTCGATCGCGCAGTGCGGCGGACTCCGGACCGCCGGCGAATCGCCCGTACCGCACCAGCGACCAGCCGGTGAGCAGCGGGGCGGAGAGCGGATGCCGGAGCGTCACGGCCGCACGCATCATGTCCAGCGCGCAGCGGACGATGCCGTGGCGTTCGGCGACCTCCGGCAGCAGCTGATCGATGTCGTGGTTGACGGCGACGACGACGTTCGCGCAGGTGATGGTTCCGCGCGTCGTCTCGACGCGACCGGCTCCCAGCGCGGTGACGGCCGTGCGGAACCGGAACTCCACGCCCAGCGCCGCGAGGTGACGCACGATCGCAGCGGCCGCGGTGCGCGGGTCGGTCTGCAGATCGGTCTCGATGCGGGCGCCGCCGAGGAGGCCCTCGCGTCGCAGCGGCGCGAGGCGGAGCAGTTCGTCGGCCTCCAGCATCCGGATGCCGCCGTCGCCGGCGGCCGCCTCGAGAACGGCGAGCTCGTCGTCATGGCGGGCGGCGACCAGCGTGCCCGACTCCCGCAGCCAGAACCCGGCGTCCTGGGAGAGGCGCAGCCAGAGCTCGCGAGAGGCGTCGGCGTAGCGCCGGGCCTCTCCGCTCTGCGCCCCGATGCAGAGGTGCCCGAAGTTGCGGATCGTGGCTCCTGTCACGGCATCCGCACGGTCGACCACGATGACGCGAAGGCCGCGGCGGACCGCCCCATACGCGGCGCCGAGTCCGACGATGCCGGAGCCGACGACGACGAGGTCGGCGGAATCAGGTGACGTGGTCATCGGAACACCTTCCGCATCCACATGGCGAGACCCTCGACGACGAGCACGGTGGCGAGGATCATCAGGACGATCGCGGTCACGGTCTCGTACCGAGAGCCCTGGCTGGCGTTGAGCAGGTAGTAGCCCACGCCGCCGCCGCCGACGATGCCGAGGATCGTCGCCGCGCGGATGTTGGTGTCGAGCATGTAGAAGCTGTGACCGATCAGGGCCTGCATCCCCTGCGGCACCGTGGCCGACGTGTAGGTCTGCAGGCGGGTGGCGCCGACGGCGCGCAGCGCGCGCTCCGGTCCGCGGTCGACCTCCTCGAAGGAGTCGGCGATGAGCTTGCCGAGCAGGCCGACGCCGCCGATGGCGAGCGCGATGACGCCGGCCTGCGGGCCGAGCCCGGTGACCACCACGAGCACGATCGCGAGGATGAGCTCCGGGATGCCCCGGATGCCGACGAGCAGGAAGCGCGCGGCGCCGCGCGCCCCGGGGCTCGGCGCGACGTTGCTCGCCGCGAGCGAGCCGAGGATGAGCGAGGGAAGCAGGGTCAGCACGGTCGCGGCGAGTGCGATCGCGACCGTGTCGCGCATGGCCTCGAACATGACGCTCGCGTCGTAGCTGCCGAAGGAGGGCGGCCAGAACTTCACGGCGACCTCGGGGAGCTTGCCCCAGAAGGTGAAGAAGTCGAGCCAGTTGATCTGGCTCACGACGACGCTGCCGACCACGATGAGCACCGCCACGACGCCGGCGATCGCGTGGCGCACACGCTGCGCCGTCCACGGGCGGCGCACGGCTGTCGCGGGGCTCGCCGCCCAGGCGGGACGCTCGGTCGATGCGGCTGCAGACCCCCGCGAACCGAGGCGCGGGTGCAGCAGGCGGTCGATCCACGAGCGCGTCTGCTGCTGCTGTCCGAGCATCGCACCGCGCACCATGCTCGAGACGATCTCCATGACGATGCAGAGGATGAAGATGACCAGGGCGATGCCGAGACCCTTGCCGTAGTTGAGCGCCTTGAACGCGTAGGACATCTCCAGTCCGAGACCCGCGACGCCCACATAGCCGAGGACCACGCTGCCGCGGAGGTTGATGTCGTTGCGGTGCAGCACCGTCGCGACCCAGCTGGGGAGCACCTGCGGGAGGATGCCCGAGGTGAACTCCTGCAGCTTCGAGCCGCCGGCGGCGCGGATCGCGAGGCGGGGCCCCTCGTCGATCTGCTCGATCGCATCGGCGAACATCTTCGAGATCATGCCGATCGAGTGGATGCCGATGGCCAGGATGCCGGGGAGCGTGCCGAGCGAGAACATGAGCACGAAGGCCATCGCGAGCACGACGTCCGGAAGCGCGCGGGTGAGCACGCCGATGAAGCGCGCCGCCGCGCGCCAGCCGTTGCCGGGCGTCGTGTTGGACGCCGCGAGGTAGGCGATCGGCACCGAGAGCACCGCGGCGAGCAGGGTGCCGACGAGCACGAGCCCGACGGTGAGGGCGATGAGCCAGGCGAGATCGCCGGGTTCCGGGAACGACAGCCCGCCGACGCGCGCCAGGAAGTTCTCGGCGTTGCCCCAGCTCTGTGCCATCGCGGGGAGCGAGATCCCGACCTCGTTCACGGCGAGGATGCCGATCACGAGGAGGGCGAGCAGCGTCAGCGATGCGGCGATCCGCTCCGGGGAGACGGCGCGGCGCGGCGCGCGCTCGGCGACATCACCCGGGGTCCCCGAGCCTCCCCCCTGGGTCCCTGAGCCTGCGCCCTGGGTCCCTGAGCCTGCACCCTGGGTCCCTGAGCCTGCACCCTGGGTCCCTGAGCCTGCACCCTGGGTCCCTGAGCCTGTCGAAGGGCGCACGACCGTCATGACGCCGCCACCTGCGACGCGGCATCCGCCAGTTCCATCGTGACGGCGGCGATCTCGGCGGTCGTCGTCGCGACCCGGCCGTAGATCTCCATGACCTCGGCCTTGGTGAGGTCGGTGGTCGGCATGTCCAGCACGATCTCGCCGTGGCGGAGCCCGACGATGCGGTCGGCCCAGGAGATCGCGAGGTCGACCTGGTGCAGGCTGCAGACCACGGTGAGGCCTTCGTCGGCCGCGATCTCGCGGATGAGTGCCATCACCTGGTCGCTCGACTCCGGGTCGAGCGAGGCGACGGGCTCGTCGGCGAGCAGGATGTCGGGCTTCTGCATCAGAGCGCGCGCGATGGCGACCCGCTGCTGCTGTCCGCCGGAGAGCGTGTCGCTGCGCTGGTAGGCGCGGTCGAGCAGGCCCACCCGATCGAGGTGCTCGAGTGCGGTGAGCTTCGCGGCCTTCGAGTAGCCCCAGAGGCCGAGGCGCGGACCGCGGACCCCCGAGAGCGACCCGGTGAGCACGTTCTCGAGCACCGTGAGCGAGGGCACGAGCTCGAACTGCTGGAAGATGAAGCCCACGCGACTGCGCAGGTTGCGCAGCGCCCGACCCTTCAGCGTCGGCACCTGCCGGCCCAGCACCTCCACCGACCCGGCGGTCGGGAGCTCGAGTCCGTCGAGGTGGCGGAGAAGCGTCGACTTGCCGGAGCCGCTGAGGCCGAGCAGGACGACGATCTCGCCCCGGGAGACCTGCAACGAGGCATCCTTCAGCGCCGTGGTGGACCCGAAGGTCTTCGTCACGCCCTCGAGACGGATGAGGGCATCGGATGCCGCGTTCATGGGTTTCTCCTGGTGAGATCGAGCGAGAGATGGATGGCCCTTCGACAGGCTCAGGGACCCACTGGGTCGCTGAGCCTGCCGAAGCGCACGGTCGAGCGGGCTGCGGGGCGTCAGCCCTGGCACTGCTCCGCTTCGGTCTCCTTGCAGATGTCGCGGATGAGGTCGTAGTACGCGTCGTCGACCGGCTTCGTGGCGTAGAACACGCTGCGGAACGAGTCGGAGTCGGCGCTGTCGATGCCGGCTGCGATGATGTCGTCGATCGTGATGTCGGCCAGGCCGTCGATCAGCTTCTTCGAGACGTCCTCGGGGAGGGTCGAGGAGTAGACCAGCGGGGCGCCCGGCACCATGGTCTCGTCGATGACCTTGACGGCATCCGACTTCTCGACCTCGGAGTCCTCGGCGAATCCGGCCTCGCACTCGACGCCCTCACCGGTCTTCTGCACGCTGACGTCGTGCTTGCCGGCGAAAACGGGGGTGATGTCGGTCTTGGGGTCGATGCCCGCCTTGAGCAGGTTGTACGAGGGGAAGAGGTAGCCCGAGGTCGAGGACGGGTCGACGAAGCAGACCTTCTTGCCCTTGAAATCGGCGATGCTGGAGATGTCGCTGTCCTTGGGCACGATCGCCTGCGAGTAGTACCCGGGCTCCTGGCCCTCCTCGGTGACGATGGAGGAGATCGGGGTGAGCTTGGCGCCGTTGTTGGTGGCGGTGACGTAGGTGAAGCCGGAGAACGATGCGACGTCGACCTTGCCGGCGACCGCGGCCTCGATCAGCGCGGCGTAGTCGGTGGACTCGTGGTACTCGACCGTCTTACCCGAGATCTCGGCGATGTAGTCCATGAGCGGCTGGTAGTTCGTCTCGGTGTCGACCGAGTCGGGCACGACGCCGAAGACGAGGGTGTTCTCGTCGACCGCGAAGCTGCTCGTGGACGACGACTCGTCCGCTCCGGGGGTGCCGGTGGCCTCGGCCGAGCCGGAACAGGCGGCGAGGCCGAGGGCGAGGATCGCCGCGCCGGCGAGGGCGGGGAGAGCGCGAAGCTTCATGAGGACCTTTCAGGGTGGGAGGGGTGATCCACGAAGACTCTCGCACGCGCTCCATCGAGATATGTACCTAACTTGGAAGAGTTCAGCGGTCGTTTACCCGGGATTCTCCTGAATGAACACTGACGGAACGAGGCGCGGCCCGCTGAGGTGGTGAAGTAATGTACCTATGTGGCCGAAGCTGTGTACACCCAGATCGCGGACGACCTCCGCGACCAGATCGTCGCGGGCGCCTTGCGTCCGGGCGATGACGTTCCGACCGAGGCGGAGCTCGCCGAGAAGTGGCGCACGTCGCGCGGCCCGATCCGGAACGCGCTGGCAGCGCTGCGGAGCGAGGGGCTGATCGAGACGAGCCGCGGGCGGCCGGCACGCGTGGTCGCACGGAAGGCGAACCAGGCCGTCGACGTCTCGGTGCCGTTCACGCGATGGGCGCGCGAGCTGGGCGTCTCCCCCGGCGCTCAGACGCAGGAGCTGAGCCTGCGGCGCGCCGGCGACATGGCCGCCGCGCTCGGCGTGGAGCCCGACGACACGATCGTCAGCGTCGTCCGCCTCCGACTTCTCGACGGGCGCCCGACGATGCTGGAGCGTCTCGCGTACACCGAGGTCGCGGGCCGGCGGCTCTTCGAGGTCGACCTGGACGAGGTCTCGATCACCGAGCACCTCGCGTCGGTCGGGCATCCGATCGTGAGCCTGCAGCATGTGATCGACGCCGTGGCGGCGGACGATCAGGATGCCGCGCTGCTGCGGGTGGCTCGCGGGACGCCGATCCTGCGGCTCAGCCGCACGTCGCGAGACGCGGAGGGCCGGATCTTCGAGGCATCGGAGGACCGCTACCTCAGCGAGGTCGTGCGCTTCACCGTCGCGGCATCCGGGATCTCGAACGACGGCCACTACATGAGAGCGGTGGGCGGCTAGCGAAGGAGCGCAGGCGCCCGGATGTCGGTCTGGCGACAGCGGGCGCAGCGAAGTAGCGGTGTCCGGAAGGACAGAAGGCGATCGCGAGCGCGCAAGTGTTTCAGAAGCCAGAAAGACCGCGCTCGCGATCGCAGCGCTGGGGACGCTTTATTCTGGGGAGGTTTCAGGATATTTGCCTGGAGAGCCCGATTCGTAGGGCCAAAGGTCGAGACCTTCAGTGGACTTTCGTCCATTATCGCGGAGATGCCACGCGATTCATCGGCCTACTATACCCCGCCGCGCGTCAGGCGATGGGAAGGCGGGCGGACACCAGCCAGTGACCGTCGACCTCGCCCGCGCTGAACTCGCCACTCGCGCCGATCACCCGCTCCGCCATCCGTCCGAGACCCGTGCGGCTGGAGGACAGCTCGCGTCGGGGCGTCGTCGGGAGCGGGCTGCGCAACGTGAGCGCGGCCGCGTCATCATCGAGTTCGAGACGGACCAGCACCTCTCCGGGGCCGGCGTACTTCAGGATGTTGGTGGCGGACTCGCGCACGATCCTCGCGAGCACGATCTCCGCAGCACGCGGGATGCGCTCATCCCGGAGGTCGCCTTCGAGACGCACCGGGTGGCCGGCGGATTCGAACTCCTGCCGCGCCTCGTCGATCGCGTCGGCGAGGTCACCCGTCTGCATCTCGGCGGACCGCGGTCCGTCGTCCGCGAGCTCGATCACGAATCGGAGATCCGCCATCGCCTTTCTCGCGGCGACGCGGATCGCCTCTCGTGAGTCGTTGCTGGTGGAGGGGTCCTCGAGCATCTGCACATGCAGCGCCACCACCGTGAGGTGATGGGCGATGCTGTCGTGCAGCTCGCCGGCGATCCACCGTCGCTCGGCGAGCACTGCTTCTTTCTCCTGCTCTGCCTGTTCGATCAGCTGCAGTTCCAGTCGGCGACCTCGTGCGAAGGCCAGCCGCAGGGCGAAGCCCACGGCGCCTGCCACGGTGGCGAAGACGAGGTACAGCCCGACGTTCACGTTCGCTTCGGCGTCGCCGTTCGCGACGAGCGCCGCCGCCACGAGGAACGCGCCGGTGTAGGAGAGGATCAGGGAAGTCCACCCCAACCGCATGACCAGCCCAGCGGCGACAGCGGCGGCGGTCAGAACCTGGAGTTCAGACCCGGGGATGAAGGACAACGCGAACACGGCACCGAGGGCGCATGTCGCGATGAGAGGTTTCCAGAGGTAGAGCGTGAACGCGGCCGTCGAGGCGATGCTCACGAGCAATGCGATCGGGTTTACCCCTGGTGTCGTGAAGAAACCTATGAGATCTGTGGCGACGGTGATGGAGACGATCACCAGGACGACGATCCGCTCGATGGTGCTGAGCTTCTCACCCCGGGCCAAGCGGAACGTGTCCGCGGATGCCCGGTCTGAGTGGTCGAAGGCCATGTTTCACTATCTCCTATTCGCCAGGTACTCTAGCTGTGAAGACCAAAGAACTTGCCAACCTGCTGCCAAAAAGTCATAACACTCACCTCATTTCCTAGTCGTTCGTCGATGTCTTTACCCATCTTCTCGGCGATGCACAGTGAGCACATCTGACTTGCAGCTAGACCTTTTTGGCCAAAGGTCTACATGCGAGCGGCCCGAAGCCGCCGCCGTTAGGCTTCCCTCATGCCTGACATCCGAGTCCTGATCGTCGACGACGACCCATTGGTCCGCTCGGCGCTCTCGCACTTCGTCTCTCGCGACCCTGAGATCAAGGTCATCGGTCAGGCCGAGGATGGCGTCGAGGCCATCGCCACGGTGGAGCGCGAGCAGCCGGACGTGGTCATGATGGACGTGCAGATGCCCGAGATGAACGGCATCGAGGCGACGGGCGTCATCGTCGAGCGGTGGCCGCACGTGCGGGTCCTCGCCGTGACGACGCTCGACGGACGCGACACGGTCCTGCCGATGCTGAGCGCCGGAGCATCGGGGTACCTGCTCAAGGACTCCAGCGCCGAGGAGATCGTGATCGGCGTGCGCGAGGTGCACAGCGGCCAGAGCTCGCTGTCACCGCGGATCGCATCGATGCTCATCAAGCACGTACGCGATTCCGAACCGCTCACCGGAGACGCGACAGACCTCGAGCCGCTCACCGACCGCGAGGCGGAGGTGCTCCAGTGCCTGGCGAAGGGCATGTCCAACGCCGAGATCGCGCGGGCCCTCATCGTGTCCGAGGGGACCGTGAAGGCGCACCTCGGGCGCATGATGTCGAAGTGGCACCTGCGGGACCGCGTGCAGATCCTCGTCGCGGCCGCGCACGCCGGGCTCGTGAACTTCCGCTGACGAAGCCGCGTGCGGGCCCGGGCGACGGAGTCGACCCGCTCCGCTCACACGGCGAGCAGCACGATGCCGAGGACCACGACCAGTGACGCGCCGATGCGCCACCAGGGTCGCGATTCCCGCAGCACGAACACCCCGAAGAGGCTGACGAGCACCACGCTCACTTCCCGCAGGGGCGCGACCAGCGCCACGGGGGCGATCTGGATGGCGGTGAGCACGAGGATGTACGACAGCGGGGACAGGATGCCGAACACGAGGATCCGCCGCCAGTGCAGGCGACCGAGGGCCCACACGGCATCCCACCGCCGACGCACCGCCACGGAGTAGAACGGCACCTGCAGCAGAGTCGTCCCGACCATGAACGCGACCGGGGAGAGGTTCCAGGTGCGCACCGCGTGCGCGTCCCAGATCGTGTAGATCGCGATCGCGACACCGGTGAGCAGCCCGAACAGCAGGCCGGGATCGATCCGACGGGTCCGCGCTCCGGTCCCGCGGTCGACGAGACCGATCGCCACGACGCCGACGATGATCGCCGCGACGCCGACCAGTGCGACGACCGACGGCCGCTCGCCGAGCAGCAGCACGGCGACGATCACCGACAGGAACGGTCCCGTTCCCCGCGCGGTCGCGTACACGGTCGACAGGTTCCCTTCCCGGTACCCGCGCTGCAGCACCACCATGTAGCCCACGTGGAGGGTCGCGGAGACCCCCACCCCGAGCACGAACGATCCGAGGTCGTCGGCGCCGAGACCACCGGTGAACGGCACCGCCCCGATCCACACGACGGTGCTGGACACGGCGCCCCACCACAGGAACGGGAAGCCCGCTCGGCTCACGCCGTGCGCGATGACGTTCCAGGCGGCGTGGGCTATCGCGGCGCCGAAGACCAGGACGAACGCGAGAGGGGACACGGTGAGACCCTTCCGTCCGACGCGGGCGCGACGAACAGGGTCCTCCGGGCTTTTGTCCTGTCAGATGACGGCTCGCCTGCGGAGGCGGGCCGTGGCGCCGCTCGGACCAGACGGGACGGACCCCGGAACCCTAGGCGCTATCGCGGTACACCATAACCCATCGTCGGGAACGGGAGATGAACAGGACGAGCGCGCTGCGCCGCCTACGATCGAAGGACACCCCTGCAGGAAGGTCACGACATGCCCGTCACCCCGGACGCTCTCGCCCACGCCGAGGACCTCGCCGACTTCGTCGCCGCCTCTCCGTCGAGCTACCACGCGGCTGCCGAGGTCGCCCGCCGCCTCGAAGGCGCCGGGTTCACCCGACTGCAGGAGGAAGAGGCGTGGCCTGCGCAGCCCGGCGGGCGCTTCGTCGTCGTCAGGGACGGCGCCACGATCGCCTGGGTGGTGCCGACGGATGCCGCGGCGACCACGCCCGTGCACGTCTTCGGCGCGCACACCGACTCCCCCGGCTTCAAGCTCAAGCCGCAGCCGACCACCGGTGCGCGCGGATGGCTGCAGGCGGCGGTCGAGGTGTACGGCGGTCCGCTGCTCAACTCCTGGCTCGACCGCGAGCTGCGCCTCGCCGGGCGCCTCGCCCTCGCGGACGGCCGAGTCGTGCTCGCCGACACCGGCCCTCTGCTGCGGCTGCCGCAGCTGGCCATCCATCTCGATCGCGGCGTCAACAACGGGCTCTCCCTCGACAAGCAGACCGAGACGCAGCCCGTCTGGGGTCTCGGCGACCCGACCCAGGCCGACATCCTCGCGGAGCTCGGTGCGTCCGCCGGCGTGACGGCATCCGATGTCCGCGGCTACGACGTCGTCATCGCAGACACCGCGCGCGGCGCCGTCTTCGGCAAGGATGACGCGTTCTTCGCCTCCGGACGCCTCGATGACCTCGCGTCCGTGCACGCCGGAGTCGTCGCGCTCGGTGAGATCGCCGCCCGTTCGACAGGCTCAGGGCCCCGTGCGGGTCGCCCCATCGCGGTGCTCGCCGCCTTCGATCACGAGGAACTCGGTTCCGAATCCCGCTCAGGAGCGGCCGGCCCCTTCCTCGAAGACGTGCTCGAGCGCCTCTACGCCGGACTCGGCGCGGACGCCACCGACCGCCGTCGGGCATACGCATCGTCCTGGTGCCTGTCCAGCGACGTCGGCCACTCGGTGCACCCGAACTACGTCGCCAAGCACGACCCGGTCGTGCAGCCCGTCCTCGGGTCGGGCCCGATCCTCAAGCTGAACGCGAACCAGCGTTACGCGACGGATGCCGTCGGCACGGCCGCGTGGCGCGAATGGTGCGAGCGGGTCGGGGTCACGACCCAGGAGTTCGTGTCGAACAACGGAGTGCCGTGCGGCTCGACGATCGGCCCGATCACCGCCACCCGGCTCGGCATCCGCACCGTCGACGTCGGCATCCCGATCCTGTCGATGCACTCCGCGCGCGAGCTCGCCGGCGTCTCCGACCTGTACGACCTCTCGCGCACCGCGGAGTCGTTCTTCACCGCCTGACCCCGATTGCCGCCCCGGCACGCTCGCGCAGTGCCAAGATGTGTCCATGACGGACATCAAGCCTGCTCTCATCGAGCGCGCGGGCATCGAGATCATCCCCGAATCCGAGCGGAACGCGAAGCCCCGCGACCTGTTCTGGCCCTGGTTCGCAGCGAACGTGTCGGTCTTCGGCATGTCGTACGGGTCGTTCGTGCTCGGCTTCGGCATCTCGTTCTGGCAGGCGACCCTGGTGTCGATCATCGGCATCGTGGTGTCGTTCCTGCTGTGCGGGCTCATCGCGATCGCCGGCAAGCGCGGCTCGGCGCCGACCATGGTGCTCTCCCGGGCCGCGTTCGGCGTGCAGGGGCAGAAGGTGCCCGGCATCATCTCGTGGCTGACGTCGATCGGCTGGGAGACGTTCCTCGCGATCCTCGCCGTGCTCGCCACCGCGACGATCATCACGCAGCTCGGCGGCGACGGCGACAGCGTCGCGCTGAAGATCATCGCGACCGTGATCGTCGCGGCGCTCATCGTGACGGCATCCGTCCTCGGGTACCACACGATCATGAAGCTGCAGTCGGTGCTCACCTGGATCACCGGCGTCGTCACCGTGCTCTACATCATCCTCGCGGCGCCGAGCATCGATCTCGCCGCCGTCATGGCGCGTCCCGACGGCGGCATCGGCCAGGTCGTCGGCGCCCTCGTCATGGTCATGACCGGATTCGGCCTCGGCTGGATCAACATCGCCGCGGACTGGTCGCGCTACCAGAAGCGCACGGCATCCGACGGGGCGATCGTCGCGTGGAACACGATCGGCGGCTCGGTGGCTCCGGTGATCCTGGTGGTGTTCGGCCTGCTCCTCGGCGGCTCGGACGACGACCTCATGAACGCGATCGCCGCCGACCCGATCGGCGCGCTCGCCTCGATCCTCCCGGTCTGGGTGCTGGTGCCGTTCCTGCTCACGGCCGTGCTCGCGCTCGTGTCGGGAGCGGTGCTGGGCATCTACTCCTCCGGGCTCACGCTGCTGAGCCTCGGCATCCGCATCCCCCGCCCCTCGGCGGCGGCGATCGACGGCGTGATCCTCACGATCGGAACGGTCTTCGTCGTCTTCTTCGCGACCGACTTCCTCGGACCGTTCCAGAGCTTCCTCATCACGCTCGGTGTGCCGCTCGCGTCGTGGGCCGGCATCCTGATCGCCGACATCCTGCGCCGTAGGAAGGACTATGACGAGGATGCCCTGTTCGACTCGGCCGGCCGCTACGGCGCCTGGGATTGGACCTCGATCGGCACCATGATCGTCGCCTCCGTGATCGGCTGGGGCTTCGTGCTCAACGGCTTCGCGGATGCCGCCCCCTGGAACAACTGGCAGGGCTATCTGCTGTTCCTCGTCGGCGGCGTCGAGGGCGACTGGGCCTACGCGAACCTCGGCGTCTTCTTCGCGCTGGTGCTGTCATTCGTGGTGACGTATTTCGCGCGCGCCGCGAAGATCCGGCGACAGGAAGAGGCGTGAGCCCTTCGACCGGCTCAGGGACCCAGGAAGAGGTCGTCGAGCGAGGAGCCCAGCGACGAGACGAGACGCCAGGCCCCGACGCCTGGCTGGTCGTGATCGACCCGCAGACGATCTTCGCCGCACCCGACTCGGCCTGGGGATCGCCGTTCTTCGCCGACGCGATGCCGCGCATCCGCGCCCTGGCCGACGCCTTCGGCGAGCGCGTGATCGTGACGCGGTGGATGCCGACGGCCGACCGCTCGACCTCCTGGGGCGCCTACTTCGCCGCGTGGCCCTTCGCCGACCAGCCGCCGACGGATCCGCTGTTCGCCCTGGTACCCGAGGCGGTCGGGCTGTCGCCGCATCCGACGCTGGATCTGCCCACTTTCGGGAAGTGGGGCCCGGAGCTCGAGGCCCTGGTCGGGCGAGCGGCGCGTGTCGTGCTGGCCGGGGTGTCGACCGACTGCTGCGTGATCTCCACGGCGCTGGCCGCGGCGGATGCCGGGGCACACGTGACCATCGCCGCAGACGCCTGCGCAGGGTCGACCGCCGAGAACCACGCCGCGGCGATCCAGGTCATGGGCCTGTATCCGCCGCAGATCACCGTGAGCGACACGGCATCCGTCCTCGCGGCGCGCTGAGCCCTGTCCCGATCTGCATACCCTGTCCCGATCTGCGGGCGAATTCCCCGAAACCGTCCGCTGATCGGGACGGACTCCGCGAATCGGGACCCCGGTCAGGCCGCAGCCCGCACCGCCGCGGCGATGCCGGCAGGCGACCCCTGCCACGGGGCGCCGTGCCCCGGCAGCACCCACGACGCCGACACCCCTGCCAACCGGTCGAGCGAGCTCATGGCCGTGTCGGGCTCGTCGGTGAACGGCGCCGGCTGAGCGCCCGTGCGACCGGTGAGCACGTGGCGTGTGGTGAGCGCGTCACCGACGAAGACCGCGTCGGCGACGGGCACGTGCACCGCGATGCTCCCCGGCGAGTGGCCCGGCATCCCGAGGATCACCGGAGCGCCGGGGAGAGCGAGCACGTCGCCGTCCGCGACCTCGACGACCTCGCTGACGTGGTGCGTGCGCAGGGCGTTCTTGCGGATGCCGTAGGCGAAGAAGCCCAGCGTCGGTCCGAGCCGTGCCGGCCCCATCGCCGTCTTCGGCTTCTCCCCGGTGCGCACGCGGTGGGCATCCGCCGCATGGATGAAGACGGGAACCCCGGCCTCCCGCCGCAGGCGCTCGGCGAACCCGATGTGATCGCTGTCGCCGTGCGTCAGCACAAGGCCCCGGATGTCGGACATCGGACGCCCGATCTCCGCCAGCTCGGCCTTCAGGTCGTTCCAGTGCCCGGGGAGTCCCGCGTCGATCAGCGTGATCCCCTCCGGGACGTCGATGAGGTACGACGCGACGATGTCGTTGCCGAGCCGATGCAGGTGCGGTGCGAGCTTCATGGCGGATTCCTTCCGGGGATGTTTGCGATGGCTACGATACGTAGCTATGATGGCTATTGTCAATAGCTATCAAGGAGTTCCCATGCCGACACCCGATCGGACCTCGCTCGCGCAGATCATCGCCGCGGGCCGCGAGATCCTCGACGCCTCGGGACCCGCCGGCGTGACGATGCAGGCCGTCGCCACGCGCGTCGGCGTGCGCGCTCCTTCGCTCTACAAGCGTGTGCGCGATCGCGACGCCCTGCTCTCGGCCATCGCCGAATCGATCATCGACGAGCTCACCGCCCGCCTCGAAGCCGCGGATGCCGATCTCACCGACATCGCGGGAGCCTATCGGTCCTTCGCCCGGCAGCAGCCCGAGGCGTTCCGGCTCATGTTCAGCGCTGCCGCGCCGCATGCCGCTCTGCAGCGCTCGGCCGCCCCGCTCATCCGCGCGGCATCCGCCCTGGTCGGTGACGATGACGCGCTCGACGCCGCCCGCCTGTTCACAGCCTGGGCGACGGGCTTCCTGCAGATGGAGCTCTCCGGCGCCTTCCGGCTCGGCGGCGACGTCGACCGCGCCTTCGACTACGGGCTGCGCCGTCTGATCGCCGGGCTCACGGCCTGACGAGCGGCATCCGTTCGCGTTCCCGGGTCGCGCTTGCCGTCAGCCTCACGCCGAGAGGTGGGGCCGAATCGGCGACGGGGCCTCACCACGCGGTCCAGGCCGCCCACAGGTCCGCGTACGGGCCCGGCGCGGCGACCAGCTCGTCGTGCGTGCCGGACTGCACCACGCGGCCGTCCTGCATCACCAGGATGCGGTCGGCTGTGACGGCCTGACTCAGCCGGTGCGCGATCACGATGCCGGTGCGTTCGCCGATCGCAGCGAGTGCGGCCTCGTCGAGCAGCTCGGCATCGGCGGATCCCGCTTCGGCGGTGGCCTCGTCGAGGATGACGACGGATGCCGCGGCGAGCGCGACCCGCACGAGGGCGAGGTGTTGCGTCTGCCCCGGAGTGAGCGGCACTCCCGCCTCTCCGACGACCGTGTCGAGGCCCTCCGGCAGCGCGAGGATCCACCCCGCTCCGAGCTCGTCGATGACCCCGCGCATCCGCTGTTCGTCGGCGTCGCTGAAGAGCGCGAGGTCGTCGCGGATCGAGCCGGCGAAGACATGGGGCTCCTGCGTCAGCATCACCACAGCGTCGCGCAGATCGTGCGGATGCCAGGCCTCGATGTCGACCTCGTCGTGCCACACCGCGCCCTCCCCGTGCGGCAGAGCGCCGGCCAGCACCCGCGCCAGAGTCGTCTTGCCCGCGCCGCTCGCACCGACGACGGCGATCTTCTCCCCCGGCTCCGCCGACATCGACACCGCGTCGAGGTCGCGCTGTCCCGGCCGATGCGCGAAACCGAGCTCGCGCACATCGATCGCGCCTCTGCGCGGTGCCGCGACCTCGTCTCGCGGGGCGGGCGAGGGCAGACCGATCACGCCGAACAGCCGGGCGAGGCTCGCGCCGGCATCCTGCAGCTCGTCGATCCGGAACAGGAGCGTCCCCATCGGCCCGAAGAGGCCGAGGAAGTACAGGGCGGCGGCGGTCGCAGCCCCCAGCTCGACCTGACCGTCGGCCACGAGGAAGTAGCCGACCACGAGCACCGCGGACAGACCGACCAGCTCGGCGCCGTTCAGGAAGACGTTGAAGTCGTTGCGCACCTTGGTCGCCCGGACCTCGAGCCCGATCGCGTCTTCGCTCGCCTCGGCGATGCGCTCCAGATGCCGTTCCTCCGTGCGCAGCGCCAGCACGGTGTCGACCCCGCGGACCGCCTCGATCGTGCGCTGTCCGCGCTCCGCGACCACGGCCCGGTGCCGACGGTAGACCGGGGCGGATCGACGCAGGAACCAGCGCAGCGAGAAGTACTGCACGGGAGCGGCCAGCAGGGCGGCGAGGGCGAACCGTCCGTCGAGCAGCCCCATGCCGGCGAGGCTCAGCACGATGCCGAACAGCGCGGCCAGGAAGGCCGGGAGCGCCTCCTCGACGACCTGCCCGACCGCACGCACGTCACCGGAGAGGCGGGCGACCAGGTCGCCTGTCCCGGCGGCCTCGATGCGAGCCGTGGGCTGTGCCAGCGCCGTGCGGAACGCGGCCTCCCGCACCTCGCGGATCGTGCCCTGGCCGAGGCGCGCCAGCAGCACGCGTCCCGCCCAGGTGAGCGCGGCACCCGCGGTGAGCGAGCCGACGAGCGCGAGCCCGTAGGGCAGCAGCGATCCGCCGCCCCGGGTGATGTCGTCGACCATGAGGCCGATGATCCAGGGGGCCACGAGCGCCGCGCCGACGCCGGCGCACAGGGTGACCAGCGCCAGGATCGTCAGGCCCCGGCGCCGACCCAGCGCGGCGAGCAGACCGCGGGCGGTATCGCGACCCGAGGCGATGGGCAGCTTCTCCTCGATCATGACGCCGCCCTCCTCAGGTCGTGCACGCGATGACAGGCCGACAGCAGGGATGCCCGGTCCGTGAGCAGGACGATCGTGCGACCTTCGCCGGCGAGCCCGGCCGCGACCTGCGCCTCGGTGATGGGATCTATCGCGGTGGTCGGCTCGTGCAGCACGAGAAGGCGCTGCGGCTGGTGCAGCGCACGGGCGAGCAGCAGGCGCTGGCGCTGCCCTCCCGACAGCCGCAGACCGCGTTCCCCGATGCGCTCGTCGAGACCGTCGGGCAGGCGGTGCACGACCTCGTCGAAGGCGGATGCCGACAGGTGGGCGTCCTCGATCGTCTCGGCGATGTTCTCGGCGGCCGAGCCGGTGAACACGGCTGCGTCGTGCGGCGGCGCGAACACCAGCGCCCGCAGGCCCTCGGGTCCGAGGTGGATCGCGTCGATGTCGTCGACGACGAGCTCGCCCGCGTCGGCCTCCCTTCGCCCGCCGAACAGGTGGGCGAGATCGGAGATGCGCTCCGGGTCCGCACGGATGCCGGTGATCTCGCCGGCGGCGATGTCGAGGCGTCGCCCGTCGACGACCACCCGCGCGACGACGTCACTGCCTCCGGAAGGGGCGCCCGGCAGTGCGGCATCCGGCAGCACGGCATCCGAAGCGGCCGACGCCTCCCCCGCCTCCTGGGCGAACTCGGCGATGCGCGTCGCCGAACCGTGCTTCGACGCGATCTCCGCGGGGAGGTATCCGAGTGCCGACAGGGGTCCGCGGATCGTCTGCGCCAAACCCATCGCGGTGACGAAGCCGCCGACCGTGATCGCCCCGTCCAGGGCCAGCCACCCGCCGAGGACCGCGATCCCCGTGAAGGCGAGACCGCTGACGACGAGATTGAGCGCGGTCAGCGCCGCAGCCGCCTTCTCGGCGCGATACGCCGCCCCCGCGGCGACCGCGCTCTCGGCGACGTAGCGCTCCGTCGCCCGCGTGGCGCCGCCCAGGGCGCCCAGCACACGGAGCCCGGTGGCGAAGTCCGTGCTCACCGCGTCGAGCCGGGCGGCCTGCCGCTGCGCCTCGTAGCCGCGCCGCCGCAGACCTCCGCTGACGGCGTTGACCACGAGCGCCTGCACGAGCGTGCCGATGACGACGGCGAGCGCGAGCGGCCAGGCGATGATCAGCAAGGTGATGCACGCGACGATCACGGCCGTCACGGCCGCCGCCTGCTCGGCCACGACCCAGAAGAAGCCGGCCGTCTCACCGGCATCCGAGGAGGAGATCGTGAGGACCTCGCCTGCCGGTCGGCGAGTGCGTCGGCGCAGGGCGAGACCGAGGACGCCCTGCCGGAGGGAGTGCTCGCCGCGCGCGTAGACGACGGTGCCGACACGGTCGCCGAGCTGCCAGGCGCAGATCAGCACCGCGAAGACCACGACCAGGAAGGCCAGCGACCAGGCCAGCGCGACCGGGTCGTGCGGGGCGATGGCCCGATCGATCACGACGCCGACCGCCACCGGAACCATCACCTCGGCGAGCTGGTGGCCGCAGAAGCCCACGATCGAGAGCGCGGCCCGCGCGCGGCGCCCCCTGCCCCAGACGGCTTCCCGGAACACTCCGCCGACGGTGGTCACGAGAGCGTCGCCGAGGCGGGGCGGAAGAACATGGGGCTCCTGAGGTTAGTAAGGGTTACCTTACTAACGTAGCCGACGCGCGAACCCGCGCCGACCTCGCGCGACGCTCATGCGAGGCGGACTGCGTGCGAGGCGAACCGGAATACTGGCACACTGATGCGCAGGGAGGGGTTCCATGAGCATTGGCGCGCACGCCGAAGAGTCCGATCACCCGAAGAAGGCCCGCCGGCCATGGCACCGCACGAAGGTCGCCCTCGGCGTGATCATCGCCGTGGTCGCGGTGGTCGCGATCATCGGGTCGATCAGCCCCTGGCCCTCGGCGATGATCATCCGCGCGGTGTTCACGAAGGGCGGCGACGCGACCGCCGCCGAGATGGACAAGCACGTGCCCGACACGAAGCTCACCGAGACGCTCGACGTCTCGTACGGCGACGCGGGCGCCGACACCACGATGGACGTCTTCCGTCCGGCATCCGCCGACGGCCCCCTTCCGACCGTGGTCTGGATCCACGGCGGCGCCTGGATCTCAGGAGCCAAGGAGAACGTCGACCCGTACATGCGGATCCTCGCCGCCGAGGGCTACACGACCATCGCGGTGAACTACACGATCGGCCCGGAGGGCGTGTACCCGCTCGCCGTGAACCAGCTCAACGAGGCCCTCGCCTACATCGACGGGCACGCGGAGGAGCTCGGCGTCGACCCGAAGCAGATCGTGCTGGCCGGAGACTCCGCCGGCGGACAGCTCGCCAGCCAGATGGCGACGCTCATCACGAGCCCCGACTACGCCGAGATCATGGGCATCGAGCCGACCATCGCGGCCGATCAGGTCGTCGCGACCGTGCTGAACTGCGGCGTGTACGACCTCGCCGCCCTCGCCCGACTGGACGGTATCGCCGGCTGGGGCTTCAAGTCGGCGATGTGGGCGTACTCCGGCACGCGCACCTGGGCCGAGGACTCGACCGGGGCGACCATGTCGACCGTCGACTGGGTGACCGCGGACTTCCCGACGACGTACATCTCCGGCGGCAACGGCGACGGTCTCACCTGGCTGCAGTCGATCCCCATGGCGCAGCGTCTCGAGGAGCTCGGCGTGGACGTGACGACGCAGTTCTGGCCCGCCCCGCACGAGCCCGCGCTGCCGCACGAGTACCAGTTCCACCTGGACATGCCCGACGCGCAGACGGCCCTGCAGAAGACGATCGCCTTCCTGAACGCGCACACCACGCGCTGACGGCATCCGCCCCCGCGGCCTACTTCATCGTGTCGAGGATGCCGACCAGGTCGTCGAACGTCGTGAGCGGGTTGAGGATCGCGAAGCGCGTGTTCGGGCGGCCCGCATGCGAGCTCGGCACGACGAACGCGCGCTGCGAGTCGAGCAGCTCGGCCGACCAGCGGTCGTAGTCGGCGCGCTCCCAGCCCTCGCGCTCGAAGACCACGACCGACAGCTGCGGGTCCCGCACGAGCCGCAGCTCGGGGCGACGCGCGATCTCTCCGGCGATGCGCTTCGTGAGGGCGATCGTGCTGCTCACGGCATCCCGGTAGGCGGTGACGCCGTATGTCGCGAGCGAGAACCACATCGGCAGCCCGCGCGGGCGTCGGGTGAGCTGGATCGAGTAGTCCGAGGGGCTGAACTCGTCGACGTCGGTGAGGATGTCGAGATACTCGGCGTGCTGCGTGTGCGCGCGGCGGCCGTTGTCGGGATCGCGGTAGATCAGGGCGCAGCAGTCGAAGGGAGCGAACAGCCACTTGTGCGGGTCGACGATCACGGAGTCGGCGCGCTCGACGCCCGCGAAGATCGGCCGCGCCTCGGGCGCGAGCATCGCGGTGAGCCCGTAGGCGCCGTCGATGTGCAGCCAGAAGTCGAACTCGTCCTTCAGCGCCGCGATGCCCGCGATGTCGTCGACGATCCCGAAGTTGGTGGACCCGCCCGTCGCGACGACCGCGCAGATCTCGTCGCCGTGCTCGGCCAGCGCCTCGCGCACGGCATCCGCTCGCAGCACGCCGTCGTCGCCGGCCGGGACCAGGAGCACGTCGGCATCCATGACCCTGGCGGCCGACTTGTTCGAGGAGTGCGCCTCGACGCTGCACACGATCTTCCACCGCGTCGGCAGCTCCTTGCCGGCAGCGATCAGCCGTGCCTTCGCCGCCTCGCGCGCGGCGACGAGCGCCGACAGGTTGCCGATCGTGCCGCCCTGCACGAACACGCCGCCGGCCGTGTCGGGCAGTCCGAACTCCTTCGCGAGGAACGACAGCACCTCGTTCTCGGCGTGCACCGCGCCCGCGCCTTCGAGCCAGCTGCCTCCGTAGAGACCGGATGCCGAGACGACCAGGTCGAACGCGATGGCGGCCATCGTCGGAGCGGTCGGGATGAAGGACAGGTAGAGCGGATGACTGGTGGTCAGGCACGCCGGGGCGAGCACGTGCTCGAACAGGCTCAGCGCCCGAGAGGCCCCGAGCCCGGCATCCGTGATGGTCGCGCCGATCAGGCGGTTGAGCTCGGCCTCGGACTGCGGCTTGTCGAGCGGCACGTCGGTGGCCAGCATCCGCCGCCGGGAGTAATCGAGCACGGCGTCGACGATCGCGGTCGATTCGGGCGATGCGGCGTGCATGCGGTCGGCGCTCATGGGCGGTCCTCACTGATCGGGATGGCGGAATGTCGGTCGAGCACGGCCGCGACCGTGCGGCGGGCGAGGTCGGCGCGGTCGCGGGGCGCCCACTTCACGAGGGAGTGCGCGCTCATGCCGTCGACCATGGCCAGCAGCATCCACGCGGCGAAGGCCGGATCCGCGGAGTCGTCGGGGTCGGCCGAGTCGGCGTCGGCGATCACGGCCGCGAGCCGGCTCTGCCAGAGGTCCATCTCGGCGCGGACGCGCTCCCCCAGCGGCTCGTTGCGCACCCCGAGCGACCACGCCTGCACCCAGACGAGGGCGACGTCCTCACGGGAGTCGTCGAGCAGGGTCTCGACCAGCCGTTGCAGGCTCGCACGCAGACCGCCGGTCGGCGTGAAGTCGTCGAGCACCTCGTCTCGCTCGGCCGCGACGATCGTGCCGAAGACCTCGGCGACGAAGGCGTCCATGACGGGGCGGTAGTGCGCCACGAGGGCCGGGGTCACCCCGACGCGCGCGGCGACGGCGCGCACGGTGAGCGTGTCGATCCCGCTCTCGCGTGCCAGGGCGACGGCGCCGTCGACGATCGACCGCTCGCGTTCTTCCGGCGGCAACCGCCGCGGTGCGGGTGCTCTTGACGTGGTGTTCATCGAGGGATACCGTAGCACCCGTTGATCACGTGTTCAACAGCGTTGATGCTGTGAACGGGACCACCAGCGAGGAGATCACGATGAGCTGGCGCATGCCTGCCGAGACCGCACGCCACGACCGCACCTGGATGGCGTTCCCCGCCGAGGGCCAGACCCTGGGCGAGACTGCCGCCGAGCGCGAGGAGGGCTACGCGACCTGGACGGCCGTCGCCCACGCCGTCGCCGAGTTCGAGCCCGTCTCGATGCTCGTCGACCCGAGCGAGATCTCCCGGGCGCGCCGGATGCTGGGCGGGGGGATCGACATCATCGAGGCGCCGGTCGACGAGTTCTGGATGCGCGACTCCGGACCCACCTTCGTGATCGACGACGAGCGCCCCGGTGTGCTCGGCGCGGTCGACTGGATCTTCAACGGCTGGGGTGCACCCGACTGGGCCGAGTGGCGCCTGGCCGCCGAGCACGCACGCATCGTCGCGGGCTCCGTCGGAGCGGAGATCGTCAGCTCGGTGCTCGTGAACGAGGGCGGCGGCATCCACGTCGACGGTGAAGGCACGGTGCTGCTCACCGAGACCGTGCAGCTCGATCCGCGGCGCAATCCCTTCGCCGACAAGGCGCGCGTCGAGGCGGAGATGCTCCGCACGATCGGTGCGACGAAGGCCGTGTGGCTCCCCCGCGGCCTCACCCGCGACTATGACGACTTCGGCACGAACGGCCACGTCGACATCGTCGCGACCATCGTCTCCCCCGGCCGCATCCTGCTGCATGACCAGCAGGATGCCGATCACCCCGACCACGCCGTCACCCGCGACCTGCGGGCGCACCTGGAGCAGCAGACGGATGCCGCGGGCCGCCGCTTCGAGGTCATCGGCCTTCCCGCCCCCGCCACGCTGCGAGACGACCACGGCTTCGTCGACTGGAGCTACGTGAACCACCTCGTCACGAACGACGGCGTCGTGGCCTGCGGGTTCGGCGAGGAGAAGGCGGATGCCGCGGCGCGGGATGTCCTCGCCGACGCGTACCCCGGACGCCGCGTCGCGACCGTCGACGCGCGTCCCCTGTTCGACCGCGGCGGCGGCATCCACTGCATCACCCAGCAGCAGCCCGCGCTCCCGACCGCCGGTCGTTGAGCGAGCACCGGCGAGACGAATCACCACCACCGAAAGACCTCTCATGATCGACGTCACCGAAGCCACGATCGCCGACCTCCGCCGTGCACTCGACTCCGGCGCGACCACCGCGGTCGAGCTCGTCGACGCGTACCTCGCGCGCATCGCCGCGTACGACGGGACGGAGACCGCCACCGCCCTCAACGCGGTCGTGGTCGCGAACCCCGCGGCGCGCGACGAGGCCGCGGCATCCGACGCCCGCCGAGCCCGCGGCGAGACGCGCGGCCCGCTCGACGGCATCCCCTACACGGCGAAGGACAGCTATCTCGTCGAGGGCCTCACCGCAGCGGCCGGCAGCCCGGCGTTCGCGGATCTCGTGGCCCAGCGCGACGCCTTCACGATCGAGCGCCTGCGCGCGGGCGGCGCGATCTGCCTCGGGCTGACGAACATGCCCCCGATGGCCAACGGCGGGATGCAGCGCGGCGTCTACGGCCGGGCCGAGAGCCCGTACAACGGCGACTTCCTCACCGCGCCGTTCGCCTCCGGCTCGTCGAACGGATCGGGCACAGCGACCGCTGCGAGCTTCGCCGCCTTCGGCCTCGGGGAGGAGACCTGGTCGAGCGGCCGGGGACCCGCGACCAACAACGCGCTCTGCGCCTACACGCCCTCGCGCGGCGTGATCTCGACCCGCGGCAACTGGCCGCTCGTCCCCACGATGGACGTCGTCGTCCCGCACGCGCGCACCATGGCCGACCTCCTCGAAGTGCTCGACGTGATCGTCGCCGACGATGCCGAGACCCGGGGCGACTTCTGGCGCGCGCAGCCGTGGGTCGAGCTGCCGGCGGCATCCGCCGTGCGCCCGCCCTCGTACCCGGCGCTGGCCGAAGGCGCCTCGCTCGACGGCATCCGCATCGGGATCCCGACGATGTACATCAACGCCGATCCGGATGCCGGCACCGCCGACATCCCGGGAATCGGCGGACCGACCGGGCAGCGCATCGAGACGCGGGACTCGGTCATCGCGCAGTGGGAGTCCGCCCGCCGAGACCTCGAGGCCGCCGGGGCGACCGTCGTCGAGGTCGACTTCCCGGTCGTGTCGAACTACGAGGGCGACCGACCGGGTGCGCCGACACTCGCGACCCGCGGACTGGTGTCGCCGGAGTACCTGCATAGGGAGATCGTCGATCTGTCGGCCTGGAGCTGGGAGGACTTCCTGCAGGCGAACGGCGACCCCGCGCTGCACACCCTCGCCGACGTCGACGGCGCGACGATCTCGCCACATCCGGAGGGTGCACTCCCCGACCGGTACACCGGTTTCGACGACGACATCGCCGAGTACCCGGACTGGGTGCGCCACAACCCCGGCGCGAGGTTCGAGGACATGCCCGAGCTCGCCGAGGGACTGCGTGGTCTCGAGGAGACCCGTCGCCTCGACCTCGAGGCATGGATGGACGGCCTCGGCCTCGACGCCGTGGTCTTCCCCGCCGTCGCCGATGTCGGCCCGGCGGACATGGACGTCAACCCGGCATCCGCGGATCTCGGCTGGCGCAACGGCACCTGGATCGCCAACGGCAACCTCGCGGTGCGCCACCTCGGCATCCCGACCGTGACGGTGCCGATGGGACTGATGGCCGACATCGGCATGCCGATCGGACTGACCTTTGCCGGGCGGGCCTACGACGACACGCGGCTGCTGCGGCTGGCTGCGGCGTTCGAGGCGAGCGGCGCCCCTGGCACGCGGCGCACGCCGCCCCCGCGGACGCCGCGGCTCTAGGCAGCCTTTGCGGGAGGGGCTCTACTCTGGGGTCGTGGACAACGGGGTGATCTTCTACTTGCTGCTCTTCGGCCCGCTGCTGCCCGTCGTCATCGCGGTCGCGGGAGGGATCCTCTTCGCTCTGGGCGCCGCCGTCCACGCGCTGATCGGAGGGGCGGTCAGTTCTTTCGTCGAATACAGCCGTCCGCGCCGCGAGCGGGCGTACGTGAAGAAGCATCAGCGCGGCATCTCGCATCTCTGACGCGCGCCGGGCGGAGCACTCTTCCGGGACGCGATTCAGCGGATGCGGACCTCGCGCACGAGCGGACCGAAGTCCGCCGGACCGAGGTCGAGCAGCTGTGCCACGCCATCCAGCGGCTCTCCGCGGGGCGCGACCCGAGTGGCGCCGGGGAACCGCTCGCCGAGGATCTGTGCCCACCCGCCCTCGAGCAGATCGCTTGCGGCGCCCAGCCGTCCGATGAGGGCCCACCGGAACCCGTCGGCGAGACCGGAGCGCTCGGCCGCGGCGACGACGACGCCCCCGATGTGCGTCCCCGCTTCCGTCCAGATACGCGCCGCCACTGCATCGCCGGCGCGCGCCGCATCCGCCACATCCTTGGCGAACGACGCGACGACGGCGACCGGCGAGGAGTCCGCCGCGACCGTCGCGGCGAAGTCCGCCACAGGACCGAAACGCGCCTCCAGCCGATCCAGGAGATCGTCGGACGCGTGCGGGCGACCATCGGCGGCGCTGATCGCGGCGATCAGGCCGCGTCGCCCGATCCACCAGCCCGCGCCGTCGTCGCCGATCATCCCTCCCACACCGTCGACCCGCGCCGTTCCCTTCGGGCCGTGCCCGAGCCCGACCATCCCGGTGCCCGCGGCCACGACCACCCCCGGAGCGGCGCCCACGGCGCCGAGATACGCGGTGACGGCGTCGTCGGCGACCACGACCCGCTTCACGCCGTACCGACGATGCAGATCCTCGGCCAACGCGTCGATGGCCGGGACGCTGCCGTACAGTCCGGTGCTCCCGACGCCGATCGCGTCGATGGTCGCGAGCTGCAGCTGCTTCGCCGCCTGGGCGACGATCTCGGGGATCACCGCGAGCAGGTTCGCGCCGTACGAGAATCCCGAGACCTGCAGCTCGGGTGCCGCCGCCGACAGCACGCGGATGCGCGCCTGCGTCTGACCGATGTCCACCGCGACTGCGACCATGGCTCTGCGTCCTTTCGAGAGAGTCGGACCGGAGAGGTCAGATGCCGACCCGGTCGACGCCGCCCTGGGCGGGGGCCGGCTCGTCGGTCAGCGCGCGGACGAACCACGAGGTGATCGACGTCGGATGCGTGATGGCGGTGCCGACGACGACGGAGTACGCACCGGCATCCAGAGCGGCGCGAGCTTCGGCGGGGGTGTGGATGCGCCCCTCCGCGAACACCGGGACGGAAAGGCGGGATGCGAGCAGATGGACGAGCTCGAGGTCCGGCCCCGCCGTGCGTGCACGCTCCCCCGTGTACCCGGAGAGGGTCGTGCCGACGATGTCGGCCCCGGCGTCTTCGGCGGCCACCGCGTCGTCGACGCTGCCGGCATCCGCCATCACCAGGAGCCCGGTGCGGTCCCTGATCTGCCGGACCGTCTCCGCGAGCGTCAGGCCGTCAGGACGCTCGCGGCGGGTGCCGTCGATCGCGACGATGTCGGCACCGGCATCAGCCACCGCCAGCGCGTGATCCAGCGTCGGGGTGATGAAGACGCCGTCCGCGCCCACCTTCCACAGTCCGATCTGCGGCACCGTCACGCTCTGCGCGATGGCGCGGATGTCCTGGATCCCCTGCGCCCGGATCGCGACGGCGCCCCCGAGCACGGCCGACTGCGCGATGCGCGCCATGGCCTCGGCGTTCCGGAGCGGTTCGCCGGGATACGCCTG
This sequence comes from Microbacterium sp. LWH11-1.2, assembly GCF_038397745.1. Classification (NCBI taxonomy): domain Bacteria; kingdom Bacillati; phylum Actinomycetota; class Actinomycetes; order Micrococcales; family Microbacteriaceae; genus Microbacterium; species Microbacterium sp. LWH11-1.2. The sequence continues at coordinate 1,923,621 of NZ_CP151636.1, read as the reverse complement.
ACACGAGACGATGAGGCCGCCGCGGAGGCTGTGGAGCATGGGGAGCTTTCTCTGCGTGCGCGCGGATGTCATTTGTCGTCCCGGGTGACGGCGAGCTGGAACGTGTAGCGATCGGCGCGGTAGATGGTGCGGGCGAACTCGATCAGATGACCACGGCGAGAGGAGCTGACCCGGGTGACCGACAGCGCCGCCTCGCCCTTCGCGACTTCCAAGAGCCGGCTCTCCTGCGCCGTCAGCGTGATCGCCTTGATCTCCTGCTCGGCACGGAACACCTCGTGTCCGGCGAGGCGCAGCTGCTCGTACAGCGAGGCGCCGAGGTTCAGCGACTCGAGATCGAGCACCAGCCGCGGAACGTAGACGTCCTCGATCGCGATCGGCACATCGTCGGCGAGTCGGAGGCGCCGGATGTGCGTCGTCTCCTCCGACGGGGCGAGCCCGAGCGCGGCGGCGATGCTCTCGGGCGCTTCGATGCGGGCCAGCTCGAGAACCCGGGATGACGGGACCGCTCCGCGGCTGATCATGTCCTCTGTGAAGGAGGTCAGCTTCGGCGTCTTGGAGAAGATGTCGGCCGATCCGACATACGTGCCCGAACCGTGGACGTTGTAGACCCGCCCCTCCTCGACGAGCGTCGCGATGGCCTTGCGCACCGTCATCCGACTGACCCCGTGGATCGCCATGAGCTCACGCTCGGAGGCCAGGGCATCGTGCGGCGCCATGGACTCCGCGATCGACTCCCGGATGCTGGCAGCGACCTCTTCATACTTGTGCGCCATGGTCTGGTCCTTCCTGAGCTGACCGCATCATCCCTTGACCGCCCCCGATGACAGGCCACTGACAAGGTATCGCTGGGCGAACACCGCGAAGAGCAGCGGCGGCAGCGTCGACAGCACGGAGGCTGCGGAGATGTCTCCCCAGCGGATGCCGGTGCTGGTGATGAAGTTCGCCGCACCGAGCGTCACCGGAGTGGCGTTCGACGTCGACAGCACCAGTGCGAAGAGGTAGTCGTTCCAGCTGAAGATGAACACGAGCACGGCGACCGCCACCACGGTGGGAGCGAGCAGCGGCAGGACGATCGAGCCCAGCGTGCGGTAGATGCTCGCGCCGTCGACCGCTGCCGCCTCCTCGATCTCCTGCGGGATGTCTCCGAGGGCGGACGACAGCAGGATGATCGCGAGCGGGAGGTTGAGGAACGCGTTCGCGGCGATCAGCCCCTGGATGGTGTCCTGCAGACCCAGCGTCGAGAACAGGATGAAGAACGGCACCACGAAGAAGATCGCGGGAAGCAGGCGCAGCCCGGATGCGCTGCTGATGATCCACCGTCCGCCGAAGCCGAGCCGCACGATCGCGTACGTCGCGGGGATCGCGATGACCAGGACGACGAGGACGGTGCCGATCGCGATCAGCGCCGAATTCAGGAAGAAGCGCGGGAAGTCGTATCCCGAGGCGTAGAGCACGTTCGCGTAGTGATCGAGAGTGGGGGATGCCGGCGGCGCCAGGGGGTTCTTCGCGATCTCGCCGTCGGGCTTGAAGCTGACCAGCGCCGCGTTCAGCAGCGGCACGTTCACGATCAGGGCGACGACTCCGGCGAGCGCGGTGAACAGCCACTTCCTTCCGGATGCCGCGGGCTTCCGTGTCGCACGCGGGCGGATGGACGCTGTCGAGGGTCGGACGGTCGTCGTGCTCATCGCCTGGCCTCCATTCCGGTCGAGGAGATGCGTCGCACGATGAACGGCACGAACGGGATCAGGCAGAGCAGCACGACCAGTGCCGCGGCGGCGGCCTTCCCGAAGTCACCGGCCTCGAAGGCGGTCTTGTAGATGAAGATGCTGAGAGTGGTGGTCGTCGTGCCCGGACCACCCGCCGTGAGCACATAGATCACGTCGAACGTGCGGATCGCATCGATCGCGCGCAGGAAGAACGCGGCGAACAGCACGGGCTTGAGCACCGGGACGACGACCGAGAACAGGGAGCGGAAGTACCCGGCTCCGTCCATCGCCGACGCCTCGAGCAGCTCCTTGGGCAGGGACTGGAGTCCTGCGTAGATGATCAGGAACGTGAAGGGCGTCCACTGGAGAACGTCGAGCACGACCAGCAGCGGGACGACCGAGTCCGGCGAGAACAGCGACACGCTCAGGCCGACGCTCTCCAGCAGCGTGGGCAGGGCACCGATGTCGCCGTTGAGCAGAAGCCGGAACATCACACCGAGCAGGGCGGGCGCGATCATGATCGGCAGCAGCAGCAACGTGAAGAAGAGCTTCTTGCCGGGGAACGCGCGGTTCATGACCAGGGCGAGCGCGAAGCCGAGGACCATCTCGAGGGCGACGACGATCGCGGAGAAGCCGACCGTGAAACCGGCCGCCTTGGCGAAGCCGTCGCTGCGGAACAGCGACACGAAGTTGTCGATGCCGTTCAGCTCGTTGGACTGGTCGAGCAGAGTGCTGCTCTGGAACGCGGTCAGCGCGCCCGATGCGAGCGGGTAGAGCACGAAGACGGCCGCGAAGAGGATCAGGGGAAGGCTGAGAACGGTCGCCGCGAACGTCCTCTTGTGTCTCTCCGCGGCGATGGTCTTGGCGCGTTCGACGGTGTGGGGCATGGCGTCCATCCGGTCTGTCGTGCGATGTGCAGGGTGCTCCGGGGCGGGCCGCGCTGGCCCGCCCCGGAGTCGCTAGCGGTCCAGCAGCTCCTGCAGGTTGGCGTTCGCGGTCTCGAGCGCCTCATCGACGTCGGACTGACCGACCCACGCTCCGCTCAGATCCTCGGCCAGCTTGCTGTAGGCCTGGAAGGTCTGCGGGAACACCGGCTCCGAGAAGCCGTACTCCGAGATGCTGTCGGAGACCTGCGCGAACGCGGGGTTGATGTCGGCCTTGGCCTCGAGCACCTCGGGCATCGCCGGGATCCCGCCCGCCTCGGCGTACTGCGTCATCGCATCGGTGGTGGCGAGGAACGAGAGGAACTTCTTCGCAGCATCCTTGTTCTCGCTGTACTTGTTCAGCGAGACGGCGAGCGCGTGCACGTGCGTCTGCCCTCCCGGCACGGGAGCGATGGCGATCTTGCCGGCGACGTCGGGCGACTGCTCCGGGTCGTTGAGTGCCGCGAACGCCGCAGACCACTGGATCGCGAAAGCGGTGTCACCCGACTGCAGGGCCGCCTGGGTCTCCGGGAACTCGGCCTGCGCGCTGTCCGGCGACGTCCACTTGTTCTCATAGATGTCTGCGTAGAGCTGGACGGCCTTCTTCGCGGCGTCGCTCGTGAGGGCGGCCTTGCCGTCCTCTTCCCAGTTGCCGCCGTAGCCCCACAGCACGTCGTTCCAGATCATCGTGTTGTACAGCAGGTTCTTGGCCTGCAGGATCGTGCCGTACTCGGTGGGCGAATCGGGGTTCGTGCTCTGCGAGAAGTAGGCGGCGGCGACCTTGAAGTCGTCGAGGTCCCACTCGCTCGGGTCCTTCGGGGCGCGCGCCTCGCCGAGCACCGTCTCGCTGATCTTCTCGTACTCGGCCTGCGCGGCCGGGTTGCTGAGCAGCGCGTCGATGAGGTCCTTCCGGTAGAGGAGGAAGTGATTGCTCACGTCGAGCGGAAGGGCATAGAGCTCGCCCTCGTACGTGAGCCCCTCGGCGGCGACCGGGAAGTATGCGGACGTGTCGATGTCGGTGAGGGGTTCGAGCGACGGAGCGAACTGCCCGACGTTGTACGACGCCGTCCAGTAGATGTCGACGTCGGAGGACTTCGATGCCATGAGCGCCGTCTCCTTCGAGAACGTGTCCTGCCGTGAGAGCAGGGTCACCTCGACCTCGACGCCGTCCTCCTTGCCCTGCCCGGCGTTGTAGGCGTCGACGACCTCAGCCATCGCATCGCCCTCCGGGCCCGGCCAGGCGACGAGCTTCACGGTGCCCTCGCCCGAGCCGTCGGAGCCGCCGGAGCCGCCCGATCCCGTCGAGCAGCCGGCCAGCAGCGCTGCGGACACAGCGATTGCGCCCAGCGTCAGTGCTCGGTTCTTCTGCATCATTCCTCCAAGTGGTACGGTCCAGTGGTGGTTCGACTATGCCAGACCATAGCAACCATGACGACAAAATGTAACCTTCTCGAAACAATTGGTACGGTCCAGTTGTGAAACTCCACCGGCGCGACAGCATTTCACACCTATGACGTTCGCCACAGAAGTGATATGTTCGGGATCATGAGCACCGAGAACGAGCGCACCCTGGAGTCCGGCATCGTCACCGACCTGTCGGGAAAGATGACCTACGGGTCGTACCTCGGGCTCGATCAGCTGCTCACGGCGCAGCATCCGGTCAGCGCCCCGCAGCACCACGACGAGATGCTGTTCATCATCCAGCACCAGACCACGGAGCTCTGGCTCAAGCAGCTGCTGCACGAGCTCTCCTCGGCCCGTGAACTGCTCGCGAGCGACGACCTCCGCGAGGCGCTGAAGCGGGTCGCGCGCGTGAAGAGGATCCAGGACGTCATGACGCAGCAGTGGGCGATCCTGGCGACGCTCACGCCGACCGAGTACGCGCAGTTCCGCGGGGCGCTGGGCAACTCGTCCGGCTTCCAGTCGGTGCAGTACCGCGCGGTGGAGTTCGCCCTCGGCAACAAGAACGAGAAGATGCTGCAGGTCTTCGCCGATCATCCCGCCAATCTCGCGCTGCTGACGGCCGAGTGGGAGAAGCCGACCCTGTACGACGAGTTCCTCCGCTATGCCTCGCGGCGTGGACTGCCCGTGCCCGCCTCGATCCTCGAGCGCGATGTCCGCGAGCCCTACCGCGAGACCCCGGAGCTCGTGCCGGCCATCCGCGAGATCTACCAGAACCACCAGCAGAACTGGGATCTTTACGAGGCGTGCGAAGACCTCGTCGACCTCGAGGACAACTTCCAGTTCTGGCGCTTCCGCCACCTCAAGACCGTCGCCCGGACGATCGGCATGAAGGTCGGCACCGGCGGATCGAGCGGGGTGGAATTCCTGCAGCGCGCACTGGATCTCACGTTCTTCCCCGAGCTGTACACCGTGCGCACCGAGATCGGCGGCTGATGTTCGCCGTCACCTTCTTCGACGGCGAAGGATGGCGCGAGGGCGTCGTCGAGGCCGACGACGACGGACAGATGCTGCTGCGCGAAGTCGCGCTGCCGGCGGACCTGCCGCGCCTCGACGGCGTCATCGTCGGCGGATTCACCGACCACCACGTGCACCTGCAGCTCGTCGACGCCGACCTGCTGGCGGATTCGGTGCTGGGTCGCGTCGTGGATCTGGGCGGGAACGTCGAGGTGCTGGCACAGCTGGCCGTTCACAATTCAGCACGAACGTCGCCGAACAGCATCTCCCCGCCGGGTTCCGCCCGGTTCGGCGAAGTTCTTGCTGAGTTACGCACGCCGCTTGGCCCCACCGTCGAGTTCGCCGGCGCCTTTCTCACCCCGCCGGGCGGATACCCGTCCGACCGCGACTGGGCGCCGAGCGGTTCCTTCCGCGAGATCGCGAGCACCGACGACGCCGCCGCGGCCGTCGCGGAGATGGCGGATGCCGGCGCCACCCGCATCAAGGTCGCGAGCAACAGCGATGCCGGTCCCGTGTTCGACGATGACCTGCTCCGCACGATCATCGAGCTCGCCGCCGCGCGCGACCTCCCCGTCGTCGTGCACGCGCAGGGCCCCGCCGAGGCGCAGCGGGCGGCCCGACTCGGTGCCGCCGCGCTCGCCCACGCCCCTTTCTCCGAGCGGCTCTCCGACGAGGAGATCGCGGTGCAGGCGGCATCCGTCCGCTGGATCTCGACGCTCGCGATCCACGACGACCCCGAGCGGGCGACGGCGATCGACAACGTCCGACGCTTCCACGCCGCGGGCGGAACCGTGCTCTACGGTACCGACATGGGCAACGGTCCGACGCCCGTCGACCTGCATCCCGGCGAGGTCGCCGCACTCCGGGAGGCGGGCATCGACAGCCTCGCCCTCGTCCGCGCGCTCGCTCCGGCCGACCCGCGCGACCCGGCATCCGTCCTCCTCTTCCTCCGCGGCGACGCGGACCCGCTCCGCGCCCGCCGCCTCACCCCCGCCGATCTGAAGGTGTGACATGACCGACCTCCTCGACACCGCCCGCGCCCTCGATGCCGCCGACCCGCTCGGTGCGCACCGCGACGCGTTCCTCGACGCCCCCGGCGTCACGGCGTACCTCGACGGCAACTCGCTCGGCCGCCCGCTGCGCGACATCCCCGAGAAGCTCGCGACCTTCGTGCGCGAGGACTGGGGCACGCGACTGATCCGCTCGTGGGACGAGCAGTGGATGGCCCTGCCGATGGAGCTCGGCGACCGCATCGGCCGCGTCGCCCTGGGCGCCGCGGCCGGACAGACCGTCGTCGCCGACTCGACCAGCGTGCTCATCTACAAGCTCATGCGCGCCGCCCTTCGACACGCTCAGGGATCGACGGATGGGCGTCAGGGCACGAACGGCGCGCCTGCGCGGACCGAGCTCGTCATCGAGGCGGGCAACTTCCCGACCGACCGCTTCCTCGCCGAAGGCGTGGCAGCCGAGGCCGGCATGACGCTGCGCTGGCTCGACCCCGACCCGGTGCGGGGCGTGACCGTGGCCGACGTGCACCACGCGGTGTCGGAGCGCACCGCGCTCGTTTCGCTCAGCCACGTGGACTACCGTTCGGGCGCCCTCGCCGACATGGAGGCGATCACGGCGGCCGTGCACGAGTCGGGCGCGCTGATGATGTGGGACCTGTGCCATTCCGCCGGTGTCGTCCCGATGCAGCTCGACGCCTGGGGGGTCGACATGGCCGTGGGGTGCACGTACAAGTACCTCAACGGCGGACCCGGCTCCCCCGCGTTCGCGTACCTCCGCCACGACCTGCAGGGCGTGCTGCGCCAGCCCATCCAGGGGTGGTGGAGTGCGGCCGACATCTTCGCGATGGGTCCCGAGTACGCCCCGGCAGGCGACATCCGGCAGCTGCTCAGCGGCACTCCGCCGGTGACGTCCATGCTCGCGATGCAGGGGATGCTCGACCTCATCGAGCAGGCGACGATCGCTGAGGTGCGCGCGAAGTCGACATCGCTGACCGAGCTCGCGGTGCAGGCCTACGACGAGGTCCTCGCCCCCCTCGACGTGCGCCTGCTCAGCCCGCGCGATCCGCAGCTCCGCGGCGGCCACGTGACGATCGGCCACCCCGACTTCCGCGAGGTCACCCGGCGCCTGTGGGAGGACGGGATCATCCCCGACTTCCGCTTCCCCGACGGCATCCGCCTCGGGCTCTCGCCGCTGAGCACGTCGCACGTCGAGACGGTGACGGGCATCCTCGCGGTGCGCGACGCTCTGAAGTCCGATGGACGCTGACCCTTCGACAGGCTCAGGGACCCAGGGAGGCTCAGGGACCCAGGGAGGCTCAGGGACCCCGGGAGGCTCAGGGACCCAGGCGGGCTCGGGGAGCCCGGCCGTGCTGGACGACATCGATGCGCGACCCGGAAGCACCGCGTCGCTGCTGCGCACGCTGATCGGGCTCTACCTGCGGCCGCTGGGTGGAGAGATCTCGGCCGCCGACCTTGTCGCGCTCGCGGGCGATCTCGGCATCCCCGCCGCACAGGCGCGGACCGGCATCACGCGGCTGAAGCAGAAGGGCCTCCTCGTCCCGGAGCGCTCCGAGGCGATCGGGTACCGCCTGAACCCGGCTGCCGTCGGGATGCTGGAGCGCGGTGACCGTCGCATCTTCGAGATGCGCGAGATGACGGATGCCGACACCTGGTGCCTCGTGTCGTTCTCGGTCCCCGAGAGCGCCCGCAGCGTGCGTCACCAGCTGCGCCGCCGGCTGCAGTGGATCGGCGCCGGCAACGTGTCACCCGCCCTCTGGATCTGCCCGGGACACCTCCTGGACGAGGTGCTCGAGATCCTCGACGACCTGGGTGCCCGCCCCTGGACCACCCTGTTCCGGGCGTCCGACCCGCTGCCTGCCGGCTCGCTGATCGACGCCGCGGCGCACTGGTGGGATCTCGAGGCGCTGCGCGCCGAGCACCTCGCCTTCCAGGACTCGCTCGCCGCCCTTCCCGCCGAACCCTTCGCGGCGTACGTGCGGCTGATCGACAGCTGGCGCGTGCTGCCGTACACCGACCCCGGCCTGCCGCCGTCGATGCTGCCGTCCGACTGGCCCGGCCGCCGCAGCTTCGACGAGTTCGCCCGGCTCTCGGTCGGCCTTGCCGAGCCCGCGTGGGAGCACGTCCGGGCGGTCACCCGGCGGGACGCGCCGTCGTCGCCCTGACCACGAGCCGCGTCGGAAGAGTCACGTGCGTCTGCTCGATCGGCTCCGGCCTCGACGGAATCCGCCGGGTCGAGCCCGGCGGATTCCGCCTCTGGGTCGGCGGCGCCTGCGATGACGAGGAGACGGTGGCGACGTTCGAGATCGCCTAGGCCGTCGTCCCCGCGACCTCGCGCAGGAACCCTGTGACGTGCTCCTGCAGGCGCAGGATGCGCATCTCGCGCGCGAGCTCGCGGTCGTAGCCCTGGTACGCCAGCGGGGGCAGGACCCGCACGTTGCGGGAGCATCCGAACTCCGCGCACGCGAGGTTGCCGACGGCGTCGCCCTTGCGACCGGCCGCGCCCGCCTTGCGTGCCACGAACAGCTGCACGTCGTTGCGGAGCGTGACGTCCTCGCACCAGGAGCACTGCGCGCGGGCGAGCACGCGCTGCTCGGCGCGCTGCAGCACGACGCCGACGGGAGCATCGTCGATCCAGGCCACGACGTAGGCGCGGCGCGGCATCTTCGGATCGGTCCAGCCGAGGTAGTCGAGCTTGTCGAAGTCGATGTCCGCGAAGTCGGCGGGCAGGTGGAGGTCGGAGACCTCCTTGCGGGAGGCGTTGATGAAGGAGGCGCGGATGGCGCGCTCGTCGATGGGACGCATGAGAGAGGTGCTTTCGGAGTGGTCGCCGCAGCGGGCGAGTCGATCGGAGGTGGAGGTCACCGGCGATGGATGCCGGGTATGACGCAGCACCGGGGACGGGGATTCCGCCTCCGGCTGGTCCTCAGCCTCTGTCCGCGGCGCGGGGGGCGCCTGCGGCTCCGTTCTGCGCCGGAACGGCGCTCATCGAAAACAGCACCCGGCGAGCTTACACCTGTTTGTTTCACTCCGTGTCGGTGCGCCTATCGCCCCGCGGGATGCCGACCTACGCTTTCTGAAACGCCCGATCATGAAGGAGACCACCGTGTCCACGCCGCTGAACCGCCTTTCGCCCCTCCCGGTGCGTGAGCGTGCGGCGTGCATGTGCCAGCACGGCGACCGGTGCTCCTCGTTCGCTCCCGGCCACGCCCTGCACCTGATCCAGGCGCGCATCGCCTCGGCGACGCCGGCCGAATGGGTCGACGGCATCGTGGAGTCGGCGGATGCCGTGACCGGCGACCTCGTCGTGCGCGGGCTCGACGGCGCGGCGCACGCACTGTGGAACGGCTCGGGCGCCTCGCTCGAAGCGGGCCCCGGCACGCCGGTGGCCCTGCACGCGCGCTACGGCGTGCTCGCGATCGGGCGCACGCAGTACAACGTCGCCGCGGCCTGAGCCCTCCGGGCCCCAAGCCCCGCTGGGCGCCGAGCCATCCTGGGCCTCGCTGGGTCCCGGAGCCTGTCGCTGGGTCCCTGAGCCTGTCGAAGGGTCAGGCGCTCGCCATCATCATGTCCTTCATGGCCATGCACGCGTCCATGCAGGCCTGGCATGCCTGAGCGCACATCCTGCAGACCTCGCTGTGGTCGGCGTGCTTCATGCACTCGTCCATGCAGAGCTGACACATCGCGATGCAGGCGTTGAGCATCGACATCATGGTGGCGGGGGTCATCCCCTGCATCCGCATCATCGAGCGCATCATCGTATTGCACATGTCGGCGCAGTTCATGCATGCCGGCGCGCAGTCCATCAGCTGAGTGGAGCACACCGTACAGGCCTGCTCGCAGGCCGAGCACGCGTCCATACAGGCCTGCAGGACGGACATGTCCATCATGGCCATGTCATCGGTCATCGACTCCATGTTCTTCGACATGGCGCCCATCATCATCGAGTCCATCGCACACCGCTTCCTTCTTCGAGAGGTCCGCGGGCAGGACACCCGCCTGGCGCCAGGCTAGTCCTTCGACGGAGCCACGTCGACGGGTTCGGCATCGTTGACACGGCACCTGCGGATTGTCAATCCCTTGGCCGTCTTCGCCGCGGTTTGCGAGGGTGTGAAGGCAAACGATCCGCCTAGGAGAGGAGCAGCACATGAGTGCCGCAGATGACATCAAGAACGCCGCCGAGAAGGCCGCCGGCAAGGCGAAGGAAGGCCTCGGCAAGGTCACGGACAACGAGCGGCTCGAAGCCGAGGGCAAGGCCGACCAGGTCAAGGCCTCAGCCAAGCAGGCCGGCGAGAACGTGAAGGACGCCGCCAAGACGGCTTTCGACAAGTGAGGCCCGCCGACGGGCGGGCCTCACTTGTGGGGTCAGGCCCGTCGGCTCCCGCTGATCGCACGGATCAACCAGGCGATCACGGCGATGGCCAGCAGGACCAGTCCGACCCAGAGCAGGAACTGAAGCGACTGCACGAGTCCGCCGGTGATCGCGAGGATCACAGCGACGACGATGACGATGATCAACAGAATGTTCATCAGATTTCCTTTCGCCGGGGCACAGTGCGCCCGTCTACAGCGACCAAACGTAGCCACGTACGACTTTCCCCGTCAGGGGGTTGACTCAGGTACCTCCCAGGTGCCATCGCAAGGAGCTGAGGATCATGCCGGGCAGACGGAACAACTCTCTGAAGGATCCGGAACTCTACGAGGAGCTCCGCGATGACGGAGCATCCAAGGAGAAGGCCGCACGCATCTCGAACGCCGCGGCCAGAGACGGACGCAAGGCGGTCGGCCGCCGCGGCGGCGAGAGCGGCGACTACGAGGACTGGACCGTCCCCAAGTTGAAGAAGCGCGCCAAGGAGCTGGGCCTGACCGGCTACAGCGGGAAGCGGAAGTCCGAGCTCATCTCCGCCCTCCGGAATCACTGACCCGCGATGGCGCGATTCGGCATCGAGGAGGAGTTCCTCCTTCTCGACCAAGACGCCCTCGTGCCCCTGGCGATGGCCGCGGGCACGCGGGAGCGCTTCACGCGGCTCCGCACCGGCGGCAGCGTCACGGCCGAGTACCTGACCTCGCAGCTCGAGACCGCCACCGAGCCGGTCGATGACCGTGCCGAGGCCGAGACGCAGCTGCGCCACCTGCGCGGCCTGGTCGGATGGCATGCGCAGGAGCAGCGGGCGATCGCCGCCGCCACCGGACATCCGTTCGCCACGACGCGGACGTCGATCGTCTCCCCCTCCCCGCACTACGACGATGTCGCCTTCCGTCTCGGGCATCTCAGCCGCGACCACGAGGTGAACGGTCTGCACGTCCACGTCGAGATCGCCGACGACGAGGAGCGGGTCCGCGCGCTCAACCGGATCCGCGGCTGGCTCCCCGTGCTGCTGGCCCTCACCGGCAACAGTCCCTTCGCCAACGGCCTCGACACGGCGTTCGCCAGCTGGCGGAGCGTGCTGATCCACCGTCTCCCCTCGTCCTGGTGCCCGCCCCGGTTCCACGACCTCGAGGACTACCGTGGCCGCATCCGGCAGCTCCTCGACCTGGATGCGATCGGCGAGACGGCGTCGCTGTCCTGGGCCGTGCGGCTGTCGGAGCGCTTCCCGACGGTCGAGGTCCGGGTGTTCGACGCGCAGCTGGAGCCCGAGGACTCCGTGCTCGCCGCCGTGCTCTGCCGCGCCCTCCTGCTCTCGGACGACCGCTCCCTGCGGGGCGACCGACTCGACGCGGTCGATGCGTCGCTGTGGACGGCCGCGCGCTCCGGCATGGAGGCACGCATCATCGATCCCACGACGGGCGAGGCCGCCGATGCCTGGGCCGTCGTCGATCGGATGCGGGCAGCGAGCACGCCCGCGCTCCAGGAGTTCGGCGACGACGACTTCGTCACCGAACGGCTCGAGCGCATCCGCAGCGACGGCACCGGCGCGACGCGGCAGCGACGTGCGGTCGCACACGAGGGCGTGCACGGACTGGCCGCGCTCCTCCGGGCGGGGACCCCGGCCCCGATCACCGAACAGGACCAGGCGCCGACCCCGTGACCCGGGCGGTGCCGTGCCCCGCGTCGCGCCTTGGGGTGGGCAGCCGGGAGTAGTCTCGGCCTGTGGCATCCTTCGCCCCTGTTCAGCGTCTCGTGATCTCGATCGCGGTGCTCGCCTCCTTCGTCACCTTCCTCGACGGCACGGTCGTCAACGTCGCGCTGCCGGCGATCAGCCGCGAGATCGGCGGTGGCATCACGACTCAGCAGTGGGTGGTCGACGCCTACCTGATCACGCTGAGCGCGCTCATCCTCCTGGCCGGCTCCGTGTCGGACGCCTACGGTCGCGTGCTGGTGATGCGCATCGGGCTGATCGCGTTCGGAGTGGCCTCGATCGCGGTGGCCGCGGCGTTCGATCCGCTGACGCTCATCATCGCCCGCGCGGCGCAGGGCGCGGCGGGAGCGCTCCTCGTTCCGAGCTCGCTCGCGCTGATCACGGCCACGATGCGCGCCGAGGTGCAGGCCAGGGCGATCGGGGTGTGGACGGCGTTCACGACCGGCGCCATGCTCGTCGGTCCGCTGCTCGGCGGCCTCTTCGTCGACTTCCTCTCCTGGCGCTTCGTCTTCCTCATCAACGTCGTCCCGATCGCCATCACGCTTCTCCTGCTCGCCCGCCTGCACCTGCCGGAGCATGAGCGCACGGTGCGGGTCGACTGGTGGAGCGGCGCGCTGTGCGCCCTCGGCCTCGGCGCAGTGGTGTTCGCGCTCATCGAGCAGCCGAACCTCGGCTGGCAGTCCCCCGCGATCTGGCTCCCCGCCCTGATCGGTGCCGGGCTGTTCGTCCTGTTCCTGCTGCGTCAGCGCACCTCCTCCACGCCACTGATGCCGCTCTGGCTCTTCCGCGTGCGCGACTTCGGCTGGGGGAACCTGGCGACGCTCTTCGTCTACGCCGCCCTCTCGCTCAACGGCTTCGTCGTCGGCGTGTACCTGCAGCAGGGCGCGGGGCTCAGCGCCACGGCCGCCGGTCTCGCCAGCCTCCCCATGACGATCCTGATGATCCTGCTCAGCTCGCGCGCGGGAGCGTGGGCCGGGCGCTGGGGCCCGCGCATCTTCATGACGGTCGGCCCGATCGTGATGGCCGGAGGCGCCCTGCTGCTGCTCACGGTCGGCGCGGACTTCGACTACTGGTGGCAGGTGCTCCCGGCGATGATCGTGATGGGGCTCGGGCTGTCCCTCACGGTCGCTCCGCTCACCGCGGCGATCCTCGGCGCGATCGATGAGAAGCACTCCGGCATCGCCTCGGCGGTGAACAACGCGGTGTCGCGCGTCGCGGGCCTGCTCGTGGTGGCGATGCTGTCGACGATCGTCGGCGGGGCGCTCGACCTCGGCGGCTTCCACAACGCCGCCTGGGTCACCGCGTCACTGCTGGTGCTCGGCGGCGTCGTGTCGTGGATCGGGATCCGTCGGAACCCGGTCGAGCAACGCGCCGCCGAACAGAGCACGGGCGAGTAAGTCCCTGCCGGGCCACCCCCTTCGGGGGGAACCGGCCCTCTGCGAACGCCCACGACAGGCCGGATCGTCCACAACGGGGTGGGTCGGCGCTGAACTCCGTTGACCCTGTCGGTGGCCGCGCGCACACTGGATGCATCGTCTCATCAGCATCCGGAGGTCACCGTGAGCACTGCCCAGACGCCCCTTCCGCCCGTCGTCGACGCCGAGACCTGGCAGCGCGAGCTCGATGCGCTGCGGGTGCGCGAGAAGGCCGCCACCCGCGAGCTCGACGCCATCGCGGCGCAGCGACGACGCCTGCCGATGGTGCGGGTGCCGGACTACACGCTCATGGGCGCCGACGGCCCGGTGCGGCTCGCCGACGTCTTCGGCGAGCAGTCGCAGCTCATCGTCTACAACCACATGTGGTCCGACGGCAACGAGTGGCAGTGCCCTGGCTGCACCGGGTTCACCTCGCAGTTCACGCGCCTGGACTTCCTCGACCGCTACTACGACGCGCGCTTCGTGATCGTCACGAACGGCCCGATCGACGAGGCCGTCGCCTATCGCGACCGGGTGGGGAACCGCATGGAGTGGTACTCGAGCGCCGACAGCACGTTCGGCTCCGACGTCGACGCGCCGCCGGACGGCGGGTTCGCGGTGAACGTGTTCCTGCGCGACGGCGACACCGTCTACCGCACCTGGCACACGAACGGGCGAGGCACCGAGCGCTTCAGTCACCTGCAGGCGCTCGTCGACGTGCTCCCGTACGGTCGGCAGGAGGTGTGGGAGGACTCGCCGGAGGGCTGGCCGCAGCACGGGACCTACGATCAGGGCATGGGGTCGAAAGAGGTCGCGCAGCTGTACGGCGCCGGAAGCTGAGGCCCGGTCCCGATCAGCTGACCCTGTCCCGTTCTGCTGACTCATCGCCGAGATGGGCCAGCAGAACGGGACAGCGACCGCTGATCGGGACAGCGACCGCGAGCTGACCGCGTCAGGTGACGGGGCTGAGCGTCTTCGCGATGTGCGTGTGCACGGCCTTCAGCCAGGAGACGAGGAACTCGACGGTCGAGTCATCGGTGACCTCGCCGTCCTCCGTGAACAGTCCGTCGCGCATGTGGATGTACGCCTCGGGCTGCGCGAGCTCGGGCGAGGCGAGGAACGACAGGATCGAGCGCAGCTGCTGCTGGGCGACGGCCGTGCCGATCGGTCCGATCGAGCCTCCGATGACGGCGGACGGCTTGCCGGCGAAGCTGTTCTGACCCCACGGACGGCTCGCGGTGTCGAGCGCGTTCTTCAGCACACCGGGGACCGACCGGTTGTACTCCGGCGTCACGAGGATGATCGCGTCGGACGCCTCGATGCCCTTCTTGAACTCGGCCGCCTCGGCCGGGATCGCGGCATCGTGATCCGCGGAGTAGAACGGGAGGTCGGCGATCGGGATCTCGGTGAGCGTCAGATCGGCCTGCGGCGCGAGCTTCACCAGGGCGCGCGAGAGCCGGCGGTTGATCGAGGTCGAGGAGATGCTGCCGACGAGGAAGCCGACGTTGTAGATGGTCATACCGAAGAGGTCCTTTCCAAGGTCCATGCAATTGCATATAACGCCAACGACGCCTCCCCTCGGAGAATTCCCGATCGGCGGGGTAGGTTTCTGGAGTGCTCCGTCGCCCCTCCTCCGCCCGGACGCCGCGGGCCGCGCTGGCCGCGCTGGCGGTCGGCATCCTGCTCGGACTCACGGGCTGCACCGCCGCGACCGGCGCCCCCGCGGCATCCGCTCCGCCCACCGACTGGTCGCTCCCTCCCGCGGGAGCCGTGGTCGACTATCAGCTCGGCGGCGCCTACGCGCCCGCCGCAGAGGTCGCCGTCGTCGGGCGCGACCGCGCAGCCGATCCCGCTCCCGGCATCTACTCGGTCTGCTACGTGAACGGCTTCCAGACCCAGCCCGGCGAGCTCGACGCCTGGGATGCCGATCTGCTGCTGCACCGCGACGGCGACGTCGTGTTCGACCCGGACTGGCCGGATGAGGCGCTGCTCGACACGGCGACCCCGGAGAATCGTGAGCGCATCGCCGCACAGGTCGTCCCCTGGATCGACGGCTGCGCGGATGCCGGATTCGACGCGGTCGAGTTCGACAATCTCGACACCTACACGCGCTCGGACGAGGCGCTATCCCTCGAGGACAACCTGGCGCTCGCCGCTGTTCTCGTCGACGCCGCGCACCGCGCCGGTCTCGCCGCGGGGCAGAAGAACTCCGCCGAGGATGCCGCCGCACTGCACGAGCAGGCGGGATTCGACTTCGCCGTCGCGGAGGAATGCGCGGCCTACGAGGAATGTCGCGCGTACACCGCGGTCTACGGGGATGCCGTGATCGACGTCGAGTACTCCGACGAGCTGCCGCGGACGTTCGCCGAGATGTGCGCCGACGAGGATTCCCCCGCGTCGATGGTGCTGCGCGACCGCGACCTGCTCACCCCTGCGGACGAGGGCCACGTGTTCGAGACCTGCCCGGACTGACACCCAGACGATCGCGTGCCTGTCAACGGGAGAGCCGGATCGCGACGGAACCGCGATCCTGGTGGTCCGACCAGAGAGGATCCCTCATGAGCGACCCCCGCAGCTACCCCGAGGACCACAGCCCCTTCGACGCCGCCGCAGCCGCGCCGGACGGCGAGAAGGTCTTCACGGCCGACGACCCGGCCACCCATGACGACCCCGCCGCTCCCGATGCCGTGCAGTACGGCGGTGCCCATCGAGACGGCTCCGGCACCGACGATCCCGCGGCGGACGATGCCGGGCCCGAGCTGCTGGACACCCGGACGAACACGGATCCCGACATGAGCGTCGTCGACGAGGACTGACACCGGACGACAGTCGGGGCGAAGCCCTCGCTAGGCTGACGTCGTGACGAGGACGCAGGGGGTGGCGGCCGGTGCGCGGGCTGCCGCTGCCGGCGCGGCGCGCACGGTCGTGAGCCGCTCCGCGCTGCCGTTCTGGATCGCCGCCGCCGCGATCGTCGCCCTGCTCGCCGGGGTCATCGGCTTCGGCGGCCTCGCCCCGGCATCCCGGACGCCGGCTCAGGTCTCCGCCGGCGACGGCGCGCGCACCTCGCTGTACACCGTCTCCGTGCTCGACGCGGAGCTCACCGACGCCGTCGAGAGCCAGTTCCTGGAGGCGGAACCCGGCGAGACGCTGCTCGTGGTGACGGTGCGGCTGGAGAACCTCTCCGACCGGGCGGTCGGCGTCGAGCGCTCGGCCGACCGCGTCGATTCGCGGATGATCGTCGGGCGCGAGCCGATGCTCGAGATCTCCGGCGTCGTCGTGACCGGCACGGCGCGCTCGTGGCGCGCGGACGGCTCGCCCCGCGCCGTCATCCTGCAGCCGGGCGTCCCCGCCGAGGTGACGATCGCGTGGCCGGTCGCCGACGACGACGCCACCGTGCGCGCCCTCGCCGACGGAACGGCCCGGCTCGACGTCCACGACGCGACGGAGCAGGCCGGTCAGGTCATTCTCGCAGCCTCCACGATCAACTGGCGGCGGGCCGCGCTCAGCGCGCAGATCGAGTTGGCGGCTGCTCCGTGAAGCGCGTCGCGAAGGGCCGGGCGTCGGGTCGTGCTCTCCCCTGGGTCATCGGTGCCGTCCTCGTCCTCGTGGCCGGCGTCGTGACAGCCGCCACTCCGCCCGAGCAGGCACTACTCGATCCGTTCGTCGTGCGCGGTGCCGCCGACGGCGGCCCGGCAACGGCTCGCACGCTCGCCGTCGTCGTGGTCGACGTCACCCGCACCGAGCACGTGACGATGACGGATGAGGAATGGGAGGCCGAGGGGAACTGGCTCGTCGTCGAGCTCGCCGTCTCCGCTCCGACGACCGAGGTCGATGCCGCGATCGGCGTGGCCAGTCTGCTGATCGACGGGCGGGTGTTCCAGGCGAGCGAACGGCCGCCGGCGACCCTCGTCGCCACGGATCTGCGCGTAGGGACGGACACGGTGGGGATGCTGGCGTTCGAACTGCCCGACGACCTGCGCTCGGGCGTCGGCGAGCTGCGGCTCAGCGGGCGCTATCCGACGCCGGAGCTCGATGACGTGATCGCCTTCCGGGTCGACCTCGACCGGGCGTCGACGGCGCCGAGCGTCGAGATCGAAGCCCCGCGTCTGGGGACGCCATGACGTCGTGGTGGCGCAGGCAGCGGGTCGCCCTCACGGCGCTGATCGTGGCGGCCGCGGCTGTCGTCGCCGTGCACGTGTGGCTCGACGTGCTGCCCGCGTCGACCGGCGACCCGTCGACGGTCGAGGCAGAAGCCGGCTCCGCCGAGATCGCCGGACAGACGCTCTCCGTCGAGTCCGCCCGCTGGGGCGAGTTCGAGGCTCCGGAGGGATCCCGCACCCTCAGCATCCGGATCGAGTCGGGTGGCGGTTCGCAGGCGACGACCTGCGGGCTGTTCACCCTCGCCGAGGCAGAGGGCGACCGCGTCTGGAGCAACGCGCGCTCCGTGCTGGACGTGCCCTTCGACGCCGGAGAGTCGTACTGCCAGGAGGCGTCAGGGCCCTACGCCCTGCTCGCCGTCTTCCTGCTTCCCGACGACGCCGACGGCCCGTTCGTGCTCGAGGTCCCCGGCGACGGCGAGATCGCCCGGTTCCCCGTCGAGCTCTGAGTCCCGCGTCCCCATCTCGGCCTCAGGACGTCCGATGACCGCATCGAAGGCGGTGGCCACGATCGCGACGCGGAGCGGCTCGGCGATCACTCCGACGGCCACGAGCAGGAGCGGGAGGAAGGCCGCCCAGAACGACGTCTCCTGTCCTCCGAAGATGCCGAGCACGGCCCGGGAGCCGACCTGCGTCGCCCAGGCCCACACCGCGTAGGCGACCGCCAGGCATCCGAAGACGACCGGTCCGCCCCGCCAGATCAGGGCGACCGCGGCCCACAGCTCCTCGAAGCGGCGGGTGACGATCGTGACGAGGCGCGACACCGTCCCGTTCGACGCGCCCGCGAAGCGACGCAGCACGGGCGGCGTCTCATCGAACGCGGTGCCGTAGGTGACACCGGCGATGGTCAGCCAGGCAGCGGGAACGAAGACGGCCGCGACCAGGAAGCCGACGAGCCAGAGCGCACCCTCCCACAGCGCGGCGACGGGGACCAGGTTCGCGGCGAACCAGTCGCCGACTCCGTCGAGCCAGACGGCCGCAGCCCGCTCGGCCAGCCACTCCTTCGTGTTCGCCCACCACTGCCCCACGAGCGTGAACAGCATGAAGGTCCAGAGCACCTCGGCGTACGCCGCGACGACGAGCGTCCACGAGGGCAGCCGGGCGCCGAATCGGGCGAGGACGACACGGACGGCGAGCGCGATCACGAGCACCGCGACCGGCAGCACTCCGATGGCGACGAGCCCACCGCGGTCGCCGAGCTGGTCGAGGTCGTATCCGGCATCGCGCAGAGCGATGCTGCTGGCGATCCGGAAGAACTCGATGAGGTCGGCGTCGAGCAGACCCCAGGCCGCCGAGAACGCGAAGAACGGCAGGATCGCCGTGAGGATGGCCTGGGCGAAACGTCGCGGTCCCGGCTCCCCCTCGGGAGCGGCATGCGGCAGCGAGGGCTGCACCGTGAGGTACATCGCGACGTAGGAGATGAGTCGCGCCGCGACCGCGAGCGGGAGCAGGAGCAGACCGCCGAGCGTGGTCAGGCCGCCGACGAATCCGGCCAGCTGCACGAGCAGCTGGTGCACCGCCTCGCCGCCGAGATACCAGGCCACGAGCGCCGGCCAATGCCGCGCGAGGATGCGCCCGAAGGTGCGGAGGGCCTGGAGCATGCCCCCACCGTATCGGGTCGGCATCGCCCGCGATTCAGCCCACCGTCTCCGCCGCACGGCGGGCGGGGCGCGCGAGACCCAGGCGCTCGCGCAGGGTGCTCTCCTCGTATGCGGTGCGCGTGAGCCCGCGGCGCTGCAGCTCCGGCACGACGAGGTCGACGAAGTCGCGGAACCCCTGCGGCTGCGTGAGGGCCTGCACGACGAAGCCGTCGGCCGCGCCGTTCTCGAAGCGCTCCTGCACGTCGTCCGCGATCTCGCGGGCGCTTCCGACCGTGACCGATTCCCAGAACGACTCCGCGTAGAGCTGACGGGGCGTGAGTCGCTCCCCCGACTGCAGGCGGGCCAGCTCGCGGTTCGGCGACTTCGACTCGTTCGCGATGTCGCTGTCGGTGTCGCGGGCGACGGCGATCACGGCATCCGGATCATCGGGCAGCGCCTGCCCGATGGAGTGCGCCACGTCCTCGACGACGATCGCGTCGGGCGTCGAGGCGAGGAGGCCGTCGGCGATCGCGCGAGCCTCCTCCCCGGTCTCCGCGACGACCGGTCGCAGCTGTGGCAGGATCGCGAGGTCGTCGGCATCCCGACCGTGCGCGACGACGCGTGCCTTGAGCCCCGCGTAGAAGCGCTGCGCCTCGGCGAGGGGCAGGGAGCGGGCGAAGACGGCATCCGCTGTGGCCGCGGCGAGCTCCTGCCCTGCCTCCGATCCCCCCGCCTGGAACAGGACGGGGTACCCCTGCGGCGGACGGCTCACGTTGAGCGGGCCGCGCACCGCGAAATGCGCGCCGCGGTGCTCGGCCGTCTGCAGCCTGTCGGGGTCGGCGAACAGCCCGCTCGCCCGGTCGGCCAGGATCGCGTCGTCGGCCCAGCTGTCCCAGAGCTGCTGCACGACGTCGACGAACTCGGCACCCCGCTCGTAGCGCAGGGCATGATCGAGGTGCGCGTCGCCGCCGAAGTTGCGCGCCTCCTCGGGGTAGCGGGACGTGACGAGGTTCCAGGCCGCGCGGCCTTCGCTGATGTGGTCGAGCGAGGCGATCGCCCGTGCCGCGTGATACGGCTCGTTGTAGCTGGTCGACACGGTGGCGGCGAGGCCGATGCGGCTGGTGCGCGCGGCGAGCGCCGACAGCAGGGTCAGCGGCTCCAGCCGGGTCTGTCCGTAATGGTCGACGCCCGAGGGGAAGCGGTCCCAGAAGTACAGGCCGTCCGCGAGGAAGATCGTGTCGAACACGCCCCGCTCGGCGGTCTCCGCGAACTCAGCGTAGTAGTCGATGTCGACGTGCCGATGCGGCTCCGCCGTCTCGTGGCGCCAGCCCGAGACATGCGATCCGCCGGGGTGGAACAGGAAGGCTCCGAGGAGCAGTCGACGGGTCATGCGGCGTACCTTCCGGCGGGTCGCTCGAGTCCGAGGTTCTCCCGCAGCGTGCTGCCCGCGTACTCGCTCGGGTAGATGCCGTGGTCGGTGAGCCGCGGCACGATGTGCTCGACGAAGCGGTCGAGGGTGTCGGGCAGGGTCGGCGCCATCAGGATGAAGCCGTCGGCGGCGCGCTGCTCGTAGCGCTCGATGAGGTGCGCGGCGAGCGTGTCGGGGGTGCCGACCGTGAACCGCTTCCGCAGCACGTCCCAGGCGAGTTCGCGCAGCGTGTAGGGGCGCTGGGCGAGCAGGTCGGCGATCGCCTGGTATCCCGACTTCGACTGGTTGAAGCTCTCGACGTCGAAGTCGAATGTGAACGGCTCGTCCACGTCGCGTTCCCCGAGGTCCACGCCCAGGTAGTGCCCGAGCAGGTCGACCTGCACGCGTTCGGGTGTGAGCTCGGCGAGCTCGCGGAACCTCTCCTCGGCCTCGGCGGGACTGTCGCCGATGATGGGCGAGAACCACGGCAGCACCTTGAGGTCGTCCGCCTCGCGTCCGGCGGCGACCGCTCGTCGCCGGTAGTCGTCGTACAGCCCCTGCCCGGAGGCGAGCGATCCGCCGCCGAGCGTGAAGACGGCATCCGCGGTCTTCCCCGCCAGTGCACGGCCTGCTTCCGATGCTCCGGCCTGGAAGAGCGGCGGATGCCCCTGCACCGGTCGCGGGATGTTGAGCGGTCCGCGCACCGAGAAGTGCTCGCCGCGGTGCTGCAGGACGTGCAGCTTGGCCCGGTCAGCGTAGCGTCCGGAAGCCTTGTCGAACAGGAAGGCGTCGTCGTCCCATCCGTCCCAGAGGCCGTTCACGACATCGACGAACTCCTCGCCGCGGGCATAGCGGATGCCGTGCTCGAGGTGGGCGTCGCGCCCGAAGTTGCGGGCCTCCTCGTCGCTCGCGCTCGTGACGAGGTTCCAGGCCGCGCGTCCGCCGCTGAGGTGGTCGAGCGAGGCGAGCTTGCGGGCCACGTGGTACGGCTCGTTGTACGTGGTCGACACGGTCGCCGCGAGACCGATGTTCTTCGTGCGCTGCGAGAGCGCGCTGAGGAGCGTGAAGGGCTCGAGGCGCACGTTGGTGCCGTGCTCGATGCCGGAGCGGAAGCGGTCCCAGACGTACAGCTCATCGGCCAGGAACAGCGTGGCGAAGCGCCCGTCCTCCGCCGTCTGCGCGAAGCGCGTCCAGTAGTCGAGGCCGAGATAGGAGTCCGGCTCGGCCCCCGGCGAGCGCCATCCGGTGATGTGCTCACCACCCGGATAGAACACGCCGGCGGCGAAGACGAGCGGCGCGCGGCTCATGCCGCCACCGCCGCACGGGTGGCACCGGAGAGCGCGGGGGCGACCTCGGTCGTGAAGAGCTCCAGCGCGTCCTTCTGCTCCTCGAGGTCGCGGTACAGTCCGTCGAGCTGCAGCTGCACGTGCGTCGTGTACGCGAAGGCCGGATGCCGCGCTATCGACGCGGCGATGTCGTCCGCCGTCCCGTAGTGCAGGGTGAGACGGTCGGCGATCTGCGCCGTGGAGTGGGCTTCCGGAAGGAAGTCCCTCGCCCACTCCCACTTGGCGCGGAGTCCGTCCTCGGCGCGAGCGAGCGCCTCTTCTCGGCTGCGGCCGGGGAAGATCCAGGTCGACAACCCCAGTCGAGGAGTCGCTCCGTCGGCGAGGCCCTGATGGTACGCCGCGGCCGAGACCTCCGCCGGCACCACCTGCGTCGTGCCGATCAGCACGCCTTCGCCGCGCCGCCCTGTCTCGAACGCGCTGCGCTCCGTGAGGGTCGCGTGCCACACGCGATCCGCGAGTCCCGGACGGGCCGGCGAGAGCACCTCCCCGTCGACCGTGACCGGGTGCCCGCGCAGCGCGGCCGTGAGCCTGTCGACCGACCCGAGGTACGCCCTCCTGCTCTTCTCCCGATCGTCGATCGGTGTGACGCCGAACGCCGCCGCGGTCTGCGGCTGGCCGCCGTTCGCGAGTCCGAGCTCCACACGTCCGCCGCTGAGGGCGTCGAGCACGGCAGCGTCCTCCGCCACGCGCAGCTCCTGTTCGAGCGGAAGGGTGATCGCCGCCGTGCCGAGACGCAGCCGGCTCGTCTGCGCGGCGAGCACCCCGAGGAAGACGAACGGCGACGGCAGGCCGCCGAGCCGACCGGCATCCGGCTTGGCCAGATGGAACTGCCGCACCCAGGCCGAGTCCACGCCGAGGGCCTCCGCATGCACGAACAGGTCGAGATGATCGAGGTAGGTCTGCTCGACCGCGCCGCGATGATCGGCCAGGTGGGCGAACAGTCCGATACGGAGCGGGGCGGATGCGCCGACGGGCGCGACGGAAGAAGACGCGGCAGGGGAAGACATGGCGCCACGCTAGAGCTCCGTGCGTCGGGCGCGGAGAGCGCGGTCACGAGACGTCAGCGCGCGTCATCCGGAGTCATGTGATGTCACGGGCGGCAACCGGCGGGGCGCAGGAGCACGTTCTGCTCTTGGATGGGTCTGCCCGGAGACGGGTCTGTCGTCACCCGAGGAGGACCGATGTCGGAGACCGCTGCGACGCTCGCCCTGGCACCGCGCGAGAGCGCTCGGCTGGTGCGGCGCGTTCCGCTCACGGCGCCGACCTGGCGCTGGGAGCCGAGCGAGAGATGGCTGCGCGGCTGGGTCGGTGAGCTCGCCGTCGTCGACTCCCGTCGCCCGATCCTCGTCTGGGAACCCGACGCCAAGGTGCCCGAGTACGGGTTCCCGCTCGCCGACGTCCGCACCGACCTGCTCGTCCCCGGAGAGCCGCCCGCCGCCGCGTACTACCGACCGCGTCTGCCCGCCCGGCGCTGGTTCGACCTCGTCGTGAGCGGCCGACGTATTCCGTCGGCCGCATGGACCTGGGACGTCGACGAGCTCGACGGCTTCCTCGCCGTCACCTGGTTCCCGGGCGTGCTGGATCGATGGACCGAGGAGGAGGACCGCGTGTTCGCGCATCCGCGCGACCCGCGCAACCGCGTCGACGCGCTGTCCTCCACGCGGCACGTGGTGGTCCGTGACGGCGACCGCGTGCTCGCCGATTCGCGGCATCCGGTCATCGTCTACGAGACCGGGCTCCCGGCCCGCTACTATCTGCCGGCCGAGGACGTCGACTTGTCCGCGCTGACGGAGATCGACGGCTGGAGCGAGTGCCCGTACAAGGGCGAGGCGAGCAGGTACTGGGCCACCGCCGACCGCCCCGACCGTGAGATCGCGTGGTCGTACCCGGCTCCGCTTCCGGTCATCGCGCCGATCGACGGCCGCATCGCCTTCTACTCGGAACGGCTCGACATCACCGTCGACGGCGTCGCGGTCGCCGGCCGTCGCGCGGGTCGGCCGTGACCGCCGCAGCGCGTCCGTGGGTGCCGGTCGTCGCCGTTGTCGTCTCGGTCGTGCTGTGGTCGACGACCTACGGGTTGAGCGCGATCGTGCTGGTCACCGCCTCTCCCGCCGTGCTCTCGGAACTGCGGCTCGTGCTCGCCGTCCCCCTCATGCTCGGACTGGTCATCCTCCTCCGCCCCCGGCTCGGACTCCCTGCCGTCACGCGCGCGCTGCGCCGACCGGCGACCGTGGTGCTCGCTCTCACCGGCGTCGCCCTGTTCTACCTGCCGAGCAACCTCGGGCTCGTCCTCTCCACCGCCGGCACGGCTTCGCTGATGTCGGCGTCCCTCCCCGTGCTGACCGCGCTGATCGCCTGGTGGCTGATCCGAGAGAGGATCACCGCTCGGGTGCTCGCGGGGCTCGCGATCACCACAGCCGGCATCGTCGTCGCGTCGGCCGGCGCCGTCGAGTTCGGCCCCGGCGCCCTGCTGCTCGTGCTGGGCCTCGCCTCCTACGCGCTCTACACGGTGCTGCTGCGGAGATCCGGCGTGCCGGCATCCGACCGCACGCCCACCCCGGCGGAACCGCCGACGGATGCCGTCGTGCTCGCGACCGCGACGGCGATCTGGGGCGCGCTGCTCCTGCTGCCGTGGTTCGCGTGGGAGGTGGCGAACGGCTCGGCGGCCTGGCCCTCCGACGGCCCGGGATGGGTCAGCATCCTGTTCCTGTCGCTCATCGTAACCGGCCCCACCATGGCGCTCTACAACTACGGCGCCGAGCGCGTGCCATCCGCCGTCGCGGGCACCGCCACCGGGGCCGTCCCCGCGCTCGGCTATGCGTTCGCCGTCGCGCTCGGCGAGCCTCCCGAGCCGATCAAGGTCGTGGGCGGCACGCTCGCCTTCCTCGGCATCCTGCTCGCCGCCCTGCCCGCGCCATCGGTCCGACCGGGGCGCGCGGTGAGCGAGCGGATGCCCGTCGGCTTCGCGGATCCCCGCGGAGAAGCAGCACCCCAGAGAGAAGGAGCAGTGACATGACAGATGCCGGAGTCCTGGATGCACCCGGAATCGCCACGGACGGCCTGGTGCACCTCGAACGCCATGAGGGCGTCGTGGAGGTGTGGAGCGGCGACCGGCGCATCGCCTCGAGCGCCCGCGCGATCGAGTTGCACGAGGTCGATGTGCCGACGCGACTGTACTTCCCGCGCGCCGATGTCGACCTCGCGCAGCTGCGCGCGATCGAGGGCACCACGTTCTGCCCGTTCAAGGGTGTGGCGAGTGAGTACTGGACCCTGACCGGCACCGACGACGACGCCCCCGCGGCGTGGTCGTACCCGGAGCCGATCAGCGCGTTCGCGCCCATCGCCGGGCACATCGCGTTCTACGACTCGCTCGACATCCGCGCCGTCGGCGAGCGGGCGTGACGCGATGACCAGCACGGGGACCGCGCCGCGACGTGCCGACCATCCGGCCGCCGATCCCGGCCCGGTCCCCGTGCGCATCCGGCACTCGAAGGGCGGCGGCGGCCTCGGCTTCTTCCAGACGACCGGGGATGTGAGCGCCTTCACCGCCGCATCTCTGTTCCAGCCCGACACCCGTGTCGACGTGGTCGTGCGGTTCTCCGCCACGGTGGGGTTCCGCGGCAGCCGGGAGGCATGGCGGGACCTGCGGGGCTTCGCCGTGAAGTTCCTCACCGACGACGGCGAGTACGACCTGGTCGGCAACAACTCCCCCGTGTTCTTCCTCCGCGACGAGGCCACGTTCGCCTCGCTCGTCGTGGCGCACAAGATGTACCGCGACGGGACGGTCTTCGACTACGACCGGCTGTGGGACTTCTGGACGACCCACCCCGAGACGGCGCATCAGGTCGCCTGGCTGCTGAGCGACCGCGGCATCCCCCGCTCCTGGCGACACCAGGACGGCTTCGGCTCGCACACCTATCAGTGGGTGAACGCTGCAGGCGAGCGCTTCTGGGTCAAGTACCATCTGCGCACGGATCAGGGCATCGCGTACCTGACCGACGAGCAGGCCGACGCGATCGCCGACACCGAGGTCGACCACCAGCGCGCCGATCTGCGCGCGGCGATCGACCGCGGCGAGAATCCGTCCTGGACGGTGTCGGTGCAGGTGATGCCCTACGAGGATGCGCGCACCGACGCGTTCAACGCCTTCGACCTGACGAAGGTCTGGCCCCGGGCCGAGTACCCGCTGATCGAGGTCGGGACGCTCGTGCTCGATCGCAACCCCGACGACGAGCTGGCCGAGATCGAGCAGGCCGCGTTCGCGCCCTCGAGCTTCGTGCCCGGGATCGGGCCGAGCCCCGACCCGATGCTGCTCTCCCGCATCGACGCCTATTGGCGCTTCCACCAGCACCGCGTCAAAGAGGGATACGCGAGGCGGGCGGCCGTGCCGTTCGCGCCGGTCGACGCCGGTTGGGACGAGGATCTCGCCCGACGCGCCCGGAGCTGGGATCCCGACGACGACTTCCGCCAGGCCGGCGACCTCGTGCGCCGGGTGCTCGACGACGCGGGGCGCGAGCGGCTGCGCGCGACCGTGGTCTCACAGCTCGCCGAGATCGTCGATCCGGCGATCCGCGAGCGCGCGCTGCTTTTCTGGGATCGCATCGATGCCGCGGAGGGTGCGGAGATCCGCTCGCAGGTGCAAGCCGTTCGCTGACCGCGCGCGGAGCCTCCCGATTCGCGCGCGGTCAGCGGGGCCTCACGCGGCGACGATCTCCGGGACGCTTCGCGCAGTGTCGCCGCGCAGGCTGCGAGCGGCATCCACGAGGGATGCCGAGTAGGGATGCCGGGGGTCGCCGAGCACGTCGTCGACCGCGCCGGTCTCGACGATGCGGCCGTGGTGCAGCACCGCGACACGGTGGGCGATGCGTCGCACCACCGCGAGATCGTGCGTGATGAACAGGTACGAGACGCCGGTGCGCTCCTGCAGCTCGATGAGCAGGTCGAGCACCTTCGCCTGCACGCTCACGTCCAGTGCGGAGGTCGGCTCGTCGCAGATCACGAGCGGGCTGCGTCCCGCGAACGCCCGGGCGATCGCGACGCGCTGCTTCTGGCCGCCGGAGAGCTCGTCGGGGAGCTTGTCGAGCACGTCCGGCCGGAGGCCGGTGGACAGCGCGAGCTCCTCCGGATCGGTCTCGCCGTGCAGCAGCTGGATCGAGCGGGCGAGAGTCTGGCGCACCGTCCGGCGCGGGTTCAGCGAAGCGTCGGGGCTCTGGAACACGAACTGCACGGGCACCCTCGACGCGGCATCCGTCTTCTCGAGCGTCACGGTCCCTTCCGCGCGAGCGAGGCCGGCGATCACGCGGCCGAGCGTCGTCTTGCCGCTCCCGGACTCGCCGACCAGACCGAGGACCTCTCCGCGGCCGATGTCGAGGTCGACGCCGTCGAGCGCGAGGGCCGAGCCGTAGCGCTTGGTCCCCCCGCGCACCGAGAGCAGGGTCTCGGCGTGCGACGAGACCCCCGGTCGTGAGGGCGCATCGAGAGGCGGGACCGCGTCGACGAGCAGCCGCGAGTAGGCATGCTGCGGTCGCTCGACCACGTCGCCCGCCTCGCCGTACTCGACGAGCTTCCCGCGCTCGAGCACGCCGATGCGCTCCGCATGGCTCGCGACGAGCGGGAGGTCATGGCTGATGAGCAGGGTCGCGAAACCGCGCTCGCGACGGAGCCGGCCCACGAGCGCGATCACCTCGGCCTCGACGCGACTGTCGAGGCCGGTCGTCGGCTCATCGAGGATCAGCAGCCGCGGGTCCGCAGCGAGCGCCATCGCGATCACGACGCGCTGCTGCTGCCCTCCGGAGAGCTCGTGCGGGAAGCGGTGCACGAGCTGCCCGGGGTCGGGCAGACCGACGTCGTCGAAGGCCGCGAGGGTCGCCTTCCGGGCGTCCGCCGCCCGCAGCCCCTGCAGTCGGTAGGTCTCGGCGACCTGGCTGCCGACCGTGCGGGTGGGGTTCAGCGCCCGGGACGGCTCCTGGTACACGAAGCCGATCCGCGTGCGCCGGTAGTCGCGCAGGGCGCGCGGGCCCAGGCTCAGCACATCGACGCCGTCGACCGTGAGGCGATCCGCGGCGATCACCGCTCCCGCGGGGAGGAAGCGTGCCAGCGCGAACGCGATCGTGCTCTTCCCGGAGCCGGACTCGCCGACCAGCCCCAGCGCTCCGTGGGGTGCCACGTCGAAGTCGACGCCGTCGACCGCGCGGTGCCGCTGACCGTCGACCTCGTAGTCCACGGTCAGCCCGCGGACGCTCACCAGGGGTTCAGTCATCGTCGGAAGACCTCTCGGAAGTTGTCGGCGATCAGGTTGAGGGAGACCACGAGCGAGGCGATCGCGAGCGTGGGGAACGCGAGTGTCCACCACGCGGCCTGCAGGTAGGTGCGGTTCTCGTTGACCGCGAGCCCCCAGTCCGGCGACGGGGGCGCGGAGGCGAGTCCGAGGAACGACAGCGACGACGAGATGAAGATCGCACCGGCGATGCTCAGCGTCGCCTGCACGAGGATCTGGGGCCACACGTTCGGCAGCAGCTCGCGGAAGACCAGCCGGACCGCGCTCTCGCCCTGGATGCGTGCGCTCGGAACGTACTGCTTGCCCATCTCGACGAGCACGGCCGCCCGCACGATCCGGGCGATGCCGGGAGCGAAGAGGATGCCGACGGCGATGATGATCGTGAGAGGGCTCCCGCCGAACGCGCCGACGATGACGAGCAGGAAGATCAGGGTCGGCAGCGTCAGGAAGATGTCGAAGCCGCGCATGAACAGCTGGTCGACCCAGCCGCGGCGGAAGCCGGCGATGAGTCCGAGGGTGGATCCCAGCGCGGTGGCGAGGGCGGCGCCGAACGGTCCGACCAGCAGAGCGGGTTCCGCGCCCGCCAGCACGCGCGCGAACACGTCGCGTCCGATCCGGTCGGTGCCGAACAGGTGCGCGGCGCTCGGCGGGGAGAGCCGTTCGCCGGTGTCGCCGAACGGGTCCAGGCCGAGCAGTCGCCAGCCGACGGCGGCGAAGACCCAGAACAGCACGATGACGGCGCTGATCGTGAAGCTCGGTCGCGCGATGAGCAGGCGCCAGCGACGGAGTCGCGATGATCCCGCCTTCGGCGTCACCACGAGCTCGGCGATCTCGGCATCCGGACGCGATGCGGCGATGGTCATCGTCATTCCCCCTCTTCGAAGCGGACACGGGGGTCGATCAGCACGAGCGCGATGTCGGTCAGGAGCAGGGCGAGCAGCGAGATCACGCCCGTCACCATCACGCCGGATTCGAGAAGGAAGATGTCCTTCTCGACCGTGGCGGAGACGAGCAGCGCACCGAGCCCCGGATACCCGAAGAGCGTCTCGACGATCGCGCTGCCTCCGAGGAGGCTGCCGAGGTAGATACCGAGCAGCGAGACCGTCGGGATCACGGCGTTGCGCGCGACGTGTCCCAGCGTGAGCTGCGGGCCGTGCAGTCCCTTGATGACGGCCGTGCGGTAGTACTGCGAATCGAGCGTCTCGAGGACGCCGGTGCGAGTCATCCGCGCCAGCACGGAGAGGTAGCCGAGCGCGAGCGTGACCGCCGGCAGCACGAGCGCGCGGAGCACGTCGCCGGGAGGGCCGTCGAGACTGATCGACGACTGGATGGGGAACCACCCGAGCGTCAGGCTGAACACGATCAGCAGCAGCACGCCGACGACGAACTCCGGCACCGAGGCGAGCGACATCAGCCCGACCGTGAGGGCACGGTCGGTGCGCGAGCCCTCCCGCCGCGCCTGGAGCGCGCCGAGCGCGAACGCCACCGGCACGAGGATCATGAACGCCACCGCCCCCAGGAAGAGGGAGTTGCCGAGCCGCTCGAGCACGAGCTCCCGCACGGGGGCGCCGTAGATGAGGCTCGTCCCCCAGTCGCCGGTGACGAAGCCGATCAGCCAGGAGAAGTAGCGCTCGATGACCGGTCCGGTCAGGCCGTGCGCCTCGTTCCAGGCCTGCACCTGCTCGGCCGTGGCGTACTGCCCGAGGGCATTGCGACCGGGGTCGCCGGGCACGATCTTGATGAGCCAGAACACCAGCACCGACACCACCAGCAGCACGAGGGGCACCTGGAGGAGACGCTGGCCGATCAGGCGCGGCACCTGGCTGTGCCGGGAGCGGAGGACCGCCAGCCCTCGTCGGGCGTTCGCCTGCGCCGAGGCAGGCGCATCCGACGAGAAGCCGACGGTCATCGCACTCACTTCCCTTCGACGGAGATGCCGGCGAAGTTGTAGCCGGACCAGAAGTCGATCGGGGCGATGAACTCGCCCGTCACCCGCTTGCTCTCCAGCACCTCGGAGCGCACCAGGGCGGGGATGATGGTCGGCACATCGGTCCACTGGATCTCGGAGATCTCGGTGAGGAGCTCCTGCCGCTCGGTCTCATCGGTCGTCGCGTCGAACGCGGTGACGAGTCGGGCCAGCTCCGGGTTGGCGTAGTGCGCCGCGTTCCAGGCGGCACCCTCGGCGTAGAACAGACCGTAGTACTGCGACGGCACGCGCTTGCCCCAGCTGGTCACCGTGAGCGGCGCATTGAGCCACGGGGAGTCGGCGCCCTCGGCGTAGTACTGCTCGTCCGAGAGGATCTCGAGCTCGACGTCGAACCCGTCGACCGCGTTGAGCTGCTGCTGCAGCACCTCGCCGAACAGCTGGAACGAGGTCGTGATCGTGAACGACACCGTGCGCCCGTCGAGCAGGTCGGCGACCTTCTCGAGATCCTGCTCGCGCTGCGGGATGCCCTCCGGCTGCGGCAGGTAGTCCGGCAGCACGGGGTAGTCGTTGCCGACCGCGGCGGTTCCGCCGTAGACGTTGTCGACGATGCCCTGTCGGTCGACGGCCCACGCGAGCGCCTCGCGGATCGTGGGGTCGTCGAAGGGCGCCTTCGTGACATCGAGATGGATGCCGTAGAAGTAGCTGTAGCCGCTGGAGAGGGTGTCGTAGTCGTCGACGTCGACGGTCGCGAGCACATCGGGGGTGACCGAGATGCGATCGATGTCGCCGGCCTGGAACGCGAGCACCGACGCCTGCGGATCCTTGTAGATCTTCAGCTCGATGCCGTCGAGCTGAATCTCGTCGGCGTTCCAGTAGTCGGGGTTCTTCACGTAGGTGACGCTCTGCCCCACCTCGTAGTCCTCGAGCAGGAACTGCCCGGCTCCGACCGGCGCGTCGAGCCATGTGCCGGGCTCGTAGTCGGCGGGGAGGATGCCGGTGTTGTTGCCGGCGAGCAGACGGGGGAAGTCGGAGAACGGACGGGCGAGCGTGAACGCGACCTGGCCCTCCCCGGCATCCGACGCGGAATCGAGGATGCCGGCGAACGCGCTCTTCGCCGGCGAGATGCTGTCGTCGCCGATGATCGCGTCGAACGTCGCCACCACGTCGGCGGCCGTGACCGGGGAGCCGTCGTTGAACAGCGCACCGTCGCGGAGCGTGAAGGTCCAGGTGAGACCGTCCTCTGATGCCGACCATTCCGTGGCGAGGCGGGGCAGCGCCTCGCCGTCGGCCGTGAAGCTGACGAGCTGCTCGGTGACGAGGCCGGCGATCAGCTGCGCGTCGCTGTCAGCGACGGTGAGCGGATCGATCTCGGCTCCGGGCTCGGTGATGCCGATGCGATAGACGGCTTCTGCGGCTCCGTCGGCGCCGTCACCCGAGGCCGAGGAGGTCGCGCAGCCGGTGAGGGCCAGCAGGGTCGCGCTGACCGTCGCGACGAGCGCGAGCGCGCCTCGTCGTCGGGCGGGCGGAGAGGTGAGAAGGGTCATGTGCGGTGTCCTCGGGTATCTGTACGGGTGCTGTCACTGCGGCAGGAGTTCCGCGACGTCCACCTGGACGCGCTCGGAGTAGAAGGCGACGTACCCGGCGATGGACTCCAGGTAGTCGAACGGGGTCGGGTACGACCAGGCGATGTCGGTGGCCGGGTCGGTCCGGAGGGCCCAGTAGTCGTCCGCATCGCCCTTGACCGGACAGTGGCTGCGGGACTCGGTCGGCTGCAGCAGATCCCAGATGACGTCTTCACGAGGCAGGTAGTAGCGATCGGCATGCTTCGTCTCGTGCAGCACGATGGCGCGTGTCGAGTCCGCGATCACCTGGTCGCTGGCGGTGACGCGCACCCGGTGAGCGGCGGGTTCCGTGGTGACGCGGTGCGTGCTCTCGGCGGTGGTGAGGGACATGGATGCTCCTTCGTCGTTCGTGGGTACGCCCATATAAGCGCCACCGCCGCAGACGGCGAAGGGAGGTTCCGCACCGTGACGACACATGTCGTCGCGTGTCGGAACAGACGCTCCGCATGCCTGACCGATGGCCGCGCGTCAAGTCCCTTGGACGCACGTCGCTTTCGCGTCAGGCTCGGAACGTTCGAACCCCCAGGAGCCTGATCATGACCCTTTCCACCCTCTCCCCCGACACCGCTCTCGCCTTCGCGGACCGCGGGCCGCTCAGCCACGCGATCCTGTCGCGGCTCACCGGCGGCGAGGACTCGGGCGGCTTCGACACCTCCGCCCTCGCGATGGATGCCGTCGCCGCGACCGCCGATATCGTGCACGACGACGACATCCAGCTCGCCCTCTTCCTCCTCTACTCCTCCGCGTACGGCTCTCTTCCCGAGCTCGATGCCGACCTGGAGTGGGATCCGGCACTCCTCACGACCCGTCGCATCCTGGAGGACGCGTTCGAGCGCGCACTGCGTGAGATGGTCCCGATGCCGGAGATCCCGGAGCCGACGGTGGATGCCGTCGGGCGGGCGCTGTTCGCCCTCGCCGCGGCCGACACGGGCCCCAGCCTGTCGCGCTACTTCGCGAGGAAGGCGACCACGCAGCAGGCCGAGGAGATGCTCCGGCAGCGCTCGATCTACACGCTGCGCGAAGCAGACCCGCACTCCTGGGCGATCCCGCGGCTCGAGGGCCGAGCCAAGGCCGCGCTCGTCGAGATCCAGTCCGACGAGTACGGCGGCGGGCGCCCCCATCGCGTGCACGCGGTGCTCTTCGCGAACGCGATGCGGGCGGCGGGTCTCGATGCCGCCTACGGCGCCTATGTCGACGAGGTCCCGGCGCTCACCCTCGCGTCGTTCAACATGATGTCGATGTTCGGGCTCAACCGCCGCCTGGTCGGCGCGGTCGTCGGTCACCTCGCCGCGTTCGAGATGACCTCGTCGATCCCCTGCCGGCTCTACGCCGACGGCCTGCGCCGACTCGGCTTCGACCAGGACGTCGTGGAGTACTTCGACGAGCACATCGAAGCGGATGCCGTGCACGAGCAGATCGCCGCGCGCGACCTGGCGGGCGGTCTGGCCGAGGACCGGCCGGAGCTGCTCGCCGACATCATGTTCGGCGCCGCCGCATGCCTCACGGTCGACGGCTGGTCGGGCGCGCACATGCTGGACGCGTGGTCGGCCGGCGAGTCCTCTCTGCGGAGAGCGGCGACGTCATGAGCGCTGACGTCGAACCGACGACGATCACCCCGTACCCCGACGGCCCGCTGCTGGTTCGGGGCGAGATCGAGCTGCGCACGCCGGAGGGCGAGCTCATCCGCCCGCATCGCCGCACGATGGCGCTGTGCCGGTGCGGACTGTCGGTCATCAAGCCGTTCTGCGACGGCACGCACAAGGCCGCGGGGTTCCGGACCGACGACTGATCCTCTCGACGCCGGGCCGGCTCCGTCAGACGGCTCCGTCAGGCGGCCCCGTCAGGCGGCTCCGTCAGGCGGCTTCGTCAGGCGGCTGCGTCAGGCGGTGGCGAGGTGTCTCAGGGCGCGCGGACGCGGTGCGCGCCAGCGCCCGAGAGGGTCCCACCAGGCGGGTCCACGGATCTCGGGGACGCCGTCGTTCATCCTGATCTCCCACCCGGACCAGTCCAGCGATCGGTGGTGCCACCAGCACAGCGGGACACCGTTGTCGGTATGTGTCGGACCGCCGCGGGCGTGCTCGGTGACATGGTGGATCTCGCACCACGACGCGGGCACGTGGCAGCCGGGGATGAGGCACTCCCTGTCACGGGCGATGATCGCTCGCCGTTGATGCACGGTGAACACCCGATCGGTCACGCTGATGCCCACGATCCTGCCCTCGTCGAACAGCACCCGCTGGATCGCGCCGGTGCAGGCGGTGTGCGCGGCCACATGCAGCGGGACCGGGGACTCCGACCCGGCCATCGTCGCCCACCCGCGCCCTGCGGCGAGGTCTTTCGCGTCGACGTGGACGACCAGGGTCGGGGATGCTCCACCCAGCGTGGGCGTGTCGGCGTGGCGCGCGGCGATGCCCAGCGCGGCGGCGAGGGCATCGTGCCGCTTCTGCGCGGAACTGCGCCGATCGAACGGCTCGTCGCCGTCAGGCGCATCCGCATCCGCGCCCGCGCCCGCGCCGGCGCTTTCGCTGTCGCCGCCGCATTCGCCGCCGCATTCGGCGTCGCTGTCGCCGCCGCTGTCGCTACCACTTGCGCTTTCGCTGTCTTCGAACTGCACTCCGGGCTTCGGGGGTCCGTCGGTCTTCGGGTTGCACTGCGCGTCGAACACCGCCTGCATCTGGGCTGCGACATCCGGGAGGATGTTCCCGCGGATCGCGTGGAGGCCGTTGCGAAGGCGGCCGATCGTGAAGAACCGCTGGTTCTGCGCACTCCGATCCGAAGGCTCCGGCCCGTCGGGGTCCATCGCCGCGGCGATCATCTGCGCGTACTGTCGCAGGTCCTCCGGTGTCGCCGGCGGACCTGGCTCGTCAGTGCCCTCGGCCGCCTCGGCTTCGGCGCCCGCATCCACGTCAACGGGGTCAACCGGGTCATCGAACATCGTGCGGTACCCGCGGGCGCAGGCCGCCAACAGGGCATCCGCCTCGAGGACCGTCTCCCGCCCGACCTTGTGCGCCGCCTTGTCGATCGGCCCCACCGCCGCCAGGAGACCTGCGACACCGATCACCCCGTCGAGCATCGCCTCTCGCAACGCCGGAAACCTCGCCTGCAGCCGCTCCCCGGAACTGACGCTGATCTGCCGCCGCACGGCATCCGCGGTCTTCCCGACCCGCGTCGCGCCCGCCACATCCGTCCGCAGCACCCGCTGCAGCAGCTCGTTCTGCCCACGGCATCCGAACGTGTGCGAGAAGTCCGCGTGTGCGGACGCGGTCGTCTCCACCACCACGGCCTCGACCCGCCGGAATGCGTCTCCCGCGACGCGCAGCACGTCCATCCGCTTTTCATCCGGCAACCCCGCCAGCACGTCCGCGGACAGCACCGCATCGAGGTCGGCGATGACCCGATCCAGGAGTTCCTTGGTGCTGTTCATACCCCCAGTCAACCCGGGGCCACCGACATTCAGACCCCGAGAATCACCAGCTCAACGGCTAAATCTGATATTCCGGCATACGTTGCACCGGCGAGAGCGCCTCACCCCGACCCCGCCTGCGACGGCGCGCAACAGACCGCGGAACCCATGCTCGCCACCCACTCGATCTTGCAGGATATTTCTGGGCTAGCTATCGTTAGAGAAATTCTTTCGAAGGAGCTGCGATGACGCCCGCCCGATTCCCACTGGACCCCCGATTCCCTGCACCCGCCGACCAGGAGGATGCCGTCGTCCTCTGGTGGCTCGGCCAGGCGGGGTTCGCGATCCGCTCCGGCGACGAGCTCCTGTTCATCGATCCGTATCTGAGCGACGTGCTCGCCGACAAGTACCGCGGCCGGATCTTCCCGCACAGCCGGATGCATCCGAGCCCCGTGAACCCCTCAGACGTCACCGGACTCTCCCTGGTGCTGTGCACGCACGGGCACACGGACCACATGGATCTCGGGTCCATCCCCTACCTGCAGAGCGCGAGCGACCCGCTCTTCGTCGTCCCCCGCTCCGAAGCGGTGAAGGGCGTCGCGCGCGGCATCCCGGCACAGCGGCTGCTGGGTCTCGACGCCGGTGAGTCGTTCCGCAGCCGCGGCGGCATCACGGTGACCGCCGTCCCCGCCGCGCACGAGGAGCTCACGGCCGACGACCACGCGCAGAACCTGTTCCTCGGCTACGTCATCGAGGTCGGCTCCGTGCGGATCTACCACTCCGGCGACTGCGCCCCGTACCGCGGCCAGGCCGACATCGTCCGCGCCCTGGACGTCGACGTCGCCCTCCTGCCCGTGAACGGCCGCGATCCGCATCGCCGCGACCACGGCGTTCCGGGGAACTTCACGCTGGAGGAGGCGGTGGCGCTCTGCCGCGACGCCGGCATCCCCTCCCTGGTCTGCCACCACTGGGGTCTGTTCGAGTTCAACTCCGCCGACCCCGTCGACCTCGCCCAGCGGCTGTCCGACGTGGATGACATCGCCTGGCGCATCCCCGAACTCGGCGTGCCGTTCATCGCGGTGGGAGCGTCAGCATGACCTCCACCTTCTGGTTCTTCGGCGTCTCCACGGCCGAGTCCGCGATGCAGCGGATTTATCCGCTGTGGATGGACGAGCTCGGCATCCGATCCACGCTCGTCGGCGTCGACTTCCCCCTCGATGCTCCTGCCGCCGAGTATCGGGCCGCCGTCGAGCGCGTGATCGCGGAGCCCGGTTCGATCGGCGGACTCATCACGACGCACAAGCTCAACGTGCTCGCGGCGGCCCGCGATCTGTTCGCGGACCTCGACGACTCGGCCCGCCTGCTGCACGAGGTGAGCTGCCTGGCGATGCGCGACGGCGAGCTTCATGGCGCGGCCCTCGACGACCGCACGAGCCGACGCGCCCTCGAGGCGCTGATCCCCGACGGCCACTGGGACCGCGGCGGAGAGCTCCTACTCCTCGGCGCGGGAGGCGCGTCGATCGCGACGACGCTGGGCCTGCACCGGGCGGCCGCCGAAGGCCTGCCGGTCCCGTCGCGCATCCACGTCACCGCGCGCTCCCCGCAGCGGCTCGAGGAGATGCGCGCGCTGCACGAGCAGATCGGCTTCCCCATCCCCGTCGTCCCGCTTGTCACGGCCGACCCCAGCGAGGCGGATGCCGTCGTCGCCGCCCTGCCCCCGGCATCCGTCCTCGTCAATGCGACGGGCATGGGCAAGGATCGACCGGGCTCTCCGCTCACCGACGACGTCGACTACCCGCTCGGTTCGATCATCTGGGACATGAACTACCGCGGACCGAGGCTGTTCCTCACCCAGGCCGAAGCCCGACGGACGGAGCGCGAACTCATCGTCGAGGACGGCTGGGACTACTTCGTCCACTCCTGGACCTCGGTGGTCGCGGAGGTGCACGGGATCGACATCCCCGCCCGCGGCGAGCTCTTCGATCGCCTCTCGCAGATCGCCCGCTCCACGATCGCATAAGAGGAGGGGCGGCGGGATCCCGCCGCCCCTCCTCCGGGCCTCGTGTGCTCCCGTGCGCCTACACGCCGCCGTCGTAGCGCGAGGTGCTGTCGTAGTAGCCGCTCGGGAAGTACAGGCTCGGGATGCCGAACTCCCCGTACATGTCGATGATCTTGCGGTTGTCGTCGATGCCGAGGATCGGCTCGATGCCCCACGCGAGCATCCGCCCGATCTCGATCCGCTTGTAGTCAACGGCGACGGTGGCGTCGTCGTCCTCCTGCGGCGGCCGGCACACGAGCAGGTCGAAGCGGAGCCCCTGCGCGGCGAGCCACTCCCGGGTCACGATCGCGACCTCGTCGACCCGGGCGGTGAGGATGATGATCGTCACATCGTCGCGCATGCACGACAGCAGGGCGCTCCCCGCCTCGATCACGGCATCCGCGTGGACATCGCGATAGAACGACTCCCAGTCGGGCGTCTCACGGTGCAGGAAGTGCTGCCGGTGCATCGCATCCGCGAGCACACCGTCGAGATCGAAGACGACCGCCGGGCCGGGGCGCACCTCGGTGGCGGCATGCCAGTGCGCGTGCGGGAGGGTCGCGGCGGTCATGCGAGAGCCTCCCGCGCGACGGCGGCGATGCCGGGCGCGTCCAGCCGGTAGTGGGCGTAGAGATGCGTCGGCGGCGCGATGAGACTGTACTCATCGTGGATGCCGTGGCGTACGAGCCGGGCACGTGAGGGCGTCTCCGCCATGACCTCGGCGACCGCGGCACCCAGGCCCCCGAGGACGTTGTGCTCCTCCACGGTGAGCACGACCCCGCTGCGCCCGGCGGCGGCGCGGACGAGCTCGTCGTCGAGCGGCTTGATCGTCGGCATGTCGATGACTCCCACCGAGAGCCCCTCGGCCCGGAGTTCCTCGGCCGCGGCGAGCGCCGGGTGCACCTGCGTGCCGCACGCGATGATCGTGAGGTCGGTCCCGGTCGCGTGCTCGATGCCCTTCCCGAACTCGAAGACCACGTCATCGCCGTACACCTGCGGATCGCGGCCGCGGCTGGTGCGGAAGTAGATCGGCTCCGGCCAGTCCGCCGACGCCCTGATCGCCGCGCGGAGCTGCGGTCCGTCGGCGGGCGAGACGATCGTGAGCCCGGCGATGGCGCGCAGCGCCGAGATGTCCTCGGTGGCGTGATGGCTGGTTCCGTAGAAGCCGAGCGCGATGCCGGTGTGATGCCCGATGAGGCGCACGGGGAGCTGGGTGTAGGCGACGTCCATGCGGATCTGCTCGCAGCACAGCAGCGCGAGGAACGACGCGAAGGTCGCCACGAACGGCACGGCGCCGGTCGTGGCGAGCCCCGCCGCGGCCGAGACCATGTTCTGCTCGGAGATCCCGAACTGGACGAAGCGATCCGGATGCCGCTGCGCGAACTTGACGAGCCCGTTCGAGTACTGCAGGTCGGCGGTGCCGGCGACGACGGGCACTCCCGCCTCGACGAGGTCGAGCAGACCGTCGGAGAGGTGGTCGAGGCCCGGGTTCTGCGCGTTGATGCTCCGGTACTGCCAGGAGCCCTGGGCCAACTGCGGCGCGCTCATGCCCGACCCCCTTCCAGGATCTCGGCGACGGCTCTCTCGGCATCGGCGGGCATGAGGTATCCGAGGTGCCATCCGGGCTCCTCCTCCATGTACGACACTCCCTTTCCCTTCTTCGTCTGCGCGATGACGCAGCTGGGCGCTGCACCGTCGGGGCGCTCCGCCAGCGCGAGCAGCAGATCGCGCACGGCGGCCGCGTCGTGGCCGTCGACCTCGTGGACGTTCCAGCCGAACGCGCGCCACTTGTCGGCGAGCGGTTCGATGCCGATCACGTCATCGACGCTGCCGTCGAGCTGGAAGCCGTTGCGGTCGACGATGGCGACGAGCTTTCCGAGCCGGTGGTGGGCGGCGCCGAGCGCGGCCTCCCAGACCTGGCCCTCCTGCATCTCGCCGTCGCCGAGCATGACGAAGACGCTGAAGTCGCGCCCTGCCATCCGGCCGCCGAGCGCCATGCCGAGCCCGTTCGACAGCGCGTGGCCGATCGACCCCGAGCTGAAGTCGATCCCGGGCACCTTGGTCATGTCCGGGTGGTCGCCCAGCGGGCTGCCGAGGCGCGTGTAGCCGTCGAGGACCTCGGTCGGGAAGTACCCGAGGTCGGCCAGGATCGGGAAGAGACCGACGGCGGCATGCCCCTTGCCCATCAGGAATCGGTCGCGGTCGGGCCAGTCGGGGCGAGCGGCATCCGTGCGCATCACGCCGTAGTAGAGCGCGGCGAAGATCTCGGCGGCCGAGAAGACAGAGCTGTAGTGTCCGACCTTCGCGATCTCGATGAGGCGGATCGTCTCGGTCCGCACGAAGGCGGCTCGATCGGCCAGGAGAGCGGCGTCGGCGGTGGGTCGGTCGGGTGTGAGCGTCGTCGATGAGGGCACGGGAGACATGCTCATTGAAATTTCCCCCGGTGTCAAGCTACGGTCGAATAAATTTCGATACGTCAGGAGAAGATATGTCCAGCACGCCCCTCACCGAACCGCTCGCCGTGATCACCGGAGGAGGCACCGGCATCGGCCGGGCAGTCGCAGACCTGTTGGTGGAGCGCGGCTGGCGCATCGTGGCGCTGGGCCTCGACGCCGACGCAGACCTCCCCGACGGCATCACGTTCCGCCGCTGCGACGTCAGCGACGGCGCGGCGCTCGAGGAGTCGCTCGCCGACGTCGGGCCGGTCAGCGCCCTGGTGACCTGCGCGGCCGTACTGCGCGACGACGAGTGGCAGCCCGACCAGTT
Source organism: Microbacterium sp. LWH11-1.2 (assembly GCF_038397745.1). Taxonomy (NCBI): domain Bacteria; kingdom Bacillati; phylum Actinomycetota; class Actinomycetes; order Micrococcales; family Microbacteriaceae; genus Microbacterium; species Microbacterium sp. LWH11-1.2. The sequence continues at coordinate 1,883,530 of NZ_CP151636.1, read as the reverse complement.
CGACGCGGTGCTCGGAGTGAACGTCACGGGTGTGCTCGCGGTCGGCGAGCTGCTCCGCTCACGCCTCGCGGATGCCGGCGGATCGATCGTGAACTTCGCCTCGATGTGGAGCTACTTCGGCTCGGCGAACTCCCCCGCCTACGCGGCGTCGAAGGGTGCCGTCGTCGCGCTCACCCGCTCGCAGGCTGTGGCTTACGCTCCGGAGGGCATCCGCGTGAACGCCGTGGCTCCGGGCTGGATCGCGACGCCGATGTCGCGTCGCGCACGCGACGACGCCGAGCGCTTCGAGCGCATCAGCGCGCGCATCCCGCTCGCGCGCTGGGGCGAGGCCGACGACGTGGCGCGCGCGATCGGCTTCCTCGTCTCCCGCGACGCCGCCTACATCACCGGCACGGTCCTCAACGTCGACGGCGGCTACTCGATCGGCTGAAACACCACCAGCGTGCGGGCGCCGACCCCGGCCTCGAGGTCGGCGATCCCGTCGTTGATCTCGTCGAGCGGGATCCGCCGACCGGCGAGCGCGTCGAGCTCGAGCCGCCCGGCGAGGTACTCCTCGACGAGCCGCGGCAGATCCTTCTGCGGCTCGAGGGATCCCGCGCGCACGCCCTGCACGCCCTTGCCCGCGTGCAGATGCCCGGCCGGGAAGGCGATCTCGGCCTCGTCGCCGAACACGCCGACCGCCCAGACCGACCCGCCGCGGGCCGTCGCGTCGAGGGCGAGCCCGATCAGGCCCGGAACGCCGACCGCCTCGAACACGTGATCGGCACCGCCGTCCGTCAGTGCGCGCACAGCGGCCGCGGCATCCGCCACCACCGAGGTGTTGATCCCGTGGGTCGCGCCGAACCGCTCCTGGGCGAGACGCAGGCGCTCATCGCTGCGGTCGATCGCGATCACGGTCGCCGCCCCGGCGAGCGCCGCGCCCTGGCAGACGTTCAGCCCGACACCGCCGGCGCCGATCACGACCACGTGGTCGCCCTCGGAGACTCCGGCGACCTTCCGCGCCGAGCCGACCCCCGTCGCGACGGCGCACCCGAGCATCGCCGCGAGGTCGAGCGGCATCCGGCGGTCGATGACCGTCACCGCGTTCCGGTGCAGGACCATCTCCTCCGCGAATCCGGCGATGTTGGTCCACTGCTGCACCTCGGCCCCGTGCTGCGACAGCCGCGGCTCCGCACCGCGACCGCGCATCGTCGCCTCCCGGTCCTGGCACATGGCCGGCTTCCCCGCACGGCACATGCGGCACGCGCCGCAGAACACGACGAAGCACGCGATGACGTGATCTCCGACAGCCACGTCCGCCACGGCGGACCCCACCTCGCTGACGATGCCGGAGGCCTCGTGGCCGAGCACGATCGGCATGGGCCGCGCGACGCGACCGTCGATCACATGGAGGTCGGAGTGACAGAGCCCGACGGCGGCCGTCGCGACGCGCACCTCGTGCGGCTCGAGGACGGCAGGCGTCTCGACATCCTCGATCCGCAGCGGCTCATGGGGGCTGAACAGGACGGCGGCGCGCATGGATGCTCCATTCGGTAAATATTTCTCTGATTCACTTGCTTTCAGAATAAACTTCGGTCACTCTAGTCACGGGCATGATGCCCGGTCAACACACGACGAAGTGGAACCGGTTCGAGGATGAACAAGACACACGTGATGGCGCTCGACGCCGGCACCGGCAGCGTTCGCGCGATTCTCTTCAGAGATGACGGGTCCATCGAGCACATCGCGCAGGAGGAGTTCGAGCAGCACTACCCCGCCCCCGGCTGGGCGGAGCACGACGCCGAGGTGATCTGGGAGTCCCAGCTCCGGGTCGCGCACCGGGTGCTGTCCGACTCGGGAGTGCCGGCCGAGGCCGTCGCGGCGATCGGCATCACCAATCAGCGCGAGACCTGCGTCATCTGGGACCGCGTGACAGGAGAGCCCGTCCACAACGCCCTCGTGTGGCAGGACGGCCGCACCGCCGAGTTCTGCGACGTGCTGCGCGCGGACGGTCATGCCGAGTACATCCGCGAATCGACCGGGCTGCCGATCGACACCTACTTCTCCGGCACGAAGATCCGCTGGCTCCTCGAGAACGTCCCCGGCGTGCGCGAACGGGCCGAGGCCGGCGACCTGCTGTGCGGGACCATCGACTCCTGGCTCATCTGGAAGCTGACCGACGGCGCCGCGCACGTGACCGACTACTCCAACGCCTCCCGCACGATGTGCTTCAACATCCGGGAGCTCACGTGGGACCAGAAGATCCTCGACATTCTCGACATCCCGCGCGGCATCCTGCCCGAGGTACGTCCCTCGAGCGAGGTGTACGGCACGACGGGCGCGACGGCGGGATTCGGAACGGCCATCCCGGTCGCCTCCGCCACCGGCGATCAGCAGGGCGCCCTCTTCGGACAGGCGTGCTTCACGCCCGGGGCCGTGAAGGCCACGTACGGCACGGGCGGCTCGGTGATGATGAACACCGGAACGACGCCGGTCCACTCCGAGGCGGGTCTGATCACGACGATCGCGTGGGGACTCGACGGCCGCGTCGAGTACGCGCTGGAGGGCGTGTTCTTCGGCGTCGGGGTGACCATCAAATGGCTCCGCGACGAACTCCGCATCATCGACGACGTCGAGGAGACCGCGGCGATCGCGGCATCCGTCCCCGACACCGGCGGGGTCTATCTCGTGCCCGCCTTCACGGGTCTCGCCTCACCCTATTGGGATCAGTACGCGCGTGCCGCCGTGTTCGGCATCACCCCCGGCACGGGTCGCGCGCAGCTGGTGCGCGCGGCACTGGAGTCGATGAGCTACTCCTATCGCGACGTCATCGACGCCATGACCGCGGAGTCGGGCACGCCGCTCCCCGAGCTGCGGGTCGACGGCGGCGCGGTGGCCAACGACTTCCACCTGCAGTTCCAGGCCGATCAGCTCGGCGTGCCGGTGCACCGTCCGCGTGTGACCGAGTCGACCGCCCGCGGCGCCGCGTTCCTCGCGGGCCTCGCGGTGGGATTCTGGGCCTCGCAGGACGAGCTGCGCGCCTCGATCGAGATCGAGCGCACGTTCGAGCCGCAGATGGATGCCGAGACGCGCGAGCGCCTCTACGCCGGGTGGACGAAGGCCGTGTCGCGGTCGCTCGACTGGACCGACCACTGAGCGCCCCACGATCCCGGAACGGGGCGGGCGGTGTCAGTCGCCGCCGCTCCCCCGCGTCGGCTTGATCGCCGACAGGTAGCTCTCCTGCAGATAGTCGGCCGTCTCCTCGAAGAAGCGCGTGGCGTATGTCGCGTACAGCACATCGATCGCCAGCAGCTGACCCCACTTCGCGGTGACCGACTCGCCGTAGACGTCGGAGCTCGCGACGGTGCCGGCGGTGAGGAGCACATCGTCGACCACCGACGCCAGCGCGGAGTCCACGTTCGAGGTGACCCCGAGCACGTAGGCGCCGTGGAACTTCGCGATCTGGGCCGACGAGACGACCGAGGTCGAGTCGCCGGAGTCGCTGATCGCGATCAGCACATCTCCTTCGCGCAGCGTCGCGCTGCCCATGGTCTGCACGCTCTGATCGCGGAAGAAGTGGCAGCGCTTGCCCGCGCGGACGAAGCGCATCATCGCACTCTCGGCCGCGGTCGCCGACGACCCCATCGCGGCGAAGTAGACGGCCGACGCGTCGTGGATGCGGTCGACCGCGGCGCTCATGATCTCAGGGTCGAGCCGCTCCGTCGTGCGCGTCAGCGACTCGAAGCTGCCGTGCAGCACCTTCTCGACGATCTGCTCGCTGCTGTCACCCTTGAGCACGCCCTCGTACACCCAGTTGGTGCGCTGCTCAGTCGAGACGGGACGCGAGTAGATCGCCTGCGCGATGCCGAGCCGCAGCTGGTTGTACCCGTCGAGCTGGAGCTCGCGGAGGAACCGCGACACCGTGGAGTCCGCGACGCCCGCTCGCCCGGCGAGCTCGGTGATCGACAGGGCCTGCGCCTCTTCGGGATCCGCGAGGATCACATCGGCGACGCCGCGCAGGGCCGGGCTCATCGCTCCGGCGCGACGGGAGATCTGGTGGAGGAGATTCCCTCCCGTGTCCTGGTCAGTCACGTGTGGAGTCTAGACGGTCGTCCGGCCGTTCCCATGGCAGCGCTCCGGGGCTCCGGGCGTCAGCTCTGCCAGCGCGGGTTGTCCTGCAGCGTGGGCACCCCGTCGCGATCGACGACGATCTTGCGGAAGCCCTTCGTCTCGATCGTGCCGTAGTCGTGCCCCGCGTCCCCGGGGAACGCGAAGAAGGTGATCAGCGGCTCGGTGGCCGAGGTGTTGATGCTGCGATGCGCGTAGCGGCCGGGCACGTACACCGAACGACCGGCCCGGAACTCCTCGACCTGCACGTCACCCTCGGGACTCTCCATCAGCATGAGGCCCTCGCCCGAGAGGCACAGATAGATCTCCGCGGCCTCGAGGCGGGTGTGGAAGTGCCCCTTGGTCATGAAGTACTCGTCGCCGACGCGACCGGGGTAGGTGATGCTCGTCCCGTAGGCGATCTCGGTCTCGAGCGCGGGAACGCCCATGTCGTAGAACTCGTAGCTGAGCACGTCGTCCGCGGCGACGGCGGCCTCGAACGCCGCCGCGTCCGCGTACATGCCGGCCATCGCCGACAGCGGGCGACGCAGCGACGGGGTGCCGTCGGCGAGTCCGGTGGTCAGGTCGAACCGGGTGACGACGGATCGGGTGGTGGGAGTGAGGGATGCGGTGCTCATGCGTGGTCCTTCTCTGTGTCGTTTCTTGTCTGTGTCTTCTTCGGGCGTGGCGCCGCTAGGCGCGCGCGATGCGGGAGAGCTCGTCGAATGCGGGACCGGATGTCGGGATGGCGATGTCGAAGACCTGCGCGATCACGCGCGTCCACCCGTGGAGGAAGTAGAACCACCCGTCGACGGCGCGGATGCCGCGATCGGCCTGCGACCGCGCCTGGTCGAGGAACACGAGGTCGCCGCGGTAGTTGAAGTCCCAGGCGACGGCGCCGTCGGGGAACCGCGCCGCGTCCGTGAGAGGGGAGCCCGGCCGATCCTTGCCCAGTCCGGTCGCGTTGATGACCGTGGAACGCGGGGCCATGGTCGCGAGAGCGGCGTCGTTGACCGTCGGCTCCGGCGCCACCACGTACTCGATCGGCAGCGCGAACCCGATCCGCTCGTGGAACGCGCGCATCTCGTCGATGCGTCCGGGGCGCCGGTTGGTCACGACGATCCGACGCGGTGCCCCGCCGCCCGCCCGGTGCTTCCGGTGCAGGTGCAGCGTGAGGGCGAGCGAGGACCCGCCGGCGCCGAGCAGGAGCACCTCTTCGTCGGCCTCGCCGACGATGGCGTCGTACGCCAGACCGCTCGTGACGTCGTCCATCGCGTGGCCGAGGAGGCGCCCGTCGCGCTTCGAGATGCTGCTGATCTCGTCGAGCTGCGCGGCCGACTCCCCGATCTCGTCGAACAGGTCACGGCTCGCCTGGAACAGGTTCAGCTTGTGCGTCGTGACCAGGGCGCCGAGCGAGAGCGGGTCGTCCGTGAAGAACCGGACGACGCGGCGGTACGTCTCGGGGTCGGCATCCAGCGGCACATCGATGCCGACGATGCGCGACGGGATGCCGAGATGCGCGGCCCACCGCGGGAAGACCTCCATGATCGACGACGCCCCGGTCGTGACGCCGACGAAGGCGAACGTCGGCTCCGTCGCGGGCACGAGCGTGTCGGGGGTGTAGACCTCCGCGGTCATCGCGCGTCTCCTCGGTCGAAGGTGATCAGCGACTTCATGCCGACTCCGGAGCGCGAGTGCTCCATCGCCGCCTCGATGTCGTCGAGGGCGAATCGCGCGGTGATGATCGGCGTGAGATCCACATCGCTCTCCGCGATGATGCCGATGACGTCGCCGTAGTCGGTCACGCTCGACCCCGTCGTCCCGGTGAGGGTCTGCTCCTGGTAGTGGAGCGCGTTCACGTCGATCGCGGGCCTGGCCTGATCGCCGAGTCCGGAGAACACGTTGATCCGTCCGAGGCGTCCGGCGAGGTCGGTCGTCGAGGCGATCACGTCGGGCTTGGAGACGCAGGTGATGACGACATCCACGCCCTCGCCTCCGGTCAGCGCCATGACCTCCTCGTGCAGGTCCTGTTCCGACACGTTGATGAGATGGTCGGCTCCCAGCCGGCCGGCGATGTCGAGCCGCGGCTGTCGGGTGTTGGCCACGATCACCTGACGGGCGCCGGCCCGCTTCGCGAGCACGGTGTGGAAGCATCCGATGGGGCCCGCGCCGATGATGAGCACCGAGTCCTCGGGTGAGACCTCGACCTTGCGCTGACCGTGGAGGCAGCAGGACATCGGCTCCATGATCGCGGCGATCTCGTCGCCCACGGCATCCGGGACGTGGAAGAGGTTCCCGCGTTCGATCGCCACCGCCGGGACGAGCATGTACTCCTCGAACCCGCCGTTCAGCGTGATGCCGAACGCGTCGTACGTCGGGCACAGCTGGTTCAGCCCGCGGCGGCACATGGCGCAGACGCCGCAGCCGACGTTCGGAGCGACGCTGACCCGGTCGCCGACCGCGAAGCCGCGGACATCCGCCCCCGCCTCGACGATCCGACCCGTGAGCTCGTGCCCGAGCACGCGGCGCGTGCCCTCGGGGATGCGGAAGTGCCCGTGCTTCATGATGCGCAGGTCGGTGCCGCAGATGCTGGCCGCCCTCACCTCGACCAGCACGTCGCCGGGGCCCACCTCGGGCACCGGGATGTCCGTGACCTCGATGCGTCCCGGTCCCAGGAACACCGCGGCCTTCATCGCCGCGCCAATCGTGCGGAGAGGGATCCGCTGAGTGCGGCGTCCGCCTCGGCGACGGCCTCGTCGGAGACCGCGAAGATCGTCTTGTTCGACCATGCTCCGCGGTCGGCGAGGCGGGTGAAGACCTCCTGCGCGTCGTCGATGCGCTCGACGTGGCTCACGAGCCCGTCGACGATGAGCGACCGGCCGAGGCAGGCCACCACCATCTCCCAGTCGTTCGTCACCCGGGGCGTGATGACGGCGTTCCATGTTCCGCGCAGCACGAGCTCCCGGCGCAGCACGCGGGAGACGAGCTCCTTCGGCAGTGCGACGTCGTCGGCGAGGTCGCCGAGCAGGACGACCTGTCCGCGGTGCGCCGCCGCGCGGATCGCCTGGAGGAACGTCACGGAGATACCGGAGGCCTCGACGGCGATGTCGACGCCGCGGCCGGCGGTCGCCGCCGTCGCGAGCTCGTCGGACGGCGCCGTCGACGCGTCGAGCGTCTCGAAGCCGAGGCTCTCGGCGATCTCGCGCTTGCGCGCATCGACATCCGCCACGAGCACGCGCACGACGCCGAGGATGCGCAGCCACTGCGCGGCGAGGATGCCGATCGGCCCTGCGCCGATGACGAGCGCCGTCGCGTTCGGGGGGACCACGGCCTTGCGGACGGCATGCAGGGCCACCCCCGCCGGCTCCACCATCGCACCGTCGATCAGAGAGGTGCCGGGACGCAGTGGGATCAGGTTGCGCTCGGGCACCCGCAGATACTCCTCGAGTCCGCCGTCGCGCCGGGAGCCGAAGTAGTCGTAGCGATCGGCGAGCGCGTACTCGCCGATCTCGCTCATCGGGTCCGAGGGCTCGGGGATGCACGGGAAGATCGCGACGCGATCGCCGGCCTTGAGCACTCCCGACGGGGAGTCCTCGACCAGGGTGCCCGACATCTCGTGGCCGAGCACCCGCGGGAAGCCGTATCCCTTGCCGATGCCGAAGCGGAGGACGTCGGACCCGCAGACGCCCACCGCCCCGATCCGCACGAGGACCGAGTCGACGCCGACGGGCTCCGGCACGGGCACATCGAGGACGGCGATGTCGCGGATGCCGCGCAGAACTGCAGCCTTCACGATCGCCTAGACCTCCATGCCGTACCGCAGCACCTTGTGCGTCGGGTACAGCGAGAAGGTGGGGATGGTCACGTCCGGCGTGCGCGTCCCGATGTAGAGCGCGGCCTCCGCGACGTTCCCGACATCGATGCAGCTGGCCGAGAGGCCCTCCTCGATCTCCTTCTCGTCGAGCCACCCGTCGGTGTAGGCGGGCAGGTCGCCGTCGTACAGGCCCTTGTCGATGATCTCGGTCATCGGCGTGCGCACGTGCGAGGGGTTCAGGACCGTGACGCCGATGTTCTTGTGCATGCCCTCGATCAGGATGTTCTTCGAGAATCCGAGCATGCCGTGCTTCGAGGCGCGGTACGGGCTGTGCCCCGGCCCCGAGGCGACCTTGGTCGAGGAGGAGCCCATGTTGATGATGCGCCCGCCCGTCTCCTGGCCATCCATGACGAGGAAGGCCTCGCGGCAGCAGAGGAAGACGCCGGTGAGGTTCGGCCCGATCGTCTTGTTCCACTCCTCGAGCGTCACCTGGGTGACGGGCGGTGCGAGGGAGTCCCGGCCGGCGCTGTTGATGACGAGGTCGATCCGGCCCCAGCGGGCCACGGTCGCGGCGAAGAACGCGCGCACCTCGTCCTCCTCCACGACGTTCCCGACGAGGGAGAGCACCTCGCCGCCGCGTTCCGCGATGTCGGCGGCGACCTCTTCGAGGCGGGCCGCGTCGATGTCGATCAGGGCGACGCGACATCCGTTGGCGGCGTAGATGCGGGCGACCGCTTCGCCGATCCCGGAGGCGGCGCCGGTGATGAGCGCCACCTTGCCGTCGAGGGCCGTGCCGGGCGCGGGGAGGTAGTTGGGCACCATGCGGGTGCTCCTTTCTTGAAGATTGTCTGCGGGGTCCTGCTGCGGGCTCATGAGGCGAGCCCGAGCTGCTCGGGGGTCTTCGCACCGACCATCAGCGCCACGGCACCCGCCATGTCGATCTGCGACGTCTCGACGAGCGCGATGCGCTTTCCGAGACGCTGGATGTGGATGCGGTCGGCGACCTCGAAGATCTGCGGCATGTTGTGGCTGATCAGGATGACCGGGATGCCGCGGGCGTTGATGTCCTTGATGAGCTTGACGACGCGCCCCGACTCCTTGACGCCGAGGGCCGCGGTCGGCTCGTCGAGGATGACGACCTTCGAGCCGAAGGCCGCGGCACGCGCCACAGCGACGCCCTGACGCTGACCGCCGGAGAGGGTCTCGACCGACTGGCCGATGTTCTGGAGCGTCTGCAGCCCGAGCTGCGACATCACCTCGAGCGACTCCGCCCGCATCCGCTTCTTGTCGAGCATGCGGAACACGGAGCCGGCGATGCCGGGGCGGCGCAGCTCCCGGCCGAGGAAGATGTTGCTGGCGATGTCGAGCGCCGGCGAGACGGCGAGGCTCTGGAAGACGGTCTCGATTCCGAGCCGGCGAGCGTCGACCGGCGTCCTCAGCGTCGTGGGCTCCCCGCTCACCAGCAGCTCGCCCTCGTCGGGCTGCACGGCGCCCGACAGGCATTGGATCAGTGAGGACTTGCCGGCGCCGTTGTCGCCGATCACGGCGAGCACCTCCCCCTGACGGATCTCGAAGTCCGTCTGGTCGAGGGCGACGACGCGTCCGTAGCGCTTCACGATGCCGCGCGCTTCGAGCACCAGGTCGGTGGAGCGCGGGGTCTGGGTTCCGGTGGTCATGGTCAACGTCCGATCTTGCGGAGGCGCTGGTCGACGGCGACCGCGCCGATGATGAGGAGGCCGATGGTGAACTCCTGCCAGAGGCTGTCGAATCCTGCGAGGGACAGTCCGCTGGAGAAGACGCCGACGATGAGGGATCCGAGCAGCGTGCCCATGATCCGTCCGCGCCCGCCGAAGAGGCTCGTGCCGCCGATGACCACCGCGGTGATCGACGCGAGGTTGTAGGCGGCGCCCGCGGTGGGCGAGATCGAGCCGATGCGCCCGATGAGCAGCCAGGCGGTGACGCCGATGATGAGACCGGCCACCACGTACACCGACATGAGCACGCGGTTGACGCGGATGCCGCTGAGGCGCGCGGCCTCGAGGTTGTCGCCCACGGCGTAGATGTGCGTGCCCCAGGCGGTGTTGCGCAGGATGTAGGCGAACAGGATGAACATGAGGATCGTGAGCACCTGGCCGAAGGTGAACGTCGTGCCGAACACGCGGAAGCCCGTTCCGAGCCAGTTGAACAGCGGGGGCACGTCGGCGTACGGCACGCTCTCCCCGTCGGAGATGAAGATGTTCAGCGCGTAGAAGATGCTCAGGGTGCCGAGGGTCGCGATGAACGGCGGGATGTTGAGCTTCGTCACGATGAAGCCGTTGATCGCCCCGCAGGCGATGCCGACGACGATGCCGAGCACGAGCGAGATCTCGACAGGGAGTCCGACCGAGACGGCGAAACGACCCATGGCGACCTGCGACAGCAGCATGACCGCCGCGACGGAGAGGTCGATCCCTGCGGTGAGGATGATGAGGGTCTGCGCGATGCCGAGCATCGCGATCACCTGCACCTGCTGCAGGATCAGGGAGAAGTTCTGGAGCGTGCCGAAGTTCGGCGACACGATCGAGAAGACGATCAGCGCGATGATGAGCACCGCGACGGGACCGATCAGCGGGCGCGACAGCATCCGTCGTTCGATCCACTGGAGAGGGCTGAGACGGGCTCCCTGGTCGATCTCGACCAGTCCCATCGAGAATCCGGCGGTGACGGTGCTCGGTCGCTCGTCATCCGGGAGATCGGTGGCGCTTCGGTTCATGATGGGCTTTCCTACGTCGTTGTATGGAGGAGGAGGGTGAGGGCCGGTCGGCAAGAGCCGACCCTCACCCGGTAGGGAGGCAGCGGGGCGACTCAGCCCCAGCACTGCTCCAGTCCGAACGTCGTGTCCTCGGATTCGACGCCGTCCTGCGGCTGGTCGGTCACGAGCGTGACTCCGGTGTTGGTGAAGTCGAGGCCGTCGCTGTTCTTCGGCTTGGTGCCGTCGGCCAGGTAGTCCTCGACGGCCTGCAGGGCCTGCTTCGCCATCTCGAGCGGGAACTGCATCGAGGTCGCGGCGATGATGCCCTTCTGCACGTTGGTCACGCCGGGGCATCCGCCGTCGACCGAGACGATCGTGATCTGGTCCTCGAGCCCCGCGGCGACGACGGCCTGATAGGCGCCTGCGGCCGTGGGCTCGTTGATCGTGTAGACGAGGTTGATGGTCGGATCCTTCTGCAGGAGCTTCTCCATGCCGGTGCGCCCGCCCGCTTCGTTGGCGTCGGTCACCTCGTGCCCGATCAGTCGCGGATCGGTCTCGTCCCACATCTTCGACGGATCGCCGAGCTCGATGCCGAAGCCCTCGAGGAAGCCCTGGTTGCGGGCCACGTCGACGGGGATCTGATCGGTGCTGAGGTCGAGCGTGGCGACCCGGGGCTCGGTGTCGCCGAGTGCGGCCTTGGCCCACTCGCCGACGAGCACGCCCGCGAGGTAGTTGTCGGTCGCGAACGTGCCGTCGATGCCGGAGTCCGCACCGAGCGGCGAGTCCATCGCGAACACGACGACGCCAGCCTCCTGCGCCTTCTTGACGGCGGGGATGATCCCGTCGCCGGCGGGTGTGACGAGGATCGCCTTGGCGCCCTGCGCCGTGAAGTTCTCGATGGCCTTGATCTGCGAGTCGACGTCGCTCTGCCCGTCGCCGCTGGCGACCTGCAGATTGAGTCCGAGGGCTTCCGCCTCGTCCTTGGCCCCTTCCGTCATCTTGACGTAGAAGGGGTTGTCCTGCGTCTTGATGACGAGCCCCACGAGGGGTTCGTCGGATCCTGCGGAGGCGGCGCAGCCGCTGAGGCCGACGAGCGCCATCGCTCCGGCCGCTGCCGCAGCGACGATGCTGCGAGTTCGTGCGTGCATGATTTCCTCTCGACACGAAAAGTGAGAAATGATTACCGACGTGGCGACTCTACCGGAAATTTCTGTTTTGTCGAGAGGTGCGCGGAAATTGCTTTCGATGGGTCGGGAAAAGCCGCGAACCCACCGGATCGGCGGGCCCGCGGCTCTCGACTCCTACTTGACGCTCCTGATCGGCAGCACCGACAGCCCGCCGAGCACGCCGAACACGATCGCGGCGATGAAGAGGGCCGCGTAGTTCTCCCCCGACCCGCCGATCGCCAGCAGGGGGATCGCGAGCACCGGGACCAGCACCTGCGGCACCTGGAACGACAGCGAGACGATGCCGAGGTCTTTGCCCGCCTCATCGAAGGTCGGCAGCACCTCGGTCATCATCGCGATGTCGACCGAGACGAACGCGCCCTGCGCCCCGCCGACGAGAGCCATCGCGATCAGGAAGGTCGTGAGATCCGGAGACAGTGCGGCGATGATGAGCCCTCCGGCGGACAGCAGCGCCGACACCCAGACGATCGCCTTGCGCCGGCCCGTCCGGTCGGAGATCCAGCCGAACACGACGGTGGTGAGGATGCTGGTGAGCGTGAAGGCGATGAGCACCGTGGCGAAGACGCCGGATGCCTGCTCCTTCGGCACGCCGAGCCGATCGATGATGAAGAACAGCAGATAGGTCGACACCGTGAGGATCGACATCGTCACGAACAGGCGGCAGGCCCAGGCCCAGAAGAAGTCGCGGTACCGCAGCGGGTTGAGCCAGTAGGTCGACACCACGTCCGCCCAGCTCCAGGGCGCCGGCTTCTCGGTGCGCACGATGTCGTGCAGGCGGAAGAAGAGGAGCACGCTGAAGATCGCGCCGATCGCGCCGGGCACGAGGAACCACGTCCACTGCTGCTCGTTGGGCAGCCCCGCGATCAGCAGCGACCCGAAGATCAGGGCGATCGCGTTGGCGGCACTGGCGGCGGCGGAGACCCGCGCGCGGATGCTCATCCGGATCTGGTCCGCGAGCAGCGCGTGCACCGCGGCGTTCGTCGCCCCGAACCCGGTCTGCACGATCGCCCAGCCGACGATGACCTGCCAGAGCTCGGTCGAGAACGCGAGGAGGACGACGCCGACCATGCCGCCCAGGGCTCCGCCGAGGATCCACGGGCGGCGCTTGCCGAGCCGCGACATCGTGCGGTCGCTGAGTCGGCCGAACAGGGGCGTGATGACGATCACCACGACACCGCCGACCGCGGCGACGATCGACAGGTTCACCCCCTTGGTCGCGTCGTCCAGGAAGGCGAACACCTTCGGGATCGACGCGCCCATGAGCGTGCTGAGCACCAGACTCAGCCCGAACCATGCGGCGACGAAGGTGAACAGGAAGCCGCGCGGCTGCGTCGATCCGGGAACGGCATCGGGGCCGAGGGCGCCGATCGGGTCGAGTGTGGTCTGGGACATCATCGTCTCCTCGAGGGTGGGTCGTTCAGCCGGCGGACCGGACGGGAATGGTGCCATAGGCGGATGCGAGGTGGCGGGCGTGGAGCTCCTGCCACGCGCGCGCGCCGTCGAATGCGGCGGTGAGACCGGGTGTGCCGTGCAGGTGGCCGGCGCCGATGTGGAGCTCGACGGGCACGCCGGCCTCCTGCAGACGCTCGGCGTAGAGGACGCCGGAGTCGCGCAACGGGTCGTGCTCGCCGGCCATGACGAGGGTCGACGGGAGACCCCGCAGATCGTCCGCATCGAGCGGCGAGATGCGTGCGTCGGCGGGGCCGTCGGGCCCGGTGTACATGCCGACGATCTGCTCGAGCTGATCGAGGCCGAACCCGATCGCATAGTCCTCCGCCGATCGCCCCACCCGGTGCATCGCGAGCGGCGGCACCTCCAGGTCGACGTGCACGAGGCGGACACCGCCCAGATCGCGCAGACGCAGAGCCGTGCTCGCCGCGATCGCCGCGCCGGCGGAGTTGCCGCCGACGCCGAGGCGCTCGGGGTCGACGGCGAACCTCTGCGGGTCGGCGGCGAGCGCGTCGAGCGCGGCGACGGCGTCGAGCACAGGGGCGGGATACGGATGCTCGGGGGCGAGCCGGTATTCGAGGGAGAGGAGCTGCACGCCGCTCTCGAGGGCGCGGCGCGCGCAGAGCCGGTCGTTGAGGATCTCGTCGATCGTGCCGGCGTAGAAGCCGCCGCCGTGCAGCCAGAGCTGCGTGGGCGCGGCATCCGGCACGGCATCCGGGCGATAGCGTCGCATCCGCAGCGGCCCGGCGGGACCCGCGATCTCGACGTCGTCGATCGAGACGCCCTCGGGGATCGGGAGGGTGAAGTCGACGGCGAGCAGGTCGGACAGCACTCGCGCCGCCGCGCGCTGCACCGTCGGGTCGGGGCTGTCGATGCCGGGGATCCCGGGCGAGAGCTCTTCGAGGCGGGCGATCCACCGCCGGATGCCGGCGTCGAGATCGATGTCCGTGAGCGTGGTCATGATGCCGCCTTCCGCGCAGAGTGCGCCGGTTCGTCGTGGAGCGTCCGCAGGGTGGCGACGATGTCGCGGTGAAGGTGGTCTGCCGCCGGCACGTGGCCGCGGTAGCTGCCCGAGCCGTGGTTCTGCCCGATGAGCCGCAGGCACGTCACGGGAACACCGGCCGCGCTCAGCGCGCGCGCATAGGCCTCGCCGTCGCCGCGGAGCGCATCGAGCTCCGCGGTGTAGATGACCGCGGGCGGCAGCCCCGCGAGCGACGGGGCGAGCAGGGGCGAGGCGTAGGGCTCGAGCCGCGTCGCCCTGCGTCGACCCAGGTACTGGTCGACGATCATGCCCGCCATCCGACGGAAGAACGGCTTGGGCACGATGGCGGACTGGTCCTCGAGGTCGAGGTGCTTCATGGTCATGTCGAGGAGCGGCATCTCGAGCAGCTGCAGGCGCACGGGCCGGTCGGCACGATCGCGGTTCATGAGCGCCGTCGCGGCGGCGAGATTGCCGCCGGCGGATGCTCCGCCGAGCGCCAGCTTCTCGGGATCGCCGCCGAGCTCGGCGGCATGGGCGGCCGCCCACTCGAACACCGACCAGCATTGCTCCGGCTGCGCAGGATACTTCACCTCCGGCGCATGCGAGTACTCGCCGGCGACCACGATGATCCCGGCGTCGCGGGCGCGCTCTCTGAACGCCGCATCCCACCAGACCCAGTCGATGCCGGCGATCTCGAACCCGCCGCCGAAGAAGTAGACGAGCACGGGGAGTCGGTCGGCGATCACGGGATCGGGTCGATCGGGCGTGGGCCAGTAGACGCGCAACCGGGCGTCGGGGTGGCCCGCGACGGGGACGGTGTGCTCCTCGGTCGCGACGTCGACGGGGCCGATGCCGAGCTCTCTCGTCATCACCACATCGAACGCCTCCGCGTCGCGGCGGCGGTCCTGCGCGGTCCTGCCGCGCGGCTTCTGCAGCGGGGCGAGCCGCGCCTCGACGGCGACGACGGACGAATCGAGCTGCGCTTTGGTGAACCTCATGCGACCCCTCCTTTGGTGTCAGGATCATTGTGGGCGCATCGAAGCACTTCGATGAAGTACTTTTTGACGAGGAGGCGAATCGGATGCCGGACGCGAGCAAGGTCACGATCTACACGGTCGCCGAGCGGGCGGGGGTGAGCATCTCCACGGTCTCCCTCGTTATCAACGCACCCCATCGGGTCAGCGAGCAGACCCGCGCCAGGGTCATCGCCGCCGCCGGCGCCCTCGGCTACCGCGCGGGCCCGGCGGGCGGACGCTCGGCAGGCGGCACGCGGATCGCCGTCGCCGCGCCGTTCAGCACCTACTCCACGTACTTCCGTCGCTTCTCCGGGATGCTCGTGCGGGCGCGCGAGACCGCGATCGAGCTGACCGCCCACGACCTCGAGTCCGCAGCCAGCGTCGACGCCCCGCTGCTGGATGCGCTGCCCGTGCGCCGCGGGATCGAGGGGCTCATCGTGATGGGCGTGCCGCTCGGCAGCGCGGCGATGCGCGCGAGCCGCGAAGCCGCGCTCCCCCTGGTGCTCATCGACGTGCGCCGCGCCCGTCCCGTCGGCGACGATGCGCCGGTCGTGCTGCTCGACGACGAGGCCGGCGGACGCATGGTGGGCGAGCACCTGCGCGAGCGCGGACACCGTCGCGTGATCTACCTCGGGGAGCCTCAGCTCTCACAGGACTACATCTCCGCCGGGATGCTGCGCATGCAGGGACTCGCGGAGTACGTGACGATCGAGCAGGTCCGCTCCCCCCTCGACACCGACCCGACGCCCGCCCTGCTGCGCGCCCTCTCGGGACCGGATGCGCCGACGGCGGTCATGGCGAACCACGACGAGCTGGCTTCGCGGGCATGGCGCGGGTTGAGGCAGAGCGGCCTGTCGGTGCCGGACGACGTCGCGATCGTCGGCTTCGACGACGGTCCGCTCGCCGACGGACTCGGCCTCACGACGGTGCGTCAGCCGTTCGAGGAGTCGGGCCGCGTCGCGCTCGACCTGCTGCTCGGCATCGCGGCGGGCAACGCCGGCCCCGTGCGCCGGGTCGACCTCACGCCCTCGCTGGTCGTGCGGGCGAGCACGTGAGAGCCCGCGGTCACACCGGTTCGGTGGCGCGGACCAGACCGCATTCGACGCACGACCACACGACGAGGAACCGCTCGTCGTCGAGGATCTCGAACGTCAGGGCGTCGCCGCAGGTAGGACAGACCCGAGGATCCACGGCACGCGCGCTCATGCATCCAGCCTATGACGGGCCCCGAGCACCGGGGCGGTGAGCAGGACCCGGCCTCAGCCGCAGAAGGCCGAGGCCGATTCCTTGAGCTGCTCGATCGCCTCGATGGTCTCGGGCGCCTGCAGGTCGGTGACCTCGCCGAGCTGCTGGGCACCGGAGCGGATGAGATCGCCCAGCTGTCCGTCGACGTCGTCGGCGAGTCCGTCGAGCGTCGCGACGAGTTCGTCGCGCGCCGCATCGAGCTGCTCCTCCGTGGCACCGCCCTGGTCGATGACCGACTGGTACTGGCCGTAGGCGTCGTCGATGGTCGCGCAGGTCTCCTCGACAGGGACGCCGACGACGTCTCCGGCGAACTGGGTCACCTGCGAGCATCCCGCGAGAAGACCGGCGACGAGCAGAAGGGGGAGGACGACGAGACGGCGCATGCCCCGAGGGTAGCCGGGGCACCTGCGGACGCACTGAGTGGCGCCCTGCGTCACATCCTCGCGTACCGCGCCCGGGCGAAGCAGAACAGGCCGTAGAGGATGAGTCCGGCGCCGACGGTCCAGAGGATGACGACGCCGAAGGGAAGCCCTGCCAGCGCGTGGAGCGCGGCATCCAGTCCCCCGGCTGTCTCCGGATCGTGGGTGAGCGCGGCGACCACGAACAGGACGCCGGCCACTCCGACGGCGATGCCCTTCGCGATGTAGCCGACGATGCCGAAGGCGGTGATTCCCTTTCGTGCCGGTCCCGCAGGCAGATCGAGGCGCTTCGTGAAGGCGCGGGTGATGCCGCGCACGACGAACGCCGCACCGACGGCGACGACGATCAGCCCGACCAGCACGAGCAGCACGACGCCCGCCGGTGCCGCCAGCAGACGGGCGCTGAGCGACTGCGAGGAGTCGGACGACTGCGACCGGCCGCCCAACGCGTACACGAGCGCCGTCCCGGCGATCGCGACGTACGCGGCGGCGGTGCCGAGGAACTTGACCCGATGGCCCCACTTCTTCTTGGCGTCGGGATCGCGTTCGAGGACGGCCTCGGCGATCTGCCAGATCGCCAGCGCCACGAGTCCCAGCGCGATGACCCACAGCAGGACCATGCCCGCCGGGGCCTGCTGGATCTGCTGCATCGCCCCGCCCTGGTCCGCTTCGCCGCCGCCGCCGGTCGCGATCGAGATCGCGATGCCGCCGATCAGGAGATGGAGGATGCCGAGGACCACGTAGCCGACGCGGGCGAGGGTGCGGAAGACGGTGGAGTCCTGTGCGGCCCGAGCCGCTGAGGCGGCGGAATCAGTGGAGTTCATGGGGTCGAGGTCCTTCGATCGGTGGTGCGATGGAGCTCTCGGTTCGACGCAGGGCACGGCGGTCCCGTACCGCTTCGGCGGCGATCCAGACGAGCGAGGCCACGGCGACGCCCTCGAGCATGCCCGCGACGACGTCGCTGAGCCAATGGGCGTTGAGGTAGGTGCGACTCCACATCATCGTGAACACCCACCCGGCGCCGAGCAGCCAGACGTACCAGCGTCGGAGCGCGAGGGCGAGGATCACCACCACGGTCGTCGCGACCGCCGTGTGGCCGGACGGGAACGACGTGGCCATGCGCTCCGCGAGAGAGTCGGCGGGCCGAGTGCGTCCGATGACGGCGGCCATCGTCGCGCCCACGGCGACGACCACGATCATCGCGGTCGCCAGGGTCGCGGCATCCGCCCTTCTCCGACGCCACACGAACAGCGCGACCAGGAGGGCTCCGACGACGATCATGCCGACCGTGCCGCCGACGATGGCCGGCACCCACGCGATGATCACGCCCACGTCGCTCCGCGACGCGGTCATCAGATCGTGCCAGCGGATGTCGACATCCAGGGGTTCGTGGCCGCCCGCCGCAACGAAGACGCGGAGCACGACGAAGGCGACGGTGGCCGAGACGCCCACGATGAGCGCGACGGCGCGATCTCTCGGCCGGGAGACGCGGTCAGGGTTCACGCGGCATCCTCAGTCATCGTCGTCCTTGCCGTTGTTCCCGTTGCCGTTGTCGTCGTTCTTCTTGCCGTTGTCGCTCTTGTTCTCGCTGTTGCCCTTGTCGCCCTTGTCGGTGTCCGTGGTGTCGTCGGTGGTGGTCTCCTCGGGTGAGGGCGTGACGGCGACATCCGCTTCGAGGTCCGAGCGCACCACGGCGATGGACTGCTGGATGATCGCCGCCCGCTCGGCGCTGATCTCCCCGTCCGCGCGGGCCTGCGTCGTCTCCGTCTCGAGGGCATCGAGGTCGAGCAGAGCCGTCGGGATGTCGCCGGCCTCGGCGCTCTCGGCGATCGCCAGCACGCGCGACTGCCACTCCGCACTCGTCTGCGTGTCGAGCCCCGACGCCGTGGCCGAGCAGCCGGCGACCGCGAGGGCCGCGGCGATGACGGCGGCCGCGCAGCCGAGGCGAAGACGGCGGTTCACGGCGACACCGCGTCCATCAGCTGCTGCAGGTGTGCAGCGAGCGGCTCCTCGAGCGCGGGAAGCTCGGGCGGAGGGCCGGGCTGATCGCCTGCACCCCCGAGCGAGATCCCCGTGATCACCCCGGCGACGACGACCGCGGCCAGTGCCGCGCCGGCCAGCCATCGGCGTCGTCGTCGCGGCGCCCCGTCGGCGGTGTCCGGCGGAAGCGCCGCTGTCTCCGTCGTCAGCACAGCCGTGCGGGTCATCCCGGAATCGGGCGGGATAGCCACGGTGGCCGACGAGGCGACGGCGGCTCCGCCGCCCGCACGCAGGTTCCGCGCCGCGGCGACGACCTCCCGAGCGGTGGGTCGATCGGCAGGATCCCGTGCGGTCATGGCCGTGAGCAGGGCACCCCACTCGTGGCCGACCTCGGACGGGATGACCGGGTCCTGCGAGAGGCGTGCGAGCACGGCCTCTCGCAGGTCGTTCTGGGCGAACGCCCGTCGTCCCGTGAGCGCTTCGAGCAGCACGAGGCCGAGGGAGTAGACATCCGTCGAGGCCCGCGGATCCGCCCCGGTGATCTGCTCCGGGCTCAGGTACGCGGCCGACCCGATGACCGTTCCGGGCGTCGTCAGCCGCGTGGCATCGACTAGATAGGCGATCCCGAAATCGGCGAGCTTGGCGGAGAACTCCTCCCCCGAGACCCCGGGCGAACGCAGCAGCACGTTCGCGGGCTTGACGTCTCGATGCACGATGCCCGCCCGGTGCACGGCGTCGAGCGCGTCGGCGAGATCCTCGGCGAGCCGCGACACCGCGGCCTCCGGCAGAGGTCCCCGGCGGAGCCGCTCGTCGAGCGTGGGGCCCTCGACGTACTCCATCACCAGATATCGCGGGTCCTCCGTGCCCAGATGGGCGTCGTAGAGGGTCACGAGGGACGGGTGGTTGAGTGCGGCCAGCAGCTGCGACTCGGAGGCTGTCCTCGCGATCTCCGTGGTTCCCTCACGGAACACCTTCACGGCGACGTCACGGCGCAGCATGGTGTCGTGACCGCGATAGACCACCCCCATCCCGCCCTCACCCAGTCGGGTTGCGAGCTCGTACCGATCACCGAGGAGACGGCCGGTCAGGTCACCGGAGCGAGGCGACGCCACGACTCAGACGACGGGGTCGGTGTCGCGGCGGCTCCGCCGGGTCACCTGCTCGCCGCTGACGGGGTCGACCGAGGTGCGTGCGACGGTCTCGGTGCGACGGCTCCGCATGGTCAGGACGAGGCTGATGAGGAACACCACGACGCCTGCACCCATGAGGATGTAGCCGATCAGGTCGAGGTCGACGAATCCGCCGGTGTCGATGTTGACCGCGAACGCGAGGATGATGCCGATGACGAAGAGCGCGATACCGCTTCCGATTCCCATGATTGCCATGCCTCTCTGCGACCGCACGTGCGATGCGCAGTACGAGAATAGGGTCAATGACCGTTGAGTCAACCCTCATGGACACAGCCTCGCGACCGTGGTATGGATGAAGGCGATGACCGATCTCGAACGCCGCGCCGGCATCTTCGCCGCACTCGCGGATCAGACGCGCCTGCGCATGGTCGATCTCCTCACTCTCGGCGACCTGTCATCGTCGGAGATCGGCGCGCAGCTCGGGCTCCGATCCAATCTCGTCGCCCACCACCTCGGCGTTCTCGAATCGGCCCAGATCATCGCGCGGGCGCGCTCGGAGTTCGATCAGCGGCGCAGCTACATCGGCCTGCGGCCCGAGGTCTTCGACACGCTCGCTCCGCCCAGCGTGCCGCCCCCGGACCGCGTCGTGTTCGTCTGCACGGCCAACTCCGCGCGATCGCAGCTCGCGGAAGTCGTCTGGCAGGACATGAGCGCCATCCCGGTCGCTTCCGCGGGCACCCGGCCGGCGGATGCGGTGAACCCCGGCGCCGTCGCCTCGGCCGAGAGGCATGGCCTGGCGATCGACGAGCGACGCCCTCCCCGCCACATCGACGATGTCCGCACCCCGGGCGACCTGGTCATCACTGTCTGCGACGACGCGCACGAGCGGCTCCTGACCCGCGACGACCTGCACTGGTCGATCCGCGACCCTGCTCGGATCGGGACGGCCGCCGCGTTCGACGCCGCGCTCGAGACCCTGCACCGACGCATCCGCGGGTTCGTCGCCCGCCTCGCCCCCGCCTGACGGCCGGGCGCGGCCCGCACCGCGGATCGTCAGCCCGCGGTCTCCCAGAGCAGCGCGCAGACGTCGAGCAGCTGCTGCGGGGACTCCGCGTCGAACGAGAGCTGCAGACGATCGATCTGCCGCATCCCCGGGATCAGCGCCCCGATCTCGGCGTGCAACGGGGTCTTCAGGTCGACGGTGAGCACGAGCCGGTCGGGCACCGCGGGCACCGGCATCCGCCCGGCGTTCTCGACCGCGGCGCGGGCCTCGGCGCGGATCGCCTCCCGTGCGCGGAGCGGATGCACCGAGTGCGCGGAGAACTGCCCGACCGCCTGCTTCACCTGGGCCGTGCGGATCCACGGGTACGCGGTGCGCGTGAGCCCGCAGATCTGGTCGTCGCCGGTGACCAGCCCCACCGGCACCCCGAGAGCCGCCGCCTGGAGAACGCCGAGATCGGTCTCCGACGCCGTCTCCCCGTTCACGCGGAATCGGGTGAACGCGAGAGACGACAGCGTGTGCGAGAACACCCCGGGGGAACCGGCCGGGGCATGGAATCCGACGAAGAGCGCGACATCGTGCTCGCGGGTCAGCCCCTGGATCATGCACTGCGCCTTGGGTCGTCCGTTGACGAGCTCGGCACGTTCGTCCAGCTGCTCCGGGAGCAGATTGTCCATCGTCCCGTGGGCGTCGTTCACCACGACCGACGTCGCGCCGGCGTCGAACGCGCCCGCGATGGCCGCATTGGCCTCCTCGGTCATGAGGCGCTGCGACGCGGCGTAATTGTGACCGCCGCGGTAAGCCTGATCCGGGGTGGAGACCCCGGCGACGCCCTCCATGTCGACAGAGACGAAGACTCTCATTCCACATCCTCTCGCGCAGCCCGCATGGGATCACTCTGATCGTCTGCGATCGGCGCCGCATCGGCGCTTCGGACAGGAACGACCGCGCATGATCGTCCGATTCGACGATCGCGCGCGGCCATTGCGCCGGGCCGGCCGGCGCCTACCCGCGGCGGACGGGCTGCTGCAGCTCGGTCACCCAGTCGGACTGGTCGTCCGAGACCGCGCGCACGTACAGCTCGCGGCACGGGCCGTCGTGCACCAGGCCGCGCGCGAAGACCTCGGCGTGGATCGCCTGCCAGCTCTCGGCGATGCGCTCCATCGCACCGAGGTGGATGCCGCACACGGCGGTCTCCGCCGCGGGGAGCTCGATGATGTCGAAGCCGTCGCGAGCGGGTCCGCTGTACGCGTAGCCGACGATGATCTCCAGTCCGTCGTCGATCGTCTCGTACTGCGCGATCGGCGTCGTGAGTGCGCCGCTCTCGTCCCCGATGATCTCGGCGATGGCGTCGAAGGCCGGTCCCACGACGCCTGCGACTTCGGGCTGATCCGCGACGACCGTGCGGCTCGCCGCGAGGCGGAGGGCCGGGAGGGGCTTCTCGATGATCTCGATCTGGGACATGTGGTTCTCTCTTTCGATGAGGTGGAGCCGCCGCTCCACGTCGACGAGTCTTCCCGCGGCCACCCGATGCTCTTCCTCGACCTCCGCGCGGCGGATCCGCAGCAGCGCCGCGATGCGATCCGCATCGACCCCCTGATCGAGGATCGACGCGATGTCATCGAGCCCGAAGCCGAGCTGACGCAGGGCGACGATCCGGTGCAGGCGCTCCAGTTGCGAGGGATCGTACGAGCGGTAGCCGCTGAACTCGTCCACGTGGGCGGGCTCGAGCAGGCCGGAGGTGTCCCAATGCCGCAGCATCCGATGGGTCACCTGGCCGATCTGCGCGAAGGCTCCGATGGACAACATGTCTCTGTTCTCCCGTCTGCCACAGTGTCAGGGTCAAGTATCCCCGCGAAGCGGATCTCGATGTCGGTCGGCACGGCTATCGTCGCCCTCGTGCCGGAGCCAGTGCAGCAGTGGTGGGCGAGGAGGCAGTTCTCGCGCGGCGCCGCCGTGCCCTATGAGGTGGGCGCGTTCCGCAGCGGGTGGGCGGCGTACCCGGAGCTGATCCGGCAGTACCACCCGGAGCTCAACCACGGCGTCGCCCTCTCGCAGGTGCCGCTGGCGGCCGACGTGCTGCTCTGCTGGGAGTGCGCGGTCGGCCATCGCTTCGCCGCGACCCCGACCGAGCAGCGCGAGCGGCCGGGGCGGGTCCGCCGACGCTCGGCGTGGTGCCCGGAGTGCTCGGCCCTCGCCCGGCCGCAGCCCGTCGTGCTGGGCGAGGCCCGCGCGATCCCCGCACGACCGCGGAAACCGGCTCCGGCCGTGTGCACGAAGACCCCGGATCTGCCGAAGGGGACGGCCTTCCTCAGCGCGTGCGCACCGAAGCCGGCGTCGGCTGCCGAGGAGAAGCTGCGCGCGGCGCTCACCGCGCGCCTGGTGTTCACCGGCGAGGTCAACGCGATCAAGGTGACGCGCCCGTTCTTCCGTCACACCGAGGTGTGGCCCGACATCCTGTTGCCCGAGCTGCGCATCGCCGTCGAGTACGACACGGTCGGTCGACACGGCCTC
Organism: Microbacterium sp. LWH11-1.2; assembly: GCF_038397745.1. NCBI lineage: Bacteria > Bacillati > Actinomycetota > Actinomycetes > Micrococcales > Microbacteriaceae > Microbacterium > Microbacterium sp. LWH11-1.2. Next base: position 1,859,977 of record NZ_CP151636.1, on the reverse strand, counting down.
GAGCATGTCGGCAGACGCGAGGAGACCGATCGCCGGAAGGATCGCGCGGTGCGGAGCGCCGGATGGGAGGTCGTGCGCGTGCGCACCGGGAAGCTCGAGCCGCTCGGTCCGTACGACCTGCAGCTGGCATCCGTCGGGACTCGCGGCGTCGCGCTCCTGATCGACAGGCTGCGCGAGATCCGCGGGGCGCTGATGGTCGACGCGTACCTGAGGTAGGGCGCGGCGCCGCCTGCGCCGACGACCCGGCGCCGGAGAATGGAGGCATGTCCCCGAAGTCCCCTCGGCGTCTGCTCGCCGCCGCGCGCAGACTCGTGCACACCGACCCCGCGAGCGTCGCGGCCACCGAGGTCATGCCGGTGATCGACGAGCGCACGGTGCCGAAGGTCCTCGACCTCTCGACCCGCATCGGCGAGTCCATGTTCGCGATCGGAGCCTCCGCGCACGAGGTCACGCTCGCCATCATGCGCGTCTGCGACGCCTACGGGCTTCGCGGCGTGCAGGTCGACGTCACCTACAACTCCATCACGGTCTCGTTCCACCTCAGCGGCGAGGTCTGGCCCGAGACCCTCGTGCGCGTGGTGCGCGTCGCAGCACCCGATCACGCGAAGCTCCAACGGGTGCAGGCGCTGGTCTCCGACATCCGAGGCGGGCTCGATCTGGAGTCGGCCCGCACCGCGTTCCGCGCGATCCGTCGGATGCCGTTCCGCTACCAGCAGCCGATCGTCGTGGTCGCCCGCGCCATGCTCGCGGTCGGCGTCAGCATCCTCCTCGGCGCGTCGCCGATCATCGTCGGTCTCACGTTCCTCGCGGCTCTGGCCGCGGCGATCACCCAGGCAGGGCTCTCCCGCGTGCAGGTGCCGCTGTTCTTCAATCAGATCGCCGGGGGCTTCGTCACGACGGTGGTCGCCGTGGCCGTGTCGGCGCTGGGAGCCGCGGGCATCGAGCCGTTCGTCGGCATCCGCCCGTCGATCATCGTGGCGTCCGGCATCGTGCTCATGCTCGCCGGCCTCACCGTGGTCGGTGCGGCGCAGGATGCCATCGACGGCTTCGCGCTCACCGCGGGCGGACGCATCCTCGACCTCACGATGCAGACGCTCGGCGTGGTGATCGGCATCCTGGTGGGCCTCGAGCTCGGCAGCGTGCTCGGGTTCACGATGGACCTTCCCGACGACCCTGCACCCTTCGGCCCGCTGCCGAGCGTGTTCGCGGGCGCGATCATCATCGCGGTCGCGGTGGCGGTCTTCAACGGCGCCGGCATCCGGATCATCCTCGTGAGCGCTCTGCTCAGCGCCATCACGATCGCGGGCTACACACTCGCGTCCGCGGTGCAGCTGCATCCCGCCGCGGCGAGCGCCCTCGGCGCCCTGCTCGCGAGCTTCGTCGGGGTGATGATCGCGCACAACCTGCACGTGCCATCGGTGGCGGTGACGACCGCCGCGATCGTGCCGCTCGTCCCGGGTGTGGCGGTGTTCCAGGGGCTGCTCGAGATGGTCCACACCGGGGGCTCGGCATCGGATGTCGTCGTGGCCGGAAGCTCGCTGATCTACGCCGCCGTGATCGGGGTCGGGCTCGCGTCGGGCGCCTCGTTGGGGCTCTACTTGGGCACTCCGGTGCGGGCGACGCTCGGGAGCGTGAGCAGGGCGCGGGCGCGGACGCGCCGCTGACGGATGCCGCGTCCCTCGAGCGTCAGCTCGGCGCGCCGGCGTACATCTCGCCGACCGGGACCGCGACGGAGAGCACGTTGCCCGGCTGGGCGAGCGGGCAGGCCCACGCGGGGTCGTACGCGCACGACGGGTTGTACGCGAAGTTGAAGTCCAGCACGATCGTGCCGCGCGCCGCATCCGAGCCGAGATCGGCGCCCTTGATCGTGTCGATCAGGTAGCGCCCGCCGCCGTATGTGCCGCCGGGACGACCGGCGAGGGCGTCGCGCACGGGGATGAAGAGTCCCCCGCCGTACGAGGTCAGACGCCAGATGTCGAGCGTCCCGGTGTCGGGGATCTCGACCATGCCGATCCGCTCGAACGGCACGACGCCGTCGGTACCGGTCGCGAACTCGAAGCCGCCGGGCTCGGCGGGGAGGATGGGCAGCTCGAAGCGCCACTGCGGGTCGTAGGAGGCGATCGGCAGCCCGTCGAACAGCAGCCGATCCTCCGACAGCAGCGGAGTCGCCGGGTGGTGCAGCAGCAGCTCGTCGCGCTCGATCCGCCAGAGCTCGTGCGCATCCTCGGGGGACTCGGCATCGCGGACGGCGGCGTACAGGGCGAAGACCCGGCGTCGCCAGTCGACGACCTCGGCGGCGGCGCGGGCGTTCTCGAGCGTCATGAGGTTCAGGCTATGCCCTCGACCGAACCCGGCACCCGGAATAATGGACGGGTGGAGCCGTGGGAGTCGAGAGAGTGGTTCGCCGAGTACCTGGACGTCTGCAACGCCCACGATCTGGATGCCCTCCGCGAGTTCGTCGATCCGCAGGTGCGACGTGCGCACCTGCCCGGCGGGGCGGACGCGTGGATCGACGACATGGCCGACCTGTTCCATGCGTTCCCGGACTGGCGCTGGCGGCGCATCCAGCTCGTCATCGAGGATGATCGCATCGCCGCCCATCTGCGCGGCAGCGGCACGCACTCCGGGGTCTTCCACGGCCTCTCAGCGACCCGTCGTCACGTGAACGTCGCCGAGTTCGGCATCTACCGCATCGCGGGCGGGCGCATCGTGGAGCACGCGGACTCGGAACCGCACCTGCGGATACGGGCGCAGCTCGAAGCCTGAGTGTCGAAGCCCCGGATCAGTCGCCGAACGCGGCGAGCAGTTCGGTGAAGTGGTCGAGGTCCTCGGCCGACCAGCGGCGCAGCCGCTCCCCCAGGCGCGCCTCGTACCGCGAGCGGGCCAGCGCCACACGCTCCTGGGCGAGGTCGGTCGCGACGAGCACGCGCGCCCGGCGGTCATCCGGGTCGCGGACGCTCTCCACGAGCCCCAGCTCCTCGAGCTGACGCACCTGTCGGCTCACGGCCGATTTGTCGGTCTGCAGGCGCTCGATGATGGCGCCGGCCGATGTGGCCTTGCCCGTCGCGATCGACGTCAGCACCTGGTAGCCGAGCGGCTGCAGATCCGGATGCACGGTCGTCGCGGCTTCACGCCAGCTCACGCGGATGCGGGCGAAGAGCCGCCCGAGCTCGTGCTCCACGCGCGAGATGGCCTGATCGAGCTCGGCGCTTCCGACCTCGCTGCTTCCCGCGTCGTCAGGAGCGGCCGCGGATGCACCGGTTCCGGCGGGTTCGTCGGGCGAGGCGCTCATGACCGCCAGCTTACGGCGCGGCCCCGCCTCGCGAGATCAGGCGAACCCGAGGGATCAGGCGAGTCCGCCCCGTTTCGGCCTGATCCCCCGTGATCGCCTGATCCTGCGGGCGTCAGATCTCGGCGAGCAGCCGGAAGACCTTGGATGCCGCATCGACCTCGTCCTGCGTCAGCTCCGCCACGACCGTGCGCAGGCGTGTGGCATGGTCACGGCGCAGCTCGGCGAGAGCGGCGCGGGCCGACGGCGTCGCCGTCAGGACCCGCAGCCGCCCATCGCGCTCGTCGGGGCGGGACTCGATCAGACCGAGATCCTCCAGCATCCGCACCTGACGGCTGATCACCGACTTGTCCATCTCGAAGCGCTCGGCGAGCTCGTGCGCGTTCGCCGTCTCGGCCCGCTCGATGAACGTCAGCAGCTTGTAGCCGCCGACCTGCAGCTCCGGGTCGATGCGCGCTGCGGATTCCTTCCAGAGCGTCCGGGTCCTCGCGAAGATGAGGCTCAGATGCGTCTGGAGGTCTCCGAGCGCACTGTCCACGTCGCGAGACGCCGTCGCTTCCGAGGTGACCGAGGTGACCACGTCAGCGCCTCTGCTCCCGATCCTCGCGCTCGAGCACGGTCACCGGCGCAGTGCTCGGCGACGTGGGCTCGGCGCTCGCGATCCGGATGGTTCCGGTCGAGAGCGATGCGCCCACCTCGGCCTCGGCGACCTCGATGACCGATTCCTCGGCCTGGTCGCGGAGCTGCTCGGCGGCGTTCTTCGTCGAGAGCGGCTTGTTCCTGATGAACGCGATCGCGATGACGGCGATCACGGCGAGCGGGATCGCGATGATGAACGCATCGGCGATGCCGTGACCGTAGGCGCCTTCGACGATCGCGCGGATCGTGTCAGGGAGCTGGCCGACCTTCGGGACGTCGCCCGAAGCGAGGTGCTCCAGCGCGCTGACCTCGTCGGGCGTCGTCGGCACGAAGCCGTCGAGGCCGTCGGTGATGTAGCTGGCGACGCTGGTCGACAGGAGCGAGCCCATCACGGTCACACCGATGGTGCCGGCGATCGTGCGGAAGAAGTTGACGTTCGACGAGGCGGCACCCAGCTGCTGCGGGGCGGTGTCGTTCTGCACGATCAGGGTGAGGTTCTGCATGACCATGCCGAGACCGGCGCCGAGGACGAACATGTAGACGGCCACGAGCGGGAACGGGGTGTCGTAGCGCAGGGTCGCCATGAGGCTCACGCCGACCGTGGTCAGGACCGAGCCGGTCAGCATCCAGCCCTTCCACTTGCCGAAGCGGCTCACGAGCTGGCCGATGACGATCGACGCACCCATCTGGCCGATGATCATCGGGATGGTCATGAGGCCGGACTCGGTGGGCGTGGCGCCGCGGGCGAGCTGGAAGTACTGCGCGAGGAACACGGACGTCGCGAACATCGAGACGCCGATGGCGATCGACGCGATGACCGAGAGCGTGAAGGTGCGGTTGCGGAACAGCGACATCGGCACGATCGGCTCCTTGACGAAGAACTCGACCGTGATGAACGCGGCGATCGCGACACCGGCGGTCACGGCGAGCATGATGCTCGTCGAGGAGTCCCAGTCGAACTGGCTGCCGCCCATCGACACCCAGATGAGGAGCGTCGAGACGCCGACTGCGAGAAGCACGATGCCGAAGTAGTCGATCGACACCTTGGTGTCGCGCTGGGGCTTCGGCAGATGCAGCGTGAACTGCAGCAGCACGAGCGCCAGGATCGCGAACGGCACACCGACGAAGAAGTTGGAGCGCCACCCCCAGACGTCCGTGAGGAGTCCGCCGAGCAGCGGGCCGCCGATGGTGCCGAGGGCCATGATGCCGCCGACGACGCCCATGTACTTGCCGCGTTCACGCGGGGAGATGATCAGCGCGACGGCGATCATGACCAGCGACATGAGGCCGCCGACGCCGATGCCCTGCACGACGCGGACGGCGATGAGCATGTTCGTGTCGGTGGAGAATCCGGCGATCACGGTGCCCACGGTGAAGAGGATCAGGGAGATCTGGACGAGGATCTTGCGGTCGACCAGGTCGGCGAGCTTGCCCCAGATGGGCGTGGAGACGGCGGTCGCCAGCAGGCTCGCGGTGATGACCCAGGTGTACTGGGACTGGGTGCCGCCGAGGTCGGCGATGATCACCGGCATCGAGGTCGACACCACGGTGCCCGAGAGCACGGCGACGAACATGCCGACGACGAGGCCGGATATCGCGGTGAAGACCTCGCGCGGTGAGCGCACGGCCTCGGCTGCGGAGGAAGGTGAGGCGTTTGTCACGGGGTGAATGCTCCTGAATTGAAAGTTGACAAGGGTCAACTATACGCCTCTTAGTTGCGAAAGTGCAACTATCGACCTGGGGCAACGATCGACCGGATGCCGAGAGGCGCCGATGTCCCCGGTGCGTGCGACGATCTCCCCGTCGACAGGAGACGGGATGCGGGACGAAGCCACCGTGCTGCACGCCGATCTCGACGCCTTCTTCGCGTCGGTCGAGCAGCGAGACGCACCGGCCCTGCGCGGGAGGCCGGTGATCGTCGGGGGCGGCGTGGTCCTGGCGGCGAGCTACGAGGCGAAGGCCCGCGGCGTGCGCACCGCGATGGGCGGACGGCAGGCGCTGCGGCTCTGTCCGGATGCCGTCGTCGTCCCGCCGCGGATGGACGCCTACTCCACGGCGAGCAAGGACGTGTTCGCGATCTTCCGCGACACGACCCCGCTCGTCGAGGGCCTCTCGATCGACGAGGCGTTCCTCGAGGTCGGCGGGCTCCGGCGCATCGCGGGCACACCCGAGCAGATCGCCGAGCAGCTCAGGGAGCGCGTGCGCGCCGAGGTCGGCCTGGCCATCTCGGTCGGCGTCGCGAGGACCAAGTTCCTGGCCAAGGTCGCGAGCGCGGTCAGCAAACCCGACGGACTCCTCGTGGTCGAGCCCGACCGCGAGGAGGAGTTCCTGCTCCCCCTGCCGGTCGAGCGGCTCTGGGGAGTCGGCGCCGTGACCGCCGAAAAGCTGCACCGGCTCGGCATCCGCACGGTCGGACAGCTCGCCGAGCTCGAGGCGTCCGCGGCCGAGAGACTCCTCGGCAAGGCGACCGGCGCCCATGTGCATGCGCTGGCCCGGCTGCGAGACCCCCGCCCGGTCGACGCGACCCGACGCCGCGGCTCCATCGGCTCGCAGCGCGCCCTGGGCACCCGCCCGCGATCGGCCGAGGAGCTCGACGTCATCCTCACCCAGATCATCGATCGGCTCGGCCGCCGCCTGCGCGACGGCGACCGTGTCTGCCGCACCGTGGTGCTGCGTCTGCGCTTCGGCGACTTCACGAAGGCGACCCGATCGCGCTCACTCGGTGCGCCGACCGATCGCACGAACCGATTGCTCACCGTGGCACGGATGCTCCTCGTCGCGGCGCAGTCCGAGATCGCCGAGCGCGGCATCACCCTCATCGGCGTCTCGCTGTCGCAGCTCGACCGTGCCGACCGGGTGCAGCCGGAGCTACCGCTCGATGAACTCGGATTCAGCGACGGCGAGCGCCTCGACACGGTGCTCGACGCGGTCCGCGACCGCTACGGGGCGACCTCGGTCGCCCGCGCCGCGCAGCTCGGGCGCGATCCGGGCTGGTCCGCTCCGCTGCTGCCGGAGCACGAGTGACCCTAGAATATCGCTCGACTTACGATCTCCGAGTAGCCTCTCGGCCATGACCGATGACCGCACCACCATCTCTCGCGCCCCGATCTCGCGACGCACCGTCGTGACGAGTGCGGCCTGGTCGATCCCCCTGATCGCCGTCGCCGCCGCCGCTCCCCTCGCCGCCGCGTCCGTCGGCGGCGCCGACCTCGCCTCCACCCTCGGCACGCCGGTGGACACCGTCTTCGACACCGGGTTCGGCCCGATCTTGACGTTCTCGATGCCGACGCAGCTGACCATCGCCAACAACGGGACGATCGATTCCGTCGCCGGCACCACCGCCACCCTCGCTTACGACGGGTGGCTCTGGGCGCTCACCCCGAGCGGCACCGGTGTCACCGCGTCCGGGACGGCCGGCAGCCTCGTCCTCACGCTTCCGGCGATCACGGCAGGAGCCTCGCTGACGATCGATCTCGGCGTCGCACTACAACCGGATGCTGCCTTCGAGACGTCTGAGTGGGTTCCCATCTACAATCGCGACGACGACGCGACGGTGACGGTGACGATCGCGGGCGACGACATCACCGGAAACAACGGCGAGTTCCTCGTCATCCCCGTCGTGACGAACTGACCCCCCGCCCCGACGCGATGCCGCTCTGCGGAACGCTACTCGCGAGGGGATCCCGGCTCCGCGAGCACAGCCCGGGCCGCGAGTCCGATGATCGCGCTGTAGGTCGGATAGGCGAACCGCACACCCGCGAGCGTCGACACATCCACCCCGGCAGCCATCGCCGTCGTGACCGACTGGATGACCTCGATCGCGTTCTCCCCCACCGCATGGGCGCCGAGGATGAGCTGGCGGCGTCGATCGGCGATGAGCTTCAGGAAGCCGATCTCCCGGTCGTCGATCACCGCGCGCTCGAGGCTCGCATACGGCACCGAGACGACGACGCAGTCGGTGTCTCGCTCGCGCGCCTGATCCTCGGTGAGCCCCACTCCCGCGTAGTCGGGATCGGTGAACCCGCCGGCCGGGAGCAGATGGTGGGGGGTGCGACGGTTGGCACCCAGCACGGCGTTCTCCGCCGCAGCCTCGCCCTCGAACTGCGCGGCCTGCACCAGCATGTCCCGCCCGTTCGCGTCGCCGACCGCGAAGATGTGCGGCACGACGGTGCGGAAGTACCGGTCCGCGGGGATCGCGGAGCGCGCGATCTCGATCCCCGCGTTCTCCAGGCCGAGATCCTCGACGTCGGCCGGCCAGCCCGTCGCCATGATGACCGCGTCGAAGATCGACGAGCGCTCCTCGCCCGCCTCGCCCCACACGAGCCGGATCGCGTCGTCGTCCGCGCGCTCGAGACGGGTGACGGTCTCGATCCCGGTGCGCACATCGATGCCCTGTTCGGAGAACGCCGCCTCGACGGTCGCGGCGATCGCGGCATCCGACGCCATCAGCACCCGCGGTGCGGCGTCGAGGAGCGTGACCTCGGAGCCGAAGGACGAGAAGACGGTGACGAGCTGCGCGCCCGTGTTCCCCGCCCCGATCACCGCGACCCGGCGGGGCAGGGCCGGGAGCGACAGCACGTCTTCGGGGACCGTGGCGAGCTCGGCCCCGGGGACCGGCAGCCGCTTCGAGTGACCGCCGACGCAGATGAGGATCGAATCAGCCGTGAGACGTCGGCCGCTGTCCAGCACGAGCGTGTGGTCGTCGGCGAAGCGCGCTCGCCCCTCGTGGATCAGGTCGGCGCCGGCCGCCGCGAAGCGCGCCGCCTCCCGCTTGATCGATCGCACCCGGTCGACACGTTCGTGCACGCGCGCGACCGAGATGGCCCAGTCGATCTCCGGGGCACCGACGCGCACCCCGTAGTCGTCGGCGTGACGGGACTCGCGGAGAAGCCGCGCGGTCTTTGCCAGCACGCGGGTCGGAACGCACCCGGTATTGACGCAGGTTCCGCCGGTGCGTCCGGCCTCGAGCACGACCACGGTCGCACCCAGTTCGGATGCGCGCAGCGCGGCGGCCGTGCCGGCAGGCCCCGCTCCGATCACGGCGACGTCGTAATGATCCTTGAACTCAGGCATGCGCCGAGAGTATCGCGAGACGGAACCCCCTCTCGCGATAGGAGCTGGTGACACTATCTAGTGTCGCCAGTTAACTAAATCGCGTAGGGTGTCCTTCATCGAGCCGGGGGCCCGTCCCCCCGCCGTTCCGTTCGAAGGAGAACCCATGACATCGCTCGACGACCACCGTGACGCTCTCGCGCATCCCCCGATCGAGTACCGTCCGGAGCTGCGCTGGTGGCTGGCCGAAGGCCTGCACACCGACGCCACGCTGCGCGACGAGATCGACACCGCGCACCGTCTCGGCTTCGGCGGGATGGAGTTCCTCGCCATGGACGAGGGCGACATCGACCACGCTCGTTACGGCTGGGGCTCGGAGGAATGGGTGCACGACTCCGCCATCGTGGTGGCCGAGACGACCGCACGGAACATGTCGGTGAGCTTCACCTCCGGCACGAACTGGTCGAACGCGAACCTGCCCACCATCGATCCCGATCACCCCGCAGCCGCCAAGGAGCTCAACGTCGAGGTCGAGGAGGTCGGCCCCGGCGCCCGCCGCCAGGGCGCACTCCCCCGCGTCGACCTGAACGCGGAGCGCCGCGGGTCGAACCTCCCCGGGCACCGCGTGGCGCCGCGCGAGCAGCACCTGGTCGCGGTCGTCGCCGCACCCGCGCTCACCGACGACGGCGCCGCGATCGACGCCGGCGCGATCGTCGATCTCACCGCGCAGGTCGAGGGCGAGACGCTCGACTGGACCGCTCCGGATACCCGCGACTGGCGCCTCTTCGTGTTCTGGTCGCACGGCACCGGGCAGACCGCGTCGCCCTCGGCATCCGTCAACTACACCGTGAACTACCTCGACCGCGCCGGCGTCGACGCGGTCATCGACTACTGGCGCGATGTCGTGCTCACCGACGAGCTGAAGGCCGACATCGCGAAGAACCCGCGCGCGCAGATGTACATGGACTCGCTCGAGCTCACCCTCTGGGGAGCGGGCGGCATGTTCTGGGGAGACACGGTCGCCGACGAGTTCCGCACCCGCCGCGGCTACGACATCGCGCCCTGGCTGCCGTTCCTCATCCGGCAGACGGGGATGTTCGTCGCGACCACGGTCTACACGTATGAGCCCGACGAGGCGCACCGTGTCGACGTCGAGAAGGTGCGCTTCGACTACGTGCGCACGCTGACCGACCTGTACATCGACAACATGCTGCGCCCTTTCGCGGACTTCCTGCACGAGAACGGACTGCTGCTGCGCGCCGAGATCAGCTACGGGCTGCCGTTCGAGCTCACGCGACCCGGCGTCGCGGTGGACGGCATCGAGACCGAGTCGCTCGAGTTCGCCTCGCAGATCGACGCGTACCGGATGCTGGCCGGCCCCGCGCACCTGTTCGGCAAGCAGTACTCGTCCGAGACCGGCGCCACCACCCGCAACCACATGCTCGACCACCGGTTCTACGATCAGATCATCAACACGCAGCTCGCCGCGGGTATCACCAAGACCGTGCTGCACGGATGGGCGAGTCGCGCGGGCGGCGAGCACGTCACGGAGTGGCCGGGCCACGAGGGCATGTGGCCGCTGTTCTCGGAGCGCTTCGACACGCGTCAGCCAGGCAGCGAGTTCTACCCCCAGTGGAACGAGGCGATCGGGCGCTTCCAGTACCTGCTGCGGCAGGGCCGGCCGCGCATCGACGTCGGCATCCTCCGCACCGACCACTTCATCGACAATCTGCTCGGCATCGCGGCCGTCGATGCCGACGGCAACCGTGTCGTCGACGAGGATGCCTACGGCCGACTCTGGATGCGCAACCGCGAGAACCAGTGGTGGCAGGACCTCGGGATGCAGGATGCCGGATGGACCTACGAGTTCTTCGACGGCTCGCTGCTCGCGCATCCGGAGGTCCGCTTCGACGGCGAGGTCGTGCAGCCCGAGGGCCCGGGGTACCAGGCGCTCATCATCTACCAGGAGGCGCTCGACCCCGATGTCGCCCGGCTCCTTCGGGAGTGGGCCCGGAACGGACTGAAGCTGCTCATCGTGAACGCCACGCGCGAGGTGAAGGTGCAGATGGAGCGCACCTTCACCGTCACCGAGCGTGCGGCCGTGCGCACCCCCGGTCTCGACGGCCGCGATGCCGAGCTGGCCACCACCCTCGCCGAGCTGCGCGCGCTGCCGAACGTCGCAGAGGTCTCGGAGCCCTCGGGCACCATCGGGGCACTGCGAGAGCTGGGCGTCATCGGTCGTGCCGAGTTCGCCGAGGACGATCCGAACATCCTCACCTACCTCCGCGAGGACGGCGATCTGCTGCACCTGTACGTCTACCACTTCCTCTACGAGACCGGCACGACGACCGAGGTCGAACTCCGGGTACCCGGCGAGGGAGTCGTGCACCGGATCGACGCCTGGTCGGGCGACATCCATCCGCACTCCGGCGTCGCGCACGTCGACGGCCGCACGCGGATCTCGCTCTCCCTCGCCCCCGGCGAGACGGCCCTGTTCACGATCGACCGATCCGCCCCCGCATCCGGGAGCGCTCCGGTCGAGCCCACCGAGGTGGCCGAGCTCGCGAACTGGTCCATCGTGGTGGAGAGCTGGGATGCCGGCGAGAACGAGCTCATCGTGGAGGACCGCGGACTCGGCTACGAGACGCGGGAGGTGCTTCCGCACACAGCCGTGACGCGCCTGCCGGTCCCCGGATCCGCCCTGCAACCCTGGACCCGGCTGGAGGGCGTCGGCGCCGCGGTCTCGGGGATCGCGACCTACACGACGACGGTGCGGGTGGAGGAAGTGGATGCCGCGAGCCGGCGGTACCTGCTCGATCTGGGCTCGACGAACGGCGGACTCGGCTCCGTCGTCGTCGGCGGCGGGGTCGCGCGCGGCTTCGACACCTCCCGTCCTGTCGTCGACATCACCGGTGACCTCGTCGTCGGTGAGAACACGGTCGTGGTGCGCGTGTCCAGCTCGTTGAACAACCGCCTCATCGCCCGCGGGTACTACGACCAGCTCGCGGACATCGCCCTGCGCGCACTCGGCCTGGAGGGTTACCAGACCACGCGCGTGCGCGAGCACGGCCTGGTCGGGCCGGTCCGCCTGGTGTCGCTTCCTCGCCAGGTGTGACCTGGGATGATGAAGACCGAGGAGGTTCCATGAGCGAGAGAGCACCGGCATCCGATGTCGAGCTGGCGTCGCTGCTGCCTCCGGATCCGCTCGACCTGCGTCGCTCGGTGACCTCGATCGTGCACTGGGCCGACAGTCGCGAAGTGCGCCTGGAGGTGATGGAGGCGATCGGATTCCCCTTCGACGACATCCCGATGTTCCTCGTCGTCAACCAGCTCGCCTATCGCGGGGCGCTGCGTCCGACCGATCTGGCCTCCGTGCTCGGCACGACCAAGGCGAACATCAGCAAGATCGTGCGCCGACTCGAGGCCAGCGGCCATGTCGCGCGGGTCGACTCCCCCTACGACGAGCGCAGCGTGCTGGTCGCGCTGACGCCGGCTGGCCGGGAGATCGGTGTGCGCATCGTGTCGCGCGCAGCCGAGAAGCTCACCGACAGCCTCGCCACCTGGTCGGCCGACGACGTCGAGGCCTTCCGGCGGCTGCTCGCCCAGTTCAGTCGAAGCGCTCTGCTGCAGCTGCCTCAGCCGACTCCGTCGGCGTGGAGCGGGCCCGAACCCGATCACGAGAGTCCAGCGGCACCCTCGCGTTCAGCACGATGAGCGCGACGGCTCCCACGGCGGCGATCACGGCGGGGATCCAGAACAGCTGCGGGATGCCGAGCCACGTCGCCCCCACGCTCCCCGCGAATCCGCCGACCGCCGCGTTGATCGCGTAGGCGCTGAGGAAGACGCTGGAGGCCATGCCGACCCGCGTCGGGACCAGGCGCTGCGCCACCGTGATCCCGAGCACCCCGAACGTCGCGATCACGCCGGACATCAGCAGCTGCCCGACGACCAGCGGCACGAGGGGCGCGTCGACCAGAGAGGCCGACGCATAGGAGACGTGCGCGCCGATGGCGAGGGCGGCTCCGACGACGAGCACGCGCGCGATGCCGAACCTGCTCGCCAATCGCGCGGCGAGCGGCATCAGCAGCAGCTCGAGGAGGGGCTGCAGGCCGATGATCGCGCCGCGCACGCCGGCGTCGACGCGAAGCTCCCCGTCCATGTAGAGAGGCAGGTAGGCGAGCTTCACCGTCTCACCGCACATGATGAGGATGTAGATGCCGGTGAAGATCACGAGGGGAACGATCGAGTGCTGCCGAGGCGTGGCGGACGTCGGCGTGCGCGCCGGCTCTCCGACGAACGGAGGACTCTTCTTCACACCGATCAGGGGGACGAGGGACAGCAGCACGCAGATCCCGGTCACGAAGAGCAGGGGGCGCAGCCCCAGCACCGCGCCGAGGACGGCACCGAGCACCGGACCGATGATCCAGCCGAATGCCATCGCCATCCGGATCACCGCGACGACCTCGTTGTCGGCCGGGGTGGGCGACCGATTCAACTCGTCGCGGACCGCTGCCTGCAGCTGCGCGGCTCCGGCTCCGGCCGCGCTGAGGAGGATCGCGTTGATGACGAACGGCATCCACGCCTGCATCGCGACGGCCATCAGCGTCCAGCCGACGAACCCCGCAAGCACCGAGAGCCGGAAGACCAGCAGCCGGGAGCCCGCGCGATCGGACAGCGTCCCCACCACGTATCCGACGATCGGAGCCGTCAGGTTGGTCAGGAAATAGAGGCCCGCCTGCGCCTCCGTGAGGTGCAGCTCTCCGACGAGGAACAGGGTGATCTGCGGGATGGTGAGGGAGATGCCGATGCCCGAGATGACGAGGCTGACGAAGGATCCCCGAAGAAGCCGGGAGCGGAGGATGTATCGCGTCGCCGAGACCGGGTGGCCGGTCGAACCTATGGCAGGAGACTGCTGGGCCGTCACGCAGGACCGTCCTTGACTTCACGGAGTGGGAGAACAGAGTACTCCGAATGGTATCAATGTGGGCTTGCAGTGGACTCTGCTGGCCGCAACCTCAGTCGAGCTCGGACTCGCCGCCCGCGGGAGACTCGAGGAGCGGACCGGTGGGCGACTCGACACCGCGCGTCAGGTCCTGGAGGTGCCGCACGAGGTCGCCGTCCTCCAGCTCGGCGCCACGACCGGCCACGCTCTTCGACACGATCTGGCTCGCTGGTCCGATCAGGAACTTGGCCGTGACGACCGAGCCGTCGTCCTCGCGAACCGGGATCTCGACGATCTCCGCGCGCACCTCGTCACCCAGCGCGCGGCCGTACGCCAGCAGGGCATCCGCGATCTCGTCGCCCGTCAGGAATTCCTCGCCGCCGTACATGATCAACTGCATGATCCCGTTCTACGTCATCGCCGCCCGAACCCCGCACCCCTTGCCCGGGGGCCGCGCTGCTGCTAGCGGCGGCAGCGGCGCGATGCGAGTAGCGTTGGCGCATGCCGGAACGTTCGCGGGAGAAGCAGCGGGTCTCGTCGGCCGGTCGACTCAGTCGAGAGCTGATCGTCACGACGGCCCTCGGGCAGATCGACCGTGACGGCGCGTCGATCCTGTCGATGCGATCGCTCGCACAGGAGCTCGGTGTCGAGGCGATGTCGCTGTACCGCTATGTGCACGGCAGAGAGGATCTGCTGGAGGGCGTCGTCGCGCTCCTCATGGACGACCTGACGATGAGTCTCGATGACGAGCTGACCGAGCACTGGCAGGGCTTCCTGCAGACGCTGGCCCATCGCGTGCGGCGGATCGCGATCGATCACCCGCGGGCGTTCCCGTTGATCGCCACCCGTCATCCGGCCGCGCCCTGGCTGCGCCCGCCGCTCCGGAGCGTCGAGGTCGTCGAGATGTTCCTCCGCACGCTCATCGAGCAGGGATTCTCCGACCGGCAGGCGGTCGACACGTACCGCTCCTTCAGCAGCTTCCTCCTCGGGCAGCTGCTCCTGGAGTCCGCCGTGCGCGGTGCGGAGATCAGTCCTCTCGAGGAGACCCTCGACGAGGGCGGCGCGGACATCCCGGAGAAAGACGGACAGGAGCAGGTCGACGACGACGCGCAGATCGTCCGACTCCGCCCGCTGCTGAGCGAGGACCGCAGCGACGAGGAATTCGAGGCGTCTCTCGAGAGCCTGCTCGATCGTCTCAGCGGTGAGCTCTCGCAATAGGCTTACACTGTAATCTCACTTACGATGTAAGTCCGCAGAGCAGGAGTCAACACGCACGATGGGGCGATTCATCTATGAGGGCAGCGTCAAGACCGAGATCGAAGACCGCGCGCTGACCCACCTTCAGCTGGTCATGACCGCGAAGCTCCGCCGCGCGGAGCCGTTCAACTTCACGTGGCGCGAGGATCTCAGCGTCGGCGGCGGCCGCACGACCGTCTGGGTGCACGCGCGGAGCTCGCTCGTCTTCAAGTACAGCGGCAGCCGACAGCCGGCGATCAACCGCGAGTGGATCGAGGCTCTCGCCTTCACCGCGAACGCGCCGAGCGGTCTGTATCTCGTGCCGGAGCCCGCGGAGCAGAATCCGGCCGAACGGGTCGACGTCCCGACCTGAGCGGCGATCGCTCGCGACGGCCTACCAGGCGTAGGCCTCCGGAGCCTGGCCGCCGGGGCCGGGGAAGATCTCTTCGAGTCGGCCGAGGTCCTCTGCGGTCAGCGTGATCTCCAACGCGGACACGGCGGACTCGAGCTGCGCGACCGTGCGCGGCCCGATGATCGGACCGGTGACGGCAGGCTGGTGCAGCAGCCAGGCGAGGCCGAGCGCGGAGGGTGCCCAGCCCCGCTCCTTCGCGAACAGCTCGTACGCATCGACCTTGTCGCGGTGAGCGGCACGCATCTCGGCCGCCCTCCCCGTGTTCGATCGGGCGTTGGCATCCGATGATCCGCCGCTCAGCAGACCTCCGGACAGCGGCGACCACGGCAGGATGCCGAGGCCGTAGTTCTGCGCCGCGGGGATGACCTCGAGTTCGATGGAGCGCTGGGCGAGGTTGTACAGCGACTGCTCGCTCACGAGCCCGAGGAAGTGGCGCTGCTGCGCGATCTCGTTCGCCTGCGCGATGTTCCACGCCGCGAAGTTCGAGCTGCCGGTGTAGACGACCTCGCCTCGGGCCACGAGCACCTCCATCGCCTGCCACAGCTCCGGCCAGGAGATGTGGCGGTCGATGTGGTGGAACTGGTACAGGTCGATCCGGTCGGTCTGCAGTCGGCGCAGCGAGCCGATCGCCTCCCGCCGCACCTGCCAGGCGGACGCACCGCGCGCGTTGGGCCGGTCGCCGCTCGCATCAGGGGCGACCATCGGGGAATGCACCTTGGTCGCCAGGACGATGTCGTCGCGCACCCCGGGGCGCGCCGCGAACCACCGACCGATGATCTCCTCGGTCGCACCTCGACCCGCCGACCCGCCGTAGGCGTTCGCCGTGTCGAAGAAGTTCACCCCCAGCTCGAGGGCGCGATCCATGATCGCGAACGACTCCTCCTCCGAGGTGCGGTCGCCGAAGTTCATCGTGCCCAGCACGATCCGTGAGACCGACGTACCCGTGCGACCCAGCTGCGTGTAGTCCATGGTTCCCGAGCCTATTGAGAATCGGGGCTGCGCGCGCCCCCCTGCACCGCTCTGCGAGGATGATCGGATGATCACCGTTCACCTGCGCTATGAGATCGACCCCGACAAGCTCGACGACTTCACCGAGTACGGCCGCACGTGGATCCGACTGGTCGCGAAGCACGGCGGCACCCACCACGGCTACTTCCTGCCGAGCGAAGGCGACAGCGATGAGGCCTTCGCGCTGTTCACCTTCCCCTCGCTCGCCGAGTACGAGGTCTATCGCACGGCGTCGAAGACCGATCCCGAGTGCGTGGAGGCGTTCGACTTCGCGCGCAGGACGCAGTGCATCCGCCGCTACGAGCGTCGATTCCTCAGCCCGGTCTTCGACTGAAGCGCCCTAGGCGCCGCGCCTGACCGCTACCACCATCTCCTCGCCGCCTTCCAGGCTGGACCAGGAGGAAGCGTCGAGGTGAAGACCGAAACGGGCGACGACTTCGGTGATCATCCTCTGCACCCGCACGGTGCCGTTCTCGGTGAAGATGTCGTCGATCTCGACCTCGAACGCGTCGTAGGAGAGGGGTGCGCGAAGCGACTCGGCATCGGCGGCACCGATCAACTGCATGGGGTGCCGAGCGGGGGCACCGGGATGGGCGGGCTCACCGACCATCACGCGGAAGTAGTTGATGGCACGCTTGGCTGAGCCGCGCACGTCCTGCAGCATGGGAGCAGGCGCATCGCCCTGGCTCGGGAACATCGGGTCCATGGCCGTGCCTTTCGGTGTCACTTCAGGATGCCATGTCCTGGCTCGCCCGCGGAGCGCGCGTGAGCGGCAGCTGACCCAGAGTCCCGGAACCGGCGGGTCAGTCCTTCGCGGCGAGTTCGTCACGAAGCAGGGCGGCGCCGGCGCTGAGCGCGCGCAGCTTCCCGCGTGCGACGTCACGAGACAGCGGTGCAAGGCCGCAGTTCGTGCTCGGGATGAGCTTGTCCGCGTCGACGAAGCGGAGCGCGTTCCGGAGGGTGTCGGCGACCTCCTCCGGGGTCTCGATCGCGTCGCTGGCGACATCGATGGCTCCGAGCATGACCTTCTTGCCGCGGATGAGCTCGATGAGATCCAGGGGGACGTGCGAGTGGTGGCTCTCCAGCGAGATGGTGTCGATGCTCGAGCTCTGGAGCAGCGGGAAGGACTTCTCGTACTGGCGCCACTCCGCCCCGAGGGTCGCCTTCCAGTCCGTGTTGGCCTTGATCCCGTACCCGTAGCAGATGTGCACCACGGTCTCGGCGCGCAGCCCTTCGGCCGCCCTCTCGAGCGCCGCCACGCCCCAGTCCTGCACGTCGTCGAAGAAGACGTTGAACGCCGGCTCGTCGAACTGGATGACGTCCACCCCGGCCGCCTCGAGCTCCTTCGCCTCCTGATTGAGGATCGTCGCGAACTCCCACGCCAGCTTCTCGCGGCTCTTGTAGTGGCGATCGTAGAGCGTGTCGATCATCGTCATCGGACCGGGCAGCGCCCATTTGATGGGCTGATCTGTCTGCTGGCGGAGGAACTTCGCATCCTCCACGAACACGGGCTTCTCGCGGCTCACGGCGCCGACGACCGTCGGCACGCTGGCGTCGTAGCGGTCGCGGATCCGGACCGTCTCCCGCTGGTCGAAGTCGACGCCGGAGAGATGCTCGATGAACGTCGTGACGAAGTGCTGGCGGGTCTGCTCCCCGTCGCTGATGATGTCGAGGCCGGCCTGGCGCTGCTCCTGGACGGTGATGCGAAGCGCATCCTGTGCGCCCTCGGCCAAGGCGTCGCCCTGCAGTTTCCAGGGAGACCAGAGCGTTTCCGGCGCGGCCAGCCAGGACGGCTTCGGCAGGCTGCCGACGATCGAGGTGGGAAGAAGCGTGTTCATGGTCGGCGATTCTCCGTCAGTCATCCGACAGGAACGAGGGAGCCGGCGGCCCACCGCTCGAGCAGGTCGCCGTGCGGCTTCATGAGGTGCTCGTCCGCATACTTCCCCTGCTCGGTCGCGAGCCGGCTGCGCTCGTCGCGGTCGTAGGCGATCTTCGTCACCGAGTAGTCCTGCTGCTCGAGGGTCGGCTGATAGACGCTCGCCGCTGCCGAGTTCGCGTTGTAGATCTCCGGCCGGTAGATCTTCTGGAAGGTCTCCATCGTGCTGATCGTGCCGATGAGCTGGAGGTTCGTGTAGTCGCCGAGCAGATCGCCGCGGAAGTAGAAAGCCAGCGGCGCGACGCTGCCGCGCGGCATGAAGTACCGGACCGAGAGCCCCATCTTGCCGAAGTAGGCATCGGTCAGAGAGGGGTCCTTCTGCTCGTACTCCACGCCGAGGATCGGGTGATGGTTCTCGGTGCGACGGTAGACCTTGCTCGTCGAGACGCTGATGCAGATCACGGGCGACACCGTGAAATGCTCCCGATAGGTGTCCGAGTCGAGGAAGTGCTGGAAGAGCTTGCCGTGCAGGTCGCCGAAGTCATCCGGAACGCTGAACCCTCCTGCAGCCGCGCTGGCCGCCGGCAGCCGCACGCTGAAGTCGAAGTCGCGGACGTAGGACGAGAAGTTGTTCCCCACGATCCCGTGACTGCGCCGTCCGGTGAGACGGTCGACGATCTGGATGTCGAGGACCTCGAGCAGCGGGAAGTCCTGGTCCTCACCGTCGGCGGCGAACTGCACCGCCACCGAGACGATCTCGAGTTCGAGGGTGTAGCGGTCCGCGTTCAGGTTGTCCCAGTGCGCCAGATCGTTGAACCGGCGGTCGATCATCGTCAGGGCGTTGCGCAGATTCTGCTGACGATGCTCCCCCCGCGCCAGGTTGGCGAAGTTCGTGGTGATCCGCGAGTTCTCCGATGGCGTGTAGTCCTCGTCGAAGCGGGTCGTCGTGATGCGGAACGTGAAGTCGTCTGCCATGAGGGGCCAATCGGGGGTGGTCGGCCGGGCTCGGCCTCACGGAAAGGTGTCCCTCCATCGTGCGCCCAGAGTGCCCCCATCGAGTAATGCGCGGTGACTATGCCGTGCCATAGGCTGTCGCTATGGCACGGCGCTCGAGCGGCATCACTCTGCAGCAACTCACGTACTACATCGAGGTCGCCGCGGAGGGCTCGATCAGCGCTGCCGCCGACCTGCTCTACGTCGCCCAGCCCACCATGTCCGCGGCGATGAAAGACCTCGAGAGCAGGGTGGGGCGCGCGCTCCTCCTCCGCTCGGCCCGCGGCGTGACGCTCACCACCGACGGCGTGGAGTTCCTCGGATACGCGAGGCAGGTCGTCGAGCAGGTGGCGCTCCTCGAACAGCGATACCTCGGTCGGCCGCCGTCACGACGCCTGCTCGGGGTGTCGACCCAGCACTACTCGTTCGCGGTCGACGCGCTCGTGCGGATGGTGAAGGCGACCTCGGCGGACGAGTACGAGTTCTCGCTGCGCGAGACGCGGACGTGGGACATCATCGAAGACGTCCGCACGCTCCGCAGCGAGTTGGGGATCCTCTACCGGAACGACTTCAACCGCAGCGTGATCGACAAGCTCCTCCGCGACTCCGGGCTCGCGTTTCATCCGCTCTTCGTCGCGGAGCCGCACATCTTCATCTCCCGCAAGAACCCCCTCGCCGCCCGAGATCACGTGACGCTCGCCGATCTCGCCGACGTGCCGAGGCTCACCTTCGACCAGGGTGCGAACAACTCGTTCTACTTCGCCGAGGAGATCCTGTCCACCCTCTCGAGTTCGCGGGACATCCGCGTCTCCGACCGCGCGACCATCTTCAACCTCATGATCGGGCTCGACGGCTACACCATCTCGACAGGCATCATCAGCGACGACCTCGACCCCGAGATCGTCGCCATCCCGCTCGAGGTCGACGAGCACATCGAGATCGGCTGGATCGGCCACTCCGCGATCCCCCTCACCGAGCAGGCGCAGCGCTACCTCGCCGAGCTGCGGACGGTCGTCTCCGGTTTCGGGGTGGAACTGCTCGGGTGAGGTCGTTCGGGTTGACTCGATCCCGAGCCCGGGACCCGCCCGGACGCTCGATGAGAGAGTGTCGCGCCTGCGCGCTGCAGCGAGCCTACTGACCGTCGCGCCGCCCGTGCCTCGAGCCGCGTGCACGGCCACCGCCGCGGCGCCGGACCTGCCCGACCTGATACGTGAGCAGCACTGCTGAGCCCAACACCAACGACCCGACGAGGATCCATTGGGGTGCCGAGTAGTCGGCGCTCACCTGGACCGCCCTCGTCAGCAAGCCGATCATGTACCCGAACAAGACGGCGCAGACCCCGAGCATGACGCGATGGAACCGTATCCCCCGCTGATCGATCGATCCCACCATGGGTCGAGGGTACTCTGCGTCAGATGCCGTCGCCCTCGGACCGGTTCGACTCCGAGCGAGCCCGTGATCGCTTGGTGAGCCCCTTCTTTCTTCCCTGTCTGGCCGTTTACCGACGATAAGACCACTTATCGCAGTTATCCGTCGCAGACCCAGCTCCCGCAGACGGTTATCCGCCGGCAACCGCGTCCCACCACAGCAGGACACCACAACGACGAGACCCGGAAGATCGCCGGCACTGAGCGGAGTCCTCATCGGCGAACTCCCGACCTAGTCAGGTGGTTGACGAATGTTCGACGACCCGAGAGACGAAGACGTGGGGTCGCCACCTGAGTGACGGCCCCACGTCCTTATCATCCCTGCATCAGTTGGAAGGCGGGGTTCCGCCGCCGCTCGGTCCGCCGCCCATGCCACCGGATGCCGCCTGCTGCGTCACGCTGTTCGCGTAGTCGTTGGTGGGATCCCGATAGATGGTGTGAACGTGTCCCCATCCTGATGTGCTGACTCCGTCGACGTCGGCGCCGGCCGACCCCTGCTGCGCCTGGAAGGCGACGTACACGTTCGGACCCGAGATCGAGAACGAGATGCCATCGCCCGTGCTCATGTCGTACGTCGTCTCACCCGACCATGCGATGACGGTGTCATCGAGAGTCGCCTCGATCTCGGCGAGAGCCTCGGTGGTCGTCTCCTCATCGGCGATCCCGACCCAGTTGGCGATCACCTCGAGCAGCAGCTGCTTCTGCTCGTCGGTCAGATCCGCTCCGGTGAGACCTGCCCCCGTGGCGAAGTCGCAGGTGTCGCCCGGGGCGCACATGCTGACATCGCCGGAGGTCAGGGTCGCCTGCTGATCGGCGGTGAGACTGTCGAAGAACGCGAAGGCGTCGGTGTAGATGCCGTCGAACGGCTGCACCTCTTCACCGTCCTCGTTCGTGTAGACCGCCGGCTGCACACCGAGGTGGGTGGGCGCGAACGTGATCGCGTCAGCGGTACCGTCGAGCGTCGCGTTGATGCCGAGGTGGTGACCGCCGAACTGCACCTCCCATGCGGACGTGTCCGACGGGTCGCCGAAAAATGCGATGTAGTACTGGCCGAGTGAGGTCTCGGTGCTGCTGCTGTTCTCGAGCAGATACTCGTCACCGCCCATGATGGCGGTGACCGTCTCATAGCCTTCGTCGCTGAGCAACGCCTCGAGGACCTTCATCGCCGCAGCCTGCTGCTCTTCGGTGAGATCGGTGAGGTTCAGGCCGGCGCGTTCGACGAAGGTGACGGGGAAGTTCGACCAACTGGTCGTCTTCGACTCGTCGTCGAAGTCATAGAGCACTGCGTCGCGCTGCTCGTCGGTGAGTGTGGCGAGGAACGCCTCGGCGGCCGCGGCGGTCGACGAGATCGTCTCGGCGGTGGTGGTGGCGTCCTCGGTCGTGGTCGTCGTGGACGTCGACGACGACGTGCTGGACGACGCGGACGACGAGGACGACGTCCCGGTGTCGGTCGACGCCACGGTCGTGGCGCATCCGGTCAGGGCGATCGACATCAGGACGATGCCGGCGCCGACCGAGAGGAAGGGGTTCGCACGGCGGCGCGCGGTGCCGTCGTTCGCCGTGCGGCGGGCGGTGGAGAGCGAGGTGATCTTGTGCATGTACACGAGTGTGCCGAGCGATCCCAAGTCGCCCCTATGTCGAACCTTGGCGGTTCCTATGAGACCGGATCCGGACGCCGCAGCGGCAATCGCACTGTGAACACGGTGCCGCGCTCGTCGGTGTCCACCGAGATGTCGCCGCTGTGCGCAGTGACGATCGCCTGCGCGATCGACAGTCCGAGGCCGGTGCTCCCGGCGCTGCGACTTCGGGAGTGGTCACCCCGCGCGAACCGGTCGAAGAGTCGGTCGCGCACTGTCGGATCGATGCCGGGCCCGTCGTCGGCCACGCGGATCACCGCATCCGTCTCGTCGCGGATGAGCGTGGTGGTCACCTCTGTCCCGGCCGGAGTGTGCACGAACGCGTTGCGCAGGAGGTTCGCGAGAACCTGACGGATGCGGTTCGCGTCTCCAGGAACCTCGATCAGCTCATCGGAGACATCGAGGAGCCAGTCATGCGTGGCGTCAGCGGCGTGGGCGTCACTCACCGCGTCGACCGCGAGCATCGTCAACTCCACGCGTTCGTCCCTCAGCGTCTGTCCGGAATCGAGTCTCGCCAGAAGTAGCAGATCGTCGACGAGCGCACCCATGCGTTCGGCCTCCGATTCGATGCGATCGAACGATCGCTCCTGGGTGGGCGTCATGGGCGCCTGCTCGCGCAGCGAGAGCTGCGCATAGCCCCGGATGCTGGCGAGCGGGGTCCGGAGCTCATGACTGGCGTCCGCGATGAAGAGCCGCAGCCGTTCCTCGCTGCGCTGCCTGGCCGCCAGGGCCGACTCGATGCTCGCCAGGAGATCGTTCAGAGATGATCCGACGCGCCCGACCTCGGTGTCGGGATCGGTGTCGGTGACCCCCACGCGTTCCGGGATGTCGACGGCGCCCTCGGCCATCCTGCGGGCGGAGGCGCGCTGTGCGACCGCCGCGACGCGATCGAGCGGGCGCAGATTCCGCCGCACGAGAATCGAAAGACCGACCACGGCAGCCACAAGCGTCAGCCCGGCGACGATGGCCAGGATGCTCGTGAGCGCGGTCGTCGTCGCGGTGGCGTCATCCAGCGGGAGGCCCGCGACCACCGTCTCACCACCGACGACCTGCGCCGCCACACGGAACGAACCGAGGCCATCCTTCAGATCCACCGTGTACGGGCCTTCACCGTTCGCGAACGCATCCGCGAGGATCGCGATCTGCGCGTCGGTCAACTCGACTTCGGTGCCGTCCGCCCCGGTGTAGCCGGAACTCAGCGCCGCGCCGCTGCTGTCGAGCACGGCCTGAAGAGAGCCGACGCGTGGCGCGGGTCCTTCGTCGGGCGCGACGGCCCCGGGTGGAAGATCCGGCCCCTGTGCATCGGGATCTCCGTCCGGCCCTATGACGAGAGTCAACGCCTCGGCGACCTGCTGATCGACACGTTCAAACACGAACGACCGCAGCGAGATGATCGTGGCGACACTCGTGATGACGAAGGCCGCGGCCATCAGCATGCTGATGCCGATCACGAGCTTTCGCCGAAGAGTCCACCGTCGGCGCGTCATGTCGACGGCTTGATCGCGTATCCGACTCCGCGAACCGTGTGGATCATGGGGGCGCCGATCGTGTCGATCTTCTTACGGAGGTAGGAGATGTAGATCTCCACGACACTGCCGTTGCCGCCGAAGTCGTAGCTCCACACCTGCTCGAGGATCTGCGTCTTGCTCAGCACGCGGCGTGGATTCTGCATCAGGTAACGGAGCAGTTCGAACTCCTTGGCGGTGAGTTTGACCGCCGTACCGGCGCGCTCGACCTCGTATGTGTCCTCGTCGAGTGTCAGGTCCCCGACGCGCAGGCGCGAGTCGGAGTCGATGCTCACCGCGACGTGGCGACGAGCCATCCCTCGAAGGCGCACGATCACCTCCTCGAGGTTGAACGGCTTGGTCACATAGTCATCACCCCCGGCGGAGATCCCGGCGATCTTGTCTTCGACCGCGTCCTTCGCGGTCAGGAAAAGCACGGGCACGTCATTGCCGGAATCGCGCACCCGCGAAAGCACCTGCATGCCGTCGAGTCCGGGCATCATCACATCGAGGACGATGAGATCCGGTTCGAACGTGCGGATGACGTTCAGGGCCTCCTGCCCGTTCGCGGCCGTGCGGGCATCCCAACCTTCGTTTCCCATCGCCATCCGGAGCAGCTCGCTGAGATTGGCTTCGTCGTCGACGACGAGGGCGCGGATCGGGGCCCCGTCGGGACGGGTGAGACGCGCGGGCCTCGATGCGGAATCGCTCATGACGCAAGCTTCGCGGGTTCGGCGAGAGAGCGCCAGCCTCGTGTCGTCATGGGCGTCCGGTCACGACGCCGGCACCTCCGTCCCGACCGCGAGCGGTCGGTCGGCGACCACAGGACGCATGACGAGGGTGGTGTTGAGCCGTTGAACCCCCGGGAGCGTACTGAGCTGCTCGTCGTACACAGCCTGGAAGTGCTCGAGATCGCGCGCCAAGACCCGCAGCAGGTAGTCCGGCTCCCCGAACAGCCGGTCCGCCTCGACGACCTGCGGGATCGACCCGACGGCCGCTTCGAACGCCGCGATGACCTCTCGCGTCGCCTCGCGCATGATCACGAAGACGAGTGCCTGGAAGCCGAGCCCGACCGTCGCGGGGTCGATGATCGCTCGGTAGCCGGTGATCACACCGCCTCGTTCGAGTTCCCTGAGTCGCCGATGGCACGGCGACACCGTCAGCTGCACTCGATCCGCGAGTTCGGTCAGCGTCTGGCGACCGTCGCGCTGCAGTTCGGAAAGGATCTTCCTGTCGATGGCATCCATGTCCTAATTCTTCCACGTCTTCCGCATATATCCGCAGAAGTTGGAATCCTATTGCCGAGGATCGCGAATAGTCTTGCTCCATGACTGAGACCGGACATCGCAGCGGGGCACCGAGGAGCGGATCGTGAACCCCCTCGCGATCCTCGCCTTCTGGGGAGTCTCGGCGCTCTTCGTGATCACGCCGGGTGCGGACTGGGCCTACGCGATCTCAGCCGGTCTGCAACGGAAGGTACTGCCCGCGGTCCTCGGGCTCCTCACCGGGCACCTCGTCGCCACCCTGATCGTCGCCGCGGGTGTCGGCACGCTGATCATGAGCATCCCCGGTGCGCTGACCGTGCTCACGCTCGCGGGCTCTCTGTACCTGGTCTGGCTCGGGGTATCGACGCTCCGGCACCCGTCCGTAGTGCGCGCCGACGACGGTCGGGCATCCGGGTCGGCCTGGCGCTGGTGGGCGAAGGGATTCGGCGTGAGCGGCCTGAATCCGAAGGTGTTCCTGCTCTTCCTGGCGGTGCTGCCTCCTTTCACCGACCCCACCTCGCCCTGGCCGCTCGCAGTGCAGATCATCGTCCTCGGACTCGTCCATGTGGCGAGCTGCGCCGTGATGTACCTCGTCGTCGGTTTCGGTTCGCACCGGCTGCTGCGAGCTCGGCGAGGCCGACGCGACGGTCGCCGAGATCCTGGGCGTCGCGGTGGGCGCCCCCGTACTCAACATCGTCCGTCTGCGGCTGGCCGACGGAGTCCCGATCTCCATCCTCGAGAACACCCTGCCCGGAGAGTTCACCGACCTCACCGCCGAAGACTTCGAGAAGCAGGGGCTGTACCAGCTGCTGCGCATGCGCGGTGTCACGATGCGCGTCGCCAAGCAGCGCATCGGCGCACGCGCCGCGACGGCCCGTGAGAGCGAGCTGCTGAAGCTGCCGAAGCACGCGGCACTGCTGACGATGTCGCGCACGGCCTTCGACAACTCAGGTCGGGCGGTCGAGTACGGCCACCACGCCTACGCTCCCGACCTCTACACGTTCGAGATCACGCTCGTCGACAAGTAGGCCGCGCGTCAGTCTGCCGGGATCCGTCCGACCCGCTGAGCGATCGACTCACCGGACTTGTCCGCGGCCCATCCGACGAGAGCACCGCAGAAAGCGGAGTAGAGACGGCGGCCCACCTGCTCCTCGGTGAGACCGACCGTGTTCAGGAGATCGAAGATCTCACGCGGGTCGAACATGATGTTCCAGAGGAAGAGGCCCTCGTCGGCCGGGTCATCCACTCCGAGCTCTTCGGATGCCTCGGCGATGGCGGGCAGCAGCGCGTCACCCTGCACCGTGAGGTACTGCGTCGATGCGCGCAGACGCTCGAGATACCCCTGCTCGGAACGCGTGTGGACCATCGCGCCTCCGTGCTTCACGACCAACCCGACCCAGTAGCCGCACACGGCCTCGAGCTTCGCGAGACCGTGCTCCAGGGTATGACCGGCCATCATCCACGGTCCTGATGACGGCGACGGGGCGACACTGGTGGGCCTCGCACGGGTGATCCAGCCGTTCGCCGACGTCTCGTTCGCGAACCTCAGCAGCAGCGAGGCGGCGCTGCGCGCCGCCGGCGTGCAGCTCATCCAGGGCATCGACTTCGAGGCGATCCGTATCGACAGCGATTGGATGTCGGATGCGGCCGAACTGCAGCTGACCCATCTGAAAGACCGTCGGCATCACCCGGTCGCGTTCGCGCACCCGGCGTCAGCGGGACTCCGCGAGTTGGCCGAGCGGAAACGCGAGATCACGAGTGCACGGGCTCAGCAGCTCGGGCTGACGCTGACGAGCACGGTGACGGTCGGACAGGACCGCAGCGACACGGCACGACGGGTGAAGCGCTGGCGGTCCGAGAACCCGCAGGTGACCGCTGTCGTCTGTTTCAACGACCATGTGGGACTCGCCATCCTCGCCGCACTCTCCGACAACGCGATCGCGGTTCCGCGCGAGATCGCGGTCATCGGGACCGATGACGCTCCGAGCGCCCAGTACTCGATCCCGGCGATGACGACCCTCCGCTCCGATGCGACCGCCGGCGCGGCGCAGCTCACGCGTGCGGTCGTCTGCGCGCTGAACGGTCAGAAGCCTCCGCTCATCCCTCCGCACACCTTCACGATCGTCGAGCGCGACTCCACCTGAGACCGACCTCACGGTCGGACGTGCGCGTGAGACCGGTCGCGCCGGACGCGCGACCGGTCTCACTCCGCGTCTACTTCACCGATCCGGCGGTGAGCCCGCGGACGAAGTACTTGCCGAGAGCGAGATACAGGATCACCGTGGGCGCCGCCACGAGGATCGCGCCGGCCATCAGCTCCGAATAGTCGACGGTCGTCGTGCCGATCATGTTGTTGAGGGTGACGGTGGCGGGCCAGACCGCGGGCGACGACAGGATGAACGCGAAGAGGAAGTCGTTCCAGATGTTCGTCACCTGGAAGATCCCCGCCACCACGAATCCCGGGATGGACAGCGGCAGGAACACACGGGTGTACGTCCGCCAGATGCCGGCGCCGTCGACCGCCGCGGCTTCGACCAGGGCACTCGGGATGCCCTCGTAGTAGTTGCGGAAGATCAGCGTGGTGATGGGCAGGCCGTAGATGACGTGGACGATGATCAGGCCGACGATGGTTCCCTGGAGGTGCAGCGCGCTGAGGAACTGGAACAGGGGGATGATCACGGACTGGAACGGGATGAACATCCCGACGAGGAGGATCGTGAACAGCGCCGTCGAGTACCGGAACGGGAACTTCGAGAGGATGAACCCGTTGAAGGACCCGATCAGGCACGACAGCGCCGCGGCCGGGATCGTGATCTGCAAGGAGTTCAGCAGCGAACCATGCAGCTTGTCCCATGCGCCCGTGAACGCCTCGAAGCTCGGCTGATCCGCGAACGCGAGGAAGAACTGCGGTGCACCCGTCGATCCGGCGAGCGCGGTGGCGATGATCACGTAGACCGGGACGAGCATCCCCAGCAGACCGAGGGTGCAGATGGCGAGAACCACCCACTCCCCCGCCGTTCGCGGACGGCGGCCCGCTTCTCCGGTGTCGAGGCGCCGCCGCTTGCGCGGAACGCTGATCGCACGCGTGTCGAGCGTGCCTGTGGGCGTCGTGACCGACATCTCACGGCCTCCGTTCTTTGCGGTAGCCCCGGACGAGATAGGGCACGATCACGCAGAGCGTGAGGATGAGCAGGACGATCGCCATCGCCGAGGCCTTGTCGTAGCGGCTCGCGAGGTAGTTGTAGATGTAGATGCCTGGCACGTCCGTGACGAATCCGGGTCCGGAACCGGACATCGAGACGACGAGATCGAAGATCTTCAGGGCGACGTGCAGCAGCAGCACGAAGCACGTCACCGTGGCCGGCCACAGCTGCGGGAGCGTGATGAATCGGATGCGCTTCCATGCGTTCGCACCGTCGACCGACGCCGCTTCGAGCTGCTCCTCGGGGATCGCGGCGAGTCCGGCCAGGTACATGGCCATCGCGAACCCGAGCAGCTGCCAGGCCGCCGCGAAGATGATCGGGAGCATCGCCACGGGCACACCGAGCTGCACCTTCAACCAGTCCGAACCGTCAGGCGTGTTGACCGCTCCGAGGATCGTCGTGTCGGTCATCCACCCCGGTGGATTCTCGACGCCGAAGAACGTCAGAACCTGATTGATGCCCGTCGACGGTGCGAAGATCCACCGCCACGCCACGCCGGTGACGATGAACGAGAGCGCGTAGGGCAGGAGGAACACGGTGCGGAAAAGGCCGCGCGCGACGACTACATGATGGATGAGCAGCGCCCAGATCAGTCCGCCGAGCACGGCGAGAAGGAGGAAGAACACCGTGAACACGATCAGGTTGCGGATGCTCGCCTGGAATCGCTGCTCGTTGACGAGTTCGAGGTAAGTGCCTCCCAACGGCTCGCGGACCGAGAGGTCGCGCGACGTGCCGACCTTCCAGTTCGACAGCGAGATGTAGATCGTCGTCCCGATGAAGACGTAGACGAAGATCAGGCTCACGAGCATGGTGGGCGCGAACGCGAGCGCAGCACGTCGCTGCGTTCGCACTCCGTGGTGGCGGGTTCGCCTCCGCGGAGTCTTCGGCGGAGGCGATTGTGCGTGGATCGCGCCGCCGACGCGGCTGCTCGAGGCAGCCGCGTCGGTGGAGCGTTGCAGGTCGACCATCGGATCTAGAGTCCGGCCTGCGCCGACGTCAGCGTGGCGAGGAACGAGTCGATGTTCTGGTCTCCGTTGAACGCCGTGACGGCGTCCGCGTATACCCGGGCGAACTCGGCGGTGGTCACCTGTCCGTGTGCCAGGCTCGAGATCACTGCGGCCGTGGTGAAGGTCGCCGCCGTCTCCTGCTGGTACTCGGAGAGCGAGGAGGTGTCCGCCGTGGTGAGTGCCGGGATCGACCCCTTCTTCGCGGCGAACTCCGTCTGGACCTCAGGATCCATGAGCGTGGTCAGCCACAGCTTCGCGGCCTCGGCGTTCGGGATGTTGTTCGCAGGGATCGAGAACCCGTCGCCGACGTAGTCGAAGATGTCGGCCGAATCGGGGAACGACGCCCAGCCGAAGTCGGTGCCCGGCTCGAAACCGCCGTTGACGAGCTCACCGTAGGCCCAGTCGCCCATCAGGCTGACGGCGCAGTCGCCGGCCGCGACCTTCTTGGCAGCCTCGTCCCACGTCAGTGCCGAGTGATCGCTGTTCGCGAGAGACAGTGCCGTCTTATAGTCCTCCAGCGCCTGCTGCACCTCGGGCGAATCGAACGAGTACTCGTTCGTGAAGAGCTTCTTCCAGTTGTCCGCTCCGACGCGCGCCATGATGAACGACTCGAGCAGCTGGGCGGAGGCGAACACGTCCTTGTCTCCGAGACAGATTGCGGTCTTCCCGCTGTCGGCCACCTTCTGCATGTCGGCGAGGAAGTCGTCGACCGTGGTCGAGTCGTCGAGTGTCACCCCCGCCGACTCGAGGACGCTCGGACTCGTCCACAGCACGTTGCCACGGTGGACTCCGACCGGGACCGTATAGTACTTGCCGTCGACGGACTGCACCTCGGCGACATCCGCCGGAAGGTCGTCCGCCCACCCGTTCTCCTCCCACAGATCGCTGATGTCGGCGACCTGCCCTCCGTCGACGTAGCTCTTCAGCTCGCCGTCCGGGTGCAGCTGCCAAGCGTCCGGCGGGTCGTTCGCCTGGAGGCGAGCGGCGAGCGCCTGCTTGGCGTTCGCCCCTCCGCCGCCCGAGACCGCGGCATTCTCGACGGTGAGGCTGGAATCCGCCTCCTCGACGGCCTTCACGAGGACGTCGAGGGCGTCGGCTTCCGAACCCGAGGTCCACCACGAAGTGACCTCGAGGGCGTTGTCGGACCCGCTGGATCCGCCGGAGGTGTCGTTGGCGCCGCAACCGGCCAGTGCGGCCACGGCGAGGGAACCGACGCCCAGGGCGGCGACGGTGCGAGACAAGCGTGCTGTGTTCATGGCTCTTCCTTGAGTTGATCGCTTGACGTCAGCGCGTATACGCCCGAGGGCGGCGTCCACGATGACGCTGAGGGTGGTGCGTGAGTGTGGTGCGTGAGGGTGGTGCTGCTCGTGCGTGGTACAGGTCCCGGGACCGACCGCTCCCGGTCGGGGAGTCGGTCGGCCCTCGGATCTCGGGTGCACCCGAGGGTGCACGAACGGATGGGTGGCCGGTGGGTGAAGAGGTCGTCGAGGTCGAGGCCTCACGGACGAGGCAGCGCGGCCGACCGCTCGACCGGGCGAGCTTTCCTCGTGATTCCGAGGCCTCTGGCGCCGATCTGATTCAGGTGGTCCTCCTGGAATCGGTTGGCCCACTCGACCTCGTAGTCCTCCTTGGGGAAGTCCGCCGGGCTCTCGCCGCGACGGAACCGCTCCGCGACGTCCTTCGCGTAGGCGGCGTTCTTCGCGCACATCGGGGCTGCCGGGATGTAGATGACGTTGCCCCAGCCCTCCTGGTTCTCGACCGCTGCGACGCCGTGGATCATGTCCGAGTGCCACCACACCGAGTCGCCGGGCTGGACGGTGGGGATTCCCGCGCGGGCACGCATCAGCAGCGGATGCCACTGATCGCTGATGGCGAGCGCCTTGCCGTTCTGGGCGCCGGCCAGCTCGTCTTCGGGCACATCGTCGAGGAGGGCGCGGACGAGGATGTACGCCATCGCCTCAGGGATCGGCACGACCCAGAGCACGCCCTGGTCGTGTGCCATCTCCGACAT
The DNA here is from genome assembly GCF_038397745.1 of Microbacterium sp. LWH11-1.2. Classification (NCBI taxonomy): domain Bacteria; kingdom Bacillati; phylum Actinomycetota; class Actinomycetes; order Micrococcales; family Microbacteriaceae; genus Microbacterium; species Microbacterium sp. LWH11-1.2. The sequence continues at coordinate 1,828,475 of NZ_CP151636.1, read as the reverse complement.
GGCGAGCCAGCCCTGGAAGCTCCGGAAGACGCTGCACATGGTGGACGACGGGTATTCGTCGACCTCGGTGCGGAACGCGGCGTCCCACGGGTCGTACGAATCGAAGTCCCCGTGGAAGATCGATTCGAAGACCTGCTGATATGCCGGCGTCAGCCAGCGCTCGACCGATCCCGAGTCGGTGTGGGCGCCGAGTCCGTTCGAGCTCGTTCCCGGAGGACGACGACGGATCCGGTCGGGATACATGGAATCCTGGTCGGGATCGAACCACGTCACGCCACGGGACTCGCTCTTCCACATCCTGTTGAGGAAGCTCTGCACCTTCGCGGTGTGCTCGTGCTGGCGAGCCTCCATCTGCGCCGTCGACCAGTAGATCGGATAGATCTCAGGTTTGGACGCGTCGAGATTGCCGAAGAAGTCGTCTCCGGGGCCGCGATACTTCGACATGAAGTCGTTGCTGTCGACGTACTCGACCAGCGACCGGTCCCACTCGGTGGCCTGCTCGGGCGAGACCTGTCCGCGAACCACCGCACAGCCACGACGGTGGATGAGGTCGATAGTCTCCTGCGGCACGGTGCCGGCCTCGATGTCGGCGTACTGCACGATGGGCCATACATCCTCGCCCCGCTCGCGCGTCTGCTCGATCTCGATGACTCGGGGTTCGATCGCCGCCTCGATGCGGGCGAAGAGGCCGGCGACGTCGCCGATCTGCTCCCGAAGCATCTTCTTCACTGCGCGAACCGCGGAAGGGAAGTCTTCCGGCGGTGTCGCCCAACTTGTCTGCTCAGTCATGAAATGCTCTTCCTACTAGTGGTCGAGGTATTCAGTAAACTACGATTACTGAATCATGCTGGATACGATAGGAGAGGTTTGTGTCGGAGTCAAGCGGCAATCGGAGCACTCGCCGACCTCGCCTCACGCCGCCTCGCCCCGAGGTGCTCGCATCGATGACCGATCAGCATGTGCTCGCACTCCTCGGTGACGCCGAGTCTCCGATGTCGCGCGCTGAGGTCGCCGAAGCGACGGGCCTGTCGAAGCCGGCCGTCTCGGCCGCCGCGGCCAGGCTCAGCGAGCGCGGCGTGCTCCACGAGGTGGGAGTGCGCGAGGGCCGGCGTGGTGGCGTCGCCACGCTGTTCGAGCTGAATCCGGACCATGGCCGCTCTCTCGCCGTCGTCATCCAGAACGACCGGATCACGGTTCAGGCGCGCGATCTCCGTGGCCGGATCCGTGCCCGCACCGAGGCCGCCGTCACCCCGGGAACCGACTCCCGCAGCATCGTGTCCACGACGAATCAGCTCATCGACGACGCGACCGAGATCTTCGACGCCCCCCTGCTCGCGGCGGCGGTCTCCATCGCCGACCCCGTCGACAAGAACTCCGGCGATCCGGTGGTGCTGTCGCGGTCGGTCTTCCCCGCTGCAGCGATCCAGCCCGCTTCCGAGCTCGCCATCGGAGACGCGGCCAGTGTGGTCGTCGACAACGACGTGAACTGGGCCACGCTCGGCGAGTTCCGCGAGGGCGAGCTCCGCGGATACGAGAACTTCGTCTACGTGTACTTCGGGCAGGGCCTCGGTGCCGGGCTCCTGCTCAACGGCCACCTCTTCCGCGGGCACCGCGGTCTCGCCGGAGAGATCGGCTACCTGCGTGACGGCACCGTCACGGGAGGCGACATCACCGAACAGCTCGCCGCGCTCGGCCTCGGCACCGCCGACGTGTACGGAATCGACCTCGAGCGAGCGCACGACGTGCTGTCCCGAGCCCCGCTCGTCGCCGCCGCCCGCGAGAGCGCGGACGTGCTGGCTCTCGCGATCGCGAATCTGTCGATCGTGGTCAACCCCCGCGCCATCGCGTTCGGCGGTCCCCTGAGCGTATTCCCCGCCTTCACCGCGGTCCTCGAAGAGCGCCTCGCCGCACTCAGCATCGACCCACCGCGATTCGTCACCAGCGAAGCGACGCCTCTTCTCGGCGCGAGCCTCGAAGCCCATCGGCTGGCACTCGACGAGGCCGGCATACCCCCAGCCCAACGGAGGGCCGAACAATGACACGCCACTCGCTTCCGCGCATTCTGGACGAATCCCCCGCCTGGGTGCAGGAACTCGATCTCTCGCTTCCCATCACCGCTCAGTACCTGATCACCGGCAACGTGCACGACGTGCACCCGGCCCCGACGTCCGAGGGTTTCGTCGACGCCATCGACCTGGTCCGCGAGATCCTCGTCGCGAACGACTACGACCTCGTCTATCGCTTCGACTCGCTCGAGGGCATCTGGCTGGACCACGCGGCCGACGGCGTCGTGAGCAACGACTTCTTCCCCGACTCGCACCTGAACCGCGCGACCGTCGGCGCCGTCTCGAAACTCGCCGACCTCCTGCTGCGATCGGCCGGGCAGACCCATCAGCGCGTCGCACTGGTCGTCGAATCGGGTTCCACGATCTGGAACGACCGCGACAACGTGGAAGCGAGCCGTCTCATGCTCGCCAGCCGACGACTCGCGATCCACGACGTCAACAGGGTTCCCGGAGGCGAACGCACCGTCCCGGGAGGGAACACGATCATCTGGATCGCCGATGCCGAGAGCGACGCACCGGAGTGGCTGAGGCATTCCGACAGCACCCGGATCCTCCGCATTCCCGTTCCCTCTCTCGGCGCCCGCCGCTCGGCTTCTGCACGACTCCTCACCCCCATGGCCCCCGACGGCACGACCGCGCTCGACAGCGCGATCTCGTCGTTCGCGGAGACGACGCAGGGCCTCACGATCCGGGCGATGCGCAGCATCGCGGTGCTCGCACACGATCAGGCGACCGGACTCGACCGCATCGAGGAGGCCGTGCGCAGCTACCTCGCCGGTGTCGTCGACAGCCCCTGGCAGGACCCGCAGCTCCTGGAGCGCATCCGACACGCAGACACGATCATCGGGCGTCGGGTGCTCGGCCAGCCGCGCGCCGTGAGGCGAGCATTGGACATCCTGCTCCGGTCTGCGCTCGGCCTGACCGGTGCGCACCAGGGAGGCGGACGAGCCCGACCTCAGGGCATCCTCTTCTTCGCCGGGCCGACCGGAGTCGGGAAGACCGAGCTCGCGAAGACGCTGGCCGAGGTGCTCTTCGGCGCGGAGGATGCGTACATCCGCTTCGACATGAGCGAGTTCTCGGCAGAGCACAGCGAAGCTCGACTCATCGGGGCACCTCCCGGCTACATCGGGCACCGTGACGGCGGCGAACTGACGAACGCCGTGCGCGAGCGCCCGTTCGCGGTGCTCCTGTTCGATGAGATCGAGAAGGCGCACCCGCGGATCCTCGACAAGTTCCTGCAGATCCTCGATGACGGGCGCCTCACCGACGGCAGCGGCGAGACCGTCTACTTCAGCGAATCCGTGATCATCTTCACATCCAATCTCGGGGCCAGCGCCGCGCTGCACGACGCCGTCGCCTCCGAGCAGACGGAGAGCGGATCCACGGCGGCGGCGAAGATCCTCGAGACCATCCAACGCCACTTCACCGACGAGCTCGAGCGACCCGAACTCCTCAGCCGCATGGGCGACAACATCATCGTGTTCGACTCGATCACCCCCGAGGTGGGGCTCGAGCTCGTCGGCAAGTACATCGACGCCGTCGCCGAGACGGTGCAGATCCGGCTGGGCGCGCATCTCGAGATCGGCGAGAGCGTGCGGCAGACCCTCGAGCAGTACGCGCTGACGAAGCTGGCCTTCGGCGGTCGCGGGATCGGGAACGCCATCGAGACGGCCCTGGTGAATCCGCTCGCGCGCTCACTCGCGGATGTCGCGCGGGGAGAGGTCGTCCGGGTCTCGAATGCCACGATGTCGAACGACGGATGGCAGCTCACCGTCCGGATCTCACGGCGCTAGGTCCGACCGGCGACGCCTGCCGCAGCTAATTAAAGACATGAAATGGATCGACGCGCGCAATGGAGACGTCGACGGGGTCGCGAATGCGCTCATGGGGATGCGAGGCAACGACCGCCTGCTGGCGATGCAGACCACCCTGGACGAGATGGGCATTCAGATGGAGTACTTCCCCGGCTATGGAGTCTTGCTAGCGTGCCCGCGTTGCGGTGCACCCGTCGACAAACTCAAAGGGCGGAGCCAGGTGGACGAGGTTCGAGACGACACCTATGCGGGAGCACGTTGCTCCGAGTGCGGATGGAATGACGGCGGCGAGATCTAGTCGCGTTTCAGGACGATAACGCATCCGTTCTCATCAGGATGTTTTCTTCAGGTCTCCGACCGCCGTCAGAGACGCGCAACCTCGACTGCCAAACACCCCGCATCAACTCCGCGAAAACACGACTAGAGACATCAGAAAGCGCATCTGAACAAGCGGATTGACCGACGCTGGCATCCCGCAACAACTCCTGATGGCCCCTTCCCGAAAATCGTGAGATTTCAGCCGTGACCGTCCGGTGACGCACTACGGCCTTTGACTTGAAGCACGCGGTGTCACTAGCGGCAGACGTTGCGATGGCCCCAACTGCCGCCGAGTGGATCATCGACTACAACCACGATTCGGCTCGCGTTACCGCTGCGTTACCGTTGTGCGCGGTGCCGGAATGACGAAGGCCCCGCTTCCCAGTGTTTCCAAGGGAGTCGGGGCCTTCGTGGTGGCGGTGACGGTGGGATTTGAACCCACGGTAGGGGGTTACCCTACACAACTTTTCGAGAGTTGCACCTTCGGCCGCTCGGACACGTCACCGCGGAATAGCTTACGCGAGACCGGCCCGCCGCGCGAATCCGCGAGTCGACCGGATGCTCACCAGGCCGCGGCGACCTCGGCGTGGGTCCGCAGGATGCCCTCGGTCGAACCGGCCGGAGCCCGCCCGATGCCGCACTCGGTCGCGACGCCGAACTCGGGCGCGAAGCGCAGAGCCGCGGCGATCCGCCGCGCCGCCCCCTCGGCCCCGTCCTCTCGGTGCACGAGCCCCAGGTACAGCTCCGAGACCGGGACCAAAGACGCGAGCGGCGCGAAGTACCCCTCGTCGTCACGGGCGATCGGCACGGGCAGGTGCAGCCACGTGATCTCCCGAGCGGATGCCGCCACCACGGCGCTCGCATAGCGGACGAGGTTCGCGGCATCCGTCGGCTCCACGAAGTGCTTCTCCCCCGCGTCGCCGTAGCAGAGGTGCACGCCCACCTCGACGCCTGCCGGCACGGCGTCGATCAGCGCGGCCAGTCTCGACACGAGTCCGTCGAACGGGTCTCCCGGCCACCACGCCTCCATGAGCGCTCCGTATCCGGACGCCCGCTCGATGATGCCCATCTCGCTCGCGACGTCCCACTGCACAGCGAGGTCGTCGTGCGGGATGGCGGCGAGGATCTCGTCGAGCTCGCGCAGGATCGCTGCCGTGTACACCGGCTCGATCGCCGCGCGGTCGTCGCCGTGGAAGAACGACGAGATCACGGCGAGCGGCGTCGGGAGCGAGACCTGGAAGCGGATGCCGGCGGGCACGGCGCCGTCCTCGCGCAGCCGCACGAAGGTCGCGTACGACTCGATCGCGGCCGAGGCGTAGCCGAGCGGCGGAAGCTCGATCGCGGCGGCATCCGCTCCCTCCGCGATGCGCAGACCCCGGGCGTCGATGCCGGCAGGGAAGGGGATCGGCTGGTCGCCGACGCGCTCGATGCCGTCGGCCTGTCCGATCACGTCGGGCTGGAACATGATCCAGTGGAACCGCTTCCCGACCTCGCCGTCGGGAAGGCGTCGCAGGTGCGATCCGAGCATCGCAGCCGCCGTGCGCATCGTCGTCTCGGCGTCGTCGTAGTTCACGCTGCCCACGAGGAGCGCTCCCTGCGGCTGAGTCATCCCTCCAGAATATCGGCGTGCAGTCGGCGAGCGTAGTGATCACTCGGCGAGCGTCGCCGCCAGGTGAGCAGCGCCGACGCATCCGGGTTGATCCAGCTCTGCCTGCACGAAGACCACGGGCGCGCCCATCGGATCGGGTTCCGCGAAGGCCTCCCGCAGCGCTGGCGCGAAGTCGTCGAAGTTGGCGCTGACGCCGCCGCCGAACACGATCGTGTCGGGCGCGTATGCGCGCGTGACGTTGCGAACTCCACGGGCGAGCACCTGACCGTAGTCGTCCCAGCGGATGCGACCTTCGGTGATCCAGTACTTCGGGATGCTGCTGCCGCTGCACAGCTCCTCCCAGCATCCGACCTGGCCGCAGTAGCAGCGGTCGACTCTTTCCAGCGAGCCGTTGCCGATCAGCAAGTGGCCACCTTCGGGATGGAAGGCCGCGGCTCCCCGCAGCGCACCGGTCGCCCGCGACACCACGGCGACCCCGATCCCGGTGCCGAGCGTGACCATGGCCATGACCTCGGCCTCGCGGCCCGCGCCGTGGGCGAACTCCCCGAACGCCGCGCCCATCGCGTCGTTCTCCACCACGACGGGTCGGCCGAGTGCGGTCTCGACCTCGTCGACCCACGATGTTCCTGACCAGTCCGGCAAGGTGTGGGAGTTGTGCACGATCCGCGTCCGCACGTCGACCGGGCCTGTGATCGCCATTCCGACAGCGGCGACATCCTCATCCATCGCCACCTCACGGATCAACGCGAGCATCGCCTCGGCCGGCCGCTCGCCCGGACCCAGCGTTGCAGGACGCACGACCGTGCGGACCTCCGCAGCATCGTCGAACAGCGCGGCGCGGATGTTCGTCCCGCCGACGTCGACGCCGATGACTCTCACTTCCCCGTTCCTGCCGTCAATCCGCTGACGATGTGCTTCTGCGCGAAGATCGCGAAGATGATCACCGGAGCCATGGCCAGCAGCGACGCCGCGGCCAGCTGGTCCCATTGGATCGAAGCGTAGCCCTTGTATGCGGCGATCGCGATGGGCACGGTCGGGTTGTTCAGCGTCAGCGAGAGGGCGAGGGTGACCTCGTTCCAGACCGTCACGGCGATGAGCACCGCGGTCGTCGCGATCCCCGGACGCACGATCGGAAGGTACACCCGCGTGAGGGTGACGAACCGGGACGCGCCGTCGATGCTGGCGGCCTCGGCGAGTTCGGCGGGCACCTCTTCGAAGAAGCGCAGCAGCAGCCACATCGCGAGCGGCACCATGAACACCTGGTACGCGAGCGCCAGACCGAACGCGGTGTCGTAGAGACCGATGTTCTGCAGCAGCGCGAACATCGGGATCGCGATCAGGAAGTCGGGCAGCAGGTAGGCCAGCAGCAACCAGACCACGAGTCCCGACTTCCTCCGCACGCGGAACCTCACCAGTGCGTAGGCCGCGGGTACCGTCACGAGCAGCGAGAGCACGACGGTGAGCGCGACGACGATCACGCTCATCACCATCGAGCCGACGAAGTCGCTGTTCTCCCACACGGCGGCGAATGCCTCGAACGAGGGAGCGGCGAAGAAGGTCGGTCCGCTCCCGGACGCGGTGTTCTGCGTCGCGAGATTGAGCGTCCAGACGAAGGGGAAGATCGTGGCGATCACGGCCATGGCGACGAAGACGCCGCGCATGATCCTGCCGGAGAGACTAGAGCGCACGGCGTCCTGCCTTTCGGATGAGACCGACGACCGCGAGCACCACGACGATCAGCAGCGTGTACGTGATCATCATGGTCATGCTCTCGCTCATCTTGAACTCGCGGAACGCGGTGCGGTAGGCGAGCATCTGGGTGAAGTCGGTGGACTGGGCAGGGCCCCCGTTCGTGGTGCCGAACGCGAGGGCGAAGACCTTGAGGCAGTCGACGGTGCGGATGGCCGCGACCGTGAGGATGATCGGCACCATCATCGGCAGCGTGAGGAACCGGAAGCGCTGGATCGCATTCGCGCCGTCGACGTGCGATGCCTCGAACGGCTCCTTCGGCAACCCGGCGAGCCCGGCGCTCAGGATGATGAAGACGAATCCGGTCTGCCACCAGGTGTCGATCCCCGCCAGCGCCGGCAGCGCGGTGGTCGCCGAGCCCAGAAGGTCGACACCCGGGAGTCCGACCTTTCCGAGCAGGAACGGGATGACGCCGAGCGTCGGGTCCAGCATCACCTTCCAGACGAGTGCGACGACCATGCCCGAGACCATCAGCGGGAGGATGAAGACCGTGCGCAGCCAGCCCAGGCCGCGCGTCATCGACTGCACGGCCATCGCGATCGCCAATCCGAGCACGATCTCGAACGCCACCGCGAGCAGGGTGAAGAGCGCGGTGCGGAACAGCGACGCCCAGAACTCCCCGTCACCCAGCAGGGCGATGTAGTTGTCGAGCCCCACGAAGTCGAAGCGCGATCCCCAGTTCCAGTTGAACAGGCTGAGGGAGAGCGAGTAGACGATCGGCACGATCGAGGTCATTCCCAGCAGGACGATCATCGGTACCAGGTAGAGCGACGCTCCCCTGCCGGATGCCGGCCGTCGGGGTGCCTCGCGTCGGGGCGCAGCCCCGGGGCGCAAGCCGCCCCGGGTGCTGTCGGCCGTGACGAGGAGCTCGGTGGAGGTCATTCGAGCGCCGATTTCATCTGCTCGTTCGCGCGCTCGAAGGTCTGCTCCGGATCGTCGCCGTTCGCGACCGCCAGGATGCCGTCGACGATCACCAGCATGCCCGGCTTCCAGTTGGCACGGAGCACCGCCGTCGTTCGGGCGGTCGCGGCGACATCCGTCGTCACGTCGATGAACTCCGGATTCAGGGATTCCAGATACGCGGCGTCGGATGCCGAGGACTGACGCGGCGCACCACCCGTGTACGCACCGAGCTTCGCGGTCATCTCCTTGTTCGTCGCCCACTGCAGGAACATCCAGCTGGCGCCCTTGTTCTCGGCGTTCTTCGCCATCGCGAGCCCCCAGGACCACACGCCGGCACTTCCCTCGACATCGCCGGCAGGAATCGCCGCGTAGCCGACCTCGCCGCTCACGGTCGAGGTCTCCGGGTCTTCGAACCCGGGACCGAACACGCTCGCGTCGATGAAGAAGGCGGCCTTCCCCTGCGCGAAGAGGCTGGTGGCGTCCGGCCAGTCGAGGTTGAAGCGGTTGCTCGGGCCGGCGGCGATGAGGGAGGCGTAGTCCGAGAGCCCCTTCACGATCGAGGGATCCGTGAGCCGCGGGTCGTCCCACGACCCGTCGAACCAGACGTTGAACGGCGCCTCGATCTCGCGATCGAGCGGCCACTGGTTCAGCACCATGCCGGTGATCGTGTCGCGAAGCCCGTCCGAGCGCACGCCGCGGACCACGGAGCCGAAGACTTCGCCGTCGCCTTCCGCGGTGATCTTCTCCGCCGCGGCGATGAGGTCGTCCATCGTCTCCGGAACCACTCCGCCGAGGTACTCGTCGACGATCTGCTTGTTGTAGAAGAGGATGTACGACTCGGTCGCGATCGGAACCTCGTAGACCTGCGCATCCGCGTCACCGGCCGGGAATCGCCCCGGATCCACGAGGCCCGAGGGGAAGTCGTCGAAGTCGTATTCCTCGCTCGTCAGCGACGAGTTCTCGAGGTACGGCGTCAGCGGCTCGATCAGGTCGGCGTCGTACTGCGTGGCGGCGAAGTCGTCCATCGGCAGCATGTAGACGCCCGGGGCCGAGCCGGACCGGACTGCCTGCTCGACCTTGGCGGTGTAGAGATCCTCGGAGTAGGTGTTGAGGGAGACCTCGATCCCGGTCAGCTCCTCGAACTCCGCGAGGTGCTCCTTGATGCCGGTGGTCCAGGGATGCTCGTTCAGCATCACCGAGATCTCCTGGCCGTCGTAGCGCTTCCAGTCGAACTCTCCGGAGGCATCGGCGACATCGTCGGATCCGGAACCCCCTCCCATCCCCGCGCTGCAGCCGGTGGCGGCGAGAGCGAGTCCGGTGAGGGCTGCGACGGCCTGCAGTGCCCGTCGCCTGTTGGCTGGATACAGCCTGGTGCGTGCGTTCATCGGTGAACTCCTGTTCGGGTCGGGTCGGGTCGGGTCGGGTCGGTGCGGAGTGGATCAGTCAGCGTGCGCGACGGCAGCCGGGGAGATGCCCAGTGCCGCGGCAGCGACGCGGGCGCCGATCATCGCGGTGGGGAGGTTGATGTTGCCGCGCGTGATCGTCGGCATGACCGAGGCGTCGGCGACGAGGAGCCCCGAGACGCCGTGCACCTGACCCGCGCCGTCGACGACGGCCTGAGGGTCGGATGCCGCGCCCATCTTGCAGCTGCCTGCCGGGTGGCAGTAGTTGACGATGCGGTCGAGCGGATCGGTGCCGTCGGTCACTTCCTCGCCCAGCACATCGGCGAGCCCCTCGTGCTCCGCCATCGCGCGCAGCAGGTCGCGCGCCTCGGCGAGCACCTTCCGGTCGTAGCCGTCGGGATCGGTGCCGTAGCGGTGGTCGATGACCGGGTTGACGACGTCGAGGTCGGCCCCGAGGGTGACCACGCCCTCGGATCTGGCGCGCATCGCTCCTCCGTACAGCGAGATGGGCGGCAGACCAGGGTGGCCGCTGTTCTCGCCGGCGACCATGAAGACGTGGATGTCGTAGGGGCCGTCATCGCAGACGCTCGACCGGAAGCGACCGACGGTCTGCTCGTCCGGGTGGAACGGCAGCGCGCGCAGTTCGTCGACGAGCCCCTCGCGTCCGGCGAAGTTCAGCTGCACGCACGAGTGGTCCAGCAGGTGCTTGCCGACGCCGGGGAGGTCGACGACGGTCTCGATGCCGAGGTCGGCGAGCTCCTCGCGCGGCCCGATCCCGGAGCGGAGGAGCAGCGCCGGCGAATGGTACGCGCCGGCGGCGAGCACGACGCGCTTCGCGGTGACCAGCATCCGCTCTCCGTCGACGACGAGCCACGCACCGGTGACCGCGCCGTCCTCGACCACGATCTGCTCGGCCTGCACGCCATCCGCGATCTGCAGGCGGGGGCGCGACCTCACCGCGTCGAGGAAGGCGAAGGCGCCGTTCCACCGGACGCCGTCGACGATGTTGACCGGCATCGGGCCGATCCCCTCGCCCGCGGCGATGTCGTCGAGGTCGTAGTCGAGCGGGAGCCCCGCGGCGATGCCCGCCTCGACGAACGCCCGCTGTGGAGGGGTCAGCTCCTCCATCGTGGTGTGGCTCACCCGGAAGCGATCGCGCACCCACTCGAGCAGCGGCACGACCTCATCGGCGCTCCAGCGCGTGTCATCGGCGAGCCGAGCCCACTCGTCGTACTCGAACGCGGCTCCGATCGAAGCGGTGCATCCGTTGTGGGCGGAGCAGCCGCCGAGGATGCGGGCGCGCGGCAGGTCGATGGCCGGTCGACCGTCGGTCGATGCGGTGTGGAGGTCGTAGTCGTGGGACAGCGGGATGATCAGTGCGTCCAGCATGTCGGCGGGCCACCGCTCATCGGCGAAGGCGCCGTAGTCCGGCCCTGCCTCGACGAGGAGGATCGACTCATCGGAGTGCTGGGCGAGAACTCCGGTGAACGCCGTGCCGCCGGTGCCTCCGCCGATCACGAGGGTGTCGACGGTCGTGGGGAGGATGCGGGAAGCCATCGTCACACCACCGTCGTGATCTTGCTGCCGAACAGGAACTCTCCCGGGACGACGCCGTTGGCCCTGGCCAGATCCACCGCGAGGAGCTGCACGACGACCGAGTCGACCATGAGGGCCGTGAGCCCGTCGCCGCGCTCGACCTCGATGGTCACGGCGCCCGGAACGGAGTCGTCGCCGACCAAGACGACGCGCGACCCGCTCGCCACGAGGTCTTCCGCGAGTCGGCGCAGGCTCGCGTCCGGCTCGGCGGCGCTCGAGCCGAACAGCACGACGGTAAGCCCATCGCCGGCGAGCTCGAACGGCCCGTGGCGGAACTGCCCGCCGATGTATCCCTCGGCGGCGACCTTGGATGATTCCTTCGTGATCAGCGCGGAGTAGAGGGCCGTGGCCGCGTGGTCGCCCCAGCCGACGAAGGCGAGACGACGTCGGGGGTGACCGGCGACGGATGCCGCCAGCTCGGCCGTGTCGACGCGGGAGATCGCCGCGGCGACGAGCTCGGCGGCAAGGAGCAGCTCCGCGCGCACGGCGAGCTGATCCTCGCCGAGCGCTGCCGCCGAGAACAGGCGGTGCACGCCGAGGGTGTTCAGGTAGCTCTTGGTGCTCACGGTGGCCTCTGGTCCGCTGTGCAGCGGGAGGAAGGTGTCGGAGCTCTGCGCGAGCACGCTGTCGGCGGCGTCCGCGATCCCGATCGCCTGATCGAAGCTCACGGCACCCGAGGCCCGACGATCGAGCAGCTCGGCGACCTCGCCGCTGGCGCCCGACTGCGAGGTGGCGACGAGGGTGGTTCCGACGCCGAGGAGGCCGGGAGCATCGAGCAGCTGCCCGGCGTCGACGTTCCACGCCGGGCGACCGGCGGCGACGAGCCGACGCCACGTGGGGATGCCGGCGAAGTGGGACGATCCCATGCCCGTGAGGACGATGCGCTGCTCGGGGCGCTCGACGGCACCGAGCACCTGGGCCGGCAGCGCCGCGGAGGCGGCAAGACGACGCAGCGCCTCGGGCTGTTCCTGGATGTCGTCTTCGAAGGGCGTGCGATCCGCCATGGGGAACTCTTTTCGCTCGAACTGTGTGAACGTCTCGCGTTCAAACACTTGTAATGTTTGAATGATCATAAGTTGTGATCGTTTCGATCGTCAAGAGGGGCACACAACTTTCGTTCGAACTTTTCGAGACGTCCGTGGACGAGAATGGGGGCATGGTGAACGCAAAGGACCTCCGCCATCAGGAGATCATCGCGATGCTCAAGGAGACGGGTTCCCTCTCGGTCGCGGATCTCGGCTCGCGCATCGGCGTCACGGAGATCACGATCCGGCGCGACCTCGAGGCGCTGGAGAACGCGGGGGCGGTCAAGCGCTACCACGGGGGCGCCCAGCTTGCGATCGGCAGCAGCTACGAGCCCCCGATCGCGGTGCGCGAGCAGACGCACGCCGCCGACAAGAAGGCGATCGCCGCACGGGTGGCGAGCCTGATCGACGACGGGACCACGATCGTGCTCGACGGCGGCACGACCGGCATCGCCATCGCGCAGGCCCTGACGGATCGGCAGGTGACCGTGTGCCCGCTCTCGCTCCGCGTCGCGTGGGAGTTCGCCTCCTCCACGTCCGTGAGGTTGCTGATGCCGCCGGGCGTGGTACGCGCGGGCGAGCTCAGCATCAGCGGCTCGGAGAGCGTGGAATACCTGCTGGCGCACCGGTTCGACCTCTACGTGATGACAGCCAGCGGGTTCTCGCTCGACCACGGCTTCTCGGAGTGGAACGTCGAGGACGCCGCCGTGAAACGCACCGCCAGGGCGTCGTCGCAGCGGACGATCGCGGCGATCGACGCCAGCAAGTTCGGGACGACCTGCTTCGTCTCGCTCTGCGCGATCGATGCGCCGGACGTCGTCGTCACCTCAGAGCTGCCGCCTGCCGACCTCGCGACTCTCACCGCCGCAGCGCGCGATGTCGTGATCGCCTGAGAACGGGATCCCCCGCCGGTTTTCCCCGGCGCACCCTCCGACGCCAGGGCCCCTCCCGAGTTAGGATGTCCTAAGCACCCCGAGGGAAGGATGCGACCGATGGGCTTCATCACGTCCGACGCGTTGGCCGAGACCGGCTACGTCGTCCTCGACGATCACCCCGCCGACATCGACTCCGCCGAGTGGCGCGATCTCGAGTACGTGCGCTGGCGCTCCTCGGGCATCACGCGCTTCGCTCCGCTCACCAGCTACGCCGGCGACGTCGACTGCAACGGCTTCTGGAACCACACGCCGCCCCGCACCGACAAGGACGGCGTCTGGATCGCATCCCAGGTCGCGACGGCGCCGACGCTGCAGCAGCGGGCGCTCGAGCCGGGGGCCGGCATCGGGCGGTGCCGGGTGATCGAATTGCAGCCCAACGAGTACGCCGACGCGATCTACAACCTGCACCAGGACGACAACAACCGCCTCAACGACGACGGAACCGGCTGGGTCGTGCGCGGGTTCTTCAACCTCACCGACGACACGGAATCGATGCTGATCCTCCGCTCCGACCGGTTCGATCCGGCCACCGAGGTGCGGCTGCCCCTGCGAGCCGGTTCGCGCATCATCGTCGACACGCAGCGGTTCTGGCACGCGGTCTGGCATCGCGGAACCGCACCGCGCTACGCGCTGATCACCTCATGGACGAGCGGCCCCGAGCTCGACGCGTACATCGCGGCGCACCACGGCGACCCGCGCCCCGCGACCGTCGAGCTCGACCCGCAGTTCGTCGACGACGCCCAGGTCGAGCTGCACCGCCGCATCGAGGAACGCCGCAAGGCCTTCGAGGCGCAGGGCATCGTGATGGAGCCTCCGACGCCGCTGCACCGCTGAGCGATTCGAGGTCTCAGATCGTCCGGCCGCCCTCGAGCCGGATGACGCGATCGACCGTCCCCGCCGGCGGCGCGACGTGCGAGATCAGCAGCACGGACTGCTCGCCCGCCGCACCCAGCAGGTCGCGCAGCAGAGCGTCGGAGGCATCCGGATCGACGCCCGCTGTCGGCTCGTCGAGCACGAGCACCGGGAAGCCGCGGAGCAGCGCCCGCGCGAGAGCGATGCGCTGGGCCTGCCCGCCCGACACGAGAGCGCCGCGGTCGCCGACTCTGGCGTCGAGACCGCCGCGCTCCTGCATCCACTCCCCCAGGCCGACCCGTTCCAGCACGTCGAGCAGCTCCTCGTCGGTCGCGGTGTCGCGCGCGAACAGGAGGTTCTGGCGGATGTCCTCGTCGAACAGCTGCGGACTCTGCTCACACAGGCCGATGGTCCGGCGCAGCGCCGGACCCGACATCGCCGCGGCATCCCGATCATCGATCAGGTACTCGCCCTCGGCGCGGAGGAAACCCACGAGCACCGCGGCGAGAGAGCTCTTTCCCGCTCCGCTCGGGCCCGCGACCAGCACGCGCTCGCCAGGCCGCAGGTCGAGGTCGACGCCACGCAGCGCCGCCGCGCCACCCGGCCAGTTCGCGCGCACGCCCCGCAGCCGCAGCGTCGGAGCCTCGACGACCTCGGCATCGTCGCCGTCGTCCGCCCGCAACTCATCCGGCATCCGCTCCGGGAGCACGTCGACGATGCGTTCAGCGCTCGACCGCACGCTCCGCCAGGATGCCGCGGCGATCGGCACCGCTCCGAAGATCTCGAACACGACCATCGGCACCAGCACCGCGACCGCCAGCCACGGCCCGTCGATGACTCCGCTCGCGAGACCGGGGGCAGCTGCGGCGAGCGCCCACACCGACGCCGCGCCGGCGACGGCCGACACCACCCCGGCAGCGATCGCCTGCGCGAGCGAGGCGCGGGCGACCAGCCGGCGGAGGGCGGCGTCCGCCTCGGCGATCCGCGCACGTGCCTGCTCCTCGGCCCCGTAGGCCAGGAGCACATCGAGGCTGCCGAAGTAGTCGACGAGCGCGGCGGAGAGGTCGGCCCGTCGGGCGGACACGAGCGCCTCGGCACGCGAGCCGAAAACCCAGCCCAGGCCGACCGATGCGGCAGCGGCGACCATCAGGCAGGCGGCAAGGGTCAGCGCGGCCGGCGGGGAGACGAACGCGAGGAAGCCGACGGCCCCGACCGCGACGAGGCCTGCGACCGCGAGCGGCTGCACCACGCGGAGCGGCAGGTTCTGCAGGTTCTCCACGTCGTCGACGAGGGCCGCGAGCACCCGTCCGCGGTCGGTCGATCCGAGCCCCGCCGGCGACAGCGGGATGAGCCGGCGCACCATGTCGGCGCGCGTGGTCGCGAGCTGCCGCAGGGCGGCGTCGTGCCCGCTCAGCCGCTCGAGGTACCGGGTCACGGCGCGGGACACGGCGAAGAACCGCACCCCGACCACGGCGATCGACAGCGGCACGAGCGAGTCGACGATCGACGCGCTCACGATGAGCCAGCCGCTCACCGCCAGCAGGCTGACGGCGGCGCCCGCCGAGAGCACACCCCAGATCAGGCCCGGGAGGAACCGTCCGATCGGCGGCTGCGCGAGACGGAGGATGCCGCGCACACGCTCGGCGCGCGTGAGAGAGGTCATGCGCTCACCCCCAGGGCGACGACCTGATCGGCGATGTCCCGCGCCGATCGGCGGTGCGAGACGAGCAGGATCGTCGCCCCGGCATCCGCCCGGTCCCGGAGAGACCGCCACAGCCGCTCCTCCGTGTCGGGGTCGAGCGCGCTCGAGGGTTCGTCGAGCGCGAGCACCCGGGTGGGATCCGCTGCATGCCGGTACAGCGCGCGGGCGACGGCGACGCGCTGCGCCTGTCCGCCCGACAGCCCGCTGCCCTGCACGCCGAGCATCCGCTCCGCATCGAGCGCGTCCGCGCAGGCGGCGTCCAGCGCAGAGCGGATGCCGCCGGCATCGGGCTCCGGGTCGCCGAGAGCCACGTTCTCGGCGACGGTCCCCTGCAGCAGACCCGGCTTCTGCCCGGCCCAGGCCAGCCATACAGCGGGTGAGAGGTCGCGCACATCCCTCCCCGCGAAACCGGCGCTGCCCTCGTACTCCGCCGCACCCCGCAGGGCCGCGAGCAGGCTCGACTTTCCCGCGCCACTGGGCCCTTCGATCAGAGTGATGGTGCCCGGTTCGGCCGTGAAGGAGACCGGCGGCAGGTCACGGACGCGGAGGTCGGAGACCACGAGAGCCTCAGCCGCCGGAGGGACCCCGCCGGCGGTTTGCAGGTCGAATTCACGGATGCAGGCAGCATCCGCGGCGTTTCGACCTGCATCCGTGATCTGGACCTGCAAAGTGACGCGGTCCCGGGTCCGCGCCCCGGCCTGGTCGAGCACGTCGAACACGTCTTCCGTCGCCGCCACCCCCTCGGCCGCGGCGTGGAACTGCACCCCGACCTGGCGGATCGGCAGGAACGCCTCGGGCGCGAGCAGCAGCACGAACAGCCCGACCTCGAGCGAGAGGTCACCGGACAGCAGCCGGAACCCGACGGCCACTGCGATCAGCGCCACCGCGAGCGAGGCGAGCAGCTCCATCGCGAAGCCCGAGAGGAACGAGAACCGCAGCACCTTCATCGTCTCGCGCCGGTACTCGTCGGCGGTGACCTCGATGCGGTCGGCCGCACGCCGGTCGCGTCCGAACAGCCGCAGCGTCGAGAGGCCCTGCACCGTGTCGGCGAACCGCGCCGCGAGCCGCTGCAGCGTCTGCCACTGCTTCTTCTGCACGGTGCGCGTCGCGATGCCGATGAGGATCAGGAACAGCGGGATCAGCGGAAGGGTGATGATCGCTGTCAGCCCGCTCGGCCAGTCCTGCCACCACATCACCGCGACGATCACGGGCGTCGCGATCACCGTGAGCACCAGCTGCGGGATGTACCGGGCGAAGTATGCGTCGAGGGCTTCCAGCCCGTGCCCCGCGGTCACCGCCAGTGCTGTCTGGTTCCGCTGCGCCAGCCACCCCGGTCCGAGCCGGCCGACCGCCGCGATGAGCGCCGACCGCAACTGCATCCCCGTCTTCGCGGCGGCGCGCGTCCCGGCGGCATCCGACGCGGCGATGAGGATGCCGCGCAGCAGCGCGGCCGCGAGCAGCCAGAACAGCGACGACGAGACATCCCGCCCCGCGAGCGCGCCGGTGACGGCATCCGTCAGCAGCCACGCGAACGCGACCGTCACGGCCGTCTGCACCACGCCGATCAGCGCGGATGCCGCGAGGAACCCCCTCGCGGCACCCGCGTACCGCAGCAGTCGCGGATCGACGGGTTTCATGGCTCGGTCGTTGAGCGAGCGAAGCGAGACGAAACGCCCCGCACGGAGGACTTGCTCATGCGTGTGCCGGAGCCGCCTCGATCGACGAGCGCGTGACGCGCTTGCGGAAGATCCAGTACGTCCAGGTCTGGTACGCGATGACCAGGGGAAGGGCGATCAGCGCGGTCCAGCTCATGATCTGCAGCGTATACGGCGTGCTCGAGGCGTTGGCGATCGTCAGGCTGTACGCGGGGTCGATCGTCGAGGGCATGACGAACGGGAAGAGGGCGAAGAACAGCATGACGACGGCGAACAGCACGGTCGCAGCTCCCGCGGTGAAGGCCCGGCCGTCGCGCCCGCGCAGCGAGAACAACACAGCGGCGATCAGCGAGACCGCGGCGAGCGCGCCCGCGACGACGACCAGCCAGAGCAGCGGCGCCTCGCGTCCCGCGGCGATCCCGATCGTCCAGAGCACGGTGCCTGCTGCCACGAGGATCGTCGGCACGGCCGCGATCTTCGCCAGGCGCCGCGCGTCGTCGTGCACCTGTCCGTCGGTCTTCAGCGCCACGAACAGCACGCCGTGCAGGAAGAACACCAGCAGCGTCGTGAGGCCCACGAGCAGGGAGTACGGGTTGAGCAGGGCGAAGAACCCGCCGACGTAGATGTGGTCCGCGTCGATCGCGACTCCCTGCACGATGTTGCCGAAGGCGACGCCCCAGAGGAAGGCGGGCACGGCCGAGCCGATCACGATCATCCGGTCGAAGCCGCGCTTCCACGCCGCGCTCTCGCGCTGGTGCCGGTACTCGAACGAGACCCCGCGCAGGATGAGCGCGAGCAGGATCAGCAGCAGCGGCAGATAGAAGCCGCTGAACAGGGTCGCGTACCACTCCGGGAACGACGCGAACAGGCAGGCGCCGGCGACGATGACCCAGGTCTCGTTGAGGTCCCAGATCGGGCCGATCGTGTTGATGACCTGTCGGCGCGACACGTCGTTCCGCCCGAGGAAGGGCAGCGACATCCCGACGCCGAAGTCGAAGCCGTCGAGCACGAAGTAGCCGACGAAGAGGAAGGCGACGATGAAGAACCAGAGCGTTGCGAGATCCATGATGCTCCTTCCTCTCAGTAGACGACCGACGGCAGCTGGGCCGTCTCGTCGTGGGGTTGCTCTTCGGTGTCAGGCCCCTTCTGCGCGGCCCGGATGATGAGGCGGATCTCGACCACGGCGAGGGCGGCGTAGATCGCGGTGAAGGCGATGAGCGAGATCAGCACCTCGACGCCGCTGACGCCCGGCGAGACGCCGTCCTGCGTGGTCATCAGACCGAACACGATCCAGGGCTGCCGGCCCATCTCGGTGAAGACCCAGCCCATGATGTTGGCGGCGAGAGCGAGCGGGAACGACCAGATCGCGAGCTTCCACATCCACTGCGTCGGAGGCTTCTTCGCGCTCTTGCGGGTGAGCCACAGGCCGATGACGGCGACGAGACCGGCGGCCATGCCCAGGCCGATCATCCAGCGGAACGCCCAGTACGTGACCCACAGGATGGGGGCGAACTCGGTCAGCCCGGTGTCGGCGAAGGTCTGGGAGTACTCGGCGTTCAGGTCGTTGATGCCGTGCACGCATTCGTCGAACGAGTGGGTCGACAGCAGGGAGAGCA
This sequence comes from Microbacterium sp. LWH11-1.2, assembly GCF_038397745.1. Taxonomy (NCBI): domain Bacteria; kingdom Bacillati; phylum Actinomycetota; class Actinomycetes; order Micrococcales; family Microbacteriaceae; genus Microbacterium; species Microbacterium sp. LWH11-1.2. The sequence goes on along the minus strand of NZ_CP151636.1, from coordinate 1,809,232 downwards.
GGTACGGCACGCGGATCGAGAACAGCTCGGAGCTCCCGTCCGGCGTGCCGAGCGTGAACAGGCTGAACGAGGCGTCGTAGCCGCAGACCGTGTTGAAGGTCGCCTCGGCCGCCGCCATCTTCATCGGCTGCGCCGCGTACATCGCGAGTCCGAGCTGGTCGCCCGTGAGCACGACGCCCGCGGTCGAGAAGATCATCGCCCACAGCCCGAACTTCAGCGAGATGCGCATGGTGTCGAAATGCTGGCCGCGGGCGAGGTGCCAGGCCGAGACCGAGATCACGACGCCGGCGGCGAACATGAGCGCACCGAAGATCGTGTGCGGGAAGGCCGCGAGCGCGACGGGGTTCGTGAGCAGCGCCCAGAAGTCGGTCAGCTCTGCGCGGTTCGTCTCGGGGTTGAAGACGTAGCCGACCGGGTTCTGCATGAAAGCGTTGGCGGCGATGATGAAGTACGCGGAGAGGATGCTGCCGATCGACACGCACCAGATGGTGGCGAGGTGCAGCTTCTGCGGGAGCTTGTCCCATCCGAAGATCCACAGGCCGATGAAGGTGGCCTCGAAGAAGAAGGCGAGCAGGCCCTCGAAGGCGAGCGGAGCTCCGAACACGTCGCCGACGAAGCGGGAGTAGTCCGACCAGTTCATGCCGAACTGGAACTCCTGCACGATGCCGGTGACGACGCCCATCGCGAAGTTGATCAGGAAGATCTTGCCGAAGAAGCGGGTCAGGTGCAGGTACTGGACCTTGCCGGTGCGCACCCACACGGTCTGGAAGATCGCGGCGACCAGCGCCATGCCGATCGTGAGGGGGACGAACAGGTAGTGGTAGACGGTCGTCAGCCCGAACTGCCATCGGGAGAGGACGAGCGGATCAAGCCATTCCATGCGCGACTCCTGTCGTGTCGGTCAGCGGCGCTCTGTCGGTCGGCGGCACTCTTTCGGTCAACTGCACCGTGCAGTCCGTCGGTCCGTCGGCCGCGCGCACGCAGTCGGCGACCAGCGGTCCGCCTGCTTCGTTGAGCACGCCCTGCATCAGCCCCAGGTGCACCTGGCAGAGCATCGGGCGGGCCTCGGGACGGCCGGTCGCGTGCGGGCACGGGCTGAGGTCGACCGTGAGCCGTACGTCGTCGACCACGGGCTCGAAGCCGCTCTCCTCCAGGTGCTCGACGAGCGCGTCGAGCTGGTAGGTGGCCTCCCTGCCCAGATCGGATGCCGGGGCGGGCAGCATCCGTCGCATCAGATCTCCGCGGCGCGCGGCGGCCTGCGCCTTGTCGCGGGCGACCGGGCTGGACGCGCCCGGCGCTCCGGTCGCGGCCCGGTAGAGCGTGCGCGGACGACCGCGGACGGTCCGGTGCTCGATCGTCGGGATCACGTACCCGCCTTCGATGAGACGCTGCAGGTGCTCGCGCACCGTGTTGGCGTGGAGCCCGGTGGCTTCGCACAGCTCGCCGATCGTGAGCTCGGCCGGTCCGTGCGCGCGACCGGCCTCGAAGAGCAGGTGCAGGAGCTGCACCCGCGAGTAGGTCGAGATCGGCCCGCAGACGGGCCCGCCGTTGCGCATGCCTCCATCATCCCAGCGGCGTCCGTCCCGATCGAGTGGTTCGGCCGTGAATAATGCCCGGTTCCGATAGGGATGTCGGATGCCGGCGATAGCCTGGCTGCATGGCCACCCGAAAACCCGCTCCCCCGGCGTACGTCTGCACGGAATGCGGGTGGACGACCGCGAAGTGGGTGGGCCGCTGCGGCGAGTGCCAGCAGTGGGGCACCGTGCAGGAGCAGGCCGCGCCCACCGGCATCCTGCGCCGGGTGACCGCGCTCGCGCCGACGGCAGAGCGCACCGCGCGACCTATCACGCAGATCACCACGCAGGATGCTCCTCGTCGCACGAGCGGCGTCGGCGAATTCGACCGCGTGCTCGGGGGCGGCATCGTCCCGGGTGCCGCGATCCTGCTCAGCGGAGAGCCGGGCGTCGGCAAGTCCACGCTGCTGCTCGAGGTGGCGGCGCAGGCCGCGCGGTCAGGACGCCGCGTGCTCTACGCGAGCGCCGAGGAGTCGCCGGGCCAGGTGCGACTGCGCGCCGAGCGCACCGGCGCCCTGCACGACGAGCTCTACCTCGCGAGCGAGACCGACCTCGCGACGATCCTCGGCCACATCGACGAGGTCAAGCCCGAGCTCGTGATCGTCGATTCGGTGCAGACGGTCTCGTCGTCGCTGACCGACGGTGCGGCCGGCCAGCCGAGCCAGGTGCGCGAGGTCGCCTCCACGCTCATCCGGGTCGCGAAGGACCGCGACCTGCCGATCATCATCGTCGGCCACGTCACGAAAGACGGCCAGGTCGCCGGCCCCCGGGTGCTCGAGCACCTGGTCGACGTCGTCTGCCACTTCGAGGGCGACCGGCAGACCGCGCTCCGCTTCATCCGCGCACTCAAGAACCGCTTCGGCCCGACCGACGAGGTCGGCTGCTTCGAGATGACCGGTGCCGGCATCGCCGAGGTGCCCGATCCGTCCGGGCTGTTCCTGTCGCAGTCGACGGCCGAGGGCACGTGCGTCGCGATCTCGCTCGAAGGGCGTCGAGCGCTCCCCGTCGAGGTGCAGGCGCTGACGGTGCCGTCGAACGCGCCGAATCCGCGGCGCATCGTGCACGGCGTCGACTCCTCGCGTGTGGCGATGGTGCTCGCGATCCTCGAGCGGCGCGCGAACATCAAGACGAGCGACCTCGACGTGTACGTGTCGACCGTCGGCGGCGTGCGGTTCACCGAGCCCGCCGCCGATCTCGCCATCGCCGTCGCGGTCGCCGGGTCCGTGCAGCGCACGTCGGTGCCGCGCACGGTCGCCGCCGTCGGCGAGTTGAGCCTCGCGGGCGAGATCCGCCCCGTCACGCAGGCCGCCCAGCGCCGCTCCGAGGCTGCGCGACTCGGCTACGAGCAGGTGGTCGACGATCGCTCGAAGACCCTGGTCGGCGCGCTGAAAGACATCAAGGCGCGCGATCGCTCTCCGCGCGACCAGCGCGACATCCCGCCGTTCTGACGCACCCGGGACCCTGAGCTCCCGGGACCCCTGACCTCGCGCGCCCTGGGTCCCTGAGCTTGTCGAAGGGCCCCCTCACGAGGCTTCGACAGGCTCAGCCACCCAGTAACCCTGACCTCGCGCGCCAGTAACCCTGAGCTCGCGCGCCCTCGGTCCCTGAGCTTGTCGAAGGGCCCCCTCACGAGGCCTCGACAGGCTCAGCCACCCTCAGCCGAGGAGCTACGCGTCGAGCGCCTTGAGCAGCTCGACCGGGTCGGCCTGCATGGGGTGGGGCCCGGCGATGTCGAGGAACACCGTGGTGATGGGGTGCGCGGCGAGGAACTTCCGCAGCCAGTCCGCGGTGTAGATGCCCACGCCCGGCGGCAGGTTGGCCGGCTTGTTCTTCGCGTCGCTGAACAGCAGCAGAGCCAGGTCGCCGGTCTTCGGGTCGCGGTACGTCCAGACCTCGCCGCTGTCGAGCGGGTTGTCCCTCGCGCCCGGCTTGATCAGAGGGACGATGGTGGTTCCGTGGCGGAGGGCCAGGGCGACCGCGGCGACGTCCTGCTTCTCGAGGGCCTGGGCCAGCGCATCGGATCGGAAGTCCTCCGGTGCGGGCTTGTTCTTCGAGGCCTTCGCCTTCTTCGCTGCCATGCACCCAGCCTATTCGCGGTCGACGGCGCAGAGCGCGGCATCCGACGCCGGCCGAGACCGACCGCGGAGACGATTGGGGCCCTCTCGAGTCCCACATTGGGGACTGGGGTACTCGAGAGGGCCCTCGGACTCTCGAAGCGGCGATGTCGAAGCGCTGGGGACGCTGTAGTTCGACGCCACTGGGGATGGCATGTGCCGCTGGTGCGGAGAGTCACCTAATGGTATCCCAGAGACGAGCCCGTGTCTGCACTCCGTGTAGAAAACCTCTGACGTCGAGGTATTCCGAATGCGCCACCCGGATCGACGAGCAATTTCGAAGTTCACGGGCGGGAATCGCTTCGAACCTCGGCGATCCGCCGCACGAGGAAGCGGCGCTCGGGATCGGACGGCGCGAGCTCGAGCGCGCGCTCGTAGTGCGGAAGTGCCTCAGCGGCGCATCCGGCGCGACGCAGCAGGTCGGCACGGGCGGCCGGCAGCAGGTGATAGCCGTCGAGACGCGCGTCGTCGAGTTCGTCGAGCAGGGCCATCCCGGCGAGCGGCCCCTCCGCGAGACCGACGGCGACAGCCCGATTCAGCTCTACGACCGGCGAGGGCGCCACGCGCGCGAGCCTGGCGTACAGCTCGGCCACGCGCGCGAAGTCGGTCGATTCGGCCGACGGGGCGGTCGCGTGATGCCGGGCGATCTCGGCCTGCAGCCGGTACGGCCCGGCCACGCCGTCGATGCGTCGGCGTGCGGACTCCGACGCTGCCAGCGCGGCCACGCCCTCGCCGATCATCGCGGCGTCCCACCGCGCGCGATCCTGGTCCTCCAGCAGGACCAGGTCGCCCTTCTCGTCGAGACGTGTCGCCGCGCGCGAGTGCTGGAACAGCATCAGTGCCAGCAGGGCGAGCACCTCCGGCTGCGGCGGCGCGTCCACGAGGAGAGTCGAGAGCAGCCGCGCGAGCCGGATCGCCTCCTCGGCCACGGGCACCCGCACGAGCGCGGATCCGCCCGCGTACCCCTCGGTGAAGAGCAGGTACAGGACGGCGAGCACGCCCTGCCCGCGCTCGGGCAGCGCCTCGGCAGACGGGACCCGGTACGGGATCCCGGCGTCGCGGATCCGGGCGCGCGCCCGCACCAGCCGCTTCTGCATCGTCGCCTCCGACACGAGGAACGCCCGCGCGATCTCGCCGACCTCGAGCCCGGCGACGGTGCGCAGGGTCAGCGCGACGCGCGCCTCCATGGGCAGCGCGGGGTGGCAGCACGTGAAGATCAGTCGCAGCCGATCGTCGTCGACCACCCCGAGAGCGTCGACATCCGGCGCGGAGCCGAGCGCCTGATCCTCCCGGTCGACAGCCGCCTCGATGGCCGCACGACCCGCGGTCCTGCGTTCGGACGCCGCGCGTCGGAGCATGTCGACGGCCGCATTCCGGGCGGCTGTGGTGAGCCAGGCGGCCGGGTTGTCGGGGATCCCCCGCGTCGGCCAGGCGGTCAGGGCGCGGGTCATCGCATCCTGCACGGCATCCTCGGCGAGCTCCCAATCTCCGGTGCGACGGATGAGCGACGCCACGATCCGCAGACGCTCGGCGGCGACCGTCGCGGCGAGCGCCTCGCGCACCGCGTCGGTCGCCGTCCGCTCGCTCACGCGATCACTCCATCGGCCAGACCGGACGCACCTCGACGCGCCCGAACCGGGCCATCGGATGCTTCGCCGCGATCTCGATCGCCTCATCGAGGTCGGCGACGTCGATCAGATCGAAGCCGGCGATCCACTCCTTCGTCTCGGTGAACGGGCCGTCGGTGAGGATGGTCCGGCCGTCGCGGACCGTCACCGTGGTCGCATCGGACGGCGGTCGCAGCCGATTCCCGGTGCGCGAGACGTTGCGGCGCTCGACATCCGCCGCCCACTCCTCGATGTTGTCCTCTTCCGGGATGTACTCCGGGGCGGCCGGGTCGCTGACGATGAACAGCAGATACTCCATGTGCTCTCTCCTTCTCGGGTCGATTCTTCGTCATGACGACGAAGACGGCGAGGCCTGGAGGACAGATCGGAGAAGAAATCCGGTCGTTCGGGGATCAGTAGAGCAGGATCTGCGTGGTGCTCGCGCTCGTGAACCCGCCGATCGACACCTCGACGTGGTACGAGGATCCTCCGCCCGGCGCGCGCTGCCGGTTCTCGTCGGCGCAGGTCTCGACGCTCGATCGCGTGCGGTCCCATACCACCGGATCCTTGCTGGTGACGGTCGTGCCCGCCGCGAGCGTCGCGATCATGCTGCTCGGATTCTCCTGGCAGTCGGTCGAGCGCCACCAGACGTCGGATCCGCTCGAGACCGTGAAGACCTGGGTGGTGGAGCCCACATCGATCGTGCAGTCCGTCGAGCCCTTGTTCGTGAGCGAGATGGAGAGCTGCGGCGTGACGCCGGCCTGATACGAGTCCGAGTCGGTGACCGCGGTCACCTCGATGTCCTTCGCCGCGCAGGCGACGATGGCCGGCGTCTGCTCGGCCGACGGCGACGGCACGGGTGAGCCGGTGCCGTCGGTCGGCGTCGTCGAGGGAGTGGTCGTCGCCGAGCTGGTCGGGGCGGGCCCGGCCTCGCCGCCGGCCCACGGGCGCGCGACCAGCAGCCAGGTCGAGACGCCGATCACGGCGACCGCGAGGATCAGGCCGATCAGGAGCACGAGCCGCCGACGACGATAGACGGCGGCGGAGTGGCGTGGCATGTCTCCAGGCTAAGCGATCGGCCCGGGGATCGACCGTGCGACCGACCCGTGGATCACCCAGGAATACCGATACGACGCTCGCCGGACCGCAGCTGCTGGATCACGACCGCGATCACGAGGAGCGCTCCCTGAGCGACGTTCTGCCAGAACGTGTTCACACCGAGGATGGTCATGCCGTTGGTGAGCACGCCGAGCAGGATCACGGCGAGGATGGTTCCGGAGATCGTCCCCTTGCCGCCCTTCAGCGCCGCGCCACCCAGGGCAGCGGCGGTGATGGCCTGCAGCTCCAGGCCCTCCGAGCCGGAGATCGGCTGCCCCGAGCCGGTGCGGGCGGTGATGAGGATTCCCGCGATCGCCGCGATCGCGCCGGTGACCATGTAGACGCCGATGATGTACCGGTTGATGTTGATGCCCGCGAGCCGGGAGGCGATGTTGTTGCCGCCGACCGCGTAGATGTTGCGGCCCCACGACGTGTATCGCAGCACGATGTGCGCGAGCAGCGCCACGATCAGCAGCACCAGGATGAGGGTCGGGATGCCGGCGACGCCGCCGCGGGCGAGGAAGACGAAGAACGGGTCCGCTCCGGTGTAGCCCTGCGCCCGTCCGTCCGAGATCAGCTGCGCGACGCCCTTGAAGGCGGCGAGGGTCGCCAGCGTCGCGATCACGGGATTGACCCGTCCGAAGACGATGATGCAGCCGTTGACCAGACCGCAGAGGATGCCGATGCCCACCGCGCCGACGACGCCGACGGCGGGGCCGGCGGCGGTGAACAGCATCGCCGATGTCACCGACGTGAGACCGGCGATCGATCCGACGGAGATGTCGAGGGCGCCGAGGATGATGACGATCGTCTGCACGACGGCCAGGAGCCCCATGATGGCGATGGCCGTGCCGATCACCTTGAGGTTGCCGACGCTGAAGAACAGCGGATTCTGGAAGCCGATCACCGCGACCACCAGCACGATCGCGATGATGAGCGAGATGTTCTGCGCTCCGACCCCGCTGATCAGCCGCGCGACGGGCGATGCCCCCTTGGCCGGTGCGGCCGCTCCGACCGGTGCCGGCGCCGTCTTCACAGTGTTGTCGCTCATGCGGCGACCTCCTCGTCCATCGCGAGCGCGAGAATGCTCTCTTCGGTTGCCTCGGCACGCGGGAGCTCTCCCGTGATGCGCCCGTGGGCCATGACATAGATGCGGTCCGAGACGCCGAGCACCTCGGGAAGTTCGCTGGAGACGACGATGACCGCGACGCCCTCGTGCGCGAGGCGGTCGATGATCGCGTAGATCTCCGCCTTCGCTCCGACGTCGATGCCTCGCGTCGGCTCGTCCAGCAGCAGCAGCTTCGGCTTGGTGGCGAGCCACCGCGCGAGCACCACCTTCTGCTGGTTGCCGCCGGAGAGACGCCCGACCAGCTGCTCGGGACTCGGTGTGCGGATGCGCAGCGAGTCGATGTAGCTCTTCGTGAGCGCCGACTCCGCGGCATCCTTCACGAAGATCCATCGGGAGAGCGACTTCAGCACCGCGAGGGCGGTGTTGTCGCGGACGCTGCGGTCCAGGAGCAGCGCCTCAGCCTTCCGCTCCTCCGGCGCGAAGCCGATGCCGGCCTGGATGCTGTCCTGGGGGCTGCGGAACCGCCGTGCGGCGCCGTGCATCTTGATCTGTCCCTCGGTGACCAGCAGGTCGCCGGCGATCGTCTTCATGAGCTCGCTCCGCCCGGCGCCGACGAGGCCGGCGACACCGACGACCTCACCCGCGCGCACGGTGAGGGAGATGTCGTGGACGATGTCGTTCGACACGTGCTCGAGCTCGAGGACGACGTCGCCGAGGGCCGCGGGCTCGCGATGGAAGAACTGGGTGAGGTCGCGGCCCACCATCATGCGAACGAGTTCGTCGTGGTCGGTCTCGCCGACGGCCTTCGTGCCCACGTAGGCGCCGTCGCGCAGGACCGTGATGCGATCGGCGAGCTGGAAGATCTCTCCCATCCGATGCGACACGTAGCCGATGGCGACCCCGTCGGCCTTCAGCCGGCGGATCAGCGCGAACAGCAGCGCGACCTCCTCGTCGCCGAGGGAGGAGGTGGGCTCGTCGAAGCAGATGACCCGGGGCTGCGCGATCACCGCTCGCATGATCTCGACGATCTGCCGCTGCGCGGGAGAGAGGTCGGCTCCGAGCGTGCGGGCGTCGATCACGCGGTCGAAGCCCCAGCGGCGGAGTTCTTCGGTCGCCGTGCGTTCGAGCTGGCTCCGACGGAACCCGACAGAGCCCAGGGCGCCGATGTAGATGTTCTCCGCGACGGAGACCCAGGGCACGATCTCCGGTTCCTGGGCGATGACCCGCAGCCCGGCGTCACGGGCATCCGCGGGGCCGGAGAAGTCCATCGCCTCGCCCGCCAGCAGCAGTTCGCCGCCATCAGGGCGGTAGTCGCCACCGAGGATCTTGAGGAGCGTGGACTTCCCCGCGCCGTTCTCGCCCATCAGGGCGGTCACCTCTCCGGCGCGGAGCTCGAGGTCCACGCCGCGCAAGGCGTGGACGGGACCGAACGACTTCGTGATCGCGTGCGCCCGCAGTGCGGCTGCCTGCTCCGTCATGCTTTCCTCTTCTGATCTGGTGGCGGTGGCCGGACCCGGCCCGAGGGGGACGACCGCCGGCGCGGCCGCCCCCGAGGAAGGCGTCAGGTGCAGACGACGCCCTTCTCCTCCCAGTTGGAGGCGTCGACGATCTCGGTGTTGGCCACGGTCTTCGGCGGCAGCTCCGTGCCGTTGCGCAGCAGGTCGACCATCGACGTGACGGCGGCCTTGCCGACCTCGACACCCGAGATGAACAGGGCGGACTTGTTGCCCGTCTCCTGGCCGGCGTTCCAGTCCTTGCAGGTCAGGTACGCGCCGAGACCCACGCCGATGATGTCGGCGGGCGCGACGCCCGAGTTCTGCAGCGCCGTGACGACACCCGTCTCGTTCTCGTCGTTGCAGCCCCAGACCACCCAGTGCTTCACGCCGGCGTTGGCCGTGATGATGGCACCGGCCTTGTCCTGCGCATCGGTGGCCGAATTGTCGGTGCCGACCTCGATCACCTCAGGGCCGTCGGGGACGGCCTCGGAGAAGGCGGCGACCGCACCGTCGACGCGCTCGACGCAGTTGGGCTGGTCCTGCTTGTAGGCAGAGAGGATGCGGGTGTCCGCGGCATCCCATCCCGCCTCCTGGTACAGACGGGCGGCGTCGGCGCCGACCTTCTCACCCATCGACGTGCCGTCGAAGCCGGTGAAGGCCGCGGCAGCGCCCTTGGCGTCGACGATCGGATCGTCGGCCGCCATGATCGGGATGCCGGCGTCGGTCGCGAGCTGGATCACCTGCGGGCCGATCTGCGTGTCGGGCACGACGATGATGATCCCGTCGACGCCCTGCGCGATGGCGGCCTCGACCTCGGAGATCGCCTTGTTCGAGTCGGTGCTGACGTCGACGACGTTGATCGTGACGTCGCCGTCGGCCTTCGCAGCCTCCTTCGCGCCGTCGGCCTCGTCGATGAAGTACTGCTGGTCTCCCTGCTTCTGGATCAGGGCGATCGTGAGCGGACCGTCGGATGTGCCCCCGCCCTCGGCGGCGGGCTCCGCCGTCTCCATCCCGGACGAGCAGGCGGTGAGCGCGGCGAGAGCCAGAACGGCGACCCCGCCCGCGGCAGTGCGCGCCCAGAGGCGGCTGCGTGTGGCGAACATTGAGACTCCTTCGTCTTCGTGCGATGACCGGCCGTGATGACCGGATGCTGTGTGGAACAGATCGAACGTACATCGATCGCGCCGCGTCGCTTGAGGACGATCTCACGGAACATATGGACTTTTCTCCGGCTCCGCGCAAGAGGACGGGAATCATCCGTTTGACTGGGTGCACCGGCCAGCGGCTAGCCTGGCAGGATCGGTCTGCACGCATCGCCGCCGACAACCGCGACATTTCTGCGAGGCCTCATGGACGAGACGCCTATCCCGCTCGAACCGCACTATCGGATGGAGGGGTTCGAGCACCAGCGCCTGTGCGTGCTTCCGCGCCCGCAGGTCGAGGCTGCGCTGAGCGCCGCGGGTACCCGGCGCCTGCTCGTCACCGATGCCGGCTACTTCCCCACGGCGCGGGGTCACCGCCGGGTCCGCCCGCGCGGCTGCGCCGAGACGGTCCTGCTGCTCTGCGTCGCCGGGCGCGGCACCGTGACGATCGCCGGCGAGGTCCATCCGCTCACAGCCGCCACCTCGATCGCGATCAGTGCGGGAACGCCGCACTCGTACGAGGCATCGGAAGACGATCCCTGGACGATCTGGTGGCTGCATGTCCGGGGGACGGACGCCGCCGAGCTCGCGGCCCAGACCCTGGGGCGCCAGAGTCCCGTGACCCGGCTCCGCTCGATGGACCGCGTCGTCGCCCTGTTCGACGAGCTCGTCACGCTGCTGGAGCGTCGGCTCTCCCCACCGCAGCTGCTGATCGCCTCCGGGGTCGCATGGAACCTCCTCACCCGGATCGCGGCCGACAGCATCCTTCCGAGCGAGGGGTCGGCTCTGGAGCGCGCCATGCGCTATCTCGAGACGCGGGTCGACGGGAACATCCAGGTCAGCGAGCTCGCCGCTCTCGTCGGGATGTCGCCGTCGCACCTGAGCGCGCTGTTCCGCCAGGCCACCGGCAGCGGGCCCGCCGCTTTCCACACCTCGCTGCGGATGACGCACGCGAGGAATCTGCTCGACACGACCTCGCTCTCGGTCCGGGAGATCGCCACAGCTGTCGGCTACGCGGATCCGCTGTACTTCTCCCGGCACTTCCGGCGATTGCACGGCCTCAACCCGACGGCCTATCGGGCGCAGCACAAAGGCTGACGGATCAGCGGACTCGTCGGATCATCCAGCCCGCACCGACCGACTCCCCGGCCTCGACGATCAGGAGGTCGCGCCGGGAGTTGAACGCGTCCGGCGGGCAGGTCATCGGCTCGATCGCGACGCCGCTGCGGAACTCCTCGCCGTCGCCGTGATCGGTCGTGTAGATCTGCGCCCACGGGCAGCGGTCGTCCCACTCGACCTCGACCCCTGCGCCCGCGTCATCCAGGAGCCGGGCGCGCGCCCGTCCGTTCCGGCGCGCGAGATCGGTGAAGGCGTGGTTGAGCGCGGTCGACCCGATGCGCCGCGGCTCCCGGAAGTCGCGCTCCCCGGCGAGCGGGTCGGACACGGGCACGCTGCGGTCTGGCAGCATCCGGTCCGGAGAGACGAGCAGGATCTCTCGGGCGTCGAGCTGGAGGGTCAGATCATCGATGCCGCGCTCCCGCGGGCTCCCGACCACGAGGTACGGATGCCCGCCCAGGCCGACCGGGGCGGCGGTCGCGCTCTCGTTCGATGCCGTCACCTCCTGCGTGAGCCCGTCCGGGCCGAGGCGGAACTCCGCATCGATGCGCACCCGCCACGGATACCCGGGCTGCGCGGCGATCATGCCGGTGAGCACCAGGTGATCCGAGGCCACCGTCGTCGCCGTGAAATCGGTCCACGCGATCAGTCCGTGGGCCGCAGTGCGGGTCTCCGGCTCGTTCTGCACGAGCCGGTGGACGACCCCGTCGAACTCGTACGCGCCGTCGGCGATGCGGTTCGGCCACGGTGCGAGCAGCGCGCCGCGCATCGACGGTCTGATCTCGTCCGCTCCGAACGGCACGATGAGGTCGACGCCGTCGCACCGGAGCGATCGCACGGTGGCACCGACGCTCGCGATCCGCGCCTCGTACGGTCCCGAGCGCAGCACGAACGCGTTCCCCGACAGCGGCACCGTCACAGTCCGTCGTCCTCGCCCTCCTGGTTGAACAGCAGCAGTTCCGGATGGCTGGTGGCGAAGTAGTCGGTCACCCCGTCGTCCCGCACGGCCGCCGGCGCGACATACGCCGCGCGGGCCTCGCCGAGCGTGGCGGGCGGGTCGGTCAGCGGCAGGCCGAGTGCCTCGAGCGTGAGATCCCACGTGGCGATCGCCTGCCCCTCCCCTCCCTCCCACGGGTGGAACGGGCGGGTGAGGAGGATGCTGTGCGCCTCGGCGGCCGCCCCCTCGGCGACGAGCAGACGCGCGTACTCGATCGCGAAGTCGTCGCGGGTGAGCACCAGGTCCTCGACCGGCCGCAGAGCGGCGAGGCGCTGAGCGGTCGTGTGCCCGAGTCGGGCCGCGAGCTGATCCTGCTCGTAGCGGATGCGCGCATCCGTCGAAGCGCTCTCGACGGCCTGCGCGTACAGCCGCCAGGCCTTCTCCTCGTCGCGCTCGACGTTGTAGGCGGCGAGGGCCGCGTTGCGGAACAGCACCGGATCGCGGTGGCCGCTCTCGATCGCGCGATTCCAGGCCGCCGCCGCCTCACGGCGCCGCCCGACGGCATAGAGCAGCATCCCGAGCAGCGAGAGGGCGGTCGCGTCGTCGGGTCCGGCGTCGATCGCGAGCTCGAGGGCCTGCAGCGCATCGAGGCCCGAGGGGAACGCCCAGCGCTGCTCGGCCGCTCGCGCGAGCGATCGCTCGTACGCTGCGGCCTGCCGGTCGCCGCGACTCTCCCGGATCTCGGCGGCGAGGTAGTGCGCGAGCGGTCTCACGTTGCCGGAGCGACGGATGGGCGCGGCGATCGCGGCGTCGAGGAGGCGCACGGCGTCATCGGCGGCGCCGGCGAGCTTCAGATCGAGAGCGACATCGAGCAGCAGTCCGGCTTCCGCGTCGACCTCCTCACCGGCGAGCACGCGCAGCGTCGCGTCGAGCGGGTCGGCGACGAGCGCTGCCCGTGCGACGGCGGCGCTCCCCGCTTCGTCGCCGCGTGCCCGCAGAATGATCGCGCGGAGGGCGGCGCGGCGCGTGTCGTGCCCGGCGACGCCGTCGAGCGTGTCGAGCACCCGCAATGCGGCGCGCTGCTGACCGGTGCGCAGCAGCGACCGGACGAGCTCGACACCGGATGCCGCCGCCCAGGCCCCGTCCCACCCGGCCTTGCCGAACATCTGCTGCGCCTCGTCCTCACGGCCGAGACGGGCGAGGACGAGTCCCGCGAGGTAGTACGCCTCGGTATCGGTCGGGTTCGCGTTGCGCCGCGTCAGGCGGGTGATCGCCGTCTGCGCATGCGTGAGCGCGCTGTCGAAGCGCCCGGAACGGTACGCGCGATCCGCGAGCGCGAGGTTCGTCCGCGCGTCACCGGCGTCGCGCGCGAGCGCCGCCCGCCAGTACGGCATCGGGGAGCGGGTGGGATGGCGGTTCTGCTGCAGGTGGAGGCCCGTGAGGTAGAGCTCCTCGACGCTGTCGATCTCGTCCGGCAGCGGCGGCTCGTCGGCGACCCACGGCTCTTCGTCCGCGGCATCCGTCGGCGTCCACCGCACGAGAAGACCGCCGTCGGAATCGAGGAGCTCGGCGGTGATCGCATCCGACGGTGCGACATCCGACTCGAGCGTCACCGGCACCCCGGGGACCAGGTCGGCCGCGGTGCTCGCGACGACGGCACCCCCGTCGAGGATCCGCAGCGTCACACCGTCGCGGCGGCTCGTGACCGCGAAGCTCGCCGACACCCGCTCCCCGCGCTCGACGTGCACGGCGGCATCCGTCGTCGCCTGGTGCGCCGCGCCGATCGCGGGGATCGGATACCAGTACTGCGAGAACACCTTGGTCTCGCCGGGCAGCAGCCAGGAGAAGTCCGGCTGGTTGTCGGTGTAGACCCCCGCCATCAGCTCGACGTACGGACCGTCGCCGTCGGTGAGCTGGTCGTCCCAGGCGTGGCCGAACGGCGCATCGCCCCACGTCCACTGCTTCTTGCCCGGCGCGAGCCGACGCTCGGCCCAATGCACGAACCCTGCCCCGGCGAGGTGGTCGTAGCCGCCGAAGAAGTCCTGCTGGGAGTCGACGATCATGTACGACGTCGGCACCGGGATGTTCCGGTAGAAGTCGATGCGATCGGCGCCTTCGTGCTCCGCCGCGAGCGCCGGGTAGTCGACGCCGTAGTAGGGCCGATCCGCCTCCGGGAACGCGGTGAGCGCCCGACGAGCGTGGTCCGCGACATAGCGGACGTCTTCGGGGAAGAAGGATTGGTAGTCGTCGTGCACGCGGGCGGCGACGTTCGCCCACCAGAGGAACGACTGCCGCTCGCTGGTGCGGTTGTGCAGCCGCACCACCAGTTCGACGACCGAGCTGCCCGGGCGCAGCCGGATGCCGTGCTGCGCCGACATCCGGGTGAACGGGTCGTGGTCGTGGCACCACACCGTGACCGAGCCGTCGTCGTCGTTCTCGATCGTCGTCTCGACGGGAAGGTACGTTCCCGGACGGTGATGCTGCGGCCAGTTGAACTCGACCCCGCCGCTGATCCACGGGCCTGCGAGTCCGACGAGCGCCGGCTTGATGACGTTGTTGCGGTAGAAGAAGTCGTAGCCGGTGGTCTTGTCGTATCCGATGTGGATGCGCCCTCCGAGCTCGGGGAGGACCACGAGCCGCACGTATTCGTTCTCGAGATGGACGGCCTGCCATTCGCGGACCACGCCCTCATCGGCGATCTGCTCGGTGAACGGGATCGGATACACCGTGCCGCTCGATCCCTGGTAGACCCGGTGGTCGAGGTACATCGGGTGGATGCTCGGCTCCGCGGCCTCGTACGTGAGGATGCTCAGCGGCTCGCTCCAGGCGATCGCATCGCCGCGATCGAGGGCGGCACGCAGAGACCCGGCAGCTTCGGGCAGGACGATCCGCTCGTTCTGCCGACGCTCCGCGTCGACGCCCATGGTCGATCCGACGTCGACGCGATCGTTGTTCATCCGTTGAACCTCCGTGCAGATGCGTGCCGACGACACACTGCAGCCGACGACAGGACGCGTGGTCCTGCGACGAAGCTATCGTCGGCCCGCACGGAGCCCCATGGCGTGAACGGGGAAGAACATGGACGATTCGATGGACCGTCCGGTCCGGCGACTCCGTCGGTCAGAGCACCTTGAGCATGCGCGTGTTGCCGAGCGTGTTCGGCTTCACGTGCGCGAGGTCGAGGAACTCCTCGACACCCGCGTCACCGCTGCGCAGCAGCTGCGAGTACACGTCGGGGTCGACGACCTGCTCGCCGATCGGGGTGTAGCCGCGGCGTCCGAAGAACGAGACCTCGAAGGTGAGGCAGAACAGTCGCGAGAGGCCGAGCGCGCGGGCGGTCTCCTCGAGGCGGTCGACGATCCCGCGGCCGACGCCGTGGTGCAGCCAGTCCTCGCGTACGAGGAGCGTGCGCACCTCGCCGAGGTCCTCCCAGATCACGTGCAGCGCGCCGCATCCGATCAGCTCGCCGTCCGCCTCGGCGACGACGAACTCCTGTACGGCGCCGTAGAGCACCGCCAGGTCCTTCCCGAGCAGGATGCGCTGTTCCACGAGCGGCTGCAGCAGGTTCCGGATGCCGACGATGTCGGCGCTGCGCGCCGGTCGGACGATGTACTCGCTCACCCGTCCAGCCTAGACACCTGCAGACTGTGCACTCTGTGAACGACTCCGTCCATGCACAACTTCGGATCCGGGGAGGCGCCGCGCCGCACGCCACCGCCTCCCCGCGGCGTTTCGCCGCTGACCTCCGAAGTCGTGCGCTGGGGCGGGGCGGGGGATGCCCCGGGCACAGAGAAGGGGCGGATGCCGCAGCATCCGCCCCTTCCACGATTCGGCCGGGTCACTCCCCGCTGGCGACCGCCAGGTCGGGGGTGCCGGAGATCCCGGCGCCGCCGGTGTTGATGCCGACCGCCACCTTCTCTCCGCGCGGACCGTGCTCGAACAGGAACTCGCCGTTCGCGGCATCCACCTTGACGTGGTCGCCGGAGTTGAGCTCGCCGTGCAGGATCTTCTCGGACAGACGGTCCTCGACCTCGTGCTGCATCGCGCGACGCAGCGGACGGGCGCCGAGAGCCGGGTCGAAGCCGATCTCGATGAGACGCTCCTTCGCCGCCTGCGACAGCTCGATCGTCATGTCGCGGTCGAGCAGACGCTCGCCGAGGCGCTTGGTGAACAGATCCACGATCTGCACCAGCTCGCTCTTGGAGAGCTGCGGGAACACGATGATGTCGTCGACACGGTTGAGGAACTCGGGCTTGAAGTGCCGCTTGAGCTCTTCGTTCACCTTGCCCTTCATCCGGTCGTAGCTGGTCGAGTCGTTGCCCTCGATCTGGAAGCCCACCGGGCCGCCGGCGATGTCGCGCGCACCGAGGTTGGTGGTCATGATGATGACCGTGTTCTTGAAGTCCACGATCCGACCCTGACCGTCGGTGAGACGACCCTCTTCCAGGATCTGCAGCAGCGAGTTGAAGATGTCCGGGTGGGCCTTCTCGATCTCGTCGAAGAGCACCACGCTGAACGGCTTGCGGCGCACCTTCTCGGTGAGCTGGCCACCCTCTTCGAATCCGACGAATCCGGGAGGGGCACCGAACAGACGCGAGACGGTGTGCTTCTCGCCGAACTCGCTCATGTCGAGCGAGATCAGCGCGGCCTCGTCGTCGAACAGGAACTCCGCGAGGGCCTTCGCGAGCTCGGTCTTTCCGACGCCCGTGGGGCCGGCGAAGATGAACGAGCCCGAGGGACGCTTCGGGTCCTTGAGTCCGGCGCGCTGGCGACGGATCGTCTTGGAGAGGGCGGCGATCGCTTCCTCCTGACCGATGACGCGCTGGTGCAGGGCCTTCTCCATGAAGACGAGCCGCGAGGACTCCTCCTCCGTGAGCTTGAACACCGGGATGCCGGTGGCCTGCGCGAGGACCTCGGCGATCAGACCCTCGTCGACGACCGCGGAGGTCGCGACGTCGCCCGCACGCCACTGCTTCTCGAGACGCAGTCGCTCGGCGAGGAGGCTCTTCTCCTCATCGCGGAGAGACGCGGCCTTCTCGAAGTCCTGCTCCTCGGAGGCGACTTCCTTCTGCTCGCGGACCTTGGCGATCTTCTCGTCGAATTCGCGCAGCTCGGGCGGGCTCGACAGGATGCTGAGCCGCAGTCGCGCACCGGCCTCGTCGATCAGGTCGATCGCCTTGTCCGGCAGGAACCGGTCGGAGACGTAGCGGTCGGCGAGGTTCGCCGCGGCGACGATGGCTCCGTCGGTGATCTGCACCTTGTGGTGCGCCTCGTAGCGGTCGCGCAGCCCCTTGAGGATGTTGATCGCGTGCGGCAGCGTCGGCTCGTTCACCTGCACCGGCTGGAAGCGGCGCTCGAGCGCGGCATCCTTCTCGAAGTGCTTGCGGTACTCGTCGAGCGTGGTCGCACCGATCGTCTGGAGCTCACCGCGGGCGAGCAGCGGCTTCAGGATGCTGGCCGCGTCGATCGCACCCTCGGCGGCACCCGCACCCACGAGGGTGTGGATCTCGTCGATGAAGACGATGATGTCGCCGCGCGTGCGGATCTCCTTGGTGACCTTCTTCAGGCGCTCCTCGAAGTCACCGCGGTAGCGGGAGCCGGCGATGAGCGAGCCGAGGTCGAGCGAGTAGAGCTGCTTGTCCTTCAGCGTCTCGGGGACATCGCCCTTGACGATGGCCTGAGCGAGACCCTCGACGACGGCGGTCTTGCCGACGCCGGGCTCTCCGATCAGGACGGGGTTGTTCTTGGAGCGGCGGGAGAGGATCTGCATGACCCGCTCCGCCTCCTTCTCGCGACCGATGACCGGGTCGAGCTTGTTGTCGCGCGCGGCCTGGGTCAGATTGCGACCGAACTGGTCGAGGACCTGCGATCCGCCCTGCGCGCTCGGGGTGTCGTTGGTCTGCGCGCCGACGGATGCCGGCTCGCGGCCGGGGGCACCGGAGAGGAGCTGGATGACCTGCTGGCGCACCTTGTTGAGGTCGGCGCCGAGCTTGACGAGCACCTGGGCGGCGACGCCCTCGCCCTCGCGGATGAGGCCGAGGAGGATGTGCTCGGTGCCGATGTAGTTGTGGCCGAGCTGCAGGGCCTCGCGGAGGCTCAACTCGAGCACCTTCTTGGCGCGGGGCGTGAACGGGATGTGGCCGGTCGGCTGCTGCTGACCCTGGCCGATGATGTCCTGCACCTGCTCGCGCACCGCGTCGAGGGAGATGCCGAGACTTTCGAGCGCCTTGGCGGCGACGCCCTCGCCCTCGTGGATGAGGCCGAGCAGGATGTGCTCGGTGCCGATGTAGTTGTGGTTGAGCATCTTCGCCTCTTCTTGGGCGAGGACGACCACTCGACGGGCTCGGTCCGTGAATCTCTCGAACATGCTGTGACTCCTTATTCGCACTGGGGCGAAGCGCTACGTCAAAGACGGCGATCTGCGCTTGTACATCGAGAGTAACCACCGCTCAGGCGCTGTATGCCCGTGTTCGCCGTGGGCATAGCCCCGTCACTCCCGTGGCACGTGCGGCGGGTGCGACGGCCGAGCTCCCGCCGTTTCTGCCACGGGAACGCACGCCGAGGTTGACGGATGTATCGACAGTCGATAACTTAACGTTTATCGACAACAACGACTATCGATAAGGAGTGGGGATGATGAACGTGGAGAAGCAGGGATCGAAGCAGGGCGAGCTGTCCCGGGGGGACAAGGGGAGCCTCATCGCCTTCTGCATCGCCGGCGCCGCGATCGCGGCATACATCGCCGTCCACTCGATCATCCGCATCATCGGGCTCGGCTCCGGCACCGCGGTCCCCGTGATGCTCGAGTTCGTCGACCAGCCCGTCGACGTGCCGCTCGGTGCCGGCGGGGCGGACCTCACCCTCGACCTCGATCGCGCATCCGTCACCGCCGCGGACCTGCCGCCGTTCGCGGTCGTGCCCGGCATCATCGGCCAGGTGCTGCAGATCCTCACGATCGTCGTCGTGATCGGATGCCTGCTGCTGCTCGCCCGCAGCATCCTCGGCGGCACGGTGTTCAGCCGCCGGAACACCGCCCTCGTGATGACCGCCGGGATCACCGGTCTCTTCGGCTTCGCGGCCGTGCGGTTCTTCGACAACATGCTCGCCAACGCAACCGTCAGCGCGGTCACGGACAATGCCTTCGATACGGCGGTGATGAGCGTCGAGCCGTTCACTTTCATCCTCGGCGCCTTCATCCTCGCGGTGATCGGCACCGCGTTCTCGGTCGGCGATCGGCTGCAGCGCGAGACGGAGGGCCTGGTGTGAGCCCCGCCGAGAACGACGAGGAGTTCCCCGGCATCCACTGCCGACTCGACGAGCTGCTCGCCGAACGCGGCATGACCCTCACCGAGCTGAGCGGGCTGGTCGGCGTCAGCATCGTCAACCTGTCGGTGCTGAAGAACGACCGCGCCCGCGCGATCCGCTACTCGACCCTGCGCGCGATCTGCGATGCGCTCGGGTGCGAGGTCGGCGAGCTGCTGGTGCTGGCGCCGCGCTGACGCGCGGCCCGGATGCCGTTCCGGTCGCACTTCCTCATGGATTCGTCGTCGGGCGATTCAGACGGCGGGCGGCGGAGTTTGCGGCGACGTCGGAGCGGCGGATGCCGGTGGCGCCGGCTGCCCGAGCGGCTCGACCACCACAGCCGTCCCGTAGCCGCACACCTCGCTGAAGTTGCCGATGGACCCGGTGTCGAAGCGCATCGCGACGATCGCGTTCGCGCCGCGCTGCTGGGCCTCGGCCCACATCCGGCCCATCACCACCTGGCGGCTCTCGTACATGACCTGCGTGTACTCGGGGATCTCGCCGCCGCCCAGCGAACGGAATCCGGCGGTGAAGCTCTGCCCGAAGTCGGTCGAGCGGACCGTGAGGCCCATGACCTCGCCGAGCACCTGGGTGATGCGGTATCCGGGAACGTCGTTCGTGGTCACGATGAACATGAGGACATCGTGGCAGAAGCATCCGCTCCTGGCACGGGCAATTGTGCCCATGCAAGCCGCTCTATGAATCGGCTGTGAAGCAGTAGCGTTGCCCCCATGAAGATCAACGACCGGAACCTGCGCACCCCCAGCCGCCTCCTCCTCGCCCTGCCCATCGCCGCGCTCGCGTTCTCGCTCGCCGCGTGCGGCGGACCGAGCCGCCCGTCCGAAGCCGATGTCGCGAAGGGACTCGCCGAGTTCTTCGACAGCCAGGGCATGGGCGACCAGATCGACGCCGACGCCGCCGAGTGCCTGGCGGAGTACCTCGTCGACTCCGACCTGAGCAACGAGACCCTCACCTTCCTCGCGAACGGCGAGGACAAGCAGAAGAACGAGGCCGACAAGGCTCTCACCACCCAGATCATCTCGGACAACGTCCAGGAGTGCATCGCCGACTGATCCCGGCGGTCTGCAGCGCAGAGGATGACGGGTGCCCACGGCATCCGTCATCCTTCGTCATATCGGGCCGGGGAATGACGGGGCGCTCCTAGCGTTGAGCGTTATGGCGTGCATTCGGCCCGCCGCGATTTCCTGGAGTTCCCCACACACCATGAGCACTACCGCACGCGCCCAGAAGGCGCCTGACACCCGCGGTCCGGTCCGGAAGCTGCTGACCTCGTTCGGCTTCCAGATCCTTGCCGCCCTCGTCCTCGGCATCGCCGCCGGCCTGATCGCCCGCCAGCTCGGCGCGACCTCGGAGAGCCCCAACGGCCTGTCCGCGACCCTCGACACGATCGGCAGCTCGTACGTGACGCTGCTGCGCGCCGCCGTCGTCCCGCTGATCTTCACGGCCATCGTCGCGAGCATCTCGAACCTGCGACGCGTGCAGAACGCCGCGCGCCTCGCCGGCCAGACGCTGCTGTGGTTCGCGATCACCGCGTTCATCGCCGTGACCATCGGCATCGTCCTCGGCCTCGTCATCCAGCCGGGCTCGAAGGCGGGCGACGGCCTCACGCCCGGCGAGCCGTACACGGTCGGCACGTGGTGGAACTTCCTCCTCGGCCTCATCCCGCAGAACTTCCTCGGACTCGGTGCCAGCACGCAGGTCGACCTCGAGACCGGCAGCGCCACCTCCAGCATCAGCTTCAACATCCTGCAGGTCATCGTCGTGGCCGCTGCCGTGGGCATCGCCGCCCTCAAGGCCGGCAAGAAGGCCGAGCCGTTCCTCGCGTTCACCGAGTCGCTGCTCAAGGTCATCCAGCGCGTGCTGTGGTGGATCATCCGCATCGCCCCGCTCGGCACGTTCGGCCTCATCGGCGCCGCCGTCGTCGAGTACGGCTGGGAGAAGCTGGCCTCGCTCGCGTGGTTCGCCGCAGCGATCTACATCGGCCTCGCGCTCGTGCTCTTCGTCGTCTATCCGATCCTGGTGAAGACGCACGGCCTGTCCATCAAGCAGTACTTCTCGGGCGTCTGGCCTGCCGTGCAGCTCGCCTTCGTCAGCCGCTCGTCGATCGGCACGCTGCCGCTGACCGAGCGCGTGACCGAGCGGAACCTCGGTGTCCCCCGCTCGTACGCCTCGTTCGCCGTGCCGTTCGGTGCGACCACCAAGATGGACGGCTGCGCCGCGATCTACCCGGCCATCGCCGCGATCTTCGTCGCGCAGTTCTTCGGCATCGAGCTGAACTTCGTGCAGTACCTGCTGATCGTGATCGTCTCGGTCGTCGGCTCCGCGGCCACCGCGGGCACGACCGGCGCGACCGTCATGCTCACGCTCACGCTGTCGACCCTGGGCCTCCCGCTCGAGGGCGTCGGCCTGCTGCTCGCGATCGACCCGATCCTCGACATGGGCCGCACCGCGGTCAACGTCGCCGGTCAGGCGCTCGTGCCGACGATCGTCGCCAAGCGCGAGGGCATCCTCGACGAGGAGCTCTACAACGCGCCGCGCGAGGGCCTTCCCTTCGCCGACGACAGCGACGCCGACGACGCACCGGAGACGGATGCCGCCAGCGACAAGGAGCCGGTCGGCGCGCGCTGACCCCTGCTTCGCGGAAGCGCCCCGTCCCCTCGTGGGGCGGGGCGCTTCCGCGTACGCGGGCTGACGTTTCAGGGGCGGACGCGACGGATGCCGAAACCGGCGATCTAGGCGCGGCCCTGCTCACGCGTAGCGCCGCGGGTGTCGAGCGCGAGCTCCTCGGCATCCATCGCGGTCAGCAGCTCGCGCATCACCTCCTCGTCGAGGTTGCCGGCGTCGCGCTCCGCCAGCAGGATGTCGCGCCGCACCTGCAGCCATCCCCGCGACAGCGCGACCAGATCCTCGTACGAGGGCTGGTTCGCGGAATCCCCGACGCGCTGCGCCTCGTCGGTGTCCTTCTCGACCCGGGTCATCCGCTTCGTGAAGGCGTCGAAGAGGGGCATGTCGACCTCCCCGTGCGTCGCCTCCCACTCGAGGCGCTTCTCGGCGAGGAACGCCTTGCCGGCGGCACGGCTCTTCTCCTTCACGTCGGCCAGGGCCTTCTCGTCCTCGACGGCGTCGATGTCGCTCGCGATGCCGAGCCTGCGGATGAGCATCGGCAGCGTCAGCCCCTGCAGCAGCAGCGTCGCGACCGTCACGATGAACGCCACGACCACGATCGCGTGCGAGGCGTCCGAGTCGAGGGCCGCGAGATCGGCGGCGGCGAGCGCGGTCGCGAGCGTCACGACGCCGCGCATCCCAGCCCACGAGATGACCGCGTTGTCCTTCCACGTGAGCTGGAGTCCCGCCATCCGCTCACGCACGATCTGCGACCGCAGCTCCTCGGCGCTGTACTGCCCCCAGCGGCGGGACTGCTCACGGCGCTTGTCGAACTCCCCCGAGGCGATGCCGCGATCCATGCGGGCGAGGCGTCGGCGGTCCTGGAAGTTCGACCAGGCGCTCGTCGGGTAGACGTAGAGCGGGCGCACCACGAGCACGACCAGCAGCACCGCACCGGAGAGCAGCAGGATGTGCCCGACCGACTCGCTGCCGAGATCGCGGAGCACGCGCGGGAACTGCAGTCCGATGTAGGCGAACACGAAGCTCTCCAGCAGCAGGTCGGCCGAGAGCCACAGCGGCTTCTCCTGCTGCCGGGTGGTGTAGTCGGTGCGCGGAGCGTTGAAGCCGACGTAGAGTCCCATCGCGACGACCGCGAGCACGCCGGATCCGAGCAGGTGCTCCGCGATCGCGTACGCGCCGAACGGCGCCAGCAGCCCGAAGGTGCCGATCACGACGGGGTCGCTGATCCGCATGCGCAGCTGGTGCAGCACGACGCCGAAGACGAGGCCGACCACGACGCCGACCACGACCGCGAGCAGGAACTGCCAGATGCCGTCCCACACTGTCAGCGTCGCTCCGGCGAGGATGGCGGCGAACACCCGGTACAGCGTCAGCGAGGTCGCGTCATTGATCAGGCTCTCCCCCGACAGCACCGTCATGATGCGGCGCGGGAGCCCGAGCTTGCGGCCGATCGCCGCCGCCGAGACGGCATCCGGCGGAGCGACGATCGCGCCGAGCAGCAGCGCGCCGGGGAGGGTCAGCGCCGGGAAGATCCACCAGGCCACGAAGCCGACCGCGACTGCGGTGAGCAGCACGAGCGTGATGCCCAACCGTCGGATCTGCGGCAGGCTGCGTTTGAAGCCGACGAACGACACGTCCAACGCCGCCGAGTACAGCAGCGGCGGCAGCACGAGGTTCAGCAGCAGGTGCCCGTCGATGTCGACCTCGGGCACGAACGGCAGGAATGACGCGGCGAGCGCGACGATCGTGACGAGAAGCGGCGCAGGCCACCCGCGCCATCTCGCGATGGCGGCCACGGCGACGGCCCCGACGATCACGTAGAAGATCTCGGCATCCATGTGCCAACGCTAGCGGGGGATCCCGCGATGAGGGAGCGCGGGGGTCACCAGCGGACGACGTGGTTGTAGAGATGATCGTTGCGGGTGTCCGACGAGGCGCTGCGCAGGAACCTCGGCAGCATCGCATCGCGGAGGGCGATGCCGAGCCGGGACTTCGTGACCCGCTTGTTCCGGTTGACGGCTCGCGCGTACTTCACGACCTCTTCTGCTCGTGGCCGCCGGTCGCGCTCGTAGGCGGCGAAGGCCCGCTCGTGGTCGGCGGCGTCGCGCAGGTGCCTGGCGAGCACGATCGCGTCCTCCAGCGCGAGGGAGGCACCCTGTCCTGCACTGGGCGAGGTCGCGTGCACGGCATCTCCCACGAGGACCAGTCGCCTTCGATGCCAGTGCGGGACGTGGGTGAGATCGGAGAGCGGATAGGCGCCGATCTCGCCCTCCACGTGCTCAAGGATCTGAGGCACGGGATACGGGTCGTCGGCGTGCAGGTCGCGCAGTCGCGTCAACCAGTCCTCGTCCGTCATCGCGCGGGTCTCCGCGCGCCCGAGCGCGGGTGCCGTCACGTTGGCGAACCAGTAGGCGGTTCCGTCGTCGCGGACCAGGTAGCCGAAGAAGGACTTCGCCCCGAACACCATGTACTGCTCGCCCGGTGTCGGCGCGAGACCCGGCACCCGGGAGAATCCGCCGACGCTGATCAACCCGCTCGGAGCGGGGGCCGGCGCCTTCGGATCGATGGCCGTCCGCACGATCGATCCCACGCCGTCGGCGCCGATGAGCACGTCGCCGCGGACGCTGCGGCCGTCGGCGAAGTGCGCGACCACGGCATCCGGCGTCTCCTCGATGCGGTCCAGCCGCGCATCGAAGGTGAGCGGGATGCCGGCATCCGCCACCGCCTCGCGCAGCACCTCGTGCAGCCAGGCGCGTCGCACGACGACGCTGCCGCGCTCCGGATCGCCGGCGGGCCCGTTCGGGACCACGCCGAGTCGCGCTCCCCGCCCGCTGAGCATCACCATGTGCGGGCTGAGGTGCCCGTCCGTCACGAGCCGGTCGCGCAGCCCGAGCTCGTCGAGCACCGCGAGGCCGTTGGTGGCCACATTGAGGAAGAGCCCGCCGTACGGTGCCGGCGCGCTCCGCGCCTCGAAGAGCTCCACCTCCCATCCGGCACGGTGGAGGAAGAGAGCCGTGGCGGGTCCGGCGACGCCGCCCCCGATGATGAGCGCCTTGGGCATGCGTGGTTCCTTCGATAGTCTGAGAGCAGATGAGAGAGACTCTAAAAGAGAGTCTCTCGAATATAGAGAGATTAGCGGATGCCGGAGAAAGCGTCAACGCGCGATGCCGCGATCGCTCGTCAGGGCGAGGTGATGCGCGAGTTCATGGCCAGGTCGGTGCTGTTCCAGGAGGCCGTGGCGCGCTCGGGCGGCCTCAACGGCACCGACCTCCAGGCGGTGGGCCTGCTGCTGAGCGAGGGCCCGGCGACCCCCGGGGAACTCGCCGCGCGCTCGGGCCTGACCGCCGGAGGCGCGGTCACCGCCATGATCGACCGTCTCGAGCGGGCGGGCTTCGTCACCCGCACCCGCGACGAGACCGATCGCCGCCGCGTGATCGTCTCCGCGGTCCCCGAGACCGTGATGGCACGGGTCGGGCACATCTATGGGCGGGTCGCGGAACGCTGGAACGACTATCTCGACACCCTGACCGACGAGCAGATCGAGTTCGCGAACGAGCTGCTCGATCGCGCGGCGACCATCAACCGCGAGGAGATCGAGACCCTCCGCGATGAGACGCGCGGACCGTCCTCTCGCGCACCGCGGACCTGAATCCGGGGAATGCGCGGTGGCGTCTCGTGGTTTGCCCTGAGGATGTCTGAAATCGCTCTCTCCGTCCTCGACCTCGTCCCGGTGCGCACCGGCCAGACCAGCGCCGAGGCCATCGCCTCCTCGCTCTCGCTGGCGGAGACCGCCGACCGGCTCGGCTACCGCCGCTACTGGTTCGCCGAGCATCACAACATGCCGGCGGTCGCCTCCACGACGCCCCCGGTGCTGATCGCGGCGGCTGCGACCCGCACTTCGCAGCTGCGCCTCGGATCCGGCGGCGTCATGCTCCCGAACCACGCTCCGCTGATTGTCGCCGAGCAGTTCGCGGCTCTCGAGGCCATCGCCCCCGGACGCATCGACCTCGGTCTCGGGCGTGCTCCGGGCAGCGACCCTGTGATCACCCAGCTGCTCCGCGGTTCCGGCACCACGAGCGACGTCGAGCAGTTCCCGCGTCATGTGCAGGACATCGCGGCGCTCGTCTCCGGCGAGGGGGCGACCGTGCGGTTCACCTCCGGCGGCGAGTACACGGTCCGTGCGACGCCCGCCGCGACCGGTGCACCCGAGGTCTGGCTCCTCGGGTCGAGCGACTACTCCGCCCAGCTCGCGGCCGCCCAGGGCCTGCCCTACGTGTTCGCGAACCACTTCTCGGGTCAGGGTCTCGAGCGTGCGCTCGATCTCTACCGCACCGGCTACCAGCCCAGCGAGGAGCACCCGGCCCCGCGCACGTTCCTCACGGTCAACGTCGTCGCCGCACCGACCGCCGAAGAGGCGGAGGCGCGCGCGCTGCCGCAGCTGCGCATGATGGCGCGCCTGCGCCTGAACCAGCCGCTGGTCGCGCTGGAGACCGTCGAGGAGGCCGTCGCCGCCGAGACGGATGCCGTCACCGACCAGGTCATCCAGGCGGCGCGCTCGCGCTGGTTCGTCGGGACGGGCGCGTCGGTCGCCGCCGAGGTCCGCGCGTTCGCCGAGACCTACGGCGTCGACGAGGTCATGCTGTCGCCCGTCGCGGCTTCGTACGAGTCGGAGCCGCGGACCACCTCTCCCGGGCGTGCGCAGACGCTCGAGCTGATCGCCGCCGCACTCTGATCGCCGCCGCGCCCTGATCGCCGCCGCGCCCTGATCCCACGCCGCTCTCCCTGCGCGGGAAATGTGCCGAAACATGGCGCACGAACCGCCGGGACGGGCGGCGACCCGGGCGTACGCTGAGTCCATGCGCGCCGCCTCTCCCCCGTCCGGCGCGCGCGCGATGCGCCGCACCGTGGAGGAGCACCTCGAGGTCGTCCTGTCGGCCGTCGCCCTTCTGCCCGCCGTGACCGTGTCGCTCGACGACGCCGTGGGACGCACGCTCGCCTCCCCCGTGCTCGCCCGCGTCGACGTGCCGCTGTTCGACAACTCGGCCATGGACGGCTACGCCGCCCGTCACGAGGACGTCGCCGCCGCAGACGCCGAGCACCCGGTGACGGTGCGCATCGTCGCCGACATCCCGGCGGGCTCGCCCGTCGATCCGCCCCTCGCTGCGGGTGAGGTCGCCAGGATCATGACCGGCGCTCCCGTTCCCTCGGCGGCGACCGTGGTGATCCCCGTGGAGGACACCCACGGCGGATTCGCGCAGTCGCCGATCACCGCGATCGTGACCGGCGCGCCGCGGAGCGAGGGCGCGCACATCCGGCGACGCGGTGAAGACGTGCGAGCCGGCGACGAGGTCGCTCCTGCCGGCATCGTCGTGGGCGCCCTGCAGGCGACCGCCTTCGCGGCATCCGGTGTGGATCGGGTCGACGTGCGGCGGCGTCCGCGCGTCGCCGTCATCTCCACCGGCAGCGAGCTCGCCCCGCCCGGCGGCGTCTTCGCCCGCGGGCAGATCCCCGAGTCCAACTCGGTCCTGCTCGCGGCCTCGTGCCGGGAGGCCGGCGCCGACCTCGTCTCGGTGACGACGGTGACCGACGACGATACGGCGTTCGACGCGGCCTTCGCGCATGCCGTCGACGACCTCGGCGCCGACCTCGTCGTGACGTCCGGCGGGGTCAGCGCCGGGGCGTACGAGGTCGTCCGCAGCGTGCTGAGCGACCGGATCGCCTTCGTCTCCGTGGCCATGCAGCCGGGCGAGCCGCAGGCGTTCGGACGGGTCGGCGATGCGCTCGTGTTCGGCCTTCCCGGAAACCCGGTGAGCGTCGCGATGTCGTTCGAGGCGTTCGTGCGCCCTGCCCTGCTGGCGCTGCAGGGCCGGGCGGAGCTGCAGCGGCCCACGATGCGGCTGCCCGTCGCGGCCGGATGGCGCACGAAGCAGGGGCGTCGACAGTTCGTTCCTGCGCGCATCGACCGGGATCCGACGGGATGGACGGTGCGGCCGGCGACCGCGGGCGGATCCGGCTCGCACCTGGCGGCCGGACTGGCGCAGGCGGAGGCCTACGTGGTGGTTCCGGAGGATGTCGCGACCGTGAGCGCCGGCGACCTGGTCGACGTCGTGCTGCTCTCATGACCGCTCCCGCCCTTCCGCACGCCACCGGCGGCGTCGCCGCGATCATCCTCGCCGGCGGGCGCGCCTCCCGTCTGGGCGGAGCCGACAAGCCGCAGCTCGTCGTGGACGGCGAGACCCTGCTCGATCATGCGCTGCGCGCGGTGTCGTGGTGCGATCCCCTCATCGTGGTCGGACCGCCGGCATCCGTGCGCGCAGAGGTCGTCTGGACCCGGGAGACGCCCGCGTTCGGCGGCCCGGTGGCCGCGATCGCCGCCGGCCTCGCGCATGTCGACCGGGAGGAGGTCTGCGTCCTCGCCGCCGACACCCCGCGCGCCGTGGAGGCGGTCGCGCTGCTCCGCGCGCATCCGACGGGTGACGCCGACGGGAGCTGTCTCGCGGATGCCGACGGCGTGCAGTGGCTGATCGGGCGGTACCGCACCGCCACGCTGCGCCGTGCTGTCGAGGCGCTTCCCGACGGCGGCCGCGACGCCTCGATCCGCTCCCTCGTCTCGGGGCTGCGCCTGGACCTGGTGAACGCCGGCGACCTGGCGGCGGACGTCGACACATGGGACGATCTGGAGCGTGCGAGAGCGCGAGCCGCTCAGGCCGCTCAGGCCGCTCAGGCCGCTCAGGCCGCTCAGGCCGCTCAGGTACGAGGACGCACGGATCAGGAGGCGACATGACAGACCAGCCGCGGCATCTCCCCGTCGACGCCCTGGAGGACTGGACCGCGGCGGTGTGCACCCGCCTGGGTCTGGATCGCTCCGACGTCGACGCGGCGCTCATCCTCGACCTGGCTCGCGACGTCGCGCACGGCGTCGCCCGCCCCGCCGCGCCGCTGAGCGCGTTCCTCGCCGGACTGGCGGCCGGCCGTGCCGGAGGAAGCCCGACCGACGCCGCTGCCGCCGCAGCCGCGATCAGCGAGCTCGCCGCCGGCTGGCGCACCGCGGACGATCACGCCTGAACGACCCCGCCGATCGCGAAGACCTCTCATCGGCCTCCTCGCCCGTGTGATGCAAAAGTAATCATCCGGAAATCGCCGAAGAGCAGTCGGGAAATACGTGACCCCTAGGTTCGGAGCATTCTTCCTCTCGAACTCCAGGAGCCGCGATGTCTCAGACGCTCGGAAACACCAGGGTCGATTCGGCCACCACCCTCACCCGCCGCGACGGTCGCTGGATCGACGGCTGGAACCCGGAGGACGCCGTCTTCTGGGCCGCGGAGGGCCGCGCGATCGCCCGCCGCAACCTCGGCTGGTCGATCTTCGCCGAGTTCCTCGGCTTCATCGTCTGGCAGCTGTGGAGCATCGTGGTCGTGCTGCTGCCGAACGCCGGCTTCACGCTCACCACCACGGAGTCGTTCTGGCTCATCTCGCTGCCGAGCCTTGTCGGCGCCACCCTGCGTTTCCCGTACACGTTCCTCGTCGCACGGTTCGGGGGCCGCAACTGGACCATCGTCTCCGCCCTGCTGCTGCTGATCCCAGCCGGCCTCCTCGGCGTCGTGGTGCAGAATCCCGAGACGCCGTTCGGCATCCTGCTGCTCGTCGCAGCCCTCGCCGGGTTCGGCGGCGGCAACTTCGCGAGCTCGATGTCGAACATCACCTACTTCTTCCCGCAGAAGGAGAAGGGATGGGCGCTCGGCCTGAACGCCGCCGGCGGCAACCTCGGCACCGCGGTCGCCCAGCTCGCCGTGCCGATCGTCGTGTCGCTCACCGCCGCCCTGACCTTCAACCTGTCGTTCGCCGGATGGATGTGGATCCCGCTCATCCTCCTCGCCGCCTGGGGAGCCTGGCGCTACATGGACAACCTGTCCTCCGCGAAGGCCGACTTCGCGGGTGCCGCCGCGGCCCTGCGCGAACCGCACCTGTGGGTGCTGGCCCTGCTCTACATCGGCACGTTCGGATCCTTCATCGGGTTCTCCAGCGTGTTCCCCAAGCTGATCGCCGACACCTTCCCGGAGTACTCGTCGTTCCAGGTCGGCACCGCCTCGCTCTCGCTCGCGTTCCTCGGCGCGCTGGTCGGATCGCTTGCCCGCCCCTACGGCGGCAAGCTCGCCGACCGCTTCGGCGGGGCGCGCATGACGATCGCCGCATTCGGCCTGATGATCGCCGGCGCTCTCTCGCTGCTGCTCACGCTCGAGATGAACAGCTTCGCGCTCTTCCTCGGATGCTTCCTGCTGCTGTTCGTCGCCGCCGGCCTCGGCAACGGCGCGACCTACCGGATGATCCCGAACGTGTTCGCCGCCCGGGGCGCCGCCACCGCGGGCGACCCTCTGACGGTGAGCACGCAGCGCAAGGCCGCCGCGGCACTCGGGCTGATCTCGGCGATCGGCGCATACGGCGGGTTCGTCATCCCGCAGGTGCTGGCCGCCGCGAAGAACGCGAGCGGCTCCTACGCTCCGGCCTTCGCGGGCTTCGTCGGCGCCTACGTCGTGCTGCTCGTGATCACCGTCCTCGTCTACGCGATCCCGCGCGCCTCGCTCGCCGGACACCGGATCTGATCGTGCGGATCGTCGTCGTCGGCGCAGGTCCCGTCGGAATCCGGTTCGCGGAGGAGCTCCTGCCGCTCGTCTCCGCCGGCCGTGCGACGGTCACGGTGGTCGGCGCCGAGACGGCAGATCCGTACAACCGCGTGCTGATCGGCGAGTACGCCGTCGGGGAGGTCGCGGCATCCGAGCTCACGCTCACCACGGCGGCCGGCCTGCCGGGGATCGATCTGCGGCTCGGCGCCCGCGCCGAGCGCATCGATCGTGACGCGCAGCGGGTCGTCCTCGGCGACGGGTCCGCCGTCTCCTACGACCGGCTCGTGCTCGCCACGGGCGCCCGGCCGATCATCCCGACGCTGGACGGGCTGCACACCGTGGGCCCGGACGACAGCGGCCTCGACGCACGCCTGACGACGGGCGTGTGCGTGCTGCGCGACCTGTCGGACGCCGCCCAGGTGCGCGAGGTCGTGGAACGCGGCGGGCGCGTGGTCGTCCTCGGCGCCGGCGTGCTCGGCATCGAGCTGGCCATGCTCCTCGCGGATGCGGGCGCGACACCGGCCGTGGCGCACTTCGGACCGATCCCGATGCCGCGGCAGCTCGATCGCGGCTCGGCCTCGGTCCTGTCCTCCGCCCTGGCATCCGCGGGCGTCGCGCTGGTGCCGCACACCCGCGCCGAGGGCGTGATCGTCCGCGAGGACGAGAACGGGGAGCGCCGCTTCCGCGCACTCGTCAGCTCCGACGCCAAGCACATCGAGGGCGACCTGCTCGTGCTCTCGTGCGGCGTACGGGCGCGGACAGAGCTCGCCGAGGACGCCGGGCTCCGCGTCGGGAACGGCGTGCTGGTCGACAGCGACCTGCGGTCGTGGACAGACCAGCGCATCCACGCGATCGGCGACTGCGCCCACATCGCCGATCCGGAGCTCCACCTGCACGAGAAGCGCGTGCCCGGCGGTCCGAACGGCCTCGTCGGACCGGGCTGGCGCCAGGCCTCCTGGCTGGCCGCCCGCATCACCGCCGAGCTCGACGCCGCTCTCGACACCGGTCTCGACACCGCAGAGGATCACGCTCCGTTCCGCGAGGATCAGCCCGGTGTCGTGGTGCTCAAGGGCAAGCTCGTCGATCTCGTCTCGGCCGGCGACGTCTCGGCCGATCCGTTCGCGCCCGTCCCGGCCGGCGAGGACGCCCCGGGCATCGCGGTGTGGGCCGACCCGGAGCACGGCACCTACGTGAAGATGGCGACCCGCAGCGGGGTCCTGACCGGATTCGTCTCCGTGGGGATGCCGCGCACCGCGGCCGAGCTGAGCGTGCTGTACCTGCGCGGTGGCGAGCTGCCCGCCGATCGCTCGCTGCTGCTCCGCCTCGACGACGCCGACGAGGTCGAGACGGCGAGCGGCCGCGACGCCACCCTCTGCATCTGCAACGACGTGACGGTCGGACAGGTCGAGGACGCGATCGACGACGGCTGCGGCACGGTGGCCGAGGTCGGAGGCTGCACGCGTGCCGGCACCGGATGCGGCGGATGCCGTGCCCGCATCGCCGAACTCGTCCACGCGCACGCGGCGGCGACGGCATGACCGACACCCACTGCCCCTACTGCGCGCTGCAGTGCGCGATGACTCTCACCCCGGCGCCCGACGGCCCCCTCCCGGTCAGCGTCGCCGGACGCGACTTCCCCACCAATCGCGGAGGCCTCTGCAAGAAGGGCTGGACATCGGCCGAGCTTCTCGGCGACGCCGGCCGGCTGACGACCCCGCTGATGCGCGGGGACGACGGCGAACTGCATCCCGCGGACTGGGATGCCGTCCTCGACCTGCTCGCCGCACGACTGCAGGGCATCGCGGCGGAGCACGGACGCGACGCGATCGGGGTGTTCGGCGGGGGCGGCCTCACGAACGAGAAGGCCTATCAGCTGGGCAAGTTCGCGCGCATCGCGCTCGGCACGTCACGGATCGACTACAACGGACGCTTCTGCATGTCGTCGGCCGCCGCGGCCGCGAACCGCTCGTTCGGCATCGATCGGGGTCTCCCGTTCCCGCTGACCGATCTCGACACGGCCGAGACGATCCTGATGCTCGGGTCGAACGTGGGCGACACGATGCCGCCCTTCGTCTCGCACCTGCAGGGCGCCAGGGCGCGCGGCGGTCTCATCGTCGTCGATCCCCGACGCAGCTCGACGGCCCGCCTCTGCGCCGACGGCGGCGGCATCCATCTCCAGCCCGTGCCCGGCACCGACCTGCCCCTTCTGCTGGCCCTCATCCACGTGGTCATCGCGGAGCGGCTGTACGACGCGGGATACGTGGCGCAGCGGACCTCCGGGCTCGAGCAGCTGCAGCAGTCCGTGTCGTCGTGGTGGCCGGAACGGGCGGAGACGATCACGGGTGTGCCGGCGTCGCGCATCCGCGAGATCGCCCGCGCGCTCGCCCGCTCAGGCTCCGCCTACATCCTCACCGGCCGCGGCGTCGAGCAGCACGTCGACGGCACCGACACCGCGACCGCCGCGATCAACCTCGCCCTGCTGCTCGGGCTCCCCGGCACCCCGGGCTCCGGGTACGGCACTCTCACCGGGCAGGGCAACGGGCAGGGCGGCCGCGAGCACGGCCAGAAGGCCGACCAGCTGCCGGGATACCGCAAGATCACCGACCCCGCAGCCCGCGCGCACGTCGCCGCCGTGTGGGGTGTGGATCCCGATGACATCCCCGGGCCGGGCGTTCCGGCCGTGGAGCTGCTGCAGGGCGCGGGCCTCCCCGGCGGAGTGAAGGCGCTGCTCGTGCACGGCTCGAACGTCGTGGTCTCCTCGCCGAACGTCGCGACGGTCCGTGCGTCTCTGGGGCGCCTCGACCTGCTCGTGGTGTCGGACTTCTTCCTCTCCGAGACGGCGCGGATGGCCGACATCGTCCTCCCGGTGCTGCAGTGGGCCGAGGAGGAGGGCACCATGACCAACCTCGAGGGGCGCGTGCTCCGGCGCCGGCGGGCCATCGCAGCGCCGGCGGGCGCGCGCAGCGAGCTGTGGATCATGGCCGAGCTCGCCCGGCGCCTCGACGCTCCCGGCGAGTGGAGTCTCGAACCGTCCGAGGTCTTCGACGAGCTCGCCCGCGCCTCCGCCGGCGGCCCCGCGGACTACTCCGGCCTCAGCCATGCCCTGCTCGACCTCGGGGTCGAGGCGCACTGGCCCTTCCCGGTCGGCAGCCTCGGCACACCGCGTCTCTTCGCCGACCGCTTCGCCCACCCCGACGGCCGCGCGCGACTGGTCGCGGTGCGGGCCCGCGAGCACGAGGCGGCGGACGGAGGCCGACTCAACCTCGTCACGGGGCGACTGCTCGAGCAGTATCAGAGCGGCACGCAGACCCGCCGCGTCACCGAGCTCACCGCCAAGCGCCCGGCGCTCATCGCGCAGCTGCATCCCGCCACGGCCCGGCAGCACGGCATCGGCGAGGGCGACGGCCTCCGCATCGCGAACCACCGCGGCAGCGTCACCGCGCGTGCCGAGCTGACGCGCGACATCCGTCCGGACACCGTGTTCCTGCCCTTCCACTACCCGGATGCCGGCAGCGCGAACCTGCTGACCGACGACCGCGTCGACCCCCATTCGGCCATGCCCGAGTTCAAGCGCGCCCTGGTGAGCATCTCCCCGGAGTGACTCGGAGTGCCCCGAAGCGCCCTGTCAAGGCCTGGTGCTCGGCGTGCGCGAGGCGTAGCGTCACGAGCACGGTCACCGGCCGTGTCATGGCAGTGGAAGGAGTTCCGACGATGAGCAGCACCAAGACCCTCGCCCTCTGGGTCGCCTACGGATCGAACGGAGTGGTCGGCAGCATCCGCCACGACGAAGACGGCTACGTCGTCACGATGACGGGATCGGATGCCGCGACGGGCACGTACCCGAGCCTCGCATCCGCCAAGGGCGCCCTGCACTCCCACATGGCGCCGGGCAGCGACTGGCCGCGCTTCCAGGAGCACTGACCCGTCGCCCGCCCGGGCCCGAGGGTCAGGCCTCGGGCTCGCCCGAGAGGATGCCTCGCAGCCAGTCGCGCGCTTCGACGAACACATCGTCGGCGTAGCGATCGGGGTACTGCACGATCTGCCGATCCGCGCGGGGGTAGGAGCCGAGGAAGACGACGCGCGGGCTGAATCGGCGGATGCCGAGCAGGGCGTCCGCCATCCGCTCATGCTCGATGTGGCCGTCGGCGTCGATCACGAACCGGTAGCGGCCGAGTTCGTCGCCGATCGGCCGCGACTCGATCAGCGACAGGTTGATGCCGCGCGTCGAGAACTGCTCGAGCATCTCGAGGAGCGATCCGGGGTGGTCATGCGGGAGCTCGACGATGAGCGAGGTCTTGTCGGCACCGGTCGGCTCGGGCGGCGTCGTGGTGCGGGTGACGAGCACGAAGCGCGTCACGGCCTGCGCGTTGTCGCCGATGCCCTCGGCCAGCACGTCGACGTCGTAGTGCTTCACGATGCCGGGCGCCGCGATGGCGGCCTGCGCCGGAAGCGTGCCGTCGAGCACGCCGATCGCGGACGCCACGTTGCTGGCCGCCGGCACGTGCGAGTGCGACGGCACGTGCGCGCCGAGCCAGCCGTGGCACTGCGCGTAGGCGACCGGGTGCGCCGCGATGACCTCGACCTGGTCGAGCGTGGTGCCGCGCGGGGCGACGAGCACGAAGTTCACGCGCACGAGGTACTCGCCGATGATCCGCAGACCCGGCAGCGTCGCGAGAGCGTCCTGCGTGGTGGAGACGCCGCCCTCGATCGAGTTCTCGATCGCGATCATCGCGGCGTCGCTGCGCCCCTCGAGCACGTCGTCGAGCGCTTCGCCGACGTTGTGCACGGGGCGCCAGTCCTGCCCTCGCGCCTCGGCGACCTGGTCGAGTGCCGCCTCCGTGAAGGTTCCGGCGGGGCCGAGGTAGCTGTAGGTGCGGCGTTCAGTCACGCGTCTCACCTTATCCCTCGCGTGCGGAGGTCAATTCCGTACAATCGCGCACCGGGCGAAGCCGCCTAGTCTTCGGACATGGACGTGGATGCTGCGACGCAGACGATGATCGACAATCTCCCCGCGCGCACCGGACGGGAGCTCCCCGACTGGTTCGCCGAGCTCGACGCCGCAGCGATCGACCGGCATGCGACGGCCGTCGCGTTCCTGAAGACCGAGCACGGGGTGACGCACGGCTTCGCCAACCTCATCGTGAAGCTGCACCGGTCACAGGGGGCCGATGTCTCGGCGGACGGCCTCGTCGACGCGCAGTACGAGGGTCGGAAGGCCGCGCTGCGTCCGGTGTACGAGCGCCTCGTCGCCGCGGCATCCGCCTTCGGAGATGACGTCGAGGTGTCGCCCAAGAAGACCGGGGTCTCGCTGCGCCGAAGCAAGCAGTTCGCGCTGATCGAGGCGCCCAGCGCCACGCGGATCAGCGTCGGCCTCAACCTGCGCGGAGCCGCTCCGACCGGTCGCCTGCGCGCAGCCACCGGGATGTGCACGCACCGGGTGGACCTGACCTCGGTCGACGAGGTGGATGCCGAGCTGACCGGCTGGCTGCACGACGCCTACGATCGCGCCTGAGCCGCATCGGGGATCTCGTCGAGCGGCACGAAGTAGGCGGCATCCGGTCCGAACTCGGCGATCCGCCGGTGGTACTCGGTGGGCGTCCATCCGCAGAACCGGCGGAAGGCGCGGATGACGTGAGGCTGGTCGTAGTACGCCGACGCCCCGGCGAGCGCCGTCCAGTCGGGAGCGGCGACGGGCCCCGGCGCAGCCTCTTCGGCAGCGGCGTCCGCGATCGCCGCTCCGAGGAAGCGATGGAACCGGTCGACCTGCGCGTACTCCTTGGGCGTCAGGCCGGTGACGCTGCGGAATCGGGAGATGAGCGTGCGGTGCGAGACGCCGGCGGCACGCGCGAGATCGCCGATGAGGCGCTCCGGCTCCTCGCGCAGCGAGGCGAGCGCGTGCCGCACCACCTCGTCGGGGCTCCAGTCGACCGCTCGCTCCACGAGGAAGTCCTGGAGCACGTTCAGCGCGGCCTCCGCAGACGCCTCGCCGCGCAGCGCCGCGACCAGCCGGTCGCTGCCCGGCACGACGGCGGTCGCATCCTGCACACGCCGCGCGACCTGCGCACCCGGCGTGCGCGTCAGGATGCTCAGCCCCTCGGGCCGCAGCTCGACCCCCACGTGCCGGATGATCGGCGGCGATTCGATCACGAGATACTCCGTCTGGATGCCGGAGAGGAATGCGGCGGAGACCACGGTCCCCCGACCGTCGCGGTCGTACAGCGCATAGGGGTCGGAGAGGTTGACGATGAAGTGGACGAACGGGAGCGGCAGGATCTTCTCGTAGCGACGCTCCCGCGGCGCCTCGAGGAACCAGAGGCGCGAGACCGCCTGCTCCAGTCCTGCGGGAATCGCCCGCTCCTCGTAGATCACGAGGCCACAGTAACGTGACGCCCGTATCGCGACCAGGCGTGTCAACGGGGATGCACTCCGGCCGCCCAGAGGGCAGACTGTGGGGATGACGAGCCGTGCCGGCCTCCCCGCGGAGGACACTGACCTGATCGACGTCGACGAGCTGATCGCCGCCTACTACGACCGCGTGCCGAACCCGGAGGTCGCCGCCGAACGGGTCGTCTTCGGCACCAGCGGCCACCGCGGCTCTTCGCTGTCGAACAGCTTCAACGAGACGCACATCCTCGCCACCACGCAGGCGATCGTCGACTACCGCGCCTCGCAGGGCATTACCGGCCCACTGTTCCTCGGTCGCGACACCCACGCCCTGTCGCTGCCCGCCGAGCGCAGCGCGATCGAGGTGCTCCTCGCCAACGGCGTCGACGTGCGCGTCGACTCGCGCGACGCGTGGGTTCCGACTCCGGCGCTCAGCCACGCGATCCTCACGTACAACCGGGTCCTCGGACCGGCCGAGGGCAATGCGGGCCGCGCCGACGGCATCGTGGTGACGCCGTCGCACAACCCGCCGCGCGACGGCGGCTTCAAGTACAACCCGCCGCACGGCGGCCCCGCCGACACGGATGCCACGGGCTGGATCGCCGACCGTGCCAACGAGCTGATCGCGAACGGACTCGAGGGCGTGAAGCGCGAGCGCTTCGCCGACGTCGACTGGGACGCGATCACCGGCTACGACTTCCGCGACGCGTACGTGCGCGACCTCCCCTCGATCATCGACATCGACGCGATCCGCCGCGCGGGCGTGCGCATCGGCGCCGATCCCCTCGGCGGAGCATCCGTCGAGTACTGGGCGCTGATCGCCGAGGTCCATGACCTCGACCTCACGGTCGTCAACCCCGAGGTCGACCCGACCTGGCGATTCATGACGCTCGACTGGGACGAGAAGATCCGGATGGATCCGTCGTCGCCGTCGGCGATGGCGTCGCTGGTCGCCAAGAAGGGCGATTACGACGTGCTCACGGGTAACGACGCCGACGCCGACCGGCACGGCATCGTCACCCCGGATGCGGGTCTGATGAACCCGAACCATTACCTCGCGGTCGCGATCGACTACCTGTTCTCGCACCGGAACGAGTGGCCGCGGGATGCGGCCATCGGCAAGACCCTCGTGTCGTCGATGATCATCGACCGCGTCGCGGAGTCGCTCGGCCGGCGCCTGCTGGAGGTGCCCGTCGGGTTCAAGTGGTTCGTGCCGGGTCTGCTCGACGGCTCCGTCGCGTTCGGCGGCGAGGAGTCCGCGGGGGCGTCGTTCCTCCGCAAGGACGGCTCCGTCTGGTCGACCGACAAGGACGGCATCCTGCTCTGCCTGCTCGCGGCCGAGATCATCGCCGTGACGGGCAAGACCCCCTCGGAGCGCTACGCCGAGCTCGAGCAGGCCTTCGGCTCCTCGGCCTATCAGCGCGTCGACGCCCCCGCGACCCCCGACCAGAAGGCGACGCTGTCGAAGCTGGCGCCGGATGCCGTGACCGCGACGTCGCTCGCCGGCGAGGAGATCACGGCGAAGCTGTCGCACGCGCCGGGCAACGGTGCGGCGATCGGCGGTCTCAAGGTGCAGACCGAGCACGCCTGGTTCGCGGCGCGCCCGTCGGGCACGGAAGACGTCTACAAGCTGTACGCCGAGAGCCTGCGCGGCCCCGAGCACCTCGCCGAGGTGCAGGCCGAGGCCCGTGCGGTCGTGTCGGCGGCACTCGGCGGCTAGCTCCTGCGGGCGAGGGCCGCGCCGGCCTCGCGCAGCCAGCGGGCGGGCTCGGCGAGGGCGGCATCCGAGGATCCCGCCAGGTGGGTGAGCGAAGCGGATGCCGTGAACAGGCTGGTGTCGGAATCGGCGGTGATGCGTCCCGCGGCGAGCATCGCCCTGGCACCGGCCTCCGCGGCGAGCGAGGCGATGAACGACGGGACCTTGCCGTCGCCGGACTGACCGTCGTACGAGCCCTCGCCGGTGATGACCACGTCGGCGTCGGCGATCGCATCGGCGAGGCCGATGAGCTCCGCCACCTCGGCGGCTCCGGGGGCGAGCACGCCTCCCCAGACGACGAGCGCCCCTCCGGTGCCGCCGGCCGCGCCCGTGCCGGGCAGATCCGCGTCGAGCCCGAGGAGTGCCGCGAGCTGTCCGAGCCCGCGGTCGGCGAGAGTGATGTCGGCGACGGAGTTCAACCCCTTCTGCGGGCCGAAGACGGCAGACGCGCCACGCGGGCCGGTCAGCGGGTTCGTGACGTCGGTGAGCACGCGCACGTCGGGCGCGGCGCGCAGACCCGACAGATCGATCGAGGCGATGTCGGCGAGCCCACGGGCACCTCGCGCGACGGGGGCGCCCGCGGCATCGAGGAATCGGGCGCCGAGAGCTGCGAGCATCCCGGTCCCGCCGTCCGTCGAGCCGCTGGACCCGATGCCGACGACGACCCGCGAGACGCCGTGGTCGAGAGCGGCGGCGATCGCCTGCCCGAAGCCGGTCGTGTCGGCATCCCAGGGGCGGAGCGTGTCGAGCAGCTCGATGCCCGACGTCGAAGCGAGATCGATCACGGCGGTCCCGCCTGCCGCGTCGGCGGTCGGCGGCAGAAGCAGCCACGACGTGTCGATGTCCGCGCCGGTGGGCCCCTCGACCGTGACGGGCATGCGCCGGGAGCCGGGAACCGCCGCCTCGAAGGCCGCGATCGTTCCTTCGCCGCCGTCCGCCATCGGACGGTGCACGAACTCCGCGCCGGGGTCGACCTCGGTCCATCCGGCCTGCAGGGCGACCGCGGCATCCACTGCCGTGATCGTCCCCTTGAAGCTGTCCGGAGCCAGCACGATCCGGGTCATGCCGTCGCCTCCGGCGTGCTCGCGCGCACGACGACCTCGAGCGGCAGCGGCGGCTGCTGCCAGTCCGGATCGACCGTCGCGCGGAAGGCCTGGTACCCGACCTCGGTCAGGGGCACCCGCACGGTCGTGAGGGCCGGGGTGACGTCGCTGCTGGACGGCACGTCATCGAAGCCGCAGACGGCGATGTCGGCGCCGACCTGCCTGCCGGCGTCGCGGATCGCGGACATCGCGCCGATCGCCACCACATCGCTGATCCCGAACACGAGCGTCCCTTTCTGCACACCCTCGACGAGGGCCTCGCTCATCGCGGCGGACCCGGATTCCCGTCGGAAGTCGCCGCGCAGCACGCGTTCGACGGTTCCCCC
This sequence comes from Microbacterium sp. LWH11-1.2, assembly GCF_038397745.1. NCBI lineage: Bacteria > Bacillati > Actinomycetota > Actinomycetes > Micrococcales > Microbacteriaceae > Microbacterium > Microbacterium sp. LWH11-1.2. The sequence goes on along the minus strand of NZ_CP151636.1, from coordinate 1,768,941 downwards.
CGCGGCCTCGAAGCCCGCGCGGAAACCGTCGAGGCGCTCATCCGAGGTGCGCACGCCCTCTGCCGCGCCGATCACGACGGCCGTGCGGTATCCGAGCTCCGCCATGCGGCGCCCGAGGGCCTCGGCGCCTGCCCTGTTGTCGATCTCCACTCGGCGCTCACCGAGACCGTCCGGGCCGAACGTGACCGTGCGGCCGCCCAGCCTGGTGTATTCGCCGAGCTCGCGTGCGGTCTCCGCTTCCATCGGCTCCTCGGTGCGCGATGCCGCGAGGATCAGCCCCTGAGGTCGTTGTCCACGCAGCGCCCGGACGATCCTGGCCTCCCGCGCGGCGTCGCGCTCGGTGATCGCGATCGTCACGACCAGGCCGTGCTCATCCGCGCCGCGGGCGACGCCGGAGGCGATCAACCCGAAGTAGGGGTCGGCGATGTCGGCGACGAGCAGCGCGATCACGGGCGATGTCCCGCGGGCGGTGGCCTGCGCCGAGACGTTGGCGGTGTAGCCGAGGTCTGCCGCTGCCGCCTCCACCCGCGCGCGGAACGACTCGGCGACCTTGCGCTCCGACCCGTTCAGGACCCGCGAGGCCGTGGCGAGAGAGACACCCGCCGCTCGGGCGACGTCGTGCAGCGTCGCCGCGGCTCCTCGAGCGGACCGTCCCGCGCGCGAGGCGGACGCAGGACCCGGGGGCGGCGAAGACGCGCTCATGATCGAGAGCCTACTGGGAGGAGCGCGCTCACCCGAGTCGTCCGACGTAGGCGCGCAGCGCGGCGGCTTCCCCGAGGAGCATCTCCGGATCATCACCCGGCACGAACTCGATCAGCGCGTCGCGGGGTGGGTCCGCGACACCCTTCGCCTCGGCGAAGAACCGGGTCCAGAGCGAGTCGCGCGCACGGAGCGGCAGCCGCTCGGTCGCCGGCCACCAGGAGAAGACATGGACGGCGCTGGTGCGGTCGGCGAGCGCCCGATACTCGTCGATCGCGGTGTCGACCGATGCGTCGACGGTCGGCTGCCAGTAGGTGCTCAGGCCCGGATCGGCGACGTCGTCCAGCAGACGCAGGGTGGCGGGCGCCGTGTCGGCGAGCGTGCCGGAGTGGAACTCGAGGGCGAGACCGATCCCTCTCGCCCTGGCTTCGGATGCCGCGGCCTGCAGCCGCTCGACCACCGCCGCCCGGTCGCCCGCCGTGGCCTCGCCGGAACCGACCGAGCCCGCCCAGATCCGGATGCGATCGGCACCGAGCGCCTCGGCGCTGTCGAGGACCGGGGTGAGAGGCTCGTCGGCTCCGGCGCGGAAGTAGGAGCCGTACGAGGCGACCGCCAGCCCGGCATCCGTCGTCGCCTTCGCCACCTGCGTCGCGCGGGCGATGTCGCCCGGAGGCACGTGCACGTCGCCGCCCCACTCGATCGCCTCGAGCCCGGCATCCGCCGCCAGCGCGATGATCCGCTCCGGAGTCAGGCCGCGGAACGTCACCGAGCACAGTCCCGGCCTGATCACGGTCATGCGTTCATCCTCTCAGCGCAGGTGCGGGGAGACCGCCGCGGCGAAGGTCTCCGCCGTCCGGCGCACGACGTCCTCCGGCGCATCCGCCCAGATGTCGGCGTTGAAGAGCTCGACCTCGATGTCGCGGTCGTACCCGGTCTCGATCACCGCGCGGGTCAGCGAGCCGAAGTCGATCACGCCCTCCCCGGTGTAGTGCCGCGACAGCAGCACGTCCGCGGCGAGCGGCGTCCTCCAGTCGCACACCTGGTACGTCGCGATGCGCCCCTCGCGGCCCGCACGGGCGATCTGCTCGAGCACCTGCGGATCCCACCAGATGTGGAACGTGTCGACGGCGACGGCTGCGACCTCCGGGTCGAAGTCGGCGGCGATGTCGAGCGCCTGTCCGAGCGTCGAGACGACGGCCCGGTCGGACGCGTACATCGGATGCAGCGGCTCGATCGCCAGCGTCACTCCCGCAGCCTCGGCGTCGGGGGCCAGTGCGCCGATCGCGTCGCGCACCCGTTCGCGCGCGCCGATCAGATCGCGCGACCCCTCGGGAAGTCCGCCGGCGACGAGCACGAGCACAGCGGTCGATCCGTCGGCGCCGGCGGCGGCGAGCGCCGCGGTCTCCTCGATCGCCCGGCGATTGTCGTCGAGCGCGGCGTCGCGGGCCGGGCCGGCCGGGAGGGTGAAGAAGCCACCCCGGCAGTGCGTCGTGAAACGCAGGCCGGAGTCCGCCAGCATCCGGGCGGCGACGTCGAGCCCGACCTCGTTCACCGGTTCGCGCCAGAGGCCGATGGCCTGGATGCCGGCATCCGCGGTGACCCGCAGCGCCGTCGCCAGATCGGCGTGCTTGATGGTGGCCTGGTTGATCGAGAGGCGGGGGTCGGGGCCGGTCATACGTCCACTCCGTCCAGTCGCAGCATCCCGTGCCAGCGCTCGCGGGCGAGCTCCGGGTCCTCGAGGGCGAGGGAGGCGTTCGCGAGCTCGACGATGCGGCTCAGGTGCGGCAGGCTCCGCGCCGAGTGCAGGCCGCCGACCATCTGGAACGCGGGCTGGTGGCCGTTGAGCCAGGACAGGAAGGCGACACCCGTCTTGTAGTAGAACGTCGGTGCGGCGAAGACCTGCCGACTGAGCTCCTCCGTCGGGCCGAGGATGCGCAGGTACGACTCGTGGTCGCCGGCGTCGAGCGCCTGGATCGCCGCGGACGCCACCGGCGTGATCGCCGCGAACGCGCCGAGCAGAGCGTCGGAATAGATGCGTGCAGGACGTTCCGTCGCGCTCGCTTCGCTCCCACTTTCGATGACCGACGAGCCGCCGATGAGGCTCACGTAGTTGAAGTCGTCGCCGGTGAACATGCGCACGCCCTCCGGGAGGCGCTCGCGCACCGCGATCTCGGACTCCGCATTCAGCAGGCTCATCTTGACGCCCGCGACCTTGCCCGGGTTCTCGCCGATCACCTCGAGCAGGACCTCGGATGCCGTCTGCCAGTCCTCCGCCCCGAAATATCCCGCCAGCTCCGGGTCGAATGCCGTGCCGAGCCAGTGCAGCACCACGGGGACCGTCGCCGACTCGAGCACCGACCGGTACACGCGCCGGTAGTCGTCGGCACCCGTCGCGATCCGCGCGAGGTGACGCGAGGCCATCAGCACGGGGCCGGCGCCCTGCTCCTCGGTGAAGTGCAGCTGCTCCTTGTAGGCATCGATGACCTGCTCGAGCGAGACGTGCGTCTCAGCGAGATGGTCGGTGTTGACGCCGACCACGACGGAGCCGCCCTCTTCCCGGGCGACCTCGGCGCTGCGCGCGATCAGCTCGCGGGTCGCCGCGGCATCCAGACCCATGTTCCGCTGGGCGGTGTCCATGGCGTCGGCGACGCCGAGCCCCCACGAGTACACGTTCCGCCGGAAGGCGAGCGTCGAATCCCAGTCGATGTCGGCGGGCTGCCCCGGAGTGTTGTCGGCATGGGTCTTCGGCACGACGTGCGCGGCCGCGTAGGCCACGCGGCTCTGCAGAGCGGATGCCGGACGCGCGAAGGCGCCGCCCGCGTTCAGCTCAGCATCCGTCACCGAGCCGTCGGCCGCGAGGAGTCGGAGAGTGCTCATCGGGTCAGTCCAGGCTCAGGGTCGACAGCGCGATCTTGCGACCCTCGGCACTCGAGGTCAGGCCGGCCTCGGCGAACTGCACCCCGCGTGCGCCCGCGAGCAGGTCGAACGGGTAGTCGGTGCCCTCCACGAAGGAGACCAGGTACTCCTCCCACTGCTGGCGGAAGCCGTTCAGGAACACCTCGTTCGTCGGCACGGTCTGCCAGTCGGCGTCGTAGTCGCGGGTGTCCTCCAGGTCGGGGTTCCACACCGGCTTGGGGGTGGCGTTGCGCGGCTGGATCTTGGCGCCGAAGAGGCCGACCACCGCGGATCCGTGCGTGCCGTCGACCTGGAACTCGACGAGTTCGTCGCGGTTCACGCGCACGGTCCACGAGGAGTTGATCTCGGCGATGATGCCGCCCTCGATCTCGAAGATGCCGTACGCGGCGTCCTCGGCGGTGGCCGTGTAGTGCTCGCCCTTCTCGTCCCAGCGATCGGCGATGTGCACCGCCGCCTGCGCGTAGACGCTCTTCACCTCGCCGAACAGGTTCTCGAGCACGTAGTTCCAGTGCGGGAACATGTCGCTGATGATGCCGCCGCCGTCTTCGGTGCGGTAGTTCCAGCTCGGGCGCTGGGCGGGCTGCCAGTCGCCCTCGAAGACCCAGTAGCCGAACTCGCCGCGGACCGAGAGGATGCGTCCGAAGAACCCGGAGTCGATCAGGCGCTTGAGCTTCTGCAGACCGGGGAGGTAGAGCTTGTCGTGCACGACACCCGTCTTGACGCCCGCGCTCTCGGCGAGGCGGGCGAGCTCGAGCGCCTCGTCGAGCGACTCGGCGGTCGGCTTCTCGGTGTAGATCGCCTTGCCGGCGGCGATGGCCTTGCGGATCGCCGTGGCACGCGCCTTGGTCACGAGGAAGTCGGCGTAGATCTCCCACTGCGGGTCGGCGAGGGCGGCGTCGAGGTCGGTCGTCCAGTCCTCGATGCCGTGCTTCGCGGCGAGCTCGGCGAGCTTGGCCTCGCTGCGTCCCACGAGGATCGGCTTCACCGTGATGCGGGAGCCGTCGGGCAGCTCGATGCCGCCTTCTTCGCGGATGGCGAGGATCGAGCGCACCAGGTGCTGCCGGTAGCCCATGCGCCCGGAGACGCCGTTCATGATGATCCCGATCTCGCGGGTGGGGGTCTGCGTCATGGTGATGGTCCGTTCTCTGGAAGTGGGTGCGTCCCGAGATGGGTAAGCGCTTTCCGAGATCATGGCATGAACCGTCGGATGCCGCAACCCGCCCGTTGCTACAGCCGCGCGCTCGCGATCGCCGCCCCGGCCGACAGGGTCTCGAGCTTGGCATAGACGATGTCCGGGTCGACGGCGCCGAATCCGGCGAAGGTCGAGAACCCGCAGTCGGATCCGGCGATCACGCGCTCCGGGCCCACGAGGGCGGCGAACTGCTCGATGCGCTGGGCGACCACCTCGGGGTGCTCGATGAAGTTCGTCGTCGAGTCGATCACCCCGGGGATGAGCACGCGGTCGTCGGGCACGAGATGCGCGAGATCACGGAACGCCTGCCAGTCGTGCTGGTGGCGGGGATTCGACGCCTCGAAGAGCAGCCCCTGGGGCTTGGCCTTCATCAGGGCCGGGAGGATGGTGCGCATCTCGATGTCGCGGTGGTGCGGCCCCTCGTAGTTGCCCCAGCAGACGTGCATCCGCACCCGGTCGGCCGGCACGTCGCGCAGCGCGTGGTCGAGCACCTCGATGTGGCGCTCGACGACCCGCAGGTACTCGGCATCCGTCCGGTCCTTGTAGGTCATGTGACGGCCGAGCCCGATGTCGGGGCTGTCCAGCTGGAGGATGAACCCGGCGGCCACGATCGCCTCGTACTCCGGACGCATGGCCTCGGCCAGCGCCTCGAGGTACGCGTCTTCATCGCCGTAGTGCCGATCGGGCTGGAACAGCGCGATCACCCCCGGCGACGCCGCGTTCATGAACGCGCCCGTGAGGCGGTGCCGGTCGACCGCCGCCTGCAGATGCCGCAGATCGGCCTCCAGCGGCGCGAGCGTCTTCGGGGCGATCGGCCCGACGCAGCAGGGCCGGCGGTACGTGGGCGTGCCTCCGCTGCTCGCCTGCCGCCGCAGGAACCCGGGGAACTCCTCCAGGTCGGCCGGCGGTGTGCGCGGACTGTCCCCGTCGAACCCCGTGATGCGGTCCTTGATGTAGGTCGCGTAGGAGATCTTCGACATCTCGCCGTCCGAGACGAGGTCGATCCCCGCGGCCGCCTGCCGGCCGACGCACTCCTCGACCGCGGCACCGATCACCGCGTCGAACTGCGCCGCATCGACGGCGTCGCCACGCTCCTGCGCGAAGACCAGATCGGTCACGGCAGCGCTGCGCGGCAGGGATCCGACGTGCGTGGTCAGGATGCGGTCGGCCATGTCACTCCTCGATCGGCGCGCTCGCCGCGCCTCCGTCGAAGTCTGGCATACGCATGCATGACAGGCGAGCCGACGGGTCGGGCCGAAACGGATACGGTGTGCGCGAGCAACCTGCGACCCAGGGAGCAAGCACCAAAATCGCTATATGTGGTTATATATTGCGTTTTTGGTGTTTACCTGGAAGTCTGACGACATGCGCGACTCTTTTCATTCGCTCACAGACGCGTTGGACGGCGACGAGCTGCTCACCACCGGCGAGGCGGCTGCACTGCTCGGAGCATCCCGCCAACATGTGGTCAATCTGATCGACCGCGGCGACCTTCCTGCTACGAGAATCGGCACGCACCGACGCGTGCGCCGAGGCGACCTCCTCGCCGTCCGCAGCGCCTCCGTGCGATCGACGCGAGATCAGGAGCGCAGTCTCTGGTTGGGAATCGCCGTCGCAGGCGAGCTGGTGCGAGATCCGCGGCGCACTCTCGAAGCCGCACACACCACGCTCGCGGAGACCGCACGACCGAATCGATGGACCAAGGAGTGGGCGGATCTTCTCGACGGACCGTTGTTCGGCGTTCTCCGCGCGCTCACGTCCGACACCGTCCACGCTCGCGAACTCCGCCAGAACTCCCCGTTCGCCGGCGTCCTGTCCGACCATGACCGGCAGCAGGTGCTGGATGCCTTCCGCGACTCGGCTGCCAGACGATGAGACGCGCGGATCTTGCTCATCTTCTCCGCGCTGCGGCACGCATCGCCGATCCGGAGATCCTCGTGATCGGAAGTCAAGCGATCCACGGAGCGTTCGCAGAGCACGACCTCCCGCCGCTCGCGATGGTCTCTCGCGAAGCGGACATCGCCTTCTGGAACGACGAGCAGGACCTGCTCGCCGATCGTCTCGATGGAGCAATCGGCGAGTTGTCGATGTTCGACCAAACGCACGGCTACTACGCCCAAGGGGTCAGTGTCGCGACCGCGATCCTCCCTGAGGGCTGGCGAGGGCGGGTCGTTCCGTTCGAGCATGTCGATGCCGGCGAGGCCCGCGCGCACTGTCTCGACCCTCATGATCTCGCGCTCTCGAAACTCGTCGCAGCACGCGAGAAGGATCGCGACTTCGTGCAGGCATTGCTGGAGGCGAACCTCCTCGACGCGGTCATCCTGGATCAGAGAGCCGAGTCGCTGCCGATCACACGGATCCAGATATCCACCATCCGACGATTCCTCAAGCGGCACCTGCCCACCTCCTGACACCCGCGCTCGCCCGTCAGCCGGCGTCAGCGGGGGTCGGCGCGATCCGTGGTGAAGAGCTCGGTGACCATGTCGTATCCGGCGCCGCGCGCGAAGACGTCGCTGTCGGCCGCCACGGTCACGAGCCCGGGAGCGGTGCCGTCGCCGTAGACGTACTCGCCGGCGAGCGCCTGCTCGCAGCTCTCCTGGAAGGCCGGGACCCGCACCTCGGGCGAGAGCACCAGCACGATGCGCTCGGGGCCGAACATCTTCCCGGCATTGGCGAGCGCGATGCCGAGCTGGCGGCCGCCTTCGGCCAGCACGTCCTGCGCCACCTTCTCGGTGAGATCGGCCGCACCCCCGCGCCGCTCGGATTCGCGCTGCATGCCCCACACACTGCTCCAGGTCTCCAGGCACCCGGAGCCACCGCAGTGACACGGCCGACCGCCGTCCCGATCGCCGAGGGCGGAGTGCGCGAATCCGCCGGCCGATCCCCCGAACCCGCGGTGGATGCGCCCGTGGACCAGCATCGATGCCCCGAGGCTCACCCCCACGCTGACGACGATCACGTCGCGCTCCGCGAGATCCGCGTCGAGGAGGACGAGCCCCGCGGTGAAGCTGTTCACCAGGCTGTCGATCACCACGCGCCCGGAGCTGCGGTCCTCGACCATCCGCGCGAACGGCACATCCTGCCAGCCGAGCGCGCCGCTGTGGCGGACGATCCCGCGCGGGCGATCCACGATCCCGGACAGCGCGACGCTGATGCCGCGGAGTGCGGATGCCGGATGCTCTGCCGCGACGGCATCCACGATCGCGACGACCGCGTCGGCGGCGGACTCCGGATCGGTCGCGGTCAACGGGGCGGTGCGCATCGAGACGACGTCGCCCCTCAGGTCGACCAGGGCGACCTCGACGCCGTCCGGCGAGAGACGGACGCCCGCCGCGACCACCGCATCGCGCCCGAGCTCGATGAGCCGAGCGGGGCGCCCTCCCGTCCCCCGCAGCATCTCGCTCTCGATCAGCAGTCCATCGCGGACGAGCTGGCTGGTGATCCCCGTCACCGTCGCGGGGCTGAGGCCGGTGACGCTCGTGACCTCGGCGCGCGAGGTCGTGCCGCTGCGACGGACCACATCCAGCACGAGGGCCTCATTGATCTCGCGGATGAGAGCCTTGCTCCCCACGCGCGCCAGCAGCCGGACATCCATGACCCCGTGCACCATCGCCGCTCCTCATCGTTCAGCCGATGCTCTCATTCTATTATTTTTGTCATTGACAAAACGAATCACGGCTGATTGACTTCCTGGCATGTCGAACGATGATGTCCGGGCGGACCCATACCCGCAGAGCCGCGTGTCGAGGCTGCTGCTGAGCGTCGGGAGCGCCGAGAGTGCGGCGTTCTTCCCGGCAGGGGCGCACGAGGACCTCTCGCTCCACGCGGCCGGCATCGACATCGTCGAGCCGGAAGACGCGCGCAGCTCCGATGCCGTCTCGCTCGCCGAGATCGCGGTCGTGGCCTGGGGCTTCCCCCGACTCGACGCCGACATGCTCGCCCGGATGCCGCAGCTGCGGCTCGTCGTGAACGCAGCCTCGTCGGTACGGGGCATCGTGAGCGACGAGTTCTGGGCCTCCGGCATCCCGATCTCGCAGGCGGGCGCCGCGATGTCACCCGCCGTGGCCGAGATGTCGCTCACCCTGACCCTCTCCCTCCTGCGCCGTGTGCACCGCATGGACCATGCCCTGCGCAACGGCATCCCGTGGGCCGCGGCCCGTGACATCACCCGCGCCAGGGAGATCAGCGGATGCCGCATCGCGGTGATCGGCGCGTCGCGCACCGGCCGCGAATACATCAGGATGTGCACGGCGCTCGGCGCCGACGTCCAGGTCTTCGACCCGTACCTGCGGGAAGACGACCCGCTCAGCACGCTGGCGGCACCCCTCGACGAGCTCCTGTCGTCCAGCGACGTCGTCGCGATCCACGCCCCCGCCACGGCGGAGACCGCAGGGATGATCGGACGCCGCGAGCTCGCGGCGATGCCGGACGGTGCGGCACTCGTCAACACGGCGCGCGCGTCGCTCGTCGACATGGACGCGCTGTTCGACGAGGTCACCTCCGGCCGGCTCGACGCCGCCCTCGACGTGTTCGAGAGCGAGCCGCTCCCGGACGACGACCGCTGGCGCTCGCTGCCCAACGCCCTGCTCACCGGTCACGTCTCCGGAGCGACCAGGGAGTCGCGTTCGCGTGCAGGACGGATCGTGATCGGCGAGATCGCCCGCTTCCTCGCCGACGAGGACCTGCAGCACCGGGTGACCGCCGACGCACTCGAGAGGATGGGCTGAGCATGGCGCGCAGCATCCTGCTCCTGCACTGCCACGACCTCGGCCGCTTCCTCGGGGCCTACGGCGTGACCACGGTGACGACACCGCACCTCGACGCGCTCGCTGCCGAGTCGACGGTGTTCGATGCGGCGTTCGCCACATCCCCGCACTGCAGCCCGGCACGCGCATCGCTCTTCACCGGCGCGTACCCGCAGCGCCACGGCGTGCTCGGCCTCACGCACGAGCCCTTCGGCTGGGACCTCGTCGATCCGACCACCCACATCGCGCATCGGCTCAACCGCACCGGCTACCGCACCGAGCTGATCGGCGTGCATCACGAATCGCGCGCGCTCCCCGACGAGGAGCTCGCCGCACGACTCGGCTTCGACCGGGTGCGCACGGGAGGCGACCGCGATGTCGTCGTCGAGCGCGCCATCGACGCGCTGCAGCGCGCCTCGGCATCCGACCGGCCGTTCTATCTCCAGGTGGGATTCCACGAGCCCCACCGCAGCCCCTCCGCCCGCGACCGCGCCGGGATCATGGGCTTCCTCGGCGATCGCGTCGAGCCGGACTCGACGAACGGGGTCTCCGTCCCGTCGTACCTGAGCGACACCGCCGACGCCCAGGAGGAGATCGCCGAGCTGCAGGGCGCCGTCCGCCACATGGACGAGGGCGTCGGCGCGATCCTCTCCGAGCTGGAGCGTCTCGGCCTCGCGGACGACACGATCGTGGTCTTCACGACCGACCACGGCCTGGCCCTCCCCCGGGCGAAGTGCACGCTCTATGACGCGGGCGTGGGCGTCGCGCTCTTCCTGCGTGTGCCCGGCCGACCCGCCTGGACGGCGCGGCGCATCACCGGGCTCGTGAGCCACGTCGACGTCGTGCCCACGCTCCTGGAGCTCACGGCATCCGCCCCCTCCGCCGACGTCGCCGGGACGAGCCTGGTGAGCCTGGTCGAGCAGGATGCGCCCGCCCGCCCCTTCGCTTACGGGCAGCTGAGCTATCACACCTACTTCGACCCGAAGCGCTCCGTCCGCTCCGCCGATGCGAAGCTGATCCTCAACCTGTCCAACGCGCCGCGCGCGATGGACCCGACCCAGTCGTGGATGCACCGCAGCATCCCCGTCGATCTGACGGGACCGACCATCGGGACGAGCGCGGTCATGGAGTTCTACGATCTCGCCGCCGACCCCGACGAGCTCGTCAACCTCATCGACGACCCCGCCTGGAAGGAACGGGTCGCCGCGTTCGCCGACGCCCTGTGGACCTGGATGCGCGACACCGAGGATCCTCTGCTGTCCCGCCCGGCCTCCCCCCGCCACGCCCTGGCCCTGACCACCCTCGAGCAGATCGCGCGCACGCACTCCGCGGCGTCGATCGGCGCTCGCACCTGACCCCCACCCGAGAGAGAGATCACTGCAATGAAGCACCGCATCGCCCGAGCGGCGGCCGTCACCGCCGTCGCCGCACTCGCCCTCACCGCCTGCTCCGCCCCCGCTGCCGACACCGACGCCGGCGGCGACGACGCAGCCCTGAAGGGCGAGGTCACCCTCTGGATGTACCCGGTGATCCGCGACGAGGCCGCCAGCAAGGACTTCTGGGAGACCGCCGAGGCCGACTACGAGAAGGAGTTCCCCGACGTCGACCTCACCATCGAGCTGCAGACCTTCGACAAGCGCGACGAGCAGATCTCTGCCGCGCTCGCCGCGAACTCCGGTCCGGACATCGTCCTGATCACCCCCGATCAGGCGGCCACCTACCTCAACGTGGGTGGCCTGCTCCCCGTCGACGACGCCATCGAAGACGAGCGCGACGCGTTCTTCCCTGCCACGTTGGAGGCCGCGACGTTCGAGGACGAGCTGTACGGCGTCCCGCTGTTCCAGAACGTCTTCACGACCGCCTACAACAAGACGGTGTTCGATGAGGCGGGTCTCGAACTGCCGACGACCTGGGACGAGATCCGCGAGGCGGCCCCCGTCCTCGCCGACAGCGGCATCGCTGTGATGGACTACCTGGGCACGCCGGAGCAGACGCTGAACCTCAGCTTCTACCCGTTCCTCTGGCAGGCGGGCGGCACGGTGTTCTCCGACGACGGGACCGAGATCGCCTTCGACTCGAAGGAGGGCGTCGAGGCGCTCGAGTTCCTCGTCGAGCTGCAGAAGGAGGGCGGCCTCCCCGCGGACGCCGCCACCCAGTCGGTCGGCATCGAGGGCTCGCCGCTCGCGGCCGGCACCGTCGGCATCCGCCCCACCACGCAGCCGTCGGAGCTGGCGCAGATGCGTGCGGCCCTCGGCGAGGAGAACGTCGTGGTGGGCCCGCCTCTGGAGGGCGAGACGCAGGCCACGTACGGCAACCCCGGCCTGCTGTCCCTCACGTCGATCAACAAGAGCGAGAACAGGGCGGCCGCGTCGTCCGTGCTCGCCTTCCTGACCTCGAAGGACTTCCAGACCGAGCTCAACGCCGCGGCGGGCAACTTCCCGTCCCGGACAGACGTCGAGATCGCCGGCCCCGAGGCGGACAGGGCGGCATACGAAGCGGCTCTGAAGGTCGCGAACCCCGGCGAGCCCAACCCGGCCGCCCGCCAGGTGATGGCCGTGCTCGCCCCGTACATCCAGTCGGCTCTGCGCGGCGACCTCTCCGCGAAGGATGCTCTCGAGAAGGCCGCCGAAGAGGCCCAGGCCGTCCTCGACCGCTCCTGACCCTTCCCGCCGACACCGTGCGGGGGCTGCGGCCCCCGCACACCCACCCGAGAGGACGCCATCATGTCCGTCACCACCGCACCGCGCCGCACCACCGGCACCCGTGCCGCTGCGGGCCGCACCGCTCGCCGCCGCGAGGCGCTGGCCGGCATCCTGTTCGTCCTGCCCACCCTCGCGATCTTCGCCCTGTTCAAGTTCCTCCCGATCGCGGGAGCCGGGGCGATGAGCCTGACCCGGTACCGGCTCAACGGCGACATCGAGTTCCTCGGCGTCGACAACTACACGCGGCTGTTCGCCGATCCGCACTTCTGGCAGAGCCTGTGGGTCACGCTGCTCTACGTCGTCTTCTTCGTGCCGCTGATCATCGTGGTCTCGCTCGCCGGGGCCGTGCTGCTGAACCGGCTGCTGCGACTGAGCGGGCTGTTCCGCGCCCTGCTCTTCGTCCCCTACCTGAGCTCCTTCGTGCTCGCCGGCATCGTCTGGAAGTGGATCTTCGCCTCCGACGGCCCGCTGAACACCGTGATCACCTCGGTCGGACTGGAGCCGGTGCCGTTCCTCACCGGCGACCAGTGGCTCGTGCTGGCGAGCCTCGCGCTCGTCGCCGTCTGGAAGGGCTTCGGGTACTCCATGCTCATCTTCCTCGCGGGCCTCAAGGCGCAGCCCGCCGAGGTGCACGAGGCGGCGACCATCGACGGAGCGGGACCGTGGAAGTCGTTCTGGCACATCACGCTCCCCCTCCTCAAGCCAGTGCTCTTCTTCGTCCTCGTGATCGAGACGATCGTCGGATTCCAGGTGTTCGACACGATCTACGTGATGACCGGCGGCGGTCCCGCCCGGGCGAGCTACAGCCTCATCTACTTCCTGTACGACCAGGGCTTCAAGTTCTTCGACTTCGGATACGCGGCGGCGGTCGGCATCGTGCTGTTCGTCATCGTGCTCGTCCTCTCGCTCATCCAGCGGGGATTCTTCGAAAGGAAGGAGCGGTCATGACCCCGACCGCCATGACTCCCGCCGCCGTCGCGGACAGCATCCGTCCGTCCTCGCCCGTGCCGGGCACCAAGCGTCCGCGCCGGCGGCGCAACACGGGCCAGACGTGGACCCTGGTCGCGCTCATCGTGATCTCGCTCTTCACCGTGGCCCCGCTGATCGCGGTCGTGATCCTCGCGCTGTCGCCGGCGGACGCACCGACGATCCCGCATGCGATCCCCGAGGCGCTCACCTTCGACAACATCATCCGGATCTTCCGCGTCGGCGAGTTCCCTCTCTGGGTGTGGAACTCCGTCGTGTACTCGGTCGTCTCGGTCGTCATCGTGCTCTTCACCGCGGCGATGGCCGCGTACGCCCTCGCCCGCAAGCGGTTCCCGGGGCGCAACGCCCTGCTGTGGTCGATCATCGCGACCCTCATGGTCCCGATGCAGGCGACGCTGATCCCGACGTTCATCCTCGTCGCCGGAGCGGGAGGCGTGAACACCCTGTGGGGCCTGATCCTGCCGACGCTCGCGAACGCGCAGGCCGTGTTCCTGATCCGGCAGTTCGTGATGGACATGCCGGACGAGCTCTTCGACGCGGCCCGCATCGACGGAGCCGGCGAGTGGCGTACCTTCGTCTCGATCGTGCTGCCGCTGATCAAGCCGGTGCTCGCGACCCTCGCGATCTTCGTGTTCCTCTGGCACTGGAACGACCTGCTCTGGCCGCTCGTCGTCGGCCAGTCCGACGAGGCGCGGACGCTCACGGTGGGTCTCGCGACGCTCAACACCGAGACGGTCTCGACCTCGAACATCATGGCGGCGGCGCTGATCAGCTTCGTGCCCTGCTTCCTGATCTTCATCTTCCTGCAGCGCCACATCGTCGAGAGCATCACGGCGAGCGGGATCAAGGGATGACCGGGCCGCAGCCGATCCGATTCGGTCTGATCGGCGTCGACTCCTCGCACGCGCGCCAGTTCACCCGCCTGTTCGGCGACGGCCGCTCCGGACGCGTGCACGACGGGACGGTGACGGCAGCCTGGCAGGCGCCGACCTCTGCGGACTTCCCGCCCAGTCGGGACCGCAACGACGAGAACGCGAGTGCTCTCTCCGACGCCGGCGTGCCGCTGCTGGACTCACCGGAGGCGGTGGCCGAGGCATCCGACGCCCTGCTGCTGGTGTCCTCCGACGTGCGCACGCGGCGGGAGCAGTTCGCCCGCATCGCCCCCTCCGGCAAGCCCGTGTACGTCGACACCCGGTTCGCGGCCGACGCGCAGGATGCCAGCGAGATGCTGCAGCTCGCCGCAGACTCCGGATGCCTGGTGCTCAGCGGCTCCCCGAAGCGGTTCACCCCCGAGTTCCTCGCGCTTCCGGCGGCGGAGATCGAGTCGATCGAGCTCCGCGGCCCCCTGGTCGTGCAACCCGGCCATCCGGGTCTCTCCTGGTACGGCGTGCACCTCGTCGACCTGGCCGTGGCGCTCTTCGGGCCGGGGTGCGCGCTCGTCGAGCCGCGCGGCACCGGCGTGCGCCTGGTCTGGCCGGATGGCCGGAGCGCGACGCTCAGCGGTCCGGCGGAGTGGGATCCGTGGACTCGCGGGCGAGCTCGGACGGCGTCCGGTGAGGTCGGTTTCACGATCGAGTCGGACGAGGACATGCTGACCGGCCTCCTCGATTCCGTCGTGCGATCGTGCCGCAGCGGCGAGCCGAACATCGACCCCGCCGAGATCGTCGCGATCTCTCGGATCGTGGCCGCCGGCTCCGAGACTCTCGCGACCCGCCTGCCCCTCGCTCTGCCGAAGCGGGCGCCGGACGCCGACGAACGCTGACAGCGCGATGAGGACAGAGGACGGAGGACGGAGCGAGATGACCTCGGCGGATGACGCCGGCTGCGGACCGTCCTGCACCTGCGGAACTCCGTCCCGGAGCACTCTGCTCACGATCGGCGCCGCGGCCCCTGCCTCTCGTCTCGGTGCTCCGCCCCTCGCCGGCGGCACCGGACGGCACGCCGTGCCGCAGGCGATCATCCCGGCCGGACGATTCCTCATGGGCGACGCGAACGGAGACGCCAACCGCGGCGACGGCGAGGAGCCACGGCATCCCGTGACCCTCGACGGGTTCTCGATCGACGCCACCGCCGTGACGAACGACGACTTCGCGCGCTTCGCGGCAGACACCGGATACCGCACGGAAGCCGAGACCTTCGGGTACTCCGCGGTCTTCCACCTGGCGGTCGCGGCGCGCGCGAGCGACATCATGGGCCCGGCGGCGACGGCGCCGTGGTGGATCGGCGTCCGCGGTGCCGACTGGCGTCATCCGGGCGGGCGACTCTCGGATGCCGTGGGCGACGGCCTCGGCCGCCACCCGGTCGTGCACGTGAGCTGGAACGACGCGGCGGCCTACGCCGAGTGGAGCGGACGCCGCCTGCCGAGCGAAGCCGAGTGGGAGTACGCCGCCCGCGGCGGGATCGACGGCACTCGGTACCCCTGGGGCGACGAGGCCGTCGACGCCGGCGGCTGGCGGGCGAACATCTGGCAAGGGCGGTTCCCCACCGAGAACACGATGGAGGACGGACACCTGACCACCGCTCCCGCCGACGCGTTCGCGCCCAACGGCTACGGATTGCACCAGACGGTCGGGAACGTCTGGGAGTGGTGCCGGGACTGGTACTCGGCGAGCGCCTACGCGGATGCCGCGACGTCGTCGCCGACCGGCCCCGCGCACGGCACCGAGCGCGTCCTGCGCGGAGGGAGCTACCTGTGCCACGATTCGTACTGCAACCGGTATCGGAACTCCGCGCGTTCGCACAACACGCCGGATTCCTCGATGGGGAACGCGGGCTTCCGCACGGTGAGCAGATGAGGAACAGGTTCCCGGCATCCGTCTATCGACGCGGTCACGAGGCGGACGCGAGGTTCACCCTCGCGAACGAGCGCACCTTCCTCGCCTGGGTGCGCACCGGCCTCGCGCTGATCGCCGGCGGGGTGGCGCTCGAGCTGCTCGGCCTCGACCTCCACCCGGGTCTGCGGCTCGCCGCGTCGCTCGTGCTCGTCGTCGCCGGCACGGTCATCCCCGCTCTGGCCTGGATCGGATGGTGTCGCACCGAACGGGCGCTGCGCGAGGACACGGCACTGCCCGGCTCGGCGCTGAGCGCACTGCTCGCGGCCGTGGTCGCGGTTGCCGGAGCACTGGTGCTCCTGTCGATGGTTCTGCGATGACCGCGCCGCCGTTCGATCGCGGCCTGCAGCCCGAGCGTTCGGAACTCGCATGGCGGCGCACCTGCCTGACGTTCGGAATCACGTCGATCGTCACGCTGCGCCTGCTTCCCGCGGTGTTCGACGATGCCCGCTGGGTCGTCGTCGGCGTGGTCGGCGTGCTGCTCTCGACCGTCCTGTGGACGCTCTCGCGACGACGAGGCCGGCGCACGTCCGAGGCGCTCCGGGCGCAGGGCCTTCGCGCACGACTGCCCGGAGGAGGCCTGATCCTCGCCGTCTCGCTGGGGCTGAGCGTGGTCGGGGCCGCCGGGATGGCTGTCGTGATCGCCGCCGCGAGCTCCCGCGGGTGAGCCGCAGGTATGGGCAGGTCTAGCCGGCTCCGCGCGGAGCGGTGCTGGCGCGTTCGACGAGCCGTGTCGGGATGACGGATGCCGCCTCGCCGACGGCATCCGTGCGCTCGGCGCCCTCCCCCTCGATCTCCGCGACCAGGGCGCCGACGGTGCGCTGGGCGAGAGCGGTGAAGTCCTGCCGGATCGTGGTCAGCGGCGGTCGGTAGTTCGCGGCGTCCGGCACGTCGTCGAAGCCGATCACACTGACGTCCTCGGGCACTCGACGGCCGGCTTCGGCGAGAGCCCGCAGCAGACCGAGGGCCATCTGGTCGTTGGCGCAGAACACGGCGGATGCCCCGGCCAGGGCGGCGCCGGCGGCGAACCCGGTGTCTGCGCTCCAGTCGCCGCGCACGACGGCAGGCGCAGAGATGCCCGCACTCGTGAGCGTCTCGCGCCACCCGCGCTCGCGCTCGGCGGCGGCGTAGGAGTCGGCGGGACCCGCGAGGTGATGCACGGTCTCGTGCCCGAGCGCGAGCAGCCGCGCCGTCGCGGCCGCCGCTCCGCCGTGGTGGTCGCTGTGCACGGTCGCGAATCCCGCCTCGGTCGGGGCGTCGACCACGACGAGGCGCAGTCCCGCGGGGCGCTCGTGCGCCGAGACCTGCGCGGAGGCCTCGTTCAGCACGATCGCGCCGTCGACCTCCTGCTCGGCCAGGCGCTCGAAAGCCGAGCCGACCCCGTCGGCCGCGGTCACGACCGTGAGGGCGTAGCCGCGTTCCGCCGCCGCCTCGGACGTCGCCTGCAGCATGCGCGAGTTGCCGACCGTCGCGAGGGTCGTGACCACGAGCCCGATCGTCTGCGACCTTCCGGTGCGCAGGGCTCGCGCGGCGCGATGGGGGCGATAGCCGAGCTCGGCCATGGCCTTCTCGACACGTGCCCTGGTGTCCGGGTCGACACGAGGACTGTCGTTGACCACGCGCGAGACGGTCTGCCCGGAGACGCCGGCGCGGGCGGCGACCATGGCCATCGAGACGCGTCCGGACGACGGGCGGCGCGAGCGAGGCTTCGACGCGAAGGAGTCGACATCGCTGTGGGTCACCGGCATCCTCCGTTCACAACTCAGGCGTGTTGACGTTATCACGGCGATGTGCGTACCATGTTTACGTGAACACGGAAAATCTTGCTGAGTTGCGCACGGAAGACCTCGGCGCCGGCGTCGTCAAGCGCGCCACCACGCTGGCCGACGGTCGCGACCTCATCTACTACGACGACCCCGGCACGACGCTCGGGGCCGAGCGCGCCGTCGACGCGCGCACGCTGGACCCCCGGCCCGAGACCGCGACGATGCGCCTCGACGTGCTCACCGGCGACTGGATCACCGTGGCCGCGAACCGACAGAACCGTGTCATGATGCCGAGCGCCTCGGCCGACCCGCTCGCGCCCCAGACGCCCGACAACCCGTCCGAGGTGCCGTCCCGCTACGACGTCGCGGTGTTCGAGAACCGCTCCCCTGCCTTCGGCCCCGCGCTGGCCGAAGCCCTCGGCACGGCACCCGCCGCCACCAACCCTGCGCGCGGCCTCGACGACCTCGGAGCCCTCGGCCTCGGTCGCACCCGCACCTCGGTCGGCCGCTGCGAGGTCGTCTGCTTCAGCCCCGAGCACTCCGGGTCGTTCGGCACGCAGACCGTGACGCGCGCGCGCACCGTGATCGAGGCCTGGGCCGACCGCACGGCCGCCCTCTCGAAGCTCCCCGGCATCGAGCAGATCTTCCCGTTCGAGAACCGGGGCGAGGCGATCGGCGTGACGCTCCCGCATCCGCACGGCCAGATCTACGCCTACCCCTACGTGACGCCGCGCACCACGCGCCTGCTCGACTCGATCGACCGGACGGCCCCCGATCTGTTCCAGCACATCCTCGAGTTCGAGCAGGCATCCGAGCGCGTGGTCTTCCGCGGGGAGCACTGGACGGCGTTCGTGCCGTTCGCCGCCCGCTGGCCGCTGGAGGTCCACCTGATGCCGCATCGTCACGTTCCGGACTTCGCCGAGACGACGGATGCCGAGCGCGACGAGCTCGCCCCGCTCTACCTGCGCCTGCTGCGCGGTGTCGATGCCCTCTATGACTCCCCGACGCCGTACATCGCCGCGTGGCATCAGGCTCCGGTGAACGTCGGGCGCGAAAGCGTGCGCCTGCACCTGCAGCTCACGAGTCCCCGCCGCGCCGCCGACAAGCTGAAGTTCCTCGCCGGGTCCGAGGCCGCGATGTGGGCCTGGGCCGCCGAGGTCACCCCCGAGCAGGGTGCCGCGCGCATCCGCGAGGCGATCGAACGCGCAGCGACCGACGAGTCGTCGAGCCGGTCGACGGATGGCGAGGTGTCGGCATGACCTTCTCCGAGACCCACGAGACCGAGACGCAGGATGCTGCGCGCACGCTGTTCGTCGAGCTGACCGGCCGCGAGCCCGACGGGCTCTGGTCGGCGCCGGGACGGGTGAACCTCATCGGCGAGCACACCGACTACAACGACGGCTTCGTCCTCCCGTTCGCGATCCCGCACCGCACGGTCGCGGCTGTGGGGCTCCGTGACGACGATCGCGGCCGCGTGCGGGTCGCGTCGACGTTCGCGGCAGAGCCGGTCGAGGTCGCGCTCGACGAGCTCGACGAGATCTTCCCGACCCTTCGACCGGCTCAGGGACCCGGATCAGATCGCCGACCCGCCGTGCCGGAGTGGGCGGCGTACCCGCTCGGCGTCGCGTGGGCTCTGCGCCAGGCGCTCACGACCGACGGCGCCGAACGCTCGTTCCGCGGGATGGACATCGCGATCGCCTCCGACGTGCCGGTCGGTGCCGGGCTCTCATCCTCGGCGGCGATCGAGGGGGCCGCGGCATCCGCCCTGAACGACCTCTGGGACGCCGGGCTCGACCGCACCGCGCTCGCTCGCGTCGGCCGTCGCGCCGAGAACGAGGCGGTCGGCGCCCCGACCGGGATCATGGACCAAATGGCGTCGATGCTCGGTGAGCCGGACGCCGCGATCTTCCTCGACTGCCGCTCGCTCGAGGCGCAGCTCGTGCCGCTCGGTGTCGCCGAGGCCGGGCTCGCGATCCTCGTGATCGACACGCGCGTCAAGCACGCGCACTCCACCGGTGGATACGGCGAGCGCCGCGCGTCGTGTGAACTCGGCGCCGAGATCATGGGCGTCCCCGCTCTGCGCGACGTGTCCGTCGACGATCTCCCGCGCGCCGCGGAGCTGATGGACGACGTGACCTTCCGCCGCGTGCGCCACATCGTGACCGAGAACCAGCGCGTGCTCGACACTGTGCGCGTGCTGCGCGAAGACGGGGCGCGCGCGATCGGCGACCTGCTCGTCGCCTCGCACGTCTCGATGCGCGACGACTTCGAGATCTCCGTCCCCGAGCTGGACACCGCGGTCGACGCGGCGCTGGCCGCGGGTGCGCTCGGCGCGCGGATGACCGGCGGAGGCTTCGGCGGAGCAGCGATCGCGCTGATCGAACGGGATGCCGTGGAGTCCGTGTCGGATGCCGTGACCGCGGCGTTCGCGGCATCCGGTTTCACCGCCCCGGTGCTGTTCACGGTCACGCCGTCCGCCGGCGCGCACCGCGACGCCTGACAGAATGAGTGATCGAGCCGCGACGAGCCTGCGGCAGGAGAGGAACGCAATGTCCTGGATCGTCACCGGCGGCGCCGGCTACATCGGAGCCCACGTCGTCCGCGCCCTCGCGGATGCCGGACTGACCCCCGTCGTGCTCGACGACCTGTCCAGCGGAGTCCCGTCGTTCGTGCCGGAGGGCGTGCCGTTCGTGCAGGGCAGCATCCTCGATCGCGAGCTCGTCGAGAAGGCACTCCGCGATCACGACGCGGACGGCGTGATCCACGTCGCCGGCTTCAAGTACGCCGGCGTCTCGGTGCAGCGCCCGCTGCACACGTACGCGCAGAACGTCGAAGGCACGCGCGTGATCCTCGAGGCCATGGAGGCCGCGGGCGTCGCGAACATCGTGTTCTCCTCGTCGGCGGCCGTGTTCGGCACGCCCGATGTCGCCCTCGTCGAAGAGGACACCGCGAAGAAGCCGGCCAGCCCCTACGGCGAGTCCAAGCTCATCGGCGAATGGCTGCTGCGCGACCAGGCCGTCGCGACGGCCGACTCCGCGCACCCGCTGCGCCACACCTCGCTGCGCTACTTCAACGTGGTCGGCTCCGCCGACCCGACGGTCTACGACGTCAGCCCGCACAACCTCTTCCCGATCGTCTTCGAAGCGCTGATCGCCGGGAAGACGCCGAAGATCTTCGGCGACGACTACGCCACCGAAGACGGCACCAATGTGCGCGACTACGTGCACGTCGGCGACATCGCCGCCGCGCACGTCGAGGCGGCGAAGCGCCTCTCGGGCGGACAGCCGATCGAGGCCGCCTACAACCTCGGCTCCGGCGACGGCCTCAGCGTGAAGCAGATCATGGATGCCGTCGCCCGCGTCACGGGCATCGACTTCACCCCCGAGATCGGCCCGCGTCGCCCCGGCGACCCCGACCGCATCGTCGCCACCGGAGAGCTCGCGGCGCGCGACCTCGACTGGAAGATGCGGTACTCGGTGGACGAGATGGTGCGGACGGGCTGGGAAGCTCGGCGCCTTTCCGGTTCTTAGGCCGGTCGTCGAGCGAGCGAGCGCGGCGACCGAAGTGACGAGACACCCCGGCAGTCTCAGACGTCGCGGGTGCGGATGGGGTAGAGCCAAAAGCAGAGCCACGCGAGGGCGGTGAACCCGAGCGGCACCACCGCGAGCATCAGGCGGATGCCGCCGTCGACGGACTCCGGCTGGGCATCTTCGAGGGCGGCGTCGAAACCCGATGCCGTCAGCACCCACGCCGCGACCACCGCCTGCAGCACCACGGAGCCGCGCACCACGAAGCCGTTCACCCCGAAGTAGGCGCCCTCGCGCCGGTGACCGGTGCGCACGGCATCCGCGTCGATGATCTGCGCGAGCATCACCTCGAGCAGCTGCAGCAGCCCGCCCACGCCGATGCCGACGGCCACGCCGACGAGCGCCGCGCCGAGCACGTTCGACGGAGCGAGGTAGCCGAGCACCGCGACACCGAAGACCGCCACGCTCCACAGCAGAGCCGTCCGGGGACTCGTGCGGCGCACGACCGCACTCCACAGCAGGATCGAGGGGATCGCGGTCACGAAGATCGCGCCGAGCAGGATGCTCCCTTCCCCCTCGTCCGCACCGAGCGAGTAGCGCACGTAGAACGGGATCGCGGCGAGGATCACGGCGACCGCGGTCTGCACGAAGAGGGAGCCGAGCACATAGGGGACGAACGCGCGATTGCGGAACGTGTAGCTCAGCTGTTCGCGCCAGCGCATCTCCGCGGCGGCCGTCGCGCCGCCCGGCTCGGGTGCGCGACGCTCGATCATGCCGCCGAGGAACGACCAGACGAGCAGCACGAGGCAGACGCCGCCCAGCACCATGGCCATGCCCGGCCAGCCGATCGCACCGTAGAGGGCGGGTGCGCCGGCGGTTCCCAGCACCATGCCGAGGATCGCGAAGATCTGCCGCGGGACATTGCCCCTGGCCCGTTCCTCCGTGGTGCGGAAGATCTCGGGGAACAGGGCCGAGATGTTGAGGACGACCAC
This sequence comes from Microbacterium sp. LWH11-1.2, assembly GCF_038397745.1. Lineage (NCBI taxonomy): Bacteria > Bacillati > Actinomycetota > Actinomycetes > Micrococcales > Microbacteriaceae > Microbacterium > Microbacterium sp. LWH11-1.2. Next base: position 1,746,584 of record NZ_CP151636.1, on the reverse strand, counting down.
CACGAACGCGATGTCGTAGACCGCGACGACGACGAGGAACCAGACGATGAGGCCCGCGACGGGCAGGTCGGGCGGCATCCACACCAGGGCGAACGCGACGACGAGCGGCACGATGCCGAGGCCGATCCAGGGGACGCGACGACCCCACGGGGTGCGCAGCCGGTCGGAGAGCGCGCCGACGACCGGATTCAGCACCGCGTTGAGGACGCCGTGGGCGATCATCGACACCGCCACCCACCCGGCGGGCACGGCGAGCTGCGAGACATAGAAGTAGACGACGAAGGCCGAGAAGGTCTGCGCCATGAGCTGGGTGGGGAACCCGGAGGCCCCGAACGCGATCGACTGCGCCCGCGTCGGCGCGGCATCCAACCGCCGTTCACGCAGTCGTCCGCCCAGCGACGTCATCGGATGCGGCTCCGCTGCAGGTCTCGCAGGTCGCGCCAGCCCACCCGGACGAGCGCTTCGTCCTCGATCGCCTGCAGGACCACCGGGTCGCTGAGGAGCCTGTGCTCGTAGCCGCGTTTCGCGGCCCCGTAGTCGACCGCGGCACGCAGCTCGTCGTCGTCGATCATCGGGTGCAGGTAGACCTCCGTGAGTCCCGCCGGCACCGCGCGCAGCAGGGCGACGAAGCCGTCGCGCACCTGCTCGTAGGTCTCCTCCTCGCTCGTGCCCTCGCCGAGGAGTCCGAACGGATGGCTCCACAGCCGATCGATGATCTCGACTCCTGCCGCATCGGCCGCGGCTGCCGCCTCGTCGAGCTTCTGCTGCAGCGCGGCATCCGCTCCGACGCCGTCCATGCTGCGCGGCAGGCGGAAGGGAAGGCCGTGCCGGGCCGCGAGCGCGAAGACCGGTCGGAGGAAGTCGCGTCCGGTGACGAGCCCGTAGACCGAGCCCATGTGGTTGTCGAGGTGGGTCACGTCGACGCCCGCGTCGAGGGCGGCCTGGAGCTGTGCCGCGAGCTCGGCGGCGACCTCCTCGTCGGTAGCCTCCTGCTCCACGGCGGCGACGTCGGCGGGGAAGAAGCCGTCGGCGTCGACGAGGGTCGTCGCAGCGCCGGTGAGCGGACGCCAGCGGTAGCGGCTCCATTCGCTGGTCAGCACGAGGTGCACGCCGATGTCGAGGTCGGTGCGAGATGCCGCGAAGGCCAGCGCCTCCGGCGACCACGCGCACGGCACCATCAGCGTCGTCGAGTCGATCCTTGCGGTGGTGAGCAGGTCGACGATCGCGGTGTTGGCGGCGTGGCACATACCGAAGTCGTCGGCGTTGAGGATGATCGCGCGCGCGCCCGGGGCGAGTCCGAGTCGATCGGCGAGGTCGGACGGAGCGGTCATCGGCGGATCCTGTCGGGACGGTCAGCGGCTGATCTTGGCGGGCGGTGTGAGGATGCGGGTGAACAGCGCCACCCGAAGAGCGGATGCCGCCTCGCCGACGGCGCCGACGAGCGGCGCCTCCGGGCCGAACGAGGAGACGAGGAAGCGCAGCGGCAGCTGGGCCGCGTACTCGGCGGCGGTGCGTGCGACGGCGTCGACGAGCATCGGATGCACCGCGTCGCCGCCGAGGATGAAGGCCTCGGGGTCGAGGACGAGTCCGACGGTGCCGGCGACGAGCACGATACGCCGGCCGATCTCGGCGACGAGCTTCTGCGCGACCTCGTCACCACCGGCTGCGGCTTCGAGGTGCTGGAGGAGCGTGGCGTCGACGTCGAGGCCGAGGCCCAGCGCGAGATCTCCGACGACGGCGTCGTTCACGATCGGTGCGCCGATGGGCAGCGGGGTCTGCGGGAGGTACGCGACCTCTCCGGCGACCCCGGAGAATCCGCGGTGCAGAACTCCGTCGAGCACGATGCCTGCGCCGAGGCCGTCGTCGAGGTGGAGCAGCGCGAAGCTGGCGAGTTCGCCGCCCGACCCGGCGGTGAGCTCTGCGAGAGCCGCGAGGTTCACGTCGTTCTCGACGCGGACCGGGCAGCCGAGCGTCTCGGAGAGGGCGCTGCGGAAGGCTCCGCCGTCGGGTCCGAGGTCGTCGCGGATCCCTCCTTCGGGGGTGACGATACCCGGGACCCCGACGACCGCGAGATGCACGGGCCCCTTGAGGGCGCTGCGGCATCGCTCGATGAGTTCGACGATGCGCCCGACGCGGTCGCCGCTGAGGAAGGCGGCATGCTGCTCGGCTCGCACGGCTCCGGTCGCGTCGACGAGGACGACGTGGGCGGCATGATGGTCGACGTGCACGGCGGCGGCGAAACCGAGGCGCGGGTGCAGTCCGACGCGGCCGGCCGCGGGTCCGCGGGTGTCACGGTCGACGCCGGCAGCGGCGACGGCGCCGGCTCCGTCGAGCATGCGGAGCACCTGGGTCACGGCCGTGCGGGAGAGTCCGGTGGTGGCCATCAGCTCGGCGCGGGTCTGCGGGCCGCTGCGCGCCAGTGCCTCGAGGATCGCGCGGCCGTTGAGTGTGCGAAGCAGGCTCTGCGGTCCCGCGAGTGGTCTCGACATGTCATCCCTGGGTCGGCGTCCCGCCCACTATGCCACATCGGGTTGCACCCGTCGATGGGAGATTCGAGGCTCGGGATCTACGGTGGAATCGTGGATCATGACGAGCTGGTGCGTCTGTACGGTCCGTGGCGCGCGCGAACGCCGGACGACGTGGTCGACCTGTTCCGCGGTTACTCCCCGCCCTGGTGGATCGCCGGAGGATGGGCGATCGAAGCCTTCGTCGGTTCGTCCCGCCCACACGGCGACATAGATCCCAGCATCCCCCGCGCCGACGTCTCCGACCTCCTCCGCCATCTCCGCTCCGGGTGGGATGTGTGGGCGGCAGACCGTGGCTCTCTCACTCCATTGACCGAGGTCGATGCCGGGATCCCCGACACCTGCAGCAATCTGTGGCTGCGAAAGAGCGGAGCGGATCCCTGGGAGTACGACGTGATTCTCATGGACACCTCCGAGGGATTCTGGACGTACAAGCGAGATGCGCGGGTGAATCTGCCATCGGACGAGATCCTCTGGGAGCGCGACGGGATTCGCTACCTTCGTCCAGAGATTCAGCTCCTCCATAAAGCGCCCGGTCTGCGACCGCAGGACCAACGGGACTTCGCGTCGTCCGTTCCCCTGCTCGGTCCTGACGCGATTCACTGGCTTCGATCGGCGTTGACCACCGCGCATCCCGGACATCCGTGGATCACCCTGCTCGACAGGTGACGCACAGTCGGTCAGCCGGCGCGCCCGTGGATGCCCTGGAGCAGGTGACTGGGCATACGCCAGCGCCGTGCGGGGTCCCACCACGCCGGGCCCCGCACCTGCGGGATGCCGTTCTGCACGCGGATCTCCCACCCACTCGTGTCGAGGGTGCGGTGGTGGTGCCAGCAGAGGGTGACGCCGTTGTCGGTGTGTGTGGGTCCGCCCCTGGCGTGTTCGGTGACGTGATGGATCTCGCACCAGGATGCCGGAACGTGGCATCCCGGTATGAGGCATTCCTTGTCGCGGAGAGTGATCGCGCGGCGTTGATGGACGGTGAAGATCCGTTCCGTGGTCCCGATGCCGATGATGCGCCCTTCGGGATCGAACAGCACCCGTTGGATGTTCCCTCCACACGCCGCGTGCCGGGCGGCGGCCATGCTCGTGGGGGTGTCTGTCCCGTCGATGTGCGCCCATCCGCGGCCGGTCGCATAGTCCCGGGCGGTGACCGACACGACGACGGTCGGGGCGGCACCTCCGAGGCGGGGCATCTCTTCGTGGCGGGCAGCGATCCCGAGCGCGGCGGCGAGAGCATCGTGCTGCTTCTGCGCCCGAGTGCGGGTGTCGACCATCCCGGTGGAGTCGCCACCGGGCAGAGTGTCACCCTCGGCGTGCGGGTCCTCTGACGTCTCGATCGTGTCGGCGCCGATCGTGTCGGCGTCGAGGTCTTCGGTGGGCCGGAAGCTCACACCCGGAAGGGGTGGGCCGTCGACCTTGGGGTTGAGGTAGGCGTCCCAGATGCGTTGCAGCTGCCCGGCCACTTCGGGGAGGAGGTCGCCACGGAGCGGGATGAGGCCGTTCTTCGCCCGGCCGAGGAGCACACCGCGCCCGCGCCGGGCGATGTCCTCCGCGGGTTCGGCGCCGTCGGGGTCGAGGTAGGTCGCGATCACCTTCGCGAGAAGCCGCAGATCCTCCGGCGTCGCCGGCGGCGCCGCGTCCGCTTCAGCATCCGCATCCGCATCCGCATCCGCAGCGAACCCGCGTGCGAACGCCGCGAGTTCGGCATCCGCCCGCAACCGGTCTTCGGGACCGATGCGCCGCCCCGCCTGCTCCACCGGCACCGTGGCCGCCAACAGTCCCGCGACCCCGACGACTCCGTCGAGCAGTGCTTCCCGCATCTGCGGCCACAGCGCCGGAAGCGGCGCCCCCGACGTGAACTCGGTCTCGCGGTGCACGGCCTTCGCCGCCCGCACCACCCGCCCGGCCCCTGCCGCGTCCGTGCGCAGGGCCCGCTGCAGAAGCTCATTCATCGACGCGCACCCGAACGACCGGGCGAAATCGACATCGGTCGATGCGACGGTCTCCACGACCAGCGCATCGACGGCCCGCTGCACGTCACCCGCCACGCGAAGCAGCTCCATCTTCTCGGCATCCGACAGCACACGAACGGCATCCGCACGCAGCACTCCGCGGACGTCGGGGACGACCCGATCGAAGATCTCCGCGGTGCTGTTCATACCCCCATTCAACCGAGGGCCACCGACATTCAAGATCCCAAATATCCCAGTTCAGGGCAATATTCCAATACTCGCGCGACAGCCAGTCCTCCTCCACAGAGCACCCACCAAGACGGCTCGCCCACACTCCCGCGGCCTCACTAGGCTGGCCCGATGACACCACCCCTCGAAGTCCGCGACGGCCGTGCCGACGACGCCGACGAGGTCGCCCGGATCCACGTGCGATCCTGGCAGGCCTCATACCGCGGACTCATGGATCAGGAGGTCCTGGACTCCCTCTCGATCCCGGATCGCGCCGCCAATTGGCGGAGGTTCATCGCCGAACCGCTGCCCACGGGCCTCGGCATCCTGGTCGCCGTCCGCGACGACCGGATCCTCGGCTGGGCGTCGTTCGGCTCGGGGCGCGACGAAGACGGAGCGGCCGACGGCGAGATCTACGGCATCTACGCAGACCCCGATGCGTGGTCGACCGGAGTCGGCCACGCGCTCCTCACGAGCGCAGCGAAGCGGATCACGGATGCCGGCCACACCCGCGCCTACCTGTGGGTGCTCGACGGCAACGACCGCGCCGACGCCTTCTATGAGCGCCACGGATGGGAGCTCGACGGTGCCACGAAGGTGGACGAGCGGCCGAATCTCACGCTGAAGGAGCACCGGCGGGTCAAGGTGCTCGTCGGCTGACGCCCGCTCACCGCACGGCGCCCCGGCTCGCGCTCGATTTGACCCAGCGCGACACAGCGCATAAATTACGAATCGGTAACGGTGGCATCCGGGGGATCGACCGCCGAGTACATCCGCCTCCGGAAGGACCCGTCACGAACTCCCTGCCAACCGAGCCCGCTCAGGGTGCCTCGGAACCAGCCACCGACATCTCCGACACGCAGCGCCCGCTGCTGCGCCGTGATCTTCGGCGCGCCGCATCCGCGAGTGCACAGAGCCCCCGCCGAGCGAACGAGCCTGCGTCTGCACCCGATGCACCGATGTCGGTGCCGCTGTCACCCCAGCTGCCCCCGACGATCGCACCCCGTCCGACCTCGAAGACGACGCGGCCGGTCGCACCGATCTCCCGGGTGCAGTCCCGCCGGACGAAGCGCCACTGGGCGAAGGTCAAGGCGCTCGGCGCCACGCTCGCCATCGGCGTGATGATGACCGGAGCAGCATTTCCCGGGCTCAACCCGCTGAGCGATCACACCGCCGCAGCCAGCGCCGCAGCCGCCGTCTCCACCACCGCAGACGCCGACTCCCAGTCGTACACGGCGACGGACGAGATCCGCGCGGAGATCGCTCCGCGCGGGGCTTTCGCCGCGACGACGCCCGAGGAGATCAAGGAGACGCGCTCCCGTGCCGTCGCTGCCGCGGTCGCCGCCGGCATGCCGCTCAGCAGTGCGATGGAGATCCCGCTCGCCGACCGCGTCGTGATGCCGATGGCCGATGGGACGTACTCGTTCACCGATGGCTTCGGCGCCTCACGACCCGGGCGATCCCATCTCGGCCAGGACTTCGCCGCTCCGCTCGGCACGCCGATCAATGCGGCCATGAAGGGCTGCGTCTCCCGGTCGACCGAGAGCTTCGAGGGCTACGGCGTGACGATCCAGATCGAGAGCATCGTCGACGGGAAGGCCGTGAGCACCGTCTACTCGCACATGACGTACGGGAGTCGCGCGGTCGAGGTCGGTGACTGCGTCGAGGCGGGCCAGTACATCGGCGACGTCGGATCGACCGGCTACGTGTTCGGCTCGTGCCTGCACTTCGAGGTGCACCTCAACGCCACCCCCGTCGACCCCCTGCCCTGGCTCACGGAGAACGTGACGTAACCCGGACACCCGCGCGGGGACCAGCGTTCAGCCGACCCCGCGCAGGGCATCAGTCCAGCGCCGTCATCACGTGCTTGATGCGCGTGTAGTCGTCGAAACCGTACTGCGAGAGATCCTTGCCGTACCCGGAGTGCTTGAATCCGCCGTGCGGCATGTCCGACACGAACGGGATGTGGGTGTTGATCCACACGCAGCCGAAGTCGAGGTCGCGCGAGAACCGCATCGCCCGCGCGTGATCGGTCGTCCACACCGAGGAGGCCAGCGCGTAAGGCACGTCGTTCGCCATCTCCAGCGCCTCCTCCTCCGATTCGAAGGCCTGCACCGTGAGCACGGGACCGAAGATCTCGCCCTGCACGGCCTCGTCGTCCTGCCGCAGCCCCGACACGATCGTCGCCTCGAAGAAGTACCCGTGATCGCCCTGACGACGGCCTCCGGTCTCGATCGTCGCGTGCGCGGGAAGCCGCTCGACGAACCCCGACACCTGCGCGAGCTGCGCGGCGCTGCTCAACGGCCCGTACAGCACGCCCTCTTCGCGCGGCCCGCCCGTCCGCGCATCCGTCCGGGTCCGCTCGACGAGCGCCGCCACGAGCTCGTCATGGATCGACGAGTGCACGAGCACCCTGGTGGCCGCCGTACAGTCCTGACCGGCGTTGAAGAACGCCGCATTCACGATCCCCGCAGCGGCCTTCTCGATCGACGCGTCCGGGAACACGATCGCGGGAGCCTTGCCGCCGAGCTCGAGGTGGACGCGCTTGACGTCGTTCGCGGCCGATCGTGCCACCGCCATGCCCGCGCGCACCGACCCCGTGATCGCGACCATCTGCGGAGTCGGATGCTCCACCAGTGCCACGCCCGTGTCGCGGTCGCCCAGCACGACGTTGAGGACGCCGGCGGGTGTGTGCAGCGCGACGATCTCTGCCAGCAGCAGCGTCGTGAGCGGGGTCGACTCGGCGGGCTTGAGCACGACCGTGTTGCCGGCGGCGAGCGCGGGCGCGATCTTCCACACCGCCATGTTCAGCGGGTAGTTCCACGGCGTCACCTGACCGATCACGCCGACCGGCTCCCTGCGCACGAACGAGGTGTGCCCGGCGAGGTACTCCCCCGCTGCGCGCCCCTCGAGACTGCGTGCGGCGCCGGCGAAGAAGCGGAGCTGGTCGATCGACTGCAGGATCTCGTCGGCGACGAGGCTCGCGCGGGGCTTGCCCGTGTCCTGCGACTCCAGGTCGGCGAACTCCTCGGCCCGCTCCTGCATCTCGTCGGCGATGCGGAACAGGGCGAGCTGCCGGTCGGCGGGAGTCGTGTCGCGCCACAGCGGGAAGGCAGCGGATGCCGCGGCGTAGGCCGCATCCACGTCACCGGCATCCGACACCGGGATCTCGCCGTAGGTCGCCTCGGTCGCCGGGTCGAGCAGCGGCATCCGTCCGGCACCGTTCGCGGGCACGTAGCGGCCGCCGATGAAGTTCTGCAGCGGGGCGGAGTTCTTCAGGAGATCACGGAGCATGGCGCCAGCGTAGTGGCTCGGCCACGAAATCAAAAGGTCTGATCACCATGAAACAACTGAATCAGTTGCTATCCACATTCGAGCCTGACAATATCGACCCATGAGCACGAAGACCAAGCAGCTGGCACTCGACGACATCTCGAAGCGGATCGTCGAGCTCCTGCAGGAGGACGGCCGGCGGCCCTATGCCGAGATCGGGCGCGAGGTGGGACTCAGCGAAGCAGCTGCCCGCCAGCGCGTGCAGCGCATGACCGAGGCGGGCATCATCCAGATCGTCGCCGTCACCGACCCCATGCAGCTGGGCTTCCACCGCATGTCGATGATCGGCATCCGCGTCTCCGGCGATCCTCGAGAGATCGCGGAAGAGCTGACGAAGATCCGCGAGCTGGCCTACGTCGTGGTCACCCTCGGCACCTTCGACATCCTCGTCGAGGCCGTGTGCGAGGACGACGAGCACCTCATCGACCTCATCGCGACCCGCATCCGCACGATCCCGGGCGTCGCGCACACCGAGAGCCTGCTCTACGCCGGCCTCTACAAGGACCTCTACAACTGGGGCACGCGCTGACGCGCACCCCACCGCATCCGCGCCCGAATCCGCACGACCAGGAGTGACCATGGGAACCACCGTCTTCGAACGCCGCCTGCCCGCCCCCGTCGCAGTCGCCGGGTCCCTGCGCGACACCGCGTTCGGGGTGTTCTGGCTCGATGACGTGACGCGCACCGCGCACCCGACCCTCACCGGGCACGTCACGGCCGACCTCGCGATCGTGGGTGGCGGCTATGCCGGGCTGTGGACGGCCGTGCGCGCCAAGGAGCGCGATCCCGAGCGACGCGTCGTGCTGCTCGAGGCGTCGCGCATCGCGTGGGCGGCATCCGGTCGCAACGGCGGATTCTGCGAGGCGAGCCTCACCCACGGTCATGAGAACGGCCTGACCCGCTGGCCCGAGGAGATCGACCGCCTCGAGGAGATGGGACTCGAGAACCTCGACGGCATCGAGCAGACGGTGGCCCGCTACGACATGGACGTCGACTTCGAGCGCACGGGGCAGCTGGCCGTCGCCGTCGAGCCGCACCAGGTCGAGTGGTACCGCGACGAGCCCGGATTCCTCGACCAGGAGGCCGTGCAGGCCGAGGTGCACTCCCCCACGTTCCTCGGCGGCGCCTGGGAGCGCGAGGCCTGCGCGATGGTGCACCCGGCGAAGCTCGGCATGGAGCTGGCGCGCGTCGCGGCCGACCTCGGCGTCGAGATCTACGAGCACAGCCTGGTGAAGCGCGTCGAGGGCGACGGCTCCGGGCCGATCACGCTCGTGACGGCGAACGGACGGGTGACGGCGGATGCCGTGGCTCTCGGCACGAACGTCTTCCCCTCGCTCCTCAAGCGCAACCGGCTGATGACCGTGCCGGTGTACGACTACGTGCTGATGACCGAGCCGCTATCGACGGAGCAGATGGCGTCGATCGGCTGGTCGAACCGCCAGGGCCTGGCCGACAGCGCCAACCAGTTCCACTACTACCGGCTCACCGCCGACAACCGCATCCTCTTCGGCGGGTACGACGCGATCTACCACTACGGCGGCAAGGTGCGCCCCGAGTACGAGGACCGCATGGAGAGCCACCGCAAGCTCGCCTCGCACTTCTTCACGACGTTCCCGCAGCTCGAGGGCCTGAGGTTCACCCACCGCTGGGCCGGGGCCATCGACTCGTCGAGCCGCTTCTGCGCTTTCTTCGGCACGGCACGAAAGGGCCGCGTGGCCTATGCGACCGGGTTCACCGGGCTCGGTGTCGGGGCGGCGCGCTTCGCCGCCGACGTCATGCTCGACAAGCTGTCGGGCGAGGTGACGGAGCGCACGGATCTGCGGATGGTGCGCGAGAAGCCGATCCCGTTCCCGCCCGAGCCCGCCGCCTCGATCGGCGTGAACCTCGTGCGCGCCGCGATGAACCAGGCCGACCACAACGGGGGCAAGCGCAACCTGTTCCTCAAGACGCTGGATGCCGTCGGCATGGGGTTCGACTCGTGAGCGAACTGCGTCCCGGAGCCGGCGTGGATGCTGCCGCGCTGCTCCTCGTCCACACCCCTCTTCCGGTCGAAGAAGTGCAGGAGGGGTCTCCGACCGCGGCGAGCGCCGCCCTCGCCACACTCGGTGACACCGAGATCGGCGTCTGGGAGATGACCCCGGGCACGGCATCCGACACCGAGGTCGACGAGGTCTTCGTCGTCATCGCGGGTCGCGCGACCATCGCGTTCGACGACCCCGACCTGCCCGACCTCGAGGTCGGTCCGGGCTCGGTGGTACGTCTCGCCGACGGCCAGCGCACGATCTGGACCGTCAGCGAGACGCTGCGGAAGATCTACATCGCCTGAGGCGCGGTCGTTCGAGACGCTTTGCAGGTTCGTTTCACAGTTGCAGGTCGAGATCGCCGATCTCGACCTGCAACTGTGCGATCAACCTGCGTTGCGAGGCCGGATGCGGCGAACGAACCACACCCGCCGCTCGTGATCGCGACCCAGCCACGGCAGGAACGCCCACCACAGCAGCACGGCGACCGCGGCGCCGCCGATCAGCCCCGCACAGGTGTCGGTGAACCAGTGCGCGTTGATCAGCGTGCGCTGCCACACCATCCCGGCCGCCAACAGCACGCCGATCACGATCCAGATCCGTCGCGCCCATACGGCGGATGCCGGGATGAGGGCGAGCACGGTGATGATGATCGCCGCCATGCTCACCGAATGCCCGGAGGGGAAGGAGCCATGATCGACCTGCACGAGGGGACCGAACAACCCGGCCACCGTGTCCTCGGCGGGGCGCGGCCTGTCGACGAGGTTCTTGGTGAGCTGCGACAGGAGCCCGGGTCCCGCCAGCTGCACGGCGATCACGAAGAGCGCCGAACGCCACCGTCCCACGAGCACGAGGACCAGCGGCAGAAGGATCATCATCAGCACCGCGCCGGGGAGCTGGCCGAGATGCTGGAACAGCTGGGCGAGCGCGAACGCCGGCACCCAGGAGTCGGGCCCGACGCCGACGGCCCCGCGCCACAGGTCGTCGAGGGCTTGAGTCCACGGGGCATCCGGCGCGGCGAGCACGCCGAGCGCGAGCGCGACGAACGCGACCAGCAGTCCGAGCGCCGTCCACAGCATCCACCGCGGGCGCGCGACCGTCACCGGCCGGGTCGAGGACCCGGCCGTCTCCACGGCGGTCACGACGCGGCACCCAGCAGCGGACGCACCGATGCGTAGGCGTCGGCGATGTCACGCGTGGGCGTGTCGTACACCCGTGCGATCCCGCCTGTCCCGTCGTGTCTCGGCCATCCCGGGTCGCCGCTCGTGATGAACGCGACCGCGGCGCCGTGCAGCTCGTCCGCGAGCTCCTGCGGCGGCTTCGGTCCCGCCAGCGGCTCCATCGCCGGGCCGTCGAGGCAGTCGAAGAAGAACGGCACGTCGAGGCAGTGCTCCGCGAATCCGAACTGGCCCGACGGCCAGGAGAACCGATACAGCCAGGTCGGGGCCGACCCCCGATCCTCGACAACGCGCAGCAGCGCCGCGCGGAACATCCGATCGGTGAGCAGCCGACCGGCGAGACGCGCCTTGCCCCGTCGCGCGACATCGGCGTTCGCGTCGAGGTACGCCGGGCGCACGCTTCGCGGAAGGCCGAGCCTGGCGAGCAGGAAGCTCTGCGGCACCCAGCGCAGCGCCCGTTCCGCAGCACCCGTGAACGCCATGGTGAACTCGTCGTCGGTCGCGCCGAGCACGAGCGGCTTGTCAGCCCCGACTCCCGCGCGCAGCGACTCCCTCGTCGACCGCGGCAGCAGGTCGCCGTCGATCGACGGCCCCAGCGGCAGCCCCTCGTCGACGATGGCTCCGAGCGACGACGGGCCGAGCTGCGTGGCCTTCTTCTGCAGCGCCAGCACGCGTTCCTCGGCGAGCGACGAGAATCCCGCGACCGTCGGCTCGACGCCTGCGGTCGCGGCGAGACCCCGGCCGAACGCCTCCGCACGCTCCGCCGACACATCCGCGAGGGCGCCCGAGACCGCGTAGACACCGTGGAACAGATGCTGCGCCTTCTCCATCCCGAGCAGCGTCAGCACCGCGCCACCGCCGGCGGACTGGCCGGCGATCGTCACGCGCGACGGGTCGCCGCCGAACGCCGCGATGTTCTGCTGCACCCACTCGAGCGCCAGCAGCCAGTCGCGCACGCCACGGTTCGACGGGGCATCCTCGATCCAGCCGAAGCCGTCGAAGCCGAGACGGTACGAGATCGACACGGTCACGACGCCGTCGCGGTTGAAGTTGCGGCCGTCGTACCAGGGGCTCGCCGGGGAGCCGGCGAAGTAGCCGCCGCCGTGGATCCAGACGAGCACCGGCAGCCCGGCATCCGGTCCCTCACCGCTGGGCCCCTGAGCCTCACCACTGGGTCCCTGAGCCTCACCACTGGGTCCCTGAGCTCGTCGAAGGGCAGGCGTGAAGACGTTGACGTTCAGCGTCGACTCTCCGTCGACGCTCGGCTCCGGGATGAGCGTCACGCCGGGGTCGCCCCGCTGCGCGGTCGGCCCGAACTCGAGAGCGTCCCTCACCCCGGCCCACGGGGCCTTCGGCACCGGCGCCTGGAACCGCAACGCGCCCACCGGCGGTTCCGCGAACGGGATGCCGAGGAATGCCGCAGACCGCGGATTCCCCCGCCCACCCGTGGTCGGACGCCAGCGACCTCGCACGCGCCCTGCGGCGGTGGCCACCTCGACGAAGTCGGTGTCGGTGTCGGTCATCACAGCATTCTCCTGTTCGTTGCTGAGCATCAGCGCACTCCCTTGATCGGAGCGGTGGCGATCGCGGCGAGGATGACGAACACGATCGCGAACACGAAGAGCGTCGCGTAGCCCCCCAGCGCCGTGATGATCACTCCGCCGATCGCGGGGCTCAGCGCCTGCGGCACGTTGGTCGCGACGTTGAGGATGCCGAGGTCCTTGCCCGCCGAGACACCCTCGTTCGGCAGCACCTCGGTCATCAGCGCGGCATCCACCGACATGTACAGCCCGAAGCCGATGCCGTTGATGATGCTCATCAGGATCATGCCGGTCATGTTCGGCTGCAGCAGCGGCATCGCGAGCCCCGCCACCATGACGACGGATGCCGCATAGATGAACACCTTGCGGCGGCCGACCTTGTCGCTCCACCAGCCCGAGAGCGCGATCGCGACGAGGGTCGGCACGAAGGCCACGAGCGTGAGCGTGACCACGGCCCCCTGGGCCTCGGCGAGCGGAAGGCCGATGTAGTCCGTCAGCATGTACAGCTGATAGGCGCTCACGACGAAGTACCCGAGGATGAGCAGGAAGCGGGCGGCGAAGGCCCAGGCGAAGTCCGGGTGGCGGCGCGGGTCGATCCAGAATCCCCGGAAGAAGGCGCCCCAGCGGAACGCATCGACCGCGGCATCCTTCGACGACCAGTCCCGGTTCACGAGGGCGAACAGCAGGGCGGCGACGATCACCGCACCGCCGAAGACGGAGTACCCGATGCCGATCTGCGCGGCGAAGGCCCCGGCGAGCATGATGCCGACCGTCATCCCGAGCTGGGTGCCGAGCCCGATCATCGCGCTCGCGCCGCCGCGCTTGGCGCGCGGGAAGCGATCGGCGGTGATGGCGGTCAGCGGCGCCTGGAAGAAGTTGAGGGCGACCTGGATGACGACCCAGAACACCGTGATCCAGAGGATGTCGCTGAGCGAGCCGAGACCGAAGAGGAAGATGCCGCCGACGATCGCGCCGATCACCATCCACGGCACCCGACGACCGAAGCGCGAGCGGGTGCGGTCGCTGAGCGCGCCGACGATCGGCTGCGCGAACAGCGTGAAGACGAACGAGATGGTGGTGACCAGGCCGAGGTTGGCGACCTTGTTCGCCTCGTCGATCAGCAGCACCTGACTCGGCAACAGGATCGCGATGAGCCCGCCGTACGTGGCGAAGAGGGTGAGCGAGGCGATCAGCAGACTGGGCAGCAGCCTGCGGTTCGCGGGCGGACTGGCGGCGGGTTCACCCGCCGACGGCGGCGCCGACCGGATGGTCCCGGTCGGTGCGAGTTCGGCGGCGGGGTCGAGCGGGGACACGGACATGTCGGCTCCTCGTTGAGCGGATGCGGAATGAATCCCAAACGGTGTTTGGTATTCATCGGACATGGTGACAGACGCGTCCTCGCGAGCGCAAGTGATTCACGAACGTTGTTTGGTTTTCGTGATCGAGTCGTGACGGATACCCTGGAGCCATGGCGACTCGAGGGGCATACGCGAAGGGCGTCGCCAAGCGCGAGGAGATCCTCGAAGCGGCCCTCGCCGTCGTCGCCGAGCACGGGTATCGCAAGGCCTCGGTGCGGGAGATCGCGGATGCCGCGGGCCTCAGCCCCGCCGGCCTCCTGCACTACTTCGGCACCAAGGAGGAGCTCTTCGTCGCGATCCTCCAGGCGCGCGACGACCGCGACGAGCAGGAGTACGCCGGCGAAGACGTGATCGCGGCCTTCCTCGCGGTGACCCGGCACAACGCCTCTGTCCCCGGACTCGTGCAGCTCTACGCGCAGCTCGCCGCCGAGGCCGGCGACCCCGAGCATCCGGCGCACGACTACTTCCGCGACCGAACCGCGCGCGTCGAGAGCTTCACGCTGGCGCAGGTCGCGGCTGATCAGCAGGCGGGCCGGCTGCGCGACGACCTCGATCCGGCCTGGATCGTGCGGACGATGCACGCCCTCGCCGACGGCCTGCAGTCCGCCTGGATGCTCGACCCGACGCTCGACATGGCCGCTGAGATCGAGCAGTTCCTCGTGCTGCTGCGCCCGATCTGACCCGCCTGGCCTCCATCTGCAGGCTCATCTCACGCCCGCAGGTCGAAACCGTCGATCTCGACCTGCACGTGTGCGATCAACCGACGGATGCCGGTGGGGGCGGCGCGGCGTTTCGTCTCGCTGCGCTCGCTCAACGACCGGAGGACGAGATGACCTCGGCGTGCGGCATCCGCTCGGTCATCACGCGGACGGCCTCGGGATTGTCGTCGACCAGCACCGCATCGCGGCCGAGCACCGACGCGACCGCCCCGGTCGTACCGCTGCCGGCGAAGAGGTCGAGGACGCGGTCGCCGGGACGACTCGACGCCGTGACGATGCGGCGCAGGATGCCCTCGGGCTTCTGCGTCGGATACCCGGTCTTCTCGCGCCCGGTCGTCGGCACGATCGTGTGCCACCAGACATCGGTGGGGAGCTTGCCCCGGGCCGCCTTCTCCGCCGTCACGAGCCCCGGCGCCATGTACGGCTCACGGTCGACATCCTCGGAGTTGAAGACGTACTCGCGCGGGTTCTTCACGTAGACGAGGATCGTGTCGTGCTTGGTCGGCCAGCGGCGCCGGGACTTCGCTCCGTAGTCGTAGGCCCAGATCAGCTCGTTGAGGAAGCAGTCCCGCCCGAACACCGCATCGAGCATGACCTTCGCGTAGTGCGCCTCGCGGTAGTCGAGGTGCAGGTAGAGGGTGCCGTCGTCGGCGAGGAGCCGCCACGCCTCCTCAAGCCGCGGCATGAGGAACGCCCCGTAGTCGTCGAAGCTGTCGTCGTACGCGCGCAGCATCCCGCGCACCCGCTCGTAGGCGTGCCCGTGGAACCCGCGCCGCACCTCGGTCGCGGCATCCGCGTGTTCGGTATTCAGCAAGACCGGCGCGGAATCGGCCGGCGAGACCCCGTCAGCGGCCGGTTCCCCGGATTCTGACTGAGTTGTGAACGCGCGTCGCGCGGTGACCACCTGCCGCTCCTGCGCGCGACCCGTGTTGAACGGCGGGTCGAGATAGACGAGGGTGAAGGATGCCGCGGGCAGAGACGCCGCGGCGACGAGGTTGTCGCCCTCGATGATCGTGACGGAGCCCTTCGACGCCGGGGCCCCCGAGCCCGTCGAAGGGTCGGTCACGGCACCCGATGCAGCCACGCCTCGGTGGCGAACTTCGACTCCACGAGGGCTTCGGCTGCGACGTACTCGTCGGGGGCGATCGTGCCCGTCTCGGCATCCGTCAGCGAGCGGAAGGTGTCCTTGAAGCGCTCGATGATCTCGGCGCGGGTCAGCCCGGTCTGGCTGCGCAGTGGGTCGACGCGCTTCGCCGCAGAGGTCGTGCCCTTGTCGCTCAGCTTCTCGCGGCCGATGCGCAGCACCTCGGTCATGGTCTGACCGTCGATGTCGTACGAGAGCGTGGCGTGGTGCAGCACCCCGCCGTTCGCGAGGCGCTTCTGCGCGGCGCCGCCGATCTTGCCGGTCGGGCTCGCGATGTCGTTGAGCGGCTGGTACACCGCATCGATCCCGAGCGACCGCAGCGCCTGCAGCACCCAGTCGTCGAGGAACGCATAGGAGTCGGCGAACGTCATGCCCGCGACGAGGGATGCCGGAACGTACAGCGAGTACGTGATGATCTGTCCCGCGGCCATGAGCATGGCCCCGCCGCCGGAGATTCGGCGCACGACGTCGAAGCCGTGCCGGGCCGCGCCCTCGGGGTCGACCTCATTGCGGTACGACTGGAACGACCCGATGACGACGGCGGACTCGTCCCACTCCCAGATGCGCAGCGTCGGCCGGCGGCGCCCTTCGCCGACGCGCGAGGTGAGCACCTCGTCGAGGGCCAGGTTCATCCGCGGCGAGACGGCCTTGTCGTGCACGATCTCCCAGTCGAAGTCGCGCCAGCCCGGTGCGGTCACCAGTGCGCGGCGCACGGCCGTGCCGACGGCTTCGGGCGTGAAGCCGAGCAGTTGGGCCCCGTCGGGCAGAGCCTCGCGCACCGCGGCGGCGATGACCGTCGCATCCGACTCCACCGCCAGGCCGTTCACGGCGGCGTTGATGTCGTCGAGCGCCGTGTCGGGCTCGAGGAAGAAGTCGCCGGCGAGTCGGAAACGCGCGATCCTGTCGTCTTCGACGTCGAGGTCGACGACGACCAGCTTTCCTCCTGGAACCTTGTATTCACCGTGCACGGTTCCAGCTTAAGGCGCGCCGGGGGCCCGCGGCGGGTCAGCCGCCGAGCACGACGACGCGTTCGCCCGCCCGGATCGGCGTCGAGTAGCGGTTGCCCGGCAGCGGAAGCGGGCAGACGAACTGATCCGAGAACGCACAGGGCGGGAGGTAGGCGCGGTTGAAGTCGATGATCGCGGAACCGTCATCGGCGGGCTCCTCGACCGGGAGGAAGCGGAACCGGTAGGTCTCGAGTCCGTTGGTGCCGTCGGCGAAGACGGCGCTCAGGGTCCCCTGCGAGCTCCGCGTCACGGTCAGCGTGTGCGGCGCACCCGCGAGCTCGAAGTGCAGACGTCCCGCGACAGGAGACTCCCGCTCCTCGCCGTCGACCGCGGTGATCACGACCCGCTCGTCGGGCGTCTGCTCGAACCGCGCCGGCAGGCGCCAGCGCTCGTCGGGCGCATAGGCGTCGATCGCCGTGAACCATTCGCGCTGCGGACGGGACGGGTTCAGCACCCGCAGAGCCAGCGTTCCGTGACGGTCGAAGACGCGCAGCTCCCGCCGCCCGAGCCGGAAGCTCTCGGCACCCCGCAGCGTCACGCTCGCACCGGACTGCCCGAGCTCGCTGCCGCGGATGCCGCCGTCGCCGGTCAGCGCCCAGAGGCCCGGGATGCCGTCCACGGCCGCCGGCATCTCGATGAGCCAGTTCGTCGACTCCAGGGCCGAGGGACCGTACTCCGATCCCGCGAGCCGCTCACGCGCCGCGTGCCAATCGCGCCATTCGCTGACGAAGCTCATCCGACCGCCCTCTCGCGTTCCCGCGGAATGATGGTCCGAATGTAGAACGACGGCGGCGGCCGCCGCCCGGATGACGTCACGCACCTTCACCGTGCGTAATGTCGCGACTCCGAAGGGAATGCGCGAGCGCTGTGCCGGGTTGCCGCGCGGGTCAGCCGTCCGCGCGCGACGGGAAGCGGCTGTCCAGCCAGGCGAGCACGTCGGCGCGCACCTCATCCTGCTGCAGCTCGTTGAAGATCTCGTGACGGGCATCGGGGTAGACCAGCGTCGTGACGTCGGCGAGACCGGAACGCGAGCGGTACTCGTCGGCGAGCTTGTGCACGCTGCGCGGTCCGCCCACCGGATCGTCGCGACCGACGAGCAGCAGCATCGGGATGTCGTGGCCCGCCTTCGAGACGAGGTCCTTCGCCGGGCGGCCGTAGAGCTTGGCGGCCTCGATCGGGCCGAAGAGCTTGAGCAGCGGGACGTCGGTGGTGAGCGGGTCCTCATCGAACGCCTCCCACACGGCGGGATCGCGGCTGAGCCACTCGAGGCCGGTCGCACCCTCGTCCTTCGCCCAGCGCGCGTTGAGCGGCGCGGCGTTGAGCGACCCCGGAGTCAGCAGGGCCGATCCGGAGAGGATGACGGCGTCCCAGGCCTCGGGGTGGTGATTGACGAGCTTCTGCGCCAGGAACGATCCCCACGAGTGCCCGAGGAGCACGAGCGGCAGATCGGGGTTCTCGTCGCGGATGATGCCGGTGAGCTGCCAGATCGCGTCTTCGGCCGCGCGGAGTCCGCCCGCGCCGAGACGCCCCAGCCGCGCGGGTCCGCCGTGCTGACGGATGCCGGTGCGGCCGTGGCCGCGATGATCGTCGGCGTACACGACGAATCCGGCATCGGTGAGGGCCTTCGCCAGCACGCCGTATCGGCCGGCGTGCTCGCCGACGCCGTGCAGGAGCTGGACCACTCCTCGGGCCGTCGTGGTGGCCGGATGGACGTCGTAGACGATGGCGATGCCATGGGCGTCGGTGAACTCGCGGGTATCCGTCACGGGGGAGAGCCTACCGACCGCGGGTCGCCGCCGGTTACCGGCCGAGTGCGGCGCAGACCGCGAGCGCCGTGTCGAGGTCGGTGACCTCGTAGCCGCCGACGCCGTCCGCGGCGGAGCCCATGCGCACTCCCCCGACCTCGCGCACCGCCCGCTTCGCGGAGAAGTGGATGGCGTCGACGCCGCTCGCGGCGAGCGCCGGAGCGCTGGCCGCGTCGACCCCGCTGCCGGCCATGACCTCGATCCCGCCCTCGGCGGCGGCGACGAGCATCCGCAGCGTGTCGACGCCGTCGATCGCGACGGATGCCCCGCCGGAGGTGAGCACGCGACGGAGTCCGAGGTCCCTGGCCGTGCGCAGGGTCGCGACCGGATCGGGCGTCACGTCGATCGCGCGGTGGAGGGTGACGGATGCTCCGCCGGCGGCGTCGCGCAGACGCACCATGGCGTCGACGTCGAGAGAGCCGTCGGCGTCGAGGGCGCCGATCACGACGCCGGCCGCACCGGCGCCGATGGCGCGGCGGACGTCGCGCTCCGAGACCAGGAGCTCGTCCTCGGTGTAGTGGAATCCGCCGGCGCGCGGCCGGATCAGGACGTGCACCTCGGGCCCTCCGGCGCCCGCCGTCTCGACGGCGAGCTCGAGCGTCGCGGGAGACGGCGTGAGTCCACCGAGGGCGAGGGCACTCGCGAGCTCGACGCGCGTCGCGCCGACCTCCGCGGCGATGCGCACTCCGGCGGGGTCCTGCACGGCGATCTCGAGGGCGAGGGTTCGGGTCATCCGACCATTCTGCCGGGTCGCCCTTCCCCTCCTCCAGAAGGTTAGATAGGCTAACTAAGTAATGTCTGCGTCTGATGAATCCCTCCACCTCACCGCCACAGACCTTCGCATGGCCACGTTCCGGCTCGCCCGCCGCCTGCGCTGCGCCCGCGCCGCCGACTCGATGAGCGATGCGCAGCTCGCGGTGCTCGCCGATCTGCGCGTGAACGGACGCCGCACGATCTCGACGCTCGCCGAGCGCGAACGGGTGACCGCGCCCTCGATGACCAGCATCGTGAACGGCCTCGAGGAGCAGGGCTTCGTCGCCAGGACCCCGGATGAAGACGATCGCCGCCGCGTGCAGGTCGACATCACCGACGCGGGGATCGAGATCGTCGTCGAGACCATCCGCCGCCGCGACGAGCTGCTGGCCGACATGCTCCGCGAGGTCGACTACACCGAGGCGGAGCTGGCCACGCTCCGAGAAGCCAGCGCGCTGATGCGACGGGCGGTCGAGCGATGAGCGCCATGTTCCGCTCGTTCGCGAACATCAACTACCGCATCTGGTTCGCCGGGGCCCTCGTCTCGAACATCGGCGGCTGGATGCAGGCCACGGCGCAGGACTGGGTCGTCCTCACCGAGCTGACCGACAATGACGCGACGGCGATGGGCATCACGATGGCCCTGCAGTTCGGCCCTCCTCTTCTGCTGGTGAGTCAGACCGGCTGGGTCGCCGACCGCTTCGACCGACGCCACATCCTGCTGTGCACGCAGACCGCGCTGCTGGGGCTGGCCGTCGCCGTCGGCATCCTGCTGCTCAGCGGCGTCATGACCCTGCCGATGATGTTCTGCTTCGCGCTCGGGTTCGGCGTCGTGAACGCCTTCGATGCGCCGGCGCGGCAGGCGTTCGTGTCCGACATGGTCACCGCCGGCGACACGTCGAACGCCGTCGCCCTGAACTCGGCATCCTTCAACCTCGCCCGCATGATCGGCCCGGCGGTCGGCGGTCTCCTGATCGTGGCGATCGGCTCCGGCTGGGTGTTCATCGTGAACGCCGCGACGTTCCTCGCGATGATCCTCGCGCTGCTGATGCTGCGGAAGAGCCTGCTCGCCGCGCGTCCGAAGACGCGCAACAGGGGCGGCCTCCTCGCCGGATTCCGGTACGTGTGGGGGCGCAGTGATCTGCGGGTCGTGTTCGTGACCGTGTTCCTCATCGGCGCCTTCGGCATGAACTTCCCGATCTTCGCCTCGACCATGGCGATCGAGTTCGGATCCGGAGCAGACGGCTACGGCGTGCTCAGCTCGATCCTCGCGATCGGCTCGCTCGCCGGCGCTCTGCTCGCGGCCCGGCGCGACCGGGCGCGCGTGCGCGTCGTCATTCTGGCGGCGGGCGGATTCGGCGTCGCCGCCTTCGTCTCCTCGGCCATGCCGACGTACGCGTCGTACGCGGTGACGCTGATGTTCACGGGCTTCATGATCGTGACGCTGCTGACCACGGCGAACGGCTACGTGCAGATGACGACCGACCCCTCGCTGCGCGGACGGGTGCTCGCCCTCTACATGGCGGTGATCATGGGCTCGACGCCGGTCGGCGCGCCCATCGCCGGCTGGGTCGCCGACGCCTTCGGTCCACGCACGGCGATCATGCTCGGCGGGACGGCCGGATTCGTCGCCTGCGCGATCGGCGCGATCTGGGTGTTCACGTCCGGACGTCTGCACCGCGACGAGAACCGTCGTTTCCTGCTCACTCTCGACGAGACGCGTCCGCTCAGCGTCATCGAGCGGGCCGACCCGATCGAGTTCAGCGACGAGGCCGCCGCGACCACGCCGATCCGCACGGCGACGAAGAACGACTGAACCGTCCTCGCGCGAGGGCCCGTTGTCAACACCCTTCGCGTCTGTCTTCGCCGAACGTAGGGTCGGCGCATGGACCACAACAGCGAAAGCACCCCGCACCCGCAGGATCCGGCCGAAGGCGCCACCGGCGTGGACGGCACGACCGAGAACGAAGGCCATGAGGGCGGCGACGACGGCGCCATCCAGGGCGATGCCGCGCGCGGCGAATCCACCGGCGGCGCGATCCAGGGCAGCGCAGGGCCTGATCATGACGGCTCCGACAGCGGCGACGGCGGCGCGATCCAGGGCGACAGCTCCCGTGGCGAGTCCACGGGCGGCGCGATCCAGGGCAGCGCAGGACCCGGGCACGGGGCGCCGCTCGGCGGCGACGAGACGACCGAGGATCAGCTCCAGGCCGACAACGCCGCCGAAGAGGACACCCTGAAGACGCTCGACCCGGATTCCCCGCCGGCCTGAGCCTTTTCTGCCGAGGTGGAGTGACGCGAGTCAGGCCCCGAGAACGAGCTTGAGCTGCTCCACCGCCCAGTCGAGTTCGGTAGCGCGGATCACGAGCGGCGGGGCGATGCGGATCGTCTGGCCGTGCGTGTCCTTCACGAGCACACCGCGGGCGAGCAGCTTCTCGGCGATCTCGCGCCCGGTGCCCTTGGCGGGGTCGATGTCGACGCCCGCCCACAGGCCTGCGATACGGACGGCTGTCACGCCGTGTCCGATCAGGGGCTGCAGCGCCTGATCGAGGTGGGCGCCGAGCGCACGAGCACGCTCCTGGAACTCCCCCGACTCGAGCATCTCGACCACACGGAGGCCGACGGCCGCAGCCAGCGGGTTGCCGCCGAACGTCGATCCGTGCTCCCCCGGCTGGATGACGCCGAGCACATCGGCGTTGCCGACAACGGCGGAGACGGGCAGGATGCCGCCGCCGAGGGCCTTGCCGAGCAGGTACAGGTCCGGGACGACGCCCTCGCGGTCGCACGCGAACGTCTCTCCGACGCGACCGAGTCCGGACTGGATCTCGTCGGCGATGAAGAGCACGTTCTTCTCGTCGCAGATCTCGCGGATGCGACGCAGGTAGCCCTCGGGCGGGATCACGACCCCGGCCTCCCCCTGGATCGGCTCCACGAGCACGGCCGCCGTGTCATCCGTGATGGCGGCCGCGATGGCATCCGCATCCCCGTACGGCACCACGTCGAATCCGGGCGTGTACGGGCCGAACCCGTCGCGCGCCGACTCGTCGTCGCTGAAGCTGACGATGGTGGTGGTGCGGCCGTGGAAGTTGCCGGCGGCGACGATGATGCGCGCACGGCCCTCCGCGATGCCCTTCACCCGGTAGCCCCAGGCGCGGGCGACCTTGATCCCGGTCTCGACGGCCTCGGCGCCGGTGTTCATCGGCAGGACCATGTCCTTGCCGGCGAGCTCGGCGAGCGCCGCCGCGAACGGCTCCAGCCGATCGCTCTGGAACGCGCGGCTGATCAGCGTCACGCGCCCCAGCTGCTCGGTGAGAGCTGCGACCAGAGCCGGATGCCGGTGGCCGAAGTTCA
The DNA here is from genome assembly GCF_038397745.1 of Microbacterium sp. LWH11-1.2. Taxonomy (NCBI): domain Bacteria; kingdom Bacillati; phylum Actinomycetota; class Actinomycetes; order Micrococcales; family Microbacteriaceae; genus Microbacterium; species Microbacterium sp. LWH11-1.2. The sequence continues at coordinate 1,723,666 of NZ_CP151636.1, read as the reverse complement.
CGGCGGAATACGCGGCGAGCAGGTCGAGGTAGCGCTTGCCCTCGACATCCGTCAGCCAGGCCCCCTCACCACGGGCGATGTTCACCGGGAGCGGGTGGTAGTTGTGCGCGACGTGCGGCTCGGTCGCCGCCTCCACCTGAGTCCCTGAGCCTGCCACCTGGGTCCCTGAGCCTGCCACCTGGGTCCCTGAGCCTGTCGAAGGGCCCGTCACTTGGCACCGCGCAGCTCGAGCGTGCAGCACTTGATGCCGCCGCCGCCGAGCAGCAGCTCGGACAGGTCGATCATGATCGGGTTGTAGCCGCGCTCGCGCAGCTGCTGCTCGAAGCCCTTGGCCCGCGGCGAGATGACCACGTTGTAGCCGTCGCTCGCGGAGTTCAGGCCGAAGACCGAGCCGTCCTCGTCCGACACGAGGATCGCGTCGGGGAAGCGCTCCTCGAGGATCGCGCGGCTGGCGTCGTCGAAGGCGCCGGGGAGGTAGGCGATGTTGGCGCGCTCGGGCCCGCCGTTCTCCGTGCCCTGCACCGGGTCGAGCACGGCGATCGCAGTGTCGAGGTGGTAGAAGCGCGGATCCACGAGGTTCAGCGAGACGACCTCGCGACCGAATACCTCGCCGACCTCCCGGTGGCTGTCGCCGGTCGAACGGAAGCCGGTGCCCGCCAGGATCACGTCGCCGACGAGCAGGAAGTCGCCCTCGCCCTCGTTGACCTCTTCCGGGATGACGGTGTCGTAGCCGGCCGCGCGGAACCAGTCGGCGAAGGCCGGGGACTCGCCCTGGCGCTCCACGAACCGGAACTTCGGCACATAGGCGCGGCCGTCGATGAGGAAGCCTCCGTTGGCCGTGTAGACCATGTCGGGGAACCCGGCGAGCGGCTCGATGAGCTCGACCTCGTGGCCGAGCTCAAGGTAGAGGTCGTGCAGCTGCTGCCACTGCTCGACGGCCTTCGCCGTGTCGGTCGGGTTGGCCGGCTCCATCCACGGGTTGATCTTGTAGCTGACGGTGAAGTGCGACGGCTTGCACATCAGGTAGTGACGGTGGTGCGCGGTGCGGGTGGGCACAGCGGTCGCGGTGGTCTCAGGCGTCGACAGCGTGTTTTCGAAAGACAAGATGCTCCTCGGAACGATACGCGGCGGACTCTGTCCAGGGGCCCGGCGGTCCTTCGACCCGCTTCTCGTCAGAGGGGTTGCGGGGAAGATGCGACTCGAGCACGCCAGCTCCCATTCTGTCATCCACCCCCTGTGCGTCGCCAGAGCGCGCCGGGATGCCGAGTGCGTCAGCCGGCGCGCACGACGAGCTTGCCGACCGTGTGCCCGGCTTCGATGTGGGCGAGCGCGGCGGATGCCTCGGCGAAGGGGTACTCGCGCTCGATCACCGGGGAGATGCGCCCCTCGGCGACGAGCTCCAGCAGCTTGGCCAGCACCTCGGGGCGCGGCGAGGCCGCGAGAGGACGGATGCGGCGGGATCCGATCGAGAGGAAGGCCGCCTTGATCATGCGCGGCACGGGACCCATGATGTGCCCGCCGTCGCCGGTCACCAGCACCACCGTGCCGCCGGGCGCGACGAGGCGCTGCAGTTCGCGCAGCGGCATCCCTCCGGCGATGTCGATCACCGCGTCGAAGTGCTCGGCGGGCAGCTCGCTCAGCGGCGAGGTGCGGTGGTCGAGGGTGCGGGTGGCGCCGAGGTACTCGACGAGCGGCGCGTTGCGGGTGCGGCAGGTGGCCCAGACCTCGGCGCCGCGCAGGGCGGCGAGCTGCACCGCGAAGGTGCCCACCCCGCCGGATGCCCCGATGATGAGCACGCGTGGCGCACTGCCGGCGCGCAGCCCGACCTCCGCGAGATCGAGCGCCTGCCAGGCGGTCCCGCCGGCGACCGGAAGGCACGCGGCGACCGCGGGGTCGACGTCGGGCGGGACCGGGACGAGCCGGGCTGCGGGGACGCGCACGTAGGTCGCGAGCCCGCCTCCCCCGACGAGCTCTCCCACCACGTGCTCGTCGAGCTCGGCGCCCACGACGTCGGGGCCGACCGCGACCACGGTTCCGGCGGCCTCGATGCCGCGCACCGGGTACTTCGGCTTCGTCATGCCGAAGATCGGCCGCACGAGCAGAGGATCTCCGAGCATGAGGCGGACGTCGCCGGCGTTGAGGGCCGTGGCGCTCACGCGAAGGACCACCTCGCCGCGACCGGGGACCGGCACGGGGATCTCCTGCAGTGTCGTCCCGGAGGCGGGGCCGTAGGTGTCGCGGCGCCAGGCGGTCATGGTCGGGGTCTCAGACGTGTTGTCCATGTCACTGCTCCGGGTACTGGAAGAGGGCGTCGATCCCCACGCCGAAGGCGCGGGCGATCTGGAAGGCGAGCTCGAGCGTGGGCGAGTACTTCTCCTGCTCGATCGCGATGAGGGTCTGCCGGGTCACGCCGATCGTGCGGGCGAGGTCGGCCTGGGTCATCCCCGCCGACTCCCGGTGGGCGCGGATGCTGTTGGAGACGCGGGTCGGCTTGACCATCAGATCAGCCCCCGGCGGTACGCGATGACGCGGGCGACGCTGCCGATGGCGGCGGCGACCCAGAAGCCGGCGAACATCGTGTTCGCGATCCAGAAGACGTCGGCCCCGACCGCGCAGAGGGCGATCACGCCGAGTCCCGCGATCACGACGAAGGCCTGCTCGACGCGTCCGCCCAGGCGGCTGATGTCGCGATCGCGGATGTCGGCCTGGCCGATGCCGCCGGCATCCTTCACTCCGGCGATCATGCCCCAGACGATGCTGAGGATGATCACGGCGAGGATGCTGCCGCCGATCACCCACAGCATGAGCGGGAACCAGTCGACGTCGGTGAGCGGACCGCCCGCGGCCTGCTGCACGATGAGGATGACGTAGACGATCATCGTGATCGGGCTCACGATCAACCCCGCCCAGGCGTTGCGCTCCTCGTAGACCATGATGCCTCCCATGTAAAAGATTCTTGACACGAGAGTACGCCTCAGCGCTCCCTCGTGTCAAGAATCTTTTACATCGGCTCCGGTCGCCGAGGCCTCAGTCCGAGACCTGCGTGAGGAACGTCAGCGCGAGCGGCTCGGCGAGCAGGTCGTCGGCCTGTGCCGCGAAAGCCACGTAGTGGGCGGTCTGCTGGTGCTCGCCGAGAGCGCCCATCGACGCGAACGCCTCGCGCATGACGAACGTGCCCGGCGCCTCGGTCTTCTCGAACAGGACGTAGTCGAGGTTTCCCGGCTCTGCCCTGGTCGGCTCGATGAGCGGCAGCAGCGCGCGCCGCAGGTCGTCACGCCGCCCCTCGCGCGCGACCAGCGTCGCCAGCGAGACGACGACCTCGCCCGCCGAGCTCACGCCGACGCTCCGATGGCCGCTGCCGCTGTGACAGCGATCGCGTGGTCCTGCTCGGCCGTGCCGCCGCCGACGCCGACGGCGCCGATGATCTCTCCCTGTGCGTCTCGGACGGGTACTGCTCCTCCGAGGAAGGCGAGCGGCGCGGCGACGGCGTGCTCGAACCCGAACAGCGGTCCCCCGGGAGCGGTCGCGCCGGCGAGGTCGGCCGTCGCGGTGCCGCCGAAGTACAGCGTCGTGCGGGCCTTGCTCAGGCTCGCGTCGATCGCCGCGATCGGCGCCCCGTCCTGTCGGACGACCAGCACGGGCTGCACCCCGGCATCGACGATGGTGATGACGACGGCGACGCCGTGCTGCCGAGCCGCGTCCTGGGCGGCGGCGGCGGCGCGGGACGCGGTTTCGATGGTGAGAGCGGTCATGGTTCTTCCTGTCTGTCCGGACGCCCGGTGCGGCGTCTGAGGGATGGAACACACCGCCCTCGATCCCCATACCCCGCATGCGATGCAAGAAAGCGCTGATATCCATACACTCAAGACATGGATGTGACCGAGCGGCAGCTCCGCGCCTTCATCGCCGTGTGCGACGAAGGCTCGATCACGCGCGCCGCTGCGCGTCTCTTCGTCAGTCAGCCGACGCTGTCCCGCCAGCTCGTCGCGCTCGAACAGGCCCTCGGCGTCGCCCTGGTCGAGCGCCTCCCTCGGTCCACGCGTCCGACCACCGCCGGGCGCACCCTGCTCGACACGGCGCGGGCGGTGGTCGCCGCCCACGATGACCTCGTCCGGACGGCGCGCACCGTGACCAGCGGCGCGGTCGGAGAGCTGCGGGTCGGCACCCTGTACTCCCTCAGCCTGGGCATCCTCCCGGCGATCCTCGCGGACTGGCGATCGCAGCATCCGCGCGTACAGGCCGAGCTCCACGAGTTCCGTCATCAGGAGGAGCTGGTAGCCGGCCTCCTCGCCGGGGCGTTCGATCTCGCGATCGGCCCGGTCCCCGAGGGCTGGACGGGCGGTCGGAGCCGCCTGGTCGAGGAGGAGTTCGTCGTGGTGCTCTCCGGCGCCGATCGACGGACTCCCGACGGCCCGCTCGACCTCGCCGATCTGCGGGACGACGACTGGGTGCACTTCACCCCGGACAACGGATTGGGAGAACTGCTCGACGCGGCCTGCGCGCGTGCCGGGTTCATCCCGCGTGCCGCCCTGCGCACCGAGCAGGCCCGGGCCGCGGTCGAGTACGCCCTGCACGGGCTCGGCCATACCCTGGTGCCACGAAACATCGTGCCTCCGCAGGTCGCGGCGCACGCGCTGCGGGAACCCGTGCGCCGCGACATCTCGGTCTACTGGCGCGGTGCCACGGACCCGCTGATCCGCTCGCTTCTCGCCAGCGTGACCACGAGCGGACGCTGAGACGCGCCGATCCGCTCAGATGACCTCGCTGAAGCGGCGATCGACGTTCCCGTAGCGATGCGCGGTGATGCTGATGGACTGCTCGTGCACGAAGGGCAGCAGCTCGATGCGCGCGGCCGCCGTCACCTCGCCGTCGTACACCGCGAGGTCGGGATCACCGCTCGACGCCACGGCCAGCGACGCATGGGCAGCGGCGACCGTGTCACGTCCGCCGACCAGACGCACGCGGTTCCGGCTCGGCGCAGGACGACGATCGCCCTCTGCGGGCTCGTCGTGGCGCAGCATCCGCTCGATCCACTCCGCCTCGGTCTCGAGGAAGACGACGGCGTCCAGATCCCCCAGCGCCCGGCGCACCTCGGCCGGCAGGCCGGTCGGGCTGGAGAGCACGAAACGGGCACCGGCGCGCACACCGGCGATCACGACGCGCAGCAGATCCTGCAGGGCCGCGTCGTCCGTCGCGCGGATCTCGACGGGCACCGGCCGGTAGCGGAAGAGGTTGCGCTCGACACCGAGTCGGGAGACGTCGCGCACCTGCCCGAACTCGCGATCCCAGGCCAGCGCGTCCGACAGGGCGGAGCGTCGCAGCCACTCGAACGGCTCGTAGGCGAGCGACGGCTGCGCCGATTCGATGAGGGCGGTGATCCGGGAGTCGAGACCGCGAAGGTGCAGGGTGCTGGATGCCGGCCCGCCGGGGTGCGAGCGCCACGACCCGAGTCCGATCAGGTAGTTCGGCCCGCCGGCCTTGGCGCCGGGTCCGACCGATGAGCGCTTCCAGCCGCCGAACGGCTGCCGCTGCACGATGGCACCGGTGATGCCCCGGTTGACGTAGAGGTTCCCCGCCTGCACGCGGTCGAGCCACTGCGCGAGATCGTCGGGGTCCTGGGTGTGCAGGCCGGCCGTGAGGCCGTAGGCGACCGCGTTCTGCAGCTCGATCGCCCGCTCGAGCGTGGGAGCGTGCATCACGCCGAGCACGGGACCGAAGAACTCCTCGGTGTGGAAGCGCGATCCGGCCTGCACGCCGACCCGGATGCCGGGGCGCCAGAGCCGTCCGCTGCCGTCGTCGTCCGCCGCGAGCTCCGGCCGGATGAGCCACTGCTCGTCGCCATCCAGCTCGGTCAGCGCCCAGGCGAGCTTGCCCTGCGGCTTCTCGATCACCGGACCGACCTCGGCGAGCGGATCCGTGGGCCAGCCGACGTGCAGGGAGCGGACGGCATCCGCCAGCTGCCGGGCGAAGCGCGGAGAGCGTCCGACCGGTCCGACCAGGATCGCCAGCGAGGCCGCCGAGCACTTCTGACCGGCGTGACCGAAGGCGCTCTTGACGAGGTCGGCGACGGCGAGATCGAGGTCGGCGGACGGCATGACGATCATCGCGTTCTTGCCGCTCGTCTCGGCGAGCAGAGGCAGATCGGGTCGCCAGGAGCGGAACAGCGCCGCCGTGTCCCAGGCGCCGGTGAGGATCACGCGATCGACCGCGTCGTGACCGATGAGCGCGCGACCGAGGTCGCCCTCCTCGATGTCGACGAGAGCGAGCACGTCGCGCGGGACACCGGCCTGCCAGAGGGACTCCGCGACCACGGCCGCCGAGCGGCGCGCCTGCGGGGCGGGCTTGAACACCACGCCCGAACCTGCGGCGAGCGCCGCGAGCACGCCGCCCGCCGGGATCGCGACGGGGAAGTTCCAGGGCGGCGTCACCACGGTCACCTTCGCGGGGAGGAAGGTCGCTCCCGCGATCGCATCGAGCTCGCGGGCCTTGGCCGCGTAATAGCGGGCGAAGTCGACCGCCTCGCTGACCTCGACGTCGGCCTCGGCGAAGACCTTGCCCGTCTCGGACGCCGCGACCTCGATCAGCTCGCCGCGACGCGACTCGAGGGCGGCGGCGGCGCGGAGCAGCACTTCGGCACGCTCGGCGGCCGGGCGGGAACCCCAGGCGGGAGCCGCGTCGCGCACCCGCTGCACGGTCTCGTCGAGGGCAGCGGGATCGTCGATCAGCGCGGCCTCGAGCGTGGTGCGGCCGGCCGTCGAACCGCGGATGCCGTCGCGCACGGAGCGCGCCCAGTCGCGGTTGGCCGGAAGCGAGGGATCGCTGTCCGCGGTGTTCGAGAATCCGGGAGCGCCGCCGGCGTCCTCCGGCGCTTCCCGCGCCGAGTAGACGGCGGTCTCGAGGAAGGCCTCGCCGTCGCCGTCATCCGATCCGCGCGAGATGCCGAGCACGGCCTTCGTGAGGTCGACCTCGGGGGTCGGGGCCGCGAGCGCCGGGCGCACCGACTCGTGCACGGGGGCGAGCCGGTCCTGCGTGCGACGGGGACCGATGCGCAGCGTCGGGTCGGTGGAGCGGTCGAGGGCGTCGAGGAAGCGATCCTGCTCGCGCACGAACAGGGCCTCGTCCTCGTCGAGCCGGAACGCTGCGGAGAGGAAGTTGTCGGCCGACGCGTTCTCCTCGAGCCGGCGCACCAGGTAGCTGATGGCGACGTCGAACTCGGCCGGCTCCACGACCGGCACGTACAGGAGCACGGCGCCGACCTCGCGGGAGACGGCCTGCACCTGCCCCTGCGCCATCCCCAGCAGCATCTCGAACGCGATCGGCGGTTGCCCCGCACCCGGAACCTGGGTCCCTGAGCTCGTCGAAGGGCGGACTCCGCGTTCCCCGGCCAGCAGCCAGGCGTACGCGATGCCGAAGAGATTGTGCCCGGCGATGCCCAGCTTCACCGCGGCGGTGCGCTCGGGGGTCAGCGCCCAGTCGAGACAGCGGAGGTAGTTCGCGTCTGTGTCGAGCTTCGTGTCGTAGGTCGCCGGGGTCCAGCCGTGCAGCCGCGCCTCGACGTTCTCCATCGCGAGGTTCGCGCCCTTCACGAGGCGCACCTTGATCGGGGCTCCGCCGTGCGCGACCCGGTCCTGCGCCCACGCGGTGAGCTCCTGCAGGGCGGGGAGGGCATCGGGCAGGTAGGCCTGCAGCACGATGCCCGCTTCGAGGTGCTGCAGTCGCGGGTCCTCGAGGATGCGCGTGTAGACCGCGATCGTGAGATCGAGGTCGCGATACTCCTCCATGTCGAGGTTGATGAAGGTCTGGGTCCCTGAGCCCGTCCCCTCTTGGGTCCCTGAGCCTGTCGAAGGGCCCGCCGCCGTCAGATAGAGCGGCATCAGCCGCTCGACCACCAGGTCGACGACCTCGTCGAACGCCCACATCGAGATGTGGCTGATGATCGCCGACACCTTCACCGAGACGTAGTCGACGTCGGGGCGGCGGATCAGCTCGTGGATGCCATCGAGCCGACGCTTCGCCTCGGCTTCGCCCAGCACGGCCTCGCCGAGGAGGTTGAGGTTGACGCGCGCGGCGGTTCCGGTGGTCGTCGAGGGCGTGCGGATCTTCTCCAGCGCCGGTCCGAGCTTCGCGGGGCGGGCGTCGACGACGAGGTGCCCCACCATGTCGCGGAGCACCCGCCGGGCGATCGGCACGACCGGGGACGGCAGCACCTGCGCCATGCCCCCGCCGAGGCGCACGGCGGAGCGCAGGTACCACGGCAGGAACTCGGGCACGATCGGAGCGATCCGGTGCAGCTGGGATGCGGCCGCGGCCAGGCTCTCCGGACGCATCACGCCGTCGACGAAACCGAGGGTGAAGGGGAGCCCGTTCGCATCCTGCAGCACGCCGGCGAGCCGCTCCGCCGCGGGGTCGACCTCGGCCGCCGCGGCCTCGGTCACCCAGCGGCGCGCGAGCTCGACGGCACGATCCGCGAGAGGAGCGGATGCCACGGCATCCGCGGAGGATGACGACGACTCTGCCATGGTCTCCACATTAGGTCTGGATGCCGCTCGAGCAGCGGACGCCACCCGGTCGACGCCGCCACCTGTTCGCAATCGCGTCCACCGACGTGCGCCCGGCAAGGAGAAGTGCGCTCCACATGGTTGAATCCGCGGGATCCGTCCTCGCCAAGCGCACTTCTCCTTCGCGGGCGCACGCCGCTACAGTGCCGCGATGATGTCCTCCACCTTCTGCTTCGCGTCGCCGAACAGCATCGAGGCGTTGTCGCGGAAGAACAGCGGGTTCTGCACGCCCGCGTATCCGGCGGCCATCGACCGCTTGAACACGATGACGTTCTCGGCCTCCCACACCTTGAGCACCGGCATCCCGGCGATCGGGCTCGACGGGTCCTCAGCCGCGGCCGGGTTGACCGTGTCGTTGGCGCCGATCACGAGCACGACCGAGGTCGATGCCAGGTCGTCGTTGATCTCGTCCATGCTGAGCACGATGTCGTACGGCACCTTCGCCTCGGCCAGCAGCACGTTCATGTGCCCCGGCAGACGGCCGGCGACCGGATGGATGCCGAACCGCACGTCCACGCCCCGCTCGCGCAGTCGGCGCACGAGGTCGGCGACCGGGTACTGCGCCTGCGCGACGGCCATGCCGTAGCCGGGGGTGATCACGACCGACTTCGCCTCGGTGAGCATCTCGGCCGCGCTCTCGGCGGTGATCTCGCGGTGCTCGCCGTACTCCTCGTCGGTGGCCGTCGGCGCGGCGATGCCGAATCCGCCGGCGATCACCGACAGGAACGAGCGGTTCATCGCCTTGCACATCACATAGGAGAGGTACGCACCCGACGAGCCGACGAGCGCACCCGTCACGATCAGCAGGTCGTTGTTCAGCAGGAAGCCCGCGGCGGCCGCCGCCCATCCGGAGTAGCTGTTGAGCATCGAGACGACGACGGGCATGTCGCCGCCGCCGATCGAGGCGACCAGGTGCCATCCGAGTGCGAACGCCAGCACCGTGACGCCGATCAGGAGGGCGAGCTGCTGGTCGTTCACGAACCAGACGGTGAGCGCGACGAAGGCGACGAGCGCTCCGACGTTCAGCACGTTCTTGCCCGGCAGCATGAGCGGCTTCGACGACATCTTCGCCGAGAGCTTCAGGTAGGCCACGATCGATCCGGTGAACGTCACGCCGCCGATGAAGATGCCGATGAAGACCTCGGCGTTGTGGATGCCCTCGAGCTGCGGAGCGATCTTCGGGTGGGCGAGATAGCCGTTCCAGCCGACGAGCACGGCGGCGAGGCCGACGAAGCTGTGCAGCAGCGCGATGAGCTCGGGCATGCCGGTCATCTCGACCGAGCGCGCCCGCCACAGGCCGATGGCCGCGCCGACGGCGACCGCGGCGACGAGCAGGCCGAGCCCGAGGAAGGCGCCCGTGGTCCAGGCATCCGCCATGGTGAGGGCGACGGTCGCGAGCAGCGCGATGGTCATGCCGGAGATGCCGTAGACCACGCCGGAACGGGCGGACTCGTGGCGACTGAGTCCCGCGAGACTCAGGATGAACAGCAGGGCGGCGACGATGTAGGCCGCTCCCGCGAGGGCGTCGACGGTCACTTGTGGCCGCCCTTCGTGAACATCGCGAGCATTCGGCGGGTGACCGCGAATCCTCCGAAGATGTTGATGGATGCGAGCAGCACGGCGATCGCGGCGAGCACCTGCACGACCGGGATCGAGGAGGTGACCTGCAGCATCGCGCCGACCACGATGACGCCGGAGATGGCGTTCGTCACCGACATGAGCGGCGTGTGCAGGGCGTGGTGCACCTTGCCGATCACGTAGAAGCCGATCACGACCGAGAGCACGAGCACGGTGAAGTGCTGCGGCAGCGGAGCGGGCGCGAACGCGTTCACGGCGAACAGCGCGGCGATGCCGAGCACGATGAGGGCGACCTTGCGGCCGGTCGACATCGTCTTCGGCTTCGCGATCTCGACTGCCGCCTCGACCGCCTTCGCGGGAGCGGCCGCGACCTGCACGGCAGGCGGCGGCCAGGTCACGGCTCCGTCGCGGACGACGGTGACCGAGCGCTGCACGACGTCGTCGAAGTCGATCACCAGCTGCCCGTCCTTCGCGGGCGTCAGGAGCGCCACGAGGTTGGCGAGGTTCGTGCCGTACAGCTGCGAGGCCTGCGCGGCGAGGCGCGAGGCGAGGTCGGTGTACCCCAGGATGATGACGCCGTTGTCGGTCACGGTGCGCTCTCCGGCGACCGAGCCCTCGACGTTTCCGCCCTGGCCCGCGGCCATGTCGACGATCACGCTGCCCGGCTTCATCAGGGCGACGTCGGATGCCGTGATCAGACGCGGCGCCGCGCGACCGGGGATCAGCGCGGTCGTGATGATGATGTCGACGTCGGCGGCCTGCTCGGTGTAGATCTCCGCCGCACGCCGGTTGTAGTCCTCGCTGGTCGCCTTCGCATAGCCGTCGGAGGATGCCGCGACCGCGACGTCGACCGGCAGATACGAGCCGCCGATCGACGTGACCTGGTCGGCGACCTCGGGGCGCGGATCGGTGGCGCGGACGATCGCGCCCAGGCTCGACGCGGCACCGATCGCCGCGAGACCGGCGACACCGGCTCCGGCGACCAGGACCTTGGCGGGCGGCACCTTGCCGGCAGCGGTGACCTGCCCGGTGAAGAAGCGTCCGAACTCGTGCGCGGCCTCGACGACAGCGCGGTAGCCGGCGATGTTCGCCATCGAGCTGAGCACGTCCATCGACTGCGCGCGCGAGATGCGCGGCACCGCGTCGAGGGCGAGCGCGGTGATCCCCCGCTGGGCGAGCGACTCGACGAGGTCAGGACGGAGTGCCGGCGAAAGCAGGGCGATGAGCGTCGCCCCATCGGCGAGGAGTGCGATCGCCGCGGCATCCGGTGCGGTGATCGCGAGGACGATCTCGCTCCCCCATGCCCCTGCACGGTCGACGAGCGTCGCACCGGCCGCCTCGTACTCCGAATCCGGGTAGGACGCTGCTGCGCCTGCTCCCCGCTCCACGCTGACCGTGTGGCCCAGCTTCCGCAGCGACGCGATCGTCGCCGGGGTGGCCGAGACCCGTGCTTCGCCCGCAGGCTCCCGCACGATGCCGATGACTGCCACTTGCTCCTCCTCCGCCCGTCTGCTCCGACGGGGTCTTGCGGGCTACCGTGCCCGTATGTTCCGCTCACAGTACTGAGAGGAGACGGCAGCGCCCTGCCCTTCTGGTCACATTACGAGAAAAGAATTCCATTTCTTGCGGAATACGTATGCCGTGCACCGGGCACCGCTCCCCACCGCGCAAGCGCGCCCGCGGCTCTATGCTGTTTCCGTGAACGCGACACCGCCGGGCGAGCCGGGAGCGCAGCCCGATGCCCGCGGCGTCGCATCCGCGAACGCGGGGGCGCGTGCCAAGGTGCTCGGATGGGCACGGCGGAGCATCGATCTCATCCCGACCTCGTGGCTGATCACCGGTGCCGGCGCTGTGCTGCTCGGTGCCACCGCGATCTTCGGCGGCCTGGAGGCCGCGGCGGTCGACCCGACGCCCACCGTCGCAGTCGGCGAGACGTTCGCGGGATCCGACCTCGAGATGACGATCGTCGGCGTCGAGCTGCGCGAGGAGCCTGGCAACGCCGCCCTCTATCCGGACGAGGAGAAAGACGAGCGCGTACTCGTGGTCGTGGTCGACGTCGTCAACACGTTCGACACACCTCGAAGCTCGTACAGCGGTGACAAGATGTCGCCGGTGGTCAACGGAATCCACCTCGAGGGGATCGATGAGAAGCCCTCTGTTTCGCGCGCCGATGACGGAGCGGGCAGTCCGATGCTGCAGCCCGACGTGCCCGTCCGCCTCCTCCTGGCCTGGATCGTCGGCCCCGACGACTACCGCGACGGCGACGAAGTCCAGCTCACACTCCCCGATTCGACCCATTACGTCGGCAAGAGCGTGATGCGGGGCGACTACTGGACTGACGCCCGCGTCGGAGCCACGGTGACCGCCGAGGTCGTCGAGGTACCGGCCGAGGTCGACGAGGAGCCCGTGCCGTGAAGCAGAGGATCCTGGTGTGGGCTCTCACGCTCGTGCTGCTCGCCGGGGCGTGGGGCGTGTCCAAGGCGACGCTGCCCGACGACGCCTCGACCGCGGCGTTCCCGACCGTCGCCGCGCTCGACGAGCCGGCCTCTGTGCGCAACCTCGAGGTCACGGTCACCGATGTGCACGTCGCCAGCCGCGTGACGGATGCCGACGGCTGGTCTGCCGAGGGCACCTGGGTCGTGGTCGATCTGGAGGCCGCCTCGGTCGTCACCCAGGAGGCCGCCATCCTCGGTCTCGCCGAGCTGGTCGTCGGCGATCGCACCTTCAGCGCCACCGACCGCGGAACGACTTTCGCCAAGCAGCGGCTCGTCACCGGCGTCGCGCGCGCCGGAAGCCTCGCGTTCGAGCTCCCCGCCGACGCCCTGGTCGGCACTGCCACTCTCCGGCTGGGCGTGCCGAACGGATCGCCGAACGAGGTGCTGCTCGACGGTCTCATCGAGCTTCCGATCGTGCTCGACGATCTCCCGGTCGAGGTCGAGGTGCTCCTGGACGAGAACGGATGGGCGCGATGACGATTCCCCCTCCCCCGATCCGCGAGCAGCCGCAGCCGGAGCCGGAGCCCACGCGGTCGCCGTCGTGGTGGCGGCGCAATCGCCTCGCCCTGATCGCCCTGGTCGTGCTCATCCCGGGGACGGCCATCGGCATCGGGTGGCACGAGTGGCACCAGTACTACGGGTTCGAGGCCCGTCCGTTCCAGCCGATCGTCGTCGAGGAAGACGCGTCGGCCGAGCTCGTCGGAGCGACCTGGGGCCCCGTGCGCGGAGGCGAGATCGATGACCTCAGCGGATTCGATGTCCCCGACGGCGCGAAGGTGATCGCGGTCGGCGTTCCCGTCGACGCCGGGACGGACGGCGTCACGTGCACGGCTCCGGTCCTCGTGCATCAGGCGAGCGGTCGCGAATGGCAGACGGCGCGGTCCGAGATGGGTCTGCTCTCCGATTCGGAGGAGCCGGAGACCTGCGTGAGCGACGAGAAGGGTGATTACGAGCTGATCGTCCCCTTCGTCGTCCCGGACGATGTCGAAGGCCCGTTCTGGGTCGACGTCTGGCCTCAGGAGGCGGGCGGATCGTTCCTCAGGTTCACGCTCGAGGACTGACCGCCGACCGCATCCCGCGGCGGTGCCGACACGACCGCGGCGGCGACGGCATCCGCTGAGGCAGGCAGCAGACCGGCGGCGTCGGCGACGGCGCGCATCTCGGTCTCCTCCGACGACACGGTCGCGGAGTCCGCGCGCTCCTGCGGGCGGCGGCGCAGACGCCCCAGTGTCGCGTCGTAGGCACCGCTGATGACGGCGATGCGCAGGGGCTCGGTGAGGAGCAGCGGCACGATCGAGACCACCGGCAGGATGATCGCCCAGGTCAGGAACTCGTGCGGGCCGATCAGCCTCGTGATCCCGAGCGAGAGGTACGACTCGAGCGCCTTCACAGCGACGTAGAACAGCGCATACGAGGCGACCAGCAGTGGCCCGGCCCGCCACATCAGCAGGATCGCGCGCCCGATGGGCCGGAAGCGCGCGCCGAGCTCGTCACCGAGATCCTTCAGCCTCCGCACCACAGGGTTCGGTATCACGGTCGCATGCTGGCGGAATCGGGAGATCAGCTGGTTCTCCACGCGCAGCTTCTCCGCGACGATCGCCTGACCGAACACGACACCGGCGATCGTGAGCCAGGCGAGCGGAGCGAGGAGCACGGGGCCCGCCTCGGTGAGCACCCATCCGATCGCCTCCCACAGCCAGCGCAGCGGCGCGACGGCATCCAGGATCCGCTCCCGCACATCCTCCAGGAACGCCATGGCCGCACGGCTGTCCACCCACGCCTTGATCGCGTCGAAGAGATCGCCCAGCAGGATGACCGAGAAGAAGACCCACACGACCTCGAAGTAGACAGCCACAGGCGCGAGCCAGGTCGAGAGCTTGGCCGACCACTTCGACCACGCCCACCGCCCGGCGAAAGCGATCACGATGATCGCGACCGTCCAGACGTTGAAGGGCAGGTTCAGGACCGTGTCCTGATCGCTCACCGGGCCGTCGCCGTTGACACTGGCGGTGAAGATGATGCCGGAGCGCACCTCCAGGGCACGCGTGGAATAGGCGTTCACATCCTCGCGGAGCAGTCCCTGCGCCCAGTACACGGCGAAGAAGGGCAGGATGCCGGCGAGCAACGCCGAGAGGAAGGTGCGCCGACGCTCGACCGGATCCGCGGGAAGAGGGGCGACCTCCTGCAGGTTGCGCAGGCCATCGCGCAACACGAGGAACATCGCGACGATGCTGATCAGTCGCGCGAGGATGCCGATCGGGAGCACGAGGAAGCCGAGCGTCGCCGAGGAGGCTCCGATGAATCCTGCGACCTGGCCGATCACGTACTGCACGAGCACTCCGGCGAGGTACCACGCCATGAGTGCCGGCCAGTGCCTCATCAGCACGCGTCCGGTCGTGGTCAGGATCCCCAGCACGGCCCTAAACTACCGCGTCGAGCGCCATCCGGAATACCGGCGCTACGACCAGACGCTCGGCGCCTTCGTGCGCACGGGAGGAAGAGCGGATGCCGCGGCCCAGTCGTGCACCCACGGATCGATCTCCGGCACGCCATCGGGCTTGCCGACCGCGGCGAAGAGCTCCTCATTGCTGACGGTGCCGCCGGTGCGGCGCAGCATCCGCGCCCGCACGATCGCGCGTGCGTAGACCTCGCCGTCGACCACGGCCCGGTGCTCCATGAAGAGAGCCTTCTCGTCGTGGCCGATGAACCGCGACTGCACCTCGAAGCGCTGCCACAGCTGCAGCGACTTGCGGAACGTGATGGTCTCGCTCGAGACGACCGCGTACCAGCCGCGCTCCTTCATGGCGTCGAAGAGCCCCGTGCGGATGAGCTGGTCCCAGCGCCCGAGGTCGAACAGCGACAGATACCGGCCGTTGTTCATGTGCCGCAGGATGTCGAGATCGGTGGGGAGGGTCGTGACGCGGACGGTGCCGACGGCCGTCGGGTCGAGCGTCTTTCCCCGACGCACACGGCGACGAGCACGGAGGATCACGAGGAGCGTGCGCCAGATCACATTCACGAAGATCGATCGTAGCCATCGACGAACGATCCGCGAACATCGTTGTACGAATCCTCCATCGGTTTCGATCACTCCGCGCACGGCATCCGTTCGATTTCCTGATCTGGAATGCCGCGCGTAGAGTCGCGGCATGAGCGCCGAAGCCCAGCCTGAAGTCATCGTCCGTCCGGTCCGTGATGTGGACGCGGAGGCTCTCGGTCGCGTGCACGCCCAGTGCTGGCACGAGACCTACGACCACCTGATCAGCAAGGCTGCGCTCGAGCGGGTCTCGCCCCGCCGCATGGCGGAGCTGTGGACGCACTGGGCGGCCCAGGGCCCCGAGTTCACCATGAGGGCCGCGCTGGTCGACGGCGAGATCGTCGGGTTCGTCGGCTCGGGCCCCGCCCGTGACAAGGATGCCCCGGCATTCCGCGAGCTCTACTTCATCTACCTGCTCGACGCGCTGCACGGCACCGGCATCGGCCAGAAGCTCTTCGACGCCGCCGTGGAGAAGGACGAGCCGCTGTACCTCTGGGTCGCCGAGGACAACCCCCGCGCGCACCGGTTCTACACGCGCAACGGCTTCACGCTCGACGGCGCCACGCACACCGAGCCCTTCCTCGGCGAGACGCTGACCGAGGTCCGCTTCGTCCGCTCCTGAGTCGGGCGCCGCGGGTCTCGCAGACGCGCGTCAGAGTCGCTCGATGATCGTGACGTTGGCGACGCCACCGCCCTCGCACATCGTCTGCAGTCCGTAGCGGCCCCCGGTGCGCTCGAGTTCGGCGAGCAGCGTGGTCATCAGGCGTGTCCCCGTGGCGCCGATCGGGTGGCCGAGGGCGATCGCTCCGCCGTTGACGTTGACCTTCTCGTGAGGGACGTCGAGCTCGCGCATCCAGGCGAGCACGACCGAGGCGAACGCCTCGTTGATCTCGAACAGGTCGATGTCGTCGATCGTGAGGCGGGTGCGTTCGAGAGCACGCCGAGTCGCGGGGATAGGCGCCGTGAGCATGAACACGGGGTCGTCGCCACGCACGGAGATATGGTGCACACGAGCACGGGGCACGAGGCCGTGCTCTTTCACCGCCCGCTCGCTCGCGACGAGCACGGCGCTCGACGCATCGCTGATCTGCGACGAGACGGCGGCCGTGATGCGGCCGCCGGGACGCAGCGGCGCGAGGCCCGCCATCCGCTCGAGGGTGGTGTCGCGACGGACGCCCTCGTCGTGGTCGAGGCCGCCCAGCGGGGCGATCTGACGCGCGAAACGGCCCTCGTCCTGGGCGAGCGCCGCCCGGCGGTGGCTCTCGAGCGCGAACTGCTCCATCTGCTCCCGGGTGATGTCCCACTTCTCGGCGATCAGCTCGGCGCCGACGAACTGCGAGATCTCCTGGTCGCCGTACCGCACCTGCCATCCGGGCGACTCCGCGTACGGCGTCGTGAATCCGAACGCCTCCCCCACGAGGGCCGACGACGTGAGCGGCACCTGCGACATGTTCTGCAGCCCGCCCGCGATCACGAGGTCGGCCGTGCCGCTCATCACGGCCTGCGCCGCGAAATGCACGGCCTGCTGACTCGACCCGCACTGGCGGTCGATCGTGACGCCCGGAACGTGCTCCGGGAAGCCTGCGACCAGCAGGGCGGTGCGGGCGACGTTGCCGGCCTGCCCGCCGATCGCATCGATCGTGCCGAGGATGACGTCGTCGATCAGCCCCGGGTCGATGCCGACCCGGTCGACCAGCGCGCGCAGGCTGTGCGCACCGAGATCGGCAGGATGGATGCCGGAGAGCGAGCCGCCGCGCCTGCCGACCGGCGAGCGCACCGCGTCGACGATGTATGCCTCTGCCATGCTCTTCTTCCTCTCCCTCGTCGCGCGCGTGCGCGTTCGCGGGTTCACGCGGCGTGGATCAACCGGAACCGCTCGCACACGACCGGCATGTCGGGCGCATAGCCGCGGGCGTTCTCGGAGTGCTCACGCCAATACCGCTCGTGAACCTCGCGCCAGTGCGCGAGGGTACGGTCACCCTCACCCTCGGCGCTGGCGTGCACCTCGTCGACCTCGTCGAAGGGGACGATCTCGACCGCCGTGGTCTCGATCACCGCTCGGGGTGCACCCGCCCCGTCGAGGATGATGCTCATCTCTCCGACCGCCGGCAGCGGGTCCCCGTTCGCCTCGTAGTCCCACAGGGACGACGCGGTCCCGTCCTTCAGCCCGGCGAGCACCAGCGCGAGGAGCTCATCGGCCTGCCAGGGGGTCGCGCCGAAACCCCACGCCTCGGGCGGGGTCTCCGGCAGCTCCGGCAGCGCCGTTCGCGCATCGCGCCAGTAGTCGGCGATGCGCGCGTCGTCGCTCTCCGGGCTCACCGGCCCGACACCTGGCCGAAGAGCTTCGCGATCGGCGCGAGCACGAGCGGTCGCGCCGCGAACCAGGCGACCGCCAGCACGACGAGCGAGGCGATGAACACCCAGAAGCCGGTCCAGGTCACGGCATCCTGCGATGCGTACATGTGGTTCAGGTTGCGCAGGAACCCGGTCAGCATCACGAGCGCGACGTGGGCGATGATGAACGCCACGAAGTACAGCATGATCGGGAAGTGCAGCGCCCTGGCCCACTCGACGGGGTAGGCCTTCGACAGCTTTTCGGCCTTCTTCGGCCACAGTCCCGACATCCGGAAGCCGGTCGCGACGGCCAGTGGCGCGGCGATGAACACGGTCGCGAAGTAGGCGAGCTGCTGCAGGCTGTTGTAGTTGTTCCAGCCGTTCTCGTGCGGCCAGTCGAACGACACGTACTGCAGCGCGGCGGAGAGCGCGTTCGGGAAGACCTCCCAGCTCGTCGGCACGATGCGCACCCAGTGCCCGGTGACGAACAGCAGCACCACGAAGATCACGCCGTTGATGATCCACAGCAGGTCGAGCGCCTGGTGGAACCACAGGGTCAGGCTGATCTTGCCCTTCTGGTTGCCGCGCGGCGTCCAGAAGACCGTCGGCCGCTTCTCGCTGCGCACGCGCAGCCCCGACCGGATGATCAGCACGATCAGGAACATGTTGAAGAAGTGCGCCCAGTTGACCCAGGGCGCGAAGCCCGGCTCGACCGCGATCGCGGGCTCGTACTCGCCGGGGAAGGCGGCGAGGAAGTCCTGCATGAACGGGAAGCTGAGGAGCGTGCGCACGAACGCGATCGCCGCACCGGCGACGAGGCCCAGAGCGGCGGCGGCGAGGAGCCCGGCGATCGCCTGCGGCCACGTCGGAAGACGACGAGCGGATGCCGGCGCGGCGGCCACGTGGCGGGGTGCCCGGCCGTTCCAGACGGTGCGGGTCCACGGCAGCGGGGTGTCGAGGTCGGCGGAGAGGAGGGCGGCAGGCGCGGATGCTTCGGGCTGGACGACGACGAGGGCGCCGACGTCGGACGCCCGGTCGTCGAGGGAGGACGGCGAAGCCGACCGAGACGAAACGTCTCCCGACGCGGGAGCCGTCCCGGCCGGAGGCCAGGGCTCGCCTCCGGCGACGCGTGGAAGACCTCGACGGACCGAGGACTCGCCGGGTGCCGGCGTCACGGCGGCTGCCGCAGCCACGGGCGTCGCCACCGCCTCGGGCGCAGCCGACGCCGCGTCGGGGGTCGACACACCAGATGTCGGACCGGTTGGGGTCGAATGTCCGACATCTGGCATGTCGGCCCCCACGGTGGGCGCGGCGCCACGGTCAGTCGCGGAACCGACCGCAGCCGTGCCGGCGGGTGGCCAGGGCTCGCCGCCGACGACGCGAGGCAGACCGCTACGCATGCGCGCGACCGGACCTTCCGCGACCTGGGTCCCTGAGCTTGTCGAAGGGCCCACGGCGGAAGACGCTTCGACAGGCTCAGCGACCCAACTGGGAGTCACCTCTGCACTGCTCGCAACCTGGGTCTCTGAGCTCGTCGAAGGGCCCGCACCCGCAGACGCATCGACAGGCGCAGCGACCCATTCGGCCGCGGCATCCGCCGGGGGCCACGGCTCACCGCCCGGCACGCGCGGGAGTCCGCGCCGCATGCTCGCCGGTCCCGGAGCCTGACGAAGGGCCATGTCTACTTCTTCCGCGCCTCGAGCGCGGCGATGACCTGCGGCACGACGGTGAAGAGGTCGCCGACGATGCCGAAGTCGGCCACGTCGAAGATCGGCGCCTCGCCGTCCTTGTTGATCGCGACGATCGTCTTCGAGGTCTGCATGCCGGCGCGGTGCTGGATCGCCCCGGATATGCCGAGAGCGACATACAGCTGCGGGGACACCGAGACCCCGGTCTGTCCGACCTGGTGCGACTGCGGGATGTACCCGGCATCCACTGCCGCGCGCGAGGCGCCGACGGCGGCGCCGAGCGCATCGGCGAGCTCCTCGACGAGCACGAACTTCTCCTTCGATGCGAGGCCGCGTCCGCCCGAGACGACGCGCGTCGCCCCTCGGAGCTCGGGCCGGGAGGAGGCGACCTCGACCGCCTCGACCGCGCCGGCTTTCGCGGCGACCGCACCGGATGCCGCGACCTGCAGCGCCTCGACGGTCGGAGATGCCGCGGCCTCGGCGCGCGTGTCGACCGCGCCCTGCCGCACAGTGATGACGGGGGCGCCGAAGGTGGCAGCCGCATCGACGAGATACGAGCCGCCGTAGACGGAGTGGTGCGCGACGATGCCCTCGTCGTCGCGCGAGACGCCGACCGCATCCACGGCGAGAGCGAGTCGAGCGCGCACGGCGAACCGTCCGGCGACGTCGCGGCCCGTGATCGAGTTCGAGACGAGCACGGCATCCGGCTCCACCCGGTCGAAAGCGGCCTGCAGCGCGTCGACGATCGGCACGGTGAGCGCCGTGGCGTCGCCGTCGGCGGTCAGCACGACCGCAGCGCCGGCGACTGCCGCGGCATCCACCGCCGCCTGACTGCCGCCGACCACCAGCGCGATCGGGGCGCCGATCGTCGACGCCGCGCCGATCAGTGCGGCTGTGCTGCTCGCGGCATCGCCCGACGGGTCGACGTCGATGAGGACGAGGATGGGGTTCTCGGGATAGGTCATCTCACACCAGCCTGTTCTGCACGAGGTACTCGACGAGCTTCTCGGCGGCATCGCCCTCGTCGGTGATCTTCACGCCCGCCGCCCGCGGCGGCTTCTCGGCCACCGCGGTCATGATGGTGCGCGGCGCGGCGGCGGGGTCGGCCGAGACCTCGAGGTCGGCGAGCGAGAGCACGTCGAGCGGTTTCTTCTTCGCAGCCATGATCCCCTTGAAGTTCGGGAACCGGGCGTCAGGGAGCGCCTCCGTGATCGAGATCACGGCAGGAAGCGGAGCGGAGATCTGCTGGCCGCCGGCATCCGCGGCGCGCGTGCCGGCGACGGCATCCGCGGTGATCTCGACGGAGCTGAGGGCGGTGGCCTGCGCGAAGCCGAGGTGCTCGGCGAGCATCGCCGGGATCACGCCGCCGGATCCGTCGGTCGACAGGTTCCCGGTGATCACCAGGTCGGGAGCACCGCGGCGGATGGCCGCGGCCAGCACCTCGGCCGTGAGTCCGAGATCCGCGCCCGCCAACTGCTCGTCGGCGATGTGCACGGCTGACCCTGCGCCGATCGCGAGAGCGCGTCGGACGGATGCCGTCGACCCCGCGGGTGCCATCGAGAGGGCGACCACCTCGGTGCCCTCATTCTTGTCGGCGAAGGCCAACGCGACCTCGAGGGCACGCTCCGTGATCTCGTCGAGGACCACATCGCCTGCCGCCCGATCCGCGAGGCCGGTCTCGAGATTCAGCTTGCGATCGCCATAGGTGTCCGGCACCTCTTTGACCAGGACGAAGATCTTCATCGATTGCTCCTCACGACTGCTGCAATTCTAGACCGCGATACTGAGTCCCAGCACCTCTGCGACTGAGACCCAAGGACTCCGACGATGGCGCGTCGCGCGCCGTCCCGACGCACCGGCCTCCCGCCGCTACCGTAGGGATGTGGCCCAATCCCGACCGCTCCCCGTTGATCCGCTCGCCGAGGCGAAGCGGCAATGGCTCGCGCACGGATGGACGGATGCCGCCGACGGCATGACCGTCGTCACCTCGGTCATGCGCGCGCAACAGCTGCTGCTCGCCCGCGTCGACGCCACCCTGAAGCCGTTCGCGCTGAGCTTCGCCCGCTACGAGGTGCTGCGCCTGCTGGCGTTCAGCCGCGCGGGGAGCCTGCCGCTGTCGAGCGTGGTCGCCCGGCTCCAGGTGCATGCGACCACGGTGACGAGCACAGCCGAGCGGCTCGTGCGGGACGGCCTGATCGTGCGTGCGCCGCACCCCTACGACGGCCGCGCCGCGCTCCTCGCCCTGACGGATGCCGGCCGCGAGCTCGTCGAGCGGGCGACCGAGGCCCTCAACGCCGACGTCTTCGCCGATCCGGGTCTCAGCCGCGACGATGCCGCCGAGCTCGTCGCGATCGTGGCGAGGATGCGCAAGGACGCCGGCGACTTCGCCGACCCGCGCCCCCAGCCCGAAGCGCTCTGACGTGGCGCGGTTCGTTCTCGAGACGATCATCGCCGCCCCACCGGCCGAAGTCTTCGGCGCCTCGCTCGATCCGGGCCTGCACGTGCGCTCCATGGCACGGTACGGCGAGACGATGGTCGAGCCTCCGGCGGGCGGGGTGTTCACCGAGGGCTCGACCGTGACCTGGCAGGCGCGCCATCTCGGCATCCGCTTCCGCCTGCGCTCGGTGGTCTTCGACATCGATCCGCCGCGCGGATTCTCCGATCGGCAGATCGCCGGCCCCTTCGGGGCCTTCCTGCACGAGCACCGGTTCGACGAGCATCCGACCGGCACCCTCATGCGCGACACCGTGACCTTCCACTCGCCGTTCGGTCCGCTCGGCCGGCTCGTCGATGCCGTCTTCATGCGCGCGTACATGCGCCGGCTGATCGAGGAACGCAACGCGATCCTCTCCGCGGAAGTCGCGGGACACGGGCGTAATCTGTCGGCATGAGCGAACTGCGCCTGCACACCGTCCTCACCGGCCGTGGTCCCGCCGCGGCGATCCTGCTCAGCGACGAGCAGGTCGCGTCCTTCGGGGCAGGCAAGGCCTTCCCCGTGGCCGTCACGATCGGCGGACGCACGGCGCGACTGCGCCTGGCGCGCATGGGCGGCGAGAACATGATCGGCTTCACCAAGGCCGTGCGCGCGGATCTCGGACTCGAGATCGATCAGGAGATCGACGCCGTCATCCGGGTGGACTCCGCCGAGCGGACGGTCGACGTGCCCGACGAACTCGCCACGGCGCTGGATGCCGACCCGGCCGTGCGTGCGGCGTTCGACGCGCTGAGCTATTCGGCCCGCAAGGAGCACGCCCGCACGGTCGCCGACGCGAAGCAGGAGGCGACCCGGGAGCGCAGGATCGCGAAGATCGTCGACGGTCTCCGCAGCTGACCGTTCATGATTCAGCAGGATCATGGCTTCACCGGCTCTGGCGAGTCCTTTCCGGGCACATCCGCCGGATTCTTGCTGAATTGTGAACACCCCGACACCCGTCACCGGTTCTCGAACTGCGGTGCACGCTTCTCCCGGAAGGCCGACATGCCCTCCTTCTGATCGGCGGTGTCGAAGAGCGCGGCGAAAGCCTGCTTCTCATGCGCCAGCCCCTCGGCGAGCGTCGTCTCCATCGCCGCATCCAGAGCCGCCTTGGCCGCATAGACCGAGGGCAACGACTTCGAGGCGATCGTCTCGGCGAGCGCCGAAGTCTCGGCCAGGAGATCGGATGCCGGGACGACGCGCGACACGAGACCTGAGCGCTCCGCCTCCTCGGCGCCCATGAAGCGTCCGGAGAGCACCAGCTCAGCGGCCTTGTAGTACCCGACGGCGCGGATCAGACGCTGCGTGCCGCCCATGCCCGGAATGACGCCGAGATTGATCTCCGGCTGTCCGAACTTCGCGGTGTCGGCGGCGAGGATGATGTCGCACATCATCGCCAGCTCGCATCCGCCGCCCAGCGCGAAGCCGGAGACGGCAGCGATCACCGGCGTGCGCACCGCCGCGAACTCATGCCAGACGCCGAAGTGGTCGGTCTCGAGCATCTCCGCGGCCGACATGCTCTCCATCTCCTTGATGTCGGCACCCGCCGCGAACGCCTTCTCCGACCCGGTCACGACGACCGCACCGACACCCTCGTCCTCGTCGAAGGCGACCGCTGCGGCCGTGACCTCTTCCGCGAGTCGGCTGTTGAGGGCGTTCAGCGCCTCCGGCCGGTGCAGGGTGATCCACCCGACGCGTCCGCGCTGCTCGACCAGGATCGTCTCGTACTCGGTCATGTGGCCCTCTCCGTCGTGGTCATCCCAGTATCGCCCTGCGTGCGGTCTCGTCGCTCGACCCGGATCCGCAGTTCCCGGCGCAGTTTGCAGGTCGAAAAGACAGATGCAGGTCTCGATGCGCGGATGCGACCTGCAGATGTATCGCCGACCTGCAAACTGGCGGGCATCGGTCAGTCGGTCGCGTCGCGGATGTCGGTGATGATGCCGGAGAAGTCCCGGCCCGCACCGTCGCCCGCAGCGAACGCGGCGTAGATCTGCTGCGCGAGCCGTCCCATCTGCGCATCCGTCGACGTCTGCTCGATCGCCTGCAGCGCGAGGCCCAGGTCCTTGGCCATCAGCGCGCCGGCGAACCCCGGCTGGTAGTCCCGGTTGGCGGGGCTCGTCGGCACCGGTCCCGGCACCGGGCAGTTGGTCGTGATCGACCAGCACTGACCGGACGCCTGCGAGACCACGTCGAACAGCGCCTGATGCTCGAGGCCCAGACGCTCCCCCAGCACGAACGCTTCGGCGACCGCGATCTGCGACACCGCGAGGACCATGTTGTTGCACACCTTCGCTGCCTGGCCGAGGCCCGGTCCGCCGCAGTGCACGGTCCGCTTGCCCATGACCTCGAGCAGCGGAAGGGCAGCGGCGTAGTCCTCGTCGGACCCGCCGACCATGAAGGCCAGGGTGCCGTTCTCGGCCCCGACGACGCCGCCCGACACGGGAGCGTCGACGTTGCGGTGACCGGCGGCGATCGCCAGTGCATGCGCCGCACGGGCTTCGTCGACCGCGATCGTCGATGACTCGATGAACAGGGTGCCGGGGCGCGCGGCGGCGAGCAGCTCGGAGCGGTACGCCTCGATCACGTGCTTCCCCGCGGGGAACATCGTGATGACGACATCCGCGTCGGCCACGGCATCCGCCCCGCTCGACGCCACGGCGATCCCCGCCGCCTGCGCCGCCTCGATCGCGGCGGGCACCAGATCGAACCCGTGCACCTCGTGGCCCGCGGCGACGAGGTTCTTCGCCATCGGCAGACCCATGTGCCCGAGGCCGAGGAAGGCGACGCTCGTCATGATGCACTCCGCATCGACGACGACCCCGCGGGTCGCAGCATCTCGCGACCGACGATCAGGCGCATGATCTCGTTCGTCCCCTCGAGGATCTGGTGCACGCGCAGGTCGCGCACGACCTTCTCGATCCCGTAGTCCTGCAGGTAGCCGTATCCGCCGTGCAGCTGCAGCGCGCGGTTCGCGACGTCGAAGCCGGCGTCGGTGGCGAAGCGCTTGGCCATCGCGCACCGCATGGTCGCATCCGGGGCGTGCTGGTCGACCGCCTCAGCGCCGTCGCGCACCATCAGGCGAGCCGCCTGCAGGTCGGTGCGCATGTCGGCGATAGCGAACATGATCGACTGCTTCTCGGCCAGGGGCTCTCCGAAGGCGACCCGCTCGTGCACGTACTGCACCGCCCTGTCGAGCGCCCACTGCGCCCCGCCGAGCGAGCATGCGGCGATGTTGAGCCGACCGCCGTTGAGCGCCGACATCGCGATCGCGAAGCCGCGACCCTCCTCACCGAGAAGAGCGGATGCCGGAACGCGCACCCCGTCGAGGATCACCTGCCGCGTGGGCTGGGCGTGCCACCCCATCTTCTTCTCCGGCGCTCCGAAGCTGAGTCCCTCCGCGTCGCCGGCGACCAGGAACGCGCTGATGCCGCGGGCGCCCGGCTCTCCGGTGCGCGCCATGACGACGTAGACCGCTGCCTCACCCGCACCGGAGATGAACTGCTTCACGCCGGTGAGCACGTACTCGTCGCCGTCGCGGACCGCACTGGCGGCGATGTTCGCGGCATCCGAGCCGGCACCGGGCTCGGTGAGGCAGTAGCCGCCGAACTCCTGCATCGCGGTGAGCTGCGGCAGCCAGGCACTCCGCTGCGGGTCGTCGCCGTACGTGTCGATCATCCACACGACCATGTTGTGGATCGAGATGTAGGCGGCCACCGCGGGGTCGCCCTTCGCGAGTTCCTCGAAGATCGCCACGGTGTCGGTGCGGCTCAGGCCCGTGCCGCCGAATTCCTCGCGGACGTAGATGCCGCCGAGCCCGAGCTCTCCGGCCTTGTTCAGCGACTCCCGCGGGAAGATGTGCTTCTCGTCGCGCTCGGCGGCGTACGGCGCGAGCTCGGTCTCCGCGAAGTCGCGGACGGCGTCGAGGATGGCCTCGCGCTCTTCGGCGGTGGTGGTGACGGTGGTCATTGTCATTTTCTCTGGATCCCTGAGCTTGTCGAAGGGTGGGTCAGTGCATGGTCGGGATGACGAAGCTGGCACCGTCCTTGATGCCCGATGGCCAGCGGCTCGTCACGGTCTTGGTCTTCGTGTAGAAGCGGAACGCGTCGGCGCCGTGCTGATTCAGGTCGCCGAAGCCGCTGCGCTTCCAGCCGCCGAACGTGTAGTAGGCGATCGGCACCGGGATCGGCACGTTCACGCCGACCATCCCGACCTGCACCCGGGCGGCGAAGTCGCGGGCGGCATCTCCGTCGCGGGTGAAGATCGCGACGCCGTTTCCGTACTCGTGCTCCGACGCCATCCGCAGGGCCTCCTCGTAGTCGGCCGCCCGTGCGATCACGAGCACCGGTCCGAAGATCTCCTCGCGGTAGATCGCCATGTCGGTCGTGACGTGATCGAACAGCGTCGGGCCGAGGTAGAAGCCCTCCTCGTAGCCGTCCACGGTGAAGCCGCGGCCGTCGGCGAGAAGCGTGGCACCCTCGTCGATGCCCTGCTGGATGTAACCCTCGACCCGCTCGACCGCGGCGCGGGTCACGAGGGGTCCGTAGTCGACGTCCTTCGCGAGCGACGGGCCGATGCGCAGCTGCCCCACCCGCTCGAGGAGCTTCGCGGCCAGCGCGTCGGCGGTCTCCTGCCCGACCGGGACGGCCACGGAGATCGCCATGCAGCGCTCCCCCGCCGAGCCGTAGCCGGAGCCGATGAGCGCGTCGACGGTCTGGTCGAGGTCGGCATCCGGCATCACGATCATGTGGTTCTTCGCGCCGCCGAAGCACTGTGCGCGCTTGCCGTGCGCCGCGGCGGTCGAGTAGATGTACTCGGCGATCGGGGTGGACCCCACGAAGCCGACGGCGCGGATGCGCTCGTCGGTGAGCAGCGTGTCGACGGCTTCCTTATCGCCGTGCACGACGTTCAGCACGCCGGCGGGAAGACCCGCTTCGAGGAAGAGCTCGGCGATGCGCACGGGCACGGAGGGGTCGCGATCGCTGGGCTTGAGCACCACGGCGTTGCCCGCGGCGAGCGCCGGACCCGCCTTCCACAGCGGGATCATGGCGGGGAAGTTGAACGGGGTGATCGCGGCGACCACGCCGAGCGGCTGCCGCATCGAGTAGACGTCGATCCCGGCCCCGGCCCCCGTCGAGTACTCGCCCTTGAGGAGGTGCGGGGCACCCGCCGAGAACTCGATGACCTCGAGGCCGCGCTGGATGTCGCCCTTGGCGTCGTCGACGGTCTTGCCGTGCTCGCTGGCGAGGAGCTCGGCGAGCGACTGCATCTCGCGCTGCACGAGATCGAGGAAGCGCAGCAGCACGCGGGCGCGCTTCTGCGGGTTCGTCGCGGCCCAGGCGATCTGCGCCGCCTCGGCGTTCGCGATCACCTCGCGCACCTCGTCGGCCGACGCCAGGGGCACACGAGCCTGCACGGCGCCCGAGCTCGGATCGAACACGTCGGCGAAGCGACCGGTGTCCGGGGTGAGAAGCGATCCGCCCACGAAGTGCGGGATAGTACGAGTCATTGTGTGACATCCCTCCGAGCCATCATTGGCACATTGGGAGTTTACTCCGGCATCCGATTATTTACTAGGACATCCTTGTAAATGAGGAACAGCGTCTGCGCGCGGATGTTCGCACCGCGTTCACCGTCCCGTCACCTCGGTCGATTACAACTGCAGATGCGCGGGCAAGGAGACTCAGACCGGATCGGGTAGTCACATCATCCGCGCACTCGGTGAGCACTCTCGCTCCCGTCGCGGTGCCCACGCCGCGAGACCCCCGCCGAATCGGGTCGGCGGGGGTCCTCTCTTTCCCGGGAGCCTCATGAGATCGCGTGATTCCGCGTGCCCGCCGAGCCGAAATAGAATCGACGTGCGCCCGCACCCCGGCGCAGCCGCTTCGGCAGCCCGTGATCCGGGCTCCCCGTCTTCGAGGACTGCATCGTGTCCGAACCCATCACCGTGTCCATCCGCCGCGAGGTCGACCCCGACCGCATCACCGAGGCGACCGTCTGGGTGCAGACGGGCGTGAACCTCGCGACGAAGTATCCGGGATTCCTCGGCTCCGGCTGGGTCCGCGCCGGCGAGGACTCCCAGATCTGGCACATGCTCTACCGCTTCGCGAACGAGGAATCCCTCGTCGCATGGGAGAAGTCCGGCGAGCGCGAATGGTGGCTCTCGATGGGCGAGGGCTTCATCCGCAGCGAGCGCTCCAAGCGCCGCACGGGCATCGAGGGCTGGTTCGACGAGCCGACCACCGGCAGCATCACCCTGCCGACGCCCGAGGGCGGGACCACCACCGTCACCGTCGCGCCCGCCCCTCCCCGCTGGAAGCAGGCGGTCTCGATCTGGCTGGGTTTCTTCCCCGTGAACCTCGCGTTCACCTACGCCATGAGTCCCATCCCCGGCTGGGATGCCCTGCCGATCTGGCTGCGCGTGCTCGCCACGACCCTGGTGCTCACGCCGATCATGACCTACTGGGTGCTGCCCTTCGTGACCCGTTCGCTGCGGAGCTGGTTCGCGCGCTGAGTCAGAGGTCCGCGACGGCGTCGCGCAGCGCGCGCTCGACCACCGCGACCCCTTCGGCGAGCGGCCCGGGGCGCCGCACGAGGTAGAGGGTGTTGATCGGCGGGTCGTCGGTCTCGCGCAGGACCGTCAGCCGCCCGTCGGCCAGTTCGCCGGCGATCAGATAGGTGGGCAGCACCGTGGCTCCCGCACCCGCCACCGCCGCGGCGACGAGGGCGCGCAGATCGGGAGCGACGAGAGCGGGTGCGCGCTCGAGTCGGATCCCGAACACGTGCCGCCAGTAGCGGCGGAGGATCGGCACATCCGGTGCGAACGCGAGAAGCGGCGTCGACGCCAGCACATCGGGCCGCAGGTCGACCGACGGCTCGATCCCGAGCGAGGGGGATGCGACGAGGACGAACTCCTCGTCGAAGAGGGCGACGGTCGGGAGCGCGCGACCGCGCGGTCGCACCGCCGAGACCACGAGGTCGAGGCTCCCCGTCGCGATCCGGTCCAGCAGGTCGGCCGCGAGTCCCGGCGTCATGGTGACCCGGAGGCCTCCCGCCACGGCCGAGGCGAGCGCAGGAGCCGCCAGCACCGCGAGGAGATCGCCCGCGCCGCCGAGTCGGACGGGCGGCGCATCGGCGGGCGGAGGCGATCCGAGCGCCGTCGCGAGCGCGTCGAGCGGACCCGCCAGCCGGTTCGCGAGATCGTCGGCCCGAGGGGTGGGACGGATGCCGCGGGCGTGGCGGTCGAACAGCGGCTCGCCGATCCGCGCCTCCAGTGCCTGCAGCTGCGCGGTCACGCTCGACTGCGCGAGTCCCAGCATCCGCGCCGCCGCCGACACCGAACCCGATCGATATGCCGCGAGAAACGTCCGCCACAGCGCGACGTCTCTCAGTCCATCGGAATTCCGATCGCTCATATCGTGAATCTATCGGAAGGACGCGCAAAGCCGAACGGTTGTGCTCGATACCGGCATCCGCTCGGCATCCGTCACCCCCTGAAGGAGCATCCATGTCCACCGTCCTCTTCGTCGTCACCGCCGCCCGCACCTGGACCCTCACCGACGGCACCGCGCACCCCACCGGGTTCTGGGCCGAGGAGCTGCTCGCCCCCTACCGACTGCTGACCGAAGCCGGTCACGACATCGTGTTCGCCACTCCGGGAGGGGTGCCCCCGATCGCCGACGCCGCGAGCGTGGCGGACGGCGACGCGGCATCCATCGCGGCGATCTCCGCGCTCGCGACGCCCCTGGTTCTGGCCGACGTCGATCCCGCGGCCTACGACGCCGTGTACTACCCCGGTGGTCACGGTCCGATGCAGGACCTCGCCGAGGATGCCGACTCGGCGGCGCTCATCACGGCGACCCTCGCCGCCGGACGCCCGCTCGCCGCGGTCTGCCACGGCCTCGCGGCCCTCCTTCCCGCACGCACGGCCTCGGGCGAGCCGGTCGTCGCCGGACGCCGGATCACGGGCTTCTCCGACGAGGAGGAGCGTCAGGCCGGTCTCGCCGACCGCGCACCGTTCCTGCTCGAGAGCGCTCTGCGCGCGCTGGGCGCCGACGTCGAGGTCTCCGAGGCCTGGAGCGACCACACGATCGTGGACGGACTGCTCATCACGGGGCAGAACCCGCAGTCCTCGGAGTCGGCGGCGCGGGCGCTGGTGGCAGCCCTCGCCTGATCGGCCGGCGGGCGGGGCTCGTCAGATCACGCCGACGGACGTGAAGGCGAGCTCTGCCGCACCGAGCAGCAGCCGGTCGGCGGCGAGGGATGCCGGGAGGATGCGGAGCCCCTCCGCGTTCTCCGCCATCGCGCGGTCGGCCACGTCGGCGGCGAAGCCTTCAGGGTCGAGCTCCTCCAGCTGGGCGAGGAAGCCACCCAGCACGACCACCGAGGGATCGAGGATGTTCACGGCATCCGCGATCGCCTGCGCCAGCAGCCCGCGCTGACGCGCGCACTCCTCGCGGACGGGGTCGGCATCGGATGCCGCGGCGAGAGACTCCGCGAGCGTCGCATCGTCAGCCGACGCGAGGCCCAGCACCGCCAGGAGGCGGGCACGGCTCACGTCATCCTCGAGCACGGCCGAGCGAGTGGGGTCGACCCGGTTCTGACCGAACTCGCCAGCGTACCCGCCCACTCCGCCGACCGGGGAGCCGTGCACGATGATGCCGCCGCCGATGCCGGACGGACCGCCGTTGAGGTACACGACGTCGTCGGCACCCTGTGCCGCGCCGAAGAGATGCTCGGCGAGCGCGCCGAGGCTCGCATCGTTCCCCACGGCGGTCGGGAGTCCCGTCGTCTCGGCGATCAGCGCCCGCACCGGGGCATCCGTCCAGCCGAGGTGCGGGGCGTTGCGGACGAGCCCGTCGGCCGCGCGCACGAGGCCGGGCACGGCGACCCCGACGGCGACCAGCCGTGCATCCGCGAGCGGGCCGTCGCGCCAGCGATCGACGACGGCCGCGACGAGATCGGCGACCTCGACGGCGGTGAGCAGCGTCGCGGATTCGATGCGCTCGCGGACGGCGATCGTGCGGGAGAGGTCGATGGCCGCGATCTCGACCGCGTCGATCTCAGGGTTCACCGCGATCACGACCGCCCTCGGCGATGCCGCGACGACAGGTGAGGGCCGCCCCACCCGTCCGACCGGATCGGGATCGCGCTCGACCACCCAGCCCTCGTTCACGAGCTCGGCGACCAGGTCGGCGATCGTCGAGCGGTTCAGGCCGGTCGCGGTCGTCAGCTGCGCCCGCGACTGCGCTCCACCCAGGTGCACCAGCCGCAGGACCCGCGCGAGATTGCGCGCACGCACGCCGTCGCCCGAGTCCTTGAGCGCCGCGGTTGCGCTGCGCCCCGTCGAAGCGTCCGTCACATCGTCCTCGCATTCGGTTCGGCGTCTCAGTCTAGGAGGCTGGACATCCTGCACTCCAGGCTATATGTTGTTGCTCACAACATTTGAGCACGGCGACTTCTGCATGTCGGCGCGCCGCACCATGCGAAGGAGCATCATGAGCCTCACCCCGACCCGCGACGACAAGTTCTCGTTCGGCCTCTGGACCATCGGCTACAACGGCACCGATCCGTTCGGCGGACCCACGCGTCCGGCCCTCGACGTGGTGCACGCGGTCGAGAAGCTCGCCGAGCTCGGTGCCTACGGGCTCACCTTCCACGACGACGACCTGTTCGCGTTCGGATCGACGGATGCCGAGCGGCAGACGCAGATCGACCGGCTCAAGGGTGCGCTCGACGGCACCGGCCTGATCGTGCCGATGGTCACCACCAACCTCTTCAGCGCCCCGGTCTTCAAGGACGGCGGCTTCACCTCCAACGACCGCGACGTGCGCCGCTACGCGCTGCGCAAGGTGTTCCGCCAGCTCGACCTCGGCGCCGAGCTGGGCGCCAAGACGTTCGTCATGTGGGGCGGCCGCGAGGGCGCCGAGTACGACTCCGCCAAGGACATCCGCGCGGCGCTCGAGCGCTACCGCGAAGCGGTGAACCTGCTCGGCGACTACGTGACCGACAAGGGCTACGACATCCGCTTCGCGATCGAGCCGAAGCCCAACGAGCCTCGCGGCGACATCCTGCTGCCGACGCTCGGGCATGCGATCGCGTTCATCGACTCCCTCGAGCGCCCGGAGCTCGTCGGCGTGAACCCCGAGGTCGGGCACGAGCAGATGGCGGGTCTGAACTTCACGGCCGGCATCGCTCAGGCGCTGTACCACGGCAAGCTCTTCCACATCGACCTCAACGGTCAGCGCGGCATCAAGTACGACCAGGATCTCGTGTTCGGGCACGGCGACCTGCACAACGCCTTCTCGCTGGTCGACCTGCTCGAGAACGGCGGACCGAACGGCGTCCCGGCGTACGAGGGCCCCCGGCACTTCGACTACAAGCCGAGCCGCACCGAGGACGAGAGCGGGGTCTGGGACTCCGCCGCCGCGAACATGCGCACGTACCTCCTCCTCAAGGAGCGCGCCGCGGCCTTCCGCGCCGACCCCGAGGTGCAGGAGGCGCTGGCTGCCGCCAAGGTCGCCGAGCTGTCCACGCCGACGCTCAACCCCGGCGAGAGCTACGACGACTTCCTCGCCGACCGCAGCGCCTACGAGGACTTCGACGCCGACGCCTACCTCGGCGGTCACGGCTTCGGCTTCGTGCGCCTTCAGCAGCTGGCGACCGAGCACCTGCTCGGCGCGCGCTGAGTCCGCGATGGCCCTCGTCCTCGGCGTCGACTCCTCGACGCAGTCGTGCAAGGTCGTCGTCGTCGACAGCTCGACCGGTGCCGTCGTGCGCACCGGTCGGGCATCGCATCCCGACGGCACCTCGGTCGATCCCGAAGCGTGGTGGGTCGCGCTGCAGGCGGCGCTCGCGGCGGCAGGCGGACTCGACGACATCGCGGCGTGGGCCATCGGCGGGCAGCAGCACGGCATGGTCGCGCTCGACGCCGTGGGCCGGGTCATCCGCGATGCGCTGCTGTGGAACGACACCCGATCCGCGGATGCCGCGACGGCGCTCGTCGACGAGTTCGGGGCGCGGGAGCTGGCCGACCGCACGGGACTCGTGCCCGTGGCATCCTTCACGATCTCGAAGGTGCGCTGGCTCCGCGATCACGAACCCGACAACGCGGCGCGCGTGGCGGCGATCGCCCTACCGCACGATTGGCTGACCTGGCGGCTGCGCGGGTACGGCCCGGCGGGAGCGGATGCCGCACCGCTCGGGCCCGACCTCGCCGAGCTCGTCACCGACCGCTCCGACGCCTCGGGCACGGGGTACTGGAGTGCGGCGACCGGCGGATACGACCGCGAGCTGCTGATCGCCGCCCTGGGACATGACGCGATGCTCCCGCGAGTGCTGGGCGCCGACGAGTGGGTGACCGATGCGGCGGGCCGACGCGTCGCGCCCGGCGCCGGTGACAACGCCGCGGCAGCCCTCGGACTGGGCGCCGGTCCCGGAGATGTCGTCGTCTCGATCGGCACCAGTGGCACGGTCTTCGCCGTGAGCGAGGCGCCGTCGGCCGATGCGACCGGGATCATCGCGGGCTTCGCCTCCGCCGACGGACACTTCCTGCCGCTGGTGTGCACTCTCAACGCGGCCCGGGTGCTCGACGTCACGGCGACGCTGCTGGGTGTCGACCACGACGAGCTCAGCCGCCTGGCCCTCTCGGCGCCGTCGGGTGCCGACGGGCTCTCGCTGGTGCCGTACTTCGAGGGAGAGCGCACCCCGAACCTGCCGGATGCGACGGCCACGCTCAGCGGCATGACGCTGGCCTCGACGACCCGCGAGAACCTGGCGCGAGCCGCGGTCGAGGGGATGCTGTCCGGTCTCGGGGCGGGCCTCGACGCGCTCCGCGAGGAGGGCGTGCCCCTGCATCGGGCCCTGCTGATCGGCGGCGGCGCGCAGTCCGAGGCCGTGCGGGCGATCGCCCCTGAGGTGCTCGGCATCCCGGTCGAGGTGCCGCCGGCCGGCGAGTACGTCGCCCTCGGCGCCGTCCGTCAGGCGGCCGCGGTGCTCGGCGGCTGAGCCTCAGGTCGCAGTTCCCGTCGTCACCAGGCGTTCCGGTCGCCGTTGCTGCCGGCTCCCGGCGCGTGAGGCGGCACGAACGGCGATCGAAACCGAAGAACCTCGGCTACACCGCCCGGATGCGCCAGCTCGCGGCGTGCTCCGCGCCGGGGGCGAGCGTCACGAGATCCGTGCCGGAGTTGAAGGCATCGGGCGGACAGGTCATCGGCTCGACCGCGAGGCCGATCCGATGGATGCCGTCGAGTCCTGGATTGTCGGCCGTGTGCACCTGCACCCACGGGCAGCGCTCGTCCCAGGTCATCGCGACGCCCGTCCCGTCGTCGGTCGTCAGCCGAACCTCGGCCACGCCGTCGGTGCGGGCGAGACCCGTGAACGCGTGGTCGATGAAGACATCGCCGATCCGACGGGCTGCGCGGAAGTCCCACTCCGGATGCTCCGCCACCGGCTCGACCGCGACCGGGCTCAGGCGATCGGGAGTGACCGTCAGGACCTCGGATGCCGGAAGGAGGAGCGTCCAGGCATCGACCGGAGGTGCCGAGTCGCCTCCCTGGGTCCCTGAGCCTGTCGAAGGGCCCGCCACGAGATACGGATGCGGTCCGGTGCCCCAAGGCGCGGCATCCGCTCCGATGTTGTGGGCGGTGACGGTCTGGCGCAGGCCGTCCGCGTCGAGGCGGTACTCGACCTCGACCTCGATGCGGAACGGGTAGCCGGACTGCGGCTCGATCACAGCGGCGAGCACGACGCGATCGTCGAGGATGAGCCGGTCGGAGAACTCCACCCAGGCGAGCAGTCCGTGCAGGGCCTGGCCGCGCCCGGGCTCGGTCAGCGGCAGCTGGTGCACGGCGCCGCCGAAGCGGTAGCGGCCGTCGACGATCCGGTTGGGCCACGGAGCGAGGGTCGCACCGCGGTACCCGGGCCGCACCTCGTCGGCGTCGAACGGCACGACGAGGTCGCGCCCCTCGAACGTCAGCATCCGCAGCGAGGCGCCGACGCTCGCGATGATCGCCTCGTAGCCGTGGCCGGCGAGGCGCAGCTGCCGCCCGGATCGCAGCCCCACCGTCATCACAGTCCCTGCGCGAGACGGTAGTAGGCCTGGTTCCAGCGCACCTGCTTCTGGAACTCCGGCAGCGTCGTGCTGTCGTCGATCACGAGCAGCTCGACCTCGGCCATGTCAGCGAAGTCGCGGAACGCCTCGAGACCCACCGCGGTCGACATGACCGTGTGGTGCGCCGCACCCGCGGTGAGCCAGGCGGCCGCACTGGTGGTGAAGTCGGGCGCCGGCTTCCAGACCGCCCGGCCGACCGGGAGCTTGGGGAGGGAGGCGCGCGGCGGCACGTTCTCGACGACGTTCGCCGTGAGCCGGAAGCGGTCGCGCATGTCGCTCAGCGCGACCACGATCGCCGGACCGGGGTCGGCCGTGAAGACCAGGCGCACCGGGTCGTCCTTGCCGCCGATGCCGAGCGGATGGATCTCCAGCATCGGCTTCGCGGTCGTCAGCGACGGCGAGACCTCGAGCATGTGCGCGCCGAGGATCAGCTCGTCGCCCGGGGTCATGTCGTAGGTGTAGTCCTCCATGAGGCTCGCGCCGCCGGGGAGGCCTGCCCCCATGACGTTCGCGATGCGCACGAGGATCGCCGTCTTCCAGTCGCCCTCGGCGCCGAAGCCGTAGCCCTCGGCCATCAGCCGCTGCACGGCGAGGCCGGGAAGCTGCTTCAGCGCGCCGAGGTCTTCGAACGAGGTCGTGAAGGCGCCGAAGCCGCCCTCCTCGAGGAACGAGCGCAGCCCGATCTCGATCGCGGCGCCGTCGCGCAGGGACTGGTGCCGCTCGCCGCCCTTCCGCAGCTCGGGGACGACTTCGTACAGCTCCTCGTACTCGGCGACCAGCGCGTCGATCTGGGAGTCGGATGCCGCGGCGACGGCATCCGCCAGCTCGTTCACGCCCCAGGTGTTCACCTGCACGCCGAAGCGCAGCTCGGCCTCGGTCTTGTCGCCCTCGGTCACGGCGACGAAGCGCATGTTGTCGCCGAAGCGGGCGAGCTTCAGGTCGCGCGACGCGGCGAGCCCCGCGGCGGCGCGCTGCCAGGTGCCGAGCTCGCGGCGCACGCGCGGGTCGGAGGCGTGCCCGACGATGGTCTTGCGCGGCACGCCGAGGCGCGTCTGGATGTACCCGAACTCGCGGTCGCCGTGCGCGGCCTGGTTGAGGTTCATGAAGTCGAAGTCGATGTCGGCCCAGGGCAGCTCGACATTCGCCTGCGTGTGCAGGTGCGCGAGCGGCTTGCGCAGCGCGTCGAGACCCGCGATCCACATCTTGGCCGGGCTGAAAGTGTGCATCCAGGCGACGAGTCCGATCACCCGGTCGTCGGCGTTCGCCTCGAGGGCGGTGCGCTTGATGGCGGCGGCATCCGTCAGCACCGGCTTCCAGACGATCTTCACGGGCACCTCGTCTGCGGAGTCGAGCAGGCGCGCGATCTCCTGCGACTGGTCGGCGACCTGGGCGAGCGTCTCGGGGCCGTACAGGTGCTGACTGCCGGTGAGGAACCAGACCTCGTAGCCGTCGAGCGAGGTGGAGAGGGCCATGATGTTGCCTTTCAGAAGTGGGTCGCTGAGCCTGTCGAAGCGTCAGAGGGATGCGACGGCGGCGGCCTCGACGGCCAGTCCCGCCCGATAGCGGTCGAGGTAGGCGGCGAAGCCCGCGACATCCGCGGGGTCGGGTTCGGTCGTGGAGAGGGATGCCGCGGCGAACACCTGGTGCTCGAGGTAGTCCCCCAGGGACAGCGCGTCGGCATGCGCGAGGTACGAGGCCAGCACCGCGATGCCCCACGCCCCACCCTCGGATGCCAGCTCTCCGACGGCGACCGGCGCACCGAGGGCGCCGGCGAGGAACCGCTGCGCGACCCCGGCCGTCCGGAACATGCCACCGTGGGCGAACATCCGGTCCAACTCGACGCCCTCGTCGGCCAGTACCTGCATGCCGAGCGCGAGAGTGCCGAACACACCGTAGAGCTGCGAGCGGATGAAGTTCGCGAGCGTGAACGCGCTGTCGGGCGTGCGCACGAACAGCGGCCGGCCGGCATCGAGCCCGGCGATGGGCTCGCCCGCGAGATGGTTGTAGGCGATCAGACCGCCGGCATCCGCCTCTCCGTCGAGCGCCTCGCGGAACAGCGCATCGAACACGGCGTCATCGTCGAGCGGTTGCCCCGCGGCGGCCGAGAAGCGGGTGAACAGACCCGCCCAGGCCGCGAGCTCGCTCGCGCCGTTGTTGCAGTGCACCATCGCGACGGCATCGCCCGCGGGGGTGGTCACGAGGTCGAGTTCGTGATGCACCTCGGTCAGCGGACGCTCGAGCACGACCATCGCGAAGATGCTGGTGCCCGCAGAGACGTTGCCGGTGCGCGGCGCGACCGAGTTCGTCGCGACCATGCCGGTGCCCGCGTCGCCCTCGGGCGGGCACAGCCGGATGCCGGGCTGCAGAGCACCGCTCGGGTCGAGCAGCGCCGCTCCCTCGGTCGTGAGGGCACCGGCATCCGCACCGGCGGAGAGCGCGGCCGGGAGAATCTCGACGAGCGGGCGAGGCAGACGACCGGCGGCGTGGGCGTCGTAGGCGCGCAGCATCCGTTCGTCGTAGTCGCGGGTGGCCGAGTCGATCGGGAACATGCCCGAGGCGTCGCCGACGCCGAGCACGCGCCGACCGGTGAGCTTGTGGTGCACATAGCCGGCGAGCGTGTTCACGCCGGCGATCCGGGGCACATGCGCCTCGCCGTCGATGACCGCCTGGTGCAGGTGGGCGATCGACCAGCGCAGCGGGATGTTGACTCCCAGCAGCTCGGTCAGCTCGGCGGATGCCGCGCCGGTGTTGGTGTTGCGCCAGGTGCGGAACGGCACGAGCAGCTCGCCGGCCTCGTCGAACGCGAGGTAGCCGTGCATCATGGCCGAGACGCCGATCGCTCCGAACGATGAGGGACGGATGCCGTGCTGCCGCTCCGCGTCGGCGACGAGCGCGGCATAGGCGGCCTGCAGCCCCGTCCAGACCTCGTCGATCGCGTAGGTCCAGAGCCCGTCCTCGAGCCGGTTCTCCCACGTGAAGGAGCCGGTGGCGAGCACCTCGGTGGGGTCGGACCCGATCAGGCAGGCCTTGATGCGGGTGGAACCCAGCTCGATGCCGAGGCTCGCCCGGCCGGCGCGGATGTCATCGGCGCCGGACGCCGCGGTCGGAGAGGTCATCGGCGGGCGTCCTGACTCTGGCC
Source organism: Microbacterium sp. LWH11-1.2 (assembly GCF_038397745.1). Classification (NCBI taxonomy): domain Bacteria; kingdom Bacillati; phylum Actinomycetota; class Actinomycetes; order Micrococcales; family Microbacteriaceae; genus Microbacterium; species Microbacterium sp. LWH11-1.2. The sequence continues at coordinate 1,685,256 of NZ_CP151636.1, read as the reverse complement.
GTACACGTTCTGGTAGCGGTCGAAGAGGCTGTCGATCGCCGCCTGCGGGATCGGGACCAGCGGACCGGCCTCGCGGGCGAGGTGCACCGTGCGGGCCACGTCCTCGACCATGACCGCCGCCTTCACGGCATCCTTCGCGTCGACGCCGATCGTGAACGGGCCGTGGTTCTGCATGAGCACCGCCCGCGAGCGGTGTCCGCTGAGGGTCTCGACGATGCCGCGTCCGATCGAGTCGTCGCCGATGATCGCGAAGGGGCCGATCGGGATCGGTCCGCCGAACTCGTCGGCCATGGCGGTGATCACGCAGGGGATCTCCTCGCCGCGGGCGGCCCAGGCGACGGCGTAGGTCGAGTGCGTGTGCACGACGCCGCCGACCGCCGGCATGTTGCGGTACACGTAGGCGTGTGCGGCGGTGTCGCTCGACGGGGAGCGATCGCTGCCGGGGGTGCCGGGGATGACGTTCCCGTCGAGGTCGCAGAGGATCATGTTGTCGGGTGCGAGGTCGTCGTAGGAGACGCCGGACGGCTTGATCACGAACAGGTCGGCGCCGGGAACCCGGCCGGAGACGTTGCCGCCGGTCCAGACGACGAGTCCGTAGCGGACCAGCTCGCCGTGCAGTCGGGCGACGTCGGCGCGGACGGTGGCGATGGCCGCATCGACGGCGGGGTCGAAGGCGGGGGCGTCGTTGCTCACAAGGACCTCGGATGCTTCACGACCGGCCACTGTGACCGGTCACAGAAGTGTGACACGGGTCGCGCGGGTCGTCAAGAGGACGGGGCTCGGCGGTCGGCCGTTCACAATTCAGCAAGAACTCCCTGCGCCCCGATCACGGCCCCCGGAATTCCGAGGGAAGGAGCCCCGCGCGTCCGAACTCTTGCTGAATTGCGAACGCCACTCCGGCCGGAACGACGGGGCGACCACGAGCCGAGGGTCAGCGCGGCGGGGCGACCGAGTCGCGCGTGATCAGCACCGGGGCGACCGGGGCCAGATGCGCCGCCTCGGCCTCGGCGCCGCCGACCGCAGCAGCGACCGCGCGGCGCGCGAGCTCGTCGAAGTCCTGCCGCACGGTCGTGAGCTTCGGCCAGTAGTACGCGGCGTCCGGGATGTCGTCGAAGCCGACCACGCTGATGTCCGCGGGGACCGCGAGCCCGGCCTCGTGCAGTCCACCGAGCAGTCCGAGCGCCATCTGGTCGTTCGCGGCGAAGACGGCGGTGGCACCCGCGGCGCGGACCGCGGCGACGGCGGCATACCCCGATCCCGCCGACCAGTCCCCTGCGATCACGGGTCCGGCCGGGAGACCCCGTGCGGCCAGCTCCGCGGCGAAGCCCTCCGCGCGCGACTCCGCTTCGAGCCAGTCGGCGGGACCCGCGAGATGGACGATGCGGGTGTGCCCGGCATCCGCGAGGGCGGCGACGGCCATGCGCGCGCCGGCCGCCTGATCGACGGAAAGTCCGTGAGCGCCGCGCCCGGCGGAATGCAGGGTGACGACGGGAACGCCGATCGAGAGGGCGTCGAGCGCCTCGAGCGTGCGGGCATGCGGAGCGACGACCACGATGCCCTCGACGCCCTGGGTGATGAGGTGGTCGACGGCCGCGACGACCGCAGCGGCGTCTCCCGCATCGGCGAAGGCCGCACTGACCCAGTACCCCGCCGCACGAGCGGACGCCTCGAGCGCGGCGATGCTGCGTGAGGGACCGTACTGCAGGGCGTCGGAGGCCAGCACGCCCAGCGTGCGGGACCGGCGGGTGCCCAGCGCGCGGGCGGCGTTGTTCATCCGGTATCCGAGCTCGGCCATGGCCGCCTGCACGCGCACCTGGGTCTCGGGGGCGACATCGGGGTGATCGTTGAGCACCCGCGAGACGGTCTGCCGGGACACCCCGGCGAGCGCCGCGACGTCGCGGACGCCGACCGTGCGATTCGACGCGCTGGGGGACTCACTCACGCCGACGAGTGTACGACGCCCGACCCGCGCCGCTCGCAGCCGTGCCACTCTGGAGACATGCGCATCGCTCTCACGGGATCATCGGGCAAGCTCGGCCGCGTCGTCGCTCGCGAACTGCGCGCGAACGGCTACGACGTCATCGGGATGGATGTCGCGGGCGTCCGCGGACCCGATTTCGTGCAGGTCGATCTCACCGACTACGGCCAGGTCGTCGACGCCTTCACCGCGGTCGGCGATCGGCACGACGGCATCGACGCGGTCGTGCATCTCGGCGCGATCCCGGCGCCCGGCATCCGCAGCGATGTCGCGACCTTCCACAACAACATGCCGGCCACGTTCAACGTGTTCTGGGCGGCCGTGCGGCTCGGCATCCGTCGTATCGTCTACGCGTCGAGCGAGACGGTTCTCGGCCTGCCGTTCGACGTTCCGCCGCCCTATGTGCCGGTCGACGAGGACTATCCGGCGCGCCCGGAGTCGGTGTACTCGCTGGTGAAGACGCTCGAGGAGCAGCTGGCGACCGAGCTCGTCCGCTGGCACCCCGATCTGTCGATCACGGCGCTGCGGTTCTCGAACGTGATGGACCCCGAGGACTACGCGGCCTTCCCGTCGTTCGACGCCGATGCGCTGCTGCGCAAGTGGAACCTCTGGGGCTACATCGACGCCCGCGACGGGGCGCAGGCCGTGCAGCGCGCGCTCGAGGTCGCCGCTCCCGGATTCGACCGCTTCATCATCGCGGCCGCCGACACGGTCATGACACGAGCGAACGCCGAGCTGCTCGCCGAGGTGTTCCCCGACGTGCCGGTCAGGGGCGAGTTCGGGCCGAACGAGACGCTGCTTTCGATCGACAGGGCGCGGCGCGTGCTGGGGTTCGACCCGCAGCACTCCTGGCGCGACCACGTCTGACGGACGCCTCTCGGCCGGCCCTTCGACAGGCTCAGGGACCCAGGCACCTGGGTTGCTGAGCCTGTCGAAGCACCCCGGGCTACCGCCGGGCGATGGTCGAGCCGCGGATCACCAGGCGCACGGGCAGGTGGTGCGAGCCCTCGCCGATGTCGACGCCGTCGATCGCATCGAACACGCGCTGAGCGGCCTGCCGCCCGAGCTGCTGCAGGTTCGCGTCGATGCTGGTGAGCTCGGGGCGGGCGTTGGTCGCGAGCACCTCCCAGTTGTCGTAGCCGATCACCGCGAGGTCATCGGGCACCGAGCGTCCGAGGTCGCGCGCCGAGTCGAGCACGCCGCGCGCGATCTGATCGGAGCCGCAGAACACCGCGTCGATGTCGGGATGCCGCTGCAGGAGCATCGCGGCGGCGTCTCTGCCCCAGTGCTCGGTCCACTCCGAGAACATCGGCTCTCCGACGAGCTCGAGTCCGGCCTCGCCGAGCGCGGCCCGTGCTCCGGCGAGACGATCCTGGGCCGCGGCGTACGAGGGGTCGCCGGAGATGTGGGCGATGCGCCGGCGCCCGCACGCGAGCAGGTGCTCGATCGCGAGGCGCCCGCCGGCGTAGTTGTCGGGAGTGAGCGACAGGTCGCGCGGGTCATCCGACGGCGCGTACGCGTAGACGACCGGCACGGGAAGGTCCTGTCCGAGCGATGGGCGCGGGTCGGTCTGACGTCCGACCACGATGATGCCGTCGACCCGGCGGCTGAGGAGCTCCTTCAGGTGATGCTGCTCGCGGATCGCGTCGCCGCGGGCGTCGCACAGGAACACGTTGATGCGGCCGGCGCCGAAGGCATCCTCCGCCCCCATCAGGATCGGGATCATGAAGCGGCCCTCGAGGTCGCTCGTGAGCAGGCCCACGGTGCCGGTGCGGCCGGCGAGCAGCCCCCGCGCCATGGCGTTCGGCGTGAAGGAGAGCTCGTCGGCGACCGCGAGCACACGGGCTCGCGTCGCTGCGGCGACATCCCCACGGTCGTTGAGCGCCTTGGATGCCGTCGCGATCGACACGCCAGCGAGACGGGCCACATCGCTGAGCGTCGCCGCCTTGCCCACGGATTCGCCGTTTGCCATCTCGCCCCCTGAACCGCACTGAACCGCACGTTGCTGAAAGGTTATCGGAGCAGTCCTTGACCGCTGCACCCCATTCACGATATACCTTTTCGAAAGCGGTTTCGGAGATTTTCGAAGCCGCCCGCCAACGCAAGTCAGCGCCGTCGCCCGACGACAGCATCCGCTCACCGAAGAGTCCTGGAGGCCATCCCATGCACACCACCCGACGCCGTGCGCTCCGACGCACCGTCACCGCCCTCGCGGCGACCGCCCTGCTCGCCGCCCCTCTCGCCGCTTGCGCATCCGGCGGTGAAGCCGCGTCCGACGAGCCGATCACCGCCGAAGGCGTCGACGACGGGTCGACCCTGACCCTCTGGACCCGCGCGCCCATCGAGCGCCAGGCCAAACTGCTCGTCGACGCGTACAACGAGTCGCACGAGAACCAGGTCGAGCTCACGGTCGTCCCGAACGACGACTACGTCGCCAAGGTCGGCGCCGCTGCCGGCTCCGGAGGACTCCCCGACCTCTTCGCCGCCGACATCGTCTACGTGCCCAACTGGGCGCAGCAGGGACTCTTCGCCGACATCTCCGAGCAGATCGACGGCCTCGACTTCAAGGACGAGATCAACCAGGGCCACCTCTCCGCCGGCACGGTCGACGACAAGGAGTACGTGCTGCCGTTCGCCCTCGACCTCTCGATGCTGTTCTGGAACAAGGAGCTGTTCTCCGAGGCCGGGCTCGACCCCGAGAAGGCTCCGGCCACGCTCGAGGAGTTCTCCGAGGCGGCGCAGGCCGTGCAGGCGCTCAATAAGCCCGACACCTACGGCACCGCCACCGGGCTCAACTGCGGCGGATGCCTGGTCTTCACGTGGTTCCCCTCGGTCTGGGCATCCGGCGAAGAGGTCATGACAGACGACGGCTCCGAGGCGCTGCTCGACGGCGACGCCGCGCAGGCCGTGTACGACACCTGGGCAGAGCTCGAGAAGGCCGGCGCCGTGCTGCCCAGCTCCACCGATGAGGCCGGTCCGACCTGGACCGCGGCGTTCAGCGAAGGCAAGGTCGGCGTCATGCCGTTCCCGGCCACACTGCTGCCCTCTCTCGAGTTCGACGCGGGAGTCGCCGGCATCCCCGGTGTCGACGGCGGCGTCTCCACGTTCGTGGGCGGTGACGGCATCGGAATCTCGAAGGACTCGAAGCAGTCCGCGCAGGCCTGGAACTTCCTCAACTGGATGATGTCCGAGGAGGCCCAGGTCGAGGTGCTCGCCAAGGACGGCAACGCCGTCTCCCGCGGCGATCTCGCCGACAACGAGTACGCGGCCGCCGACCCGCGCCTGGTCACGATCAACGAGGTCGCAGCGCAAGGCAGCACTCCCGTCGCGCTCAACTTCCAGCAGGCGTTCAACGCGCCGGGCAGCCCGTGGCTCTCGCTGGTGCGCAACCGGGTACTGAACGGCGAGGACGCCGTCGAGGCCGACAACGAGGAGATCACCGCGATCCTCTCGCAGTGATCCTCGGTGGGGCGGCGCACGCCGTGCCGCCCCACCGCCCGCTCGCCCCGATCGAAAGAGACTGAGATGACCTCGACCGCACCCCCGCTGCGCCGCCGCCGCGCGCGCACCGGATTCGGCGGCCCCGTGCAGGGCTGGCTCTACGCCGCACCGACCGCGATCTTCGTGGCCCTGCTGTTCGTGGTGCCGCTGGTGCTCGTGCTGCAGATGTCCGGGTCCGACTGGCCGCTGCTCAGCGGCAACCGCGGCCCGAACTTCCCCGAGAACTACGTGGATGCCGTCAGCCACCGGCTCTTCTGGGACAGCATCCGTTTCACCCTGCTGTACACCCTGATCACGACCGTGATCCTGATCGGCCTGGGCCTCGGACTCGCCCTCCTCGTGCAGGAGTCGACCCGCTGGAAGGGCCTCCTGCGCACGGCCTTCCTCATCCCGAGCGCCCTCGGCCTGGCCTCCGCGTCTCTGTTGTTCTACGTGCTCTACTCCCCCATCGCCGGCCCCTTCGCCGGCCTGATGAAGTCGTGGGGCATCACGTTCCTCGGCACCCCCGACGGTGCCCTCTGGTCGACGATCTTCCTCATCGTGTGGCGCTTCGCCGGCTTCTACATGCTGCTGATGCTCGTGGGCCTGCAGGGCATCCCGGACGACATCTACGAAGCAGCGCGCATCGACGGCTCGAGCCGCTGGCAGACGTTCCGCTACATCACGGTGCCCCTCCTCAAGCCGACCTTCGCGCTCACCACCGTCATGTGCGTGACCGGCTCCCTGCTCGCGTTCGAGCAGTTCTACATCCTCACCAAGGGCGGCCCCGACAACAGCACCATGACGGTCGTGCAGCTCATCTACAACGTGGCCTTCCAGGGTCAGAACAGCCTCGGCATCGCCGGCGCCCTCTCGGTGATCGTGCTGCTCGCGCTCATCGTCATCAACGTCTTCCAGTTGCGCGCCTTCCGGCGTCCGGATGAGAGCTGAAGCCATGTCCCAGACACTCACGCGCACGATCGTCGCCCCGAACCATCAGCCCGCCGCTCCGCGGTACCGCTCGAGAGCGGCGCGCATCGTCTTCGGCATCCCCTACTGGGTGTTCACGACCGCCCTCGCGGTGATCTTCCTCTATCCGCTCATCTGGACCGGCGTCTCCTCGCTCAGCCCGGTGGCCGGCACGAGCCAGACCGACGGCTGGGGCTTCGGCAACTACATCGCCCTCGCCGACTACCAGGCGGGCATCTGGGTGTACCTGGGCAACTCGCTGTTCGTCTCGGTGCTCACGGTCGCCCTCACCCTGTTCATCTCGCTGCTGGGCGGCTATGCCTTCGCCCGGTTCTCGTTCCCCGGCAAGAACGCGCTGTTCCTGGTGACGCTCGCGATCCTCATGGTGCCGTATGCGACCCTGCTGATCCCGCTCTACGTGATCCTCAACGCGGTCGGCCTGCAGAACTCGCTCGTGGGCGTCGCGCTCGTGATCACGATGTTCCAGCTGCCGTTCTCGATGTTCATGATGCGGATCTCGTTCGAGTCGATCCCGCGCGAGATGGATGAGGCCGCCATGGTCGACGGATGCTCCAGCTGGGGCGCCCTGTGGCGGGTGCTGCTGCCGGCGGTCAAGCCGGGACTCGTGACCGTCGGACTCTTCGCCTTCCTCACGGCGTGGAACGACTTCATGGCCCCGCTGATCCTCATCAACGACTCCAACCGGATGACGCTGCCGCTCGCGGTCGCGAACCTCCGCGGGCAGGTGCAGGGCGTGGTCGACTACGGCGCGACCGAGGCCGGGGTGGTCGTGCTGGCGCTCCCCTGCATCCTTCTCTTCCTGATCCTCCAACGACACTACGTGCGCGGCTTCATGTCCGGCGCCTTCAAGGGATGACCATGTACGACATCACTGCACCGGCGGCGCCGGTGGTCCCCACGCGCGGTCGCCTGCGCCCGCTCGGCCTCTCCGAGGTGCGCATCACCGGAGGGTTCTGGGGCGAGCGCCAGGAGATCAACGGCGCGGCGACGCTCGACCACATCGCCTCTCGTCTCGAGTCCGAGGGCTGGCTGCCGAACTTCGATCTCGCCGCCGCCGGCACGCTGCCCGCGGGACGTCGGGGCCGGGAGTTCGCCGACTCCGAGGTCTACAAGTACCTCGAGGCGCTCGCCTGGGAGATCGGACGGACGGATGCCGCGCCAGACGCCGCGCTCGAGCAGCGGTTCCGGTCGGTCGTGGCACGCGTCGCGGCCGCGCAGGAGGCCGACGGCTACCTGAACACGCGGTTCGGTCGCCCCGGCCAGGGCGACCGCTGGTCGGACCTGGAGTGGGGGCATGAGCTGTACTGCCTCGGGCACCTCTTCCAGGCGGCGGTCGCCCGGCACCGCACCCGCCCCGACGCCGACGACGGACTGATCGAGATCGCGCGACGCGCGGCAGAGCTGGTCATCCGCGAGTTCGGGCCGGCCGGACGCGACGCGATCTGCGGCCATGCCGAGGTCGAGGTCGGTCTCGCGGAACTCGGTCGAGCGCTCGGCGAGCAGCGCTTCATCGATCAGGCCGCCTTGTTCGTCGAGCGGCACGGACGCGGGACCCTCGCCGAGATCGAGTGGGGGCAGGAGTACTTCCAGGACGACGTGCCGGTGCGCGAGGCCGAGGCGCTGCGCGGGCACGCCGTGCGGGCGAACTACCTCGCCTCCGGGGCGACCGACGTCGCCGTGGAGCTCTCCGACGACGGTCTGCTCGATGCCCTGCGCGCCCAGTGGCACCGCACGACGGAACGCCGCACCTACGTGACCGGGGGACAGGGCTCGCACCACCAGGACGAGGCGTTCGGCGCCGACTGGGAGCTGCCGAGCGATCGCGCCTACTCCGAGACCTGCGCCGGCGTGGGGTCGATCATGTTCTCGTGGCGCCTGCTGCTCGCGACGGGCGCGACGCAGCACGCCGACCTCATCGAGCGCACGCTGTTCAACGTCGTCGCCACCTCGCCGGCTCCCGACGGACGCGCGTTCTACTACGCCAACACGCTCCACCAGCGGATGCCGGGGGTCGAGGCCGATCCCGATGGCACGTCGAAGCGGGCGTCGTCCTCGCTGCGCGCACCCTGGTTCGAGGTCTCGTGCTGCCCGCCCAACGTGGCGCGCACGTTCGCGAGCCTCGCCGCCTACCTCGCGACCTCAGACGCCGAGGGCGTGCAGCTGCACCAGTACGCGCCGGCATCCGTGCGCACGACGCTCCCCGACGGGAGGGTCGTCGCGCTCGACGTCGAGACGGGCTACCCGGTCGACGGCGGCATCCGCGTGTCGATCGCAGAGGATGCCGAGTTCACCCTGACGCTGCGGGTGCCGGCGTGGGCCGAGGGGGCGACGGTGCGCGTGGAAGCCGACGGCGAGGTCACGGAGGAGGCGGCCGCTCCCGGCACGGTCGAGGTGCGTCGTCCCTTCCGCGCCGGCGACGTCGTCGAGCTGACCCTGCCGCTGGTCGCCCGGGTGAGCAGCGCCGATCCTCGAGTGGATGCCGTGCGCGGATCCGTCGTCGTCGAGCGCGGCCCCGAGGTGCTCGCACTGGAGTCGATCGACTTCGGTGCCGACATCGTCGACGCGGTCGTCGCCGGGGAGCCGGTCGAATCCGGCGGGCAGGTGCGCCTGCCGCTGCGGCACCGCGCGTCCGGCGAGGTCGCGGATGCCGTGCTGGTGCCGTACCACGACTGGGCGCAGCGCGGCCCGTCGACCATGCGGGTCTGGATCCCGACGAGCTGAGTCGGCACCCCTGGGTCCCTGAGCTTCCACACCCCTGGGTCCCTGAGCCTCCGCACCTCTGGGTCCCTGAGCCTGTCGAAGGGCCGACCTACAGTCCGAGGCGCTCCAGGTACGGGTTCACCAGCCGACGATCGGGGTCGAAGCGCGCGGCGAGCGCCGCGAAGTCGTCGAAGCGCGGGTACCGCGAGCGCACCTCGGCGCCGTCGAACTCGAACACCTTGCCCCAGTGCGGACGGGCCGTCGGCGGCAGCGCCGCCTCGATCGTCGGGAGGAGCGCCCGGACCGCGGCCTCCTCGGGCTTCCACGTGAAGTGGATGCCCACGGCATCCGTCTCGTACGACGAGCTCAGCCAGAGGCTGTCGGCCCGCACCGTGCGGATCTCGTTGACCAGCAGCAGCGGGGCGATCTGGCCGGCGAGCGTGCGCACGGCCTGGATCGCGGCGACGGCGTCGGCGCGCGGCACGAGGTACTCGCTCTGGATCTCGGCCCCGGCCGAGGGCGTGAACTCGAGCTTGAAGTGGGCCAGCCGTTCGGACCAGGGCCCGGGAACGCCCAGCTGGTCGGTGCAGGCGACCGGGTCCACACCGAGGATGGGATGCCGCTTGCTCACGGCGGCCGCGGAGCCGAGACGCTCGAACAGCGACTCGCGCGCAGCCTCGTGCGCCTCGGGCAGCCGCTGCTTCACCCAGATCTGGTCGGCGATGTCGGTCCGCTGCCAGGTCGAGAAGATGCTCACGCTGGTGCCGGCGCCGGTCACGTCGTCGAGGTCGGCGAGGATCGCGTCCCAGTCCGGATGCTCGAACACGTGCTGAGCGACCTCGTAGGTCGGCTCGACGTCGAGGGTCAGGTCGACGACCGCTCCGAGCGCGCCGAGATTCACCACCGCGCCGTCGAAGTCGTCGTCGCCGCGGCGGAGCGTGCGGATCTCCCCCGTCGGCGTGATGATCGTGAGCGCACGCACCGCGCTCGCGAGCGAGCCGATCGCGTCGCCCGAGCCGTGCGTGCCGGTGATGACCGCGCCCGCCACCGAGATGTGCGGGAGCGAGGCGAGGTTCGCGAGCGCGAGCCCCTCCGCCAGCAGACGCGGGGCGATGTCGCCGTAGCGCAGCCCACCCGAGACGCGGACGGCGTCGCGCGCCTGGTTCACCTCGAACACCGCGGGCAGCGCGTCGACGGCCACGAGCAGGCCGTCGGTGTCGGCGAGGTCGTTGAAGCTGTGGCGTGATCCCAGCATCCGCACCGGACCGCCCTGCGCGAGAAGCGCGGCCAGCTCATCCGTCGACGACGGGTGCTCCACGCGTGATGCGCGATACGTGAGGTTGCCCGCCCAGTTGCGTTCGATGCCCATGGCGCCATGATAGCCACGAACGGCTCGACTACATCGTTGTACTCCCTCGCCGGAGGCGGTCCCCACTAGGCTGACCGGATGACAGCGACGCCACCGCCACGCGCGACGATGAGAGACGTCGCCGCCCTCGCCGGGGTGTCGATCAAGACCGTCTCCAACGTCGTCACCGGCACCGTGGCCGTGCGCGAGGAGACGCGCGCCAAGGTCGAATCCGCGATGACGCAGCTCGACTTCGTCCCGAACCTCAGCGCACGCGGGCTCCGCAAGGGGCGGTCCGGCATCATCGCCGTCGCCCTCCCCGATCTCGCGACCGCGTTCTCGGCCGAGCTGCTGCACCGCATCGTCGAGGCCGCACACGATCGCGGCCTGGCCGTGCAGATCGAGGAGACCGCGTCGGTGCCCGAGCGCGAGAAGGAGCTCGTCTCGCGCGCCAGGGCGCACCTCGTCGACGGGCTGATCCTCAACCCCATCCGCCTCGAGGACAGCGTCATCAAGTACTCCGATCGTCTGCCGCCCCTCGTCGTGATCGGCGAGGTCGAGCAGAACAGGGCCGACCACGTGCGCATCGACAGCCGGATGGCGGCCGCGGATGCCACGCGGCACGTGCTCTCGCGCGGCGCCAGGCGGATCGCGGTGGTCGGCGCCGACGACGACCCGTCCGTCGCGACGGCGACGAGTCGACTGCGCCTCGAGGGCGTGCACGACGCCCTGCGCGAAGCCGGCATCCCGCGGGACCCGGCGCTCGAGGTCAACCGGCTGCCCTGGTCGATGTCGGGTGGAGCGGATGCCGCGCGCACGCTGCTCGCCCGCGGAGTCGCGTTCGACGCGATCGTGGCCTTCACCGACTCCCTCGCCCTCGGGGCGCTGCACACCCTGCACGATCACGGCATCCGCGTTCCCGACGACGTGATCGTCACGGGCTTCGACGACGTCGAGTTCTCGAAGTACACGTCGCCGGCGCTCACCTCGGTTGCCTTCGACCGTCGCGCGTTCGCCGAGGCAGCGCTCGGTCTGCTCGAGTCGCGTATGGACGACCGCAGCACGCCGCCGCGATCCCTGACGCTGTCGCACCATCTGCTCGAGCGCGCGAGCACCGCCGGACGCCCCGCGGGCTACCGCCCCTGACTCCCGCGTGCGAATCGTCCGAACTGCTTCTTGCGCGTCGATTACATCGATGTAATGATGAGTCGTCCACCCACCGGTCACGAAGGAGTGACGATGACGCCCCCACTCGATCTGTCCCGCAGGCAGTTCCTGACCGCCGCCTCGGTGGCCGCCGGCACGGCTCTGCTCGCCGGCTGCGCCCCCGGCGCGGTCCCCGGCTCGGGAACCCAGACCCTGCAGTTCTGGCACCTGCTCTCCGGAGGCGACGGTGTCACCATGTCGCAGCTGCTCGATGACGTGAACGGCGCGCAGAGCGCGTTCCGCATCCGCCCCACCGTGCTCGCCTGGGGCACGCCGTACTACACGAAGCTCGCGATGGCGGGAGCCGGCGGTCGCGCACCCGACGTCGCGATCATGCACGCCACCCGCACCGTCGGCTGGGCGCCGGGCGGGCTGCTCGACCGCTGGGATGTCGACAAGCTCGCCTCTCTCGGCATCGACAGCTCGACCTTCCCGAAGCCGATCTGGGAGAAGGGCTTCGTCGGCGAGGGCATGTACAGCATCGCGCTCGACGCCCACCCGTTCGTGATGATGTTCAACACCGACATCTGCGATGCGGCCGGAGTGCTCGACAGCGACGGGAAGCTCCAGGAGACCTCCTCGCCCGAGGAGTTCCTCGACCAGCTGCGCGAAGTGGGCGGCCAGGCCGAGGGCCACGCGCTGTCCTACGGCTACCTCGGCGACGGCGCGCAGATGTGGCGCCTGTTCTACACGTTCTACTCGCAGCACGGCGGCGCCATCGAGCTCCCGCCCGGCGGCCCTGCCGTGATCGACAAAGACGTCGCCGTCGAGTCGCTGTCGCTGATGCGCACCCTCCTCGACGGCGAGATCGCCCTCGCGCAGGCCGACTACGGCAGCGCGGTCGCCGAGTTCGCGACCGGCAAGAGCGGCATGCTCTTCACCGGCGTCTGGGAGCTGCGCACCATGCAGGCGGCGTCGCTGCCCTTCGACGCGACCATGATCCCCACCCTGTTCGGCACTCCGGCCGTCTACGCCGACTCGCACTCCTTCGTGCTCCCGCATCAGACGAACGCCGACCCCGTCCGCCGCGACCTGACCTATCAGTTCGTCGCCGACATGCTGAAGGGATCATTCGGGTGGGCCGAGGCCGGGCACATCCCGGCCTTCCTGCCGGTCACGGAGTCCCCCGACTACGACGACCTCATCCCGCAGGCGCACTACGCCGAGGCCGCGCAGCACGTCGTCTACGACCCGACCGCGTGGTTCACCGGATCCGGATCGAACTTCCAGTCCGAGTTCGGCGCCGCCGTGCAGGGTGTGCTCCTCTCGGGCGACGACCCCGCTGCCGCGATCGACCGCTTCGAGGCACGGGTGAACACCCTGCTCCGACAGCCCAACCCGGCTGACCCCGAAGGGACGTTCGGATCATGACGACCGCAACCGATTCCACCCGCACCATCGTCACCGGATCGAAGACCGGAACCCCGCCGCGTCGCGCCGGAGCCCGCAACCGCGAGCAGCTCATCAGCTGGGCGTTCCTCGCCCCGTTCCTGGTCGCGTTCGTCCTGTTCCTCGCCTGGCCCATCGTGCACGGCATCATCCTCAGCTTCACCGACCAGTCCCTCACCGGGGCCGGCGGCGCGTTCGTCGGCTTCGCCAACTACGTCGAGGCGCTCGGCGACCCGAAGATGTGGCAGTCGATGGGGAACACCGTGTGGTTCACGCTGCTCTCCACCGTGCCGCTCGTCGTGATCGCCCTGGTCATGGCGGCACTCGTCGACCGCGGCATTCCCGGCCAGTGGCTCTGGCGGCTGTCGTTCTTCATGCCGTTCCTGCTGGCCTCGACCGTGATCTCGCAGATCTGGGTCTGGATCTTCAACCCGCAGGTCGGCGCGGCCAACAACATCCTGGAGTTCTTCGGACTCGAGCCGCTCGCCTGGCTGCAGAACCCCGACACGAACATGCTGTCGATCGTGATCGCCACCGTGTGGTGGACGGTCGGCTTCAACTTCCTGCTGTACCTGGCGGCGATGCAGAACATCCCGCCGCAGCAGTACGAGGCCGCATCCCTCGACGGCGCCGGCGCGTGGCGGCAGTTCTGGTCGATCACGCTCCCCCAGCTGGGACCGGCGACCGTGCTGATCCTCATCCTGCAGATCCTCGCCTCGCTGAAGCTGTTCGATCAGGCGTACCAGATGCTCGGCGGGGTCGCGAGCGACACCACCCGCTCGATCGTGCAGTACATCTACGAGGCCGGATTCGTCAGCTACCGGTTCGGCTACTCGGCCGCCATCTCCTACGTGTTCTTCGCTCTCATCGTCATCCTCGGCGTCGTGCAGGCCCTCATCACGCGCCGCCGGAAGGAGCAGTTCTGATGTCCACCGCCACCGTCACCGCCACCCGCACCGAGGCGATCACCACCGCCGAGACGCGGAAGCCCCGCCGCGCGCACCTGCCCGGCCAGAAGCCGTTCGGGCCGCTGCGCATCACCGCCTTCGTCGTGCTGCTGCTCCTCGCGATCGGCTGGCTGCTGCCCTTCCTGTGGGCCGTCGCCACCGCGTTCAAGACCGAGACGGATGCCGCATCCGGCGACCCCGGCTGGATCGGAGCCGCCGGCCCCACGATCGACGCGTTCACCGCGATCCTGTCGCAGGGCAACGTCTACACCTGGGCGTTCAACAGCCTCTGGACCTCGGTCGCGATCACCCTGATCACGCTGACGATCTCGGCACTGGCCGCGTACGCCTTCTCACGGCTGGACTTCACCGGACGCAAGTGGCTGTTCGTCGTCATCATCGCCTCGATCGTCGTGCCGCCGCAGGTGCTGATCATCCCGCTGTTCTACGAGATGCTCGCGTTCAACCTGATCGACACGTACTGGGGCCTGATCCTGCCGCAGGTCGTGGCCCCCGCGATGGTGTTCATCCTGAAGCGGTTCTTCGACGCGATCCCGATCGAGCTCGAAGACGCCGCCCGCGTCGACGGCGCCGGGCGCCTGCGCATCTTCTGGTCGATCGTGCTGCCCCTGTCGCGTCCGATCATGGCATCCGTCGGCATCTTCGTCTTCATCGCCGCGTGGAACAACTTCCTCTGGCCGTTCCTCGTCATCAACGACACCACCCTGATGACGCTGCCGGTCGGTCTCCAGACGGTGATCAGCGCCTACGGCGTGCAGTACGCCCAGGTCATGGCGCAGGCCGTGCTGGCCGCACTGCCCCTTATCGTCGTGTTCCTCATCTTCCAGAAGCAGATCGTCAAGGGAGTCGCGACGAGCGGCTTCGGCGGTCAGTAGTCCCCCACCCGGCCACAGAGCCAGACACAAGGAGAGCAATGTCTCAGGCCCGCATCACCATCGACCGCGACTTCACGATCGCCGACGTCCCCCGGAGGCTCTTCGGCTCGTTCGTCGAGCACATGGGGCGCTGCGTCTACACCGGCATCTACGAGCCCGGCCACCCCCAGGCCGACGAGCGCGGATTCCGCCAGGACGTGCTGGCGCTGGTCAAGGAGATGGGACCGACCGTCATCCGCTACCCCGGCGGCAACTTCGTCTCCGGGTACCGGTGGGAAGACGGCGTCGGCCCCGTCGAGGACCGCCCCGTGCGCATCGACGGGGCGTGGCACACGATCGAGACCAACGCGTTCGGCCTGCACGAGTTCATGGACTGGGCGAAGGAGGCCGACGTCGAGGTCATGGAGGCCATCAACCTCGGCACGCGCGGCGTCGAGGAGGCTCGCGCACTCGTCGAGTACGCGAACCACCCCGGCGGCACCTACTGGTCGGACCTGCGCCGGAAGAACGGTGCGGAGCAGCCCTTCGACATCAAGCTCTGGTGCCTCGGCAACGAGCTCGACGGGCCGTGGCAGATCGGCGGCAAGACCGCGACCGAGTACGGCCGCCTCGCCCAGGAGGCGGCGAAGGCCATGCGCCTCGTGGACCCGTCCATCGAGCTCGTCGCGGTCGGCTCGTCGGGCCGCTCGATGCCGACGTTCGGCACCTGGGAGCACACCGTGCTGAGCCACGCGTACGACGAGGTCGACTTCGTCTCGATGCACGCGTATTACCAGGAGCACGACGGCGACGCCGAGTCGTTCCTGGCGGAGTCGGTGGACATGGATGCCTTCATCGAGGGCGTCATCGCGACGGTCGACGCGGTCAAGGCCGCCGGCAAGCACACCAAGCAGGTCGACATCTCGTTCGACGAGTGGAACGTGTGGGACCAGGTCAAGTACAACGACGTCGAAGCCGGGGAGATCGCGAAGGCCGGATGGAAGCAGCATCCGCGCCTGATCGAGGACACGTACAACGTGACGGATGCCGTCGTCGTCGGCACCCTGCTCAACAGCCTGCTGCGGCACGGCGACCGGGTGAAGATCGCCAACCAGGCGCAGCTCGTGAACGTGATCGCCCCGATCCGGTCGGAGGAGGGCGGTGCCGCATGGCGGCAGACGAGCTTCTGGCCGTTCGAGCGCATGGCGCGCCTCGCCAAGGGCCGCATCCTGCGTCTCGCGGTGTCGGCGCCGCAGATCGAGACCGCGCGCTACGGCGGAGTCGACGCCGTCGACGCGGCCGCGACCTGGGACGAGACGACCGGACGCCTGGTCGTCTTCGTCGCGAACCGCTCGCTCGATGAGGAGAGCGACCTCACGATCGACCTGCACGGACTCGGCGACCTGCACGTGCGCCAGGCCGAGACCCTCACGATCCCCGAGGGCGGCGACCGCCACACGGCGAACCTCGAGACCGCACCCGACACGGTGCACATGGTGCCGCTCGCACGCGCCGAGGTCGTCGACGGGGCCGTGCGCACGGCTCTCCCGCCGCTGTCCTGGTCGGTCATCGAGCTGGACGTGACCCGCGCCTGACCCCTCCGCGAGAACGAAGAAGCCCGGTATCCTCCGATACCGGGCTTCTTCGTTCTCCGACGGCGACCGAGGTCGTGTCGGATCAGGTTCCGATCAGTGCGGTCAGGCCTCGATCGTCCGACGACGACGTGCCATCAGCAGCAGCCCGCCCGAGAGCAGCGCGAGCGCGACGGCCGCGGCACCCATCGGGACCAGTGCGTCCGCACCCGTCGCGGCGAGGTTGCCGTCGCCGGTTCCGCCGCCGCCCGGAGCGACCGCGCCGCCACCCGGTGCCGGCACGCCGAGAACCGAGAACGAGACCAGCGTCGCCGAAGAGACGAAGCCGGAGACGGTCTGCCGCGCGGAGACCGTGTACGAACCGGTCATCAGGACCTCGGGGAAGGTCACGGTCCACGTGCCGCCTGCGACGGTCGTGGTGTAGACGCCGCTCAGTGCCGCGAGGGCACCGGCATCCGCCTTCGCCGCGGGCGCGTCGACGCCGGTGAGCACCACGGTGACCGTGGCTCCGTCGATACCCGTGCCGGAGAGAGCCGAGGGCCCGCCGTCATGCGGGAAGGCCGAGCCGCCCGCGATCGACGTCACACCCGGGGCGACCGGCACGACCGAGAAGGAGGCCGTGGCCTCCGGGGAGACCTCACCTGCGCTGGCCTGCGTCACGACGACCGTGTGAGCCCCGTACCCGAGGTTCAGCCCGTCGACGGTCCAGGTGCCGGTCCCGCCGACCACTGCCGTGCCGAGAGTGTTGCCCTCGCCGTCGACGACCGTGATGTCCGCGGTCGGGAGACCCGTGCCGCTGATCGCCGTGACGGTGGCGGTGAGCGTCGTGCCGCTCGCCGGCGACGTGATGATCGGCGCGGCGAGCGGAGCAGCCTCCACCTCGACGGCGATGGTCGTCGTGTCCGAGCGGCTGAAGCCGTTCGCCGAGGTCACCGAGATCGAGGCGGCGCCGAGCGCGACGGGACCCGCGAAGGAGAACGCGCCGTTCGAGACCGGGACCTCCTGGTCGCCGCCACCAAGGTTCACGATGACAGAGGTGGCGCCAGGGGCGGTGCCGCTGACGGTCTGGCCGGGGGTGACGCTGGCGCCGTTGGCCGGGCTCGCGATCGCGGGGGCGTCGAGGTCGAGCGCGACCTCGTAGCCACCGGTCTTCGGAAGAGCGGTGGTGAGCGACGCCGCCCAGGTCCACTGCTCGATGCCGGCTCCCGGGTCGGCTTCGGTACCGCCGCTGATGAGGCCCACTGCCGTGGTGCCCTGGATGACCGAGCCGCCGGAGTCTCCGGGGCCGGCGACGGTGTTGCTGGAGAAGCCCTGCACGAAGCGGCCGTCGATGTTCGCCCAGCCGTCGATGATGTCGTCGCCGTCGATCGTGCCGGTCGTGAATCCGGTCGTACGACCGCTCTTCGAGACGGAGCCGGGAACCGCAGAGCCCACGGCCTTGACCGGGAAGGTGCTCGCGGCGAGCGAGTCGAGAGCGGGGCCGGCGGTCGTCCAGTCGGTCACGGAGGGAAGGGGGTTCCAGCCGTTGGCCTCGACGACATCGATCACCGAGATGTCGGTGGCGTTGGTGTCGCCGTTGGAACCTGCGGCGTTGCCCGTGCTGCCGAACTGCGCGAACCCGAAGGTGCCGAGCAGAACGGGAGGGTTCGGCACCTCGAAGCCGGGGCCGCCGACGGCGGGCTCCTGGTTCGGGATGCTCAGCGTCGTGGCCGAGAGCTTGGTGCCCTGGGCGTTGAACGCGCAGTGACCGGCGCTCAGGAAGGCGTCCGATCCGTCGGGTGCGAAGGCCGCGAAGCCGACGGAGCAGGCGGAGACGTTGTCGTCGGGGTGCACGACGAGGTAGCCCTGGCCTCCGACGAAGTCGCCGTCCGCCCAGGCGGTGGGAGCGGCGTCCACCTTCGCGACGACGTCGACCGGGAGGCTCTTCGAGTCGGCGAAGGCCTGGATCTCCTGGTCGCTCGCGGTCGTGGCCTCGGTGACGAGGAACACCCACTCGTCGTTGGCGTTCTGGCCGTAGGCGACCGCGTCGATGTCACTCGCGGCCGCAGCCTCGAAGGTCTCGACGAGCTCGGCCGGCGGCTCCTCCGCGGCAGGCGGCTGCTCTTCCGCAGGAGCCTCGGTCGCGGGCGCCTCGGTCGCGGGGGCCTCCGGCGCCGCGGTCTCCGACGTCGTCGCCGACGGGTCGGCGGGCAGGTCAGCCCCGTCTTCGGCGAAGGCCGGTGCGCTGATGAAGAGCCCCGACAGGGCGATCGTCGCTGCGGCGGTCAACGCCAGTGGGCGCCGTCCTGTCCCTCTGTGCTTCATGTGATGTATGTCCTTGCTGGTCGCGGATCGTCATTCACTCTGGACTGCGGCCTCGTGCTCACGCACGGCCGGTCTGCGTCCCGGACGGGGCGCGAAGTGCGACGCTGGTCCCCCGAGCAGCAGAGTCCCTCGCCGTCATGGCGAGGGATAACCGAAATACTACTCAGCGAACACACAGGAAACCGGCTGCGTTCATGAGGAATTCATAAGGTGGGCGAAAGTGTGCGCGCTTTGTTCCAATGACTGGAGATATCGGCGGGTTCGACGAGGAGGCGGCTAGCATGACGGGCATGAGCCGAACCCGAACACGTTCCCTGGTCGGCCTCGCGGCGCTCGGCCTCCTCGCGCTGGTCGGCACCGGATGCACGTCCGGCGAGTCCGCCGCGCCCACTTCGACCCCGACCGATGCGGCAGCACCGGATGCCGTCGCCTCCGAGGTCGTCGGACTCTGGGGTCAGGACGCGGCGGGTGAGCCGCACCTGGAGTTCACGGCGGACGGCGAGGTGCACGGCAGCGACGGGTGCAACGGCATCACGACGACGTACACGGTCGACGGCGGCCGCATCTCCCTGGCGCCCTTCGCGTCGACCCTGAAGGCGTGCGAGGGAGTCGACGACTGGCTGCGCAGCGTGCGCTCCGCCGAGGTCGACGGCGATGTGCTGGTCGCGATGAACGCGGCAGGCACGAAGGTCGGCGAGCTCACCCGCGCGGACTGAGAGCCACCCGCTTCGACAGGGTCAGCCGGCGGCTTCCTCCGGACGCTCGAGCACGTCGATCGCCGCGGTGTCGGGCACGTACTCCTCGATGTGGCGCTCATCCGGGCCGTCGTAGGCCGACAGCGGACGGATCAGCGCGTTCGACGACTGCTGCTCGATGATGTGCGCGGTCCAGCCGGTGATGCGAGCGGCGACGAAGAGCGGAGTGAACGTCAGGGTGTCGAACCCGATGAGGTTGTACGCGGGACCCGAGGGGTAGTCGAGGTTCGGGTAGATGCCCTTGCGGGAGACGAACTCGCTCTCCAGCGTCTCGTACAGCTCGGCGACATCCGGCCGGTCGTAGTGCGCGACGAGGGAGTCGAGCGCCGCCTTCATGGTCGGCACCCGCGAGTCGCCGCGCTTGTACACGCGGTGCCCGAAGCCCATGATCTTGCGCTTCTCGGCCAGCGCGGCGTCGAGCCACCCCCCGACCCGGTCGGCGGTGCCGATCTCGTCGAAGATGTGCATGACCGCCTCGTTCGCCCCGCCGTGCAGCGGCCCCTTGAGCGCGCCGATGGCGCCGACGACCGCGGAGTACAGGTCGCTCAGCGTGGAGGTGATCACCCGTGCCGTGAACGTGGAGGCGTTGAAGGAGTGCTCCGCGTAGAGGATCATCGAGCGGTTGAACGCGTCGACGACGGCCGGCTCGGGCTCTTCGCCGAACGTGAGCCAGAGGAAGTTCGCCGCGTAGTCGAGGTCATCGCGCGGCTCGAGCGGCTCCAGGCCCCGGCGACGACGCTGACCGTACGACACGATCGCGGGAAGCGCGGCGAACAGGGTCAGGCTGCGCTCCAGGTTCTCCTCCGGAGTTCCGACCGCGTCGAGGACGTTGGCGATGCCCGCGGTCTCGATGGCGCCGATGACGCTCACCGCCGTGCGCACCTCGTCCATCGGATGCGAGTCCAGCGGCAGCCGGTCGATCGCGTCCTTGACCACCGGCGAGAGCGCGCGGTTCGAGCGCTCGGTGACGCGGAACGCCGCCAGCTCCTCGGCCGTGGGCAGCTCCCCGTTCCAGAGCAGGTACGCGACCGCCTCGAAGGGCTGCGTCGCGGCCAGCTCCTGCACCGGGTATCCCCGGTAGAGCAGGCTGTTCGTCTCGGGATTGACCTTCGAGATCGCGGTCGTGTCGACCACGACCCCCGCGAGGCCCTTCTTGATGTCCGGCTCGGTCATGTCACTCCTTCGTGTACTTCGACTCGTCACTTCGCTGCTCGCTCGGCGACCGGGTCGGATGTCCGCTTCGCTTTGCTCAGCGACCGGTGTTGTCGACTGTGAAGTTGAAGACGCCCGAGTCGAAGTGGTTGTACGACTCGTAGTCGATGAGGTCGTAGAGATCGGCGCGGTGCTGCATCTCGCCGAGCTTCGAGGTCAGATGCCCCTCGTCGTTCAGAGTATCCAGTGCACGCCCGGATGCCCCCATCGAGATGCGAAGGAGCGACACAGGCCAGATGACGAGGGCGACCCCGGCGTCGCGCAGCTGGTCCGTGGAGAACAGCTCGCTCTTGCCGAACTCGGTCATGTTCGCGAGGATCGGCACGTCCAGCGCGTTCGCCATCGCCTCGAACTCCGCGAGGGTCCGCATCGCCTCGGGGAACACGGCATCCGCTCCGGCATCCACCAGCGCCTTGGCGCGGTCGATCGCGGCATCCAGTCCCTCGATCGCGCGGATGTCGGTGCGCGCCATGATGAGGAAGTTCTCATCGCGACGCGCGTCGGCGGCGGCGCGGATGCGCTTGATCGCCGTGCTCTCGTCGACGACGCTCTTCCCGTCGAGGTGACCGCAGCGCTTCGGGTTGATCTGGTCCTCGATGTGCGTGCCGGCGAGTCCGGCATCCTCGAGCTCCTGGATCGTGCGGGCGACGTTCATCGGCTCGCCGAATCCGGTGTCGGCATCGACGATCGCGGGGAGCTCCGTCATGCGGGCGATCTGCTTCGCCCGACCGGCGACCTCGGTGAGCGTCGTGAGGCCGATGTCGGGGAGCCCGAGATCGGCGGCGAGCACCGCACCGGAGATGTAGACCCCGTCGAAGCCCTTCTGCTCGATGAGCCGGGCGCTCAGCGGGTTGAAGGCTCCCGGGAAGCGCAGCAGTTCGCCGGAGCGGAGCCGTTCCCGGAACAGCCGCCGCTTCTCGGCCGGGGTGGTCGTGGAGTACAGCATCAGAACCTCCGATCACGTGCGCGGGTGGGGTGCTTCGACAGGCTCAGCAACCCACCCTGGGTCCCTGAGCTTGTCGAAGGGTCCGAGGACAGCATCAGAACAGCCCCTTCGGCGCGTCGGCGCCGTCGAGCAGCCCGGCCTTCGCGACGATCGAGAGCTCGCCGACCTCGGCGGCGGTGAGCTCGGGCAGGCGCTGCACGAGCTCGAGGAAGCGCTCGATCTCGGCGGGCTCGAGCACGGGCTCGGCGAGCAGGCGGAACTTCGCGATGTAGTTGTCGCGGGCGAACGGACGGGCGCCGAGCGGGTGCGCGTCGGCGACCGCGATCTCGTCGACCACGGTCGTGCCATCGGTGAGCAGGAACTCGACGCGACCGCCGAACGCCTTCACGTCCGGGTCCTCGGAGTGGTAGCGGCGCGTCCACTCGGCATCCTCGGCCGTGGTGATCTTGTGCCACAGCTCGACGGTGTCGGGGCGTGCCGCGCGAGACGGGGCGTAGGAGTCGACGTGGTGCCAGCCGCCGTCCTGCAGTGCCACCGCGAAGATGTACGGGATCGAGTGGTCGAGCGTCTCGCGGGACGCCGTCGGGTCGTACTTCTGCGGGTCGTTCGCACCCGAGCCGATCACGTAGTGCGTGTGGTGGCTGGTGTGCAGCACGATCGAGGCGATGTTCGCGGGGTCGCGCAGCGCCGGGTTCTCGGTGCCGAGCTTGCGAGCGAGGTCGATCCACGCCTGTGCCTGGTACTCGGCCGAGTGCTCCTTCGTGTACGAGTCGAGGATCGCGCGCTTCGGCTCGCCGGCGGCGGGCAGCGGCACCTCGTACGCGGCATCCTTGCCATCGAGCATCCAGGCGATCACGCCGTCCTCGCCCTCGTAGATCGGGGCGGGGCTCGTCTGCCCGCGCATCGCCCGGTCGACCGCCTCGACGGCCATCTTGCCCGCGAAGGCCGGGGCGTGCGCCTTCCAGGTCGAGATCTCGCCCTTGCGGCTCTGCCGGGTGGCGGTCGTGGTGTGCAGCCCCTGGCCGACGGCCTGGTAGATCGTCTCGACGTCGAGGCCGAGCAGGGTGCCGATGCCGGCCGCGGCCGACGGGCCGAGGTGGGCGACGTGATCGATCTTGTGCTTGTGCAGGCAGATCGCGCGCACGAGGTCCATCTGGATCTCGTATCCGGTCGCGATGCCGCGCACGAGCGCCCGCCCGTCCTTGCCTGCGTGCTGCGCGACGGCGAGGATCGGCGGGATGTTGTCGCCGGGGTGCGAGTACTCCGCCGCGAGGAAGGTGTCGTGGTAGTCGAGCTCGCGCACGGCCACGCCATTGGCCCACGCCGCCCACTCGGGGCTCGTGCGACGGTCGAGGGCGGCACCGAAGAGGTTCGCGCCCGCTCCTCCGGTCGAGACCGGGTGGCTGAACGCCTGCGCGCGTGCCGCGTTGATCGGCGCACGGGTAAGGGATGCCGCGGCGACCGACGCGTTGTCGATGATGCGGTTGATGATCATGTCGACGACGTCCTGCTCGACCTCGACCGGGTCGGCGGCGACCTCGGCGATCTTCCAGGCGAGCTGGTCCTCGCGCGCGAGGTTCTCGTCACTGCGGTGGACACGGACGTGGTGGGTGACGGTCATGAGACTCTTTCGGTCGTTGAGCGAGCGGAGCGAGCGTTGTACTGAGCGAGCGGAGCGAGTCGAAGTGACGAAACGTGTTCAGGTAGCGAATCGAGGATGCCGGTGAGCGCGTTGTGCAGGTGGACGTGCGTGGCGTGGGCGGCGAGGTCGCCGTCGCGCGCGGCGAGGGCCTCGGCGATCGTCCGGTGCTCGGAGGCGGATGCCGCGAGTCGCGCCGGGTTGTCGCGCGCCATCCGCCGCACCCGCACGAGGTGCGTGCGGACGGTGCGCAGTGCCGAGGCGATGTAGTCGTTGGCGACGGCCGCGTCGAGGGCGGCGTCGAAGCGGGCGATGAGGGCGTAGTAGGCGTCGCGCCCCTCGGCGGCGGCGAGGTCGACGTGGGCGAACTCGTCGGCGAGGGCGGCGAAGAGGCCCGCATCGCCGCGAGTGGCGGCGAGGCGGGCGGAGGTCTCCTCCAGTGCGCGGCGGATCTCGAAGAGCGAGCGGATGTCGTCGGCATGCAGGTCCGCGACGACGGTGACCCGCGGCGACTGCTGCACGACGAGGCCGTCGGCGATCAGGCGGCGCAGCGCTTCGCGCATCGGGGTGCGGCTCACGCCGAGACGCTCCGCCTGCTCGACCTCGCCCAGGACGACGCCCGCTGCGAGGGCTCCGGACTGGATGCCGTCGAGCAGAGCCGCATACGCGCGATCGCTCGCGGACGTGCGCTCGACGGAGAGGGTCATGCCCTCAGTGTATACATAAACGAGCTACTCCCGGGCGCATCTCCCCATTCATGCACCTCTCGTATACATTCGTCTCACTGTCGCGCCGTCGAGAATGCCTGTCGAGCCACCCTCTCGGCGGGGAAGCAGTCAGCGACGCGGCTCCGGCACGGGCTCGACGAACTCCGCCGGCACCGGCTCCCCGAGCTTCACGATCACGACACCCGCCAGCACGAGCACGCCGCCGAGGGCCTGGAGAAGATCGGGCAGCTGTCCGAGCAGGAGCCAGCCGAAGAGCAGCGCAGCCACGACCTCGGCCAGTGCGACGAACGAGGCGAGTCGCGAGCCCAGCATCCGCGTCGAGGCGATGCCGAGCAGATAGGCCAGCGCCGTCGCGAGCACGCCCATTGCCAGCACCGGCACGAACCACGGCACGGTGCCGAACCGGTAGGCGATGTCGTCAGTGCTCCACGCGATGGGCAGGACGCCGACGGCGCCGGCGACGGTCAGACCGAGCGCCCCGAGCAGCAGGCCGCTCCCGGCGAGCGCGACCGGCGGCAGACCCGTGTCGGCCTTGGCCGAGAGCAGGAAGTAGGTCGCGGCACCGACCATCGCCCCGAGCGCCCACAGGATGCCGGCAGCGTTCACCTCGGCACCGGTCACGATGTCGAGCATGAGCACGAGGCCGACGAACGCGATCAGCGCACCGAGGATGCTGCGTCGGCTCGGCCGCTCCCCGCGGCGGAGCCACAGCCAGAGGATGACGGCGATCGGCGCCGTGTACTCGATGAGCAGCGCGATGCCGACATCCATCACGGCAACAGCCTGGAAGTAGAAGAGCTGCGTGGCCGCCACCGCGAGCAGGCCGTACGCCGCGATCATGCCGAGATTGCGTCGGAGCAGATTCCATCGCCCTCGCAGGGACAGGACCGTCGGGATCAGCAGGACGAGGGCGGCGACCCAGATGCGTGCGGTGACGGCGGCGCCGGGCGTCCACCCGGCATCCATGAGACCCCGCGCCCAGCCGCCGGACATGCCGAAGGCGAACGCGGCGCCGATGGCGAGCGGCAGTCCCAGACGCACGCCGGACACGGTCGTACCGACGGTGTCATTCGCCATAGTGCTCATAGGATGTGACGTTACGCGTCCCCGATGTAACATGTCAACATGATCTTCACGAATGACACGGCCGAGGCTCTCCGCTCGGCGGTCTGGCTCGTGAACTCCGCGGAGGACCCGGAGACGCTCGCCGACCTCCACGACTACGCGGCATTCCTGGTGGAGTTCCCCTACACCGGGCGGCTCGATCGCGACGACGCGGAACTCGCGTCACTGCAGCAGCTTCGACCGCGTCTGCGCTCGATGCTGCTGGCCCCGCGCGACGACATGGTCGAGCGGGTGAACGCCGCCCTCGACGAGAGCACGCTCACGCCGCACCTCGTGCGGCACGACGGCACCGACTGGCACCTGCACGCCGTCGATGACGAACGACCGCTCGCCGAGCGCGTGCTCATCGAGACGGCGATGGCCCTGATCGACGTCATCCGCACCGACGAGGGGTCACGCATCACAGTCTGCGACGACGACACCTGCGAGGCTCTCGCCCTCGACCTCTCGCGCAACCGCTCGAAGCGCTACTGCTCGGCGACCTGCGCCAACCGCAACGCTGTCGCCGCGTACCGCGCCCGCCGCGCCGACGCCTGACCCCGCTGACCCGCCTCCCGTCGCGATATGTCAGCCATCCCGGCCGCGGATCCATGAGATATCGCGACCGGAGCTGACAGAGCGGCCACCAGCGCGCGCCGAGACCTGCGCGGATGAGCGATGTGTCCTGGACGCGAACCTGTCATCACAGGTACACTCAACTTGTCATTACAGGTTGCGCAGCGCCGCAGCATCCTCGCAAGGAGCACCGATGCCCGAGTTCCACACCCCGCCGATCTCCCCGATGGCGATCGCCTTCGATGCCGAGAAGCTGACGCTCTCCCCCGAAGGACCGACCCTCACCCGGCGGATGTCCGATCTCGAGGGCCTCTTCCTCGACGCCGACGCCTGGGCCGCGGCATCCGCGGGCGACGACCCGGTCGTCTACACCGTCGTCAGCTCCCCTGTCCCCGAGATCGACCGCGAGCTCCCCCAGTCGATCACCACGATCATGCCCGGCGACACGTCCGGCGAGCTGTGGATGACCAAGGGGCACCAGCATCCGAACCACCAGGGCGAGATCTACCTCGCGCTCAAGGGACGCGGCGGACTGCTCATGTTCGACGGCGAGCGCACCGAATGGCTCGACATGCTCCCCGGTACCATCGGCTACATCCCGCCGGGGTGGGCGCATCGCTCGGTCAACACCGGCGACGAGCCCTACGCGTTCCTCGCCGTGTATCCAGGCGGCGCCGGCCACGACTACGGCTGGGTGCTCGAGCACGGCATGGGCTCGCGCGCCTACCGTGCGGCCGACGGCGTCGACCTGCGTCCCTACGCGGGATAGGCCGCGGCCATGCTCATCGCGCACGACCTGGGGACCACGGGGAACAAGGCGTCCCTGCATCACGACGACGGCCGACTGGTCGCCGCGGTCACCGTGCCCTACCCGGCGCACTTCGCCGCCGGTGGCATCGCCGAGCAGGAACCGGCCGACTGGTGGAACGCGGTCGTCGCCGCGACCCGCGATCTGCTCGCCCGCACCGAGACGGCCCCTGCCGCCATCGCCGGCCTCGTCGTGAGCGGGCAGATGATGGGCGCCGTGCTTCTCGACGCCGACGGCGAGCCGGCGCGTCCGGCGATCATCTGGGCCGACACCCGTGCGGGGGCGCAGCAGCGCGAGCTCGAAGCCGCCCTCGGCGCCGAGCACGCCTACGCGATCCTCGGTCATCGCCTCAACCCGACCTACTCCCTCGAGAAGGTCATGTGGGTGCGCGACCACGAGCCAGACATCTGGTCGCGCGTGCGCCGCGTCTGCGTCGCCAAGGACTTCATCGTGCTGCGCCTCACCGGACGCCTGGCGACCGACCGCTCCGATGCCTCGGGAACGAACGCGTACGACCAGCGCACCGGCACCTGGTCCGACGAGGTGCTGCAGGCTGCGCGCCTCGACCCCGCCCTGTTCCCCGAGATCCTCGACTCGACCGCGATCGCCGGCGGACTGACGGATGCCGCGGCCCAGGCGCTCGGCCTGCCTGCCGGCGTCCCCGTGGTCATGGGCGGCGGAGACGGCCCGATGGCCGCCGTCGGCTCCGGCGTGGTCGCACCCGAGGACGGCGCGTACGTCTGCCTCGGCACGTCGTCGTGGATCTCGTTCGCCGCGGATCAGCCGCTGCACGATCCGGCGATGCGCACCTTCACGTTCGACAACGTCGTGCCGGGGTCGTTCGTCCCGACCGCGACGATGCAGGCCGGCGGAGCATCCGTGCAGTGGATCGCCGAAGCCCTCTCCCCCGATCCGGCGCACCCGCAGACTGGTCGGCTCATCGCCGAAGCCTCCGGTGACGTCGACACCGACGACCTCTACTTCCTCCCGTACCTCCTCGGCGAGCGCTCCCCGCTCTGGGATCCCGACGCGCGCGGCGCCTTCGTCGGCCTCGCACGCCATCATCAGCGCGCCCACCTCACGCGCGCGGTGCTCGAGGGCACCGCCTTCAACCTGCTCACGTGCATCCAGGCGTTCCGGGATTCGGGCGCCGTGATCGACCGCATCGATGCGGTCGGCGGCGGAGCGCAGAGCGACGTGTACCTGTCCGTCCTCGCCGATGTCTGGGGTGTGCCGGTGCGCCGACGCACGATCGTCGAAGAGGCGAACAGCCTCGGCGCCGCGGTCACGGGCGCGGTCGGTCTCGGCCTCGCCGACTTCGCCGCGGCGCGCGCGCTGAGCGAGGTGACCGCCGAGTTCACCCCGGATGCCGGGCGTCACGCGGTCTATGTCGAGCGCCACGCCCGCTTCGCCGAGGCCTACTCGGCTCTCGCGCCCTGGTTCGCAGGACGGCCGAGCTGATGGGCGTGATCCTCGTCACCAGCCGCTCGTTCTCGGACGGCGACCTCGACCTCGTCGGTCGGGCGGCACAGGCCGGTCACCGCATCCTGCGCGGTCCCGCCCACCACGACCTCGACGAGCTGCGTCCGCTGCTGCATGGCGCGGATGCCTGGATCGCCGGCACGGGTGCCGTCACCGACGAGCATTTCGACGCGGGGCCGCGCCTCAAGGTCATCGCCCGCTACGGCGTCGGCACGGAGGCCGTCGATCTGGAGGCGGCCCGTCGCCGCGGCATCCCTGTCACCAACACCCCCGGCGCCAATGCGGATGCCGTCGCCGACCACGCCACAGGTCTCATGCTGGCCGCGCTGCGGTCCGTGCCGGACGGCGACCGCCGGGTGCGCGAGGGCGACTGGAGCGTGCGACGCGGACGCGAGCTGGGGGCGGCCGTCGTGGGGATCGTCGGCTTCGGCCGCATCGGCCAGGGCGTGGCGAGGCGCCTGAGCGGCTTCGGGCCGCGCGTCGTCGCCGCCGACCCCTTCCTGTCCGCCGACCTGATCCGGGCGAACGGCGCCGAGCCGATCGACCTCGACGAGCTGTTCCGCGTCGCCGACGTGATCACGCTGCACGCCCCGGGCGGTCAGCTGCTCGTCGACGCCGGACGGCTCGCCCATATGCGACGAGGCACCGTGCTGGTGAACACGGCGCGCGGCGACCTCGTCGACGAGACCGCCGTCGCCGAGGCGCTGCGCGACGGCATCCTGTCCGCCTACGCCGCCGACACGCTCGACGGCGACACCGCCGCCCAGGCCAGCCCTCTGCTCGATCCGGCCCTCGCGCACCGGGTGATCGTGACTCCTCATCTCGGGGCGCAGACCACCCAGGCCGTGGACAACATGGGCTCGATCTCGCTCGACGACGTCCTCGCCGTGCTCAGGGGCGCAGAGCCCGCCCACCCCGTGACCGCCCGCTAGGAGCCTCCGATGACCTCGTCCCTCACCACCGATCCGGAGACGATCGAGACCGTGCCGTCGAAC
The DNA here is from genome assembly GCF_038397745.1 of Microbacterium sp. LWH11-1.2. Taxonomy (NCBI): domain Bacteria; kingdom Bacillati; phylum Actinomycetota; class Actinomycetes; order Micrococcales; family Microbacteriaceae; genus Microbacterium; species Microbacterium sp. LWH11-1.2. The sequence continues at coordinate 1,656,202 of NZ_CP151636.1, read as the reverse complement.
TACATGGGCTTCGTCGGCGTGACGACGGCGTCGTCGTCGATCATGAAGGTGTTCCCGCTCTGGGCCGACATCCTGGGCCTCCCGACCCGCACGCTGATCGGCCACGACCTGCCGATGGATGCCGATCCGGCGCAGTACCGGGCGATGGTCGAGCAGATCCGCGACGACCCGCACCACCGCGGCGCCCTCGTCACCACGCACAAGATGAACGTGTACGCCGCGGCATCCGATCTGTTCGACGAGCTCGATCCGTTCGCGGTGTCGTGCGCCGAGATCTCGAGCATCTCCAAGCGCGGCGCGCTGCTGTCGGGCCGCGCGAAGGATCCGATCACGGTCGACCTGGCGCTGAACGACTTCCTCCCCGCCGACCACTTCGCCCGCACAGGAGCGGAGGTCGTGATCCTCGGAGCCGGCGGCTCGGGCACGGCGCTCAGCTGGGCGCTCGCGGAGCGCGCCGATGCTCCCGCTCGCGTCACGGTGACCGCCCGCTCGCAGGACAAGCTCGACCATCTCCGCGAGGTGCACCGCCAGCACGGCACCCGCGACGGGCTGATCGACTACATCGTCACGGCCACCCCCGACGAGGCCGACGCGGTCGTGGCCGCCGCTCCCCCGGGATCGGTGATCGCGAACGCCACGGGACTCGGCAAGGATCGCCCCGGCTCTCCGCTGACCGACGCGGTCGTGTTCCCCGAGGGCGCGTACGCGTGGGAGTTCAACTACCGCGGCTCGCTCGAGTTCCTGCACCAGGCCCACGCGCAGGAGACCGCCCGGTCGCTGCACGTGGTCGACGGCTGGCGCTACTTCATCCACGGCTGGTCGCAGGTCGTGGCCGACGTGTTCGAGCTCGACCTCACCCCCGAGACCGTCGAGCGGCTCGCCGAGGCGGCGGAGTCGGTGCGCTGATGCCGGTCGTCCGGACGGTGCTCGGCGATGTCGAACCGGCCGCGCTCGGGCGCGTGGACTATCACGAGCATCTGTTCCAGGTGTCGCCTCTGCTGCCGGGTGATGAGCTCGACGACGAGCGCGCGTCGGGCGCAGAAGCGGGGCTGCTGAAGGCGAGCGGCTTCGAGTCGATGGTCGATGCGACCCCGTTCGGCCTCGCCCGCGACCCCGCGGCGCTGGCGCGGATCAGTGCGACGACCGGCCTGCACATCATCGCGACGACGGGCCGGCATCGCGAGGCGCACTACGGAGCGGACCATCCGATGCAGGTCTGGACGGTCGACCGCCTGGCCGCGCTGTTCCGCTCCGACCTCACCCGCGGGATGCCGGATGCCGACACCGCGGTGTTCGAGACGCCGGAGGTCCCACTCGCCGCGACCACCCACGGCGAGCCGGTGCGCGCCGGGCTGCTGAAGGCCGGCATCGACTACTGGCGCATCAGCCCCTTCGAACGCACGAGCCTCCTCGCCGTCGCCGCCGCGCACCGCGAGACCGGTGCGCCGGTGATGGTGCACCTGGAGTTCTGCACCGCAGCCCATGAGGTCCTCGATCTGCTCGCGGCCGAGGGCGTGGCATCCGATCGGGTGGTCCTGGCGCACGCCGACCGCGATCCGGATCCGGGGCTGCACGTCTCCCTCACCGAACGCGGCGCCTACCTCGGGTACGACGGATTCGCGCGGCCGCGCACGCGGTCCGATGCCGAGTTGCTGGCGCTGACCGCATCCGTCGTCGAGCGTGGAGCGGGCGATCGTGTGGTGCTCGGCGGAGACGTCGCGCGACGCACCCGCTACCTCGCCTACGGCGGCATGCCGGGCCTCGGCTACCTCGGCGAGCGCTACGTCCCGCGTCTCCGCGCGCTGATCGGCGATGACGCCGTGGACCGGATGCTGATCGCCAACCCCGCGCGCCTGCTCACGCTCTCGGCGTGAGTCGCGGCGCTGCGTCATCTGACAGCTGTTCGGGCGGAGTTCTCCGCGACGGGAGGAGTCTGAGGCTCAGATCCAACTCCCGAACGTGAGATCTCCGCCCGACCAGGCGCCTCAGTTCGCGAGCCGCGGATCCTGCAACGATGTCATCGCCTCGACCAGGCTCTCGTGGATGTACTCGAGCTCCGGAGAGGTGAAGCTGGACCAGTCCTCGGCGTCGGCATCGGTCGTTCCGGCGTCCACAGCCGGCGCGGCATCCCAGGCCGCTTCCTGCGGCTCGTGCCGATACACCCACCACAGATTGCCGGACGGATCGGTGAAGCGCGAGAACGTGTCGCCGAAGAAGTCCGTCGGGCGGGTCACGATGCGCGCACCGAGCGCGACCGCGCGTTCCAGCGTCGCCTCGACGTCGTCGACGTAGACCTGGAGGAAGCCGGGCGTGAACGGCCAGTCCGGCTTGCGATCCGCCACCGTGATCAGGGAGTCTCCGATGCGCAGCTCGGAGTGCAGGATCAGCCCGTCGGTGTCGAGCGTCCGCGCCTCGGGCACGTCGATCGCGCCGAAGACGCGCGTGAGGAAGTCGATGATCCGTGCGGCGTCGTCGGTCATGAGGAAGGGGTTGACGGTGTTGGAGCCGTCAGGTCGCGCGGGGGTGGTGGTCATGGTGCATCCTTTCGTCGATCACATCGTGACATTCGCCGCGGACGGATCCTGTCCTCATTCGCCGCGCGCACGAAGAAGCCCCCCACCCGAAGGTGAGGGGCTCCCGTGGATCTGCCGAGGTCACTCGTAGAGGACTGCGGCGATCTTCGGGTCTTCGATGTTGGTCTTGTCGTACCAGTAGGAACCGGTGTCGTAGAACTCGTCGACCTCCTTGCCGTTGGCCGCGTCGTAGGCGGCCTGCACGACCTGCTCGCCGATGCCGATCGGGTCCTGCGTGATGGCGCCGGCCATGGTGCCGTCCTTGATGGCGTTGATCTGCGCCGCTCCGGAGTCGAAGCCGACGATCGTGATCTTGCCCTTCTCCAGGCCGAGCTCGTTCACGGCGTTCACGACGCCGATGGCCGAGCCCTCGTTGGTGCCGTAGATGCCCTTGAGGTCGGGGTGCGCCGCGATCAGCGTCTTCGCGATGTCGGCCGACTTCAGGTGGTCGCCGTCGCCGTACTGGATGTCGACGATCTCGATGTCGGGGTAGTCGGCCTCGATCTTCTCGACGAAGCCGTCACGACGCTCGACACCGGTCGAGTTGATCTGCGAGTGGCCCACGATCGCGACCTGGCCCTCACCGCCGATCAGCTCGGCCATGTGCTCTGCGGCGAGCGCGCCCGCGACCTTGCTGTCGGTCGCCGACAGGCTGAGCCCGACGTCGCCGTTGCAGGGAGCGTCGAAGTAGACGACAGGGATGTCCTTCGACTTCGCCTGCTCGAGCGGGGCGACACAGGCCTCGGGGTCCAGCGCCGCGTAGGCGATGGCATCCGGGTTCTTGTCGATCGCGGCGGTCAGCATCTCGAGCTGGCCGGCGATCTCGGTCTCGGCCGCGGGGCCTTCGAACGTGATCTTGACGCCGAGCTCTTCCGCCTTCTGCTCCGCGCCCTTCTTCACGGCCTGCCAGAACTGGTGCTGGAAGCCCTTCGAGACGAGGGCGATGTACATCTCGCCGTCGCCTGAGCCACTGCCGCCGCCGCTGCCTTCTTCGATCACGTCTCCGCCGCCGGCGCAGCCGGCGAACACCAGCGCGGATGCTGCCACGAGTGCCGCGAATGCGGTCTTCTTGCCGAATGTCATGGAAACTCCATTGTTCTCTGTGATTGCCGGCCGGGGCCGACGGTGGACTGCGTGGTGCTATTCAGTTGAGTCGGGTCGAACTGCTTCAGGTCCGCTGGCGGTTGCGCAGCGAGTCGAGGAACACGGCCAGCAGCACGACGACGCCGACGACGATGTTCTGCCATTCGGGCTGGATCGACAGGATGCGCAGGCCGTTGACGAGCACGCTCATGATGAGCGCGCCGATCACGGTGCCGAGGATGGATCCGCGGCCGCCCAGCAGCGAGGTGCCGCCGATGATGACCGCGGCGATCGCCTGCAGCTCGTACCCCATGCCGATCTGCGGCTGGGCCGAGTCGAGGCGAGCGGCGATCACGATGCCCGCGATGCCGGTGAAGGCGCCGGCGAACATGTAGATGAGGATCGTCCAGCGACGGGTGTTGACACCCGAGAGACGCGTGGCCTCCTCGTTGGAGCCGATCGCGAAGGTGTAGCGGCCGAGGAGCGTCTTCGACAGGACCAGCCACGCGATGATCGCGACGACGGCCGTGATGAGCACGGCGTTCGGGATGCCGGGGATGATCACGCCGAGCGCGATCTTCTTGAAGTCCGGCGCCGAGGTGGAGAAGTAGATCGGCGAGACGTTGGAGATGACGAGGGCGAGACCGCCCGCGATCATCATCATCGCGAGCGTGGCGATGAACGGAGGAAGCCGGAGGAACGTGATGTTCACGCCGTTCACCAGGCCCATCAGCACACCGGTCAGCACGCCGCCGATCACGCCGACCCAGACCGGGAGGCCCATGTTGGTCACGAACACACCGGTCATCACGGCGCAGAGCGCCATGCCGGTGCCGATCGACAGGTCGATGCCGCCGGTGATGATGACGAACGTCGTGCCGAGGGCGAGGATGCCGATGACCGCGGTCGAGAGGAGGACGGTGGCGATGTTGCTGAAGGTGAAGAAGTTCGGGCTGGCGATCGTGAAGAAGATCACCAGGACGATGAGGGTGCCGAATGCCAGCGACTGCTGGAGCTGGCGCTTCAGGAACGCTCCGACGTCGCGCTTGTCGGTGTTCTCGTTCACCGCCGTCTGGATGACCGTCGTCGTCGACGATCCGGGCTGCTGTGGGGTGCTCATCAGTCTTCCTCCCCGTGGGCTGCGAGTTGCATGATCTTCTCCTGGCTGGCTTCCTCGTTGCGGAGCGTCCCGGTGATGCGACCGTTCGCGAAGACCGCGATGCGGTTCGCGACGCGGAGGATCTCCGGGAGCTCCGATGAGATGACGATGATGGACTTGCCCTGGTCAGCGAGCTGCTGCATGAGGCGGTAGATCTCCTCCTTCGCGCCGACGTCGATCCCTCGGGTCGGCTCGTCGAAGATGAGGATGTCGCAGTCGCGCATCAGCCACCGGGCGATGACGACCTTCTGCTGGTTCCCTCCGGAGAGGAGCTTGACGACCTGGTTGACCGAGGGCGTCTTCACCCGCAGCTGCTGCACGTACTCCTTGGTGCGGTTCTTCGCCTTGCTGTCGCCCATCCAGCCGATGCCGTTGGCGTACGAGCCGAGCGAGGCGAGCACCGTGTTGAACGTGACGTCCTGCTCGAGCATGAGTCCGAGCAGCTTCCGGTCCTCGGAGAGGTAGCCGAGGCCGTGCTTCACGGCATCCGCCGGCTGGCCGATGCGCACCGGACGTCCGCTGATCGAGATCGTGCCGCCGTCGCGGTGGTCGGCGCCGATGACGGCGCGCGCGGTCTCGGTGCGGCCGGCGCCCATGAGTCCGGCGAAGCCGAGGATCTCGCCCTTGTGCAGCTGGAACGACACGTCCTTGAGCAGGTTCCTCGTCGAGAGGCCCTGCACGTCGAGGACGATCGGATCGTTGATGTGCTCGCGCGCCTGGGGCCGGGTGCCCTCGTCGATCACGCGGCCCACCATCATCTCGATGATCGTCGGGATCGTGACGTCGGCCCGGTCGAGTGATCCGATGTATGTGCCGTCGCGCAGCACGGTCACCCGGTCGGCGAGTCGGCGGAGCTCGTCCATGCGGTGCGAGATGTAGACGATGCCGGTGCCGCTGGCCTTGAGCTGCTCGATCAGCACGAACAGCGTCTCGACCTCGGTGTCGGTGAGGGCCGATGTCGGCTCGTCCATGATCAGGACCTTGGCGTTGAACGACAGGGCCTTGGCGATCTCGACCATCTGCTGCTCGGCGACCGTCAGCTCGCCGACGAGCTGGCGCGGGTCGAGGCGGATCTCGAGCCGTTTGAGCAGCTCAGCGGTCTGCGTGTTGAGCTTCCGCTCGGAGAGGAAGGGGCCGGAAGTCGGCTCACGGCCTACGAAGATGTTCTGTGCGACGGTCAGATCCGGCATCAGGTTGAGCTCCTGATGGATGATCGTGATGCCGAGCTCCTGGGCCTGCAGCGGGCTGGTGAGCTCGACCTCCTGCCCCTCGAACGTGATGGTGCCCTCGTCCTTGGTGTAGATCCCGGAGAGGATCTTCATCAGCGTCGACTTGCCGGCGCCGTTCTCTCCCACCAGCACCAGCACCTCGCCGGCACGCACCTCCAGGTGCACGTCTTTCAGCGCCTGCACACCGGGGAATCCCTTGCTGATCCCCTCCACTCTGAGAATGGGCTCACTCATGTGCTCACCTGCTTCCTTGAAGGTCATGTTGCGAGTCCGGCGATGCGGGCCGCAGTAAACATCGGATCAATTCTGCGGCCTGCGCCTCTTCCGCGCAAGTTGTATCTGAATGTATCTAACGAAGCACGGATGGGGAAGGCCTGTAATAACATCTTGATCTTCCCGCCGCCGGATCCGGCTGCCCGCCTCAGTGCAGGCGGATCGATTCGACCGCCACGAGCTTGTCGCGGATGTACGCGTTGGCGTGGGCGCCCAGTTCGTCGTTGTCGGTCCAGAGGTTCCGCCAGATGCCCAGCATCCGGCTGAGATCAGGAGCGACCACGGCCGACGAGAACGACTCGAAGACGATCGGACCGTCGTACCCGATGCGGCCGAGCGCCTTGAAGAAGGTGTCGAAGTCGACCGTCCCGGTGCCGAGGTAGCCCCGATGGCTCTCGCCGATGTGCACGTAGCGCAGGGCGGGAGCGGCGTCGAGGACCGGCGCGAACATATCCGACTCCTCGATGTTCATGTGGTACGTGTCGAGGTGGATCCCGACATTGGGCCGGTCGACCTCCGCCAGGTAGCCGAGCGCCTGACGTGCCGTGTTCAGCACGTTGGTCTCGTAGCGGTTGACCACCTCGAGCGACACCGACACCCCGCGCTCGGCGGCGTGGTCGGCGACCCGCGCGATGGCGGCGCGACTGCTCGCGAGTCCTTCGGGCGTCACGGGCTCCATGTACTTCTTCATGGCACTGTAGATCACCCCGCAGAAGTGCTCGCCGCCCAACTCGGCGAGCACGTCGACCGCGCGGATCAGCAGCGCCTCGCCCGCCGCGACGATCGCGGGGTCGGAGCTCGTGACGTCGGTCGCCTCGGACAGCCCGAGCGATGCGCTCACCGCGAGGTCGTGCTCCTCGAGCGCGTCCTTCGCGGCCGCCACGTCGAACGAGAACGGATCCATGAGGGGGAACTCGATGAGATCGAATCCCGCCGCTTTCGTCTTCTCCACAGCGAGACGGATGCCGTCGGCATCGAAGTTCCCGGTCCAGACGAGCCCGTGGCAGCCGATGTTCATGAGGCCTCTCGCAGGCGGGTGTCCGGCACCGTCGCCTCGCCGGTTGGCACGTGCCAATCCCGACGTTCGAGTCACGCTACGGCGGTGGCGAGGCGAAGTCAAGTCATTTCTTGGCACGTGCCAAGTCCTCCGCTACGCTGAGGGTCGCCGCCCCGCCCGCTGCCGTGATCGGGGCACGACAACGAGGAGTATCCATGCCCGCGAGCGTCAAGGACGTCGCCGCTCTCGCCGGGGTCTCGTCCTCCACGGTCTCGAACTACCTCAATCACCCGCACGTGCTCGGCGCGTCGAGCCGGGAGCGCGTCCGGGACGCGATCGAGCAGCTCGGGTTCGTGCCGAACGAGTCGGCGCGGCAGCTGCGCGCAGGGTCGAGCAAGGCGCTCGCGCTGATCCTGCTCGACGCGTGGCTGCCCTACTTCAACGAGCTGTCCCGCGGGGTCGAGGACGTGACCCGCGAGGGCGGCTGGTCGCTCTTCTTCAGCAACAGCAACCGCGACGGCGCGCAGGAGCGCCGCAACATCGACATGTTCGAGGCGCACCGGGTGCAGGGCATCGTGATCTATCCGCTCGGCGATGTCGTGCCGCGTCTGGAGCTCCTGGCCGAACGGGGCATCCGCTCGGTGGTCGTCGGCCCCATCCGCTCATCCGACACCGTCGCGTCCGTGCTCTTCGACGATCGAGGCGGGGGCAGGCTCGCGGGCGAGCATCTGCTGTCGCTCGGCCGCAGCCGCATCCTCTTCCTCGGGAATCCCGCGGTCAGCCAGTCGAACGACCGCCTGGCCGGCCTCCAGGACGCGGTCGCGGGCACCACTGCGACCATCACGGTCGTCGACGTGCCGCATCTCGCGACCGAAGACGGGTTGCGGGCCGCCGAGCAGCTCATCGCCCTCCCTGCCACCGAGCGCCCGGATGCCGTCTTCGCCGCGAACGACATGGTGGCGCTGGGCGTGCTCACCCAGCTGCTGCGGCACGGCATCCGCGTTCCCGAGGAGATCGCGCTCGTCGGTTTCGACGACGTCGACCAGGCGCACCAGGGGGTCGTGCCGCTGACGAGCGTGCGGCAGCCGGGCTACGAGATCGGCCGTGCGGCAGGCGCAGCGCTGCTCCAGCAGCTGGCCGACCCCGGCGCTCCGCCACCCGCCACGACCCCGTTCCCCGCCGAACTCATCGTGCGCGAGTCGACGATCGGACGCTGAGGCGGTCTCGTCTCACTGCGTCGGCGTTCACGATTCAGCAAATCCGTCGTGTTCCCTGAGGATTCGGACGCGATCCGGGCGATCTCCGTACGTTCTTGCTGAAATGTGAACACGCGGCGTGCACCACCCGCGCTCACGCCGGGATGAGGCCGTCGGCTGCCAGGTTCTCCCAGAGCTCCTCGGGGATCGGCCGGGCCGCATACTCCGCGTTCTGGCGCAGCTGCTCGGGGCGACTCCCGCCCACAACCACCGAGCGCACGCCCGACGCCTGCAGCGGGAACTGCACGGCGGCTGCAGGCAGCGGCACGTCGTGGTCGGCGCAGACCGCGGCGATCCGCAGCAGCCGCTCCCACAGCTCGTCCGGCAGCTGTCCGTACTCGTAGCGCCCGTCGCGGCGCGGCTCGCTCGAGGCGAGCAGGCCGGAGTTGAAGACGGATGCCGCGACGATCCCGGTCCCCCGCTCCCGACAGGCCGGGAGCACGTCGACGGCGGCGGGCTGCTCGAGCAGCGTGTACCGACCGGCGATCATGATCAGGTCGAGGTCGGCGCTGCGGACGGCGGCGGCCAGTGCATCCGAGACCATCGATCCGATGCCGATCGCCGCGACCTCACCCTCGGCACGCAGCTGCTCGAGGGCGGGGAAGGCCTCGGCGAGCGCGAGATCCAGGTCGTTGCGCTCCGGGTCGTGCAGGTAGAGCAGGTCGATGCGCTCGATGCCGAGGCGTTCGCGCGATTCGTCGAGGCTCCGACGGATGCCCTCTGCCGAGAAGTCCCACACCCGCTGCAGGTCGTCGGGCACGTGGAAGTCGTTCGCCGTGTCGAGGCCGCCGGAGAACTCGGGGTTCGGGCGCAGCAGCCGCCCGGCCTTCGTCGACAGCACGTACTCGTCGCGCGGCTTCGTCTGGAGGAACGCGCCGAGGCGACGCTCGGACAGGCCGAGTCCGTAGTGCGGCGCGGTGTCGTAGTACCGGATGCCGCTCTCCCACGCGGCATCCAGCACGGCCCACGCATCGTCGTCGGAGAGCGCGCGGAACAGGTTCCCGACGTTCGCGGCGCCGTAGCCGAGGGCGGGGATGTCGGTGAGGGCGTGCCCGCGCTCCCCGGTGTCCGCCGACGTGGAAACCCGCCGCTCAGGCCCCGACATGCGCACCCGTCCAGGTGTAGGTCGCGATGCTGTCGGCCTTCATCTCCATGCCGGCACCGGGAGCGGTCGGCGCCATGTACGAACCGCCCTGGATGTCGGTCGGCACCACGAAGTGCTCGTGCAGGTGATCGACGAACTCGATCATGCGGCCCTCGCGCGTGCCCGTGACGGCCACGAAGTCGAACATCGACAGGTGCTGCACGGCCTCGCAGAGGCCCACCCCGCCGGCATGCGGGCAGACCGGCACCCCGAACTTCGCGGCGAGGAGAAGGTTGGCGATGTTCTCGTTCACGCCGGCGACCCGCACCGCGTCGATCTGCATGACCGAGATCGCCTCGGCCTGCAGCAGCTGCTTGAAGATCACGCGGTTCTGCGCATGCTCGCCGGTCGCGACGCGGATGGGCGCCACCCCCCGCGCGATCTCGGCGTGACCGAGCACGTCGTCGGGGCTGGTCGGCTCCTCGATCCAGGCCGGGTGGAACTCGGCGAGCGCGTTCACCCACTCGATCGCCTCGGACACCTCCCAGCGCTGGTTCGCGTCGATCGCGATCGGGAAGTCGGGTCCACACACCTCGCGCGCCTTGCGGAACCGGCGGATGTCGTCGTCGAGGTCGGCGCCGACCTTGAGCTTGATCTGGGTGAAGCCGTCGGCCATGGCCTCACGGGCCAGGCGCTCGAGCTTCTCGTCGGAGTAGCCGAGCCAGCCGGGGCTCGTGGTGTAGCCCGGATAGCCGGTGGCGAGCAGCTGCTGCTCCCGCTCGGCGCGACCGGGCTCGGCGGCGCGCAGGATCTCGAGCGCGTCCTCGCGGGTGAGGGCGTTGGTGAGGTAGCGGAAGTCGACGAGGTCGACGAGTTCTTCGGGCGTCATCCTTGCCAGCAGCTGCCAGAGCGGGAGCCCGGCGCGCTTGGCCTTGATGTCCCACAGCGCGTTGATGACCGCGCCGATCGCCATGTGCATGACCCCCTTCTCGGGGCCGAGCCAGCGCAGCTGCGAGTCGCCGATGATCGCGCGGAACGTGCCGCCCATGTCATCGAGGAGCGGCTCGAGCTCGCGCCCGACCAGATGCCCGGCGAGCGCGTCGATCGCCGCGACCTGCACGTCGTTGCCGCGGCCGATCGTGAACACGAAGGCGTGACCCTCGATGTCGTCGTCGGCATCCGTCCGCACGATCATGTAGGCAGCCGAGTAGTCGGGGTCGGGATTCATCGCATCCGAGCCGTCGAGGCTGAGCGACGTGGGGAAGCGGATGTCGGTGGTGTCGAGGGCGACGATGCGGCTCACAGGGTTTCCTCTCCATGCGCGAGCGGTTTTCTTCGCGCGGATCTCTTGGAGTGTAAACATCGGATGTCTATACTGTCAACGAGACCGGCCGCACCGACGCGGCCCACCGACCGATCAGGAGAATCATGAAGTTCGCGCGGCTTGGCGCCCCAGGGACCGAGATCCCCGTCCTCGTGGAGGGCGACCGCTACCTCGACCTCCGTCCCGTGACATCCGATGTGAACGGTGATTTCCTCGCCGGCGACTTCCGCGCCCGCGTCGCCGCGGCGCGTGATGCCGGTGAGCTCCCCGAGCTGACGGATGCCGCGTCCCTCCGCATCGGCGCCCCGATCGCCCGGCCCAGCGCCGTGATCTGCGTCGGCATGAACTACGCCGCCCACGCGGCCGAGTCGGGCTCGCAGCCGCCGACCATCCCGATCATCTTCCTGAAGACCCCGAACACCGTGGTCGGCCCGAACGACACCGTCACGATCCCCCGCGGCAGCGAGAAGACCGACTGGGAGGTCGAGCTCGGCATCGTCATCGGCGCCCGCACCGCCTATCTCGACTCCCCCGAGGAGTCGATGGCGCACGTCGCCGGCTTCGTGACGGCGAACGACGTCTCCGAGCGCTCGTTCCAGATCGAGGTGTCCGGCGGCCAGTGGTCGAAGGGCAAGATCGCTCCGGGCTTCAACCCGACCGGTCCGTGGCTGGTCACCCCCGACGAGGTCGATCACCATGCCCTCGGACTGCGCAGCTTCGTCAACGGCGAGCCGCGCCAGGATTCGAACACCAGCGACATGATCTTCTCGGTCGAGCACATCGTGCATCACCTGTCGCAGTACGTGACCCTCGAGCCGGGCGACCTGATCCTCACCGGCACCCCGCAGGGCGTCGCGCTCTCGGGCAACTTCCCGTACCTCGCCGCCGGCGACGTCGTCGAGATCGAGATCGACGGGCTGGGCCGACAGCGTCAGGAGTTCGTGGCATGGGAGGCGCAGAAGTGACCCTTCGACAGGCTCAGGGACCCACCGCACTGGAAGGACTGGTCGCGATCGTCACCGGCGGAGCATCCGGCATCGGCGCGGCGATCGCGCAGCGCCTGCACGCCGACGGGGCGCAGATCGCCGTGCTCGATCGCGACACCTCCGCCGCAGATCCCGCCTTCGCGGCCTTCACGGCCGACGTGTCGGATCGCGCGAGCGTCGACGCGGCGGTCGCGGCGGTCGCCGAGCAGTTCGGCCGCATCGACATCGTGGTGAACAACGCCGGGATCGGCGCGACGGGCGACATCACCGCGAACGACGACGACGAGTGGGCCCGCGTGCTGTCGATCAACGTCACCGGCATCGCCCGCGTGACCTCGGCCGCGCTCCCCTGGCTGCGGAAGTCGCCGTCGGCAGCGGTCTGCAACACGGCATCCATCGCCTCGACGACCGGCCTGCAGCAGCGCGCGCTCTACACCGCGTCGAAGGGTGCGGTCGCCGCGCTCACCCGCGCCATGGCTGCAGACCATCTGCGCGAGGGCATCCGCGTGAACGCCGTCAACCCCGGCACCGCCGACACCCCGTGGGTCAGCCGACTGCTGGACTCGGCATCCGACCCCGCCGCCGAGCGCGCGGCTCTCGAGGCGCGGCAGCCGCACGGCCGACTGGTGAGCGCCGACGAGGTCGCCGCAGCCGTCGCGTACCTGGTCGGCCCGTCCGCCGGTTCGACGACCGGCACGGCGATCGAGGTCGACGGCGGCATGGCGCAGCTGCGTCTGCGCACCGAGTAGCCCCGGTCACCGCCCCGGTCGCGAAAAGGCACCGATCCCGAGCGGGGATCGGTGCCTTTCTGCGACGGGAGCTTCCTACTCCCCGCGCAGCCAGCCGAGGATGCCGCGGCGCGGAGACTCCGGCGCCCCCGGCTGCCGCGCGTCCCCCACCTCGTAGAAGCGCTCGGCATTGGACCAGAGGACCGCGTCGACGTCGTGGCCGCGCGCCTCGGCCCAGGCCACGACGACCTCGAGCCAGCGTGTGCGCGCGGTCGCCTGGTAGGTCGCGGAGCCGTCTTCCGGGGCATGCGGGTCGCCCGACTCCGCCGGTCCGATCGCCGAGACGGGCCAGTCGCTGCCCCACATCAGACGCTCCTCGCCGAACGCGTCGGCGGCGACATCCAGGAACGGCTCGAGCTGCTCTCTGCTCCAGTTCCCCGCCGACTCCGCCGGCAGGCCCGACAGCTTGCAGAAGACGTTCGGATGCCGTGCCAGCTCGTCGAGATCGCGCACCCACTCCACCGACGGCGTCCGCGGTGCATCCGCCGTGCCGACCTCGGGCTTGCCGAGGTGGTCGAGCACCATGCGCAGCTCCGGGATCGCGCCGGCGAGACGGGCGATATCGGGCAGCTGGTTCGCGCGGACGCAGGCGTCGAAGGTCCATCCGCGCGCCGCGACCTCACGCGCTCCCGTCACGAACGCCGTCGACACCGCGAGGCCGTCCGGCTCGTTCTGCAGGTTGTGCCGCACGCCGACCACGAGCGTCTGCGCGGCGAGCTCGTCGAGGTGCGTGGTCGTGTCGACTCCGTGGTCGAGGCGCACGCCCGCCACGATGCCGATCACCCCGACGCGCTCGGCGAGGCTCTCGACCCAGCGCACCTCGTCGAGGAAGCGGTCGTCGGCGGTCTCGGCCTGCACGAACACCGCCTTCTCGTCCGCCGCGGCGCCCAGCCGCGCGTGCTCCAGCTCGATCTCGGCGAACCGGAAATCGTACGGCCCCTCGAGCCAGGTGTACTCGAGCAGCTCCGGATCCCACAGGTGCAGATGTGAATCGATGACGCGCATGCCCCCATCCTGCCCCAGACATCCGATCAATCGCTAGGATGACGCCATGGCTGTCACGGATGAGGCGATCGAGAAGATCAAGGCGATGATCGTGTCGGGCGAGCTGTCCCCCGGCGATCGACTCCCTCCCGAGAAGGAGCTGTCCGAACGCCTCGGCCTGTCCCGCAACTCGATGCGCGAGGCGGTCAAGGCACTCGAGGTCATCCGCGTGCTCGATGTGCGCCGCGGCGACGGCACCTATGTGACGAGCCTCGAACCGCATCTCCTGCTCGAGGCCATCTCGTTCGTCGTCGACATGCACGACGACGACTCGATGCTCGAGATCTTCGCGGTGCGGCGGATGCTGGAGTCGCAGGCGACCGGCCTCGCCGCGAACCTGGGCACCGACGAGGCGATCGCCGAGCTGGCGGCCGAGATCGACGGGATCGACGCCTCCGTGACGATCGAGGAGCTGGTGGAGCACGACATCCGCTTCCACCGGGAGATCGTCCGGATGGCGGGCAACGCGTACCTCGCGAGCCTGATCGAGCACCTCAGCAGCCAGACCGTGCGCGCGCGTGTGTGGCGCGGTCTCACCGAGGGCGGCGCGGTCGAGCGCACGCTCTCCGAGCACCGCGCGATCGCCGAGGCCATCGCGCAGCACGATTCCGCTCTCGCGACCTCGCTGACCACGGCGCACATCGCCGGCGTCGAACGGTGGCTGCGCCAGGCGGCATCCGCCTGATCCCGACGCGCAGCGTGCGCAGAAGCTGCAGCCCGATCGACCCGGGTCAGGCCCCGAGTCGCTCCATGGCCGCGTCGAACTCCACAGCCGAGCTGTCGCTCACGTCGTGGAGGAGCATCCGCTCGATCACGTCCGGGGCGGCGGTGAAGTAGGGCACCCCCAGCATCCGCAGACCGACGATGTCCTCCGGCGAGCGCAGCGACGCCGCCAGAACATCGGTGCCGCTGCCGACGCAGACCTCCTGCATGCGGGCGATGACGTCTTCGGCGCCGGGCCCGGAGAAGCCGGTCTCGGCGGCGGCATCCCGCATCCGTCCGAGGTACGGGGCGATGTACCGCACGCCGATGCTCGCGGCCACGAGTGCCTGCGCCACGGAGTACACGGCCGTCACGAGCACGGTCGCGCCGTCGCGGACGAGAGCGGATGCCGCGGCGAAGCCGTCGGCCGTGGCCGGCACCTTCACGACCACGCGGTCGCCCAGAGCGCGGATGCCCTCGGCGTTGCGCAGGAAGGACGCCGTGTCACCTCCCCACGTCTGGAAGAAGATCTCCTGCGCACCCTCGCCCGCCCACCGCGCATACAGCTCCGGGATGTCCGCGGCCGTCCTGTCGCCGCGCTCGAGGATGGTCGGATTGGTCGTCACGCCGTGCACGACGCCGGCGGCGAGCAGCCGGGAGATGCGGTCGACGTCGGCGCTGTCGACGTAGAGGCGGGGGGCGATCGCAGTCATCGGAGCTCCAGACAGAGGAACCTGTCGTTACAGGTTCGGATTCGGCTAATGTAATGACAGCCGCCGACGTCTGTCAAAGACGCCGACGCGGCCGAGCGTGCTGTCGAAGAGGATCAGGAGCGAGATGTCCCCCGCACTTCCCGGCGATCGCTCCGGCGTCGTCATCGTCGGCAGCGTGACCGCCGACGTGACCACCTTCTCACGGCGCCTCCCCGCCCGGGGCGAGACGATCCTCGGCGACGAGTTCACGCTCATGCTCGGCGGCAAGGGCGCCAACCAGGCGGTCGCCGCCGGGCGCTCCGGCGCCCGCACCAGCTTCGTGGGCTGCGTCGGCGACGACCTGTTCCACGACCTCGTCGTCGACGGACTCGGCGACGCGGGAGTCGACCTCACGCACCTGCGCACGGTCCCGGGCCCGACCGGCATCGCGCACATCCGCGTCGACGCCTCCGCGCAGAACGACATCGTCATGGTCCCGCTCGCCAACGCCGCCCTGAGCACCGAGCAGATCGACGCCGCGCTCGGTGCGCTGGCGTCGACGACATCCGTCCTCCTGACCCAGCTCGAGACGCCGTCCGCGCTCACCGCCCACATCACGGCGCGGGGGCGCGAGCACGGGATGACCGTGATCCTCGACCCGGCGCCCGCTGCCGAGCTCCCGGCCGAGATCTGGCGGAGCGTCGACATCGTCACCCCCAACGAGACCGAGGCCTCGCTGATCAGCGGGATCGAGGTGACGGATGCCGCGTCGGCGGAGCGCGCCGGCCTGTGGTTCCTCCAGCAGGGTGTGGGTGCCGCGGTCATCACGCTCGCGGGGCAGGGGTCCTGCGTCGTGACGGCGGAGGGCGCGACGATCGTCCCGCCGTTCCCGGTCGAGGCGGTCGACACGACCGCGGCCGGCGACGCCTACGCCGGCTATCTCGGCGCCGCCCTCGCGAACGGCAGCACGCTGAGCGAAGCCGTGCGCCTGGCCACGGCGGCCGGAGCGCTGACCGTGACCACGCAGGGCGCGTCGCCGAGCCTGCCGCACCGTGCCGATGTCGATGCCTTCCTCGAGGCCCGGGAATCCGCGACCGCGACGAACTGAGGAGAACCCATGCGCAAGTCAGCGACCACGATCAATCCCGCGCTCTCGCGGGTGATCAGCGAGACCGGGCACACCGACCTGCTCGTCGTGACCGATGCCGGCCTGCCGATCCCGCTCGGCTCGGAGCGCATCGACCTGGCGTATCGACCCGGAGCACCGACCTTCCTCGATGTGCTCGACACCGTGCTGGCCGAACTCGTGGTGGAGGGCGCGACGGTGTCCGCCGAGGTCGCCGAGAAGAGCCCGCAAGTGCTCGACGCTCTGCGCGAGCGCTTCGCCGGAATGGGGTTCGAGATCGAGCTCGTGCCGCACGTCGAGTTCAAGAAGCTCACGCAGGGCGCGCGGGCGTTCGTGCGCTCCGGCGAGTTCACGCCCTATGCGAACGTCATCCTGCACGCGGGGGTCGCGTACTGACATGACCGGCACCGTTGCGGACACGATCGACCGGCACTCCGCCGCTCCGATGTACGACCAGCTGCGCCAGCTGATCATCGACGGCATCGCGCGAGACGGCCTGCAGCCCGGCGATCCGCTGCCCGGGGAGCACCGCCTGTGCGAGCGCTACGGCATCTCGCGCACCGTCGTGCGACAGGCTCTCGCCCAGCTGGAGCACGAAGGGCTGGTCGAGCGGGTCAAGGGCAAGGGCACGTTCGTGTCCCGACCGCGCACGAGCGAGAGCCTCGTGCACACGCTCGTCGGCCTGTACGACGACGTGGAGCGTCGCGGCGGCCACGTGCACAGCGACGTGCTGCGGCACGAGCGGACGACTGCCGATGAGGAGGTCGCGCTCGCCCTGGAGATCCCCGTCGGGTCGCCGGTCGTCGCCCTCGAGCGACTGCGTCATGTGGACGGCGAGCCGTGGTCGCTCTCCACGACCTGGATGCCGGATGCCGTCGGCGCCGTCACCCTCGACGCCGATCTGACCGAGGCGTCGCTGTACCGCCTCCTCGCCGACAACGGCATGGTCGCGACGCACGGCGTCCGCTCGGCGGAGGCCACGGTCGCGACCCACGAGCAGGCGCAGCTCCTCGGCGTCAGTGCGGGCTCGGCTCTGCTGCGGCTGCGCAGCGTGAGCCGCAGCGCCGACGGCGCCCCCATGGAGTACTTCATCGCCTACCACCGCGGCGATCGGTCGCGCTTCGAGTTCCAGCTGCGGCAGGAGCAGTCACAGGCCTCCCTCCTGCACGTCGACGGCGATGGCGGTGCCTCTCCCGCGGGCACGGTCGGCTGAAGAGGGTCTGCCGCGGTCATCCCGAGTACCGACGAACCGCGCGACAAGACGACGCCGCCGGGGAGCAATCAGCAGGCCCCCTGGGCCCCGAGCGGCCCGCGCACGACTGACGATCTCTCCTGCACGTCGCGGATGGTGGCGAAGATTCTCCCCACAGCATGACCACCTGAGCAGATCTGCCCGCACGGTCGATGACGGAAACGACTACCTTTCGGAGAGGGCATCCGGCAGGTGCTTTCGATCCAGGGGGAGAACGATGACAGACGCGCAGACGGGGGCAGAACCAGACGACGTCATTCCGCCTCCACCTGTGGATGCCGGCGGCCGCGCTCCGAGTTTCCCGCCCGTCGTCCCGCTCGCGCCACCGGTGAGCGCTCCCGTTCCTCCCGGACCCTCCGCCGCACCTCTGCCGCCCTACGCGACCGCGGGCGGCCACCCGGCACCCGCTCCCGCACCCGCGTACCCGGCACCTGCCCCGGCGAAGTCCTCGAACGCCCTCGGCATCGTGCTGGCCGTGGTCGGCGGTCTCGTCATCCTCGCGGTCGTCGGCGTCGCCGTGCTCGTCGGGTTCCTCGTCCGCGGGTCGGACGAGGCTTCCCCGCCGGTCCCGGTACCGAGCCCGAGCGCGTTCGCCGAAGAGCCGGATGCCCCCTCCGACGACCAGCCGTCCGACGACGAGCCTGCCGGCCCTGACGCCGACGCCTCGGGGATCGCGGACCGGCTCGCGGCGAAGATCGATGAGTACAAGCGCCTGCGCGACTCCGGCGCGCTCTGGCAGACGATCCCCGACACCGAGTACAACCGCACCGCCGTCTCGGCGTTCCTGTATCTGATGACCGACATGAAGGTCGCGACGATCTGGGGGATCGACGAACAGCAGGCGCAGGAGTACGACGAACGCATGGCGATGCTCGAGGAGCGCCTGCTCGCGCAGCAGCCGCTCGGCGACGACATAAAGATCACCCTCGAGGACAAGGTCTTCATCTATGACGGCGAGACCGGCGAAGGCGGCTACACCGACAAGTGAGCGGGCGCGTTACGCTCGATCCGTGACCTCCTGGACCAGCACCGCGATCGCCCTGCTGGAAGCCGATGCCAATCGCAGCGCCGACACGCACCTGCATCTGTTCCCGCTGCCGCCGGAGTGGGGCATCGACCTGTACCTGAAGGACGAGTCGGTGCATCCGACCGGTTCCCTCAAGCACCGCCTGGCCCGCTCGCTGCTGCTCTACGGACTCGTCAACGGGCGCATCCACGAGAACACGACGCTCGTCGAGTCGTCGAGCGGGTCGACCGCGGTCTCGGAGGCGTACTTCGCGCGGATGCTGGGACTGCCGTTCGTCACCGTCGTGCCGCGTTCCACCAGCCAGGAGAAGATCGACCTCATCGAGTTCTACGGCGGACGGTGCCACTTCGTCGACCGCGCCGAGGACATGTCGCCCGAAGCTCAGCGCCTCGCCTCGGACTGCCACGGCCACTACCTCGACCAGTTCACGTTCGCCGAGCGGGCGACCGACTGGCGCGGCAACAACAACATCGCGGAGAGCGTGTTCAGCCAGCTCTCACAGGAGAGGCATCCGATCCCCCGCTGGATCGTCGTGGGCGCCGGCACCGGCGGCACGAGCGCGACCTTCGGACGGTACGTGAAGTACCGCCGGCACGAGACGCAGATCGCCGTGGTCGACCCGGAGGGCTCGGCGTTCTACGACGGCTGGGCCGGCACCGTCGACGCCCCCGCCGGACGACCGAGCCGCATCGAGGGCATCGGACGGCCCCGCGTCGAGCCGTCGTTCGTGCCGAGCGTGATCGACGAGATGATCCGGGTGCCGGATGCGGGTTCGATCGCCGCGATCCGGATGCTGCGCGCACGCACCCTGCACTGGGCGGGCGGGTCGACGGGCACCAACCTCTACGGCGCGTTCCAGCTCATCGCCCGGATGCGGGCGGCCGGCGAGACCGGCAGCGTCGTGACACTCATCTGCGACAGCGGCATCCGCTACGCCGGCACCTACTACTCCGACGAGTGGGTCGCCGCCCAGGGCTGGGACCTCGCCCCGCATCGCGCACGTCTGGACGCCTTCCTCGAGACGGGCGTCTGGGCCGACTGACCCGCACCCCCGGGGCGCTGAGCTCGTCGAAGGGCCCGAGCAGGCTCAGCGACCCAGCCCTTCGGCGATGGCCGATCGGGCTACGCTGGCGGCATGACCACTCTGATCCTCACCGTCGCGGGTGCAGACCGTCCGGGCCTCGTGGCCGCTGTCGCCGATGTCGTCGATGCGCACGGCGGCAACTGGGAGAACAGCTCGCTGGCAGAACTCGCCGGCACGTTCGCGGGCGTGATCGAGGTGTCCGTCGCCGAAGACCGCGCGCCCGAGCTCCAGACCGCGCTGCGCTCGCTGCAGGGCCAGGGCCTGTTGACCCTCGCCGTGCTCACGGGCACCCCCGCCGCCGATCTCGACGACGAGCAGCTCCTGACGATCCAGGTGCTCGGAAACGACCGCCACGGCATCGTCCGCGAGATCTCGACGGTGCTGAGTCAGCACGCCCTGAGCATCGAGGAGCTGGCGACCGAGACCCGGGATGCCGCGATGGCCGGCGGTCGCCTGTTCGAGGCATCCGTCACCGCGCGCGTTCCGGCGACGGTCGATCTCGACGCGCTGCGCGCCGACCTCGAGCGCATCGCCGCCGAGATCCAGGTCGACATCACCCTCGCCTGACCGCCTGCGTCCCGATCTGCTGACCGTGACCCGATCAGCTCACGGATCGGTCAGAATCCTCCGCAGATCGGGACGACATCCGCAGATCGGGACCTCATTCAGCCTGCTCGTCCACCTCGGTGTACTTGCGCACCCAGTACTCGGTGTACGCGACATGCGAAGACGCCGCCGCAGAGGCCGCCACCGGATCGGCCGCGGCGAGACCGCGGAGGATCGCGCGGTGCCCGGCATCCGAATGCAGCTTGAGCTCGGCCGCATCGTGCACATCGTGGATCCGATAGGCGCGCGAGCGCGACCGGAGCACGTCGATCAGGCTGGTGAGGGCGTCGTTGCCGGCGACCTTCGAGATCGTCATGTGGAACTCGTGGTCGAGCCGCGAGTGATCCTCGAAGTCGTCGCTGACCTCGATCTCGCCGAGGAGCGCATCGAGCTTCTCCACGGTCTCTTCATCGATACGCGCCGCGGCGAGCGCAGCAGCGTGCGGTTCGAGCACGCGCCGCAGCTCGGTGAGCTCGAGCACTCCCGCCATGGGCAGAAGCCCCACGGTGAGCGACAGGCTGCCGATGAGGTCGGCGGCGCGCAGCTCGCTGACGTAGCTGCCGGACCCGTGCCGGGTCTCCAGCACGCCGAGGGCGCCGAGCGTGCGGATCGCCTCGCGGAGTGATCCGCGAGAGACGCCGAGCCGTTCGCAGAGCTCGCCCTCGCTGGGCAGTCTGTCCCCCGGCCGCAGGGCACCGTCGGCGATGAGCGCCCGCAGCCCGTGCAGCGCTTTGTCCAACGCGCTCATCGTGTTCCTCTCTGGCACCCGGATCTCCTGTGAGTCTGTCGGATGCCGATCGCGCAACCAACTTGTATGACGACTTTATTAAATTGTGCGTGATTTCTGGTGATCTATCGACCTGTGTGGCAAAGTTGTGCAACAACTCCCCCCGACGTGTTGAAGAGGACCCATGCAGGCCACCGGTTTCCCCGCCCCGCTCCGACTGAGGTCGTTCGACCGTGCGCGGGATGCCTGGCCCCTGGATCCGGCGATCATCCACCTCAACCACGGCTCATTCGGCGCCGTCCCCACCGCCGTCGTCGAGCAGCAGGACGCGCTGCGCCGCAAGGCGGATCTGAGCCCGGTCGAGTGGTTCCCCCGCATCGCCGAGCGCGTGCGCGCCGCCCGGGAGCTGACCGCCCCGTTCGTGGGCGCTCGCCCCGAGGACAGTGCCTTCGTGCCGAACGCCTCTGCCGCTGCCACCGTCGTCTACAACGCGCTCCGCCTCGAGAGCGGAGACGAGATCCTCGTCACCGATCAGGGCTACGGCGCGATCACGATGGGGGCGCAGCGCCTCGCCCGCCGCTTCGGCGCGACCGTGCGGGTCGTCGAGCTCCCGCTGCTGGGCTCCGACGACGAGATCGTCGAGCTGTTCGCCGCTGCCCTCACCCCGCGCACGAAGCTCATCGTCGTCGATCAGATCACCTCCCCGACCGCCCGGCTGCTGCCGACCCGACGCATCGCCGAACTCGCAGCCGACCGCGGAGTGCGCACGCTCGTCGACGGCGCCCACGCCCCCGGCCTCGTCGCGGATGCCGCAGCCGTCGCCGGCGGCGACTGGTGGTTCGGCAACCTGCACAAGTGGCCCTGCGCTCCGCGCGGCTCGGCGCTGCTCGTGACAGAGACGCACGACCGCGAAGAGCTCTGGCCCCTGATCGACTCGTGGGCGGCGCAGGAGTCGTACCCGACGCGCTTCGACACGCAGGGCACGATCGACGCGACGACCTACCTCGCCACCCCCGCCGCCATCGACTTCGTCGAGAGCGAGTACGGCTGGCAGCGTGCGCGCGAGACGATGGCGGTGCTCGCGGATGCCGGCGCTGAGATCATCGCCGAGGGCTTCCGCCCCTACGCCGACGAGGAGCCCCTCACCCCGCTCCCCTCGCCCGTTCCGTCGATGCGACTCGTCCGCCTCCCCCTCGGCCTCGGCGCCACGCGGGAGGA
Organism: Microbacterium sp. LWH11-1.2; assembly: GCF_038397745.1. Lineage (NCBI taxonomy): Bacteria > Bacillati > Actinomycetota > Actinomycetes > Micrococcales > Microbacteriaceae > Microbacterium > Microbacterium sp. LWH11-1.2. The sequence continues at coordinate 1,633,972 of NZ_CP151636.1, read as the reverse complement.
GGCCGACGCCCTGCGCATGGACCTGCTCGACCTGACCGGGGTCGAGACCGCGTTCACCAGCTTCCGCGGCATCGGCTACTTCCGCCTGTCGGCGCACCTCTACTCCGAGGCATCCGACTTCGAGGCGTTCGTGGAGCGCTGCATCCCGCAGATCCTCCAGCGTGCCGGCATCCGGCCCGCGGCATCCGTCATCATCCCCTGACCCCCACCCGAAACACCAACTGAGAGGCACATCGTGAAGAACAAGATCTTGACGACAGCGGCGGGAGTCGGCACCGTCGCCGTCCTCGCGCTCACCGGCTGCTCCGCCGGCGGCGGCCCGTCCGCCGACGGGACCGTCACCCTGCAGATGGTCGAGAGCCTGACCAACCCGGCGCGCACCGACCTCATCCGCGGACTCCTCGACGAGTTCGAGAAGGAGAACCCGAAGATCAAGGTCAACCTGGTCTCGCCGCCCACCGAGCAGGCCGACCAGAAGATCCAGCAGATGCTGCAGTCCGGCAAGGGCGTCGACCTCCTCGAGGTGCGCGACATCACGGTCGGACCGTTCGCCAACAACGGCTGGCTGTACGACCTCGGCGACGACCTGGAGAAGTGGGACGGCTGGGACGCCCTGACCGACAACGCCAAGTCCGCGTCGGTCGCAGAAGACGGCAACAGCTACTTCGTCCCGTACGGCTTCTACGGCCTGTCGCTGTTCTACCGCACCGACCTCGTCGAGAAGGCCGGCTTCGACGGTCCGCCGAAGAGCTGGGAAGACCTGCTCGAGCAGGCGAGCGCGATCCAGGACCCGTCGAACAACGTCTACGGCTACGCCTTCCGCGGCGGCCCGAACGCGAACAGCAACGTGGTCGCCGCCATCGAGGCGTACACGATCGACGATCTGAACATCGACGACGCCTTCCTGATGAAGGACGGCTCGACGATCTTCGCGGCGCCCGAGGCGCAGGATGCCGTCGACGACTACTTCGCCCTGTTCGAGAAGGCATCGCCGCCCTCGGCCGTGTCGTGGGGCTACCCCGAGATGGTCGCCGGCTTCACGAACGGCACCACGGCGTTCCTGCTGCAGGACCCCGAGGTCATCGCGACGGTCCAGGACTCGAACCTCACCGAGGACCAGTGGGACACCGCTCCGCTCCTCGTGGGCCCGTCGGGCAAGGCCGCGCAGCCGTTGGCCGTGGCCGGATGGGGCGTCGCCGAGGCGAGCGAGAACAAGGAGGCGGCGGTGAAGCTCGTCGAGTTCCTCTCGTCCGCCGAGCCCGCGACCGAGTTCGCGCAGGCGAACAGCCTGGTGCCGATCATCACCGAAGCGGCGGATGACGACTTCTACTCCACCGGCCCGTGGACGAGCTACGTCACCATGACGGAAGACCCGGACACCTACGTCAACGTGCGCCAGCCGCGCGGCGTCAGCTGGTGGACCGAATGGATCCAGAAGTCCGACCAGGATGTGCAGAACGTGCTGCTCGGCAACATGTCGACGAGCGATCTGCTGGCATCCTGGGACGCCTTCTGGACGGAGAAGTACGCCGCGGAGAAGGGCTGACCCGTGGCCCTGACCGCTCGCGAGGGAGGTTCCGTCGGCACGGCTTCGAAAGAAGCCGCCGGCGGGGCCTCCCCCGGCCCCCGGCGCCGGCCGTTCCGCGGCCGGCACGCGCTGACGCTCCTGGCCTTCATGGCCCCGGCGATCGTCTTCGTGTGCTGGTTCACATACTGGCCGATGCTGCAGGGCGCCCGCATGGCCTTCCACGACTGGAACCTCTGGGACCTCACGTCGACCCCGTTCGTCGGCTTCGACAACTTCGTCGCGGTGTTCCAGGATCCGGCGTTCCCCGTCGTGGCGTGGAACTCGATCCTCTGGGTGGTCGGCTCCCTCGTCCCGCAGCTGGTGATCGGCTTCCTGATCGCCCTCGCCCTGCGCAAGCGGTTCCGCTTCCGCGGGCTCTACCAGGCCCTCGTGTTCTTCCCCTGGGCGGTGTCGGGCTTCCTGATCGGGATGCTGTTCCGCTGGATGTTCAACGCCGAGTTCGGCGTCGTCAACGACCTGCTCATGAAGGCCGGTCTGATCGACGCCCCGCTGCCCTGGCTCGCCGACCCGAAGCTCGCGATGATCGCCGTGATCGTCGCCAACATCTGGTACGGCGTGACGTTCTTCGCGATCATGATCCTGGCCGCGCTCCAGTCCGTCCCGGACGAGATGCTGGAGGCCGCGAGCCTCGACGGCGCCGGCAAGGTGCGACAGCTGTTCTCGATCATCATCCCGTACATCGCGGTGACGCTGCTGCTCACGATCCTGCTGCGCGTGATCTGGATCTTCAACTTCCCGGACATCATCTACGCCATGACCAACGGCGGGCCCGCGAACCAGACCCACATCATCACGACCTGGATGATCAACTACACCCAGCAGGGCAACTACGGCATCGCGAGCGCGATCGGCCTCATCGTCGTCGCGTTCCTGTTCGTGTTCTGCGCGTTCTATCTGATGGCGATGCGGAGGGCCCAGCGATGACCATCACCGGTACCACCATGACGGAGACCAGGCGGCTCACCGTCCCCGACCCGGCCAGGGCTCCGCGTCCGAAGCGCCGGGTGACGCCGGGCGGCGTTGTGCGCGTCGTCGGCCTCGGGCTCTGGCTGGTGATCACGCTCTTCCCGCTCTACTGGATCGCGCTGACGTCGATCAAGTCGCCGGGCACGATCAACCGGTTCCCGATCGAGTACTGGCCCAGCGAGCCCTCGTTCGAGAACTACGTGAACCTGTTCCAGCAGAGCTCGTTCGCGGTGTTCCTCGGCAACTCGGCCCTGGTGGCGATCGTCGCCGGCGCGGTGGCCACGCTGATCGCATTGCTCTCCGCCTACGTGATCGCCCGCTTCGAGTTCCGCGGGAAGGGCGCGGTGCTGATCGCGTTCCTGCTCACCCAGATGATCCCGGCGTTCATCGCCCTGGGACCGCTGTACTCGATGATGACCGACCTGGGTCTGGTCGACACCAAGCCCGGCCTCATCCTCGTCTACATCGCGATCTGCATCCCGTTCTCGACCGTCATGCTGCGGGGCTTCTTCGAGAACGTGCCGGATGCGCTGGAGGAGGCGGCGATGATCGACGGATGCTCCCGCCTCGGCGCCCTGTTCCGGGTGCTCGTGCCGGTCATGACGCCCGGCATCATCGCGGCGTTCATCTTCAACTTCGTGAACTGCTGGAACGAGCTGTTCCTGTCGGTCGTGCTGATGAACACCGACGAGAACCGCACGGTCCCCTCGGCGCTGAACGGCTTCATCTCGACGTTCAACATCGACTGGGGCTCGATGAGCGCCGCAGCGGTCCTGACGATCCTGCCGACCATGGCGATGTTCGCGCTCGCGAGCCGCTGGATCGTGCAGGGCCTGACGGCCGGCGCCGTGAAGGAGTAATCGAGCCGGTTCCGGTCGCAGAAACGGCTCCATCCGACATGCGGATGGAGCCGTTTTCGCGACCGGAACGCGAGGCTCAGGTCAGGCGGTGCTTCGGCGAGACCGAGTAGGTGTGCTCGGCGTCGCGGTTGACCGCATCGCCGAGTGCCGTGTCGATCGCCGCGAGCGTGTCGGCGTCGAGCTTCACGCCCGAGGCCTTGACCGTCTCGGCGAGCTGCTCCGGACGGGATGCTCCGACCAGCGCCGCGGCGATGTTCGGGTTCTGCAGCACCCACGCGATCGCGAGCTGCGGCATCGAGAGGCCCGCCTCGTCGGCGATCGGCTTGAGCCGCTGCACGGCGGTGAGGATGTCGTCCTGCAGGAAGCTCTTGATGAAGTCGGCACCGCTGTGCGGGTCGGTCGCGCGCGATCCCTCGGGCACCGGCTGACCGGGGAGGTACTTGCCGCTGAGCACCCCCTGCGCCATCGGCGACCAGACGATCTGCGAGATGCCGAGCTCTTCGGATGCCGGGACGACCTTGCCCTCGATGACCCGCCACAGCATCGAGTACTGGGGCTGGTTCGAGATGAGCTGAACGCCGAGCTGCTTCGCGATCGCGTGGCCCTCGCGCAGCTGCTCGGCGGTCCACTCCGAGACGCCGATGTACAGCGCCTTGCCCTGACGCACGACGTCGGCGAAGGCCTGGAAGGTCTCCTCGAGCGGCGTCTCGTAGTCGAAGCGGTGCGCCTGGTACAGGTCGACGTAGTCGGTTCCGAGGCGCTTCAGCGAGCCGTTGATCGACTCGAGGATGTGCTTGCGGCTCAGGCCGGTGTCGTTCGGACCCTTCGGGCCGGTCGGGAAGTAGACCTTCGTGAAGATCTCCAGCCCTTCGCGGCGCTGTCCTTCCAGAGCCTTGCCGAGCACGACCTCGGCGGCGGTGTTGGCATAGGTGTCTGCGGTGTCGAATGTGGTGATGCCGGCGTCGAGCGCCGCGTGGACCGTCTTCACGGCGGCGTCATCGCCGACCTGCGATGCGTGGGTGACCCAGTTGCCGTAGGTGATCTCCGAGACCTTGAGACCGCTGTTTCCGAGATAGCGATAGTTGACCATGTTCCCACGCTAGTCGCTGCCGAGCGGGCCGAGGGCGGGATTCCGTGACCGGTCTCAGGCGGACATCGTCATCCTAGGAAGCACGCCCGAGAGTCTCCCGATACTCGCGCCACGCCGCGCCGAGCCGGCGGATGCCCTCCGTGAGCACGTCGTCGGGTGCGGTGAACGGGATCCGGATGTGGTCGTCGGAGGAGACGGATGCCGCGAACGCGGCACTCCCGGCGATCGAGACGCCGTGGGTGGCCGCGATCCGGGCGAGGGCGTCGGCGGATCCCGCGGGCAGCGCGACCCAGAGCGACAGGCCACCACGCGGCGGGTCGACCTGCCAGTCGGGCAGGTGCTCGGCCATCAGGCGTCGGAGGAGCCCGAGGCGCTCCTGGTGGATGCGGCTGTTCGCACGCCGCAGCTCCTCAGCGTGCGCGATGAGGTCGAGCGCGATGAGCTGCCCCGGCACACTGGTGGACTGGTCGGCGAGCTGCCGTGCGCCGCGCAGCCGCCGCACGAGCACCGGCTCGGCGCGCAGCCAGCCGATCCGCAGCCCCGCCCACGCCCACTTCGAGACGGACTCGACGACGATGATCGGCGCATCGGCCCGCTCTGCCGCGAGGGTGGGCGGCACGACGCCGTCGAAGGAGATGCCTGCGACGACGCGGTCCTCGATCACGGGCACGCCGTAGACCGCGGCGAGCTCCGCGACGCGGCGCCGGGCGGCGACGGGCAGACGCGTCCCGGTCGGGTTCTGGTGGTGCGGGTTGAGCGCGACGAGTGCGGGCCGCAGCCGCGCAAGCGCCTGCTCGAGCGCGTCGACGTCGAGCCCGTCCGGCCCCATCGGGATGCCGTGCACCGTGCCGCCGCGCAGCCCCACCGAGTCGGTGACCCCCGGCCAGGTGATCTCCTCCGCGAGCACCACGTCGCCGGGGCCGACGAGCGCGTTCACGACGAGGCTGATCGCCTGCTGCGCTCCGTGCGTCACGAGGATCTGCTCGGGAGTGGTCGGCGTGCCCTCGGCGCGGTACATCTCCGCGATGAGCTGGCGCAGGACGGGGAGTCCAGCGGGGTCCGTCTCGGGCAGGAGCGCGAGGTCGAGCCGTGGCTGATGGTCGCGGATCAGCTGCACGGCGAGCTCGGGGATCTGCGGGACGGTCCGCAGCAGGTCGATCGCGTTCGGCAGGGCGGAGAACAGCGCTTCGCCGCGACCCGGTCGCTGCACGGGGGCGACGGATGCCGCGGAGCCCGCGATGCGCGTTCCGCTCCCCTGCCGCCGCTCGACGAGCCCGCTCTCGGCGAGGTCGGCATAGGCCGCGACGACGGTGCCCCGAGACACCGAGCTGGCGGCGGCGAGCGCGCGTTCGGCGGGGAGGCGGTCACCGGGACGCAGCTCGCCGGTCTCGATGAGGCCCGCGATTCCGCGCGCGAGCCGGCCCGCGAGAGTGCCGTCGCCGTGGGTCCAGCGCCCCAGTCGCCCGGAGAGCCCCTCGGACGACACCTCGCCGGCCCGAACGAGCACGGTCGATGATCCTGTGTCCGATCCGTGGTCCACTGGCGCCGGATTGGCCCTGTGATCGATGCTCATGAGACCCGATTCTGGACCAATGGACACGTTCTTCGCCAGCACTTCACCCGATCTCGGTCCAATCGACCCAGATTGGACCATCGGCGCGCTCGTCGAGTGGCTCAGCGAGGACTCCCGTCAGCACGACCCGGCGCTCCGGGGCCCGCTCGCCCGGATCGACGCGGAGCTCGCCGGTGCGCGCTGGACGCACAGCCCGTCGACCGTCGCCCTGATCCGATCCATCGCGGACGCGGTGATCGGCGATCCGGCGATCCGCCGCATCCGCATCCGCGATCTCGGCAGCCCCGATCCGACCTCCACGAGCACGTCCACGCCGGAGCGGCTTCTCCAGCTCGCCTGAGAGCCCGCTCGCCTGCGGTTCCTGTGCTCCCGACGCGGCTGAGCCGCCTTCGCCGGCTCAGCCGACTGTCGGACGGACCAGCTGCTCCTGCTCGTCGAGGGTCTGCGCCTGCGCGCGCTTCTCGGCCCGTTCGCGCTCCTGCGCCTCGGCCGCCTCGGCCGCCTCGCGGCGCTCGGCGCGGGTCTGCGGTTCACCGGAGCCGGCGGCATCCGCCTGCATCCCCTGCGACTGCGTCGTCACGATCTCGGCGCGGTCGCGGAAGCCCTCGGCCGTCACCTTGTCGAGCGCGACCTGCTTGCGGATGGCCGCGGCCTTCTCATAGAGGTTCGGGTCCCCGTAGCTCGTGAGGACCTTCACCAGCACGGGCAGCAGCTCGATCATGAAGAACAGCGCCGCGATCAGGATGTGCGCCCACAGGATCGTCGGCTCCTTCTCGCTCAGCCGGTTGAGTCCGCTGATCTGGCTCAGCAGTCCGACAGCTCCCGCGTTGCCCTGCGCCACGGCATCCGCGCGCGCGTTGTATGCCGCGAGAGCCTGGTCGTAGGTGTCGCGCGCCCCCGGCAGCTGCGACTGCGCCTGCTCGCGGTTCTGCGACTCCGACGCCGAGGTGTTCTCCTTGGCGGACGTGCCGGCGGCGGCGAGCTCGTCGTTCGCCGTGCGCAGCTGCGCGGCCAGCGCGTCGTAGGTCTGCTGCGCCTCGGCGAGCTGCGCCTCGGCGGCATCCGAGCTCGCGCCCTCGCCGTTGACTCCGGTGCAGCCGGGGACCGTGCCCGCGCCCTCGCCGGTGAGCTCGCACTGGTACAGCAGGCGGGCCTGATCGATGACCGCCTGCTGCGCGGTCATCTTGGCGGTGAGGTCGTCGACCGTCGCCTGCGCGGCGGATTCGGTCGCCGAGGACGAATCCGTGCCGGCGACGATTCCGGTCGCGGCCTGGTTCTCCAGCTCGGCGACGCGGTCGGATGCAGCGTCCAGAGCGATCTTCTCCGGCCCCGACTCGAGGGCCTCCTGGTCGGACTGCGACTGCGTGATGTTGGTCGAGGCGACCTCGCGTGCGATGTCGTTGTGGAAGATCTGCAGCACCAGCGGCTCGGCGACCACGAAGCCGATGATCGCCGCCATGATCACTCGCGGGATCGCGAGGCCGATGAGCTTCCAGACGTTCCGGGTCGACGCCATGGTCGACGTCAGGAACCGGTCGAGGTTGAAGATGATGAGCGCCCACACGAGTGCCAGCGGCACGGCCAGCCACATCGCCGCCTGAACGCCGGTGGTCAAGGCGAACAGCATGGAGATCGCCGAGACCAGTGCGGTCCCGGCGAGGACGAAGAACATCTGCACGAAGCGCGGGGTCTCGCCGGGGACGCGGTCGAGGATCTCGCCCTCCGCACCACCGAGGATCGCCAGAGTCCTGGCGCGGGAACCGGGCGTGCGCGCGCGACGCGGCTTGCGGACCCGGGGCTTGCGCGCCGGCTTCGGAGCGGGTGACGGCTGCTCCGTCGTCTCCCCTGCAGGCGCGGTGACGGGCACTTCGCGGGTCACGTCGTCGGTGCCGGTGGGCTCGAACTCGCGCAGGAAGTCGAAGTCGTCGGTCTCGGCGTTCGGGTCGCTGTCGAGGACGATCCGACCCTGCGAGTCGTAGCGACCCGGTCGATGGGCGGAATAGGGCATCCCGACAATCTACGAAAGGTCGCCTGTGCATCCCGTGGAAGAAGGCTTTGAACGACTCACAGGTTCGGCTCTCCGAGGAGCCGGTCGACGGTCGCGGCATGCGCGACGATGGCGTGGTCGAGCGTGAAGTGGCCGGCAGCGGCGAGGGTGCCCAGCCCGTGGATCAGCCCCCACAGCGCCAGTCCATCGGCCGGGGTGTCGAGGCCTGCCGCGGTGGCCGACTCGGCCAGCACGTCTTCGAGACCCTGGATGAGCGGCGCCATGGTGGCGGTCGGCGATCCGGGGACGCAGACCGTCGGATCGTAGACGGCGTCGAAGGCGTGCGGATGCTCGACCGCGAAGCGGATGTACGCCGATCCACCCTCGATGAGCCGTTCTCGGGGGGTGCCTGCCGCGACCGAGGCGACCCGCACCTGCTCCAGCAGGTCGGCCATGCTGCGCTCGGCGATGGCCTTCAGCAGTCCGAGCCGATCGGCGAAGTGGTGATACGGAGCGTTGTGGCTGACGTTCGCCGCGCGAGCGACCTCGCGAAGGCTGATCTCCGCGGCCGGCATCCGCTCCAGCAGCTGCATCGCGGCATCCTCGAGCGCGCGGGCGAGATCGCCGTGGTGGTAGCCGTCCTTCGAACTTGACATGAGCAACATTGTCTCCTATCTTGACAGTGTCCACCAGCTTGACACTGTCCAGATAGGAACGCAGCCATGCCCGCTCTCGTGATCGACGGCCACCCCGACGCCCGCTCTCTGACCGCCGCGCTCGCGCAGCGCTATGCCGCAGGGCACGGCGACGCCCGCGTGCTCGCGCTGCGCGACCTCGACTTCGATCCGCATCTGCGTTTCGGATACCGCGAGCGGATGACGCTCGAGCCGGACCTCGTCGAGGCCAAGCGAGCGCTGAGCGAGGCGCACACCGTGGTGGTGACCACGCCCCTGTGGTGGGGGTCGGTGCCCGCGGTGCTGAAGGGCTTCTTCGACCGGGCTCTTCTTCCGCAGCAGGAGTACCGCTACACGAAGCTCGGACTCCCCGAGGGCCTGCTGCCCGCACGTCGCGGGCGCCTGCTCCTGCTCGCCGACACCCCGTGGTTCGCGGCGCCGCTGACCGGTCTCCCCGCGCAGACGCACGTCGCGCGCAACACGATGCGCCTGTGCGGCATCCGCTCGGTGCGCACCCACCGGATGCTCGGCGTCAAGGACGCGAAGGAGGCGACCGTCACCCGCTGGCTCGACCGAGCCGAGCAGCTCGGCGCCCGCGACGCCCGCCGGTCGGCGGAACCGCGTCGGGCAGGTCAGGCCATCGCGGCCGAGGCGGCCTCGTCCTCCGTCGTCGCGACCAGCTGACCGCAGGCGCCGTCGATCTCCTTGCCGCGGGTATCGCGGAGGGTGGTCGGGATGCCGGCGTCGTTCAGGCGCCGCACGAACTCGTTCTGCACCGAGGTCTCCGACGAGGTCCAGATCGATCCCGGCGTCGGGTTCAGCGGGATCGGATTCACGTGCACCCAGCCGCGGCCGCGCTGGTTGAGCTTCTCGGCGAGGAGGTCGGCGCGCCAGGCGTGGTCGTTCATGTCCTTGATCAGCGCGTACTCGATCGAGACGCGGCGACCGGTCTTCGCGTAGTAGTCGTACGCGGCGTCGAGCGCCTCGTCGACCTTCCACCGGGAGTTCACCGGGATGAGCTCGTCGCGCAGGTGGTCGTCGGGCGCGTGCAGCGACAGCGCGAAGGTGACGGGGATGCCCTCGTCGGCGAGCTTCTTGATCGCCGGCACGAGCCCGACCGTCGACACCGTGATGCCGCGAGCGCTCATGCCCAGGCCGTCGGGCTGCGGGGCCACCATCGATCGCACGGCATCCATGACGCGCTTGTAGTTGGCGAGCGGCTCACCCATGCCCATGAAGACGATGTTCGAGACGCGCTCCATGCTGTGGTCGTCCGCCTTCTTGCCGCCGAGACCGCCCTCGGCGATCAGGCGGTTCGCGCGCACGATCTGCTCGATGATCTCCGCGGTCGACATGTTGCGGGTCAGGCCCGCCTGCCCGGTCGCGCAGAACGGGCAGTTCATGCCGCAGCCGGCCTGGCTCGACACGCAGAGCGTGATGCGACCGGGGTAGCGCATGAGCACCGACTCGACGAGCGCACCGTCATGCAGGCGCCAGAGGAACTTGATCGTGTCGCCGCGGTCGGTCTCGAGCCGGCGCACCTCGGTGAGCAGCGGCGGAAGCATCCCCGAGACGAGATCCTCGCGGATGCCGGCGGGGAGGTCGGTCATCTCGGCGGGATCCGACGTGTAGTGCCGGAAGTAGTGCGTGGAGAGCTGCTTCGCCCGGAAGCCGGGGAGCCCGAGCTCCTTGACCTTCTCGACCCGCTCGGCCGGGGTGAGGTCGGCGAGGTGCACGGGGGGCTTCCCCCGCTTCGGGCTCGCGAACTGCAGGAGCGGACGCCCCTCGGCATCCTTCTGCTGCGTCCAGCCCTCGGTTGCCGGACGCACCTGGGCGGGCTTCGTGGAGCGGACCTTGCCCTGGGCGGGTCGACCCTCCGGGGCGGACGCGGATGCTGCGGGGCGCGTCTCGCGCGTGCGGGGAGTGTCGGTCATACGTACAAGGGTACGCGGTGGCGGGTGGGAAGGCCCTGGGGCGCGGGACGGGGCGTCCCTAGACTGACCCCATGGACACCATCGTCTGGATCATCGGGATCGTCGTCGGCCTGGTCGTCGTCGTGGTGATCCTGTCCGCCGCGCTCCGAGGGATGCGACCGAAGCTCCCCGAACCCCAGGTGTTCACGCCCTCGCCGACGACCGCACGCTCGCTGCCCGCGTCGTCCGCGGCCACGACCGCCTCGGGTCTCACCCCGCAGGTCGTCGCCGAGATCGACCGGCTCATCGCGGCAGGGCAGAAGATCCACGCCATCAAGCTGTTCCGCGACGTCACGGGCGTCGGCCTGAAGGAGGCGAAGGACCGCGTCGAGCACTGGTCCATCAGCACGACGGCTCCGCACCTCGCTGCCCGTTCGAACGCCACCGCCGCGTACTCCTCGATCACTCCGGCGGCGCACACGCCCGCCTCGGTGCGCGCGTCGCTGCCGGCACCCGTCGCCTCCGACATCGACGAGCTGGTCGCCGGTGATCAGCGGATCGTCGCGATCAAGGTGCTTCGCGAGCACACCGGCCTCGGGCTCAAGGAGTCCAAGCTCCTGATCGACGCCTGGGTTCCCGGCCGCACGCACTGAGACAACTTGTAATTACAGGTTGTGTTCCGCGAGAATGGGGGCACCCCACCCCGAGGAGAACCGATGTCCGACCGTCTCGCCCGCGCCCGCACCACCGGCATCCTCGCCGTGCTCCGCGCTCCCTCGCCCGAACTCGCTCTGGAGGCGTCCGAGGCGATCATCCGCGGCGGCGTCACGGGCATCGAGGTCACGTTCTCGACGCCCGATGCCCCGGCTGTGATCCGCGAGCTGATCGCCCGGCACGGGGATGCCGCCTACGTCGGCGCCGGCACCGTGACCACTCCGGAGCAGGCGGCGCTCGCCGCCGACGCCGGGGCCGAGTTCCTCGTGAGTCCCGGCACGCTCCCCGACCTGACCCGCACCATGCTCGACACCGGCCGTGTCGTGATGACCGGCGCGATGACCCCGACCGAGGTCATGAGCGCACTCGCGCTGGGCGTCGACGTCGTCAAGATCTTCCCCGCCTCTCTCGGCGGCCCCTCCTACCTCGGCGCGCTGCGCGGGCCGTTCCCCGACGCTCCCCTCATGCCCACCGGCGGCGTCAGCCCCGACAACCTCGCGGCGTGGTTCGCCGCGGGTGCGGTGGCGGTCGGAGCCGGCGGCGATCTGGCGAACGGCGCGTCGATCGCGGCATCCGACTGGACGGACATCGAGCAGCGCGCGGCACGGTTCGCGACAGCGCTGTCCGCCGTCCGCGGCTGACGCGCTCCGCCGCCGTCACTCTGCGACGCATTCGGTCACGTTCAGCTTGGTTTGGTATACCAGAACGATGAGAACGAGACGGATGCTGGTCGCCGCGGCCATCGCGGCGAGCACGGCCCTGGCCGCCACGGCGTGCACCGCCTCCGCCGAAACGCCGCCGCCGTCTGAGGAGTCCTCCGTGTCCGAAGCCACCCGTGACCTGCTCGATGCGGTCGGCACGGGCGATGCCGACGCCGTCGCGAAGGCGCTCGACGCCGGCGCCGACATCGAGGCACGGGGTGAGGGCGGGATGACGGCGCTCGTGATCGCGACCAAGGCGAACAGCGTCGATGCCGCGAGCGTGCTCATCGAAGCGGGCGCCGACGTGAACGCGAAGGACGACATCCAGGACTCGGCCTACCTCTACGCGGGGGCCCGCGGTCACGACGAGATCCTGCGCCTCACCCTCGACAACGGCGCCGACCTGACGAGCACGAACCGCTTCGGCGGCACGGCGCTGATCCCGGCATCCGAGCGCGGCCTGCTCGCCACCGTGCGGATCCTGCTGGAGGCGGGCGTCGACCCGAACCACGTGAACGACCTCAACTGGACGGCGCTGCACGAGGCGATCGTGCTCGGCGACGGGTCCGGCGCCTACGTCGACGTGGTGCGCGCACTGATCGACGGCGGTGCCGACGTGACGATCCCCGACGGCGACGGCGTCCTCCCCCGCGAACTCGCCGCGAGTCGGGGCTATGACGCGATCGTCGCCGAGATCGACCGATGATCGGCCTCGAGCCGTGGGCATGGGCGGCCCTCGCCGTCGCCGCCATCACGATCGGCATCTCGAAGACCGCGATCCCCGGTGGCAACATCCTGGCGATCGCACTCTTCGCCGCCGTGCTGCCCGCCCGCACCTCGACGGCGGCGATGCTGCTCCTGCTCATGGTCGGCGACGTGTTCGCGTTGATCGCGTACCGCCGCCACGCGCACTGGCCGACGCTGCTGCGTCTCGCGCCGGCCGTCGTCGCAGGGCTGCTGGTCGGCTTCGCGTTCCTCGCGCTCGCCGGCGATGGCATCGTGCGGCGCGCGATCGGCGTGATCCTGCTCCTCATGATCGCCGTGACGCTGTGGCGCCGCTGGCGGCAGGACAGAGCGGATGCCGCGGCGCCCGCCCCCGGCGGCATCCTGCTGTCCGGCGTCTACGGCACGCTCGGCGGCTTCACCACGATGGTCGCCAACGCAGGCGGACCGGTGATGTCGATGTACTTCCTCGCGACGCGGACACCCGTGCAGGTGTTCCTCGGCACCTCGGCCTGGTTCTTCGCCATCATCAACCTGGTCAAGGTGCCGTTCCTCGCAGGACTCGGCCTGTTCCACGTGCCCGTGCTGCTGATGGACGCGGTGCTCGCCCCGCTGGTGGTGATCGGCGCCCTCGCCGGCATCCGTCTCGCGAAGCGCATGGACCAGCGGCTGTTCGACCGCATCGTGATCGTGCTCACCGTCGTGGGTGCGGTCTACCTGCTGTTCTGAGCCCGTTCAGTCGAGGAAGATGTCCGGGAACAGCGCCGAGTCGGGCGTCCCGGGGATCGCGGCGTAGCCGGAGAAGTCCGTCACGCCGTCGGCCTCGAGCACGTCCTCGACGATGAGCGTCTGGCCCGTGTAGCTCGCGGCGGGCTTGAGCAGCACCGCGTAGGCGGCATCCGCGTAGACGTCGGCCGTGCGGCTCGCCGCCATGACCTTGTCGCCGCCGAGGAGGTTCTGCACCGCCGCGGTGGCGATCGTCGTACGCGGCCAGAGCGTGTTCGCGGCGATGCCGTCACGGGCGAACTCCGCGGCCAGGCCGAGCGTCACCATCGTCATGCCGAACTTCGCCAGCGTGTACCCGGTGTGCGCGCCGAGCCACTTCGGCGTCGGGTTCAGGGGCGGCGACAGCGACAGGATGTGCGGGTTCTCGGCATCCTTGAGGATCGGGACCGCGGCGCGCGACAGCATGAACGTTCCGCGCACATTGACGTCCTGCATGAGGTCGTACTTCTTGGCGCCGAGCTCGAGCGAGCGCGACAGGTCGATCACACTGGCGTTGTTGATCACGATGTCGATGCCGCCGAACTCGCCCTGCGTCTTCAGGACGGCCTCGGTGATGTCGTCGTCGTCGCGCACGTCGCCGACGATCGGCAGCGCCTGCCCTCCCGCGGCGCGGATCTCCTCGGCCGCGCTGTGCACCGTGCCCTCGAGCTTCGGATGCGGGGTGTCGGTCTTCGCCAGCATCGCGATGTTCGCGCCGTCTCGCGCCGCACGCAGCGCGATCGCGAGGCCGATGCCGCGGCTTCCGCCGGACATCAGGATGGTCTTGCCTGCCAGTGACATGGGTGCTCCTCTGATCTGCCGGACGGGTTACTTCGGCGCCATGCGGATGGCGCCGTCGAGACGGATGGTCTCGCCGTTGAGGTAGCCGTTGTCGACGATGTGCTCCACCAGCGCGGCGTACTCGTCGGGACGGCCGAGGCGCGACGGGAACGGCACCTGCTGGCCGAGCGAGTCCTGCGCGGCCTGCGGCAGCCCCATCAGCATCGGCGTCTCCATGATGCCGGGGGCGATGGTGCACACGCGGATGCCGTAGCGGGCGAGCTCGCGGGCCACCGGGAGGGTCATCGCGTGCACGCCGCCCTTGGACGCGGAGTAGGCGGGCTGGCCGATCTGCCCGTCGAAGGCCGCGACGCTCGCGGTGTTCACGATCACGCCGCGATCGCCGCTCTCGGTGGGCTCGTTCTTCGCGATGACGGCAGCGGCCTGCGAGGTCACGTTGAACGTGCCGACGAGGTTGATGCGGACCACGCGCTCGAAGTCGGCGAGCACGGCGGGGTTCCCGTCGCGGTCGAGCACCTTGGCGGGCGGAGCGATCCCCGCGCAGTTCACGACGACGCGCAGCGGTGCGGCCGCCTGGGCCGCGGCGACGGCATCGCGCACCTCGTCGGCGCTGGTGACGTCGGCGGGCACGAACAGTCCGCCGAGCTCTTCGGCGATCTCCGCGCCCTTCGACGAGGCGAGGTCGACGATGGTGACGTGCGCGCCCGCCTTCGTGAGTCGTCGTGCTGTGGCGAGCCCGAGCCCGGACGCCCCTCCCGTGATGAGAGCACCCTGTCCGCTGACCTGCATCTGTTCTCCTTCGAACGTGTGCGACTGCTGCTTCTGAAACGCAGTCTCAGCCTACGTGGTTCTCCGTGCAGTCACGAAGCCGGGTCCGGGTATCGCACCGTGCGTCAGGATGGAGGCATGACGATTCCCACGGAACCGGTCGCCGTCCCCGAGAAGGTCCGCCGCCTCGCGCGTGGTGCGGACCTGGTCTGCGTCTGGGACAACGACTACGGCGGGCTCACCTTCCGAGCGACAGGTGCAGGCGATCCGTTCTACATCAAGTGGGGACCGCGGAACCTCGAGTTCAGCCTGCAGGACGAGGCCGAGCGGATGGCCTGGGCCTCCCGCTGGATCGCCGTGCCGACGGTGATCGAGCAGGGACAGGATGACACGCACGAGTGGCTCGTGACCGCGGCGATCGACGGCCTCAGCGCCGTGGACCCGCGCTGGGTCGCCGAACCCGCGACCGCTGTGCGCGCCGTCGGCGAGGCCCTGCGGGCGATGCACGACGCGCTCCCCGTCGAGGAGTGCCCGTGGGAGTGGAGCATCGCCTCGCGCATCGCGAACGCCGAAGGGCGCGGCATCGAGGTGCCGGACACGCTGCGCACCGCCCCGCCCATCGATCGCCTCGTCGTCAGCCACGGCGACGCCTGCTGCCCGAACACCCTCGTCGGCGACGACGGGCGCTGGATCGCCCACGTCGACCTCGCGCTGCTCGGGACCGCCGACCGCTGGGCCGACCTGGCCGTCGCCTCCATGAGCACGGAGTGGAACTACGGCCCCGGCTGGGAGGACGCACTCATCGAGGCCTACGGTCTCGAACCCGATCGCGAGCGCCTCGCCTACTACCGGGACCTCTGGAACGCGACCTGACGATCGCCTCGACTCGGGCTCAGCTCCAGACGAAGCGGAACGTGCCGAGGGCCACAGCGGCGGCGAGCGCCAGCGCCATGATCGCGACGCCCCCGAGCACGGCGACGGCATCCCGCGGATGCAGCCGCGACGGCCGCGACCAGGTGCGCGGGCTGCCGGACCCGAAGCCCCGCGCCTCCATCGCCAGCGCGAGCTTCGACCCTCGACGCACGGCGAACACGAGCAGCACGAAAGCCATCGAGAAGAACCGCCGCAGCGCTCCGCGGTCGCCGACGCCGCGCGCCCGGCGGGCGAGGCCCATGGTGCGCCAGTCGTCGAGGAACAGTCCGAGCATCCGCGTGCCGGCGAGGATGCCGAGCACGAAACGGCTCGGCAGCTTCGCGACCTGCGACAGTGCGTCCGCGAGCTGCGTGGGGTCCGTGCCGCCGAACAGGAGGATGGTCGGCAGGCCGAGGGCGATCACGCGCAGACTCACCGCGATCGCGAGGACGATCGATCCCTCGCTGATGGTCGCGAAGCCGAAGGTCCAGTAGACGCGACCGGCAGGTTCCGCGTAGAGCAGCATGCTGATCCCGGCGATCGGCGCGAAGATCATGATCGGCAGCAGCCGTTTCAGCACCGTGGCGAGGCGCAGGCCCGTCAGCGGCAGGCACAGTAGCTGCAGCCCGATCGCGACCAGGGCGCTCGTGACGTCGATCGATGCGAAGAGCGGCACCGAGAGCAGCAGCGCGAGCAGCAGCTTGGTCACCGGGTTGACGCCGTCGAGCCACGCCGCCCTGACGGTCTCGGTCGTGGTCACGATGCCGCCCCCAGCTCGATGCGGTGACCGCCGAGGTGCCGGATCACGGCATCGTCGTGGGTGACCGCGACGATCGAGCGACCGCGAGCGATCTCCTCCTGCAGCAGCGCGACCAGGGAGATCCATCCGCGGCGGTCCTGCCCGAAGGTCGGCTCGTCGAGCACGATCACCTCGGGTGCGCCCGCGAGCACGGTCGCCACCGAGAGGCGCCTCTTCTGTCCGCCCGAGAGAGAGAACGGATTGGCGAGCGCGAGAGGCGCGAGGCCCAGCCGCTCGAGCAGCTCGTCGACGACGGCATCCGTCTTCGACTGGGTCCACCCGAGAGCGCGCGGTCCGACGGCGAGCTCGTCGCGCAGAGTCTGCGCGAGGAACTGGTGCTCGGGCTCCTGGAACACCATGCCGATGCGGGTGAGCAGCTCGCGAGAGGTCCAGCGGATGGGACGGACCCCGCGGCGCCCGGCGAGTTCGGGCGCGGCGCGCACCTCGCCGTCGTGTTCGGGGACGAGGCCGGCGAGAGTGAGCGCGAGCGTCGACTTCCCCGCGCCGTTCGGCCCGGTGATCACGGTCGCGTTCGCCCGCGGGACACGCAGGTCGAGCCCCGCCTGCACGACCACGCCGGGTTCCCTGGCGACCGCGAGCCGGGACGCCGTGAGGGCGTCGGATGCCGGCACCTGCTGCAGCACCGGGAGCTCGATGCCGCGATCGGGCACCCACACCCCGGCGTCGGCGAGCGTGGCCCCGTGCTCGGCGAACACCCGATGGGGCGGGCCGTCCGCCAGCAGGCCTCCGTCGGCGGCGAGCACGATCACCCGCGTCATCAGGTCGATCCAGACAGGCGTGCGGTGCTCGACGACGATCAGCGTCGCACCGGTCGCGGTGACAGCACGCTCGACGCTGGCCCGCACCTCGTGCACGCCGTCGGGGTCGAGGTTGGCCGTCGGCTCATCGAGCAGGAGGAGCCCTGGCCGCATGGCCAGCACGCCGGCGAGCACGAGTCGCTGCTTCTGCCCTCCCGACAGCGCCTTGGTCGCGCGGTGGAGCGGTACGTCGAGGCCCACGGCATCCATCGCCTCGGCGACCCGGCCAGGGATCTCGGATGCCGCGACGCCCAGGTTCTCGCACCCGAAGGCGATGTCGTCACCCACCTTGGACAGCACGATCCCGGCGTCCGGATCCTGGAGCACCAGACCGACCTGTCCGCGCCGAGACTCCGGGGCGGCCCCGTCGACGAGCAGCGAGCCGTGACGGTCGCCTTCATCGGCGTCTCCGAGCACGCCCGCGAGGCCGGCGAGCAGCGTGGACTTGCCGGCACCGGAGGCGCCGAGGAGCAGCACGCGCTCCCCGGGCTCGATCGTGAAGCTCACATCGGTGACCGCCGGGCGCTTTCGACCGGCGTAGCGCCACCCCCAGCCCGCGGCCTGCACGCGGGCCGGGGCGGCGACACTCACGCTCAGACCTCGCGCACGTGCTCTCGCCCGACGGCGAAGCGGCTCAGTGCGCCCGTGACCGCCAGAGCGCGCACGAGCAGCCAGCCGAGGACGCCGGCCAGGATCGCTCCGGAGACGACGACGCTGACCAGGTAGATCGTGTTGAACTCGAGCGACTTCAGGATGTTCGGCGAGCTGCCGTAGAAGAGCTCGAACACCCACGCGGCAGCTGCCGCACCCGTACCGGCCAGTGCGGCGACGACGATGCCGAAGCGGCGGTAGAAGAACAGCGCGAAGATGATCTCCGCACCGAGTCCCTGGACGAGTCCGGAGAGCACCGTGGAGACCCCCCAGACGTTGCCGATCAGCATCGAGACGATCGCCGCGACGAGCTCGACGACCAGCGCGGCGCCGGGCTTGCGGATCACGAGTCCGCCGACGACGCCACCGAGCAGCCAGACGCCGACGGCGATGCCGCCGAGACCGGGGGTCAGGGCATCGGCCGCGCCGAACCAGGCGTAGCCGATCGTGTTCCAGCCCCAGAAGACCAGGCCGATCGCGACGCCGAGCACTGCGGCGACGACGATGTCGACGACGCGCCAGCGGAAGAGGCCTGCGGCGGGTGTCTGACCCTGCGTCGTGGTGGACGCGGATGTGGACGTGGACGTACTCATCTGAACTCCTCCCTGCGCTGGCATGACCCAGATCAGGTTCGACGGTCGAAGCGCGATTCGCTCCCTCTCAGCCCGGCTCGCCGGACTCCCGTGGTTGTGCTGACGATCCTACCGCGTCCCGACACTCTGTGACCTCGGGGTGACTCCGCCGCGATCGCGGCCGGGATTCGGTACCGTAAACGAGTGACCCCTTCTGATCCCGCCGACGAGGCGACGGGCGTCCTGGGCGACGGTGCTCCTTCGGACACCTCCCCCGACGCCGATCGCGCCGCGTTCCCGTTCGGGACGGATGCCGCCACGCGCACGCCGGACCAGGCTTCTGCCTTCGCGACCGACGCCCTGTTCGCGGGCGATGCGCCGCCGCCGTCCTCGACCCACGTGCCCGCCCTCGCGGTCTCGGCCGTCGCCGTCGACGCGCTGTTCACCTCGGACCCGCCGCGTCCGGAGGCCGGCGAGGTCACGGCGGTCGAGAGCGTCCCGACTGAAACGGTCCCGACCGAGAGCGTCCCCACTGAGACGGTCCCGACCGAGCAGACCCTGTCCGACACCGCCCCGACCGAGACGGTCGCTGCGGGAAGCGTCCCGACCGAGGCCCCCACCGACGTCGTGGAGCCGCCTCTCTTCAAGCCGCGCGCCGATGCGCCGACGGCGACGCTCCCTCCCGAATCGTCCGCCGCGACGCCTGACGAGACCGACGGCGGGGCCGCGGCCCTGCAGGCGCCTCCCGCGCAGTGGGCCGACGAGGCCGTCACCGCGACCGCCCTGACCTGGGTCGACCCCGCGGCCGTCGCGCACCACACGTCCGTGGCGACGCTCGATGACGTCGCCGACGCCGAACAGTCCGACGGACTGATGCGCGATGCGCACCTGCGGCCGGCGATCACGCGTCCGGGTCTGCTGGTCCCGCTGGGCGTGCTCGCCGGGCTGGTCGCGGCCTATGCCGGCACGACGCTGCTCTGGCCGCTGCACGAGGTTCCTCCGACCGTGCAGACGATCGAGTTCGACACGATCCCCGCACCGGCAGCGACCCTCACCTGGCCGGCGCAGGGCAGCGCGGCCGTCGGGATCGCCGGTGTGAGCACGGCCGCCTCCACGCCGGACGCCGCGAGCATCGCCAGCATCACCAAGGTCGTGAGCACTCTGATGGTGCTCGACCGGATGCCGCTGGCCCTCGGCGAGCAGGGGCCGGAGTTCTCGTTCGACAGCGACGACGAGGATGAGTACTGGGAGTACCGGAGGTCGGACCAATCGGCCCTGGACGTGCCGGTCGACGGCGTGCTGACGGAGTATCAGCTGCTGCAGGGCACGCTGATGGGCTCGGCGAACAACTACATCGACCGGCTGGCCTCGGAGATCTGGGGGTCCGACGAGCAGTTCGCGGACGCCGCTGCCGTGTGGTTGCGGGAGCGCGGGCTCGGCGGCATCACCGTCGTCACGCCGTCCGGTTTCGACGAGGGCAACGTGGCGACCCCGGAGGCGCTGATCACGCTCGGCGAATGGGCGATGAAGAACCCGGTCTTCGCCGAGATCGTCGGAACCCCGGTGGTCGATCTGCCCGGAGCGGGCACAGTGGTCAACACGAACGGAATGCTCGTCGACCCGGGCGTCGTGGGCATCAAGACCGGATCACTGGTCGGGTGGAACCTGCTGACGGCGAAGGACCTCGCAGTCGGCGACACCACCGTGCGGCTCTACGCCGCGGTGCTGAACCAGGCGGATGACGAGCAGCGCCTCGCCGCGACGCGCGCGCTCTTCGCCGAGACCGAGGCCGCGCTGCAGGCGCAGGCCCCCGCCGTCGAGAAGGGCACGGTCGTCGGAGAGGTCACGACGCTCTGGGGCGAGAAGGTCGAGATCGTCACCGCTGACGACGCGAACGTCGTGCTCTGGAACGGGTCGACCGCGACCACGACGACGGACTTCGCCTTGGGCGACCAGCGCGAGCAGAAGGGCACGGTGGGCACACTGACCACGGCGGGCCCGCTCGACTCCGTGACGACACCGCTCGTGCTCGCGGAGGACGTCGAGGGGCCGAGTCCCTGGTGGCGGCTGACGCACCCGCTGCAGCTGCTCGGCATCCATTCCGACGAGTCCTGACCGGCTTCGACAACAGCACGACGCCCCACCCCGGAGAACGGGATGGGGCGTCGTGCTGTGCAGGTGATCAGGCCCGGCGACCGGAGTCGTCGGCACCGTCCTCCACCAGGCGCTGCGCGGCCGCGGCCTCTGCCGTCGGCGACTGCGCACCGACCGACGCGCCGGCTGCGGCGTCATCCGCCTCGGCCTGAGCACTGTCGTCGGCGTCGCCGGTGACGACGACCGGGGTCGTCCCGGTGAGCGCTTCTTCGGCATCGAGGTCGGTGGCCGCCTGCTCGAACTGCGACTGGTACAGGCGCCAGTAGGCGCCCTGCGCGGCGATGAGCTCGTCGTGCGTGCCCTTCTCCACGATGTCACCGTGCTCCATCACGAGGATGAGGTCGGCGTCGCGGATGGTCGACAGGCGGTGCGCGATCACGAACGACGTGCGGCCCTCACGGAGTGCCGCCATGGCGTGCTGCAGCAGCAGCTCGGTGCGGGTGTCGACCGCCGACGTGGCCTCATCGAGGATGAGGATCGACGGCTGCGCGACGAACGCGCGGGCGATGGTGATGAGCTGGCGCTCACCCGCCGAGACGTTCGAGGCGTCCTCGTCGAGGACCGTGTCGTAGCCCTCGGGGAGAGCGTGCACGAATCGGTCGACGTACGTCGCCTTGGCCGCCTCGAGAACCTCGTCGTCGCTCGCCGTGGAGCGGCCGTACCGGATGTTCTCGCGGATGCTGCCTGCGAACAGCCACGGATCCTGAAGCACCATGCCGGTGCGGGAGCGCAGATCGTCGCGGGTGATCTCGGCGATGTCCTGACCGTCGAGCATGATCCGGCCGCCGCTGAGCTCGTAGAACCGCATGATCAGGTTGACCAGCGTGGTCTTGCCCGCACCGGTCGGTCCGACGATCGCGACGGTCTGTCCCGGTTCCACTCGGAAGGACAGGTCCTGGATGAGCGGGCGCTCGGGCGTGTAGGAGAACGCGACGTTCTCGAACTCGATGACGCCCTTGCCGTCGGCGAGCTCCGGAGCATCGGCGTCGTCCGCCTCCTGCTCGTCGGCGTCCAGCAGCTGGAAGACGCGCTCGGCCGACGCGGTGCCGGACTGCACGACCGCGGCCATGCCGCCCAGCTCGGACAGCGGCTGCGTGAACTGCTGCGAGTACTGGATGAACGCCTGCACGTCGCCGAGACGGAGCTGACCGTTCGCGACCATCAGCCCGCCGAGCACCGCGATGCCCACGTAGCTGAGGCTGCCGACGAACATCATCGCCGGCATGATGATGCCGGAGAGGAACTGCGCCTTGAAGCTCGCCTGGAACAGCTCTTCGTTCTCGACCTGGAACTTATCGAGCGCGTCGTTCTCGCGTCCGAACACCTTGACGAGGGCGTGGCCCGAGAAGGCCTCCTCGACGCGGGCGTTCAGTCGGCCGACCTTGCGCCACTGAGCGCCGAACGCCTTCTGCGAACGCGGACCGATGACACCGAAGATCACGGCCATCAGCGGCAGTGTGATGAGGGCGACGAGCGCCAGCTGCCACGAGATCGAGAACATCATGAACAGCACGCCGATCACGGTGAGCACCGAGGTGAGCGCTCCGGACAGCGACTGCTGCATCGTCTGCGTGATGTTGTCGATGTCGTTCGTGACCCGCGAGATCAGCTCACCGCGCTGCACCTTGTCGAAGTAAGACAGGGGCAGACGGTTGATCTTCGCCTCGACCGATTCCCGGAGGCGCCACATCGTGCGCACCATGATCACGTTGATGACGTAGCCCTGGATCCAGGTGAGGAACGCCGCCGCGACGTAGATCGCGAGGACCGCGGCGATGATCCAGCGCAGCGCCTCGAAGTCGACGCCCTGTCCGACCGTGAAGTCGCCGAGCGCGCCGACCTGGTTCGCGAAGTCGTCCTGCCCCGCGCTGCGCAGGGCCTCGACGACGACGTCCTGCGAGGTGCCGGCGGGGAACCCGGGGAAGTCGCCGTTGGGCTGCCCGAGCTGGATGGAGATGAAGCCCTTGTAGACGAGGTTCGTCGCCTCGCCGAGCACCTTGGGTGCCGCGACCGTGAGGACGACGCCGAGGGCGCCGAGGATCGACACGAAGACGAACCACACCGCCGAGGGCTTCAGCAGGCCGATCATGCGCGCGAAGCTCGGACCGAAGTTGTCGGCCTTGCCCGGTGCGACGCTGTCCCAGTCGCCCGAGTTCTGGCGCGCCTGCTCGGCGAGCTCGGCCTCGTACTTCTCTTCCTCGGTCAGCTCGGGCTCGGCGACCGCTGCCTTGCCGCGGCCTCGCTTGGTGTTGTCGCTCATGCGTCCACCCCCAGCTGCGATTCGACGATCTCTCGATAGGTCTCGCTCGTCTCGAGCAGTTCCTCATGGGTTCCGACGCCGACCATGGTGCCGCCTTCGAGGACGACGATGCGGTCGGCATCCGTGATCGACGAGACGCGCTGCGCGACCACGATCTTCGTGACGTGCGGGAGCTCCCGCCACAGCGCCTGTCTCAAGCGGGCATCCGTCGTCAGGTCGAGAGCCGAGAACGAGTCGTCGAACACGAGGACCTGCGGCTGATGCACGATCGCACGGGCGATCGCAAGGCGCTGACGCTGTCCGCCGGAGACGTTCGTGCCGCCCTGCGCGATGCGCGACTCGAGGCCCTGCGGCATCTCCTCGACGAAGTCGCGGCCCTGCGCGATCTCGAGCGCGTGCCAGAGCTCTTCGTCCGTGGCCTCCTCGCGCCCGTAGCGCAGGTTCGACGCGACCGTGCCGGTGAAGAGGA
Organism: Microbacterium sp. LWH11-1.2; assembly: GCF_038397745.1. Taxonomy (NCBI): domain Bacteria; kingdom Bacillati; phylum Actinomycetota; class Actinomycetes; order Micrococcales; family Microbacteriaceae; genus Microbacterium; species Microbacterium sp. LWH11-1.2. The sequence continues at coordinate 1,610,214 of NZ_CP151636.1, read as the reverse complement.
ACGGACGCTGCGGCACGAGGCCGATGCTGTCCCACAGCGCCTCCACGTCGGCGTCGCGCACATCGGTGCCGCCGACGTGCACGGCTCCTCCCGAGACGTCGAAGAGGCGCGGGATGAGCGAGACGAGCGTCGTCTTGCCCGATCCGGTGGAACCGACGATCGCGACCGTCTCTCCGGGCTGCGCGCCGAAGCTGATGCCCGAGAGCACGGGGGCATCGGCGCCGGGGTAGGTGAACTCGACGTCGTCGAACGCCACGGCACCGGGTGCAGGGAACGCGGTGACGCCGTTCTCCGGGCGGATCATGGAGGACTCCGAGTCGAGCACCTCGCCGATGCGCTCGGCCGAGACCGCGGCGCGCGGGATCATCATCGCCATGAAGCTGGCCATGATGACGCCGCCCATGATCTGGCCGATGTACTGCATGAAGGCGAAGAGCGTGCCGACCTGCACCGTGCCGTTGTTGACCTCGATGCCGCCGAACCAGATGACCGAGACGACGGTGACGTTGAGGATCAGCATGAACAGCGGGAACAGCAGCACGAACAGCGAGCCGACCTTGCGTCCGACGACCATGATGTCGGTGTTGGCTCCGCGGAAGCGCTCCTCTTCGATGCCCTCGCGCACGAATGCGCGCACGACGCGAACACCCGTGAGCTGCTCGCGCATGATGCGGTTGACGTTGTCGAGCTTGCCCTGGTAGCTGCGGAACAGCGGCACCATGCGCCCGATGACCAGGGCCGCGAGGATGAGGAGGGCCGGCACCGAGACGGCGATGAGCCAGCTGAGGCCGACGTTGGTCTGGACGGCGAAGATGATGCCGCCGATCGCGAGCAGAGGCGCGGTGACGAGCATGGTCGCGCCCATCATCGCGAGCATCTGCACCTGCTGCACGTCGTTCGTGTTCCGCGTGATGAGCGAGCCGGCGCCGAAGACGGAGACCTCGCGCTCGGAGAAGCCGCTGACCTTGCCGAAGACGTCGGCGCGGATGTCGCGACCGGCGCCCATCGCGGCGCGGGCGGCGAAGTAGGTGGCGGTGACCGAGGCGATGATCTGGCCCAGCGAGACGGCGAGCATGAACAGCCCGGTGCTCCAGATGTAGCCGGTGTCTCCCTGCGCGACGCCCTTGTCGATGATGTCGGCGTTCAGGCGCGGGAGGTAGAGGGTCGCGGCGGCGCTAGCGAGCTGGAAGACCAGCACGCCGAGCAGGAGCCACCTATAGCGAGACAGATAGCGGACGAGGATTTTTCCCAGCACAGGCGGACTTTCTAGGAAGGATGGAGCGACAGGTTTCTCGGCAGACGGATGCCGACCGACAACCGGCCACAAGACAGAGTGCCACGAACCGCGGACATTCGTATCCCCCTTTCGGAGGACCTTCGCTGACAGCGAACCTCGTCGACCGCGGCCTGCGGTTTCTGAACCCGGGCGAAGAACGGGCGGCGTGTATTCGCGCGAATGGAGACCTCTTCTTCGCGCACAGCGAGACTCAGAAGAGCGGACGCTCCGGTGCGTAGTCGCGCGCGCCGGCGCCGGCATCCGGTGCCAGCTCGGCGAGCGTCGGGGGCTGCCATTTCGGATCGCGGTCCTTGTCGACGAGCTGCGCGCGGATGCCCTCGACGAGGTCGGGGTGCTCGTTCACGAACCACAGGACACGGCGGTACTCGCCTTCCAACGCTGCACGCAGGTTCGGGAGGCCACGCGCTTCGCGCACGGCGTCGAGGGTGACGACGAGCGCGGTCGGCGCGAGCTCCTCCAGGAGGTCGGCGGTGGCGGCGGCATCCGTCGTCCCCTGACTCCGCAGGCGCTCGACGATCTCGACGACCGTCGGCGCGGAGAACGCCTCGTCGATCCATGTGCGCGATGCGGGGAGCTGCGACGGGTCGGGCGTCTCGTCGAAGAGCAGCACGATCTCACTCGGCCCCGTGGGGTCGGCGCGGTAGGCCAGCGCCTCGCGCAGGGCGTCGAGCCGGTCGGAGGGGACGAAGTGGTCGGCGAATCCGAGCAGCACGGCATCCGCTCCGTCCATGGTCGAGCCGGTGAGCGCGAAGTACTCGCCGAAGCGGCCGGGAGCGCGCCCGAGCAGCCAGGTGCCGCCGACGTCGGGAGTGAACCCGATGCGGGTCTCGGGCATCGCCAGCCTCGACCGCTCGGTGACGATGCGGATCGCGGCGTGGCCGGCCAGGCCGATGCCGCCGCCCATCGTGATGCCGTCCGCTATCGCGACCACGGGCTTCGGGTACTCGGCGATCAGCGCGTTCAGCGCGTACTCGGCGCGGAAGAACTCGGCGGTCCGCTCTGCGTGACCGGAGACGATCTGGCCGTGCAGGGCACGCACATCGCCACCCGCGCACATCCCCCGCTCCCCGGCGCCGTCGATCAGCACGATCTGCACGTCGGTGTCGTCGATCCAGGCGGTGAGAGCCTGCGTGAGCAGCTCGATCATGCCGAGGTCGAGGGCGTTGATCGCCTCGGGGCGGTTGAGGGTGAGCCGGCCGAGCGCTCCTTCCTTGCTCGCGAGGACGCGGGGCGCAGCGATGGTGTCGGTCACGCGTGCCAGGCTACTCCGTCGGCGCGGGGTCGGAATCCGCACGAAATACGCGATCCGGGCGCTTTTCCGGCAGGATAGGGGGAACTGTTCATTGCAACGAGAGGTCGCGGATGCCCGACGGACAGGTGCTCGAGTTCACGAATGTGACGAAGCGCTTCAATGAGGTGACCGCTGTCTCCGATTTCTCGGCACGAGTCGAGCCCGGCGCCGTCACCGCCTTCCTCGGCCCGAACGGGGCAGGCAAGACCACCACTCTTCGTATTCTGCTCGGTCAGATCCGAGCCACCTCCGGCACCGCCACGATCGGCGGGACCACCTTCGCGGAGCTGCGTCAGCCGCTGCGCACGATCGGCTCCGTGCTCGAGGAGACGGTCTACCGTCCGCGCCGGACCGCGAGCCGGCAGCTGACCATCGCCGCGAAGGCGAACGGCATCCCGCTCGCGCGCGTCGACGAGGTCCTCGCGATGGTGGGTCTCGAGGGTGAAGGCGATTCCCGCATCGGCGGATTCTCGCTCGGCATGCGCCAGCGGCTGAGCATCGCGAACGCCCTCCTGGGCGACCCTGGGGCCCTCGTCTTCGACGAGCCCGCGAACGGTCTCGACCCCGAGGGCATCCGCTGGATGCGCCTCCTGATGCGACGCCTGGCCGACGAGGGCCGCACGGTGCTCGTCTCGTCGCACCTCCTCAGCGAGATCGAGCAGGTCGCCGACAACGTGCTCGTCCTGTCGAAGGGTCAGCTGGTGCTGGCCAGCGGCATCGAGACGCTCGCCGACCCGAAGAACGGCTCGGTGGTCGTGGACGCCGCCGATCGCGCCGCCCTCACGGCGGCCCTCTCCGGTGCAGGATTCGACGTCGAGGTGCTGCGCTCCGGACTCACCGTGCGCGGCGGAGACGCCGGTACCGTCGGCGCCGTCGCCGCGGACGCGGGGATCGCGCTGAGCACGCTCGTGCAGCGCGGCCCGACCCTGGAAGACGTCTTCATCGAGCATGTGCGCGGCGGGAAGTTCAGCCCGCGCGCCGAGGCCGCCGCGCCGCAGCTCGTCGCCCCGCAGAGCGCGGAGGCACCCGGCGCAGGAATCGCCGCCGGCGCTGTCGCGGCGGGGGTTGCCGGCGTCGCGGGTGTTGCCGGTGTCGCGGGTGTCGCTGCTCTCGGCGACGCTGACGAAGCGACGGCGTCCGAGGACGAGGCTTCGGAGGTTTCGGAGGCAGCTGAGGATTCGGAGGCTGCGGAGGATTCGGAGGCTGCGGTCGAGGAGAGTGCTGTCGAAGCGCTCGTCGCCGACGACGCGGCCGATGCGGGTTTCGCCGTCGAGGAGAGCTCCGTTGAGGAGAGCTCCGTCGAGGAGAGCTCGGTCGAGGAGAGCTCCGTTGAGGAGACCTCGGCCGAGAACAGCACGGTCGAGAACAGCACGGTCGAGCAGCACGATGCTGACGACGCTACGTCCGACGATGCACCTCAGGACGATGCGTCTCACGATGGCGCATCCGAGGAGGATGCCGCGCCGACGCGCTCCTTCGACGAGATCCTGTTCGGCACGTCGGCTCCCATCGCATCCGAGGCGACGGAATCCGACGACGCGGCACAGGACGGCACGGACCAGCCGGGCGACGACGCGCACGCCGGCGTCGAGTTCTTCACGGAGCTCGGCGCGACGGATGACACGGCGGACGAGGCGTCCGACTCGGCCGACGTCGCTTCCGAGGCGACCGACGCCGCCTCCGATGCGACGGACGCGGACAGCGAAGCCGAGTCGGACGATGAGTCCGTGAACGCGGACGCCGGGTCCGCGCAAGACGAGGCGCAGCCCGACGCCGCTGAGGCCCCCGACTCCGACTCCACGGACGACGACGACCCCCGATCGGCTGCCGTCAGCTCCATGCTCGCGGCTGCCGCACGTGCGTACTACGAGGACGAGCCGAAGGACTATCCGCAGGATGCGTCCTCCGACGAGGGAACGCACTGGGCGGTCGCGTCCACGGGTGTGATCGACACCGTCCCGCTCGCGGGCGAGCCGGCCCCCGACAGCGAAGCGGATGCCGGGGAGCAGGGCGAGACCCACGACGAGGACGCCGGGGACTCGGACGGCTCCGAGAACCACGACGAGAACGCCGAGCACTCCGAGGGCTCCGAGCACTCCGAGGGCTCCGAGGACAACGGCGAGCACGGCGAGCACGGCGAGCACCATGAGCATCACGAGCACCACGGCGACGAGAACTCCGAGCACCATCACGGCTGAGACCGCCCGCTGACACGAGAAAGCCCTCCGCGCCGAAAGGTGCGGAGGGCTTTCCCGATGAACGGGCGGGTCAGGCGGGTCGCGGACGGATGACCGGTCGGCGGCTGCCCTTCGAGACGGGGGTCGGCGCGGTCGCGACGATCTCCTCCACGTCTGCGGGTTCGGTCGACACGTCGAGACGGAGCGCCTGCGTGAGCGCGAGACCGTGACGCGTGCTCAGGATCAGCCGACGGTACTGCTCGTCACCCTCGAGGTCGATCACGACACCGGGTCGACGACGACGGATGAGCACGAAGTCGAGGCTGCCCGCAGCCTTCCAGCTGCCGGCGGCGAGCACGCCGGGGATGTGGGTTCCGGGGTTCGGTACGCCGCGCAGCCAGGTCCAGGCGTCTTCCGTGAGCTGCACCTTGGTGATGGTGTCGCGGACGACGCGGAGGTTGCTCCGGTGGAAGGTGGCGGCACGCTCGATCGGCGAGAGCACGACCTCCAGTTGCGTCTGGTCCAGCAGCAACGTCACCATGACCCCAGTCTGCCAGCGCGGCCCTCCCAGTTGTCTGGAAGTTGCTCACAGGAACGCAACGATCCGTTGTGGGATCGCACCAGTCGCCCCGAATCACCTCTTGCACTTTCGAACATATGTTCTATACTAGAGGCATGAGCTCCTCTCCGACAAGCGACATCGAGCAGCGTCAGCGGTTGCTCGACGCATGGGTGGAGAAGCGCCGGCAGATCGCCGTGAACGAGGCCGAGGCGGCCTCGTTCCTCGCCGACCGGATGCGCATCCTCGACCAAGATGTGAAGGATCATCCGCACCACCGCGACGCGATCCACCGCTCCATGATCGCGGAGTACTCCGCGGCGGGACGCCTGGCCCGAGGCAGCGTCGAGTACGCGTTCTCGGATGCCTGTCTGCTCGACTCCGAGCATCCGGCTGTGCAGGAGTCCTTCCGGCGGGGAGACATCACGGCGGCCCACGTGCGCGAGATCGTCCGTGCGGGAATGATCGTGCGACTGGCCGTGCGGGAGGGACGGGTGGATGCCGAGACGCTGGGTCTCTACGACGCCGCGGCCCTCGAGATCGCCGAACACGACTCCCCCGGCCGCACGCGGGCCATGGTGCGGCAGATCGCCGCGTCGCTGGCCGGAGAGACCCTGGTCGAGCGTCACCGACGCGCCCGCGGCGAGCGCGCGGTGACGATGCGCTCGCTCGACGACGGCCTCGCACTGCTCCAGGTGGTGCTGCCCGAGCATCTCGCCGCGGCGATCCTCGATCGGCTGACGCGGCTCGCTCGGCAGGTGATCACCACCCGCGACGAGCAGGATCCTGTCCTCTCCTCCGACGCGCTCGACTCCGGAGACGACGCCGTGTTCGTGCGCGATCTCGCCGCCGACGATCCGCACCGGGACGATCCTGCGCTCAACGAACACCGCATCGATCACGACCCGCTCGACGCGCACTCCATCGTCAGCGGAGACACCTACACGACCGACCCCTGGATCGAGCACGTGCCGGCCGACGACCGCACACTCGATCAGGTGCGCGCCGATCTGCTCACGGACCTGCTGCTCGCGAGCGATCCTGTCGCAGCCAGCGGCACAGGGCTCGACGGAATCCGCGCCCAGATCCAGGTCACCATCGCGGCCTCCACCCTCGCCGGAGCCGATGACCGTCCGGCGGAGTTCGACGGATTCGGTCCGCTGCACCCCGACATCGCGCGAGACCTCGCTGCGCGCGCGGGCGGATGGTCCCGCCTGTTCCTCGACCGCACCGGGATGGTGACGGCGACCGACGCGTACTCGCCGACCGAGGCGATGCGTCGGCATCTGCGGGCACGAGACCAGCACTGCCGGTTCCCCGGCTGTCGCATGCCGACGCAGCGCTGCCAGATCGATCACAACCACGACCACGCCAGAGGCGGGCCGACGTCGAACGACAACCTCTCCCACTTGTGTCTGGGGCACCACGCGCTCAAGCATCCTGATATCGACGGCCGCTATCGATGGACCGCCCGACAGCGTCCCGGTGGAGACATCGAGTGGACGAGTCCGCTCGGGCGCACCTTCAGCGATCTGGCACGCCGACGCGTCATGTTCGTCTGAGCGGCGAATCCCCCGACCAGCTCCTCCTGGCCCGCTCCTGCCGACCAGCTCATGCCGGCGTGCCGGCGTGCTGGCGACCCCGACTAGGCCCGAGCGGATGCCGCGGCCGCGGCGGCGACCGGGAGCGCGGCTTCGATGAGCTCCAACTCCTCGTCGCCGTGCGCGGCCGTGAGGAACCAGGCCTCGAAGACGCTCGGCGGCAGTGCCACGCCCTGCTCGCGCATGGAGTGGAAGAACGGGGCGTAGCGGAACGACTCCTGCGCCTGCGCCTCGGCATAGTCCCGCGGGGCGGTCGCGCGGAACGACGCATTGAACAGGCTGCCCGCCGTGGCCACGGCGTGCGTGACCCCGGCATCCGAGAGCGCGGCGTCGAGAGCGGCCGCAAGACGGACGGATGCCGCGTCCACGGTCGCGTACACCTCGGGCGTCGCGAGGCGCAGAGTGGCCAGGCCCGCGGCGACCGAGAGCGGATTGCCCGAGAGCGTGCCCGCCTGGTAGACCGGCCCGAGCGGAGCGAGGAGATCCATGACCTCGGCGCGGCCACCGAGTGCGGCCAGCGGCATCCCTCCGCCGACGACCTTGCCGAAGGTGATGATGTCCGGCAGGTAGTCCTCGCCGGCGGCGGCCTGCAGACCCCAGTAGCCGGCCGGGTGCACACGGAATCCGGTGAGCACCTCGTCGAGGATCATCAGCGCGCCGTGAGCATGAGCGGTCTCCGCGATGAGGCGGTTGAACCCCGGGAGCGGAGCGACGACGCCCATGTTCGCCGCCGCGGCCTCGACGATGACGGCCGCGATGCGCGGGCCGTGCTCGGCGAACACAGCCGCCAAGGCCTCCGGGTCGTTGTACCCGATCACCAGCGTCTGGGCGGCGATCGGAGCCGGAACCCCGGCCGAACCGGGGAGCGCGAGCGTCGCGACACCCGAGCCCGCCTCGGCGAGCAGCCCGTCGGAGTGCCCGTGGTAGTTGCCTGCGAACTTCACCAGCAGATCGCGACCCGTGGCCCCGCGAGCCAGCCGGATCGCGGTCATGGTGGCCTCGGTACCCGTCGACACCAGCCGCACGCGTTCGACCGGACGGGTGTCGCCGAAGCGCACGCGGTCGGCGATCAGCGCAGCAAGCTCCACCTCGCCCTCGGTCGGAGCGCCGAACGACAGCCCGCGAGTGGCGGCCTCCTGCACGGCGGCGACGACCTCGGGGTGCGCGTGCCCGAGCAGCGCCGGCCCCCAGGAGGCGACGAGATCGACGTAGGCGCGACCTGCGGCATCCGTGACCCTGGCCCCGGCCGCCGACGCCAGGAAGCGCGGCGTGCCGCCGACCGAGCCGTACGCGCGCACGGGCGAGTTGACCCCACCGGGGATCACCGCGCGTGCAGCGGAGAACAGGTCGTCATTGCGGTCGGTCACGGAACACTCCTCAGGGATGCGCGGAGTCAGCCCGCGATCCCCTCCAGGCTATCCGGCCCACGAGCGTATCGACGCCGGAGTCAATCCGAGCAGACACCTTCTCGGTACTCCTCCAGCGGCACGGCGACCGACCGCCGGGTCGCCGCGTCCCATGAGACGACCTCGCCAGGAGCCAGTTGCGCGAGCGTCGATCCGTCGATCTGACTCTCAGACCGGAGATTCGCCTGCCCGGCGCTGAAGCCGAGGAACTCATCGTCACTGACGCCGCGTCCTCGGACGGCGTACTGGCTCCCGGACACGATCCCTTCATTCCAGTCGGTGAAGCGGATGCCGGTGACACCGGGCGCAGACAGGTGCCCCGACCAGGAGACCGCGCCGCCACGGTCGGGCTCGCCGGGAGGGCCGTACGTCACGTCGAGATGCGTGACTGCCCCGCGACACAGGACGACGACGGCCACAGCTGAGCCGTCAGGATGCCGCGCCAGCGTCACAGCGCCGATCACCGGTGGGGAACACGAGGTCAGCAACGCCAAGAGGGCGAGTACACCCAGCGGGTCAGCGCAGCGCCGCAATGTCCGCGATCCGCTCATCGCCCCAGTATCGGTCGCGTCCTCCCGATGCGCGCTGGTCGATGCCGAAACGTTGTGGTCGCCTCAGGCGCGCAGCCAGCGGGCGGCTTCGGTCGCCCAGTAGGTCAGAACAGCGTCGGCACCCGCACGGCGGATGGAGAGCAGCGATTCCAGCACCGCAGCGCGACGGTCGATCCATCCGTTCGCGGACGCGGCCTCGATCATCGCGTACTCGCCCGACACCTGGTATGCCCACACCGGAATATGGACGGTGTCACGCACCTCGCGCAGCACGTCGAGGAACGCCATCGCCGGCTTGACCATGACGATGTCCGCACCCTCGGCCTCGTCGACGACGGCCTCGCGCACGCCCTCGCGACGGTTGCCGGGATCGAGCTGGTACGTGCGACGGTCGCCCGTCAGCTGCGAGTCCACCGCCTCACGGAACGGTCCGTAGAACGCGCTCGCGTACTTCGCGGCGTAGGCCAGCAGCAGGGTGTCGGAGAAGCCCTCGGCGTCGAGCGCCGCACGGATCACGGCAACCTGGCCGTCCATCATCCCGGACAGGCCGAGCAGCTGCGATCCGGCCCGCGCCTGAGCGAGCGCCATCGACGCGTAGCGCTCCAGCGTCGCATCGTTGTCGACCGCACCGTCGGCGTCGAGGACACCGCAGTGCCCGTGATCGGTGAACTCGTCGAGGCAGAGATCCGTCTGCACGACGAGGGCATCGCCGACCTCGGCCGCCAGAGCCTCGGTCGCGACGTTCAGGATGCCCTGCGGGTCGTCGGCGCCAGAACCACGGGCATCGCGCACCGCGGGAACGCCGAACAGCATCACGCCGCCGACGCCCGCCTCCGCGGCTTCGACGGCTGCCGCTCGGAGAGAGTCGAGCGAATGCTGCGCCACACCCGGCATCGAGCCGATCGCCACGGGCTCCGAGAGGCCTTCGCGCACGAACAGGGGGAGCACGAGCTGACGCGGCTCCAGCGACGTCTCACGGACCAGATCGCGCACGGCGCGCGACTGACGCAGCCGCCTCAGGCGGACCTCGGGGAAGCTCACGGCGCGAACTCGTCGGCCGCGTGCGGAAGCGTGAAGTGCGAGACGGCATCGATGAGCGCGTCGACCGTCTGACGGTCGGCGACCACAGACACCGGCAGGCCGGCCTTCTGGGCATCGCGTGCGGTGCGCGGGCCGATCGCTGCGAGCAGCGTCTCGTCGGGGATCTCGGGGAACTGCTCGCGCACCTGTTCGGCGACCGAGCCGCTCGTCACGAGGATCGCGTTGATCCGGCCGTTCTCGACGTCCCGGCGGATCCGCTCCGTGACCGGGACCCCGACCGTGCGGTAGGCGACGACGCTCGCGACATCGTGTCCGGCGTTCGAGAGCAGAGTGCTGAGCACCGGCTTCGCGATCTCGCTGCGCAGGGCGAGGATGCGGCGGGGCTCCGTCTCGAGGGCGATCAGCTGCTCGGCCATCCCCTCGGCGGAGTTGTCCTGCGCCGGAACCAGGGTCACCTCGTAGCCGACAGCCTGCAGAGCCGCCGCCGTGGTCTCGCCGACCGCGGCGATCCTCGTCGTCCGGGGCACCACCGCGCGGTGGGCGAACAGCACGTCGACGGTCGTGGCGCTCGTGATCGTCAGCCAGTCGAAGGCGCCGGCTGCCAGCTGCTCCAACGCGACGTCGAGCGCCGCCTGGTCATTGGTCGGGGCGAAGTTGATGAGGGGGGCGACGACCGGCACCGCGCCCTGGGCGCGGAGGCTGGCGGCGACGCCGTCGCCCCACGGCCCGCCACGGGGCACGAGGATGCGCCAGCCGTACAGCGGTAGGTCCTGCTTCGAATCGGATGTCATAGGGATTGCTCTCGGGAAACGAGGCCAGCCGCCCCTTGATCGAGCAGCCGACGGGCAACAGTGAACCCGAGCTCGCGCGCTGCGTGCATCGGGTCTGCACCATCGGCAGCATCCGCTCCATTGCCACTGCCGTTCCGACGAATATACTCCCCGTTCAGGGCTTCCGTGACGTCGAGGCCGATCCGACGGCCCCCGTCGGGGGCGTAGACGACCGTCCTGACGCGGATCGCGGACCCTTCGACCACCGCATGAGCGGCCATCGGAGCCTGACATCCGGCATCCAGTCCCTCCAGCACGGCGCGCTCCACGGTGGTGGCGAGACGGGTCTCCTCGTCGTCCAGGGCAGCGAGTGCGGCAAGCAGCTCGGCCGGAGCATCCGTCCGCGTCTCGACGGCCAGCGATCCCTGCCCCGGTGCGGTCGGCCACTCGGCGAGGCCGAGCTCCTCCCGCCGGAGGCGCGACTCCGCGCCGAGCCGGGAGAGTCCCGCCGCGGCGAGGATCACCGCGTCCAGCTCGCCGGACGCGACCCGCGCGAGGCGGGAGTCGACGTTCCCGCGGATGTCGACGACCTCGGCGTACGGCGCCCGGCGATGCACCTGGGCGATCCGTCTCGGCGACCCCGTGCCGACGGTGCTACCCGACCGCAGTTCGTGCAGCGGGATCCCGAGGCGGGTGAGCACGACATCGCGCGCGTCCTCGCGCTTCGGCGTCGCCGCGATCATGAGGCCGTCGGGGATGGCGGTCGGCAGGTCCTTCAGCGAATGCACGAGGAAGTCGCACTCCCCCGCGAACAGCGCCTCGCGCAGACGCGTGGCGAAGATGCCCTGACCGCCGATCTCGGAGAGCGACGCACGGTTCGTGTCGCCCTCGCTCGTGATCGGGACGAGCTCGACCGGACGCCCGGAGACCTTCTCGAGGGCCGCGGCGACATGACCGGACTGCGCCTGCGCGAGCGCGCTGCGCCGGGTTCCCAGGCGGATCGGGGTGCTCATCGGGCGGCCTACTGCAGCACGTCCGCGATCTCGTCGAAGCGCAGACGGCGCCCCGTGTAGAAGGGCACCTCCTCCTTCACGTAGAGACGCGCGTCGGTGTAGCGGAGATCGCGCATGAGGTCGACGAGCTCCGTGACGTCATCGGCCTCGAGCGGCAGCAGCCACTCGTAGTCGCCCAGGGCGAACGCGGCGACCGTGTTCGCGATGACGCCCGTGAACGCAGCGCCCTTGCGACCGTGATCGGCGAGCATCTTGCGACGCTCCTCCTCGGGAGCCAGGTACCACTCGGGGGTGCGCACGAACGGGTACAGGCAGAGCCAGTCCTTCGGCTCGACGCCGCGGAGGAACCCCGGCACGTGTGCGCGGTTGAACTCGGCGTCGCGGTGCACGCCCATGACGTTCCAGACCGGGAGGAGGGAGCGCAGCAGCTCGGTGCGGCGCAGACGACGGAGCGCCTTCTGCAGCTCTTCGGCCGTCTCGCCGTGCAGCCACACCATGAGGTCGGCGTCGGCCTTCAGCCCCGAGACGTCGTAGAAGCCGCGTACGGTGACGCCGGAGTCCTCGACGTACGAGACGATCGTCTCGAGTTCGGTCGAGTCGGACTCCGTGACGGGGACGTCGGGATTGCGTCGCCACACGGCCCAGAGGGTGAATCCGGACGGGTTCTCTTCGAGCGCTTCGGACATGTCTCCAGTCTGCCCCCTTTGCGGAGGTGCCGCGAACGCGGGGTCTCAGCGAGAGATCGCGCGGGCGACGACCCAGACGAACCCGCCCACCGCCGCCGCGATCCCGATCACGGCCGCAGCCGCGCCGATCGGGTTGCGGTCGGCGAAGGAGCGCGCCTTCGCGATGCCGCGCGTCGACGCCTTCTCGATGCGCCGGGGGATGTTGCCCTTGACCTCGATGGCGGCGAGCGCCGCCTTCAGCTCGGCGCGCGCGGAGTCCCGCGGATCGACGATGCCGGCGGGAACGACGGTGCGCGGTACGAGCGACTCAGAATTCGTCATCGCCGGCCTCCTTCACGATTCGGATGTCCTCCGCGACCGCCTGGGCGGGATTCTGACGCCGGAGGACCTTGCGGAACTTCAGGATGCCGAGCAGCGCGAACAGCAGCACGGCGACGATCAGGATGCCGAGGACCGCCAGAGCCGAGAGCCACACCGGCCACCACGACGAGAGTCCGGCGATCGCGAAGACGAGGATGACCGGCACGGCCCAGAAGAGGAAGAACAGCGCGACGAGGAACCAGACGGAACCGATCCCGGCGTCCTTCGCGGTCTTCGAGATCCACGCCTTGGCCGAGTCGACCTCGGCTTTGACGAGATTCGTGACGAGTTCGGGCAGGTCGCCGAGCAGCGTCAGCAGACTGTCATCGGCGCGGTCCCGGTATCCGCGAGGCATCTCAGGCGCCGGGCTTCTTCGGAGCAGGCTTCTTCGTCGCCGGCTTCGCGGCGGAGGTGTTCGCCTTCGCCTTCACTTCGTCCACGGCGTCGTCGGCGGCCTCGGCCACCTCTTCCGCGGCCTCCTTGCCGGAGGCGATCACGGCGTCGAGCTTCTGCCCGGGGGTGCCGTTGCTCTTGACGGACTTGACGACCTTCACGGCCCCCGTCCAGAGCGCGCCGGGAACGGCCGCAGCCTTGTCACCGACGAAATCCTTGACCTTCTCGACCTGCTCCTGCACGGGGTCCAGGTGGTAGAGCTTCAGCCACTGCGTCTTGATCTGCTCATAGCGCTCGCGCCCGGCACGTGTGCCGAGGACGTAGCCGACGCCGAGTCCTACGACGAGTCCGATCTTCCCCTTCATGGGGTCTCCTCACGTTGTTCGAGTCCTGCGGGTCAGGTACTCAGCGTAACCCCGTATGCCGATTTCGGCATCTAGAGGGCCGAGGGGTTGACACATGGGGATTCATCAGTCCCACAACAGGGCTCGGCGCAGGCGATCCGCCTCGTCCTTCGCGTCCGGGATGACCTGTGCGAGGCCGGTGCCGGCGAGCCAGGCGCCCACGACCGCGACACCCGGAACGGCCTGCACGGCGGCGCGTGCGGCCGCGCGCCGCTCGCCCGAGCCGATGATCGACGCGGGCTGCGACTGCACATAGCGAGCCCGGTGCGCGGCGAGGAGGTTCGCGGGAGCGAGGGGCACGCCGAGGAGAGCGGATGCCTCGCGCAGTGCGAGCAGCGCGGCGTCGTCGTCATTCAGATCCGCGGTCGCCGCGGGTTCGCCCTGCGCGCCGAACGAGACGCGCACGATCTCCCGATCGCCGGCGGCATCGCGCAGCCAGCCCCACTTGGCGGTGGAGTGCGTGAGAGCCTTCGCGATGTGGCTGCCCGGCACGGTCAGGACTCCCGTTCCGCGCGGGGCGGCGCGCAGGCCCGACGCGTCGAGCAGCAGCGTCACGATCTCGATCTCCGGCGACGACGACGGCGCGGCGTCTGCGAGTGCGGGGGCCCCGGAGGTGAGGAGCGAGCGCGCGGCCTCCTCCGACGTGGCGACGATGACGGCATCCGCATCGAGCGAGAGCCCTTCCGTCGGCACCTCGTCCTCGGCGGCCTCCGCCTCGGCATCCGGCTCGATCTCGGCGTCGATCGTCCACGTCGCAGCTGCCCTGCGAAGACTCCGCACGCGCACGCCGGTGCGCACCTCGGCGCCGAGCCGCTCCAGGTCCTCCACCAGCGCATCGACGAGCACACCCATGCCTCCGGTCAGCCCCTCGACCGCGGCACCCGGAGCCTTCGCGGCACCGGCGGCGCCTTCGCGGAGCGCCTGCACGGCGCCGGAGAGGGAGCCGACCCGCGTGAGCGCGGCGTTGAGACCCGGGGCGGCGACGTCGACATCGACGTCGTCGGGCGACGCGGAGTAGACGCCGGTGGTCACGGGCGCGACGAGGCGGTCGCGGACCTTGGCGCCCATGCGCGACGCGACGAGCTTGCCGAGGCTGAGCTGGTGCCCGATCGTCAGCGGTGGGCGCACGCGATCGAGGTAGGCGCGCCACGCACCGGACCAGCCGATGACGCGACGCACGTCGTCCTGGAACGGATTCGCGGGGACGCCCAGGATGCCGCCGACGGGCAGCGGTGCCGCACCGACGCCGGGGATGCCGGCGAGCCAGGCGCTCCCGGCCTCGGGCGCGACGATGCGATCGGTCAGCCCGAGCTCCTGCAGCAGGGCGCGCACGTGACCGCCCCGAGTCGCGAAGCTCTCGGCCCCGGCATCCACCACGACGCCGCCGAGCTCGGCTCGACGGATCGCCCCGCCGACAGCATCCGCCTCTTCGAGCAGCGTGACGCGCATGCCGACCTTCGCGCACTCGCGCGCCGCGATCAGACCGCCGACGCCGCCGCCGATGACGACGACGTGCTTCTCTGCGGCGCGAGCGGCGAGGTCGGCGGGTTCACTCGAGGAGTCGACGGTCATGCCGTCAATTCTCGCATCGGCGCCGATCAGGCCTCGACGGGCGTCACGGTGCCGCGCCCTCGCTTGCGGACCTCGCGCAGCACGATCTGCTCGGGGCACACGGTGGAGAGGAAGTCGCCGACGGAGAGCGCCAGCCGCTCGCCGACGAGCGAGTAGAGGATGCGGTTGCCGTCGCGCCGCTCACTCACGAGCCCGGCCTGACGGAGCACGCTCAGGTGCCGGGAGATGGTCGGCCCGCTCGCCGAGAACCGCGAGGCGATCTCTCCGGCCGCGAGCTCGCCGGCCTTGAGATCCTGCAGGATCTGCCGCCGGGTGGGATGCGCCAGCGCTGCGAAGATGTCGGACGCGCTATCTGCCATGTTTGCAATATAGCATCTTCGCTAGATACTCTTTAGCTGCATAGCTAATAAGCGAAGGAGCGACATCATGAGAGTTGCGATCACCGGCGGCACCGGATTCGTCGGACGGCACCTGGCCGAGCGCCTTGACGACGCGGTCGTGATCTCCCGGCGCAGCGGAGTGGAGATCACCGACGTCGACGCCCTCGCCGCCGCCTTCGAGGGATGCGACACGGTGGCGCACTGCGCCGGCATCAACCGCGAGATCGGGGATCAGACGTTCCGGCGCGTGCACGTCGAGGGGACGAGGGCCGTCGTCGAGGCCGCGCGCCGTGCCGGTGTCCGGCGGATCGTGATGGTCAGCTTCCTGCGTGCACGCCCCGACTGCGGCTCCGGCTACCACGAGTCCAAGTGGGAGGCCGAGGAGATCGTGCGCGGTTCCGGCATCCCGCACACGATCCTCAAGTCCGGCATGATCTACGGCCCCGGCGACCACATGGTCGATCACGTCACGCGCGCCGTGCGGACCCTGCCCATGTTCTGGACCGTCGGCTACCGCGAGCGCACCGCCCGCCCCGTGCCGATCGACGACGCTGTCGATGTGCTGGTCGCGGCTCTCGAGGGGCGCATCCCCGACCCGACGGTCGCCGTGATGGGTGTCGACGAGGTGACGCTGGGCGAGGCCATCCGCCGCATCGCCCGGGTCGCCGGGCGTCGTCCCGCGTTCC
The DNA here is from genome assembly GCF_038397745.1 of Microbacterium sp. LWH11-1.2. Taxonomy (NCBI): domain Bacteria; kingdom Bacillati; phylum Actinomycetota; class Actinomycetes; order Micrococcales; family Microbacteriaceae; genus Microbacterium; species Microbacterium sp. LWH11-1.2. The sequence continues at coordinate 1,594,027 of NZ_CP151636.1, read as the reverse complement.
TCCCCGTGCCCGTGTGGACCGTCCGGGTGCTCGCGCAGCTCACGGAATGGGCCATGGTCGTCCCGCTGGTCGCGAAGGCTCAGGCGCGGATGCTGGCCGAGGGAGTGAGCGAAGCCGCGCCGCCCGCGCCGGAGGTGCCCGTCGGCCTCCGGCCATCACGCCCGTTCAGCGACGAGCGCATCCGCGCTGCGCTCCCCGAGGGGCGTTTCGGGCTGTCCGATCTGCGGATCGCGCGCGGGCGTCAGCGCTGGCCGTGGACCAGTTCGACGATGCGCGTGAGCTGATCGGGGTCGGTCTCGGGCGGCACGCCGTGACCGAGGTTGAGGATGTGGCCGCGTGCGGCGCGACCGCGCTCGAGCACGTCGCGCACATGCGCCTCCAGCACCGACCAGGGCGCGGAGAGCAGCGCGGGATCGATGTTGCCCTGCACCGTGACATCCGGTCCGAGGATCGCGGCGGCCTCGTCGAGCGGCTGGCGCCAGTCGACGCCGACGCCGTCGGCCACACCGTCGAGGCGCATGTCGGCGAGGAACGGTCCGGTCCCCACGCCGAAGTGGATGGTCGGGATGCCGATGCCCTGCAGCGCCGCGTGCGAGTGCGGGGCGACGAACGCGCGGTAGTCGGCCGGGCTGAGCGAACCCGCCCAGCTGTCGAAGAGCTGCACGACGGATGCTCCGGCGTCGCGCTGCGTCTCGAGGAACCGGCGCGAGACCCGGGCGAGCCAGCCGGCGAGGCGGTTCCACGACTCCGGATCGGCGTGCATCATGGCCCGTGCGCGCAGGTGCTCCTTCGACGGCCCGCCCTCGACGAGGTAGGCGGCGAGCGTGAACGGCGCGCCGGCGAAGCCGATCAGCGGGGTGTCTCCGAGCTCGGCGGTGACGAGGCGGACGGCCTCGGCGATCGCGGTCCCGTCGAGCGACTCCGGATCGATGGCCGTGATCCGGTCGACATCGGATGCCGTGCGCACGGGGTTCGCGAACACCGGCCCGCGCCCGGGCTCGATCTCGACCTCGACACCCGCGAGACGCAGCGGGATCACGATGTCGCTGAAGAACACGGCAGCGTCGACGCCGTGCCGGCGGACGGGCTGCAGGGTGATCTCGGCCGCCAGGTCGGGCGTGAGGCAGGCGTCCAGCATCCGCGTGCCGACCCGCAGCTCGCGGTACTCGGGCAGCGACCGGCCGGCCTGACGCATGAACCACACCGGGGTGTGAGCGGGGCGGGAGCCTGCGAGGGCGCGCAGCAGCGGAGCGTCGGAGAGGGCCATGCCTCCATCCTCCCATCCGGTCGTTATGAGTCCGCGGAGACCCCGGGCCGTGCGCTCAGGTAGAATCGTCGGGTGCTGCTGTGTGTGACGGCGAGTCACAAGACCGCCTCCTTCGAATTGCTCGAACGCCTGAGCCGCACCCCCGACGACGTCGCCTCCACCCTCGTGGACATGACACCGTGCGTGCAGGGTGCGGTCGTTCTGGCGACCTGCAATCGTTTCGAGGCGTACGTCGAGATGGACGAGCCTGTCACGGCTGCCGGCGCGATCGGCGTCGAGGCCGTGCTCGAGGCGGTCGAGGCCACGACCGGTGTCGCAGCCGCCGAGTTCGACGGCGCCTATGCCGTGCACTCCGGTCGCCGCGTCGCCGAGCACCTGTTCTCCGTGGCATCCGGTCTCGAATCCGTGGTCTCCGGCGAGGGCGAGATCGCCGGCCAGGTGCGCCGCGCACTGAAGTCCGCACGCAAGGACGGCACCACCTCCCCCGAGCTCGAACGGCTGTTCCAGCGCGCGAGCCAGGCGCAGCGCAAGGTCAAGAACGTCACCGCCCTCGGCCGCGCCGGCCGCTCCCTCGTGCGCCTCGCCCTCGAGCTCGCCGACAGCCGCATCGCCGACTGGTCCGCTGAGCGCGTGCTGCTCGTCGGAACAGGCGCCTACGCCGCCGTCACCCTCGCCACGCTGCGCGAACGCGGCGCCGTCGACATCTCGGTGTACTCGCCTTCCGGCCGCGCCGAGGTGTTCGCCGCGAAGCACGGCATCCGCCCTATCTCCGCCGCCGAGTACGCCCGCACCGCCGCGCACTCGAGCCTGTTGATCACCTGCACGACCGCGACAGAGCCCGTGCTCGGCCCGGAGCATCTGCAGCACCCGGTCGGCGTCGCCGCCACGGGATGCCCCGTGGGCCCGCACACCCAGCTCGTCGTCGACCTCGGCATGCCGCGCAACGTCGACCCTGCCGTCGGCACTCTCGACGGCGTGGCACTGCTCGACCTCGAGACCATCCGTCTGCACGCCCCGCTCGAAGAGCTGCAGGCGACGGATGCCGCGCGCAGCGTGGTGCGCGAGGCCGCCGACACGTTCCACGTCGTCGGCGCCCGGCAGAGCGTCACCCCGTCGGTCGTCGCCCTGCGCACGCACATGTTCTCTCTCCTCGAGTCCGAGATCGCCCGCGCTCGCGCCCGCGGCGACGAGGACGGCCGTGTGGAGCAGGCGCTCCGCCACCTCACCGGCGTCCTCCTGCACACGCCGACCACGCGCGCGCACGAGTTGGCCGCCGCCGGGCGCGCGGACGACTTCGCCGCGGCGCTCGGCGCGCTCTACGGCATCGACCCCGTCGAGCCGGCCGCCGAGCAGGGGCCCGAGTCCTCGATCGCGTGACGCCGGACTCGGTGGGAGACTGGAGGCATGGCCCTTCACATCACCGGAGACACCGCCGCCGACGAGCTGCTGACCGATAACCCGCTGGCTCTGCTTGTCGGGATGCTGCTGGACCAGCAGGTCCCGATGGAGACCGCGTTCGCCGGTCCGCTCAAGATCGAGCAGCGCACCGGAGCGACGGATGCCGCCGCCATCGCCGGCATGGCACCGGACGAGTTCCTCGAGGCCTTCCAGCAGACTCCCGCCGTGCATCGTTTCCCCGGATCGATGGCGACGCGCGTGCAGACGCTGTGCCAGACGCTCGTCGACGACTGGGGCGGGGATGCCAGCGCACTCTGGACGCGCCCTTCGACGGGCTCAGGGACCCAGCCGTCTGGCGCCGAGGTCCTCAAGCGCCTCAAGTCCCTCCCCGGCTTCGGCGAGCAGAAGGCGAAGATCTTCCTGGCGCTGCTCGGCAAGCAGTACGGCTTCACCGGCGCGGGCTGGCGCGAGGCCGCCGGCGTCTACGGCGAGGAGGGCTCGTACCGCAGCGTCGCCGACATCGTCTCGCCCGAGTCGCTGACGAAGGTGCGCGAGCACAAGAAGGCGATGAAACTCGCGGCGAAGGAAGCGAAGGCCTGACATGGAGCCGACCGGGAACGACGTCGCCGGGCTCATCGCCCGCGCGACCCCCGCGATCCGCCGGCGCGATGCCGAGACGCTGACCGCGCTCATGCAGGAGATCTCGGGCCGCGAGCCGGCGACCTGGGGCACGATCATCGGCTTCGGCTCGTGCCACTACCGCTACCCGACCGGCACACAGGGCGACACCGGACTCCTCGGCTTCGCTCCGCGCAAGACATCCACGACGATCTACCTGCTCGACGGCACAGACGCCCACGCCGAGGCGCTCGCGCAGCTCGGGCCGCACACGACCGGTGTCAGCTGCGTCTACATCAAGGACCTCGAGCAGATCGACCTCGACGTGCTCCGCGGCATCCTCGAACGCTCGCTCGCGTGGGCGGAATCCGGCGGCACCGACGAGGTGCGGATCGAGGTCACGAGCTGAGCGCCGTCACGGTGCGCGAAGCCACCGGTGACGACTGGCCGCAGATCTGGACGATCGTCCGCGAGGTCATCCGCGAGCAGACGACCTTCGCCTACGACCCCGGCATGGGCGAGGCCGACGCACACCGCATGTGGATGCTGGGCGCTCCGGCGCGGACCGTCGTCGCGGTGTCCGGCGAGCGGGTGCTCGGCACGGCGAACATGTACCCCAATCGTCCGGGGCCGGGGTCGCATGTGGCATCCGCGAGCTTCATGGTGGACGTCGCCGCGAGGGGGCGTCGCGTGGGACGGACCCTCGTGGAGGACATGATCGGCTGGGCGCGGCGCGAGGGCTTCGCGGCAGTGCAGTTCAACGCGGTGGTCGAGACGAACGCGTCCGCCGTCCACCTGTACGAGGATCTCGGCTTCCGCACGATCGGCATCGCACCCGGTGCATTCCGGCATCCGATCGAAGGCGATGTGGGCCTGCGCATCATGTGGCTCGACCTGCACGACGAGACCCCGCCCGGCTGAGATCAGCGGGGCGGGGTCTCGGGGCGGTCGCGCTCAGCGCAGCCCGGCGAAGAACGCGCGGATGTCGCCGGCGACGAGATCCGGACGCTCGAGGGCCGCGAAGTGGCCGCCCTCGTCGAAGCGGCTCCAGTGCACGATGTTCGAGTTGTCGCGCTCGGCGAAGACCCGGATCGTCTGGAAGTCGTCCTTGAACACCGCGACCCCGGTCGGCGCGGCGTTGATCTGCGGCGCCGCGTCCTCCCCGCCGTCGGCGCGGGCGTTCTCCAGATAGCTGCGGCTCATGCCGGAGGCCGCGTTGGCGAACCAGTTCACACTGACCTCGAGCAGGATCTGCTCGAGCGTCACGAGCGAGGTGCCGTTGCCGAACGAGTTGAACAGCTCGCTGTAGGAGAGCAGCCCGATCGGGGAGTCGCTGATGCCCACCGAGACGGTCTGAGGCCGCGAGGAGTTCATCGTGTTGTACCCGCCGACGGACTGGAACCACTGCATGTGCTCCAGGCCGGCGTAGTCCTGCGGCTCCAGCCGCTCGAACTCGGACGGGTCGCCCGACGGGAACGAGAACAGCTGCAGCACGTGCAGGCCGAGGAATCCCTCGGGGTTGAGCAGCCCGAGCTCACGCGCGACCATCGCGCCGTTGTCGGAGCCGTGGATGCCGTAGCTGTCGTAGCCGAGGCCGCGCATCAGCTGGTCGTAGGCCGCGGCGACCTTCGCCGTGGTCCAGCCGGCGGAGGCCAGCGGCTGCGAGAAGCCGTAGCCGGGAGCATCCGGGATCACGACGTCGAAGGCGTCCTCGGCGCGGCCGCCGTGCGCCACCGGGTCGACGAGCCGGTCGATCACGTCGAGATAGTCGACGGCCGAGCCGGGGTACGTGTGGGCGAGCAGGAGCGGCGTCGCACCCTCGTGAGCGGAGCGGACGTGGATGAAGTGGATCGTCTGTCCGTCGATCTCGGTGGTGAAGTGCGGGACGGCGTTGATCCGCTCCTGGGCGGCGGCCCAGTCGAACGAGCGCCATGCTTCGATGGCCTCACGGAGGTAGGAGTTGGGGGTGCCGGCATCCCAGTCGTCGGTGGGAGAGGGCTGGGGCAGCCGGGTGCGGGCGAGACGATCCTGCAGATCGGCGATCTCGGCGGCGGAGACCGAGACGGTGAACGGGCGGATGCTGAGGGGAGCGGTTGTGTTGTTCATGTCTTCGACGATATTTCCTCATTAGGTAGGATATGTTCCTAATAAAAGAACTTCCTCGAAGGGATTCTCATGGCCGATCCCACCGCCCGGCTCCTGGCCCTCCTCTCGCTGCTGCAGACGGGCCCGGAGCGCTCCGGCCGAGACCTGGCCGAGCGCCTGGGAGTCTCCTCGCGCACGATCCGCCACGACGTCGATCGTCTGCGGGAACTCGGCTATCCGGTCGACGCGACACGCGGAGCCGTCGGCGGCTACCGCCTCGGCTCCGGCGGCAAGCTTCCCCCTCTTCTGCTCGACGACGAGGAGGCCGTGGCTGTCACGGTGGGGCTGCGCGCCGCGGCGGGCATCGCCGGCGTCGAGGAGTCCGGCGCGCGGGCCCTCGCCAAGCTCGAGCAGGTGCTGCCGTCGCACCTGCGCCCAGTGGTCGATGCACTGAAGACGACGATCGACCGTGCGCCCGAGAACAACGACACCGACGCACCCGACCCCGTGGTCGACGCGACCGTCCTGCGCGAGATCGCGGGCGCGATCCGCAACGAGGAGTGGCTGCGGTTCGATTACCAGGAAGCGCCCGTGCTGGTGGAGCCCTACCGACTGCTCACCTGGCATCGCCGGTGGTACCTGGTCGGACGAGACCCGCAGAGCGGCGGATGGCACACGTACCGCGTCGACTGGATGGAGCTGCGGATGCCGACGCGACGGCGCTTCGACCCGCAGCCGCTGCCCGGTGGTGACTACACCGCGTTCATGATGCGCACGATCGCCGAGAGCGGCTGGAACGTGCACGCGCGTCTGCTCATCGATGCGCCGACGCAGCAGGTGCTCGACCGCATCCATCCGGCGGTCGGCGCCGTCGAGCCGATCGACGAGGACCACTGCGTGCTGGTGACCGGCGCCGACAGCCTCGACACGGTCGCCGCCTACATCGGGATGCTGATGATGGACTTCACGGTGGAATCGCCCCCGGAGCTCATCCCCCGCCTGCAGGTGCTCTCGGAGCGCTATGCGCGGGCGGTCGCCGGGTCCCCGGCCTCCTGAGCCGGCATCCGCTCAGCGCAGCACTTCGACCAGCGCGACCCACGACACCACGATCGCGGACACGATCGCCAGCAGGCATCCGGCCGCGGCGAGATAGAGGCCCGCCGGATGCCCGATCAGGACGAGCACGCCGGCGACGAGGTAGGCGAGGAGCGGGAGGAAGCCCACGATGTACTTGAGCGGTCGCGCCCGGTCGGCGGGGTCGGGGTCGGTCGCGATGAGCCGCGTCGCGTGCACCTGGAAGATCGCCGCCAGGAGCGACGCGAAGACGGTCACCACTCCGAACCAGACGCGGTCGATCCCGGGCACGAGGCTGATCGCCGACACCGCGAGGGCGAGCACGAGCGCCGCGATCCCGGCCAGCAGCCGCGCCGTGAGCGTGCGCGACTTGATGATCTCGCCGATGTTCACGCTGGATGCGACGATCACGAGGCCGACCAGAGCGGCGGTGGCCCCGGCCATGGCCACGTTGAACTCGCTCCACTCCTCGATCATGCCGTCAGCATAGCGGCGGTGAGGCCGGGCGCTCAGGCGCCCTTGAGACGCTCCGCGAGGTAGGCGTGCAGGCCGTCGATCGAGACGCGCTCCTGCGCCATCGTGTCGCGGTCGCGCACGGTGACAGCACGGTCGTCGAGCGAGTCGAAGTCGACCGTGACGCAGAACGGGGTGCCGATCTCGTCCTGGCGACGGTAGCGCCGGCCGATCGCGCCGGCGTCGTCGAAGTCGACCGCCCAGGAGCTCCGGAGCGTGTCGGCGACCTCGCGGGCGAGGGGCGAGAGCCGCTCGTTGCGCGACAGCGGCAGCACTGCGGCCTTGACCGGGGCGAGACGCGGGTCGAGCTTCAGCACCGTGCGCACGTCGGAGCCGCCCTTGGCGTTCGGGACCTCCTCCTCGCGATACGCGTCGACGAGGAACGCCATCATGGCGCGGGTGAGACCGAACGACGGCTCGATCACGTAGGGGGTGTAGCGCTCGCCCGTGGCCTGGTCGAAGTACGTCAGGCTCTGGCCGGATGCCTCGCTGTGGCTCGACAGGTCGTAGTCGGTGCGGTTGGCGACGCCCATGAGCTCGCCCCACTCCTTGCCCGCGAAGCCGAACTTGTACTCGACGTCGATGGTGCCGGCGGAGTAGTGCGCGCGATCGTCTTCCGGCACGTCGAACTGACGCATGTTCTCGGGGTCGATGCCGAGATCGATGAACCAGTTCCAGCACGCCTCCACCCAGTGCTCGAACCACTGCGGCGCCTCGGCGGGCGGCGTGAAGAACTCGATCTCCATCTGCTCGAACTCGCGGGTGCGGAAGATGAAGTTACCCGGGGTGATCTCGTTGCGGAACGCCTTGCCGACCTGGCCGATGCCGAACGGCGGCTTCTTGCGGCTCGCGGTGAGCACGTTCGAGAAGTTCACGAAGATGCCCTGCGCCGTCTCGGGGCGCAGGTAGTAGAGGCCCGACTCGTCGTCGACGACGCCGAGGTACGTCTTCACCAGGCCGGAGAACGCCTTCGGCTCGGTGTACTGGCCCTTGGTGCCGCAGTTGGGGCAGGGGATGTCGGCGAGGCCGTTCTCGGCCTTGCGGCCCTTGCGCGCCTCGAAGTCCTCGATGAGGTTGTCGGCACGGAAGCGCTTGTGGCACTGCAGGCACTCGACCAGCGGGTCGGTGAAGGTCGCGACGTGACCCGATGCCTCCCACACGCGCTTGGGGAGGATGATCGAGGAGTCGAGGCCGACCATGTCGCCACGGCCGCGCACGAACGTCTGCCACCACTGCCGACGGATGTTCTCCTTGAGCTCGGTGCCGAGGGGGCCGTAGTCCCATGCCGAACGCGAACCGCCGTAGATCTCACCGGCCTGGAACACGAACCCGCGGTGGCGGGCGAGGGCGATGACCTTGTCGAGGCGGGACTGTTCGGCCATGGTGGCTCCAATGGTCGGAAGCGGGAGAACCCGTGAGCACGGGCACCCCCATTCTATCCGTCGCGAAACGGGGTCACTGAGCCTGCCGAAGGGTACCGTCGTGGGATGAGCACTGCGCAGCCGACCGGTCGGACCCGCGACGATGACACACGATTCTTCGGACAGCCGTGGTCGCTGGTCCACATCTTCGGCGTGGAGATGTGGGAGCGATTCAGCTTCTACGGCATGCAGGGGATCCTGCTCATCTACCTGTACTACTCGGCCACCCAGGGCGGGCTCGGGATCCCCGAGGCGGTGGCGGGCGGCATCGTCGGCGCCTACGGCGGATCCGTCTACCTCGCCACCATCCTCGGCGCCTGGCTCGCGGACCGACTGTTCGGGTCGGAGCGTGTCCTGTTCGTCAGCGCCATCGTGATCGTCGCGGGGCACATCGCGCTGGCCCTCATCCCCGGCGTGCTCGGCGTGGGCGTCGGTCTCGTCCTGGTCGCGCTCGGATCGGGTGGCCTCAAGGCGAACGCGACCTCGGTCGTCGGAACGCTCTACGCGCCGGACGACACCCGGCGCGACGCCGGCTTCTCGCTCTTCTACCTCGGGATCAACCTCGGCGGCTTCCTCGGCCCCATCCTGACCGGCATCCTGCAGTCGACCCTGGGCTTCCACTGGGGCTTCGGTCTGGCGGCTGTCGGAATGACCCTCGGCCTGGTGCAGTACTCGTTCGGCCGCCGATCCCTGCCCGCAGCCGCACGCGTGGTGCCGAACCCGCTGCCCTCGTCGCGCTACCGTCTGGTCGTCGTGATCGCGGTCACCGCCGTCGTGCTCATCGCGGTGCTCGTGCTGCTCGGAGTCATCCGCGCCGACAACCTCGCCCCCATCGTCATCGGCGTCACGGTCGTCGCAGCGATCGCCTACTTCACGGTGATCCTGCGCAGTCCCCGCATCGACGCGACCGAGCGGTCGCGCGTGTGGGGCTTCCTGCCGCTGTTCATCACCAGCGTCGCGTTCTGGTCGCTGTATCAGCAGCAGTTCACGGTGCTGACGATCTACTCCGACAAGCGCCTGGACCGCTCGCTCTTCGGCTGGGAGATGCCGGTCTCGTGGGTGCAGTCGATCAACCCGGTCTTCATCATCATCCTGTCGGGTGTCTTCGCCGCCCTCTGGACGAAACTCGGCAGACGCCAGCCCTCCACCCCGGTGAAGTTCGGACTCGCCGCGATCATCATGGGATCCGCGTTCCTGCTGTTCCTCCCGTTCGCAGGCGGAGGGGAGAACACCACGCCGGTGCTGGCGATCGTGGGCATCCTGTTCGTGTTCACCGTCGCCGAGCTGCTGCTGTCGCCCGTCGGGCTGTCGGCGAGCACGAAGCTCGCCCCGGCCGTGTTCCAGACGCAGATGGTGGCGCTGTTCTTCCTGTCGGTCGCGCTGGGCACCGCGATCTCGGGGCAGCTCGTGGCCTTCTACGACCCCGAGAACGAGGTGCCGTTCTTCTCGATCCTCGGCGCCATCGCGATCGTCGTCGGGATCGGACTGCTGCTCTCGGTCAAGCCCGTGCTGAAGCTCATGCGCGGGGTACGGTGACGGCCGGCGTCACTCCGTGAAGAGGTAGCCCCGCTCGACGTCGAACCCGGCGACCCGGAGGCCGCGTCCGAGGAGCTCCTCCATCTCGCCACGCAGGCGCATACGCCACTCGTGGGCGGCGTCGGGGTCGGAGACACGCAGCGACTCGATGTCGGCGGGGATCTCGAGGGTCTGGACGACCGTGTCGGATGCCGGGGGCTTCGCGATGTCGGCGAGAGCCCACTCGACGTCGAGCCGGTCGCTCTCGTCGCCGGCGTCTCCGCCGCCGAAGATGCCGTAGCGGTTCACCGAGTACCCGGTGGCCCTGGCGCCCAGCACCGAGAAGAAGAAGTGCGCGTTGCGCGCCACGAGCGGGTCGAACGTCCAGGTGATGCGGCCGACGTCGCGCGAGAACGCCCACTGGCGCTGGTGCTCCTTGAGCTCGCGGCCCCACCCGCGGCCGCGGTACTCGGGCAGCAGCGCGGTGATGTGCGAGTGCATCGCACGGCGTGCCGGCTCTCCGAAGAACGCGATCGACGCGCCGACCATGCGCTCGTCGTCGCCCTCGCCGTCGAAGAAGCCGACGACGTAGTTGCCCGATTGCTGCAGGGCGCGCAGAGTGCCGGCATCCACGACGCGCTGCGGACCCCTGATGGAGTCGAGCAGACCCTGCGCGTCGAGGATGAGTTCAACGGTGTCGAGATCGCGGATGGTTCGCACGAACCCAGTCTGCCCCTCCTCGGCCGGTTCGAGGAATCGGCATCCGGATCAGACGGCGCGCAGGGCGTCCCGATCCAGCTGCGACACCGACGTCAGGCCCGCCAGGCCGACGGTGATGTCGAGCTCGGCGAGCACGTTGCGGATCACCTCGCGCACCCCCGCCTCCCCCGCGATGCCGAGACCGTACGCGTAGGGACGCCCGAGCGCCACGACGGTGGCGCCCAGAGCCAGGGCGATCGCGGCATCCGCTCCTCCGCGCACGCCGGAGTCGAACACGATCGGCACCCGGCCGGCCACGCGGTCGGCGATCTCGGGCAGCACGGCGAGCGTGGGCACGGACTGGTCGATCTGGCGGCCGCCGTGGTTGGAGATCCAGATCCCGTCCATCCCGGCGTCCAGGGCGCTCTGCGCATCGTCGGGGTGCACGATCCCCTTGAGGATGATCGGCAGGGTCGTCCACTCCCGAGCCTTGGCGAGGTCGCCCCAGGTCAGCGCCGGGGTGGAGAACACATCGAGGAACGTCTCGACCGCGGCCCTCGGCAGGGGTGAGCGCAGGTTGTCGCGCAGCGAGCCGCCTCCTGTGAGAGGCGCGCCCTTCCTCGCGATCGTCAGTGCCGCCCGGACGGCCTGGGGCGTGACCTTCACGGCCGCGGCATCCGTCTTCGGAGCGCTCACCCGTTCGCGCACGAGCTGCTGGAAGACCGGATCGCTCATGTACTGCGCGATGCCCATGCCCCGAGTGAACGGCAGATACGCCAGATCGAGATCCCGCGTCCGCCAGCCCAGCAGATGAGTGTCGAGCGTGACGACGATCGCCTCGCAGCCGGACGCCTCGGCGCGGGCGAGCAGCGAGCGGTTCAGGTCGTCCGATGCCGACCAGTAGAGCTGGAACAGGCGGGACCCCTGCGGCGCGGCATCCGCCACCTGCTCCATCGGGAACGACGCCTGGTTCGAGAGCGTGTACGGCACGCCGACGGATGCCGCGGCTCTGGCCACCGCGAGGTCGGCATCCGCGTGCGCCATCTCCATCACCCCGAGCGGAGCGAGCAGCAGCGGAGTCGGACGGCGCGTGCCGAGGAAGTCGACGCCGAGGTCGCGCACGGAGACATCGCGCAGCGGACGCGGCCACACCTGCCAGCGCCCGAACGCCGCGCGGTTGGCCGCCACGGTTCGCTCGGCGCCCGCACCTCCGGCGATGTAGGCGAACGCCTCGGCGCTCAGCGCCTTGCGCGCCGCCGCCTTCAGCCCCGCGGAGTCGATCGGCACCGCGGGCTTCGTCCCGCTGATGCCGGCGCGGTAGATGTCGGACTGGGTGCGCCGGGAGATGCCGCGACTGGCGGCCGGATCGTCCGGAGCGACGCTGCTCGTGACCATGTCCACATGTTAGTCAGAGCCGTTCGACCCTCGGGTGTCGGGAGCGCCGATAGCCTTGGTCGGTGGGTGCGAACGAGGACAAGGCCAGGAGACGTCTCTCGAGAACCCCGCCGAAATGGGCGATCGTCGCGGTCCTCGCCTTCGCGGGGCTGTGCTCGTCGTTCATGTTCACGCTGGTGGTGCCGCTGCAGGCGGAGCTCCCGCAGCTCCTGAACGCCTCACGCGAGGACACCACCTGGGTCGTCACGATCACACTGCTCGTGGCCGCCGTCGCCACCCCGATCTCCGGACGCCTGGGCGACATGTACGGCAAGCGCCGCGTCGTGATCGTGTTGCTGGCGCTCCTCGTCGCCGGTTCCCTCATCGCCGCACTCTCCGGATCGATCGTGGGCGTCATCATCGGCCGCGCCCTGCAGGGTGCCGTCACGGGTGTCGTCCCGCTCGGCATCGCGATCATGCGCGACGTCCTGCCACCCGAGCGCCTGGGAACCGCTGTCGCCCTGATGAGCGCCACCATGGGCGTGGGCGGAGCGATCGGACTCCCGGTCGCCGCTCTTCTCGCCGAGCACGCCGACTGGCACATGCTCTTCTGGCTCGCCGCCGCGCTCGGAGCCGTCGGCCTCGCGCTCGTGCTGCTGGTCGTGCCGGAAGACGTCCTGCGCTCCCCCGGCCGCCTCGACGTGATCGGCGCGATCGGGCTCGCGATCGGGCTCACCGGCATCCTGCTCTTCGTGTCCCGAGGTGCGGAGTGGGGCTGGACGGCGCCCCTCACGCTCACGAGCATCATCGGCGGCGTCATCGTGCTGCTCGTCTGGGGCTGGTACCAGCTGCGCACGAAAGACCCGCTGCTCGACCTGCGCGTCGCCGCGCGTCCCGCCGTGCTCTTCACGAACATCGCCGCGATCGGCATGGGCTTCGCCCTGTTCGGATCCAACATCACGTTCCCGCAGCTGCTCGAGATGCCCGTCGCGAGCTCGGGGTTCGGCCTCGACATGGTCGGCGCCGCGCTCGTCGTCATGCCGGCCGGACTGGTGATGATGGTCATCTCACCGCTGTCCGGACGGCTCGAGCGCACCGTCGGCCCACGCCCGCTCTTCACCATCGGCGCTGCCGCGATCGTGCTCGCCTATCTGTTCGTGCTGCTGTGGTCGAGCGAGGTGTGGCACATCCTCGCCGCGAACATCCTCATCGGCGTGGGCATCGGTTTCACCTTCGCGGCCATGCCGATGATCATCATGCGCTCCGTCCCGGCGAACGAGACCGGAGCATCCAACGGCCTGAACGCCCTGTTCCGCTCGGTCGGCACGTCCAGCGCCTCCGCCGTCATGGGCGGGATCCTCGCGGCGATGAGCACCGACGCCGGCGGCGTGGCGATGCCGACGCGCGCCGCGTTCGACGTGTGCTTCTGGCTGGCGATCGCCGCGGGCATCGTCGCCGTCGTGCTGTCGCTGTTCATCCCCCGCCAGCGCAGCGCCGAGCAGCATCCGTCGCTGCCGGGCTGACGCTTCGGCCGAGAGCGACGGCGCTCAGTGCGTGTACTCCATGAGCTCGACACCGAGCACGCGGAACGCGTCGTGCGCGCGCAGACGGTGGGTGATCGAGAGGTCGTCGAAGCAGACGATGAGCGAGTAGGCGATGCCGGCGCGGGGCCCGGCGAGCACGCCGGCCTCGGCACGCACGCCGCGATCGCGGCCCGTCTTGTTGATGAAGAGCAGCCCGTGGGCGTCGTGATCGTGCGAGAACGGATCGAGACCCGTGGATGCCGCCACCAGGCTCAGATCCTGATTGAGGCTGAGCCACTCCGACACCTGGGCGCTGACCGCGGCGTCGACGACCTGCGAGTTCACGAGCGCCGAGAAGAGGCCGGCGAGCTCGCGGGCCGATCCCACCGCGACCTGCGGTGCGTCGTCGGGACCGCGCTGGTCGCGGAAGCGGTCGAGCAGTGCTGTGCGACGCAGCCCGAGCGACTCGATGCGCTCGCGCACTCGATCGTGCCCGACCCGCTGCAGCAGAGCGTTCACCGCGATCGGGTCACCGGCGGTGGCAGCCAGCACCGCGAGATCTTCGAGCGGCAGCGCGGGGGCATGCAGGTTCCGCCACAGCCCCGAGGTCTCCACCGCCTCCACGACCGTGCGGTCGACGATCTCCAGGGGATCCAGCGTGCCGTTCTCGAAACCCGCCGCCACCTCGATCAGCAGCGGCACGACGCCGAGCCCCGCGACCGGCATCGTGACGTGGTCATCGCCCGAGAGCACGTGCACGTGGCTGTCGAGGTCGACGACGTGCACGGAGACCTGCGCACCGGCGTCCGCCAGCTCCTCCAGCGACCGCAGGGTCGAGGTGAACGACCGGCGTCCGACGGCGGCTCGTCGCGGGAGGCGCCTGCTGGCGCGCTGCGACCGGCGTCCGCCGGCAGAGGCCGGGGCCTGCGAGTTGCGGAACCCTTCGAAAGGCTCGGGAGCGCCCACGCGTGATCCTTAGGGGGGATGGGGATTGCGGGATACCGAGAGGATGCGCTCCCCAGCGGCAGGGATATCGTAACCCCGCCGCCGGGGAGATCGTCACAGAGTGCGGTGATCGGTCACCAGATGGTCACCCGGGACTCCTGCGGCAGCCACAGCGCATCGTCCTCGCTCACGTCGAACGCGGCGTAGAAGGCGTCGATGTTGCGCACGATCTGGTTGCAGCGGAACTCGTTCGGCGAGTGCGGGTCGATCGTGAGGAGCCGCAGGGTCTCGGCGTCGCGGCTCTTCTGCTGCCAGACCTGGGCCCACGAGAGCAGCAGGCGCTGGACTCCCGTGTAGCCGTCGATGACAGGATCCGCGGCGCCGGCGAGCGACAGCTCGTAGGCCTTCAGCGCGATGCCCAGGCCGCCGAGGTCGCCGATGTTCTCGCCGATCGTCAGGGCGCCGTTGACGTGATGCTCCGCGTCCAGCCCTTCGGGGACGAGCTCGTCGTACTGCGCGATGAGTGCCTTGGTGCGCTCCTCGAAGGCGGCGCGATCGGCGTCGGTCCACCAGTCCTGGAGCCGGCCGTCTCCGTCGTAGCGGCTGCCCTGATCGTCGAATCCGTGGCCGATCTCGTGGCCGATGACCGCGCCGATGCCGCCGTAGTTCGCGGCGGCGTCTCGTGCGGCGTCGAAGAACGGGTACTGCAGGATCGCCGCGGGGAACACGATCTCGTTCATCGACGGGTTGTAGTAGGCGTTCACCATCTGCGGCGGCATGTGCCACTCGTCGCGGTCGATCGGCTTGCCGACCTTGTCGACGTGGCGGTCGTGCTCGACGATCGCGGCACGGCGGATGTTGCCGAACAGGTCGGCCCGGTCGATCGTGAGGCTCGAGTAATCGCGCCACACGGTCGGGTGGCCGATCTTGGGGGTGAAGGAGTCGAGCTTGGCCAGCGCGCGCTCGCGCGTCTCGGCCGTCATCCACTCGAGGTCCGTGATGCTCCGGCGGTACGCCTCGATGAGGTTCGCGACGAGCTCGTCCATCGCCGCCTTCGCCGTCGGCGGGTAGTGGCGCTCGACGTAGACCTTGCCGATCGCCTCGCTCAGCGCGCCCTCGGTCACCGACACACCGCGCTTCCAGCGCTCGCGGATCGTCGGGACGCCGGTGAGCTCGGTCCCGTAGAACGAGAAGTTCTCCTGCACGAAGTCGTCGGTCAGGTACGGCGCCGCCGCGTGCACGACCTGCGCGCGCAGCCAGGCCTTCCAGTCGTCGAGGCGCTCGGCGGTGAGAAGCGCGCCGAGGCCCTCGAGGAAGCTCGGCTGCGAGACGACGGCCTCGTCGAAAGCACGCGGGTTCGACGGGGCGACCGCTTCGCGCCAGGGGGCGAGGTCCACGCCGGCGAGCTCCTGGATCTCGGTCCAGTTCCTCAGGTTGTAGGTCGCGACCGCGTCGCGGCTCTTCACGTTGTCCCAGTGGTGGCCGGCCAGCTCGGTCTCGAGCGTGATCGCCCGGTCGGCCTGGGCGGCGGCATCCGCGATTCCGGCGAGCGCGAGCAGACGCTCGAGGTGCGCGCGGTACTTGGCCCTCGTCTCCTCGAACGTGTCGAGCCGGAAGTAGCTCTCGTCGGGCAGCGAGAGCCCCGACTGCACGATGACCGGCACGTAGCGCTCCGGGTCGCCCGGGTCGCCGTCGACGTAGAACCCGATCAGGTGCGCGCGGCCGTCGCGGTCATAGGCGCCGACCGTGCGCAGGAACGACGGGATGCTGTCGATCGCGTCGATCTCGGCCAGGGTGTCGGCGAGCGGAGCGGTGCCGGCCGCTTCGATGCGCGCGGTGTCCATGAAGCTCGCGAACAGGTCGCCGATCTTGCGGGCGAGGGTGCTGTCCTCGGCATCCTGCGACTCCTCGATGATCGTCCTGACGTCTTTCTCGGCCTGCTCCGCGAGCAGGTGGAACGAGCCCCAGCGCGCCTTGTCGCCCGGGATCTCGGTGCGAGCGAGCCAGGCGCCGTTCACGTGGCGGTACAGGTCGTCCTGCGGGCGGATGTCGGAGCTGAACTCATCAAGGGCGAGGCCCACGGGAAGAACGTCAGTCATGCGAACAGCCTATGACGCGCCTCCGTCATTCGGTCTTGCGGATCCCCCAGCGACGGCGGCGACGCTCCGGCTCGGGAGCGGATGCCGCGGGCCGGGCCGCACGGCGCTCGCGCCAGGCTGCCACGGAGGCCTCGACGTCCCTGGTCGCGGTGACCACCGGGGGCCCGCCCTGGAGCTGACGACGCGCCTCGATCACGCGCCGGTTGAAGTCGGCCAGCACATCGCGCACGTCGGACTCCCGTCCGAGGAGGTCGAGCTGATCGTCGAGCTCGCGGTCCTCGTTGCGCAGCAGGATGGCGGGCGGGCCGAGCCCGGTGAGGTTCTCGGTCTCGATCTTGCGGCGGATCCACCAGTCCGGATCGTGGTGCGTGCCCAGACCCTCCAGCGGCTTGCCCGCACCGGGCAGGTCGTCGAACTCGCCACGCCGGATCGCCACCTGGATCGCTGTCTCGATGAAGGCCGCCCGATCGACGGCGGCCGCGACGCCCGGGGCGATGCCCTCCTCGTCGTCGCCTGTCGAGCCCTGCTGCTGCCGCGCCCGATATCGCGCAGCGCTCTCCCGTGGATCCGTCATGATGCACCTCCGCAGCATCCGAGTTCCCTCCCCACCCTAAGCTCGGAAGATGACCGCGCGCCGCTCCCTCAATCGAGAGATCCTGCGGCTCGCCGTTCCCGCGCTGGGCGCTCTGATCGCGGAGCCCGCCTTCCTCATCGTCGACGCGGCCCTGGTCGGGCATCTGGGCACCACGCCGCTCGCCGGGCTCGGCATCGCCGGGGCCGTGCTGCAGACGATCGTCGGCCTGATGGTCTTCCTTGCGTACTCGACCACCCCGGCGGTCGCTCGTCGCTTCGGCGCCGGCCGACCCGGCGAAGCCGTGACCGTGGGAGTGAACGGGATGTGGCTGGCTCTCGCGCTGGGCGCGGCGCTCGCTGTCGTCGGCACCGTCGCATCGCCGTGGCTCGTCTCGCTGTTCGGTGCGGGGGAAGCCGTCGCCGAACAGGCGAACGCCTACCTCGTCATCTCGATGTGGGGGCTGCCGGCGATGCTGATCGTGTTCGCCGCGACCGGCCTGCTGCGCGGGATGCAGGACACGGTGACGCCGCTGTGGATCGCCGGCCTCGGATTCGGCGCCAACGCGCTGCTCAACTGGCTCTTCATCTACGGGCTCGGGTGGGGCATCGCCGGATCCGCCGCGGGCACCGTCGCCGCGCAGTGGGGCATGGTCGCCGCGTACGTGCTGGTCGTGCGCCGGCTCGCCACCCGGCACAGCGCTTCGCTCCGTGCACAGCGGGCGGGCATGCGCAGCACCGCCGCCTCCGGCGGCTGGCTGTTCCTGCGCACCGTGAGCCTGCGCGTCGCCCTCCTCGTGACGGTCGCCGTCGCCACGGGCATCGGGACCGAGGAGCTCGCCGGCTGGCAGATCGTCTTCACCATCTTCTCCGCCGCGGCCTTCGCGCTCGATGCGCTGGCGATCGCCGCGCAGGCCCTGATCGGCAAGGAGCTCGGAGCCGGCGACGAGAAGCAGGTGCACCGAGTGCTCGGCCGCACCGTGGCCTGGGGTGCGTGGTTCGGTCTCGCGGTCGGTGCGCTGATCGCCGCGAGCTCGGGGGTGCTCGGCCTCGTCTTCACCGGCGACCCGGAGATCGCGGCGCTCGTGCAGCCGGCGCTGATCCTGCTGGCCGCCGCGCAACCCGTCGCCGGCATCGTGTTCGTGCTCGACGGGGTGCTGATGGGGGCGAACGACGCGCGGTACCTCGCGATCGCCGGTGCCCTGAACCTCGTGCCGTTCCTACCCGTGCTGTGGATCATCGCCGCGGTCGGCGTCGACGGCAGTACCGGCCTCGTCTGGCTCGCGCTCGCGTTCTTCGGCGTCTATCTGCTGGCACGTCTGGCGACGCTGGGCTGGCGCGTGCGGTCAGGACGCTGGCTCGCTGCCGCCGTCTAGTCCTCCACAGCACCAGAGAAGGACGAGTTCTTAAGAGTCTGCGGGGTCAGCGATATACAACGTTCCGATGCGTGGAATCCTCGATGAGAGCAAGTCACACTGGGGGGATGCTGGGGATGAACGAACCACAGATCTGGACACTGATCGGCGTCTTCGCCGCAGGGATGTTCGGGACGATCACACTGATCTCGACGATCTTCCTGCGAATGATGCAGAACGGATTCGACGGGTTGCGCACGGAGTTCCGGAGCGAGTTCACCTCCGTGCGCACGGAGTTCCGGAGCGGATTCGACGGCGTGCGCTCGGAGGTCAAGGCCGTGCATGGCCGAATCGATCACCTTGATCGCGACGTCAACGCGATCTATCGGCACCTCTTCGGCATCGATCGCAGCTGAGCGACCTCACGCCTGGGCGCCGCGTCTCGATCAGGCGATCTCGAGCTCCGCGATCACGATCTTCTTCATGTGCATGAGCGCCTGGATCTGCTCCGGGCGCTGCTGCAGCAGATCGAGGCCGGCGGGGACCACCTGCCAGCTGACGCCGAACCGGTCCTTGCACCACCCGCACGCCTCCGCCTCCGGAACCGCGGAGAGCGCCTGCCAGTAGTGGTCGATCTCGGCCTGGTCGGCGCACTCGATCACGAAAGACACGGCCTCGTTGAACGTGAACGCCGGTCCCCCGTCGATGCAGCCGAACCGCGTGCCGTTCAGCGTGAACTCGCCGTTGATGACCTTGCCGCCCATGCCCTCGAAGTGCTCGCTGAGGTTCTCATCCGGGTAGAGCGTCACCTGGTCGATCGACGAGTTCGGGAACACGGAGACGTAGTACTCCATCGCCTCCTGAGCGGAGTCGTGGAACCAGAGATAGGGACGGATGGGCGTAGGGCCTGCCATGTCGACCTCCTCGATCGGCACTCACGCTACGCCCGCGGGCACCGCCTGTCGAGGGGGTTCCTCCGCACGATCAGCTGGCGTATCTGCGGCACCACTCGTACATGATCACGGCTGCCGCCGCGCTGGCGTTGATCGAGCGGGTCGAGCCGTACTGCGTGATCTCGATATGGGCGGATGCCGCGGCGAGAGCCTCCGCCGACAGCCCGGGACCCTCCTGACCGAACAGCAGCACGCAGGTCTGCGGAAGGTCGGCGCGATCCACGGGCACCGCGCCGTCGACGTTGTCGACCGCGATGATCGGGATGCCCTCGGCGGCCGCCCACGCCGCGAACGTCTCGACGTCCTCGTGATGCACGACGTGCTGGTAGCGGTCCGTCACCATCGCACCGCGCTTGTTCCAGCGGCGGCGCCCGATGATGTGCACGGTGTCGGCGAGGAACGCATTGGCGCTGCGCACGATCGAGCCGATGTTCATGTCGTGCTGCCAGTTCTCGATCGCGACGTGGAACGGATGCCGCTGGGTGTCGAGATCCGCGACGATCGCCTCCATGCGCCAGTAGCGGTAGCGGTCGATGACGTTGCGGGTGTCCCCCGCCGCCAGGAGCTCCGGGTCGTAGCGGTCGCCGTCGGGCCAGGCATCCTCACCACCCGGCCACGGGCCGACGCCGTACCCGGGCTGCGCCACCGAACCGGTGTGCCCGTCGGGCGTCTGCTCATCCATCACGCCAGGCTATCCGGCGGCACAGATGTCGGCCGACACGTGAACCCAGGCAGGCACCGTTCCCACTTTTAGGTGCACCGAAAACACGCTATGGTTTCGGTGTGCCTAAAAATTCTCCGTCGGTGCTGACGCCGTCCCCCCGTACCGCTCCCCGCACCACCGCGCAGCGCAGCCTGTGGCTCCTCGGACCCGCTCTCGTCGCGGGTGTCGCCTATCTCGACCCCGGCAACGTCGCGAGCAACATGACGGCGGGAGCCCAGTACGGCTACCTGCTGGTGTGGGTCGTGCTCGCCGGGAACGTGATGGCCTGGCTGATCCAGTACCTCTCGGCGAAGCTCGGTGTCGTCACGGGCCAGAGCCTGCCCGAGGTGCTGGGCTCCCGGCTGCGGCGGCCATGGGCACGTCGCGCGTACTGGCTGCAGGCCGAGCTGGTCGCGATGGCGACCGATCTCGCCGAGGTCATCGGCGGCGCGGTCGCCCTGTACCTGCTGTTCGACATCCCGCTGCTGCTCGGCGGCCTCATCACCGGAGCGGTGTCGATGATCCTGCTGGCGGTGCAGAGCCGTCGCGGCGCACGCCCGTTCGAGTTCGTCATCATCGGCCTCATGGTCATCATCACCGTGGGCTTCGTGGCGGGCGTGTTCGTGGCTCCGCCGGACCCCGCGGGCGTCGTCGGCGGCCTCGTGCCCCGATTCGAGGGGACAGGATCGGTGCTGCTCGCGGCATCCATCCTGGGTGCGACGATCATGCCGCACGCCATCTACGCGCACTCCTCGCTCGCCCGCGACCGTTTCGGCGCCACGACCGCCCACGCGGGCGACGAAGCGGTGCGCACCGAGACCTCGCGCATCCGCCGTCTCCTCACCGCGACCCGCTGGGACGTCTCGATCGCGATGGTCATCGCGGGCTCGGTGAACCTCGGCATCCTGCTGCTGGCCGCGGCGAACCTCGCCGGCGTCGAGGGCACCGATTCGCTGGAGGGCGCGCACGCGGCCCTCGCCGCCGGTCTCGGTCCCGTCGTCGCCACGTTCTTCGCCGTCGGCCTGCTCGCCTCCGGCCTGGCGTCGACCTCGGTCGGCGCCTACGCGGGCGCCGAGATCATGCACGGCCTGCTGCACGTGCGCGTCCCTCTGCTCGCGCGCCGCCTGGTGACCCTGATTCCGGCGCTCGTGATCCTCGGGATCGGCGTGGACCCGACCCTCGCCCTGGTCCTCAGCCAGGTCGTGCTGTCGTTCGGCATCCCGTTCGCGCTCATCCCCCTGGTGGCGCTCACCGCGCAGCGCCGCACCCTCGGCGCCTGGACCAACCGGGTGTGGACGACGGCAGCCGGGATCGTGGCATCCGTGCTGCTGATCGCGCTCAACGGGGCGCTGCTCTGGCTGGTGCTCACCGGTGCCTGAGACCGGAGGCAGCGGGACGAGAGGGGTCTGAGGCGCGGATAGGCTCGATGTCATGTCCGCCGACACCGCCCGCCGCAACGTCCGCCTCCTCAGCTGGAGCGGACTCGCCGCCGGCGTGATCGGCGCCCTGCTGATCGCATTCCCGCAGGTGCTGCCGGTCGGCGGGCCGTGGGTGCAGCTCGCGCTCGGCATCGCGACGCTCGTACTGTCGTTCCGCGCCCGCCGGATCGGCATCGCCCAGGTCTCCGACTACGACGGACGTCTGTCGCTGGCGGCGGCGCTCCTCGGCTTCCTCGTCATCTTCTTCGCCGGGCAGGTCGCCTGGGGCGTGCTGGTCGCGGTCGCGAACTGACCCCTGATTTAGACTGACTCCCGTGGCTTCCCCCGCAGCAGACGACTACCTGAAGACCGTCTACGCCC
Organism: Microbacterium sp. LWH11-1.2; assembly: GCF_038397745.1. Classification (NCBI taxonomy): domain Bacteria; kingdom Bacillati; phylum Actinomycetota; class Actinomycetes; order Micrococcales; family Microbacteriaceae; genus Microbacterium; species Microbacterium sp. LWH11-1.2. Next base: position 1,572,116 of record NZ_CP151636.1, on the reverse strand, counting down.
ACACCGAATGGCAGGACGCCCCGATCACCCCGTCGGTCCTCGCGGGGAAGCTCGGCATCGCCCCCTCCTCGGTCACCGAGATGGTGAAGAAGCTCGCGGCCGCAGGTCTCGTCTCGCACGTGCCCTACGGCGCCGTGCGGCTGACGGATGCCGGAACGCAGCGCGCCCTCGCGATGGTGCGCCGCCACCGCCTGATCGAGACGTGGCTCGTGCGCGAGTTCGACTACGGCTGGGACGAGGTGCACGACGAGGCCGAGGTGCTCGAGCACACCATCAGCGACCGGCTGCTCGAGGGCATCGACGAACGTCTGGGCCGCCCGCGGTTCGACCCGCACGGCGACGCGATCCCCGATGCCTCCGGAGCGGTCGAGCGCGAGCCCTTCGTCCTGCTGGCGGATGCGGAGATCGGGCACGTCGGCCGCGTACTCCGGGTGGACGACCGCGATCCGGACCTGCTGCGAGCACTGGAGGGTGCGGGCGTCGAGATCGGCACCACGCTCACCGTGACCGTCGCCGGCGTGCGCCTGGACGGCGCGGACACCGCGCTTCCGGATGGCAGCCCCGACGTGGTCTGGCTCTCGGCCTGACGAAGGCCGGCGGTCGGCCGCGCTCAGGCTCCGATCACGCCGACGATGAGGTACATCACGAACGACAGGCCCGCCGCGATGCCCGCGTACGGCAGGATCGCGAGCATGAGGTTGTGCGGCTTGATGCCGATCGAGCGCGACGCGAGGATGATGCCGTCACCGTAGAGGCAGGTCGTGCTGCCCAGGGCCGCCCCGGAGAACACGGCGGCGCCCGCGAGGATCGGGTCGGCGCCGAGCGCGATCGCCAGCGGGAGCACGACCGGGGTGATCACGGCGGCGAGATCCCAGAAGGAACCGGTCGCATAGGCGTAGATGCCGCAGACGGCGAACACGATCGCGGGAAGCAGCGCCGGTGTGAGCACGGGCTCCGTGACGGCGATGACCCAATCGGCGAGGTGCAGCGAGAGGTTCATCTCCTGCACCATGAAGGCGAGCACCGTGAGCACCGCGACGAACAGCATGCTCTCGATGCCGGCGAGCGCTGATTCCAGCACCTCGCGGATGCGCAGGCGCCGCTGGATGAGCGTGATCACGATCGTGACGACCAGGGCGGCCGCCGTGCCCTTCACGACGTTCGCCTCGGTCAGGATCGTGACCCCGACGAGGGTGACCATCGCCAGCAGGAAGGGCCAGGCCTGCGGCCGCTTGACGGCGGCCTCGGTCTCGAGCGCCACCGCGACGCGCTGAGCGGTCGAGCCGTCGGCATCCGTCGCCCGGATCTCCTGAAGGAGGACGGCACCCTCGGCCTCGCGCTCCTCCGCGGTCGTGCCGAGCGGGAACACGTCGCCGTCGCGTTCGGCACGCACGGCGTCGCGCTTGATCGCGCCGATCCGGGGGAGCCACCCCGCGCTCATCAGGAACGCCACCACGATCGCGATCCAGCCGAAGAAGATGTACGGGATCGCCTGGAGATAGGCGCCGAAGCCGGATCCCCCGACGGTCACGCCCTGCACCTCGAAGAGGCCGGAGAAGAACAGCGCCCAGGTCGAGAACGGCACGATCACGGCGATCGGCGCTGCGGTCATCTTCATGATCGACCCCAGCTGCGTGCGGGGCACGGCGTAGCGGTCGGTGAGGGACTTCAGCGATGTGCCGACGGTGAGGACGTTCAGGTAGTCGTCGACGAAGAGCACCACCGAGAGGAAGAACGTCAGCAGGGTGGACTTCCGCCGCGAGTTCACGAACCGCTCTGTCCACCGCGCGAAGTCCGAGACGATCCCGGAGCGCTCGAACAGTGTGATCAGGATGCCGAACAGCACCACGATCAGCAGGAGCCACTGGGCCGTCTCGTTCGCGAGCGACTTGCCGAAGTACTCGACCCAGGTGTCGAAGGCGCCCCAGCCGGTCAGCAGCACTGCTCCGACGAGGGTGCCGCAGAACAGCGCGAAGAGCGTCCGGCGCGTCAGCACGGCGACGAGCAGGATGACCAGGATGGGAAGCAGCACGAAGCCGCCGACGGCCGGGAGTGTTGTCGCCTCAGCGAACATGTTCACCTCGTTGTGATCAGGAGACGACGAGGCCGCCGACGGCGGTCTCGGACACGGGAACGTCGACGAGTTCGTCGGCGGAGACCTGGAGCGGATCGGCATCCCACGCCGCGTAGTCGGCGCGGTACCCCGGGGCGAGCCGACCGAGATCGACGTCGCCCTGGGCGCGCGCCGCGCCGACGGTGTAGCCGTGCAGCGCCCGGTAGGCCGTGAGGCGCTGCTCCGGTTCGAACACCGGAGCATCGGGAGCGCCGGGCCGCCGACGCAGCATCGCCCAGGCGAGGCCGATCCTCGCGTCGTTCTGCGCGATCGGCCAGTCCGAGCCGAGGGCGACCGGCGCGCCGGCCTCCCAGAAGTCGCGCACCCGCCACGCCCGCGCCGCACGCTCGGGACCCAGGCGGTGCGCCCAGTCGTCCGCGGCGTCGGCCTTTCGCCACTGCAGGTGCAGGGGCTGCATCGAAGCCGTGATGCCCGCGGCGGCGATGCGCGCGACATCGCGATCGGCCGTGGTCTCGAGGTGCTCGATGCGGTGCGGGGCCCCGTTCGCGGCTCGAGGCCCGGCCTGCAGATACGCGTCGACGGCGCTGCCGATGGCGCGGTCGCCGATCGCGTGCGTCGCCACCTGGAATCCGGCCCTGGCGTACTCGCCGACGGTGCGCGCGTAGGCCGCGTGGTCCCTCCAGAACGGCTCGAGGCCCGCTCCCGCGGTGTCCGGCTCGTAGAGCCAGGCGGTGCCGGTCTCGACGACGCCGTCGGCGTAGAGCTTGACGAGTCCCCCGCGCCAGTGCGCTCCGCCCAGGTCGCGCACCGCGAGGTTCGCCGCCATCCGCTCGGCATCGAACGACGGCTCGTGGTCGACGGCCGACACGATGCGGATGGGGAGGCGCGCGCTCTCATCCAGCTCGCGCAGCAGGTCGAGGGTGTCGAAGGATCCGTCCATGATGCATCCGCCGGTGAGACCGGACGAGCCGAGGCCGCGCAGCAGCCGATGCGTCGCGTCGAGCGTCTGCTCGCGGCTGAGCGCGGGGGCGGCGAGGCGCACGGGCTCGTAGGCCGACATCTCCCGCAGCTCACCCGTGGGCGCGCCGTGCGCATCGACCATGATGACCGAGTTGTCGGAGAAGTCGCGCCTGCCGGTGATCCCGCCGCGGATCAGACCCGCGGAGCTCGCGAGAGCCGTGTGCCCGTCGTACATCACCAGCAGGGCGGGCAGGCCGCGCACCGCATCGTCGATCGCAGCCGCCGTGCAGGGCAGCGCATGGAACACGTCGTAGTCGAGATTCCAGCCGCGCACCCAGGGGTCCGCGTCCTCGGCCAGCGCGCGGTCCGCCTCGGCGCGGAGGGCGGCGAGGAGGGCGCGGGCCTCGGTGATCCCGCCGAGATCGGCTCCGACCGTGAGCTCGAGCCCCTGGATCGGATGCAGGTGCGCGTCGATGAGTCCGGGCGTCAGGGTCTTCCCCCGATGGTCCCGGACCTCGGTGGCCGCCCCGCGGAACTCGGCGACGGTCGTGTCGTCGCCCACGGCGAGGATGCGGCCGTCTCGCACAGCGAGCGCGGAGGCGACCGGGCGACGCGGATCCATGGTGATGATGCGCGCGCCCGTGATGATCACGTCTGCAGTGACAATGGTCATGGCGGGAGCTCCCGACAGGGGTTTAATTGAATGAGTTTCAATAAAGTAGCAGAGAACGGGTCCATGACAAAGCAGCAGCGCAGCGCCGGTCGCCCGAGCGCCACCGTCCTGTCCGAGGAGAAGATCCTCAAGGCGGCGTTCCGCGTGGCGGGATCACGTGGACCCGCGCAGTTCACCATGACCGCGCTCGCCGCAGCGCTCGGCGTGCGGACGTCGGCGCTGTACCACCACTACGCGAACCGCGATGCGGTGATCCGCGGGATGCGGGCGCGCATCGGCCGGCTCACCGATCTCGCGCCGCTGCGCGAGGCGGATGCCGCGGACGCACTGTTCGGATGGGGCGCCAGCTATCGCGAGGCGCTGCTCACCGCACCGGGGGCGATCGTCCTCCTGGCGACCCTCCCCATCGACGCGGATCGGGAGTCCTTCGTGCAGTACGAGGCCGTCACCGATCGACTGCTCGCAGCCGGCTGGCCTGCCGCACGGACCCTCGACACGATCGTCGCCCTCGAGTCGTTCATCATCGGCTCCGCGCTCGACGCGCTCGCCCCCGGGGACAACATGTCCCCGGGGGAGCTGGCCGACGAGTTCCCCCGCTACGCCGAGTCCGAGCGCCTCCGCGCGGGGGCCGGCGATGACCCCGCCGCGGCGACCTTCCGCATCGGGCTGCGGGCCCTCATCACCGGCCTCGCCGCCTGGGCCGTCCCGTCCGCGGACATCAGACCTCCGGCGGTCACCCCCTCCCTCTAGGCTGGGCACATGGCCCAACGAGACGACATCGAATGCTGGCTCACCGACATGGACGGCGTGCTCGTCCATGAGAACGACGCCATCCCCGGAGCATCCGAGCTGCTCGCCGGCTGGGAGAGCGCCGGCATCCCGTACCTGGTGCTCACGAACAACTCGATCTTCACCGCCCGCGACCTCTCCGCCCGCCTCCGCACGAGCGGACTGCATGTGCCGGAGGAGCGCATCTGGACCTCGGCCCTCGCGACCGCGTCGTTCCTGCAGCAGCAGCTCCCCGGCGGCTCGGCGTTCGTGATCGGCGAGGCCGGCATCCTCACCGCCCTGCACGACGCCGGCTTCATCATGACCGAGACGAACCCCGACTTCGTCGTCGTCGGCGAGACGCGCAACTACTCCTTCGAGGCCATCACGAAGGCCATCCGCCTCATCATCGGCGGCGCGCGCTTCATCGTGACGAACCCGGATGCCACGGGCCCGAGCGCCGACGGCCCTCTGCCCGCGACGGGGGCGATCGCCGCCCTCATCACGAAGGCCACGGGCAAGGAGCCGTACGTCGTCGGCAAGCCGAACCCGATGATGTTCCGCTCCGCTCTGAACAAGATCGGCGCGCACTCGAAGCGCACCGGCATGATCGGCGACCGCATGGACACCGACGTGGTCGCCGGCATCGAGGCGGGCCTGCACACCGTGCTGGTGCTCACCGGCATCAGCGACCAGGCCGAGATCGAGAAGTATCCGTTCCGCCCCGACGAGATCGTGCAGTCGGTCGCCGACCTGCTGCCGCGGATCACCGACACGATCACGACGGTCAAGACCAAGAAGTGACCCGTGGGCGCGCTTGACGAGGGCGAACGGATCCGCGCGGCGGATGCCGCCGCATGGCGCGCCTGGCTCGAGGAGAACCACGAACGCGCGGCCGGCGTCTGGCTCCTGAGCGTGCGTGGCACGGACTCCGGCGGCGTCGGCTACGAGGATGCCGTGCGGCAGGCGCTCTGCTTCGGATGGATCGACGGCCCGGTGCGCGTCTTCGACGAGGGAGGCAACGACCGCGCCAACGGGCAGTGGTTCTCGCCGCGCCGCCCCGGCAGCGGATGGGCGGCGACCAACAAGGCGCGCATCGCCCTGCTCGAAGCGGAGGGGCTGCTCGCGCCGGCCGGCATCCGTGTCCTGGAGGTCGCGAAGGCGAACGGGTCCTGGACGGTGCTCGACGGGCCGGAGGCCGGGATCGAGCCCGACGAGTTCGCGGCAGCGCTCGACGCCGTGCCCGCGGCGCGCGAGAACTGGGACGCGTTCCCGAAGTCGGTCAAGAAGTTCGGCCTCACGCACATCGCGATGGCGAAGCGGCCCGAGACGCGGTCCGCCCGGATCGCGAAGATCGTTGCGGATGCCGCGGAGGGGAAGCGTCCATGAACCAGAGCGACGTGCTGTTCCTCGTCGTCTTCCTGATCCTGCTCAGCTCGCTGACGGTGATCATCGTGCAGTTCGTGCGCTCCCGTCGCCGCGGCGGGTCGGACGAGGGCGGGGGCGGCAACTGGTGGGAAGGCCCCTGGGACGACGACGACCGGAAGCGCTGACCGCAGCGCTCAGGAGGCGAGCGAGGCCCCCGGGATCGCCGCCAGCAGCTCCTTCGTGTACGGATGCTGCGGATCGTCGAAGATGCGCTCCGGCGTTCCGCTCTCCACGACGACGCCGCGCTGCATGACGTGCACCTCGTCGGAGATCATCCGCACGACCGCGAGGTCATGGCTGATGAACAGGTAGCTGAGCCCGAGGCGGCGCTGGAGGTCGGCGAGCAGGTCGAGGATCTGCGCCTGCACCAGCACGTCGAGGGCCGACACCGCCTCGTCGAGGACCACGAGCTCCGGCTCGAGAGCGAGCGCCCGGGCGATGGCCACGCGCTGCCGCTGTCCGCCGGAGAGCTCGTGCGGCAGGCGCTCGGCCATCGCCGCGGGAAGGGCGACCTGCTCCAGGAGCTCGAGGACCCGGGCGTGCCGGGTGGCCGCGGTGCCGATGCGGTGCACGCGCAGCGGTTCCGCGATCGACTGCTCGACCGTGTACCGCGGGTCGAGCGACGCGTAGGGGTTCTGGAACACCGGCTGGACGCGCCGCCGCAGGGCGAAGAGCTCCTTGCGCCGCAGACCGGTCAGGTCGAGACCGTCGAACAGGATCGATCCCGAGGTGACGTCCTCGAGTCCCAGCACCATGTTCGCGGTCGTCGACTTGCCCGAGCCCGACTCCCCCACGATCGACACGGTCGTGCCGCGGCGGATCGAGAAGCTCACGCCGTCGACGGCGGTGAAGGTCTGCGGCTCCCCCGGCTTCGGCGAGCGCAGCGCGAACTCCTTGCGGAGGTCGCGCACCTCGACGAACGGCGTCTCCGACGCGACCGTCTCGCGGAGCGGGAGCGGATCGCGGCGCGACGCGAGGCTGGGGGCTGCGGCGAGGAGCTGCCGGGTGTACTCGTGCTGCGGGTTGCCGAGCACCTCCGCGGAGGTGCCCTCTTCGACGATCTTCCCGCGGAACATCACGACGATGCGGTCCGCCCGCTCGGCGGCGAGCGCCAGGTCGTGCGTGATGAGGAAGACGGCCGTGCCGAGCTCGTCGGTCAGCTCGTCGAGCTGATCGAGGATGCGGCGCTGCACCGTGACGTCCAGCGCGGAGGTCGGCTCGTCGGCGATGAGCAGCCGGGGCGTGCAGGCGAGCCCCATGGCGATCAGCACGCGCTGGCGCATGCCGCCGGAGAACTCGTGCGGGTACTGGCGCGCGCGGTTCGCGGCATCCGCGATCCCCACCATCTCGAGCAGCTCGACGACGCGGGCCGTCGTGGCGTCGCCCGTCGTGCGGCCGTGCACCTCGAGAGCCTCGCCTATCTGATCTCCGACCCGCATGAGCGGGTCGAGGTTCGACATCGGGTCCTGCGGGACGAGGCCGATCCCCGCGCCGCGCAGCGAGATCATCGCGTTCTCGCCCAGCTCGGTGAGCTCGCGCCCGTCGAAGCGGATGCTGCCGGCGGTGATCATGCCGTTGTCCGGGAGGAGCCGGTTGACGGCCGCGGCCGTCGTGGACTTCCCGGATCCGGATTCGCCCACCACGGCGACCGTCTCTCCCGCGGCGACGTCGATGCTGACGTCGCTGATCGCGGTGACCAGCTCGGAGCCGGTCCGGAAGGCGACCGCGAGGCCCTTGATGCTCAGCACGGGCTCGGTGTTGCTCATGGTGTTCTCGTTCCTTCGGTTTCACGGGAAGTCGCGGTGTCACGGGATGCCTGGTCGCCCAGGAGTGCGGGGAGAGCCGATCGCCACAGGGTCTCTGTCGTGGCAGGCTCGGCCGCGAGGAGGCGGTTGCCGAGCATCACGACGGCGGTCGATGCGCCGGGGATGATGCCGAGGGCGCAGCCGGTGAAGCCGGGGTGCCACAGCATCCGCTGCTCGTGGCCGTCGACCCGCACCGTGTCGCTGCGCCAGCCGAGCGCCTGGCCGGGGTCGGGTCCGTCGCGGAACAGGTCGGCGACGGCATCCGGATTCCACAGATCGGCGTGCTGCCCGGGATCGGCGAGGGCGGCGCCGAAGGCGAGCAGGTCGTCGGCGGTGCTGAAGAGTCCCGCGTGCCCGGCGATCCCGCCGAAGGCGTGGAAGCAGTTGCCGTCGTTCGCCGCACCGGTGATCTCCTCCTCGCGCCAGGCAAAGTGGCGACGCGAGGTGAGGATCGGGTAGGGCTCGCCCGTGGCCACCATACGGCGCTCCGCGATGTCGCCGACCGCGGTCGAGGCGACCGGCGGCGCCACGGGCCCGAAGCCCGTGCGGTCGAGCCCGAGCGGCGCGGTCACGAGATCGCGGACGGCGGCGTCGAGCGGCATGCCCGTGACGGCGGCGACGATGCGGCCGAGCAGCAGGAAGCCGAGATCGGAGTAGTGGCGCCCCTCGTCGAGTCCGTAGCGCAGGGGCAGGGCATCCATGGCGGCGACCGGGTCGCGCGGGTCCAGGTAGAGCGGCTGCCATTCCCAGAGACCGGCACGATGCTGCAGCAGGTGGCGGAGCGTCGTCCGCGGCGCGCACGCGGTTCCCGGGAGGAACCGCGAGACGAGGTCGTCGAACCGGAGCTCGCCGCGGCCGACCAGCCCGAGAAGGGCCGTCGTGGTCGCGGCCACCTTGGTGACGGAGGCGATGTCGAAGGCGGTCTCCACCGTCATCGGCGTTCCCGCGAGGTCGGCACGACCACCCGCGGCCACGTCGCGTCCAGCGGGCGACGTGATGCCGACCACGACCCCGGCCGGAGCGGAGCGCTCTGCCATCACGGCCTCGACGGCCTGCGCGGCGCTCATGCGCACACCCCCTGGTGGACCCGGATGTCGGCGAGGACATCGGCGTCGGCGTCGGACGCGAGCGCGTCGATGCCGAGACCGCACCCGTCTCCGAGCATGAGCACGTCAGCCTCGGAACGGATGCCGCCCGTGACGGGCGACCGCTGGAGCCAGAGCGCCGCGTCGAGATCGTGCACGACCTCGGGGGCCAGGGCCGCGGCGAGGTGCGCGGTGGCGGTGACGCCGACCGGCGACTCCATCATGCAGCCGAACACGACGCCGAGTCCGTGCTCCCGAGCGGCGCGGGCCGCGGCGACGGCCTCGGCCGGCCCGCCGGTCTTCGCCAGCTTGATGTTGACCAGGTCGGCGGCGCCGCGTTCGGCGATCACCCGGACATCACTCTCGGTGCGCACCGCCTCATCGGCCATGATCGGGGTGCCGACCGCGGCCGTGACCCCCGCAAGGCCCTCGATGTCGGGCGCCGCGACGGGCTGCTCGACCAGCTCGATGCCGAGTCCCTCGTCTTCGCAGGTGCGGATGATGCGGATCGCGGTCGCGACGTCCCACGCCTGGTTCGCGTCGATCCGCAGCGACACCTCAGCCCCGACGGCCGCCCGGACCGCCCGCAGCCCCGCCACGGTGTCGTGATCGGCCGAGGCCTTGATCTTGAGGCAGCCGAACCCCGCCGCGACGTGCGCGATGGCCTGCTCCGCCAGTTCCGCGGGGGCGGCGGTCGACAGCGTCATGTCCGTGCGGAGGCGCGACGGCGCCGTCGCGCCGTTCCCCAGAAGCGCCTCCGCGACGGACAGCCCCCGCTGCCGCGCGGCGAGATCCGCGACCGCGCAGGCGACCGCGCTGCGAGCGGCCGCATTCCCCCAGATCGCCCGCGCGAGGTCGTCGGCCAGCGCGGGGTCCCCTGCTCCCCGTCCGCCGACGATGTCACCGAGCGGACCGGCGACGGCGGCGGCGACGCTCTGCGGGCTCTCCCCCGTGACCCGCCAGCTCACCGCCGCCTCGCCCCAGCCGACGCGGCCGTCCGCATCGGTCGCCTCGACGAGCACGACGTCGAGGCGATCCGTGCGGCGCACCGCCGTGACGAAGGGCCGCACCAGCGGCGACGACACCCGCAGCACGCGCATCCGCTCCACGACGCTCATGCCCACTCCCTGCGCATCCGCTGCTCCGGCTCGCCGAAGTCGGACTGGGTGCGGGTCGCTCCGTCGGTATGCCAGCCGCGGGACTCGTAGAAGCCGATGGAGGGTGCGTTCGCCGCGAAGACCCAGAGGGTGGCGGCATCCGCTCCGGCCGCGCGGAGCGCCTCGCCGGCGGCCGACAGCAGCGCGGTGCCGACCCCGCCGCCGTGCGTGCGCGGCGAGACGTACAGGGAGTGCACCGCCGCCTCGCCGTCACTCACGGCGTAGCGGGTCAGACCGACGACCTCGCCGTCGCGCTCGGCCACCAGCACCTCGCCGACCGGATCGGCCAGCACCCGTCCCCACAGCGCCTCCGCGCGCTCATCGGTCATGGCGTCGATCGCGGATGCCGGCAGGATGCCGCGGTAGCTCTCTCGCCAGCATCCCAGGAACACGCCGAGCACCCCGGACAGGTCGTCCGGGGTCGCAGGGCGCACCTCGACGTTCACGATGCCGCGGCCTCCGCGAGGCTCAGAGAGTCGATGCCGGAGACCGGCTGCGGCATCACGAGCGGGCCGGCGCCCGGGGTGATCGTGCCGAGGATGCGCGGCTCCCTGGCCCCGGTCCCGCCGGGGACGATGGCCGAGACGCCGTGCATCGTGCACCAGCCGATCAGCGCGAGGAGGATCGCCTCCTTGCTGTCGGCCGGGGCGCCGAGCTCGTCCGCGAGGACGACCCGCGTGCCCGGCAGAGCGGCGCGGAGTCCGTCGAGGATCAGCGGATTGCGGCATCCGCCGCCCGACACCGCGAGGAACTCGATGCCGGCCGCGGCCACGTCGCGGGCGACGGTCTGCACCGTGAGCTCGGTGAGGGTGCGCACGACGTCTTCGACCGCGATCTCGCGCCCCTGCACCGCGAGGTGCTCGAGCACGTAGCCGAGGTGGAAGTGCTCCTTGCCCGTGCTCTTCGGCGGAGTCAGCGCGTAGTACGGGTCGGCGAGCAGCGCCGCGAGCAGGGCGTCGTCCACGCGGCCCGTGCGCGCGATCCGGGCGTCGTCGTCGTAGCCGAGCGGGTTGAGCCCGTGCTCCACGATGACCGCGTCGACGAGCGCGTTCGCCGGACCGATGTCGTACGCGACGAGGCCGTCGGGGCGCACCACGGTCATGTTCGAGATGCCGCCCAGGTTCAGGGCGGCCGAGACGCCGGCGTGTGTGCGCAGCAGCAGCTCGTCGAGGAAGGAGACCAGCGGAGCGCCGTGGCCGCCGGCCGTGATGTCGCGGATGCGGATGTCGGAGACGACGGGTACGCCCACCCGCTCGGCGATCCAGGCGGGCTGTCCGATCTGCAGCGTTCCGAGCGCATGCGCGCCGTCGACCCAGTGGTACACGGTCTGTCCGTGCGAGCAGATCGCGTCGACGCCGCCGACCTCGGCGGAGATGTCGGCGGCGACCTCGGCGAACGCCTGCCCGATGAGCGTGTCGAGCTCGGCCACCTCGGCGAGCGTGGTCTGCGCGGGCGGAAGCGCCGCGATCAGCCGGGCGCGCAGCTCGGGGGTGTACGGGACGCTCGTCGAGGCGAGCACGCTCCCGCGGAGGTGGACGCCCCGGGTCGACGACCCATCGCCGTCGATCGTGAAGTCCACGACCGATGCATCGATCCCGTCGTGCGAGGTGCCGGAGATGAGTCCCAGGACGCGCATCAGTTCTCCTCCAGTGCTGTCCGCAGCCGACCGTCGGCGGCGGTGATCCGTGCGGTGGCCGCGGCGAGGTCCTCGCCCCGGCGGAGCATGATCGACGCGATCTTCACGTCGTAGCCCGCCGTCTCGAGCGCGCCGACCGCGGCATCCCGATCGACGCCCGCGATCGACTGCACCATGCGGGTGGCGCGCTCGCGGAGCTTGTGGTTGGTCGCCTTCAGATCGACCATGAGGTTGCCGTAGGCCTTGCCGTTCCGCACCATGACGATGGTCGAGAACATGTTGAGCACGAGCTTCTGCGCGGTACCCGACTTGAGGCGCGTCGACCCGGAGAGCACCTCGGGGCCGACCTCGACCTCGATGCCGTGCTCCGCCGCCGCACTGAGCACGGTGCCGGTGTTGCAGGACAGCCCGACGGTCAGTGCGCCGCGCTCCCGCGCGCGCCGGATCGCGGCCACCACGTAGGGCGTGCGTCCGCTGGAGGCGATGCCGATCACCGTGTCGAGCGGGCCGATACCCGCCTCGTCGATCGCGGCGCTGCCGGCGTCGGCGTCGTCCTCCGCGCCCTCGACCGGGTTCACGATGGCTCCCGGTCCGCCTGCCATGATCGCGAAGACGAGCTCCGGCGGCGTGCTGAACGTCGGCGGGCACTCCGAGGCGTCCACGACGCCGATGCGGCCCGGCGTGCCGGCGCCCACGTAGACGAGCCGACCGCCGCGAGCCATGCGCTCGGCGGTCGCCTCGATAGCCGGCACGATCTGCGGGAGTGCCCGCTGCACGGCGCCCGGCACCGTCGCATCCGCGTCGTTCATAGTCTGCGCGAGCTGGGCGACGCTCATCCGGTCGAGTTCCGCGTACCGGGGGTCGCTCGCCTCGGTGGCGAGTCCGCCGAGATCCTCCAGGGTCATCGCTTCCCCCTGTTCCGCGGGTCGAGGCTGTCGCGCAGTCCGTCGCCGAGCAGGTTCAGACCGACGACGAGCAGGACCACGATCACACCCGGGGCGATCATCGTCCAGGGGGCGATCGTCACGAGCGTGCGCGCCTCGAAGATCATCGACCCGAGCGACGGCGCCGGCGGCGGGGTGCCCAGGCCGAGGAAGCTCAGCGACGCCTCGGTGAGCACGGCCCACGAGAGCGAGAGCGTCACCTGCACGATGATGATCGACGTGATGTTCGGAAGCACGTGACGGAACATCGTGGCCATCCGGCTCTGCCCGGTGCTCTTGGCAGCCTTGACGTACTCGACCTCGCGGAGCGACAGCACGGGACCGCGGGTCACGCGGATGAAGATCGGCACGTAGACGATCGCGATCGCCACCGCGATCGTGAACCAGTTGCGCTCGAAGACCGAGGCCAGCGAGAGCGCGAGCAGCAGCGGCGGGAACGCGAAGAGCACGTTCGTGACCGCCGTGATCGCACCGTCGGAGAAGCCGCGGTAGAAGCCCGCGATGAGACCGCACACCGTGCCGACGACCGTGGCGAAGGCGACGGCGACGAGGGAGATGAGGGCGGAGTTCGCGACGCCGGCGGCGACGCGGGAGAACACGTCGCGGCCGAACTGATCGGTGCCGAACCAGTGCACGCCCGAGGGCGGCTGCAGGCGCGACGGCGGGTCCTGCGCGAGCGGGTCGAACGGCAGCAGTCCGAATGCCGAGACGATGCTGAGCACACCGAGGAGGACGACGATGATGAGCCCGGTGAGACCGCTCCTGCTGCGCAGCAGCAGCCGGACGCGCTCCATCGTACGCCCGCCACCGGGAGCGAGGGCGGGGGTCTGAGAGATGTCGGTCATGCGGCACGTACCCGAGGATCGATGACCCGGTAGAGCAGGTCGGTGAGCAGGTTGACGATGACGAACGCGAGCGCGATCACCAGCACGGTGCTCTGCACGAGCGCGTACTCCTTCTGCTGGATGCCGAGGAGCACCTGGCGGCCGATGCCGGGAAGCGAGAAGATCTGCTCGACCACGACGGCACCTCCGAGGAGGTAGCCGAACTGCAGGCCCGTCATGGTGACGATGGGGACGAGCGCGTTGCGCAGCACGTGCCGGATCTGCAGGCGACGCGGCGGCACGCCCTTCGCCCGGGCGGTGCGGATGAAGTCGTTGGCGCGGATCTCCAGCACCGCGGTGCGCGTGGTCCGCATGATCGGGGCGGCGATGCCGAAGCCGAGGACGATCGACGGGAGCAGCATCTGCTGGAGGTTCAGCAGCGGGTCCTGGAACAGAGTGACGAAGCCCTGACCGTTGGGGTTGAACCCGAACGAGGAGGCCAGGATCGCGAGGAGCGCGGTGCCGAGCAGGAACGCGGGGATCGAGAGCCCGGCGAGCCCGACGACCTGGCCGAAGCCGTCGCGGACCGAGTCGGGCTTCGAGGCGGAGAGCATGCCCAGCGGGATGCCGATGGCGAGGGCGATCACGATCGAGAAGATCGCGAGCTCGAAGGTCACCGGCAGTGCGGCGAGCGTGAGGTCGAGCACGCTGGTCTGCGCCCGCGACGAGAAGCCGAGGTTGCCGGTGAAGATGTTGCCGAGCCACGAGAAGAACTGCACGAACAGCGGCTGGTCGAGACCGTAGTAGGCCTCGAGCGCGGCGCGCTGCGCGGGTGTGAGGGCGGCGGCCTCGGTGCCGAGGCCCGAGCTGATCTGGTCGCCGGGGATGGCGCGCAGCATCAGGAAGACGAAGACGGCCACGCCGAGGAGCGTGCCGAGGGCTGCGAGGATGCGGCGCAGCACGGTGTTGCGGAGGATCTGTCTGAACATGCGAGTGTGAGGCTGCCTGTCGTCGGGGAGGAGGCGGCGCCGGCCGGTCGTACGCCGGCGCCGCCTCCGTCCGCTACTTGATGGAGGTCGTCCGCAGGTACTGCAGCGAGCCGTTCACCATCGGAACGAAGCCGTCGACGGACGACGCCGTCGCGGTGTAGGTGTAGCTGGTGAACAGCCAGATCCACGCGGCGTTGTCCTCGAGGTTCTCGGAGACCTGCGCGTAGATCTCCTTGCGCTCGTCGGCATCCGCCGTCTGACGGCCCTCGGCGAACAGCGCGTCGAGCTCGGGCGAGGAGTAGCCGGCGACCTTGTTCAGGTTCCCGGTGCTGGTGAAGTACCGGCCGTACATGCCGTCGGGGTCGGGGCGTCCGCCGTTGAGGGCGACGGCGGCATCGAAGTCCGCGGCGATCCAGCGGTCGACGAACGCACCGGACTCGAGCACCTCGATCTCGAGGGTGATGTCGGCGTCGGCGAGCTGGGCCTTGAGGTTCTGCGCCTCGTTCACCGAGGTGGCGTACTCGCCCTGCGAGACGATCGCGTTGATCGTGACGCCGTCCTCCTTGCCCGCCTTCTTCAGGTACTCCGCCGCCTTGTCGAGGTCGCGCTCGGGGCACGGGCGCGCGTCGGGGTCGGACTTGTACGCGGGAGAGGTGATCGGCCCCGTGACCTCGCCCTCGCCGAGGGCGGCGGTGTCGAGGACTTCCTGGCGGTCGATCGCGCACTGGATCGCGAGACGCACGTTGACGTCGGCGAGGTCGCCGCGCGTCGCGTTCAGCTGCAGGGCGTGGTAGCTCAGCTGCGGCGTGGTCGCGACCTCGACGTTCGCGCCCTCGGCGGTCTGGGCGACCAGCGGGTCGTCGAACACGGCGAGCTGGACGTTGCCGGACTGCATCGCCGAGACGATCGAGGACTCGTCCGGGATGACGCGGAACTCGACGGTGTCGAGCAGCGCGGCGTCGCCCCAGTAGTCGTCGTTCTTCGCGAGCGTGAGCGACTGGCTCGGCGCACGGTCTTCGAGGACGAAGGGCCCGGTGCCGTTCGGCGTGGTATTCAGCGCCTCCTCGGTGTCGTCCGAGGACAGCATCGCCATGTTGATCACGGCGAGGTTGGCGGGGAGCGCGGCGTCGGGTGCGCTGAGCGTGAGGGTGACGGTCGTCTCATCGGTCGCCTCGACGGCCGTCACCGAGGCCAGCGAGCTGCGCGCCACGGCGGCGGTGGCCTCGAGGGCGATCGCGTCGAGCGAGTACTTCACGTCCTCGGATCCGAAGGTGCTGCCGTCGGCGAAGGTTACGCCCTCACGGAGCTTGAGGGTGACGGTGAGCCCGTCCTCCGAGACGTCCCAGGACTCGGCGAGCCCGGGGACGACGTTGAGCTCCTCGTCGAACTCGGTGAGCGTGCCGTAGAGGTTCTGCAGGACGTTGACGGCCTGGAACTGCGTGGCCTTCCAGGGGAACAGGGTGTCCGGGTCGCTGGTGACGCCGATGACGAGATCGCCGCCGGCTGCACCCTCGGAGGGGGACGGATCGGATGCCGGGGCGGAGCACCCGGTCATGACGAGGGCGAGGATGGCTCCCGTCGCGGTGAGAGCGCCCAGTGACGCCCGCCGTGCTGTGCTCATTGCTGATTCCTCCTGCTGGCTGGGACGCGTCGCCGTGGCGTCGGGGAGGCGCTTGCGCCTGCTCGCCCGCGAACATCGTCGGTCTTGGTGGTACCAAAAGTACACGAAAGTCACTTCTTATGTAACAGAAGTTCCTCTAGTGTTATGAAACATCGATCGGAGACCTCCATGCCCCATCACGCCGCCCTCGACGACGCCGGCGGGCACCCTGTTCTCGTGCGCATGCGCGCGATCCGCCCCGAGCTGCGCCCCAGCGAGCAGCGGATCGCCGACCTCTTCCTCGCGAGCCCCGCCGAGACGGCAGGGCTCTCCATCGCCGAGCTGGCGCAGCGCTGCGACACCTCGACCACCTCGGTCGTGCGCTTCTGCAAGCGGCTCGGCTACGACCATGTGCGCGAGCTGCGCAACCACGTGCTGCGCGACGTCGAGCGCGAGACCTTCGACACGGCCGCGCTTCCCGACGTCTCGGGTGACATCGACCGCAACGACACCCTCGCCGACATCGTCGCGAAGGTCTCGCTCGCCGAGACGCTGTCTCTGGCCGACACCGCCAAGGTGCTCGACACCGACGCGCTGCGCGCGGCCGTCGACGCGATCACCTCCGCGTCGAGGGTCGACATCTTCGGTGTCGGCGCGAGCTCGATCGTCGGGCTCGACCTGCAGCGCAAGCTCACCCGCATCGGCCGGACCGCCCTGGACTGGTCCGACCCGCATGCCGCGTGGACATCGGCCGCCACGCTCGGTCCCGGCAACGTCGCGATCGCGGTCTCGCACAGCGGCTCGACGACCGACACGATCGAGTTCCTCCTGCTCGCCCGCCGCGCGGGAGCGACGACGATCGCGATCACGAACCACGCCGGAGCCCCCCTCGCCGACCAGGCCGACATCGTGCTCACCACGGCGGCCAGGGAGACCGGGTTCCGCTCCGGGGCCCTCGGCAGCCGGATCGCCCAGCTCATGGTCGTCGACTGCATCTTCATCGGCGTCGCCCAGTCGAACTACGACCGCTCGATGGAGGCGCTCCGCGACACCTACGCCGCCGTGCACCGCGTCAGAGCGGGCGGCGCGTGACGAGCAGCCGCGACCGCACGGGGCTCTTCGCCGCCTTCGCGGGCCTCGGCGTCACGGCGTCCTTCGTCCCCGCGGTGCTGCCGGCGGCCGAGCGGGCGATCGGGACGGCGCTCAGCGTCGCCGTCCCCGCGCTCTTCGCCGGGCTCCTCGTCGGCGTGCTGCTCTCGGGCCCCCTGCTCGTGCGGCGCCCTCCGCGGACCGCACTCATCCTCGGCAGCGCGCTCCAGGCCGGCGCGATCCTCGCCGCGGCGTGGGCGGGCCACCCCGCGGTCTTCATCGCTGCGGCAGCCCTGGCCGGACTCGGGTTCGGTCTGGTCGAAGCGGCCGGTTCCGTCGCGGCGAAGGCCGCAGCAACCGGCAGCGCCACCGGGCTGCTGAGCGCACTCATGGGGACCGTGGCCGTCTGCGCCGCCGTCACCCCTCTCGCCGTGGCCGCCGGAACCGGGGCTCTGCCCGCGCTGAGCATCCTCGCCGTCGTCCCTCTCGTGACGATCGTCCTGCTCGCCGGAGGGCGCGCGCCGTCGACACCCGCCTCGGACACCCCGACGCGTCGAGACCTGCGCGGGCTGACGGCGCTGCTCCCGTTCGCGGTCGCCCTGCCGCTGTACGTCGGCGTCGAGACCGTGCTGTCCGGATGGTCGGCGGTGATCCCCGAGCGGGCTCTGGCGCTCGAACCCGCGGCCGCGGCCCTCGGCACGTCCGCCTTCTGGGCGCTGATGGCACTGGGCCGCTTCGTCGCGGCAGCCCTCCGCCGCGCTTCCGTTCCACCGGTCGCGATCCTCGCCACCGGCACGATCGGTGCCGCGGGCCTGATGGCCACGGCCGGAGTGCTCGTCGGCGACACCCCCGTCGGCGCACTCGTCGCCCTCGCGGCATCCGTCGTCCTGCTCGCCCCGAGCTACGGCCTCATCCTCGGGCTCGCGCTCGATCGGCTCGATGCGGTGCGCAGCGCCGCGGTGACGGGCGCCCTGGTGGCATGCGGCGCGATCGGCGGCACGTTCGTCCCGAGCCTTGTGCTGCTGATCGGCCGCGACCCGGCATCGAGCACGACCCTGATCATCTCGGCCGCGCTGTGCGCCGTCGTCCCGGTGCTGGTGCTGATCGCCGCAGGGGCACAGCAGAGGACCTCCGCGACGAACTGAGCGGCGGGACTTTTCCTCCACAGCGAGGCAGATTCGTCACGTCGTCCACGATCGCTGAGCCTGAATTTTTCCTGGTCACAGAGAATATCGGTTTCTTCGATAACCTGCTGGCACATCCCGAACCTGAGCCGCAGAATGGAGCCGTGTACGTGTCCGTGGAGACCTTGACGATCGTCATCAGCGCGATCGGCATCGTGCTGACCCTCGGGGCGAGCCTGTTCGCCGGTTTCGCCTGGATGGTGCGCCGCATCGACGCGGTCGACACGAAGCTCACGACCCGCATCAACGCCGTCGACGAGAAACTCACCGCACGAATCGACGCCGTCGACGAGAAACTCACCGCACGAATCGACGCCGTCGAGGAGAAGCTCACCGCACGCATCGACGCCCTGGCCGACGAGGTCACCGGAGTGAAGATCGCGATCGCGAGGCTCGAAGGACCGCCCGCCACCTCGTCACCGCGAGCAGCTAGCGCAGCACGAGCGCCGCAGCGCCGATGAGCGGACCCTCGTCGCCCAGTCCCGAGCGCACCACGCGCGCCTTGCGCGAGTACTCGTGCGCGGCGCTTGCGGTGAGCGCCTGCTGGACGAGTTCGATGTAGTCGTCGGACACGCGGGAGAAGCCTCCCCCGATGGCGACCGTGTCGAGGTCGACGAGGGTCGCGGCATCCGCCAACGCCTCACCGACAGCCTTCGCCGAGCGCTCGATCGCGGCACGCGCGATGGCGACTCCCGCCGCGGCGTCCCGAGCGAGGTCCTCGCCGGTCGCGCCGCTCCAGCCCTGCTGCTGCGCCCAGGCGGCACTCGCGGGCCCGGAGGCGATCTCCTCGAGCGTCAGCCCGCCCTCACGGCGCACCTGCCCGAGGTGGCCGGCGTTGCCGGTGGCGCCGGGGATGTAGGACCCGTTGACCACGAACCCGCCGCCGACGCCGGTGGACACGACGATCGAGAGCGAGGAACGGGCATCCTTCGTCGCACCGAGCCAGGACTCGGCGAGCGCGAGCGCTCCGCCGTCATGGCCGAAGACCGTCGGCAGCTCCCGGCCGAGGAGGCCGGAGGCGGCTGTGCGCACCGCCTCGGCGAGACCGTATCCGCGGGCCGCAGGCATGTTCACCGGGAGGATCTGGCCGACGTTCCGGTCGATCGGCCCCGCGCTGCCGATACCGGCGCCGACGAGTTCGGCGTCGTCGGGGAGACGGGAGAGAGCGTGGGCGATCACGGTCGCGATCGCGTCGTCGAGCGACGCGGGAGTGGCATCCCTGCCGGTCGCCCGGCGGCTGCGGCTTCCGTGCACGAGCACGCCGTCTTCGCCGACGAGCGCGGCTTCCATCTTCGTGCCGCCCACATCGACGGCCAGGGCGTAGCGCGTCACTGGGGGTCGAGCCCGAGGTCGTCGAGGTCGAAGGCGGCGCGCCACTCGAGGCCCTCGGCTTCGATCGCCGCCTGGGCGCCGGTCTTGCGGTCGACGATCACGGCGACGGCGACGATCTCGGCACCCTCGCGGCGCAGCGCCTCGACGGCCTTGAGAGCGGACTGCCCCGTGGTGGAGGTGTCCTCCACCACGACGACGCGCTTGCCCTTGACGTCGGCGCCTTCGATCTGACGGCCGCGGCCGTGGTCCTTCGGCTCCTTGCGCACCACGAACGCGTCGAGCGGGCGATCCGCGGCGACCGAGGCGTGCAGCACGGAGTTCGCGATCGGGTCGGCGCCGAGCGTGAGGCCACCGACGGCGACGATGTCGAGGTCGCCGATGAGGTCGAGCATGATGCGGCCGATCGCCGGAGCCGCGCGGTGGTCGAGGGTCAGCTTGCGCATGTCGACGTAGTACGTCGCCTTTTTGCCACTGGAGAGGGTGAAGTCGCCGTGGAACACCGCCTCGTCCTTGATCAGGTCGAGAAGGGTCTGGCGGTCTGCGTCGAGTGCGGTCACGGCATCCAGTGTAGAAGGCGCGGTTGAATCGGCGACGCCCGATGACATAGGATTCCGTCATACGAAAGTTAACATTCGCAGTGTGAATAGTTGAGATCGAGAAGAGGAGACGTCATGTCTACCCACCGCCAGATCGCCGCGATCAACTACGAGACGGCCGTCCGCGCCGTCGCCATCGCGATGGAGGTGGGCGAGAGCCACGGCGTGAAGACCGTCGTCGCCGTCGCCGATCCCTCGATGACGCTCATCGCCTACGGGATGTCCGACGGGGCCACACCGCACAGCGCAGAGACCAGCCGTCGCAAGGCCGCGACGTCGGCATCCACTCGTCGGCGCACCGGGCTGATCCCCGAAGCACTCAGCACCACGCTGCCCCTGGGCACCGGCGGCGCCCTCACGACGATCGACGGAGGCGTGCCGATCTTCTTCGGCGACGACCACGTCGGCGGACTGGGTGTCGCCGGAGGAACTCCCGTCCAGGATGCGGAGATCGCCCTGGAGACCCTGCAGCGCCTCGGCGCCCGAAGAGAAGGAATGCCCACATGACCTCGTATCTCACCCGAGCAGACCTCTCGGTGGCCGCGCCGATCGTGGAGTTCGCCGAGACGTCGCTCGCCGCTTCAGGACGCGACTCCGAGGCCTTCTGGCGCGAGGCGAGTGCGCTCATCCATGATCTGGGCCCGCGGAATGCGGAGCTGCTGCAGAGACGCGCCGAGCTCCAGCAGCGCATCGACGACTTCCACCGCGCGAACCCCGGAGCGCCGGATCCCGCCGCGTACCGGGCGCTGCTCACCGATATCGGCTATCTCGTCCCGGTTCCGGATGCCGTGTCTGTGACGACGGAGGATGTCGACCCGGAGATCGCGACGATGGCCGGGCCGCAGCTGGTCGTGCCGCTGCTGAACGCCCGGTTCGCACTGAACGCCGCCAACGCCCGATGGGGCTCCCTGTACGACGCGCTCTACGGCACCGACGCCGTGGACCAGACCGGCGATCTGGCACCGGGATCTCAGCACAACCCGGTGCGCGCCGCCGCGGTCGTCGCTCGCGGGCGCGAGTTCCTCGACCAGATCGCTCCGCTCGCCGAGGGCTCGCACCGCGATGCGACCGGTTACCTCGTCGACGCGGACGGCCTCGTGATCCGGACGCCCGGGGGCGACCGACGCCTCGCCGCACCCGAGGGTCTCGTCGGCTTCACCGGAGAGGCCGACGCCCCGACCGCCGTGCTGCTGCGGCACCACGGCCTGCACGCCGAGATCGTGATCGACCACGAGGGCGCGATCGGGCGCACCGAGGAGGCGGGGGTGCAGGACATCGTGCTCGAGTCCGCGCTCACCGCGATCCTCGACCTGGAGGACTCGGTCGCCGCCGTCGACGCCGACGACAAGGCCCTCGGCTACCGCAACTGGCGCGGGTTCATGGACGGCACGCTCACCGAGTCGGTGACCAAGGCCGGGCGCACGTTCCTCCGCGAGCTCGCACCCGACCGCACCTACCGCGCGGTCGACGGCGGCGAGCTGACGCTGCCGGGACGAGCGGTCCTCTTCGTCCGCAACGTGGGTCACCTCATGCGCACTGACGCGGTGCTCGATCGCCACGGCGAGCAGACCTTCGAGGGGATGCTCGACGCGATCATGACCGCCCTCGGCGCCCTCCCCGAACTCGAGGGGCCGCACCGCGGACGCAACTCGCGCAGCGGCTCGATGTACATCGTCAAGCCGAAGATGCATGGCCCGGACGAGGTCGCGTTCACGGCCGAGCTCTTCGGTCGCGTGGAGCAGCTGCTCGGGCTGCCCGCGCGCACCATGAAGATCGGGATCATGGACGAGGAGCGCCGCACGTCGGTGAACCTCCTGGCCGGCATCGCCGCGGCATCCGATCGCGTCGTATTCATCAACACCGGATTCCTCGACCGCACGGGCGACGAGATCCACACGTCGCTGCACGCGGGGCCCTTCCTGCCGAAGGCGGGGATCAAGGCGCAGCCGTTCATGGCGGCCTACGAGGCCCGCAACGTCGCGATCGGGCTGGCCGCCGGACTCGGCGGTCGCGCGCAGATCGGCAAAGGCATGTGGGCCGAGCCCGACCTCATGCACGACATGCTCGAGAAGAAGATCGCGCACGTGCGATCCGGGGCCTCGACCGCGTGGGTCCCCTCGCCGACCGCGGCGACCCTGCACGCGCTGCACTACCACCAGGTCGACGCGTTCGCGGTGCGGGAGACGCTGCCCGCCCTCGACGAGGCCTCGCTCGACGTGCTGCTCACGCCTCCGCTCGCCGGAGAGGGAGACCTCACGCCCGAGATCGTCGCCGACGAGATCGACAACAACGTGCAGTCGATCCTCGGCTACGTCGTGCGCTGGATCGATCAGGGCATCGGCGTCTCGAAGGTGCCCGACATCCGCGGCGTCGGCCTCATGGAAGACCGTGCCACGCTCCGCATCTCGAGCCAGCTACTGGCCAACTGGCTCGCGCACGGCGTGATCACCGAGGCGCAGATCGACGACAGCCTGCGGCGCCTGGCACCGGTCGTCGATGCGCAGAACGCCGGCGACGCCGCGTACGAGCCACTGGCGTTCGCCGAGGGTGAGGAGCCCGGAATCGCCTACACCGCGGCCCGGCGACTGATCGTCGAGGGCGCGGCGCAGCCGAGCGGATACACCGAGCCGCTGCTGCACGGCCTGCGCCGCGAGAAGAAGGCGCAGCAGGCGACCGCTGTCGGAGCCCGCAACTAGGCTGGACGCATGCGCTTGGCCACCTGGAACGTCAACTCCATCCGCACCCGCGTCACCCGCACCGTCGAATTCGCCGTACGCGAAGACATCGACGTGCTGGCGATGCAGGAGATCAAGTGCAAGCCGGAGCAGTTCCCGTACGGCCCGTTCGAAGAGGCCGGGTACCACGTCGAAGTGCACGGCCTGAACCAGTGGAACGGCGTCGCGATCGCGAGCCGGCTGCCGATCACCGATGTGCGCACCGCATTCGACGGGATGCCGGGCTTCGCGAAGGGGCATGAGGGTCCGGATGCTCCGCTCGAGGCCCGCGCGCTGGGCGTGCTGGTCGACGGCGTGCGGGTGTGGAGCCTGTACGTGCCCAACGGCCGTTCGCTCGACGATCCGCACCTCGCCTACAAGCTGCACTGGCTCGAGGCGCTGCGGAACTCCACGGCGGCCGAGCTCGCGGCGAACCCCGAGCTGCCGCTCGCGCTGGTCGGCGACTTCAACATCATCCCCTTCGACCATGACAACGGCGACCCCGACATCGTCGTCGGCCGGTCCACCCACGTCTCGCCGCCCGAGCGCGCCGCCTTCTTCGCGTTCGAAGACGCCGGGGTGACCGATGTCGTGCGCCCGCTCCTCCCCGAGGGGTACACGTACTGGGACTACCAGCGGCTGAAGTTCCCGCGCAACGAGGGCATCCGCATCGACTTCGTGCTCGGGTCGCGCACGTTCGCCGATGCCGTCACGGGCGCGTCGATCCACCGCAACGAGCGCAAGGGCGAGCAGCCCAGCGACCACGTGCCCGTGGTCGTCGACCTCGATCTCGGCGGCGCCGAGGACGACGACGACCTGCCGATGATCTTCTCCTGACACTTCGACAGGCTCAGGGACACATCCGATGCGCCTGATCGCCACCGATCTCGACGGCACGCTTCTCGACTCCTCATCGCACGTCTCCCCGCGCACGCGTACGGCGCTGGATGCCGCTCGTGAGCGCGGCATCCACGTCGTCCCGGTGACCGCCCGCCAGCCGATCGGCCTGCGCGCGATCGCGGCAGATGCGGCGTTCCACGGTTGGGCGCTGTGCAGCAACGGGGCGTATGCCGTGCACCTGACCGACGAACGGATGCTGTTCGCCGAGGAACTCCCCGCCGACACGATCCGCACGCTCGCCGAGGCGCTGCGCGCCAGCATCCCCGGGCTGCTGTTCGCGAGCGTGCGCGACGCCGGCGAGACGTTCGTGGCGCAGGAAGGGTATGCGGCGATCGCGGACCTGACCGATCACAAGCGAGCCCCGGAGACGATGGGCGGCGTCGCTTTCGACGACGTCGTGTCCGCACCGAGTGTTAAGTTCGTGATCCGGCATCCCGAGCTCGCCGCCGCCGCACTCTTCGATACCCTGCGTTCGCTCGGCCTCACCGGTTTCGAGGCCACTCTGTCGGGCGCGCCGTTCGTCGAGGTCATGGCCGAGGGGGTCACGAAGGCCACGGGGCTCGCACGCCTGTGCGCGCACCTCGGCATCGACCGCGCCGACGTCGTCGCGTTCGGCGACGCGCTCAACGACGTCGAGATGCTCCGCTGGGCCGGGCGCGGCGTCGCCATGGCCGGCGCGGAGGCCGTCGTGCAGGATGCCGCCGACGAGACGACCGCGTCGAACGACGATGACGGGGTGGCGCAGGTGATCGAGCGGATGCTCGGAATCTCCGCCTAGAGCATTTCTCGTGCCGACGAGAGGAGCCACTCCATTGCCTCCACCGGAACGTCAGGCTCGAAAACGGTCACCGTCCGCGCCCGGGTGGAGTCGTCTTCATAGACCTCAGCGATGATCACGCCACCAGCTCTGGTCAGCTCGAGGGCCATTCCATCACGCACGCCGACAGAGCTGGCCAGCACGAGAGAGTATCCGTCGATCATGATTCCGGTGCGGAGTCGACTGCGTGTGTATGCGTCTCCAAGAGTTCTTTGAGCTCCTGGTCGATGACCAGGATCAGGAACGATTCCGCGTCGTAGATCGAGTGGATGACGGCTCGCGCCTCGCGTACCAGCAGCTCGACGTCCGATTCGGACAGTGGACCACTTGGGGGGCGAAAGGCGTGACCACCTTGAGCACCGCAGATGAAGGCATTCAGCGGATACCCCGACGCTCCGGTCCGTAGGAGGCGCGTCAGGCGGTCGGGGCCCGACTGCAGGTCATTCCAACGAATGACTCGGTCATCGATGAATGAGACGTCGTCGAGTCCCGGGTCACCGCGGCGCGCAAGATCGTCGTCGACCACGAGGATGCTGTCCGAGATTGCGGAGAGACTCCGAAGGAATCTCCCCAGAAGGAGATCGGCATCGCCGAGCTGCGCAGATCGCGCGAAATCTGCCACATCGGCGCCGGCCCGATCACGAGGCATGATCGCAAAGGCGTGGACTTGTTCGTGGTCGAGCCTGGCGGCCATCTGTGCGGAGATACCGGACCCCTGGTCGAGGGATTCCCTTGACCAGGCCATCGCTTGGCCACGCGAAATCGGTACCCACGCCCCATGAATGTGCATGGCCGCGTGGCTCCTCCTCAGACCTGCACCCGACGGCGCCGCCGCACGAGGGTCAGACCCGCGAGCAGCAGCAGCAGAGCGGTCGCAGCTGCGGCGACCGGCGCATCCGAGCCCGTGTTCGCGAGAGCACCTCCGGTTCCGCCGGTGGTGGCCCCTCCCGAACCGGTGCTCCCTGCGGCTGTGACGTTCAACGCCGCGGTCGCGACCACGGTCGCGCCGGAAAACGCGACCAGCGTGTGGGCGCCGGCCGGAGCACTGGCCGGAATCGTGAACGAGCCCTTCAGCACACCTCCCGCGTCTGCCGTCAGCGTGCCGAGCACGATCGGGTCGGAGTGCAGTTCGAACGTGATCTCGGCACTCGGCGCGAAGCCGGTTCCCGAGACCGTGATGTCGCCTCCGGCCTGCGCGGCGCCGGACGAAAGCACGAGAGTCGGCTCTGGCTCCGTGTCGGCCGTGAGCAGGAAGTCGATCCCCTGCACGATGTCACCCGGGGAGAGGGAGAGCGGCGTCGCCTCGGCAGCCGTCTCGACCCCGTCGAAGAACTGCGAGATCGTGGCCGTCGCGCCATCCGTGAACGTGGCCGTTGCCTTCAGGATGTATGTCCCCTTCTGGAGAAGCATCGAGTAGGCGCCCGTGGCCGGGTCGGCATACTTGTTCGCGACCTGGATGCCGTCGCTCCAGGCTTCCACGAGGATCTCCGACGCTGCGCCGGCGTCGACCGTCACCGTGCCGGTGACGGTCGCGATCTCGTCGAGCACAGCGTCGACGCTCTCGACTTCGTCGCCCGCAGAGACGGTGACGGCGGTCGCAGCGTCCCAGACTGGCGCATCGTTCCACCACTCCTCCGCCAGGCCGGAAGAACGGAAGAGCACCTTGTAGGTTCCCGCAGGAACTGCGACGCGGTAGCCGCCGTCGACCTCCGTATAGCTGAACTCGAAGTCGAACCGCTCATCGACGTCGTAGACCAGCACCGAGGAGAACAGCGGCTGCCCGTCGGCCCCACTGGTCACCGTGCCGCTGATGTACCCCGCGGCGGCGAGAGCCGCATCCACGCCCGCGGTCGTCTGCCCGCTGACGACAGCGATGACGGTCCCGGAATCCCCCCGGTACTGGTTCTCCCAGAACTCGGACAGCAGCTCCGGATCCGGAGAGCCGAAGCGCAGCCGGTACGAACCATCGGGGAGACCGCCGAGGTGGTACTCACCCGTCGCATCCGTCCGGGTCATTCCGACGATCTCATTGTGCGCATCGAGAGCGGATACGGAGACGTTCTCGAGCGGGGAGCTGTCGTCCTCGCGGGTGACGACACCCGTGATCGTGCCTCCCACGCTCAGCGCGGCGTCGATGCCCGCGACGACGGTGCCGTCGCCGATGACGATCGGAGTCGCAGCATCCCATCGCTCGGCGTTCTCCCAGTACTCCGACTTCAGATCGGTGCCTTCGGGGGTGAAGGAGACCAGGTGGGAGCCGGGTGCCAGACCGGTCAGTGAGTAGGCTCCCGCCTCGTCCGTCTCCGTCGATACCCAGGCCGCCCCCTCCCCGCCTGCCGAGACCGTGACGCCCTCGAGCGGAGTGCCGTCGTCCTCGCGCGTGACCACCCCGCTGATGGAGCCCGACCCTGCGGCATCCTCCGGTCCGGCGGCAGCCGCCGTCGTCGCACCGCCCAGGGCGAGCGCGAACGCCGCCATCCCGCCGAGCATCGCCCGCATCATCCCGCGTCGTCGCGTCATCGTCCCACCCTGTGAAGGAGGTCGCGCGCGCAACATTCACGCTGTCCCGCTCGGCCCTCGAGCCTCTGCCGAAAATGCGGCAACGGATCGAATCTAGAGGATGCCTGCACAGGAAGGGAATAGTCGATTCAACGGATGAACCGGAACGAAACCTCTCACTCGTATGTCCCGAACCTCGGCGCCTGTCCGTGCACCGGAGTCCCCGATTCCGACGGGTGGCATGGTGCTTGAGCCTCACTGCTCACCATCGCGGGCAACCACCGATCAGTCGGAACTGCGCCTCGGCACGCATATCAAGAGAAGGAAAGAAGTCGCGCCCGTTACTGAACCCGCGGCTAGAGGGAAACCACCGACTTGCGCCAACGAGAACCAAGTTAACGCGTAGACCAGCAACCCCGAGATGCCCGCCGTGACGATCTTTCCCCCGAGCGAGGCGCGGACTCGGAAGGCGACACCAGGAGCAATCGAGGCGACGAGGAGTACTACAAACATTGCTGCGCTCGCAGAAAAAGCGTCGCGAATACTCGCCGCAGGGCCGCGATCGAGAACTACTTGGCCGAGAAACAAGAATCGATACGAAAACCCCAGCACGACCGCGAGCGCTGCGATAAGAGGAAGACACCGAAGAACGAATCTGGCTAACCTGACCTTCTCCACGTCACTCACTGGCGGAGCATCCGTTTCAATTCGCGGCCTGCATGTCCGGAGCCCCTTGCCGGCATTCTGGGCGAGAGTGGCCACCCGTCCCGTTCGTTACGGTCTGCACGTCCACCGTCCCCTCCAGATTCGGGAACAACCACGTCAACGTCGTCCCCGTGGTCCCGGTCTTCGCCGACTTCTCCGCAATCGGCTTACCCTCCGCACCACTGTACGTCCGCACACCCGCCACCACAGCAGAACCCGCAGCCTGCGACAACCCGCGAGACAACTAGGTCGTATTCGGACAAGGCTGAGAAGACACGTCTCCCTCCGGCGTCACCCACTCACCCGCCGAGAGTCCTTCCTCCGGAATCATGAACAGCGCGGAAGTGACCTGCCCTTTCTCCTCGTTCATGTCCAAGAAGTACCGCACGCCCGGCTCGATAGTTGGCTGCAGGCTGACGCCATCGACCAGACCGGCATTTTCACCACCGACGACGAGCACCTCTCCAGCCGCGATGGTGCGGTCACCGGAGGCCTCCCATACGTGCCGACGCCCTTCGACGCCGGGAAGGTCTGGCCGTTCTTCCACATAAACCGTGGTGATCGTCCGAGCTTCGCAGGCCGCAATCAGGAGGTTCTCGCCATCAGTTCCGAGCGCATATGGACCGTACTGGTAGTAGGTCTCGCATCCGGTCAGGACAAGCACCACGCCCGTCAAGAACGCGAGTGCAGTCGCGTGCCGCGAGCTCGATCTTTTCAGCCGCATCCTTCGTAGCCTCCTCCGAGCGAAGCCCCTCACTCGTATGTGCCGACCTCCGGCACCTTCTCCGTCCGCCCGTAGCGCAGCAGCGTGACGCCACCGTCGTCGGTCTTCGCCGGCTCGAGCAGGGTGAGGACCGAGGGCAGTGCGTCGTCGTCGAACACCTTCTTGCCGGCTCCGAGCAGGATCGGGTACACCCAGAGGTTCAGTTCGTCGAACAGCCCCTCGGCGAGCAGGGTGTGCACGAAGTCGACGCTGCCGATGACATGCACCTCGCGGTGGTTCTCGCGCATCGCGGCGATCTCGGCCGCGAGGTCGTCGCCGACGCGGGTGCTGCCCTCCCAGTCGAGCGTGAAGTCGGCATCCCGCGTCGCCACGTACTTGGGCACGCTGTTGAAGAGTGTGCCGATCGCGCCGGATTCACCCTCGGTGTGGTGCGGCCAGTACGCCGCGAAGATGTCGTAGGTGCGACGGCCGAGCAGCAGGGCATCGAGCTGCTGCATGCCCTTCTCGACCTCGGGTCCGACACCCGACGAGGGGTGCCCTGCCTGCCAGCCGCTGAAGCGGAAGCCGCCCGAGGTGTCCTCGTCGGTGCCGCCCGGCCCCTGCGCGACGCCGTCGAGGGTCATGAAGAGGTCGATCAGGATGCGACCGGATGCCGCCGTGCTCGAATCAAGAGTGCTCATGTCCTGCTCCTTGCTGTCGGTGCGACGAATCGGGATTGCGAGATGAACGCTACGCAACCTCGATCGCGCTGTCGATGGGGCTACCGGGTCCGCCGCGTGGGGGATGCCCTGGCATCCGCTCCCCCATACGGTGGGAGGATGCCCGCCGTCCCGTTCACCCGCACGCCGACCGCCCGAGAGCAGCGCAGCGACCTGCTGCTCGCCGCCGTGCTGTTCGTCGGCGCCGTCCTGAGCGCCGGGCTCTCCTCGATCGCGCAGATGTACGGCGACGAGCAGGCCGACCTGTGGACCGCCGTCGTCTACGCCGTGGTCGTCACCGCGCCGCTGGCCTTCCGCCGCCGATGGCCCGGCATCGTCGCCGTCGTCACGGCCACGGCCTACTTCGTCGCCGTGACGATCAAGATCCCTGAGGTCTACGTCGGCAACATCGCGATGTTCATCGGACTGTACTCGGTGGGCGCATGGATGAACCACCGCCGTCGCGCCATGATCGTGCGCATCGCGATCATCGTCGGCATGTTCGCCTGGCTGCTGATCACGATGTACTACGAGGCGATCACGCAGGCCGATGAGGCCGAGGTCGTCGCGGGCGCCTTCTCGCCCTACGTCGCCTTCATGATGATCCAGATCCTGTTGAACGCGCTCTACTTCGGCGGCGCGTACTACTTCGGCGAGCGCGCCTGGCACTCGGCCGCGGAACGCGAGGTCCTCGAGCAGCGCACGAGCGAACTGGAGCGCGAGCGCGAGGTAACTGCGGCGCAGGCGGTCGCGCTCGACAGGGTGCGCATCGCCCGCGAGCTGCACGACGTCGTGGCGCATCACGTGTCGGTCATGGGGGTGCAGGCGGGGGCCGCGCGACTGGTGATCGACCAGGATCCGGCGCAGTCGACCCGCATACTCGCCGGGATCGAGGACTCGGCGCGCGACGCCATCAGCGAGCTGCGGCAGCTGCTCGAGACGCTGCGCACCCCCGGGGGCGACACCGCCGAGCCGGCATCCACTCTCACCCTCGACGACATCGCCGAGCTCGCGGCCGCCTCGACCGACGCCGGCCTTCCGACCGACTACGCCGTGATCGGGGAGCCCGTCGCCGTCCCTTCGCTCATCGCCGTGAACCTGTACCGCATCGCGCAGGAGTCGCTCACGAACGCCCGCCGCCACGCGGGCGTCGGAGCGACGGCCGACGTGCGCGTGCGCTACGACGACGACGGCGTGGAGGTCGAGATCGTGAACACCGGACGCACGGTCGCCCAGCTGCGACCGGGCCTCGGTCAGCTCGGCATGCGCGAGCGCGCCGCAGCGTCCGGCGGCACCCTCGAGGTGACGCCCCGGACCCTCGGCGGTCTGCGCGTGCGCGCCCGCGTCCCCCTGCCCGTGACCGCCGAGGCGAGGAGCACCCGATGACAGACCCGCAGATCCGCGTCCTCATCGTCGACGACCACTCGATGCTGCGGGCGGGATTCCGCACGATCCTCGACATCCAGCCCGACATCACGGTGGTCGGCGAAGCGGCGACGGGAGCCGAGGCTGTGGCCCAGGCATCCGCTCTCCTCCCCGACGTCATCACGATGGACGTGCAGATGCCCGACATGGACGGCATCGAGGCGACCAGACGGATCGTCGCCGATCCCGCCGTCGGAGCGGCGATCGCGATCGTCACCACGTTCGACCAGGACGACTACCTCTATCAGGCGCTGGATGCCGGAGCCAGTGGCTTCCTGCTCAAGAACGCCGGCGCCGAAGACCTGATCGCCGCCGTGCGCGCCCTGGCCGCCGGCGACGGGATGCTGGCGCCCGAGGTCACGCGCCGGGTGCTGGCGCGGTTCGTCGGAGCATCCGCTCCTGCACCCGCTGCCGTCCCGCCGCCGAACCCGACCGTCCTGGCCGAGCCGCTCACCGACCGCGAGGCCGAGGTTCTGACGCTGCTCGCCGATGCGCGCAGCAACGCCGAGATCGCGACCGCTCTCTTCATCGGCGAGGCCACCGTGAAGACGCACGTCTCGCGCATCCTGCAGAAGCTGGGAGCGCGCGACCGTGTGCAGGCCGTGGTCCTGGCGCATCGGATGGGTCTCGCCTGAGGCGACCGTGGTCGAGTACTGGAATCACAACAGCGCCTACCACCCGTGGATCATCGGGATCGTGTCCGGCATGCGTGCTCCCGATGTGCTCGATGTGGGATGCGGCGAGGGGCTGCTGCTGCAGCGGCTCGCCCCTCTGAGCGCCACGGTGACGGGCGTCGAGCCCGACCCGGGGGCGGCCGCGCGAGCGGGTGCCCGTCTGCTCCGCACGCCGAACGCATCCGTCACGACATCGGGCTTCGCGGCCTTCGACGCGGGCGACCGCCTCTTCGACGTCATCACCTTCGTCGCCGCACTCCATCACATGGACACGCGTTCGTCGTTGGCGAAGGCCGAGACGCTCCTGCGCCCCGGCGGGAAGCTGCTCGTCGTCGGGTTGGCCGCCAACCGGACGTTCGCGGACTGGGTCCTCTCGGGCATCGCACTGCCCTGGGTGCGGCTCGGATCGATGCTCCACCGGGAGTCGCGCGACATCGGCGTCCCCACCGCCGAGGCCACGGAGAACGTGGCAGAGATCCGAGCCATCGCTCACGAAGAACTCCCCGGCGCTCGGCTCAGGCGCGGCCTCTACTACCGCTACCTGCTGTCCTGGACGAAACCGACCGACGACGTCGAAGGCGCTGTCACCGCCCCTCCGCGATAACCTCGTACCCATGCCCGGCGCTGCTCCCCTGTCCCGCCCGATCCTGGCGGGAGTGGTCACCGCGCTGGTCGGCTTCACGAGCTCCTTCGCGGTGGTGCTCACGGGTCTCGATGCCGTCGGCGCGACGCCGGCCCAGGCGGCCAGCGGACTGCTCGCGGTCAGTCTCACCATGGGGCTCGCCTGCATCGTGCTGGCCTGGCG
This sequence comes from Microbacterium sp. LWH11-1.2, assembly GCF_038397745.1. Classification (NCBI taxonomy): domain Bacteria; kingdom Bacillati; phylum Actinomycetota; class Actinomycetes; order Micrococcales; family Microbacteriaceae; genus Microbacterium; species Microbacterium sp. LWH11-1.2. The sequence goes on along the minus strand of NZ_CP151636.1, from coordinate 1,540,011 downwards.
ATACCGGATGCCGATCACCGTCGCGTGGTCGACTCCCGGGGCGGCGCTGCTCGCGGCGACCGGTGCGGTCGACGGCGGCTGGCCGGCGGCGGTCGGCGCGTTCCTCGTGACCGCGGCGCTCATCCTCCTCACAGCCCTGTGGCCGGCGCTCGGCGCGCTGATCGCCCGCATCCCGCCGTCGATCGCGCAGGCGATGCTGGCCGGGGTCCTCCTCCCGCTCTGCCTGGCGCCGATCAGCGGCCTCGTGGCGAACCCCTGGGGCGTGGTCCCCGTCGTGCTCACGTGGCTGGTGTTCGCGCGCCTCGCGCCGCGCTGGGCCGTACCGCTCGCCTTCGTCGCGGCGGCCGTCGTCGTCGCGGTCTCGCTCGTCCACACCGGCACGACGTTCGATCCGGCTCTCCTGCTCCCGCGCGTGGAGCTGACCACGCCGACGTTCACGGTCGGCGCGCTCGTCGGCCTCGCCCTGCCGCTGTTCATCGTGACCATGGCGTCGCAGAACGTGCCGGGCATCGCGATCATGCGCAGCTTCGGATACGAGGTGCCCTGGCGTCCTGCGATGCTCGTGACCGGACTCGGCACCGCGCTCGGCGCCACCGCGGGCGGTCATGCGATCAACCTCGCCGCCATCAGCGCGGCTCTCGCCGCGTCTCCGGATGCCGACCCCGATCCGAAGCGCCGCTGGGTCGCCGGCGTCTCGACGGGCGGGTCGTACCTCGTCCTCGGCGCCTGCTCGGCCGCGTTCGCCGCGCTCGTGACTCTCGCACCAGAGGCCGTGATCCCCGCCGTCGCCGGCCTCGCGCTGTTCGCTGCCTTCGGCGCCGCCGTGCAGCAGGCCATCGACGACCCGGCCGAGCGCATCCCCGCCGTCGTGACATTCCTCGTCGCGGCGTCCGGCATCGCGGTGCTCGGCGTCAGCGCGGCGTTCTGGGCGCTCGTCGCGGGACTCGTCGTGCGTGCTGTCCTGACCCTTCGACAGGCTCAGGGCCCCAGAGCGCGGGGCTGATCGTCACGCGAGTCGCACGAGGAACGGCCGTAGTCGGTCGACGACCTCGCCGAGGTGCGTCTCCAGCAGCCAGTGGCCGCCGTCCAGGATGTGCAGCTCCGCCTCCGGCACGTCGCGCAGGTAGGCTCGGGCCGCATCCGCCGGCATGTACCCGTCGTTCTCGCCCCAGACGATGAGAGTCGGCGGGCGGTGCTCCCGCAGATACGCCTGTTGCAGGGGGAAGCGCTCCAGCGTCGTGCGCTGGTCATGGAACAGACGTGCGTACTCGAACCGACCAGGCGTCATCAGCGCCCAGTGCAGCATCCAGAGGTCCGGGGCGACGCGGTCCGCGAGCTCCGGCGGAAGCTCGCCGACGAACTCGTCGCGGAACCCCTCCTCGCTGATGTTGGCGGCCAGCTCGTGGAGTCCGAGCGGCGTGGGATCGCTCCAGTAGCGGCGAAGCGCGTCGTACTTCGGCCCGAACCGGTCCTCGTAGATGTCGCCGTTCTGGATGACCAGCCCCGCGACCCGCTCGGGTCTGCGCATCGCGAGCTCGAACCCGAACTGCGACCCGTAGTCGTGGAGGTAGAGGACGTAGCGGTCGAGCCCGAGCTCGTCGGTGAAGGCCTCCAACCAGTCGGCGTAGGCGGCGAAGGTGTACGGGAAGACGGTCGGAGGAGGCGTCTCGGAGTATCCGAATCCCGGCGCGTCCGGAGCGACGAGGTACCAGTCGTCCGCCAGAGCGGGCATGAGGTTGCGGAACTCGAACGACGACGCGGGGTAGCCGTGCGGCAGCAGCAGGAGCGGGGCCGTCGGATCGCCGGCGTGCCTGTAGAACGTCTCGATGCCCTGCACGCGTGCCGTCGCTGTCCTCACCGGGCGGATCATCGTCCGGACACCTCCTCCGATCGCGTGGCACCCGCCTCACGCGGGATGCAGCCCACGATAGGGAGGGCATCCGACGCCCGGAATCCGCCGCGCGGGGGATGTCGCGGCTCCCGGCTCTCCGTAACGTGAAGGGCATGCGATGTGCGGAGCGAACGAAGGAGTCGACATGACGACAGGCAGGCTCGAACTCACGGGCATCACCAAGAGCTACGGCTCGCGGCGGGTGCTCGATGACGTGTCCTTCACGGTCTCGCCGGGGCGGCTGACGGGATTCGTCGGCGGCAACGGCGCCGGCAAGACCACCACCATGCGGATCGTCCTCGGGCTGCTCTCGTCCGACGGCGGCACCGTCGACCTCGACGGCGCGCCTCTGACGGCCGCCGACCGCCGCCGCTTCGGCTACATGCCGGAGGAGCGCGGGCTCTACCCGAAGATGAAGGTGCGGGAGCAGATCGTGTACCTCGCCCGCCTGCACGGCTTCGGCAAGGCGGAGGCCACGAGCAGGGCGACCGAGCTGCTCACCGAGCTGGGCCTGGGCGAGCGGCTGAACGACACGATCGAGTCGCTCTCGCTCGGCAACCAGCAGCGCGCGCAGATCGCGGCCTCGCTCGTGCACGACCCCGAGGTGCTGATCCTCGACGAGCCGTTCTCCGGGCTCGACCCTCTCGCGGTCGACGTGGTCGCCGGCGTTCTGCAGTCGAGCGCCGCGAAGGGCGCATCGATCCTCTTCTCCTCGCATCAGCTCGACGTGGTCGAGCGGCTGTGCGACGACCTGGTGATCCTCGCCGGCGGCACGGTCCGCGCATCCGGTTCGCGTGACGGGCTGCGCGCCGAGCACGCCCGCGACCGCTACGAGCTCGTCTCCACCGGCGACGCCGGCTGGCTGCGCACCGAACCGGGTGTCACGGTCGTCGACTTCGAGGGCGGCTACGCGCTCTTCGACGCCGATGGCCCCGAGACCGCGCAGCGGGTGCTGCGCTCCGCTGTGGAGCGCGGTGACGTCGCGAGCTTCGCCCCCAAGCATCCGTCTCTCGCACAGATCTTCAAGGAGGTCATCCAGTGAGCGCTTCGACCCCCACCACGGCGAACGGCATCTGGCTCGTCGCGGAGCGCGAGATCGGCTCCAAGCTCCGCAGCAAGGCCTTCCTCATCTCCACGGGCATCCTGCTGCTGATCGCCCTCGCCGGCATCGTCATCGGCGGATTCGCGAGCAAGAACACCGCTACCGAGACCACGCCCGTCGCCGTCACGTCCCAGACCTCCGCCGCCGTCTCGGCGCTGCCGAACGTCACGGTCACCGAGGTCTCCGATCAGGCGGAGGCCGAGCAGCTGGTCCGCGACGAGAAGGTCGACGCCGCGGTGCTTCCCGGCTCCGGCGCCTCCGACTTCACGATCGTCGCGCTGAAGGATGCCCCCAGCTCGTTGGTCTCCGGTCTGTCGAAGGCGCCGGAGGTCACGATCCTGGAACCGGCGACGACCACGTGGATCCTGCGCTACTTCATCGCGATCGGCTTCGGTCTGGTCTTCATGATGGCGGCGGCGACCTTCGGCGGGACGATCGCGCAGAGCGTCGTGGAGGAGAAGCAGACGCGCGTCGTCGAGGTGCTGCTGTCGGCCATCCCGGCGCGCACGCTGCTGGCGGGCAAGGTCGTCGGCAACACGATCCTGGCGATGGGCCAGATCATCGCTCTCGCTGCGATCGCGACGATCGGGCTGATCGTCACCGGCCAGCGTGACGTGCTCTCGATGCTCGGCGCGCCGATCATCTGGTTCGCGGTGTTCTTCCTGTTCGGGTTCATCCTGCTCGCCGCTCTGTTCGCGGCGGCGGCCTCGATGGTCTCGCGCCAGGAGGACATCGGCTCGACGACGACCCCGATCACGATGCTCGTGATGGCGCCGTACGTTCTGGTGATCATCTTCAACGACAACCCGCTGGTGCTGACGATCATGTCGTACGTGCCGTTCTCGGCCCCGGTCGGGATGCCGATGCGGCTGTTCGTCGGCGAGGCGCAGTGGTGGGAGCCGCTGCTGAGCCTGGTGATCCTGCTCGCGAGCTGCGTGGCCGCGATCGTCGTGGGCGCGAAGATCTACGAGAACTCGCTCCTGAAGATGGGATCCCGCGTCAAGCTCGGAGAGGCGCTGCGCGGCTGACGCCCCAACCCACGAACCCCCTGTCGCGCGTCGCGGCAGGGGGTTCGTCGTTGCTCGGCCTGTTCTCAGATGACGCCGTCGGTGAGGGTCGTCGGGTTGCCGAACCGGTGGTTCGTGATCGACACGGCCTGCTCGTGGAGGAACGGCAGGATCTCGACCCGACCCGCACCGGTCACGGCGTGCGACCAGACGGCGACATCCGGGCTGCCGCCGAGCGCGTCGAACAGGGCCGATGCATCGCCGCCGACGAGCCGCAGGCGCTGCCAGGACCGCTGCGCCTTCGCGTAGCGCTTCGTCCACGCGGCATCCGTCTCGTGCTTCACGGTCACGCCGTGCGCACGCAGCGCCTTCTCGACGCGCGAGGGCAGCGCCGGTGCCGACACCGTGAACGGGCTTCCGCTGCGGAGCGCTGCGGCGAGCACGCGGATGCCGTCGACCAGAGGCGCGTGCTCCGCGATGCGCACGTCGACCGCGACCGGACGGTACCGGAAGAGGTTGCGCTCGACCCCGAGGCCCGACTTGTCGGACACGGCGCCGAACTCGTCGACCCAGGCCCGCTCGTCGGATGCCGCGGCGCGGTGCACCCAGGCGGACTCGACCGGGTCGAGGTCCGGGGTGGCGGCCGCGAGGAGGGCGTCGACCGCCGGAAGCACGGCGGCGTCCGCCGCGGCCGCCGGGAGCTCCGCCGGCACCCACTCGCCCAGGCCGAAGAGGTAGTTCGGTCCACCGGCCTTGGCGCCGGCACCGACCGCCGAGCGCTTCCAGCCCCCGAACGGCTGGCGCTGCACGATCGCGCCGGTGATGCCGCGGTTGACGTAGAGGTTGCCCGCCTCGACGCGGTCGAGCCAGGTCGAGACCTCGTGCGAGTCGAGCGAGTGGAGTCCGGCCGTGAGACCGTAGTCCACCGCGTTCTGGAGACGGATCGCCTCGTCGAGGTCCTTCGCGCGCATCACGCCGAGGACGGGTCCGAAGAACTCGGTGAGGTGGAAGTACGAGCCCTCGCCGACGCCGGTCTTCACACCCGGGGTCCACTGCTTGCCCTCGGAATCGAGCTTGCGCGGCTCGACGAGCCAGCGCTCGCCCTTCTCCAGCTTCGTGAGCGCTGTCAGCAGCTTGCCGGAGGCGGGCTCGATGATCGGACCCATCTGCGTGGCGGGGTCATCGGGCAGGCCCACCCGCATCGAGGTCACGGCATCCACGAGCTGGCGCTCGAACCTCTTCGACTCGGCGACCGATCCGACGAGGATGACGAGGGACGCCGCGGAGCACTTCTGGCCCGCGTGGCCGAAGGCGCTGCGCGCGACGTCGGCGGCGGCCAGATCGAGGTCTGCCGACGGTGTGACGATGATCGCGTTCTTGCCGCTGGTCTCGGCGAGCAGCGGGAGGTCGGAGCGGAACGAGCGGAACAGCTGCGCGGTCTCGTAGGCCCCCGTGAGGATCACCCGGTCGACCGCGGGGCTCGCGACCAGACGCGTGCCGAGGTCGCGCGAGGCGAGGTCGACGAGCGCGAGCAGGTCGCGCGGCACGCCGGCCGCCCACAGCGCCTCGACCATGACGGCGCCGCAGCGCTGGGTGAGCTTCGCCGGCTTGATGATGACGCCGGAGCCGGATGCGAGGCCGGCGAGCACGCCACCCGCCGGGATCGCGACCGGGAAGTTCCACGGCGGGGTGACGACGGTGACCTTCGAGGGCACGAACTCGGCACCGGAGACGGCCTCGAGATCGAGCGCTCGCTCGGCGTAGTAGTGCGCGAAGTCGATCGCCTCGCTGATCTCCGGGTCGGCCTCCGCGATCGTCTTGCCGGCCTCATGAGCCATGATCTCGATCAGCTCACCGCGGCGCGCCGCGAGCTCGTCGCCGGCGCGGTGCAGCACAGCCGCCCGCTCGGCGGCGGGCCGGGCCGCCCAGCTCGCGGCGGCGGCGGTGGCGGCGGCGAAGACCGCGTCGAGCTCGGCATCCGTCTCGATGCGCGCGGCGGCGATCGCGTCCGTGCCGAGCGTCGTGCCGACCGAACGGCCCAGGATCTCGCGCCCCCAGGTGCGGTTGGCGGCGAGGGCGGGGTCGGTGTCGGGCTGGTTCTCGAAGCCGGTGGTACCCGCCGCTGCCGCGTCCTCGGTCTGCCGGTTCTGCACGCGGTGGGATGCCGGAACCGAGCGGTCCGCCTCGAGCCCGGCCAGCGAGCGCTCGAACCGCTCCCGTTCACGCGTCAGGAGCGTGGGGTTCGAGGCGAGCTCGAACACGGCCGACATGAAGTTCTCCGGGCTCGCGTTCTCTTCGAGTCGGCGCACCAGGTAGGCGATCGCGACGTCGAACTCGGCCGGGTTCACGACCGGTGTGTAGAGCAGCAGCTGACCGACGTCCTTGCGGACCGCGGCGGCCTGGCCGGTCGCCATGCCGAGCAGCATCTCGTACTCCACCTGGGCCCCTGAGCCTGTCGACGGGCCGGCCACGCCCCGTGCCTGCGCGAGCAGCCAGGTGTACGCGATGTCGAAGAGGTTGTGTCCCGCGACGCCGATGCGCACGGCATCCAGTCGCTCCGGCGTCATCGCCCAGTCGAGCACGCGCTTGTAGTTGGTGTCGGAGTCCTGCTTCGTGCCGTAGGTCGCGAGCGGCCAGCCGTGGATCGCGGCGTCGACCTCTTCCATGGCGAGGTTGGCGCCCTTCACGACGCGCACCTTGATCGGCGCTCCGCCCTTGGCGCGGCGGGCGGCGGCCCACTCCTGCAGGTGCTGCATCGCGCCGAGCGCGTCGGGCAGGTAGGCCTGCAGCACGATCCCGGCCTCGAGGTTCTCCAGCCCCGGCTGGTCGAGGATGCTCGTGAACGCCGCGATCGTCAGGTCGAGGTCGCGGTACTCCTCCATGTCGAGGTTGATGAACTTGGCCTTGCCCGCCGCCTCCGCACGCGCGGCGAGCTCGTACAGCGGGGTGAGCTTGGCGACGACATCCGCCACGGCCTCGTCGAACGACCACATCGACAGCTGGCTGACGACGCTCGAGACCTTGATCGACACGTAGTCGACGTCGTCGCGGGCGAGGAAGTCGCTGGTGCCCTGCAGGCGTCGGCCGGCCTCGCGCTCGCCCAGCACGGCTTCGCCGAGAAGGTTGAGGTTCAGTCGGTTGCCCGTCTTGCGCAGCTTCGCGATCGCCGGGCCGAGCTTCGAGGGGGTCGCGTCGAGGACGAGGTGCCCGACCATCGCCCGCAGCACCCGGCGCGAGATCGGCACGACGACGCCGGGCAGCTTCGGCGCCCAGAATCCGCCGGTCTTGATGGCGGCGCGGAGGTAGCCCGGCAGCAGGGTCGGGGTGATGTCCGAGATCTCGGCGAGCTTGCGGCCGGCCACACGCAGGTCCTCCGGACGCATCACCCCGTCGACGAAGCCGACCGTGAACGCCAGACCGTTCGGGTCCTTGAGCACCTCCGACAGGCGCTGGGCGGCGGGTTCGACGGGGTACGACTCGCTCTCGGCGAGCCAGCGCTGCACGAGGGCGGCGACCTGATCGGTACGGGGAGTGGTGTCGACGTCGACAGACATGGGCGGTGCCTTCCGGAGAGATCGCACACCCGGGGTCGTGTGCGGCTGGATCATTGTCCGTCCGGTCGGTAGGCTCCGTCTATCAACCGAATTGCGTGAATTCTGTTCACTCAGACTGAACGAACGGATCGCCGTGCTCGACGTCAATCGCCTGCGGATGCTGGTGGAGCTCTCCCGCCGCGGCACGCTCTCCGCCGTCGCCGACGCGCTGTCGTACAGCAAGGCCTCGGTGTCGCAGCAGCTGAGCGCGCTGGAGCGCGACGTCGGCGTCCCGCTGCTGCGACGCGTCGGCCGCGGCGTGCAGTTCACTCCACAGGGGAATGTTCTCGTCGCACAGGCCATCGGCATCCTCGATCAGCTGGAGCATGCCGAGGTCGCTGTCGCGGAATCTCTCACCGAGGTGACCGGCACGGTGCACATCGCCGTGTTCCAGTCCACCGCGCACTCGCTGCTGCCCCGCGCCCTCGAGGCGCTCAAGGACCGGCATCCGGCGCTGCGCGTGCAGGTGACCGAGTGCGATCCCGAGACCGGCCTGGTCGGGGTCTCGAGTCGTGACTTCGATCTGATCCTCGCCGAGCAGTACCCCGGGCGCACGCGCCCGATCCACGCCGACCTCGACCGCGTGATGCTGGCTCACGACGCGATCGCCCTGGCCCGGAGACCGGGAACGGCCGATCAGACGGATGCCGTCGCCGCGCTGTGGTCCACCCGTGACGAGCCGTGGGTGCTCGAACCCGAGGGAACGGCCTCGCGCGCGTGGGCCGAGCAGCTCTGCCGCACCGCGGGCTTCGAGCCCGACGTGCGCTTCGAGATCGCCGACCTCACCGCGCACGTGCGCCTGATCCACGCCGGCCTCGCGGTCGGCCTGCTGCCCGAGCTCGTCTGGGCCGGCGACACTCCGACAGTCGATCTCACACCGCTGCCCGATGATCCGCGGCGCGAGATCTTCTCCTCGGCGCGGCGGGTGTCGGCGGCGGCGCCCTCGATCCGAGCCGTTCGCAGCGCCCTCGCGGATGCGGCGTCGCACAACCTGCCGGAGTAGCCGAGCCGCGCTCCTCGATCCTCGGCAGGGACACAGCCGACGCACAGTCCCCGCCACAGGACCAGGCCTATCGTTGCTCGAGATGTTCCGCTCCTCGCCCCGTCTCCCTCCCGCTCGGCACTTCGCCCTGACGTGGGGACTCGCCGACCAGCACGGCGGGATGACCAGCGCCATGCTGCGCCGCTCGCGCTCCTTCCGCCTGATCGGCGGGGTGGATGTCGACATCCTCACGCTGGACGACCGCCCGGACTACTCGGAGTACGCCGCGCGCCTCCACGCGTCGGGAGAGCTGATCGAGGGCCTCCGGATCCGCAACCTCTGGGATGAGCTGCGGGAGAAGCTGCCCGCCCCGCGCGGAACCGCGCCCGAGAGGCCGGAGCTGCTGCGGCCCGAGGACGGCGACGTCGTGGCGATGCACGGCGGCACCGTGCTGAGCCGCGTGCGGCGCGGAGCCGACGGCCGGCTGCTCGCCGTGGACCGGTTCCGTCGCGACGGCTCGCTCCTCGCCACGGAGCGCCCGGACTCCGACAGGAAGATCGTGCTCTACGCGGGCGACGGCACCCCCATCCGGTCGTGGAAGACGAGCTGGGGACTGTACCGCTGGTGGTTCGATCGGGTGACCGGGGGCAAGCCGAGCTTCCTCCTGGTCGACTCGAAGACGGCGGCGCGGTCGGTCGCCGGCTACCGCCGGGACAACGCCACCACGGTCCACATCGTCCATGCCTCTCACCGGCAGGGCGGACGGGCGGGCGAGCTGCGGGCGACGCGCCAGTACGTGCTGCGCCGCGCAGGCGAGTTCGACGCGATCGTCGTCCTGACCACCCGCCAGCAGGCCGATCTCGCCGAGGATCTCGCCGCCGTCGGTGTCGAGGCGACGATCTGGACGATCCCCAACGGCGTGGACCTGCCGGAGGAGAACGTGATCGCCCGCGAGGCCGGGCACGGGGTCGTCGTGGCGTCCTTGAACACCCGGAAGCGCCTCACCCACGCCGTGGAGGCGATCGCCGCCGCACGCGCCGCCGGTGCGCGAGTCGAGGCCGACATCTTCGGCGAGGGCCCGCGCGAAGCCGTGATCCGCCGGCGCATCCGCCGTCTCGGCGTCGAGGACCGCATCCGCCTGCGCGGACACGATCCGGCCGCACGCCTGGCGTTCCGGACGGCGAGTTTCAGCCTGCTCACGTCCACCTCGGAGGGCCTCCCCCTCGTGCTCGTGGAGAGCATGGCCGCCGGCTGCATCCCGATCGCCTACGACATCCGCTACGGTCCGGCCGACATGATCCGCGACGGCGTCGACGGCTTCCTGATCCCCGAGGGCGACGTCGATGCCATGGCGCGGCGGATCGTCGAGCTGCAGTCGATGCCGACGGCGCAGATCGAGGCGATGCGCCGGCGCGCGATCGCACGGGCGGCCGAGTTCTCGGATGCGACGGTGACGCGACGCTGGTCGCGTGAGCTGCGTGCCGCGTACGACGCCAAGCTGCTCGCCGCCGCCAAGGACCAGCCCTTCGCGGTGCGTCTGCGGCGACGTGCCGGCGTGCTGCGCCGGAAGGTGCTGTGGGCGCTCGGGCGCTGAGGAATATACATGCGCATACATGCGTTCTGACCCCCTGTAAGCCGGACGACGGAGTCCGATCCACTCCTCCCGAAAGGCTTCATCGTGAGCACTCCTGTCATCGATCGCACCGCACCGACCGAGCACCCCGTCCTCGACGTCCTCGCCGGGCGCTGGAGCCCCCGCGCCTACGACGCGCAGAACGCGATCGACGAGGTCAAGCTTGCCACCGCCCTCGAGGCCGCCCGCTGGAGCCCCTCCGCGAACAACACCCAGCCCTGGCGCTTCATCGTCGCCCGCCGCGGCACCGCCCTGCACGCCCAGGTCGTGAACGCGCTGATGGGCTTCAACCAGACATGGGCCGGCAACGCGGCCGTCCTCGTCGTGGCCATCGCGGAGACCGCCGCCGCTGACGGCACCCCGATCACCCACGCCGTGTACGACCTCGGACAGGCCGTCGCGCACTTCTCGGTGCAGGCCCACCACGACGGACTCGTCGTGCACCAGATGAGCGGCTTCGACCCCGAGGCCGTGCGCGAGTTCGCCGACCTCGAGCCCCGTTTCACCCCCGTCACGGTCTTCGCCGTCGGCGAGTTCGGCGACGTCGAGAGCCTTCCCGAGGTCCTGCAGCAGCGCGAGGTCGCCCCGCGCGTGCGCCGGCCGATCGACGAGACGGTCGTCCTCAGCGCCTGACGCCCTCTCCTCGGACAGGCCCCCGGACGGATGTCCGGGGGCCTGTCTAGCGTGAGGTGATGGACTCCTTCCTCCGCATCACCGGAGCGCGGACCAACAATCTGCGCGATGTCTCGCTCGACGTCCCGAAGAAGCTGATGACCGTCTTCACCGGCGTCTCCGGATCCGGCAAGTCATCGGTCGTGCTCGACACGATCGCCGCCGAGGCGCAACGGCTCGTGAACGACTCGTTCTCGACGTTCATCCGCGCCCGGCTGCCGCAGATACCGGCGCCGGATGTGCAGGCGATGGACGGCCTGACCTTCACGGTGCTCATCGACCAGCGACGGTTCTCCGGGAACGCCCGCTCGACGGTCGCGACCGCGACCGACCTCGCCTCCCTGGTGCGGCTGGTCTTCTCGCGCATCGGCTCGCCCTCGGCCGGGTATTCGCCCGCCTACTCGTTCAACGACCCCTCCGGCATGTGCCCGACCTGCGAAGGGCTCGGCACGGTCTACGACATCGACCTCGACGCGCTCATCGACACCGAGAAGAGCATCGACGAGGGGCCGGTGCGCTTCAGCCTCTTCCGGCCCGGCGTCTACCGCTGGAAGCGCTTCGCCTACTGCGGCCTGTTCGACCGGCAGAAGCCGCTGAAGGAGTACACCGCCGAGGAGATGGACCTCTTCCTGTACGCGGATCAGCTCAAGCTGACCGACCCCGACCCGCGCTTCCCGCAGAGCGCACGGTTCGACGGCGTGATCACCCGCATGCGCGCGGTCTTCCTGAAGCAGCGCCCGACCAAGATGTCCGCGCAGGTGCGCGAGGAGCTCGACCGCCTGGTGACCCACCATGCCTGTCCCGACTGCCAGGGCGCCCGCGTGAACGACGCCGCGCGGGCGAGCCTCATCGACGGGCGATCGATCGTCGACTGGATGCGGATGCCGGTGGCCGAGCTGCGCGTGCTGCTCGACAACCTCGCCGACGCCAGGGTCGCCCCGGCGGTCGACGGCATCCGACACGTCCTCGATGCCCTCCTCTCCGTCGGGCTCGGCTACCTCACGCTCGACCGCGAATCGTCGACGCTGTCCGGCGGCGAGGCCCAGCGGGTCAAGATCGTGCGGCACCTCGGGAGCGCCCTGACCGATGTGACCTACGTGTTCGACGAGCCCAGCACCGGGCTGCACCCCGCTGACATCCAGCGCCTGGTCGCGCTGCTGCAGCGCCTGCGCGACGCCGGCAACACGATCCTCGTGGTGGAGCACCATCCGCAGGTGATCGCCGTCGCCGACCACGTGGTCGACCTCGGTCCCGGCGCCGGCTCCGCAGGCGGCCTGGTGCAGTTCGAGGGCACGCCCGACGCGCTGCGTCGGAGCCGCACCCTGACCGGACGACTGCTCGCAGAGCCGCTGCGCGCAGCCGAGACGAGTCGAGCGCCGCGCGGTCAGGTCACCGTCCGCGACGCACGGTCGCACAACCTGCAGGGTTTCGACGTCGACGTGCCCGTGGGGGTGCTCACGGCGATCACCGGTGTGGCAGGTTCCGGCAAGAGCTCGTTCGCGACGGTGGAGCTTCCGCGGCAGCATCCGGAGTTCACCGTCGTCGGGCAGGACCCGTTGCGCGGCGGCATCCGCTCGACCACGCTGAGCATCCTGCGCATCGCCGACACCGTGCGCGAGGTGTTCGCCGCGGCATCGGGTCTCGACCCGTCGTGGTTCAGCTTCAACGGCAAGGGCGCGTGCCCGACGTGCCGCGGACGCGGGCACATCACGACCGAGCTCGCGTTCCTCGACGACGTCTCCCTGCCGTGCGAAGCGTGCGGGGGTCTGCGATTCAACGACACGGCGCTCGAGGTCCGCGTCGGCGGTGCGACGATCGCCGATGTCCTCGCCTCGACTCCGAGCGAGGTCAGCGGGCTGCTGTCCGACCACTCCGACGTCGTGGCGGCCCTCGACTGGGTGCAGCGCACCGGACTGGGCTACATCCCGGTCGGCCGCTCGCTCGACACCCTCTCCGGGGGCGAGAAGCAGCGCCTGCTGCTCGCGCGCCACCTCAGCGACCCGCAGCGCGATCCCGCCGACCGGATCATCCTCGACGAACCGACCTCCGGGCTCCACCCGAACGACGTCGACACGATCAATCGCCTGTTCGACGACCTGCTCGACGACGGCGCGACACTGGTCGTGGTGGAGCACAACATGCGTGTCGTCGCACGCGCCGATCACGTGATCGACATCGGTCCAGGAGCAGGGTCCGACGGGGGTCGGCTGATGTTCGCGGGGACCCCGGCTGAGCTCGCGGCCGACGGGGACTCGCTGACCGGAGCGGCGCTGGCGGCATCCTCCGGCGACGGATCGGGAGCCCGCGTCAGCGGGTGAGCGCGCGACGACGGGCGGCGTCGAGGAGCTCCAGATCGATCTCGACGTGGCGCTGCGCGATCCGCCCGGCATCATCGACACGGCCGTCGATGATCGCCACGACCAGTTCGCCGTGCTCACGTCCGGCGCGCTCCTCCATCGCAGGTCGGCTCGCCGAATCGCCCCACGGGTGGGCGGGGGCGATGATCGTGAACCGGCGTTCGTGGTCGAGCACGATCGCGGAGAGCGTCTCGTTGTGCGCGGCGGCGATGATCGCCAGGTGCAGGAGACTGTCGGCGTGCTGACGAGCGGCTCCGCTCTCGGCCTGCCGGAAGTCGTCGAGGCAGCTCTCGAGGCACTCGATGTCGTCGTCCGTGCGGTTGCTTGCCGCGAGGCGAGCGACCGCACCGTGGAGGTGCGTCCCGGCGATGGCGGCATCGACGAGCTGCGGCCATTGCTCTTCGAACCATCGGGCGACGGCGGCGACCTCGGAGGTCGGCCATTCCTCCCTGACGAATGATCCCCCCGACCTCCCCCGCTGCTTCTCCAGGATGCCCCTGCCGACCAGGCGCTCCAAGGCGGCTCGTGTCGTGGTGCGCCCGACGCCGAGCGAGCGAGCGAGATCGCGTTCAGCCGGCAGGCGGGCCCCAGGGAGGAATTCGCCGATCGCCACGGCGGTGATCAGCCGGTCGGTGATGCGATCGATCAGGGTCTCATCGGTCTCCGTCATGGCCCTCCCAGTGTTTCATCAACGTTAACTTGTCGCCAAATGGTTTACTCGCGGACCTTTTATCGCCAACATGTGTTCATGCACGTTCACGAGTCCTCCGTCCCTTTCCGCGACGGCTTCACCTGGTTCCGCGTCACGACGCCCGACGAGAGCCGCGACCTCGCTCCGGTCTTCGTGCTCCACGGCGGCCCGGGCATGGCGCACGACTACGTGCAGAACATCGCCCGCCTCGCCGATCTCACAGGGCGAACGGTCGTCCATTACGACCAGATCGGCTGCGGCCGGAGCTCCCACCACCCCGACGCCCCCGTCGAGCGGTGGACGCCCGCCTTCTTCGACGAGGAGTTCCACTCGCTGCGCGCACATCTCGGCATGGACGAGTATCACGTGCTCGGGCAGTCGTGGGGCGGCATGCTCGGCGCCGAGATCGCCGTTCGGCAGCCCGACGGCCTGCTCGGGCTGATGATCTGCAACTCCCCCGCCTCGATGCCGCTCTGGGTGAGCGAGGCGGCGCGGCTGCGCGACGCGCTCCCGGATGCCGCGCGCGACGCGCTCACGGAGCACGAAGCGGCCGGGACGCTGGATCACCCCGACTACGTCGCCGCCACACAGCTGTTCTACGAGCGGCACGTCTGCCGGGTCGCTCCCACGCCGCAGGATTTCGTCGACAGCGAGCAGCAGATGCTCGCCGACCCGACCGTCTACCACACGATGAACGGGCCCAACGAGTTCCATGTGATCGGCACGCTTCGCGATTGGTCCGTGATCGACCGCCTCCCGCTCGTGCAGGTGCCGACGCTCGTCGTCGCCGGCGAGCACGACGAGGCGACGCCCGCGACCTGGCAGCCGTTCCTCGATCGCATCCCCGATGCGACCGGACACGTGTTCCCCGGCGCGAGCCACTGCGTGCACCTGGAACAGCCTCAGATCTTCCTCGACGTGATCGCCGACTTCCTCGCTCAGCATCCCTGACACCCATCCTGGAGACATCATGACCGCCACCGCCGCCTCCGACGGCCAGCCTCGGCTGGAATCGTTCGGCTACAAGCAGGAGCTCAAGCGCTCCGTCTCGACCTTCGACCTCGTCGTGTACGGCCTGGTCTTCATGGTGCCGATCGCCCCGTGGGCGATCTTCGGCGTCGTGTTCAACGAGTCCAAGGGGATGGTCCCGCTCGTCTACCTCGTGGGCCTCGTCGCGATGATCTTCACCGCCCTCGGGTACGCGCAGATGGCCAAGTCCTTCCCGCTGGCCGGATCCGTCTTCTCCTATGTCGGCCGCGGCACGCATCCCGTCGCCGGCTTCTTCGCGGGCTGGGCGATCCTCCTGGACTACCTGCTCGTGCCGACGCTTCTCTACGTCTTCGCCGCCTCCTCGATGCGGGGGATCTTCCCCGAGTCGCCGGAATGGCTGTGGGCGATCCTCTGCGTGGCGGTCAACACGATCATCAACGTGCTCGGCATCGGTTCGATCACCGTGGCGAACCGCGTCTTCCTCGCCATCGAGCTCGTCTTCGTGGTGATCTTCGTCGTCATCGCCGTGTCCGCTCTGACCGGCCAGACGATCGAGGGATCCTCCTTCTCCCTCGCACAGCTCTGGGACCCCGCGAAGGTCGACCCCGCCCTGATCGCATCCGCGCTCTCGATCGCCGTGCTGAGCTTCCTCGGCTTCGACGGGATCTCGACGCTCTCGGAGGAGACGACCGGCAAGAAGAACCCGGCGGGGCGGGCCATGATCATCGCCCTGTTCATCGTCGCGACGCTGTTCATCCTGCAGACCTGGCTCGCGAGCGCACTCGCCGCCGGCACCGTGTCCTTCCCCGAGGATGAGGTCAACAACGCGTTCTTCTCGATCGTCGCTCAGGCGGCCGGCAGCGGATGGGCCACGGCGTTCCTCGCGGTCAACGTCATCGCCGTCGGCATCGCGAACGCGGTGGCGGCGCAGGCGGCGACCTCGCGGCTGCTCTACTCGATGAGCCGTGACCGGCGCCTCCCGGCGTTCTTCTCGAAGATCAACGCGCGGCAGGTCCCGGTGTACGCGATCCTGTTCGTCAGCGCACTGAGCACGGTGCTCGTGCTGTTCTTCGTCGGGCAGATCGATCTGATCTCGTCGCTGGTGAACTTCGGCGCCCTCTTCGGGTTCCTCCTGCTGCACGTCGCCGTGTTCTGGCACTACATCGTGCGCCAGCGGTCGCGGAACTGGCTGCTGCACCTCGTGGTGCCGCTGTGCGGATTCCTCATCGTCGGCTACGTACTCTTCAACGCATCCGACCTGGCCAAGATCGGCGGAGTTGTCTGGCTCGTGATCGGGGTGATCGTGTTCGTCATCTTCCGCATCCGCAACGGCGCGAACCCCGAGCTGCTGTCCGAGCATGCCGCTTCCGGCGAGGAGAGGTCCGCATGAACGGCATGGACCACTTCCTGGGCAAGGAGCTCGGTCGTCCCGGCTTCCGGGCCGACGTGGAACCCGTGCTGCGCATCCGGCCCGGCACGGGTGAGCGCATCGGCTTCGAGACCGACGACGCCGTGTACCGCGAGCTCCACGACCACGGCGACCTCGCCGCCCTCAAGGCACCGATCAACCCGGTCACGGGTCCGGTCTGGATCGACGGCGCCCGGCCGGGCGACACGCTCGCCGTGACGATCCACGAGATCCGCCTGAAGGACTGCGGATGGTCGCAGAGCCTGCCCGGTGTCGGCGCCCTACGCCATCGGATGGGCGAGACGGTCGCGTCCAGGCGCATCCCGATCGACGAGGACGGCGTGCACCTCACCGACAGGCACGTCGTCGCGCCGCGACCCATGATCGGCTGCATCGGCACCGCCCCGGCTGTCGGCGTGAACTCGACCGTCATGCCCACCACCGCTCTCGGCGGCAACATGGACGTCACCGAGGCACGACCGGGCTCGATCGTGTACCTGCCGGTCGAGGTGGAGGGAGCGCTGCTCTCCATCGGCGACATCCACGCGATCATGAGCGAGGGCGAGTCTTCGTTCGTCGCGATCGAGGCCGAGGGGGTCGCGATCGTGAGCATCGACCTCGTGTCGGGCCTCTCGCTGCGCGCACCCCGCATCGAGACCGAGGACGCCTGGGTCTTCGTCGGACTCGGCGACCCGGTGCAGGAGAGCATCACCCGCGGGTACGAGGACGCGTTCGACTTCCTCGTGACCGGGCACGGGTGGGACCCGATGGACGCGTTCGCCGTGATGAGCGCGCTGGTCGACTCCGCCCTCGGCGGCCCGACCGGGTCGGGCGACCCCGATCCGCTGCATCCGTTCGCCGCGATCGGTGCGGTGACTCTGCATCGGCTCCCGAAGTCGGTGCTGTAGCCGGGAGCACGTCCTTCTAGACTCGTCCGCATGGCGATTCAGCGAAGGATCAAGTCCGTCGAGCAGTCGATGGCCGAGACCCACGACGAGAAGCGGTCGCTGAAGCGATCGCTCGGCGTGTGGGATCTGGCCGTGATGGGTGTCGCCGTGGCGGTCGGTGCCGGCATCTTCTCGGTCGGCGCCGAGGCCTCGGCGCGCCACGCCGGCCCCGCGGTGATCATCTCGTTCATCATCGCGGCGACCGTCTGCGCGCTCGCGATCCTCTGCTACGCCGAGTTCGCCTCGTCGATCCCTGTCGCGGGCTCCGCCTACACGTTCACCTACTCGACGCTGGGCGAGTTCCTCGCCTGGATCATCGGCTGGGACCTGATCCTCGAGATGCTGATGGCGTCGGCCGTGATCGCGAAGTACTGGGGCGTGTACCTCGGCGACGCGGTCTCGCTGTTCGACCTCGACATCCCGATGACGATCGCGATCGGGCCGCTGTCCTTCGACTGGGGTCCCGTCGTCATCGTCGCGATCTTCACGACGCTGCTCGCTCTCGGCACCCGGCTGTCGAGCCGGGTGAACAGCGTCTTCACGGTGATCAAGGTCGCCATCGTGCTCTTCGTCATCGTGGTCGGGCTCTTCTTCATCAACGGCGCCAACTACACGCCCTTCGTCCCGCCCGCCGAGGCCGGCGCAGCATCCGAGAGCGCGTGGACCCAGTCGCTGTTCTCGCTGATGACCGGAGCCGACCCGACGATGTACGGCGTCTTCGGCATCCTCAGCGGCGCCGCGCTGGTCTTCTTCGCCTTCATCGGCTTCGACGTGGTCGCCACGAGCGCCGAGGAGACGAAGGACCCGAAGCGCACCGTGCCCCGCGGCATCATGCTCGGCCTCGTGATCGTCACGGTGCTCTACGTGCTGGTCGCCATCGTGATCACCGGCATGGTCTCGTACACCGAGCTCGCGAAGCTCGACGAGCCTTCACTGGCGAGCGCGTTCGAGCTCGTCGGCGCGACCTGGGCCGCGCAGGTGATCGCGATCGGCAGCCTCGTCGGTCTCACGACCGTCGTCATGGTGCTGCTCATGGGCCTCGCCCGTGTCGTCTTCGCGATGAGCCGCGACGGCCTGCTCCCCCGTTCCCTGAGCGTGACGGATGCCAAGCGCGGCACGCCCGTGCGCATCCAGGTGATCGTCGGCGTCGTGATCGCGATCATCGCCGGCTTCACCGACGTGCAGGTGCTGGGCGACATGATCAACATCGGCACCCTGTCGGCCTTCGTCCTGGTGAGCATCGGGGTGCCGATCCTGCGCAAGAGCCGGCCCGACCTCGAGCGGCCGTTCACCGTGCCGTTCTCCCCCTGGCTGCCGTGGATCTCGGCGATCGCCTGCTTCTGGCTGATGCTGAACCTGAGCTCGGAGACCTGGCTGCGGTTCGCGGTCTGGCTGGCGCTCGGCCTGGTGATCTACTTCGCCTACTCCCGCCGGCACTCGATCATCGGACAGGAGCTCGCGGCCGACGCGATCGCCGGCCGCGGCACCCGTCCGCTGCGCTAGCGGGGTCAGTGGTCGGGGCGCTGGACCTCGACCTCTCGGCCGTCGCGGTCGACGATCTTGCCGTCGACGATCGAATCCCCGTCCTCGAAGGCATCGAGATAGGCGATCGGGATGCTCCGAGTGGGAGCGGCGGCGAGCACGGACGCATCCTTGCCCGACGGCTTCCCGAGATGGTTGAACAGCAGGTTCAGCAGGATCGCCGCCACGGCGGCCGAGCTGATCCCGGAGTGGAAGATCGTGACGAACCACGCGGGCATCTGGTCGTAGATCGTGGGGGCGGCGATCGGCAGCATGCCGATCCCGATCGAGGAGGCCACGATGACGAGGTTCATGTTGCCCCGGTAGTCGACCTTCGCGAGCGTGCGGATGCCGCTCGCCGCCACGCTTCCGAACAGCACGATCCCCGCGCCGCCGAGCACGGGTGCCGGCACCGCCGCGACGACGCGTCCGAGCACCGGGAGCAGACCCAGGATGACGAGCACGACGCCGCCCGCGGTGACCACGAACCGACTCTTGACTCCGGTGATCGCGACGAGGCCGACGTTCTGCGCGAAGGCGGACTGCGTGAACGAGCCGAACACGGGCGAGACGGCGCTCGAGAGCATGTCGGCACGGAGCCCCGCCGCGATCCGCTTGGAGTCGACCTTGGTGCCGACGATCTCGCCCACGGCCAGGATGTCGGCCGTCGTCTCGGTGAGCGTCACCAGGATCACGATGAACATCGAGATGATCCCGGCGATCTCGAACGTGGGCATCCCGAACCCGAACACGCTGGGCAGGGCGAAGATCGGCCCGTCCCCGACGGCGCCGAAGTCGACGCGTCCGAGGATGACCGCGAGGATCGTGCCGAGCACGATGGCGAGCAGGATCGCCAGGCGGGAGATCGCACCGATCCGCACCTTGCTGAGCACCAGCACGATGACGAACGTGATCGCCGCGAGCAGCAGGTTCTGCGGATCGCCGAAGTCCTCGGCCTGGCTGTTGCCGCCCATGGCCCAGCCCGCGGCCACCGGCAGCAGGGTCAACCCGATCGTGGTGATGACCACGCCCGTCACGACGGGTGGGAAGAACCGGATGATGGTGGCGAACACGGGGGCGATCAACAGGCCGATGATCGAGGCGACGATCACCGCGCCGAACACCGCGGGCAATCCGCCGCCGCTCGTCACGATCGCTCCCATCGTCGCGACACCGGCGAAGGAGACGCCCTGCACGAGGGGCAGCTGCGATCCGAAGAACGGGATCCCGACGGTCTGGAGGATCGTGGCGAGACCCCCCATGAAGAGGCACGCCGTGATCAACACGCCGATCTCGGCGCCGTCGAGGCCCGCCATCGAGCCGATGATGAGCGGCGGCGCGATGATGCCGCCGTACATCGTGAGCACGTGCTGGATGCCGTAGGCGATGGTGCTGCCGAGCGGCATCCGCTCGTCTTCCGGTCGCCGTGCGACCGTCTTCTGCTTGTTCATGTCGACCTCTTCGTCGGTTTTCGGGGCGTGCGTCGTATCGGGGGGCTGCGTTTCAGGAGTGTCGGGCGAGGAGGCCGCGGGCCGCCTCGCTGTGGTGGGCGATGAGCTGGGGGACGTCGAGGCCTGCGATCTGACCGTCGAGCACGCGCCAGCGCCCGCCGACCATGACGCGGTCGGCTCGATCCGCGCCGCACAGCAGCAGGGCGGCGACCGGATCGTGGCTTCCGGAGAACCGCAGCTCGTCGAGGGTGAACATCGCGAGGTCCGCCTGCTTCCCGGGGGCGAGCACGCCGACGTCGGAGCGTCCGAGGGCCCGCGCCGATCCCGCCGTCGCCCAGCCGAACGCGCGCTCGGGTGTGACGGCGGCGGCGCCGTAGCGCAGGCGCTGCAGGTACAGCGCCTGCCGCACCTCCTGGATCATGTTCGAGCCGTCGTTGGATGCCGAGCCGTCGACGCCGAGGCCCACCGGCGCGCCGGCCTGCTCGAGCTCGATCGCACGGGCGATGCCGGAGGCGAGACGCATGTTGGATGTCGCGCAGTGCGACACGGCGGTACCGGCCGCTCCCAGCCGCGCGATCTCGGCATCGTCGAAGTGGATGCCGTGTGCGAGCCAGGTGCGATCCGACAGCCAGCCGACGCTCTCGAGGTAGTCGACCGTGCGCAGACCGAACATCTCGCGGCAGAAGTCCTCCTCATCGAGCGTCTCGGCGAGGTGGGTGTGCAGCCGCACGTCGAGTCGTTCGGCGAGGGCGGCGGTGTCGCGCATCACGCCGGTCGTCACGGAGAACGGCGAGCACGGCGCGAGTCCGATCTGCACGAACGCGCCGTCGCCGCGCTCGTGGTGGGCGCTGATGAGCCGTTCGCTGTCGGCGAGGATCGTGTCGGCATCCTGCACCGTCCGCTGCGGTGGCAGGCCGCCGTCCTCCTCGCCGAGCGACATCGACCCGCGGGTCAGGGTCGCCCGCATGCCGAGCTTCTTCACGACGTCGACCTGCACGTCGATCGCATCCTCGAGCCCGTTCGGGAACAGGTAATGGTGGTCGGCGGCCGTGGTGCATCCGGAGAGCAGCAGCTCGGCGAGCGCCGCCGTCGTCGCCAGTTCGAGATCGCGGGGCGTGAGCCCTGCCCACACCCCGTAGAGGCCCTTGAGCCAGGGGAACAGCTCGGCGCTCACCACGGGCGTCCAGGCGCGGGTGAGCGTCTGGTAGAAGTGGTGGTGCGTGTTGATGAGGCCGGGGATGATCACGTGCCGCGAGGCATCGAAGACCTCGTCGACCGGCACCGACGGCGCGCCGCCGGCGGGGACGACCTCGAGGACCCGCGAGCCCTCGATGACGATGCCGCCGGCAGCGTCGGCGTCGCCTCCGGTGTAGATGCCGAGCGGGCTCTTCAACCACACGCTCGTGGGGTGCTGTGACATAGCAGACTCCGTCCATCGGGGTGGAGTCGAACGGCTGACCCCACCAGGGGGTCAGCTCAGTTTTTCCCTGTCTGCTGATCCAGGTGCTCCGACTTTGGAACACTCCAGATCTATCACGGGCGCGCGAACGCGGTCAAGGATTTTTCCGAATCTCGGATTGACACTTCCAAGATGTGGAATCTAGGACGTGCGCGGATCGCCTTCCGTCGGGCTCTGAGCGGTGAGCACGAGGCCCGATCCGTCAGCCGCGACATCGACTCGGACGGTGTCGCCGTCGCGCACCCCGCCGGACAGCAGGGCGGTCGCCAGCTTGTTCTGCACCTCGGACTGGATGAGGCGGCGCAGCGGCCGCGCACCGAACATCGGGTCGTACCCGCGCTCGGCGAGCCACGAGCGTGCATCCGGGGTGACGGCGAGCGTGAGCCGGCGGTCGTGGAGCCGGTCGTGCAGCTGGTCGACGGAGAGCTCGACGATCTGCGCGAGGTCGTCTTCGGTGAGCGCGGCGAACATCACGATGTCGTCGAGGCGGTTCAGGAACTCGGGTCGGAACGCCTGGCGCACGAGCGCCATCACCTGCTCGCGCTTCTCGTCGGGTGGGAGCACGGGGTCGATGAGGATCGGCGAGCCGAGGTTCGAGGTGAGGATCAGGATCACGTTCGAGAAGTCGACCGTGCGGCCCTGGCCGTCGGTGAGGCGTCCGTCGTCGAGCACCTGCAGGAGCACGTCGAACACCTCGGGATGCGCCTTCTCGACCTCGTCGAGCAGGATCACGCTGTAGGGCCGTCGACGCACGGCCTCGGTGAGCTGACCGCCCTGCTCGTAGCCGACGTACCCCGGAGGGGCGCCGACGAGGCGGGAGACCGAGTGCTTCTCGCCGTACTCCGACATGTCGATGCGCACCATGGCGTGCTCGTCGTCGAAGAGGAACTCCGCGAGCGCCTTCGCGAGCTCGGTCTTGCCGACACCGGTGGGGCCGAGGAACAGGAACGAGCCGGTCGGGCGCCCGGGATCGCTGATGCCCGCGCGCGAGCGGCGCACGGCATCCGACACCGCTTTCACGGCCTCCTTCTGCCCGATCAGCCGCTTGCCGAGCTCGCTCTCGAGGTGCAGCAGTCGCTCGGACTCGCCCTGCAGGAGCTTTCCGACCGGGATGCCGGTCCACGCGGCGATCACGCCGGCGATGTCCTCATCGGTGACCTGCTCGTTGACCATGCGGCCCTCGGACGACGTGGCGGCCTCCGCCTGCTCGGCCTCGGCGATGTCGCGCTCCAGGCGCTTGATGGTCTCGTACTCGAGCTTGGAAGCGCGCGTGTAGTCGGCCTCACGCATGGCGAGATCGCGCTGCGTGACGGCGTCGTCGAGCTGCTTCTTCAGGTCGCCGACACGGTTGAGGCCCTGACGCTCACGCGCCCAGCGCTCCTCGAGCGCGGCGAGCTCCTTCTCGAGCCCGGCGAGCTGCTCGCGGAGCGTGCCCAGCCGCTCCTTGGACGCGGCGTCCTTCTCCTTCTTGAGCGCGAGTTCCTCGAGCTTCATGCGGTCGACCTGGCGCTTCAGCTGGTCGATCTCGACCGGCGAGGAGTCGATCTCCATCTTCAGCCGGGACATGGCCTCGTCGATGAGGTCGATGGCCTTGTCGGGCAGCTGGCGGGAGGGGAGGTAGCGGTTCGACAGCGCGGCGGCCGCTACGAGAGCACTGTCGGCGATGGTGACTCCGTGGTGCGCCTCGTACCGACCCTTGAGCCCGCGGAGGATCGCGATGGTGTCTTCGACCGTGGGCTCGCCCACATAGACCTGCTGGAAGCGCCGCTCGAGCGCGGCATCCTTCTCGATGAACTCGCGGTACTCGTTGAGCGTCGTCGCGCCGATCAGGCGCAGCTCTCCTCGGGCCAGCATCGGCTTGAGCATGTTGGATGCCGCGACCGACCCCTCGCCGCCGCCGGCACCCATGAGTACATGCAGCTCGTCGATGAACGTGATGACCTTGCCCTCGGACTCGGTGATCTCCTTGAGGACCTGCTTCAGCCGCTCCTCGAACTGGCCGCGGTACATGGCGCCGGCCACGAGGGCGGAGATGTCGAGGGTGATCAGCTCCTTGTCCTTCAGAGACTCGGCGACGTCGCCCGCCACGATCCGCTGTGCGAGACCCTCGACGACGGCGGTCTTGCCGACGCCGGGCTCACCGATCAGCACCGGGTTGTTCTTGGTGCGTCGGGTCAGCACCTGGCTGACGCGGCGGATCTCACCGTCCCGCCCGATCACGGGGTCGAGCTTGCCCTGGCGGGCGCGGTCGGTGAGGTTGATGCCGAACTGCTCGAGAGCAGACTGCTGGTCCTGATTCTGCGGGCCGGCCTGGGGGTTGGACACGTATCCCTCCGAAGTAAAGTTGAGTTATCCTGACTCAACTTTACTCCGGGCGAAGATCACGCGTCAATCGGTCATGCCCCGGCGCAGCAGCCGTCCGCGCGGTGTCTCGAAGTCGATCACCTCGCCGTGCAGCCACGTCTTGCGCACCACACCCGCCAGAGCCTTGCCGTGGTAGGGCGTGAGCGGGTTCTTGTGGTGCAGCTTGTTCACGTCGACGACATAGGCATCGTCGGCGGCGAACACCGAGAAGTCGGCGTCGTAGCCCGGCGCGATGCGCCCCTTGCCGGTGAGCCCGGCGAACTGCGCGGGGCGCTCGCTCATCCACGACACCACGGTCTCGAGCGTCAGCCCGCGCTGACGGGCCTCGGTCCAGATCAGCGAGAGGCCGAGCTGCAGCGACGCGACCCCGCCCCAGGCGACCGCGAAGTCGCCGTTGTCGAGGTCCTTGAGATCGAGCGTCGACGGCGAGTGGTCCGAGACGATGAAGTCGATCGTGCCGTCTTCGAGCCCCTCCCAGAGCAGCTCGCGGTTGCCGGCCTCTCGGATCGGCGGGCAGCACTTGAACTGCGTGGCCCCGAGCGGGATCTCCTCCGCGGTGAGGGTCAGGTAGTGGGGGCACGTCTCGACCGTGAGCCGGAGGCCGTCGTGCTTCGCGCTGCGGATCATCGCCAGGGCGTCGGACGACGACAGGTGCAGGATGTGCGCACGGGCGCCCGTCCAGCGCGCCCGCTCGATGACCTCGGCGATCGCGAGGTTCTCGGCACCACGGGGACGCGATGCCAGGAACTTGCCGTAGTCGTCTCCCTCGGGTGAGGGGGCGCGGTCGATCGCGCGGGAGTCCTCGGCGTGCACGATCATCACGGAGTCGAACGTCGCGAGCTCGCGCATGTCCTTCCCCATCTCGTCGGCGTCGAGCGGCGGGAACTCGTCGACTCCGGAGTGCAGCAGGAAGCACTTGAAGCCGAAGACGCCGGCATCGTGCAGACCGCGCAGCTCCGCGGTGTTGCCGGGGATCGCCCCGCCCCAGAAGCCCACGTCGACATGCGTCTGGCCCTGCGCGACGTCGCGCTTGATGTTCAGCGCCTCGACATCGACGGTCGCCGGGATGCTGTTCAGCGGCATGTCGACGATGGTCGTCACACCACCTGCCGCGGCGGCACGTGTGGCGGAGGCGAACCCCTCCCACTCCGTGCGACCCGGCTCGTTCACGTGCACGTGGGTGTCGACGAGCCCGGGGATGAGCGTCTCGTCGTCGGCGAGCTCGATGACCTCCGCGCCGTCGAGGTTGTTGCCCAACGGCTGCAGGGCGACGATCCTGCCGTCGCGCACCCCGACCTCCCGCGGGCTGATGCCCGCGGACGTCAGCACCCGCTGTCCTCGGATCACGAGGTCGTACCGCTCACCCGTCGGGTCGAGCGACGCTCCGGCATCCACCATTTCCTGCTCCTGCGACATGTCGCCCTTCCCTTCCGCCGGCTGCACGCCGACCGGCTGACACCTGCTCAGCCCATACTGGACCACGATCCCGCCAGGGATCGCGGGATGATCTCGGTGGCGATCCGCCGGCCCACCTGCGCGAGCAGCGCGGTCGCGTTCGCCATGCTCGCCGCAGGGTCCGGCTCGAGCGCGCTGAGCGGCAGCACCGCGACGAAGCCGGCATCGGCGGCTTCCTCCGCGGTCAGCGTCGAACGCCCGCACACCGCCACGACGGGAACGCCCGCCGCGCGCGCGGCCGCCGCCACACCCAGCGGCGTCTTGCCGCCGAGGCTCTGGTCGTCGAGGCTGCCCTCTCCCGTGATGACGAGGTCGGCACCGGCGATGCGCTCACCGAGCCCGGTCAGACGCTGGATGACGTCGACGCCCGGCTCTCGGCTCGCTCCGAGCACCGCCAGGGCCGCGTAGCCCACTCCCCCGGCGGCTCCCGCACCGGGAAGATCCTTCGACGGGCGCACCCCCGCCTGCGCCTCGAGCAGCGAGGCGAAGCGGGAGAGGCCCGTCTCGAGGGCGGCGACATCGTCGGCGCTCGCCCCCTTCTGCGGTGCGAACACCGCAGACGCCCCCCGGTCTCCCAGGAGAGGATTGTCGACGTCGCTGGCGAGCACGATCGTCGCCGCGGCGATGCGCGGGTCGAGACCCGTCACGTCGACGGAGGCCAGGCCGGCGAGCGCCGCACCGCCGGAAGGAGCATCGCCCTCCTCTGTGCGGAGCGAGACGCCCAGCGCCTGCAGCATCCCCGCACCGCCGTCGGTGTTGGCGCTTCCGCCCACACCGAGCACGATCGTCGTGCATCCGCGATCCAGCGCCGCCCGGATGAGGTCGCCGGTCCCCCGGCTCGTCGCCGTGAGCGGGGCCTTCGCGCCCCCCGGCAGCAGGTCGAGACCGCTCGCCGCGGCCATCTCGATGATCGCCTGCGTTCCGCGCATCGCGAACCGGGCCGGCACCGGCTGCCCGGTCGGCCCGGTCACCTGCGCCGTGACCGCCTCGAACCCGCTCGCGAGAGCGGCCTCGACCGTTCCCTCGCCGCCGTCGGCGACGGGCACCGCGTCGACCTCGGCATCCGGGATGATCTCCCGGATGCCGAGGGCGAGCGCCTCCGCGACCTCGGCCCCGGTGGCGGAGCCCTTGAACTTGTCCGAGGCGATGAGGATGCGCATACGGCGGGTCAGTCGAGCAGGGCGTAGACGGCCTCGGGAGCGTCGGCGGGCGACGTCGCGAGGTCTTCGAACTCGTTCATCGTGTCGAGGTCGGCGCCCATCGCGATGTTGGTGACGCGCTCGAGGATGACCTCGACGACCACCGGCACCTGGAACTCGTCCTTCAGACGCGCAGCCTCCGCGAAGCCGGCCGCGAGGTCCTCCGGACGCTCGACGCGGATCGCCTTGCAGCCCAGGCCCTCGGCCACCTTGACGTGGTCGACGCCGTAGCCCACCGCGACGCTGGACGAGTCCTGCGGGGTGTTGATGTTGTCGAAGGCGAGCGAGACCTCGTAGTCCATCTCGAACGGACGCTGCGACTGACGGATCAGGCCGAGGTAGCTGTTGTTGACCACGACGTGGATGTACGGCAGCTTGTGCTGCGCGCCGACGGCGAGCTCCTCGATCATGAACTGGAAGTCGTAGTCGCCGCTGAGTGCGACCACCGGGTGGCCCGGCTTTCCGCGCACGACGCCGAGTGCGGCGGGCAGCGTCCAGCCGAGAGGCCCGGCCTGGCCGGCGTTGATCCACTGACGCGGACCGTACACGTGCAGCAGCTGCGCGCCGGCGATCTGCGACAGGCCGATCGTGGTGACGTAGGTGGTGTCGTGGCCGAAGGCCGAGAGCATCTCCTGGTACACGCGGTGCGGCTTCATCGGCACGTTGTCGAAGTTCGTCTTGCGCTGCAGCTTCGCCTTGCGGGCGCGGCAGTCCTCGGCCCAGCCCAGGTAGTCCGGCAGCGCCTCGACGCGGTCGCGTGCCGCTTCGAGCAGCGCGTCGATGAAGGCTCCGGCGTCGGAGACCACGCCGTAGTCGGGCGCGAACACGCGGCCGATCTGCGTCGGCTCGATGTCGACGTGCACGAAGGTGCGCCCCTTGCGGTAGGTGTCGAGACCGCCGGTGTGGCGGTTCGCCCAGCGGTTGCCGATTCCGAGCACGAAGTCGGACTCGAGGAAGCTCGCGTTGCCGTAGCGCTGCGAGGTCTGGATGCCGACCAGGCCCGCCGCCAGCGGGTGGTCGTCGGCGATCGCGCCCCAGCCCATCAGCGTCGGAACGACGGGCACGCCCAGGGTCTCGGCCAGCTCGACGAGCTTGGCGGAGGCGCCGGAGTTCACGATGCCGCCGCCGGCGACGATCAGCGGGTGCGCGGATGCCGTCAGCATGTCGAGCACCTTCTCGGCCTGGGCACGGGTGGCGACCGGCTTCGCCACCGGCAGCGGCTCGTAGGTGTCGATGTCGAACTCGATCTCGCCCATCTGCACGTCGAACGGCAGGTCGATGAGCACCGGGCCCGGACGGCCCGAGCGCATGATCTGGAACGCCGTCTGGAAGGCGCCCGGAACCTGGGCCGCCTCGAGCACGGTCTTGGCGAACTTCGTGACCGGCTTCGCGATCGACGCGATGTCGACGGCCTGGAAGTCCTCCTTGTCGAGCTTGGCCACCGGCGCCTGCCCGGTGATGCACAGCATCGGGATGGAGTCGGCGATCGCGGCGTAGAGCCCCGTGATCATGTCGGTGCCGGCAGGGCCGGAGGTGCCGACGCAGATGCCGATGCGCCCGTCGCCGGTGCGGCTGTAGCCATCGGCCATGTGCGAGGCGCCCTCGACGTGACGGGCGAGGGTGTGCCGGATGCCGCCGTTGGCACGCATCGCGGCGTAGAAGGGGTTGATCGCCGCACCCGGCAGGCCGAACGCCTCGGTGGCGCCCTCCTTCACCAGGATCTGGCAGATCGCGTCGACTGCACGCATTCGAGTCATGAGAAGTCCTTCAGATCAGTTCTGGGTCGCTGAGCTTGTCGAAGCGCCGCGGCCGGAGAGTTCGTTGGTGAGTGTGAAGAGACCGGAGTGGTCGAGGCCGCCGTCGCCACGGGCGACGAGGGCGTTCACGAGCTGTGCGACAGCGGCGCCGAGGGGGACGGTGACCCCCGCCGAGCGTGCCGCTGCGGTGACGATGCCCAGATCCTTGTTGTGGAGGGCGAGACGGAAGCCGGGGGTGAAGTCGCGGTCGAGCATCTTCTGCCCCTTCTGGTCGAGGACCTTGGAGCCGGCGAGTCCGCCGCCGAGAACCTTGAGCGCCGCGTCGGTGTCGACGCCGAACGCCTCGAGGAAGACCACGGCCTCGCTGAGCGCCTGGATGTTCACGGCGACGATCAGCTGGTTGGCCGCCTTGACGGTCTGGCCGGCGCCGGCGGGACCCACGTGCACGATGGTCTTGCCGATCGCGTTGAGGACGGGCTCCGCGGCCGCGAAGTGCTCAGGGGCTCCGCCGACCATGATCGACAGCACTCCGTCGATCGCACCCTGCTCTCCGCCGGAGACCGGGGCGTCGACCGCACCGAAGCCGGCGGCGATCGCCTCCTCGGCGAGGGCCTTGGCGACGTCGGGGCGGATCGAGGAGTTGTCGATCCACAGTGCGCCCGGCTTGGCGTGGGCGAAGACGCCGTCCTCGCCGCGCACGACCCCCTCGACGTCCGGAGAGTCGGGGACCATGGTGAGGATGACGTCGGCATTCTTCACGGCATCCGCGATGCTGGTCGCTCCCGTGCCTCCGGCCTCGACGAGCGCATCGATCGGCTCCTGGCTGCGGTTGAATCCGGTCACCTCGTAGCCGGCCTTGACGAGGTTCTTGGCCATGGGGAGGCCCATGATGCCGAGGCCGATGATGGCGATGCTGGTCATGAGTTCGCTCCTTCGCGGTTGAGCCAGGCGAAGGCATCCGCCTGGGTGGCTTTGTACTCGAGGCCGATGACCCCGGTGTATCCGCCGGCGCGGGCGGCGTCGATCCAGTCGGTCAGCGGCAGGTCGCCGGTGCCGGGCTCGCCGCGCCCGGGGGCATCGGCGATCTGGATGTGACCGAACTCTCCGGCGTGGTCGGCGATGACCGCGGCGACGTCGTCGCCGTTCACGGCCAGGTGGTAGAAGTCGGCGAGCAGGCGGATGTTGTCGACGCCGTGCTCGTCACGGACCCGGCCGATGATGGCCAGGGCATCGGCCGCGGTCTTCAGCGGGTACGCGTCCATTCCGGACACCGGCTCGAGCAGCACGATGCCGCCGATCTTCGCGACCGCTGCGCCCGCGATCGCGAGGTTCTGCACCGCCAGGTCGTCCTGCGTCTGCGCATCGGCGCCCTCGATGCGGTTGCCGTAGAGGGCGTTGAAGGCCTTCGTGCCGAGACGCTCGCTGATCCCGACGACGACGTCGACGTTGGCGCGGAACTCGTCTTCGCGACCGATCCAGGAGACGAGGCCCCGGTCGCCCGCGGGCATGTCGCCGGCGAAGAAGTTGAGGCCGGTGAGCTGCACGCCCGCATCCTGGATCGCGGCGACGAACGCGTCGACCTCCTCCTGCGCGGGAACGGCGGAGGTGAACGGCCACCAGAACTCCACGGCGTCGAAGCCCGCAGCCTCGGCCGCCGCCGGGCGCTCCAGGATCGGCAGCTCGGTCAGCAGGATCGAGGCGTTCACGGTGTAGCTCATGGGATCATCCTTGATTTCGTAATGTGGAAGTTAAATTCCTGTTAGTGAAAAGAGTACGCTGAACCCCGCGGCGATGTCAACGGCATCCCCGCGGGGCGCACCCGCGTCAGGTCAGCCGGATCTGGCGGTTCATGTCCTTGTACAGCAGGTAGCGGAAGTCCTCGGGGCCCCCGGCGTAGCAGGCCTGCGGGCAGAAGGCGCGCAGCAGCATGTAATCGCCCGCCTCGACCTCGACCCAGTCGTCGTTGAGGCGGTAGACGGCCTTGCCCTGCAGCACGAACAGGCCGTGCTCCATGACGTGCGTCTCGGCGAACGGGATCGTGCCGCCCGGCTTGAAGGTCACGATGTTCACCTGCATGTCATGCGCCAGGTCGCTCGCGTCCGAGAAGCGGGTGGTCGCCCACACGTCGTCGGTGTC
Organism: Microbacterium sp. LWH11-1.2; assembly: GCF_038397745.1. Lineage (NCBI taxonomy): Bacteria > Bacillati > Actinomycetota > Actinomycetes > Micrococcales > Microbacteriaceae > Microbacterium > Microbacterium sp. LWH11-1.2. The sequence continues at coordinate 1,509,396 of NZ_CP151636.1, read as the reverse complement.
GGGCATCGACGTCGGCTCGATGTCCTTGTCGCTGGTGACGAAGGATGCCGGTGCGTCGACGCCGTCGAGCCACTCGTAGGCCTTGCGGATCCAATGGAAGCTCGTGATCTCGTCGCCCTCGTTGGCGAGCGACCAGGTCGCGCCGGGTGCGAGGAAGGCGTAGCCGCCCTCCTCCAGCACGTGCCGCTCACCGTCGAGCGTCAGCGTGAGGGACCCGGTCGTGACGAACACGACGCCCTCCACGCCCGCCTCGACCTCGGGCTTCGTGGCACCGCCCCCGGGACCGATCTCGACGATCAGCTGCGAGAAGGTCGTCGCCGAGCTCGGCGTCGGGCGGGCGATGATCCAGGCACGGGTGTTCGTGAAGCCGGGAAGGCTGCTGGTGACGATGTCGCGCAGCACGCCCTTCGGGATCACGGTGTACGCGAGCTTGACCACGGCACGGTCGGTCAGCAGCGCCGACTGACCGGGAAGACCGCCGGCGGGCGTGTAGTAGGTGCGTTCGTGAGCGCTCATGAGGTCTCCTCCTCGGATACGGCGAGCTTCGGATGCGCGAGCTTGGTCAGCTCCGCAGGAGTGGCGGCCGCGGCATCCCGCACCTCCGCCTCGGTGACAGCACCGCACTCCAGGCCGCGCACGACGAAGCGCGCGAGAGCCCGGGCGGTGGCCGGCTCGTCCATGATGGTCGCGTCGCTGCCGTGCAGGTAGTTGTCGAGGCGACGCGCGGCGGCGGCGAAGCCCTCGCGATAGAACGCGTAGGTCGCGAGGTAGCGGGTCGGCAGCTGGGCGGCGTGCAGATCCCACCCCTGGTAGTAGCCGCGCTCGAGCGAGCGCCGTACCAGGCGCGCGTGCAGCTGCCAGGCCGCGCGCACGTGGTCGGCGTCACCGACGGGGATGACGTTGGTCGAGCCGTCGGAGAGCCGCACGCCGGTCTCGGCGACGGCGACCTGCATGACCTGCTTCGCGTAGTCGGCGGACGGATGCTCCATCGACTGGTGCGCGGCGGCGATCTGCAGCGAGGCGCTGTAGTCGTAGGTCCCGTAGTGCAGCGCCGTGACGCGGCCCTTCGCGCGGTGCAGCAGGGTCGCGACCGGCACCGATCCGTCGGCGGCGATGATCAGCTGCGGCGTCTCCATCTGCACCTCGAAGCGCAGACGTCCGGGAGCCAGACCCAGCCGCTCCTCGAAGCGCTCGCAGAGCACGATCATCGCCTCGACCTGCGCCACCGTGGTCACCTTGGGCAGGGTCAGGACGAGCCCGTCCGGCAGCGGGCCGGCGGCGGCGAGGGTGGTCAGGAATCGATCGAGGGTGCGGATGCCGCGGCGCCGGGTCGGCGCCTCGAAGCACTTGAAGCGGATGCCGATGAAGGGCGGCGCGGTTCCCGCGGCGACGGCCGCGGCCACGCGCTCGGCCGCGAGCACGGCATCCGCATCCTCTTCGGCATCCGGTCGCGCGCCGTAGCCGTCCTCGAAGTCCAGGCGGAGGTCCTCGATCGGCTCGCTGCGCAGCTTGGCGTCGACGAGCGGCGCGAGCTCCTCGGCGAGGTGCCCGAGCCCGACGGCATCGGCGAGCGCCGCCGAGCCGCCGAACGCGGCGACGGCCGCGGCGGCCTCCGCACCGAAGCGCGCGGGCAGCTCGGGGTCGAAGCGGTCGGCGGGCACATAGAGCGTGTGCACCGGCTGGCGGCTGCCTTCGTCCCCGGGGTACGAGGTCGCGAGCAGCGCGTCGGTGTCGGCGAGCCGGGCGTCGATGTCGGCGAAGTCGTCCTCGCCCAGGGTGGTGCTGCGCGGATCGACGCTGACGGGCACGGTGCTCACTCCTTGCTCGAGACGATGGAGGCGACGCGGACGATGGCCTCGGCCACGGCGCCGGCCACCAGGGGATCGAACACGCTGGGGATGATGAAGCTCGCGTTGAGCTCGTCGTCCCCGACGCGTGCGGCGATCGCCTCGGCGGCTGCGACCAGCATAGGCGCGGTGATGTCGGACACGCCGGCGTCGAGCAGACCGCGGAAGACCCCGGGGAAGGCCAGTACGTTGTTGATCTGGTTCGGGAAGTCGCTGCGGCCGGTCGCCACGACGGCGGCGTGCTTCGACGCGACGATCGGGTCGACTTCGGGCGTGGGATTGGCCATCGCGAACACGATCGCGTCGTCCGCCATGGCCGCGATGTCTTCCTCGCCGAGGATGTTCGGAGCGCTCACGCCGATGAAGACGTCGGCATCGACCATGGCCTCCTTCAGCGTGCCCTGGAAGCCGCGCGGGTTGGTGGTCGACGCGATCTCGGTGCGGTGCGCGTCGGTGTACTCGACATCCGGGTGGATCGCGCCGTCCCGGCCGCAGGCCACGATGTCGCGGGCGCCCTCGGCGAGCAGCAGCTGGATGATCGCGTTGCCGGCGGCGCCGACCCCGGACACGACGATGCGGACGTCTTCGATCTTCTTGCCGACCACCTTGAGCGCATTGCCGAGAGCGGCGAGCGTCACGATGGCGGTGCCGTGCTGGTCGTCGTGGAAGACCGGGATGTCGAGCTCCTCGCGCAGGCGCGCCTCGATCTCGAAACAGCGCGGCGCCGCGATGTCCTCGAGGTTCACGCCGCCGTATACCGGGGCGATCGCCTTGACGATCGAGATGATCTCCTCGGTGTCCTTGGTGTCGAGGCAGACGGGCCACGCGTCGACGTTCGCGAACTGCTTGAACAGCGCGGCCTTGCCCTCCATGACCGGGAGGGCGGCTTCGGGGCCGATGTCTCCGAGGCCGAGCACGGCGGTGCCGTCGGTGACGACAGCGATCGTGTTGCGCTTGACGGTGAGCTGTCGCGCCTTGCTCTTGTCTTCGGCGATCGCCAGGCAGACGCGGGCGACTCCCGGCGTGTACGCGCGGGACAGGTCGTCGCGGTTGCGCAGCGGCACGCGCGGCACGACCTCGAGCTTTCCGCCGAGGTGCATCAGGAAGGTGCGGTCGCTGACGAGTCGGACCGTGACGCCCTCGAGCGCGTCGATCGCGGCGCGCACGCGGTCGGCGTGCTCCTCCCCCGCGGTGTTGCAGGTCAGATCGACGACGATCGTCGCGGGATGCGACTCGACGACGTCGAGCGCGGTCACCGCTGCCCCGGCATCGGCCGCCGCCACGGCGAGCTCGCTGGTGACGCTGAAGTTCGAGGGAGCGTCGATCCGCAGTGTGATGGAGTTCCCGGGTCCCGGATTCGCCATGTTTCCTCCGTCTAAGTTTTCGTATCGTGGATTCTATTGTCTACTCTATGGAACTTTGAAGCAAGCACGGTAATCTTTGTGCGCGTCTGTTTCGACATGCCTCTCTCGCATGATGGAATGATCCAGACCCCGACGGAGGATCCGATGACCGATATCAAGCCCGCGAAGAGCGCCGGATCCGGCGTGCAGTCGGTCGAGCGCGTCTTCGAGCTCATCGAGCTGGTGACCGATGCCGGAGGTGACGTCACGCTGAGCGAGCTCGCGGCATCCACCGACCTCCCGCTCCCGACGATCCACCGCCTGCTGCGCACGCTCGTCTCGCTCGGCTACGCACGGCAGCTGCCGAACCGCCGCTACGCGCTCGGCCCCAAGCTCATCCGCATCGGCGAGGGAGCCTCCCGGCAGTTCGGCGCCCTCGCGCGCCCGCAGCTCAAGCGCCTCGTCGACGAGCTCGGCGAGAGCGCCAACATGGCGGTGCTCGACGGCGACATGGTCGTCTATGTCGCCCAGGTGCCGTCGCTGCACTCGATGCGCATGTTCACCGAGGTCGGCCGCCGGGCGAACCTGCACGACACCGGCGTCGGCAAGGCGATCCTCGCCCAGCTCCCCGACGAGACCGTGCGGGGCATCGTGGGGCGCGCCGGGATGCCGACGCCCACCGAGTTCAGCCTCGGCACGATCGACGACCTGCTCGCCGAGCTCGATCGCATCCGCGAACGCGGCTACGCGATCGACGACCAGGAGCAGGAGATCGGCGTCCGCTGCTTCTCGATGGCCGTCCCCGACGCCCCCACCCCGACCGCCGTGTCCGTGTCGGGTCCGATCTCCCGCGTCGACGAGGCGTTCGGCGGCCGGGCTGTCCCCCTGCTGCGCCGGGCGGCCGAGGAGATCAGCGCCGAGCTGACCGCCTGACACCGGCTACTCGGCATCCGAACCGCTCGTGCCGGCGTTCACGTCGTGCAGGCGATAGCGCTCGGCGGCCTGCGCGGGCGCTGAGGCATCCACCTCTCCGCGTGCGGCGAGCAGCTGCAGGGTGCGAACGACGATCGACGCGCTGTCGATCTTGAAGAACCGCCGCGCCGCGGCTCGCGTGTCCGAGAACCCGAAGCCGTCGGCGCCGAGCGTCGCCCAGTCGTTCTTCACGAACGGGCGCACCTGATCGGGCAGGTCCTTGGCGTAGTCGCTGACGGCGACGATCGGCCCCTCGGCGCCGGCGAGCTGCGTCTGCAGGAACGGGGTGCGGATGCCGCGCTCCGGGTGCAGGAACGCCTCCTCCTCTGCCGCGACGGCGTCGCGGCGCAGCTCCGTCCAGGAGGTCACCGACCACACGTCGGCCGCGACACCCCAGTCGTCACGCAGCAGCCGCTGCGCCTCCAGCGCCCATGCCACGCCGATGCCCGACGCCAGCAGATGGGTGCGCGGCGACTCCACCGGTGAGATGCGATGGATGCCGCCGAGGATGCCGGCGACATCGACGCCTTCGGGCTCGGCGGGCTGCACGATCGGCTCGTTGTAGACCATGAGGTTGTAGATGCGGTTGCGGTCGGTCGAGTCCGGTCCGTACATCCGCTCGATGCCGGCGCGCATGATGTGGCCGATCTCGTACCCGAATGCCGGGTCGTACGTGACGACCGCCGGGTTCGTCGCGGCGAGCAGCGGCGAGTGGCCGTCGGCGTGCTGCAGCCCCTCCCCGGTCAGCGTCGTGCGTCCCGCCGTGGCGGAGATCAGGAAGCCGCGGGTCATCTGGTCGGCCGCGGCCCAGATCGAGTCGCCGGTGCGCTGGAAGCCGAACATCGAGTAGAACACGTACACCGGGATCAGCGGCACGCCGTGGGTCGCATAGGCCGTTCCCGCCGCCGTGAACGCGGCGATGGATCCCGCCTCGTTGATGCCGACGTGCAAGATCTGCCCCGACGTCGACTCCTTGTAGGACAGCACGATGTCACGATCGACCGCCAGGTAGTTCTGACCCTTCGGGTTGTAGATCTTCGCGGTCGGGAAGAACGCGTCCATGCCGAAGGTTCGGGCCTCATCGGGGATGATCGGCACGATCCGCTGACCGAACCCGGGGTCGCGCATCAGGTCCTTCAGCACCCGGACGAAGGCCATGGTCGTCGCCGCCTGCTGCGTGCCCGAGCCGCGAGCCGCGACCTCGTACGCCTTCGGGTCGGGCAGTGCGATCGGCTCGTGCGCCGAGCGGCGCTCCGGCAGGAAGCCGCCGAGTGCGCGACGGCGTTCGCGCAGGTACGCGATCTCCGGAGCGTCCGCGCCGGGGTGGTAGTAGGGCGGCAGGTACGGGTCGGCCTCGAGTTGCGCGTCGGTGATCGGCACGCGGAGATGATCGCGGAAGTCCTTGAGATCCTGCAGCGTCAGCTTCTTCATCTGGTGCGTCGCGTTGCGCGCCTCGAAGCGCGGGCCGAGGCCGTACCCCTTGACCGTCTTCACCAGGATGACCGTGGGACGCCCGTTGTGCGCGAGCGCCTGCTGGTACGCCGCGTACACCTTGCGGTAGTCGTGCCCGCCCCGCCGGAGGCGCCAGATGTCGTCGTCGGCGAGGCCGTCGACCAGGGCACGCGCCCGAGGGTCGCGACCGAAGAAGTTCTCCCGGATGAACGCCCCCGACTCCGCCTTGTAGGTCTGGTAATCCCCGTCGAGGGTGCTGTTCATGATGTCGACCAGGGCGCCGTCCTCGTCGCGCGCGAGCAGGTCGTCCCACTCCCGACCCCAGATGACCTTGATCACGTTCCACCCGGCGCCGCGGAAGAACCCCTCCAGCTCCTGGATGATCTTGCCGTTGCCGCGGACCGGGCCGTCCAGCCGCTGCAGGTTGCAGTTCACGACGAACGTGAGGTTGTCGAGGCCTTCGTTCGCGGCGAGCTGCAGGAGCCCGCGGGATTCCGGCTCGTCCATCTCGCCGTCGCCGAGGAACGCCCAGACGTGCTGGTCGGATGTGTCCGTGAGCCCGCGGCCCTGCAGGTACCTGTTCGACTGCGCCTGGTAGATCGCGTTCATCGGGCCGATGCCCATCGACACGGTCGGGAACTCCCAGAACTCCGGCATCAGGCGCGGGTGCGGGTACGACGACAGTGCGTGCCCCTCGCGCGACTTCTCCTGGCGGAAGCCGTCGAGGTCCTCCTCGCCGAGGCGCCCCTCGAGGAAGGCGCGGGCGTACATGCCGGGCGAGGCGTGACCCTGGAAGTAGATCTGATCGCCGCCGCCCGGGTGGTCCTTGCCGCGGAAGAAGTGGTTGAAGCCCACCTCGTACAGGGTCGCCGCCCCGGCATAGGTGGAGATGTGCCCGCCGACCCCGATGCCCGGACGCTGCGCGCGATGCACCATGACCGCGGCGTTCCAGCGCATCCAGGCGCGGTAGCGCCGCTCCAGCTCCTCGTCACCGGGGTACTCGGGCTCATCGGCGGCGGCGATCGTGTTCACGTAGTCGGTCGTCACCGTCGGCTCGCCCGCCACGGTCGGCTGGGCGCGGAGGCCGGCGCGATCGACGAGGGTGCGCACGATGTGGTCGCCGCGCTCGGCGCCGCGTTCGCTGATGAGCGCGTCGAGGGACTCCAGCCACTCCGCCGTCTCCTCGGGATCGAGGTCGGCAGCGTCGAGGTCGGCGGATGTGACGGCGGAGGCGCGATTGTCGGTCACGGTACGGCCCTTCTTGTTAGATGGAGGAGTCTGCCTCGTGGGCAGCGGATCAGATTCCGGAGGTGTCGGCATGAGCGGACGCATCGCCGTCGTGACAGGCGCGGGTTCGGGTATCGGCCGCGCGGTCTCCCGCGCCCTGCTCGAGGCAGGCTTCCGGGTGGCGCTCGCAGGACGTCGCGAGGACGCCCTGCACGAGACGGCCGACGGCCACCCCGACGCGCTCGTCGTGCCCACCGACGTCACCGTCGAGGCCGAGGTCGAGACCCTCTTCGCCCGTACCGTGGCGGAGTGGGGGCGGGTGGACGTGCTGTTCAACAACGCCGGAGCCTTCGGGCCGACGGCATCCGCCGCGGAGATCTCGCTCGACGACTGGCAGCGCACCCTCGACGTGAACCTCACGGGGTCGCTGCTCTGCGCGCGGGCCGCGATGCGCGCGATGATCGCGCAGCAGCCCTCCGGCGGCCGCATCATCAACAACGGATCGATCTCGGCGCACGTGCCGCGGCCGCTGTCTGTCGCGTACACGGTGAGCAAGCACGCGATCAGCGGTCTGACGAAGTCGATCGATCTCGACGGCCGGGCGCACGGCATCTCGTGCGGACAGATCGACATCGGCAACGCCCGCACGTCGATCATGAGCGATCTCGGCGTCGGTTCCGGCGCACTCCAGCCCGACGGATCGCGACGCGTGGAGCCGACGTTCGATGTGGCGGATGCCGCGCGCGCCGTGCTGTTCATGGCGCAGCTGCCGGCCGAGTCGAACATCTCGACCCTCACCGTCGCGGCGGCGGGCATGCCCTTCGGCGGCCGCGGCTGACATCCTGTTCAGCGCCGTCGCCCGTCGCGGAGCACGCGGATGACGTCGGTCTTCACCGCCCGCACGGGACTCGCCGCGAACACCGACGGGTCCTCCGGGGTGCCTTTGCTGAAGTGGTTGAACACGAGGTTCAGCACGATCGCCATGATCGCGGCCGAGCTGATGCCCGAGCCGAAGATGACCTGGAACCACGTCGGGAAGTTCGAGTAGATGTCGTGGTTCACCTCGGGCAGCACGCCGAACGACAGTGACGCGGCGACGATGATGAGGTTCATGTTGCCGTCGTACTTCACCTTGGAGAGAGTGCGGATGCCGCTGGCGGTGACGGTCCCGAACAGCACGAGACCGGCGCCGCCGAGCACGGCGGTGGGCACAGCCGCGACCACCCGGCCGAGGATCGGGGTCAACCCGAGGATGATGAGGATCACGCCGCCCGCGGCCACGGCGTAGCGGCTCTTGATCTTCGTCACGGCGACGAGTCCGACGTTCTGCGCGAACGCGCTCTGCGTGAAGGAGTTGAAGATCGGCGAGATCGCGCTCGACACCATGTCGGCGCGCAGGCCCGCGGCAATCCGCTTGCGATCGACCTTCGAGCCCGTGATCTCGGCGACGGCGATGATGTCGGCCGTGGTCTCGGTGAGGATCACCAGCACGACGATCGTCATCGACACGATCGCGGCGAGGTCGAACGTCGGCACACCGAAGGCGAACGGCGTCGGGAACGCGAAGACCGGTCCCTCGAGCACCTTCGAGAAGTCGGCCCTGCCGATGAGGGCAGCGAAGATCGTTCCGACGACCATCGCGATCAGGATCGACAGGCGCGAGATGGTGGCGTTGCCGAGCTTGCTCAGCAGCATGATCACGAACAGCGTGAACCCGGCGATGCCGACGAACACCGGATCGGCGTAGGTCGGCGCATCGGGGTTCGCACCGGTGATCCAGCGGGCCGCGACCGGCACGAGCGAGAGCCCGATCATGGTGATGACGGTGCCCGTCACGACCGGCGGGAAGAACCGCACGATCTGCGCGAAGAACGGCGCGATGACCAGTCCGATCAGGGACGCGACGATCACCGCGCCGAACACGGCCGGCAGGCCGCTGCCCTGATTGACGATCGCGAGCATGGTCGCGACACCGGCGAACGAGACGCCCTGCACGAGCGGCAGCTGCGAACCGAAGAACGGGATGCCGAGGGTCTGCAGCAGCGTCGCGAGGCCGCCCATGAAGAGGCAGGCGGCGACGAGCACTCCGACCTCTGCGGGTGTGAGCCCGGCTGCGGCACCGATGATGAGCGGCGGCGCGATGATGCCGCCGTACATCGTCAGCACGTGCTGGAGCCCGAAGGTGAAGGCGGTGCCGGCGCCGAGGCGCTCGTCCTCCGGTCGGTTCGTCTCGTTCGTGTTCCTCTTCTTCTTGGAGCTGCGTACTTCAGACATCGGGGACCTCCTTGTCCGGGACCCGCTCTTCGGGGTGGGCGTGCGGTTGATGGGCATGACGAACGTCGGGGTGAGCCCGGTGCGTCGGGAACGGGCTCACCCCTGTTCGGGATCTCTCGGGGTTCGGCTCAGCAGAAGCCGGCGACGCCGTCCCACACGCGGTGGTCGGCATCCGCTCCTTCGCGGAGGAACGACGCCTCGATCAGGCCGTACGGGCGGTCGGCGGCGTAGAACACCTCGTTCGGGTTCTCCAGACCGAAGGGCGACAGGTCCACGACGAAGTGGTGGCTGTTCGGCGTGGAGAAGCGGATCTCGTCGATCTCGGGGTGCGCTTCGAGAACAGCTTCGGCCATGTCGTGCAGCGTGTTCTGCAGCGCGTACGAGTAGTTGGCCGAGAAGCCCTCGAGCAGCAGGCGGCGGACGTCGGCGAAGACCTCGTTGTAGTCGATGTCGGCGCGGTTGTACCGCCACTTGGCGGTGACCGAGGTCGCGAGGATGCGGTCGGTCGTCTCCTTCAGCGTCGTGTACCGGTCCTTCGGGTAGCCGACGAAGCCGCTCTCGGTGGACTTGAGGACCTTGAGGTCCGTCAGGCCGGCGATGACCGTGGTCTGCTCTCCGTCGATCTCGACGAGGGCGGTCCTGGTCTCCGTGCCGCCGCGCACGAACGAGTGGTCGTGGCCCTGACCGTCGACGGGGATGCGCTCCCACGTGTACTGCTCCGCCTCCCAGCGACCGCCGGTCACCCAGTCGAACTCGCCGGTGAAGTGACGGCCGAGACGCAGCAGGTACTCCTCGGGGCTGCCGATGCCGTCCTTGGCGAAGGCGTAGACCGTGTTCTTCTGCGTGTCCGTCGCGACGACGTTCGTGTTGTCGCCGGTGAAGTGGGCGTCGGCGAAGTCGCCGCGCAGCTGCGAGGTGACGTTGAGGTCCTCGATCTCGTGGCGGGCGGTGTCGCGCGTGACCCGCACGACGCGGACCTCGGCCTTGCCGTACTGGTTCTTGCCCAGGGTGATGGTCGTCATGTTCTTCTCAGCTTCCTCGGTAAGTGGAATAGGCGAACGGGCTGAGCAGCAGCGGCACGTGGTAGTGCGCCTGCGCAGTGTCGACCAGGAAGGTCAGCACCACCTCCGGGAAGAAGGTGTCCGTTTCGATGCCGGCGAAGTAGGTCCCCGTGTCGAACCGGAGGCGGTAGGCACCGCTCTCCAGCCGCTCGGGGCCCAGGTCTTTCACCCGTCCGTCGGCATCGGTGAGGCCCGTACCGATCCCGACCCATCCGTCGCCGTCTCGGGCCTCGAGTACGACGGCGACGCCGGGCGCGGGGCGCCCGATCGATGTGTCCAGGATGTGGGTGGTCACGTGAGAGACGCTCATGCGCGTGCTCCTTCTGTCTCGATGGCCCCGGCCAGGCGCAGGGCCGCGATCTCGCGCAGCTGCTGGTCGATGACCGCCAGCTCCTGTTCGGCGGTGTTGCCGAGCCGCTCCTGCAGCAGGGCGAGGATGTCGTCGGCTGAGCGGCCGGCTGCGCGCACCAGGAAGACGCGATCGAACGTCTCCTCGTAGGCGCGGTTGCCGTCGGCCAGCGCCGCGGCGGCCGCGGCGTCGACGCCGGACTGCTCCTTGCGGGCGAGGGCCGCCTCGGCGCTCTCGCCCTGGGCGCGTTCGCCGATGCGCGGATGGTGCGCGAGCGCACCATCGATCTCGGCGGCGGTGAGCGGTGCCGCGACCTGTGCGGCGGCCTCCGTCAGCTCCGCGATCGACGCGTACGGCCGACCGGCGATGAGCGCGTCATACCAGCGGGGAATGTCCAAGGCGGGCTTCACGACACGGACGGCGACGTCGTGCGTGCAGGAGTTGAACTCCGTGAGCAACATCTTTGATCCTCAGCACATGCTGGCATCCGGCGCGTAGGACTATACGGACGACTGACTCTTCTCCAGGAGAAGCACTACTTTCCGTATGCCGGAACTGTTATTTCAGCATGTGTAACAAGTCTGCGCACTCGTCGCGCGCTTGTCAACCCTCTTCATACACCGAGTTCGGCGCGAAGGCGAGCGACGTGCCCCGTCGGGTCGACACCGTACTCGGCGCGCTGCACGATGCCGTCGGCATCCAGCACGAAGGTCGAGCGGATGACGCCCTCGAACGTCCGATCCCCCACCGTCTTCTCACCCCATGCACCCCAGGCGCGCGCCGTGGCGGCGTCCGTGTCGGCCAGGAGGGGGAAGGTCAGTGCTTCGGCGTCGGCGAAGGCGCGGATGTCCGCGACCTCGTCGGGCGAGATCCCGAGCACCGTGTAGCCGGCGGCGGCCAGCGAGGAGAGGCTGTCACGGAAGTCGCAGGCCTCGGTCGTGCAGCCCGGCGTCGCGGCCTTCGGGTAGAAGTAGACGACCACGTTCCGGCCGCGGTGATCGGCGAGCGACGTCGGGACGCCGTCGGCGTCGGAAAGAGTGAAGGCGGGTGCGGCGTCACCGGGGACGAGTCGTTCGGTCATGATCTCTCCATTCAGGATTCCGCATCGTCAATTTCGCATTACGGAAGTCAGCTTCTGTCTGACGAAAGTGTACCGCGCACGGCGTCCCAGACGGCCGCCGCGACGGCCCGCTTCGTCCCGGAAGCCTCTCCGGCGATCACGCCGGCCGCCCCGAGGATGTGCACGGCATTGTCGGCGCTCTCGAAGCCGCGCTCCCAGCCCACCTCGTTCACGACCAGCAGATCGACTCCCTTGCGCTGCTGCTTGCGCCGCGCGCGGGCGATGAGCTCGTCCTGGTCCTCCGGCGTCTCCGCGGCGAACCCGACGACGAGCTGACCCGGACGACGGCCCGCGACCAGCGACGCGACGATGTCGGGGTTCTCGACGAGCTCGATGGACGGGATGCCGCCGCCCTCCTTGGTGAGCTTGCGGTCCGACACCGCGACGGGACGGAAATCGGCGACAGCCGCGGCCATGATCACCACGTCGGCGTCGGCAGCGGCATCCGTCATGGCATCCGCGAGCTCGGCCGCAGATCCCGCCGTCACGATCCGGACAGACGGATGCCGGGCGTCGGCGAGCACGTCACCGGCGATGTTGACCGCCACGAGCACCACCGCAGCTCCGCGCGCCGCTGCCTCCGCGGCGACGGCGACTCCCTGCCTGCCGCTCGAACGGTTGCCGAGGAAGCGGACCGGATCGATCGGCTCTCTCGTGCCGCCGGCCGACACGACCACGCGCAGGCCCTCCAGATCGCGCGGTGCGAGCAGCGCCTGTGCCGCGGCGAAGATCTCCTCCGGCTCCGACATCCGCCCCGGACCGCTGTCACCACCGGCCAGCTCGCCGTCCGCCGGACCCACGATGTGCACGCCGCGACTGCGCAGCGTCTCGATGTTCGCGCGGGTCGCCGCATGCCGCCACATCTCGGCGTGCATCGCCGGCGCGATCAGGACCGGGGCCTCGGTCGCGAGCAGCGTCGTGCCGAACAGGTCGTCCGCGAGGCCGGCCGTCATCTTCGCGATCGAGTTCGCGGTGGCCGGCGCCACGATCACCAGGTCCGCCGCCTGGCCGAGGGCGACGTGGCGCACCTTGGCGACGTCGTCGTGCACGCTCGTGGTCACCGGGTGCCGGCTGATCGCCTCCCAGGTCGGAGTGCCGACGAAACGCAGCGCGTCCTCCGTCGGGACCACCGTCACGTCGTGACCGGCCTTCGTGAGCAGGCGCACCAGGTGCACCGTCTTGTACGCGGCGATGCCGCCCGTTACCGATACGACGATGTTCACACGTCTGATTCTGCCCCAGCATCCGCGCCCCAGGGGCACGACCTAGACTGACGTGCGTGTGCACGGTCGTGATCGATGTGGCGGAGGCCGGAAGCGCGCGACTGCTCGCGGTGCGCGACGAAGACCCGGAGCGGGACTGGGATGCGCTGGGTCCGTGGTGGCCCGAACGGTATCCCGGCGTGATCGGCATCCGCGATCGTCGAGCCGGCGGCGCCTGGCTGGCGGTCGATCCGGAACGGCGTCGACTCGCCGTGCTGCTGAACCGCGAGGACGTGGGCGGCCTGCCGCTGGATCGCGCGGTCTCTCGCGGCACGCTCGCCCTCGAGTCCGTCGCCGGGCGGTCGCCGTCAGCCCCGCTCCCGATGCACGGGTTCAACCTTCTCGAGGTGCAGCCGGAGGGCGCGCGCGTGCTCAGTTGGGACGGAGCCGCCCTGCGGACGACTCCCATCGAGCCGGGAACCCACATGATCGCGCACGACGATCTCGACGACCCGTCCACCCCTCGCATCTCGACCTGGCTGCCGGAGTTCCGTGCGCTCGGCCCGGCGGCGGCCGACGCCGACTGGGTCGACACCTGGGTCGGACTGCTGGCGGCATCCGCTCGTCTTTCCCCGGAAGATGACCGCGCGATCATCCGCGACAACCGGCCGCACGGCTACCCGACGCAGTCGCTGCTGTACTGCACGGCATCCGTCACACCGGCCGGCGTCGAGGTGCTCGACCGCACCCTCCCCCGCCCGGGGCACTGGTCCTGACGCGAAGCCGCACCACCGCACCTCTTGACGCGATGCGGCGTTCGTTCTACTCTTTTCATAAAGTAGAACTTTGTTTCCGTATTATGAAATGCGAGAGCCCGCTCGAGAAGGACCGAGGTGACCACCATGCTGACTCCCGAGATCGCACCCGCAGCGGACGACGCGACCGACGAGCGGTCGATCGTCCACATCGATCCCGACTTCTACGTCCCCTCCCACGGCGACCGGGGGAACAGCTACGTCCGCGCGTTCCGCATCCTCTTCCCGAAGGCGACCTGATCGATACTGCTTGCGAGGTTCGATGATCGAATGCCATCGGCATCTGCGCCGTGTGCCGTGCCGAGAACGACGATCCCCCCGTTCCGGCGCGTTCGGTTTCGGCAGGACGTTTCGGCGGATTCCCGCACGGCGTGCATCTGGTCGTCGATGTCGATGACCAACTGAAACCGATCATTTTCGGCAGGACGCTCAGCACGGTCTTCTAGACCATGGCTGCCAGTCGCGCCTGATTAGGATCGGAGCATGTCGGACGTCACTAACCCGCTGTACCCAACCGCATATGACATCGCGTGGTCCGTGGGAGTTGTCGCCCTGTTATCGCTCGTGGTTATCGCCCTGATCTCGATAGCCCGGACGGCGAAGCGAATCACTGCGTTGCAGTCGCTGATGTGGATGCTCTTCGCGATCTTCGTTCCCTTTGTGGGACCGCTGTCGTGGTTTTTCCTCGGTCGTCGTTCTGCGGCCCGAACGCCCGGCGAAAAGAGCGTCTCTCTTCCGCTGTGACGGTTGCAGCTACCGTTGAAGAAGGGACTGGGATGACGACGAACGAACAGGACATCGCGGCCGCGCTGAGACGACTCATCGCAATGGAGCACATTTCAGAGGATTCTCTGCACTCCTTGACGAGCGTCTTCGAGCGATCATCGAGTCGCTGACGACCGCGTGCAACCTCACTGTTCACAACATCGCCAACCTCACAGGGCTGGATGTCGGAGACCTCGAGATCTGCCTCAATGCTCCCCGGTCGCTTCCGGCCGAGACAAAGTACGCGATTGCTTTGAGGACCTCCTATCTCATCAGCGCTGCCACTCAGGCACGCGCACGTTAGAGAGAGAAACGACCGTCTCGGATTCACCAACGGATGCGCAGAAACTCCGCACGGAGCTTCTCGCCTCGCTGGGGGTTCAGACTCTCGACCCACGAGATGCGGCCGAGCAGATGTGCACGGAAATCGTCGAGTCGGCGGTGATTCTGAGTGCCCGGACCGTGCACGACGCAGTTGTGGATCGTCGCCTTGAGCCGGTCGTAGTCGTCCCGTGAGACATTCGTTCGCTGGTTGACGACGATTCCGGTCACGCTCTGCCTGACGCCCTGGCGTCGGACCCTCGTTTTGCGCGGGTTGGCCACGTGCCCCTCGTCCTCGATGATCCGCTGCACACCACGGATGAAGGCATCAGGTCGCTTCGCGAGTCTCGGGCCGCCGCTGAACGCGAGGTCGTCGGCGTATCGCGTGTAGGTCGCATCGACGGCATCCGCCCATCCCGTCAGCCGTGAATCGAGACGCCGGATGGCGAGGTTGGCAAGCATCGGCGAGGAGGGAGCGCCCTGCGGCAGATGACTCGTGGCCAGCGCCCGGCGCAGGGCGAACCGCTCGTCGGATGATCCGCCCGGTGGCATGGCAGCAAGCACGCGCGGAGGAACGGCGTTGGTGCACAGCCCGGTCATGACGTGCGCGATGGGTTCGGACAGTCCCGACTGCCGAAGTGTTCCGTAGATGCGACCGCCCGTCACGCGGGAGAAGAACGTGGTGAGGTCGAGGGATATGACGATGTCGGCCCCCGTGTGGCGCGCGGCCCCAGTGGCCGCGCTGCGACCGGGCATGAAGCCGTGGACGGCATCGTTCACGGCCATGAGGCCGAGCACCCGTTCCAGGAGGCTGCGCTGTACACGGCGCATCCGTTGCTCCGGGATCTCCAGCAACCTGGGGATCCGCCCGTGCCGTGTGCGCCACTCGTACCGGTAGTGGTGCAAGGCCCCTGAGTGTGCGCGCCGATTCCAATGCTTGGTGTCGGCGAACCACTGGAGCCGGCCGATGTCCAGATCGAGCATGGCGGCGAGATCCGGGATGCTGTCGATGCGGGGAAGAGCGCCCGCGGGCGGCTGCGACACCGATGGACCGACGACGCGGTGGTGGATGCGCAACGGCGAACGGCGCTCGTCGGCCTTGCGCACCGCTTCTGCGAAATCGGGCGAACGGAGGATCACCGATGTCAGCAGCCGGGGAGCATCGACAGGGGGGCGGACGAAGGAGGTCAACACGTCGACGACGAGCGGAGAGAGCCAACGGCGACGCGCTCCCATGACGTACGCGCCGGCCTCGACGAGCTGCTCCTTCGCCCAGACCTCTGAGGCGAGGAAAGCATCGGCCAGAGAGGCGGCCACCGACGACGGCAGCGGTCGCGGCGTGCGCCCAAGCACGCGTGATGCGCTGGAGTGCACCATCAGAGGGCAGTCGCAGAGCGGTCGCCGGGCGTGCAATGGCCTGCGTACGACTCGTCCATCAGTGCGGGCACCGGTCTGCGCGAAGCGCAGTAAGGCGCCTGCGGCGTTCGTTCCAGGTCAGACTGCGCGCCCCGGGGTGACCCCGGAGAGAGCGGAACACATCGTGAACCACTCGCCTCGTCCGCAAGCCATCGCACGGCGCCACGATAGCAAGGAACACCAACGTCCGGATGCATCGACCGTAGCCCCGGGCGGTTAGCCCGACTACGCGGCCCTGATGGCCTGCCGTAAGCGACTACATGACATGCTGCGCGGAACCAGATGGGGAGGTTCCGGTGACGCCGTTGATGAGGAAGGTGACGGGCACTCATCCGGCGTCAGCTGCCCGCGGCCTCTTCCGGCGCCGCCTCCTCGATCAGCTGCAGCAGCCGCGCGGCGACGCTGACGGCGATCACGGCGGGCTGCTTGCCCGCCACCTCGGGGATGCCGATCGGCGTCACGACCCGCGCCAGGTCGCTCTCGGTCTGGCCGAGCTCGGTGAGCTTCTTGCGGAACCGCGCCCACTTCGACGCCGAGCCGATCAGGCCGATCGAGGCGAGATCGGGAGTGCGTAGAGACATGTCGACGACCGCGAGGTCCTCGACATGATCATGCGTCATCACCAGGACGTGGGAGCCGACCGGCAGCGCGGCCAGCACGGCTTCGGGCACGGGGGCAAGCGTCGCATGAACCCGCGCGACGCTGTCGGCCAAGACGCCGCTCTCGCCGGGCACCCCGATCCGCTCCGCGGCGAGCATCTCCGGCCGCGAGTCGACCAGGTGCAGCTCGACCTCGTGCCGGGCGAGGATGCGCGCGAGCTCGAGTCCCACATGCCCCATCCCGAAGATCGCGATGCTGGGCGTGACGCGCACCGGTTCGAGCATGATCGTGACCTCTCCTCCGCAGCACTGCACGCCGTACTCGGTGACGGCCTTGTCGCTCAACGTGAGAACCAGCAGCTCGGGCTCCGCCGCGCCCGCGCGGAGCATCCCTCTGGCGCGTTCGATCGCCGTGGCCTCGAGGTTGCCACCCCCGACCGTTCCGAACACGGCGTCGGGCGACACGACCATCTTCGCCCCGCCATTGCGCGGCGCATGCCCGCGCACCAGCGCGAGCGTCACGATCACCGCGGGCGTGCGCGTGGAGCGCAATCCCTGCAGCGCATCGACCCAGTCCATGTCGTGTCCCGGTCAGATCGAGGCGACGAGTTCCGGCTCGGGGGCCTCTACGGCTCCCGCCGCCTGCTGCGCGCGGCGAACGGCCCAGAAGACCGCCTCCGGTGTCGCGGGCGAGCTCAGCTCGACCATGTGCCCGGCGGGACCGAATTCTCCGACGGCCTGACGGATGGCCTCCCGCGCGCTGAACGCCAGCATGAACGGGGGCTCGCCGACGGCCTTCGAGCCGTACACGGCCCCGTCCTCGCGGGCGTTCTCGAACAGGCGCACATGGAACTGCTCCGGCATCTCCGAGAAGCTCGGCAGCTTGTACGTCGACGCCGACTGGGTCTGCAGCCGCCCGCGGTTCGGCCCGTCGCTCTCATCCCAGCGCAGCTCCTCCAGCGTCAGCCAGCCGACGCCCTGCACATAGGCGCCCTCGATCTGCCCGATGTCGAGCATGGGAGAGAGCGAGTCGCCGACGTCATGGATGATGTCGACCCGGCGCACGCTGTAGAGCCCCGTGAACTCGTCGACCTCGACCTCGGTCGCGGCCGCGCCGTAGGAGAAGTACTTGAAGGGCGAGCCCTGCATGATCTCCGGGTTCCAGTGCAGGCCCTCGGTGCGGTAGTACCCCGCGGCGAACAGCTGCACGCGCTGGAGGTACGCGGCGTTCGCCACCTCGGCGAAGGTGAGCCGCTGCGACAGGTTGCCGAGGGCGGTGACGTACCCTCCCTCGAACAGCACATCGCGCTCGTCGGCGTTCAGCAGGCGACCGGCGACAGCCGCCATCCGCCCGCGGATCTGCTCGCACGCGTTCTTGACCGCACCGCCGTTGAGGTCGGTGCCCGACGATGCCGCCGTGGCCGACGTGTTCGGCACCTTGTCGGTGCGGGTCGGCGCCAGGCGCACCTGATGCAGCTCGAGCCCGAGCGCCGTCGCGGCCACCTGCATCATCTTGGTGTGCAGGCCCTGCCCCATCTCGGTGCCGCCGTGGTTGATCAGCACGGACCCGTCCTTGTAGACGTGCACGAGCGCACCGGCCTGGTTGAAGGCCGCGAAGTTGAACGAGATGCCGAACTTGATGGGCGTGAGCGCCAGGGCGCGCTTGATGTGCGGGCTGCGGGCGTTGAACGCGGCGATCTCCGCTCGACGCTCGTCGACCTCGGCCTCGCCGCGCAGCTCGCTCCAGATCGCACCCATGCGCGGCGCGTCCTTCACGAGCTGGCCGTAGGGGGTGCTCTGGCCCGGCTGGTAGAAGTTCTTCTCGCGCAGCTCGAGCGGGTCGATGCCGAGCGCGGGCGCGACCCGGCCGAGGATGTCCTCGATGAGGAACACGCCCTGCGGCCCGCCGAAGCCGCGGAAGGCCGTATTCGAGGCCTTGTTCGTCTTCGCGATGCGGCCGTAGGCGTGCACGTTGGGGATCCAGTAGGCGTTGTCGAGGTGGCACAGGGCGCGGCCGAGCACCGGCTCGGACAGGTCGAGACTCCATCCGCCGTCGCAGGTGAGAGTGGCATCCAGCCCCTGCAGCATCCCGTCGGCGTCGAGGCCGACCTTCCACGAGATGTGGAACGGATGCCGCTTGCCGGTCATCGTGATGTCCTGGGTGCGGTTCAGGCGCAGGCGCACGGGGCGACCCGTGAGCTTCGCACCGAGTGCGGCGATCGCGGCGAGGCCGTGCGGCTGCATCTCCTTGCCGCCGAACGCCCCGCCCATCCGCAGCGACTGCACGGTCACCTCGCTGGACGTGATCCCGAGCACGTGCGCGATGATCTCCTGCGTCTCGGACGGATGCTGCGTCGAGCACTGCACGAAGTACTGACCCTCGGAGTCGCGGATCGCAAGCGACGCATGCGTCTCCAGGTAGAAGTGCTCCTGGCCGCCGAACTCGGTGACGCCTTCGAACACGTGGGCCGCCGAGGCGAGAGCGGATGCCGCGTCGCCGCGCTGCACGGTGCGGGCGATGCCCTGATACGACTCCGCGTCGATCGCATCCCGCACGGTGATGAGCGACGGCAGGGGCTCGTATTCGACCGTGACGCGCTCGGCGCCGAGGCGCGCGGCCTCCTGCGTCTCGCCGAGCACCCAGACGAGGGCGTGCCCGTAGAACATCGCCTCGCTGGGGAACAGCGGCTCGTCGTGCTTGATGCCCGCGTCGTTGATGCCGGGCACATCGTCGGCGGTGAGCACGCGCACGACGCCGGGCACCTCGTAGGCACCGGAGACGTCGACGGTGACCTTCGCGTGCGCGTTCGTGGACTGCACGGGCCACGCCGTGAGCACCCCCGCGGTGTGGGCGGCGAGGTCGTCGGTGTACATGGCGGCGCCGGTGACGTGGAGGGCCGCACTCTCGTGCGCGGCCCGGTGTCCCACGATGGGGTTGGCCGGTCGGTCGGCGAGAGCACTCATGCCGACACCTCCTTCGAGCCGATGACCGTCGAGCTGTAGAGTTTGAGCAGCGCGGTGTTGAGCATGAGCGACCGGTAGTCCGCGCTCGCGCGGTGGTCCGACATCGGGGTGCCCTCGGCTCCGAGGATCTCGGATGCCGCCCGCACCGTGGCGATGTTCCACGGCCGGCCGATCAGAGCCTCTTCCGCGGCGTAGGCGCGAAGGGGCGTGGCCGCGACACCGCCGAGACCGATCCGCGCCGCCGTGACGATCCCGTCCTCGATGTCGAGCGCGAAGGCGATCGCGACGCTGGAGATGTCATCGAAGCGTCGCTTCGCGATCTTGTGGAACGCGGTCACCGACGCGAGCGGGAGCGGGATGCGCACCGCGCGGATCAGCTCGTCAGGACGACGGATCGTCTGCCGGTAGCCGGTGAAGTACTCCGCGAGCTCGACCTCGCGCTCTCCGTCGACCGATGCCAGGACGAGCCGGGCGCCGAGCGCGAGCAGGGCGGGCGGAGTGTCGCCGATCGGGGAGCCGGTGCCCAGGTTGCCGCCGAACGTGGCGCGGTTGCGGATCAGGCGGGAGGCGAACTGCGGGAAGAGCTTCGCGAGCAGCGGCACCGCGCCGCCGAGGCGCTTCTCCACCTCGGAGAGCGGGAGCGCCGCACCGATCTCGAGCACGTCATCGTCGTGATGGAGGGTCCGCAGCTCGTCGAGCTGCTCGATCGCGATGACGAGCGGCGCGCGACGACCGCGGATGTTCACCTCGACGCCCCAGTCGGTGGAGCCCGCCACGAGCAGCGCCTCCGGCTCCTCGCGGAGCAGACGCAGGGCTTCGGCGAGGGAGGCCGGACGGATGAACCGCGACCCGTCGACCTCGGCGACCGTGGGGACTGCCGCGGGAGCGGGAGCCGCGAGCCGCTGCTGCAGGGGATCGTCCGCCTCGGGGTCACCCAGCGTGTAGGCGGCGTCGCGGATCGGCCGATACCCGGTGCAGCGGCAGAGGTTGCCGCTGAGCGCGTGCAGATCGAATCCGTTCGGGCCGTGCTCCGCGTCGTGCGAGGGGATGCCGTCGTCGTGACCGGTGCCCCCTTCGGCCGGCGTGGTCTCGGCAGGAGTGCGCTCGGACCGGTAGTACTCCCCCGCCATGCTGCAGGCGAAGCCGGGGGTGCAGTAGCCGCACTGGGATCCCCCCGCCTCGGCCAGCTTCTCCTGCACCGGGTGCAGGGCATCCGGGGAGCCGAGACCCTCGGCGGTCACGATCTCCTGACCGTTCAGCGCGTACACGGGAACCAGGCAGGCGTTGACCGGCGTCCAGGCGGTACCGCCCTCGGGCGTCGGGGTCGCGAGCAGCATCGCGCACGCTCCGCACTCCCCCTCCGCGCAGCCTTCCTTGCTGCCCGACAATCCGGTGTCGCGCAGCCAGTCGAGTGCGGTCGTGTGGGCGGCGACGCCGTCGAGCGGGCGGACCCGCCCGTTGACGTTGACGGCGGTTCCTGTGACAGCGGTCTCAGTGACGGCGATGTCGTTCATGGTCGATCTCCTCAGTACAGCTGTGGTGCTGCCGCTCAGCCGGCGAGCAGCACCTCGATCGGGCCCCGCACGAAGTACAGCGCGAAGCCGACGGCCACGACCCACATCAGCCAGTGCACCTTGCGCGCACGGCCGGAGAGCGTGTTCACCAGGGTCCAGGCGATGAAGCCGACGCCGATGCCGTTGGCGATCGAGTACGTCAGGGGCATCGTGACGATGGTGAGGAACGCGGGGAGCGCCACGGCGAAGTTCGTGAACTTGATCTCCTTGATCTGCGCCATCATCATCGCGCCGACCACGACCAGCGCGGCGGATCCCACCTCGATCGGCACCACCAGCGTGAGCGGCGTGAAGAACATCGAGAGCAGGAAGAGCACGCCGACCACGACCGAGGCGAGTCCCGTGCGGGCCCCCTCGCCGATGCCGGAGGCGCTGTCCACGAACACGGTGTTGGACGAGGTCGAGGTGGCGCCGCCGGCGACGGCACCCAGGCCCTCGACGACGAACGCCGAGCGCAGACGCGGGAACGTGCCGTCCTTGTAGGCGAGCCCGGCGTTCTTCGCGAGACCGGTCATCGTGCCCATGGCGTCGAAGAAGTTCGAGAACACCAGGGTGAACACCAGCATCGTGGCCGCCAGGGCGCCGATGCGGCTGAACGAGCCGAACAGGTCGAACTGGCCGATGAGCCCGAAGTCGGGGATCGTCACGAACGAGGCGGGGATCTCGGGGATGGTCATGTGCCAGCCGCCCGGCTCCTCGAAGCTCGGGCCGAGCTTGAGGAACGCCTGCGCGATGATCGCGATCACCGTCGCCGCGACGATGCCGATCAGGATGCCGCCCGGCACCTTGCGCGCCACGAGCACGCCGATGATGAGCAGGCCGAGCAGGAAGATCAGCGTCGGGACCGAGGTGATCGATCCGCCGTCACCCAGCTGCACGGGCGGACCGCCCGGGGTGCGGTTGACGAATCCGGAGTCGACGAAGCCGATGAAGGCGATGAACAGGCCGATGCCGACGGTGATCGCCGCCTTGAGCGGAGCGGGCACCGCGTTGAAGATCGCCGTGCGGATGCCGGTGGCCCCGAAGAGCACGATGAGCACGCCGTTGATCACGACCAGTCCCATGGCCTCCGGCCAGGTCACCTGGCCGACGACCGAGACGGCGAGGAACGAGTTGATGCCGAGGCCTGCGGCGAGGGCGAAGGGCAGCCGAGCGATCAGACCGAACAGGATCGTCATGACGCCGGCGGTCAGGCCGGTGGCTGCGCCGATCTGCGCGGCCTGCAGGGCGTTACCGGTGACGTCGTCGACGCCGCCGAGGATGAGGGGGTTGAGGATGACGATGTACGCCATCGTCACGAACGTGACGATACCGCCGCGGATCTCGCGCCCGAAGGTCGACCCGCGCTGGGTGATCTCGAAGAAGCGGTCGAGCCCGTTACGGGGTTCGGCGTCGACGGTCGTGGTTGCCCCGGTGGGCAGCGGCGGGTGCACCGCCGCGGGAGTGGCCCCGGTCTCGGGCTCGTCCGGCAGGAAAACGGATGAAGACATCTTCGGCTCCAATCGTCGTTCGGGTCAGTAGTCGACTCGGGTGGACGTGGTGCTCCACTCTGTGAACGGAGCGATGCGCGCGGTGGGCGGCAGAGGCTCCTGCGCGACCGGCATGATCGCTCTGTCCTCCTCACCGCCTTCGAAGTAGCGGTAGAACACGGCGTCGTCGAATCCGGCGTCGGCCGCGTCGTTCCGATCGGCGGCGAAGTAGACGCGGTCGACGCGTGCCCACAGCGAGGTGGCGAGGCACATCGGGCACGGCTCGCAGCTGCTGTAGAGCACGGCGCCGGTGAGGTCGAAGGTGCCGAGACCCTGGCAGGCGGCGCGGATCGCGGTGACCTCGGCGTGCGCCGAGGGGTCGAGGTTCGCGGTGACGCGGTTCACGCCTTCGAAGACGCGGCCATCGGCCGTGACGACGATGGCGCCGAACGGGCCGCCCTGGTTGCGGACGTTGTCGGTCGCGATGGCGACGGCGCGGGCGAGATACTCGGCCGGAGTCGATCGCAGGCCGGTTTCGGGCATAGCGGTGCTGGTCATGACGGAGAGCTTCCTTGCTGTCGTCGCAGTGATACGGCTTATCTGGTCGGGCCTTGATCAGGCCGTTCCGCGAGATATACGTCGAACCGCTAGGTTGTGCTGCTTCCTGTCCGCAGGCCTCTATTGAGGTGCGGGCTGGGAACGACTGTAACACCGGATTCGCTGCGCGTCCAGCCTTTCGGAATCTCTCTTCCACCATGCGAAATAATGGAGCAGCGGTTCAGGCCGCCGGAGCCTCCTCGTCGTCCGCGCAGGAGAAGCGCGCCCGGTAAGCCGTCGGGGTCAGGCCGAGCACCCGAGCGAAGTTCTGCCGCAGCACGGCCGCCGAGCCGAATCCGCACTCCTCGGCGATCTGCTCGAGAGGCAGATCGGTGCGCTCCAGCATCCGCTGCGCGTGGATGATGCGCTGGCGCGCGAGCCAGGCCGCAGGCGTCGCACCGTACTCGGCCTTGAACCGCCGGGCGAACGTGCGCGGCGACATCAGCGCCTTGGCCGCGAGCTGATCGACGCCGAGCTCGTCGCGCAGATGCTCGACGGCCCAGTCGGCGACAGCGGCCAGCGAGTCGCTGGCGACGACGGGGATCGGACGGTCGATGAACTGGGCCTGACCGCCGTCGCGCTGCGGCGGCACGACCATGCGTCGGGCGATGCGGTTGGTGAGATCGGCGCCCAGCTCCTGACGCAGCAGGTGCAGGCACGCGTCGATGCCGGCGGCGGTGCCGGCACTGGTGATGATCTTGCCGTCCTGGACGAACAGCACGTCGGGGTCGATGTCGATCTGCGGATACATCTCGGCCATCACGTGCGAGTACATCCAGTGCGTGGTCGCGCGTCGCCCGTCGAGGACACCGGCGGCGGCCAGGATGAACGACCCGCTGCACACGCTCATCACCCACGCGCCGCGGTCGACCGCGTGGCGCGCGAGGTCGAGGAGCAGCGGATCGATGGCAGACCAATGCGTGCGGGGAAGCGGGCAGAACACGACGAGATCGGCCTCGTAGGCGAAGGAGAGGTCGTTCTCGACGTTGATGGAGAACCCGATCTTCGACTGGACGACACCGGCCCGCGGCGCGACGATGCGGAAATCGAAGTTCGGCACACCGTCGTCGGAGCGGTCGAGGCCGAAGGCCTCGCAGGCGACACCGAACTCGAAGGGCGCGAACCCGTCCTGGATGACGCAGGCGACCGTCTTCATCGACTCTCCTTGTTTGGCAGTTTTCGAACGTTCTTAGTCTATTCTGCCACTCGTGGCGGTTTACCGCCGAGCGTAGCGTTTCTGCCATGGTACTCCTCATCGCAGTTCTCGCCCTCGCCCTCTGGGCCGCCGTCGCCTCCGTCGTCGAACTGCGCCGCGACGGTTACCGCCAGACCCCCACGGACTGGAGTCGCGTCGCCGGTCGCGACGTCGCACAGCACGCCGAGACCGGACACACCTACCGTTGAGCCGGAAGTAGCGCGCCACGGTATCGTCGGCTCATGATCCCGTTCGACAGCCTGCTCGCCTTCACCATCGCGTCTGTCGTGATCATCGTCATCCCCGGCCCGAGCGTGCTCTTCGTGATCGGCCGGTCGCTTTCGCTGGGCCGTCGCGCAGGAGCGCTCAGCGTCGTCGGCAACGCCCTCGGCACCGTGCCCGCGGTCCTGGCCGTCGCATTCGGCGTCGGCGCCATCGTCGCGTCGTCGGTCGTCGCC
Organism: Microbacterium sp. LWH11-1.2; assembly: GCF_038397745.1. Lineage (NCBI taxonomy): Bacteria > Bacillati > Actinomycetota > Actinomycetes > Micrococcales > Microbacteriaceae > Microbacterium > Microbacterium sp. LWH11-1.2. The sequence goes on along the minus strand of NZ_CP151636.1, from coordinate 1,484,376 downwards.
TTCACCGTCATCAAGATCATCGGCGCCGCGTACCTCGTGTGGCTCGGCATCCAGGCCATCCGCCACCGCCACGATCACGTCGCTGACGCGGGACGCACCCCGGCGTCTGCGGGGAAGCTGCTGCGCCAGGGCTTCATCGTGGGAGCGACCAATCCCAAGACCATCGCCTTCTTCGTCGCGGTGCTGCCCCAGTTCGTGGCTCCGTCGGGGGGTCCGGTGTGGGCGCAGCTGCTGATCCTCGGGCTCACCTTCCAGACGCTCGCGCTCATGTGCGACAGCGTCTGGGTTCTGGCAGCGGGAACGGCGCGCACCTGGTTCGCCCGCTCCCCGCGCCGCATGTCGACCCTCTCCGGCACCGGCGGAGTCATGATGATCGGCCTCGGCGGCACACTCGCACTGACCGGCGCCAAGAGCTGACCGCCGGCGGCCGCGAAAGCGATCCTGACGCGAACGCGCCCCCGCGACTACGCTCGAACCATGAGCGAGCCGCAGCAGCCTCCTGTTCCGCCGTCCGCACAGCCGAACCCCGCCTTCCCGCCGGCGCCGCCGCATCTGCCCGCCGCGCCGCAGTACCCCGCGGCCCCGCAGGCGCCCGCGGCAGCGCAGTACCCGGCCGGTCCGCAGTACCCGGCGGCCCCGCAGAACGCAGGCGCGCAGCCCGGTTATCCCGCCTACCCCACGGCTCCGAAGCCGACGGGGCCCGGCAACCCGCTCGGCCGGATCGCCTTCGTGATCGCCGTCGTCACCGCCGGTCTCAGCCTGCTCGTGTCGCTGTTCACGCCGTTCCTCTACATGTCGACCGGTGGTTTCGAGACCACGACCGTCATCTCCGGCATCCTCGGCGTCATCAGCCTCCTCGGCTACGCCGCGGCACTGGTGCTCGCGCTCATCGCCGCGAAGCGTCCGGGCTCGCAGCTGCTCGTCGGCATCGCGATCGGGATCGCCGGGGTGGGGCTGCTCGGTCTCGTGATCAGCTTCGTGTCGTCGACCTTCTACCGCTTCTTCTGAGCGGAGGGACTCGGCCTCAGCGGCCGGCGAGCACGCGCTCGTAGACGCGGATCATCGCCGCGGTCCGCGAGGACTGCCGGAACGCTTCCGCGACCTCCGGGACAGGGGTCGGTGCGGCGCCGGCGACGATGTCGGATGCCGCGCGTCGCAGCGTCTCGGCGAGTGCTTCCGCGCGCTGCGCCTCTCGTTCACGACCGGTCGCGGGGGCATCGGCATCCGGCACCGCCCACAGCCCGCCGCCGAGCTCCGCGGCGATGTCGGGGTCGCAGATGACCGACGGCGTGCCGAGGGTCGCCGCCTCGAACGGCGTCATGCCCTGCGTCTCGAAGCCGATCGACGTCTGCACGAGCGCGTCCGCCGCGGCGATGTGCGCGAGCGTCTGCGCGTAGGTGAGCCGCCCCGCGAAGCGCACACCCGCGCGACCCTCGACGATCTTCTCCGCGGCGGCGCGCTGCGCGCCGCCGCCGATGATCTCGAGCTCGGCATCCACTCCGGAGGCCACGAACGCCTCGAGGAAGGGCAGCAGGCGCTTCTCCGGGCTCATCCGCCCCAGCCAGACGAAGCGCGGCTTTCCGGGCGCGCGGTGCTCCGGCGCTGCGGCGACCGTGGCGTCGCGCAGGTCGTCGTCGATGCCGTTCCAGACGACGTCGACCGTGTCGAACACGCCGTGCTGCTCGAGGCGGCGGGCGAAATGGGTCGACGGCGCCGTCACGGCCGAGGCGCCGGCGGCGAGCCCGCGGAGGAAGGCCCAGCCATCGCTGCCCGCGACCGCATCGCCCACGCCGCGCAGCGCGCCGCGCCGCCAGGCGTTGAGGATCCGGAGCACGGGACGGTGCAGCGGCGTGACCGCGGCGAGGCCGACATCGACGCGGTTGTGCATCGTGTGGACGACCGGGATGCCGTGACGCGCGGCGTAGCGGTGGCCGATGAAGGCGCCCCAGAAGTCGGCCTGCACGTGCACCAGGTCGACCGCGGGACGGCGGGTCATCGCGCGATCGAGGAAGCGGTCGGTTCCGCGTCCCGGCCAGCTCATGGAGTACTCGCGGTCGAGCGTGATCGGCACGGACGGCAGGTCGACGTAGGCCGGGTTCGGAGCTTGGGTCGCTGAGCCTGTCCGCCCTTGGGTCGCTGAGCCTGTCCGCCCTTGGGTCGCTGAGCCTGTCGAAGCGTGCATCCGCGGCGCGACGACGGTCACCGTGTGCCCGGCGCGTTCGAGGAACTCGCGCTGCAGCCGCATCGAGACCTGCGCTCCGCCGAGGGAGTCGAGGTGCTGATCGCCGAAGAAGACGATGTGCATGTCGAGGCCCGCCTATTCGGGCAGCGGCTCGTCGCGGTACAGCGCTTCGAAGGTGTCGAGGGTGCGGTTGATGTCGTGGATCGCGACGCCGTCGAGCGATGCGCGCTGCATCCGCTCGTACTCCGCCGGCGACGCGGTGAGCACGTCGGTCAGGCGCGCGGCGAGCTCTTCGACGTTGCCCGGCTCGAACAGATGGCCGTTCTCTCCGTCGTGCACGAGATGCGGGAGCGCGACGGCATCCGCAGCGACGATCGGCAGCGCCGAGGCCATCGCCTCCATGGTCGCGATGGACTGCAGCTCGGCGATCGAGGCGATCACGAAGAGGCTGGCCCGTGACAGCAGCGCACGCAGGTCTTCATCCGTCGTACGGCCGTGGAAGGTGACGCGGTCGGAGAGCCCGAGCTGTGCGGTGAGGCTCTCCAGCTGCTTGCGCTGGTCGCCGCCGCCGACGATGTCGAACGTGGTCTCGAGCGCGGGATCGAGCTTGGTCATCGCCTGCAGGATGACCTCGACCTGCTTCTCGGCGGTGAGGCGGCCGACGAAGACGATGCGGTTCTTGTCGCGCGGCGCGATCACCGGCGTGTACTGGGTGCGGTCGATGCCGCAGCTGACCGGGATGACGCCCTGCACGGCGACGGTCTTCTCGAGGAAGTCGGCGGCGCGGCGGGTCGGAGTGGTGATCGCGCGGGTCAGGTCGAAGGTGCGCTTGGCGTCGGCCCAGGCGAACTTCAGCACCAGATCGTCGATGAACTTCGGCATCGTCGTGTGATCGAGGATGTTCTCGGCCATGACGTGGTTGGTCGCGATGACCGGGATGCCGCGCTCGTGCGCGACGTGGGCCAGCCCGCGACCGATCACGATGTGCGACTGGATGTGGACGACGTCGGGCTGGACGCGATCGAGCACGGTGCGCGCGTAGTGCTTCGAGCGCCACGGCCAGACGAAGCGCAGCCAGTCGTGCGGCGCCCACCGCACGGAGGGAAGGCGGTGCAGCGTCATCGGCTCGCCCTCGATCACCTCGGTGCGGGGCTCCGCGCGACGGTACGCCTGATTGGGGGCGGAGACGTGCACGTCATGCCCGCGCTGGACCAGCCCCGCGGCGAGACGCTCGGCGAAGCGGGCGGCGCCGTTGATGTCGGGGGCGAACGTGTCGCACCCGATCAGGATCTTCAGCGGACGGGGCGGGGTCCCCGCAGCGTTCGTCGGATCGGAGGGAGAGGAAGACATTCTGCCTTACGGTACGGCGGCCAAGGGAGCCCGATCGGGCGCTGGCCACTCTACCCGAGGGCCCTGACCGCGCCGCCGAGGCGTACCGGCATCCCCCAGGGTCACCCGTTAGCGTGGGGCCATGCGACTGACTGCCGACGCCGATCCCCGGCTGTGGATCCCCGTGACGGACTCGCTCGGCTGGCGCGGTCGGCGCCACCGCAAGGCGGCGATCCGGATGCTGCTGGGGCAGGTCAACGCGGCGGTCGGGGCGACCGAGCGCCCGGGATCCCGCTTCGGCGCCTGGGCCATGAGCCAGGCCGCGCCGATGCTCATGAAGCGCGCCGACGGCCGGGTGCTGGTGTGGACTTGGAAGGCCGAGCCCGAGCTGATCGTGGCGATGGCCACGGCGCAGCAGCTCACGCCGGACGTGCGCATCGCGCGGGCATCGATGCCGATGGAGTACGACGACACACAGTCGTTCCCGACGCGCCTCGGCGTGGGAGAGAAGCTGCTCGTACCCCTGCCGTCGTCCGAGGCCACGCCCCCGTTCGCCACCTACACGTGGGACACCGGAACCCACCTGGTCACTCTGACCGCGGTGTGCAGCGACCGCGAGCGCTTCGGCACCCTGACCGCGGCGCTCGACGACCTGGCGCGCAGCATCCGCATCGCCGACGATCTCGAGGGCGGGGAGTCGCCCGAGGTGCTCCGGCTCGATCCGGCCTGACCGGCCTGATGCTGGATCGATAATGCTGCCGGCGGCGGGGCGGGAACGGCATTTCTGATCCATCGCGACTCGACTCACACCGGTCCGGCGTAGCGGGCGGCGACCGCGATCGCGCGAGCGCGCAGCGCCTCGCGGAGCTCGACGGGTTCGAGCGCCTCAGCGCCGGTGTCGAGCTGCCAGAGCGCCCATTCCGCGTGACGGAGATCTTGGAAGGACACGGTCATCCGCAGCTCGCCGTCCGTATCGATCGTCTCCTCGAGAACCGTGACGGCCGTGGATGCGACCTCTTCTCGACGCGACGGGGCCAGGCGCAAGACGACCTCCAGCGGATCCTCCCCCTCCCGGAACCGCGCGCTGCGCTGCTGCCACAGCTCGGCCAGGTCGACCGTGCCGTCTCGCTGCGCGGGTTCGTGGAGCGCCTCGGCGGCGAGGATGCGCGAGAGGCGGTAGGTGCGATCGCCGCCGTCGACGGTCGCAAGGAGGTAGCCCTTGTCGCGCACCGTGACGAGGCCGATCGGATCGAGCGTGCGCCAGACCGGCTCGCGGGCCTCGGCCGCGTAGCGGATGCGCAGCCGATGGCCGACGAGCACGGCGCGGCGCACCTCGCTCATGATCGGCTCCGGGATGATCTCGGCGATCCGACGCCGCGAGAGAAGGTCGGCTTCGGGGTCGACGAGGATGCGACGGGCAGCATCCGCCGCCGTGATCTGGTGACCCTCGGGCAGCGCATCGACGATCTTCCGCATCGCGGATGACAGCGCGGCGCTGAGCCCGAACACCTCTTTCGCCCCGGCGCCGCCGGCGGTGAGCAGCGCGAGCGCCTCGTCGTGATTGAGACCGGTGAGCTCGGTGCGGAACCCCGGCAGGAGCGTGAAGCCGCCATGACGGCCGCGATCGGCGTAGACGGGGACGCCCGCCGTCGAGAGCGCCTCGATGTCGCGCAGCACCGTGCGCGTCGAGACCTCGAGCTCTTCGGCGAGCGCCGTCGCGGACAGGCGGCCGCGTTGCCGGAGCAGCAGCACGAGGGAGACCAGCCGATCTGCGCGCATGGGAGATTGTCTCAGGAATACATGACAGAAGGTGTCGTGATTCGTTGGAAGGCTGGATCCATCGCTTCCTCCCGAGGCGGAATCGCACGACGAAAGGACCAGGAAATGACAATCGAACGCACAGCAGTGAACCCGGTGACGTGGTCGCAGGAGCTGGGTTTCCACCAGGGCGAGGTCGTCTCCGGCGAGACCCGCACGCTGTACATCTCGGGCCAGACCGCGATGAGCGCGGAGGGCCGGCCCGAGCATGACGGGGATATCGCGGCGCAGCTCGCGCTGAGTGCGGACAACCTCGAGGCGGTGCTCGCTGCGGCCGGCATGTCGCTGGCCGACCTCGTGCGCCTGAACGTCTACACGACCGATGTCGACGCGCTCTTCCCGCACTACGGCGTGCTCGCCGGGCGCCTGGGTGCCGCCGGCGTCGCCCCCACGACGACGATGCTCCAGGTCACGCGACTGGCCATACCCGGCCAGCTTGTCGAGCTCGAAGCCACGGCCGTCGCCTGATCGAGCCACTCCCGTGGCAGTTGTGGCGGGTGTTCTGCCGTTCCACTCGCCACAACTGCCACGGGAGCGACATCCAACTCGTGAAGTGAGGTAACTATGTAGTAGGCTCACGGATATGGACATCCTGCTGCTCGACCGGTTGCTGCTGATCGGCGAGCTCTTCCAGAGAGACATGGCACGCGCCTTCGACGGCACAGGACTCACGACCGCCCGCGTGCACCTGCTCTGGGTGCTGCAGCATGCCGGCCCGTCGACCCAGCGCGACCTCGCCCGACTCTGCGACGTCACGCCGCGCAACATCACCGGCCTTGTCGACGGCCTCGAGGAGTCGGGCCACGTCCGCCGGACGCCGCATCCGACCGACCGGCGCGCTGTCCTCGTCGAACTGACCGCCTCGGCGACCGAGACCATGACGCGGATGCAGCAGGAGCACACCGAGCTCAACGACATGCTCCTCGCCGCGGTCGCTCCGTCGGACCGTGCGGCACTCGAACGCGGCATCGCCGCGATCGCATCCCACCTCGAGACCCTCGTGACAGAGGCGGCGAGCGCCGACGCCGGACGGGCTGCATCATGACCACGGGCACGAGGACGTCCCCGTCAGACGCACCATCGCGAGTCGCCCGCGCGCTGAACTTCCTCCACCGCGCGTGGATCGCCGAGCTGCGCGTCTACGCGAGCATCGGCCGCGCCATCGCCCGCCGTCCCGCCGTCCCGCCGGGCGGCACCGGCGTCGCGTATCACCAGCCGGTGCTGACGATCCTCATCATCTTCATCGTGCTCTCGGCGGTCGAGATCCCGATTCTCGACCTGATCGTGCACCCCTGGCCCGCCGTGCGGATCCCCATCCTCATCCTCGGCATCTGGGGTCTGACGTGGATGATCGGGCTCCTCTGCGCGATGCTCATGAGGCCGCACGCGGTCGCGCCCGACGGCATCCGCATCCGCAGCGGACTCGAGATCGACGTCCCGATCGCCTGGGACGACATCGCCTCCATCGCCATCTCGAAGCGCGTCGATGAGCCGAAGCTGCCACGGATCACCCCGACCGAACAGGGTGCCGAGTACGCCGAGCGGATGCAGGACGAGACCAACATCGAGATCGAGCTGGAGCGGCCCGTCGGCATCCGCCTCCCCGGCCTCCTGCCCAAGGGCGGAAGGCACGAGATCACCCGCATCCGCCTCTGGGCCGATGACCCGCGCGCGTTCCTCGCCGCCGCCCGCCCGTTCCTGACCGCGACGGACTGATCGCCGCGGCGTCACCCGAACGCAGGGAGCGTCAACCGGTCCCGCTCCGGATCGAACGCCTCGACGAGTTCGAGGAGCTCACCGCGCGAGACGTTCGCCCCGAAGGCCCCCGCGCCCGGCTGCAGGCGGATGCCGTCGGCCAGCGCCCCGGCAGGAAGCGGGTCGAACCCCAGATCGTCGATCAGCCGCGCGACCCGGGCGAGAGCATCCTCATGATCCCCGGCGAGCGCGATCGCCTTGCGGTCGGCAGCACCGGAGGGCCGGGAGTCCGCCTCCATGTCGTGATACCCCATGTGATTGAAGGCCTTCACCATGAGGGAGTCGGGCAGGAAATCCTGCACGATCTCGCTCGTCGACCCCGTGAACTCCTCGCGGATGCCGTCGGTCTCCCACCAGTAGTTCATGGCGTCGACCACCACTTTTCCACGCAGCGCCGCCACCGGGAGCGACCGGTGCTTGCCGAGCGGCAGCGCGAGGATCACGATGTCTGCCTGCTCGGCCGCGACTGCCGCCGTCGCCACCTCGGCGCCGGGAGCCAGCACCTCGACGGTCAGGGCGATCCTCCCCGGATCGCCGGAGCCGGCGATGAGCACCCGATACCCCGCTGCCACAGCCAGTCGGGCGAGGACGGTGCCGACCTTGCCGGCACCGAGGATGCCGAGCGTGGCCCCATCCCTCGCCCCGCTCACGCCGCGACCTCGTTCTCGGCGCGCTGCGCGGCGAGCAGCTCGCGCACGCGCGGGATGACGACCGACCCGTACAGCTCGACCGCGCGCATCCGCGCCGCGGCCGGCAGGAACCCCATCGTGTAGATGAGGTCGAAGCGGCCGACGTCGAGCGCGCCGAGAGTGCGGGCGATCTTCTGCGCCACGGTCTCGGGCGAGCCGACGTACATGGAGCCGTGCTCGATCTCCTGGTCGAACTCCTCCCGGCGGATCGGCGGCCAGCCGCGGAGCGCGCCGATCCGGTCGCGGATCACCTTGTACCGCGGCCAGAGCAGCTCGCGGGCCTCTTCGTCGGTGTCGGCGATGAAGCCGGGCGAGTGCATGCCGACCGGATACGCGGTGGTGCCGAACTGCGCGGCCGCGCGTCGGTAGAGATCGATGTAACCCGCGAACCGTTCCGGCGCCCCGCCGATGATTGCGAGCATGAGCGGGAAGCCGTAGTGGGCGGTGCGGATCACCGACTGCGGCGAACCGCCGACCCCGACCCAGGTGCTGAGCCCGCTCTCGGTCTTGGGGAAGACGTCCGCGTCGACGAGCGCGGGGCGCTGGGTGCCCGACCACGTCACCGGCTCCTCCTTCAGGAGCTCGGCGAACAGGTCGATCTTCTCGTCGAAGAGCACCTCGTAGTCGGCGAGGTCGTGCCCGAACAGGGGAAAGGACTCCGTGAACGATCCGCGTCCGAGGATGACCTCGGCACGGCCGTTCGACAGGGCGTCGACGGTGGCGAAGCGCTGGAACACGCGCACGGGATCGTCCGAGCTGAGCACGGTGACCCCGGATCCGAGGCGGATGCGGGAGGTGCGGGTCGCAATGCCCGCCAGCACCGTCTCGGGACTCGAGATCGCGTACTCCGGCCGGTGGTGCTCGCCCACGAGGAACACGTCGACGCCGAGCTGATCGGCGAGCACCGCCTCGTTGACGGTCTGACGGATGGCCGCCGCATGGCTGGAGAGCTCGCCGTTCTCGTCTTCGGTGAGGTCGCCGAAGGTGTCGAGGCCGAATTCGATGTCGTTCATGACTGCTTTCTTTCCTGGGTTGGAGGAGTTCACGCGGCGCGTTCGAGGGAGAGGAGATCGCGCACGCGCGGGGCGACCTCGCGGCCGAGCAGCTCGATGGTGCGGGCCCGCGCCTCGGCCGGGAGATGCATGATGTCGTACTTGAGGTCGAAACGGTCGAGCTGCAGATCACGCGCCGAGCGGACGATCTTCTGCGCGACCGTCTCGGGCGAGCCGACGAACAGGGCGCCCTCGGAGATCTCGTGCTCGTAGCGGGCGCGGGTCGGCGCGTAGAAGCCGCGCTCTTTCGCGAGGTCGGTGACGACCGGCTCCCAGTACCGCCACCATGTCTCCCTCGCCTCTTCGTCGGTGTCGGCCACGAGCCCGAGCGAGTGCATCCCGACCGGCTGGGGCGGATTCCCCGCCTGGGCGAGCGCTCGATGGTAGAGATCGACGTGACCGGCGAAGCGCTGCGGGTTGCCGCCGATGATGGCGAGCATGAGCGGCAGACCGTAGTGCGCGGCCCGGATCACCGAGTTCGGGCTGCCGCCGACGCCGATCCAGGTCGGGATGCCGCCCGGCCGCATCCGCGGCTGCGCGACGTGCTCGCGCAGCGGGGCCCGAGTGCTGCCCGACCAGGTGACCGCCTCCTCGCGCTGCAGGCGCAGGAAGAGGTCGAGCTTCTCCTCGAACAGGTCCTCGTAGTCGGCGAGGTCGTAGCCGAACAGCGGGAACGACTCCGTGGCCGACGCACGCCCGAGGACGAGCTGCGCGCGACCGTTCGAGACCGCGTCGAGGGTCGAGAACTCGTGATACAGCCGCACCGGATCGTTGGTGCTGAGCACGGTGACGCTGGTTCCGAGAGCGATCCGCTCCGTGGCCGTGGCCATGGCGGCGAGCAGCACGGGGGTCGCCGAGTCGTTGTGCCCCGGTCGATAGTGCTCGCCGACGCTGAACACGTCGATCCCGGCATCCTCGGCGCGACGCGCCTCGTCCACCAGCAGGCGCAGAGTCTCTGCGCCGCTCAGGTCTCGCCCGCCCGACGACGCGGTGTCGCCGAACGAGTTGAGGCCGATCTCGAATCCCTGCGGGTTCACGACTCTGTCCTGTTCTCTTTTGTTGATACGTCAACCACTTGTAATTCCGTTGTACTCCGATATGATGGACATGTCAACTAAAAGGAGGCGATCATGGCTGCACGGAGCACGCCCACCGCGCCGCAGCTGCGCGTCTGGCGGGACTTCATCGAGACCGTCGCCACGCTGCAGGGCGAGCTGGGTCGACGACTTCAGGACGATTCCGACCTCTCCGCAGCGGACTACTCCGTCCTCCTCGCACTCAGCGACCAGGGCGACCACGAGCTGCGATCGAGCGAACTCGCCCGCACGATCGGCTGGGAGCGCAGCCGCCTCTCCCACCACCTCGGGCGCATGGAGCGTCGCGGGCTGATCCGGCGCGACGACTGCGCGACCGACAACCGCGGCGCGGTGGTGGTGCTCACCGAAGAGGGTTCCGGCGCCTTCCGCCGAGCCAACGTCCCGCATCTGCGTGCGATCCGCGAGCTCTTCATCGATCGCCTCGACGACGAGCAGCTGCAGATGGTCGACGGAATCACGAAGGCGCTGAGGACGAGCGCCTAGGGCGAGGTCACTCCAGTCCGCGATCCGCCAGCCACTGCTTCGCGACGCGAGCCGGCGCGCGCACGAGCCAGGCATCGTCGATGATCTCCGCCAGCCGATCACGGTCGATCACGTCGAGGCGCACGAGCAGCCCGGGGTACCCGTCGAAATGCGGGATCGTGAAGAGCGCCTCGGGCTCGGCCGCGAGCAGAGCGTCCTTCTCCTCGAGGCTGCCGACCCGCACGCCGAGCACCGGCCCGTCGGGCCACTCGCGCCCGAGATCGGCGAGCTGCCGCAGGTCCGTGCCGCTCGGTCCGCGGAGCCAGGCGACCTGGCCGCTCTTCAGCCGCCAGGCCGCCTCTCCGGTGTGTCCGCCCGTCGTCTCCTCCACACCCGGAAGAGCGAGCGCGATCTCACGGACGTCGTCGACGGTGGCCATGCCGTCAGGATCTCAGACGTTCACGTCTCCCACCAGGTTGACCTTGATGCCCATGCCCGCGAACATCGCGGCCTTCGCGCTCAGCGCCTTGTCGGCGGTCTCGGCGTCGGGCGCGTAGACGAGCTGTGCGTGGTTGGCCTTGTGGCGGGCCATGAACTGGTCGCGCGAGATGCCGTGCAGCACGACGTGCGCGATGGGCCACTCCGGGTTCGTCGCGTCCTTGCGGCGCTGCGTCTCCTCGGCCGGCAGCTCGACGACGGAGGCCCGGAAGATGTCGGCCTGCAGGATGCCGTCCGCGATGAAGACGCGCGAGAGCACGATCTCCCCGGGCTTCGAGACGCCGTTGATCGTGGCGCCTCCCGCCGGGAAGAACACATGCCCCTGACGCCAGCCCTCCGCGTTCTGCCATCCACCGAGGTGCGAAGCCGGGACCGAGCCCGAGATCTCGTAGACCCAGACGAACTGGCCGTCGAAGTCCTCGCCCCAGCGCACGTCGTGCAGCGTGTTGTCGGGAACGAGGCCCATCGCACGCCACACCCGGTCGGTCACGAGCGCGTCGACCGCGACGCCCTCGTCGGCCTCGTTGAAGTGCGGGAACGCGCGACCCTCGTGCAGCACGCGCGAGCCGTCGCGAGACGTGACCGGCGGGCGCTCGGTGGAGTTCAGGATGCCCTCGGCCAGGTCGGATGCCGGCACCAGGTCCTTGAGTCCCTGCTGATACTGGATGCCGACCGCATCGAGGCCGAAGTCATCGGCGATGCGCAGGGCGGCGATGTACATCTTCAGCTGCCACTGCACCTGCTCACGGGTGAGCTCGGTGGCGGCATCCTCGCCGTACTGGAAGGTCATGCCCGCATCGATCAGCCAGTCGTAGGCGGCGTTCGCCTCGTCCTCCGAGACCTTGAGCATCTCGGCGTACAGGGCCGACTGCGACAGCCGCTCCTTGTAGATGCCCGTCTTGTTCAGCAGCTCGTCGTCGAAGATGGCGTTGTACATGCCCATGCAGCCCTCGTCGAAGACGCCGATGATGGCCTTCTCGGCGAGCAGCTGGGCGGCGAGCGCCTCGCCCAGCTGCTTCTCCGGGCTGTCCGGCAGCTCGGGCAGGGCGCGCACGTGCGAGGCGTCGTGAGTGATGGAGCCGGTCTCGGTCCACTCCTTGATGCCGGCCTTGAACCAGTCGTCGCTGAAGTCGACCGACCAGATCGAGGCGTAGGGCTTGTCCATCTTGGTGAGGCCGGCGTTCAGGCCGAGCAGGCCGACGAGTCCCGGCCAGTCGCCGGCGAAGTTCGCGACCGTGAGGATCGGCCCCTCGTGCGACCGCAGACCGGCGAGCACGTGGTGCGAGTACTGCCACACGGCCTCGGCGACGATGAGCGGAGCATCCGTCGGGATGTTCTTGAACACCTCGAGCCCCATGCGCTGGCTGGAGATGAAGCCGTGCCCGGTCGCGGGATCGACCTCGTTCGCGCGGATGACCGTCCAGCCGAGATCCTCGAAGACCCCGGTGACGCCGGCCTCCAGCTCGACCTGCACGGGCCAGCCGCCCGTGTTGGCGGATTCGCGCAGGTCGCCGGAGGCGATCAGGTATGCGGTCTGGGGAGCGGATGCCGGGCGGGAGGCCGGCGTCGGCAGGGTGTAGGTGGTCATGATGCCTCCGGTGTTGGGGTCGTGGTGAGCGGGAACCTCTGGGTGGCTGAGGCCGACGAAGTGCCCGCTCGGAGTCGGATGCCGCGGCCGACGCTCCGGCCGTGCAGCTGCAGATCAGCGACGTCGAGCGCGCCGCCGTCGAGGTGCAGGGTCAGGGCGTCATCGTCGATCTCGACGCGCCCCCACCCCGTGCCCGTGGTGAAGAGGAACGAGCCGCCCGCTCCGACGGGCGCGAACGACAGCGTCCCGTTCGGCGCATCCCACTGCGCACCCGTGGCACCGAGCAGCAGAGCCCAGGACGCCAGCGAGCGCGCGTAATGGTTGCCGCACTCGATCTCGTTCCACGGACTGCGGTGGCCGCCGTCGTAGCGCGCGCGCAGCGTCCGCTCGATCAGCAGCGCGTCGTCGTAGCGACCGGCGAACAGCAGGGAGGCCGCGACCTGGTGCTCGATCCCCGTCCACACCTCGTCCGAGTACACGAACGGGATCGCGGGTCGTCCGCCGCGCGGCCACGAGGCGAGCAGCAGTCCGCCCTCGTCGTTCAGGGCATAGACGCGTTGCGTGCTCTCGTGCGCAGACAGGTCGGTGCGGTGGTTGTGGGCGACGATCGCGGCGAGCGCGGACTCCACGCGCTCAGGCGGCAGGATGTGCCCGAGCCCGTTCACGGAGGCGTGGAACTGGCCGAGCAGCTGATCCGAGAGCACGCCCTCGCCGTACTGGTAGCGGTGCGCGTCGGCATCGTCGATCACCTGCCGGTAGTACTCGCCGTTCCAGAGCGTCTCGTCCATCGCCGCGGCGACGTGGTCGGCGCGAGTCGTCCACGCACGCGCCCGCTCGGCTTCGCCGAGGTGTTCGGCCATACGGGCTCCCGCACGGAGCGCCGCCAGGTACACGCCGTTCGCGAGCGGCTCGGCACCATGGAACTCGATGTCGTAGGTGTTGTGCATCTCGCCGTCGAGCAGGCCGTCACCGTCGCGATCCCACTCGCGGATCGCGTAGTCGAGAGTGCGGGATGCCGCAGGCCACAGTTCCCGCAGGAACGCGTCGTCGCCGCTGAAGCGCCACTCGCGGTGCAGACGCAGCAGGGTGCCGAGCTGCCCGTCGACGGCGGGGGCCATGAACCACGACGGCCCGCCGAAGATGCGGTTGCCGCGGAACTTCTGCGCGCCCTCGTCGTCGGTCTCCAGCAGGTACTCGACGCGCCGGGCGCTGCGCTCGAGCGAGGGGAACAACCAGGCGAGGGTCTGCGCGTAGGACCAGACGTGCGTGCACGTGCCCTCGCACGACCCGCCGTGATCGAAGGATCCCTCCCAGGCCGCGAACACCGGCCCCTCCCCCAGCTCGGGGTTCGGGGACTCGAGCACGAAACCGGTCGTCGACCGCGCGGCGGCGATGTTCGCGCCGATCGCGTCGACGAGCACGGGGTCGAGGGTGCTGCCGTACAGGGCCTCGACGAAGGCATCCGTCGCCCCTTCCAGAGCCGGCAGCTCGCGGTGCAGATGCTCTGCAGCGGCCCAGGCGTCGGGCCAGAGGGTCGCGTAGTGGTTGCGGACCGTGGGCGACAGCGGGCCGTCTCCCAGTGGGTCGTCCAAGACGATGTGCCCGTGCCAGCCGCGACGCCGGTTCGGGAAGCTCCAGGAGAGCACGAACTCGAAGTCGCGGCTCTCTCCCGGGGCGAGCGCGTGCACGATGCCGAGCGATCCGGTGCGCAGCCGAGGGAGCTTCGCGAGCATCTGCTCCTCGGTGAGCGGAGCAGCATCCGGGTCGACGTCGAGCTCGGCGAACAGCCCACGCGGGCGGTCCTCGAGCGTGAGCCGCGGCTCGGGCGCGAGGAGCCCGTCGTCCGTCAGGTCGTTCCAGAACAGGCGCGCCCCGTCCGGCCAGTAGCTCGTGACCCACTGCGGCTTCACGGTGGTGGCGGCATCCGTCGTCGTCAGGCTCAGCGTGCCGTAGCCCGGGTCGTCCTCGGGGAGATCGATGCCGAAGTCGATCCCGCGGACGTCGCCCTCCTCGCGCCACCGCACGCTCTGCATCGCGCGCATTCCCCACGGGGCGTCGGGTCCCGGCGTACCGCGGCCGGCCGTGTGCGAGACGCTGCCGACGACCGTGACGTCGACGGGCACCTGGCCGGGGTTGCTCACGCGGTAGCGCAGCACCGCGGCCGGGATCCCCGAGGCATCGGCATCGAGCGGGATCAGTGGGGTGAACGCGTGGAGGGAGACGTCGACCGGAACGACCGCGTCGGTGAAGTCGACATCGACCACGGGGTATTCGCCGTGCAGGGTCGCGCCGTCGAGGCGCGGGAGACCGGCGAGCTGGTCGAAGGCGTACCCGGCGTCGGCGTCGTGCCGCCCGGTGATCTTCGCCTCGAGCACCCGGGTCACGGGAACGCCGCCCTCGGGCCGCGCGTGGATCGCGAAGAACGAGTGCGGGTTGCGCCGCCCCTTGTCCGGCAGGTTCTCGAACTCCCAGTCGCGCAGCTCGCCGCGGGCGCCGATCGAGACGTTGCCGGTGCCGATGCCGCCGAGGGGGAACGCCGTCGCCTCGGAGGTGTGCGGGATGCCCCGGGCACGCCGGGTCATGCGGATGCTCCGCGCTGCGCGGCGGCGAGCTCGTGCACGACGTCCTTCGAGCCCTCGTACAGCCGCGTGTAGCGGTCGAACAGCGAGTCGTAGAAGGCGCGGAGCGCCGCATCCGGGTGGACGGTCTCGGCGACCGGATTCCAGTCGGCGATGAGCGGGGCTGCGCCGGTGCCGGCGGTCGCCGTCGCGGCCAGGAAGGCCGCGCCGTAGCTCGCGCCGATGGTCGTCTCCGGCACCTCCTGGTCGAGTCCGGTGACATCGGAGATCACCTGCAGCCAGAGCCTCCCCTGCGTGCCGCCGCCGACCGCGACGATCCGGCGGATGTCGGCTCCCGCCGCACGCATGGTCTCGACGTTGTGCCGCACGCCGAGCGCCGTCGCCTCGAGCGCCGCGCGATAGAGGTCACCGCGTTCGTGCTCGAGGGTGAGACCGGCGATCACGCCGCGGGCATCCGGATCCTGGATCGGCGTGCGCTCGCCTGCGAAGTAGGGCAGCACGAGCAGGCCGCGGGCGCCGGGCCCCGACCTCTCGGCATCCGCCAGCAGTTCCGGATAGTCGGCGCCGGTGAGGTCCTTCAGCCACGCGGTGAGCGCGCCC
Organism: Microbacterium sp. LWH11-1.2; assembly: GCF_038397745.1. NCBI lineage: Bacteria > Bacillati > Actinomycetota > Actinomycetes > Micrococcales > Microbacteriaceae > Microbacterium > Microbacterium sp. LWH11-1.2. Next base: position 1,468,727 of record NZ_CP151636.1, on the reverse strand, counting down.
GACGTGGAGAGCCCTCCGGCGAGATTGCGGGTGCCCGCGAACGCGCCGGCCGTCGTCCACATCGAGGGCGTGCGCAGCGTCTCGGCGCCGGTCGCCACGAGGAACATCGTCGTGCCGTACATGAGCATCAGGTCGCCGACCTCGTGCGCGCCGACGCTCACCGCCTCGGTCCAGGCGTCGATCGTGCCGGTGATGACGGGGGTCCCCGCGGGGATGCCGGTGGCGGATGCCGCTTCCGCGGTCACCTCGCCGGCGATGTCGCCCGCCCAGGCGAGCGCGGGCTGCTCGATGCCGTCGGCGTACCGCTCCCACGACGGGTCATGCCAGCGCTCGTTCTCGATGTCATAGAGCGGCGAGACCTGACTCGCCGACTGGTGGTCGAGCACGTAGGCACCGGTGAGCTTGCGCACGAGCCAGGATGCCGGCATGAAGAATCGGCGGGCACGCGCCCACGCGTCGGGCTCCTCATCCGCGACCCAGACCAGCTTCGGGCCGCCGGCCTGCGAGGTGAGCGTCGAGCCCCCGATCCGGGTGATCTCGTCGACGCCCAGCTCCGCCGTCATCCGCTCGATCTGTGCGCCGGAGCGGGTGTCGACGCCGTACAGGATCGCGGGGCGCACGGGCTCATCCCCGTCGTCCGTGAGCAGGATGCAGGGCCCCATGCCGCTCACGCCGACACCCGCGATCTCGGCATCCGGCGCAGCGGCGAGCATCTCGCGCGCGATCGCGACGAACTCGTCCCACCACACGCGCCCGTCCATCTCCACCCAGCCGGTGCGCGGACGGCTGACGTCGTGAGACCGCGTCGCGGTCGCGAGGATCCTGCCGTCGCCATCGACCAGCACGCCTTTGCTGCTGGATGTGCCGATGTCCACCCCGAGGGTGCAGCGCATGGCGTCCTCCTTGAAACCTGAGCGGCAGAATCTGAAACCTGTTCGTCACTGTACGCGAAATCGATTTCAAGTCGCAAGGCGGCGGCGACTCTTGCTGCACCGAACCTGCACGATTCGGCTTGTTCACAGCGCGTGGGATATGGGCGGTCGGCATCCGGAATACCGTGACAATCTGGTGTTTCGTTCGCAGAATGGAGCCATGGAGATGACCGAGCCGCAGGTGTGGACACTGATCGGCGTGTTCGCCGCCGTGATGATCGGCGCGGTCTCCCTGCTGCTGCGGCAGAACGACCGGACGCTGACGGCACTCACCGGCCAGAGCCAGAACACGCTCGCGGTCCTGACCGGGCAGAACGAGAACACGCTCGCCTCGCTCTCACGACAGAACGAGAGCACGCTGACCTCGCTCTCCCGACAGAACGAGCACGCGATAGCCGGGCTCCGCAACGAGATGATCGCCCGCTTCGACGGCTTCCAGATGCAGTTCGATGCCAGGTTCGATCTGCTCGAGAACAAGTTCGACACCCTTGAGGACAAGGTCGACACCCGCCTCGGGTCGATCGACCGGCGACTCGAAGAGCTCGACAAGGAGGTCGCGAATCTGGCGACCCGCTTCTGGGGCTCCTCCTGAGCGAAGGCCGCTCAGGACCGAGGGTTCGCGGGCTGCACCTCGTTGCGCAGCACGACCGTGCGCGCCGGCTGCTTGTCGCCCTTGATGCGCTCGAGCAGCATCCGCGCCGCGGTCACGCCCATGTGGCGGGCGGGCAGTCGCACGACGGTCACGGCACTGGGCGACAGTGTCGTGAACGGCAGCGAGCCGATGACGGCGACCCCCACGTGGGGCGGCGTGAGCCCGTGCTCGGTGAGCACCTGGATCGCGCCGACGCCGATGAGGTTGTTCCCGGCGACGACGGCATCCGGCGGTTCCGGCAGCGAGAGGAGATCCTCCATGGCGGCACGGCCGCCGTCGACGCGGAACGTCTCGAACCGCTGTAGCGCGTCGAGGTCGAGATCCGGATACGCGGCACCGAGCGCCGTACGCCACCCCGCGGCGCGCTCGGCCGCCGTGTCGATGTGCTCGGGGCCGCCGATGTAGGCGATGCGCCGATACCCCGCGTCGATCAGATCCTTGGTCGCCGACGTCCCGGCGGCGCGGTTCGCCATGACGACCCCGTCGATGTCGTAGGTCGTGCTGCGGTCGACGGCGACGACGGGTCGCCCGGTCGCCAGGATCGTGTCGAGCTTGGTGCCCTCGTCCGCCGTCGCGATGATCACGCCGGACATGTGCTCGGCGATCGCGATCCGGAGGTACGTGGCCTCCTTCTCCATCTGGGCATCGGAGTTGCAGAGCACGACCGAGTAGCCGGCTTCGGATGCCACGTCCTCGACGCCGCGGGCCATCTCGGTGAAGTAGGGGTTCTCGATGTCGGGGATCACCAGAGCGATCACCTCGGAGCTCTGGCGGCGCAGGGTGCGTGCCGTGCGATTCGGTGTGAAGCTCAGCTTCTCGGCGGCATCCCGGACCGCGGCGACCTTCTCCTCCGACACGCTCGTGCCGTTGAAGACGCGCGAGACCGTCGCGGGAGAGACTCCCGCGAGTTCTGCGACGTCGTAGATCGTGGCCATGCACCCTCACTGCCTGCCCGGTCGAGCCGGACGTGAAGCAACAGTATCGCGCGCGCAGGCGATCTCTGGAGTTCTGCGCTGAAATCGATTACATTGACGCCCATGACTTCTGCTTCCTCTGACCTGGCATCCCTCGCAGCGCTGCGATCCGTGCAGACGCGTTCGATCTCGCCGGAGAACTTCGACGGTTCCGCTGGGGGCGGAGGCCGGGCGACCGAGGGCACGGGCGCGGGGAACGCGCGTGACCTCGGCCCCGGCTGGAAGATCTCCCCGAGCATCGACATCAAGGCCGGCGAGACATTCGAGCTCGCGAACATCGAGGGTGCCGGGAAGATCACGCACATCTGGATCACGACGCACACCGACAACTGGCGCACACTGCTGCTGCGCGCCTACTGGGACGGATCCGAGGAGCCGGCGGTCGAGGTGCCGTACGGCGACTTCTTCTGCAACGGCTGGGGCGTGTTCGCCCAGGTGAACTCGCAGACGATCGCCGCGAACCCGCACGGCGGCTTCAACTCGTACTGGCCGATGCCGTTCAAGGACGGCGCGCGCCTGACGGTCGAGAACACCTCGGTCGTCGACGTGCGCGTGTACTACCAGGTGACGTACGAGATCGGCGGCGACCACTCGAACGACGCGTACTTCCATGCCCAGTGGCGTCGGTCGAACCCCCTCGAGGACCTCACGCCGCACGTCATCCTCGAGGGGATCGAGGGCCATGGCCAGTACGTCGGCACGTACATCGCCTGGGGAGTGAACTCCAACGGCTGGTGGGGCGAGGGCGAGATCAAGTTCTACCTCGACGACGACACCGAGTATCCGACGATCTGCGGCACCGGCACCGAGGACTATTTCGGCGGCGCCTGGAACTTCGACATCCCCGGCAGTGGCTACACCGAGTTCTCCACCCCGTATCTCGGGATGCCGCAGGTGATCAGACCGGACGGCCTCTATGTGAGCCAGCAGCGCTTCGGCATGTACCGCTGGCACCTGCTCGATCCGATCCACTTCGCGACCGGCATCCCGAAGGTCGACATCCAGGCCCTCGGCTGGCGGAGCGGCTGGCGCTACCTCCCCCTGCGCGACGACATCGCCTCGACCGCCGTGTTCTACCTCGACCGACCGACCGCGCGGCGTCCGAAGACGCCGACGGCCGACGACCTGGAGGTCCACCTAGGGACGGCTCCCGTTCCCGACATCGGGGCGACCCCGCCGCGGGCGCCTCAGGACTGACGGCGTCCGGGCTGCTCGCGATCGATCCTCAGGCGATCCAGGCCGGGACGCGTCCGCGCAGGAGAGCTGCGTCGAGGGAGAACCGCCCGGCGCCCGTGAAGGCGAGCGCGAGCGCGGCGACGCCGAGCACGGCCACGAACTCGTAGCCGCCCTCGCCGACCCAGAGTCCGGCCGGAAGGTGCACCGCGACGAGGGCGACGGCCATGTCGATCGCGAGGAGGATGCCGACCGGGCGGGTGAAGAACCCGGCGATCAGCAGGATGCCGCCGACGAGCTCGATGAAGGCGACGACCGGTGCCGCGATCTCGGGCAGGGGGATCCCCATGCCCGCGAAGCTGCCGATGGTGCCGGGCAGGGTGTACTCGAAGATCTTCTGCGCACCGTGGGCGGCGAAGACGGCTCCGACGACGACGCGGAGGACGAGGAGTCCCAGCGAGGCGGAGGCAGAGGGGCGGGTGGTGTTCGTCATGAGGAGTTCTTCCTTCGTGGCAGGACACGCGCGCGCCAGGCGCGGAGCAGGGGCATTCCCTCCCTCGACGGTATGAAGACGAGCTTTCCGTCTGCTGAGTGCGAGTGCGGGCGCGCCCGTCAGCCCGCTATCCTCCAGACATGCAGCGTGGATTCCGACAGGTCGACGTGTTCGGCGACACCCCCGGCACGGGGAACCCCGTCGCCGTCGTGCTCGATGCGGACGGCCTCGACGACGATGACCTGCGACGGTTCTCGGTGTGGACGAACCTCTCCGAGTGCACCTTCGTGCTGCCGCCGACCGATGCCGGCGCGGACTACCGCGTGCGCATCTTCAGCCTGAGCACCGAACTCCCCTTCGCGGGGCATCCGACGCTCGGAACGGCGAGGGCGTGGCTGGATGCCGGCGGCGCGCCGTCGACCCCCGGCACGGTGATCCAGCAGTGCCCTGCCGGCCTGATCCCGGTGCGGGTGGACGGCGACAGACTGGCCTTCGCCTCGCCGCCTCGGACGCGCTCCGGCCCCGTCGCGCCCGAGCTCGTCACCGAGCTGGTCGAGATCCTGGGCATCAGCCGCGAGCAGCTCGTCGACGCCGAGTGGCTCGACAACGGCCCCGGCTGGGTCGGCCTGCTGCTCGACAGCGCCGAGACGGTTCTCGGCCTCCGCCCCGATGTCGCAGGTCACCCCGGCGTCTGGGACATCGGCTTGATCGGCCCTCACCCGGAAGGATCCGAGACCGCGTTCGAGCTGCGCGCGTTCTTCACCGACGGCGAGGGCCCGCTGCGGGAGGACCCGGTGACCGGCAGCCTGAACGCCGCGGCGGCGGAGTGGCTGCTCGCGAGCGGTCGCGCCCACGCCCCGTATCTCGCCGCACAGGGCACGGCCATCGGACGCCGGGGACGGATCCGGATCAGCCGGGAGGCCGATCAGGTGTGGGTGGGCGGCCGTGCCGACGTGGTCATCTCGGGGTCAGTCGAGCTCTGACCGCTGCCCTCAGACGAGTCCCTGCACCCGGAACTGCTCCGAGTGATAGACGCTGTTGTTCCCGGTGTGCCACTGGCTCACGCTGAGGTGCAGATCCGACAGCGTCGACCCGGGGATGATGTATCCGCCGTACAACTGCGCGACGTGCGAGGCATCCTCCGTTCCCCACTCGGTGCCGTGCAGCAGCGTCGTCTTGGTCGCCGTGTACAGGTTGTCGGTCGGGGTGTTCAGCACCATCGCGTCGATCCGGTACTCGGGAGCGTTGAACCAGGTGAGGATCCACTTGCCGCCGAGGGGCCGCAGGCACATCTCGCCGAACCCTCCGGGCAGGACCTCGGTCACGGGCTTTCCCCAGCCCCAGGATCCGTTCGCGAACCCCCACGGCTGGTAGGCCGAGAGCGTGGTCATGTTGTTCGACGACACACGGTAGAGCACGATGCCCTTGTCGCGCTGGAATCCGGTGCCGTAGATGTACACGTAGCCGTCGCTGCCGAGCCCCCACGTGATGCACTGGAACTTCCCGCCCGCCATGTCGGCAGGGAACTGCAGACCGGTGTGCTGCCAGGTCGCGCCGTTGTCGTCCGATTTCCACAGCTCGGTCCAGCGCACAGCGCCGAACTGCGGACCGTTCACGATCGCGTGCAGGTACATCCGCGATCCGATCGTTATCACGTCGGACGGGATGACGGTCGTGAAGTACGCGTCGTGCGGGTAGTACCAGAGCTGCGGCGCCACGCCCTGCGTGTTCGCGCCCGCCCCGCCGCAGCCGTCGAAGGTCACGCCCGCGTCGAGGTTCGTCGTCGACGAGTACAGCGCCACCGGCGAGCGCCAGTTCGCCCCTCCCACGGTGTCGGCCCATGTGTCGCCGAACAGGAACAGCATCCGCCCGTCCGGCGTGCGGGCCGGGATGCCGAGATCGGTCGCGCCCACGCCGTACTGCAGCGGGCTCTGGGTTCCCGCGAGCACTTTGATCCTCGTCACCGTGAGTCCGGCGGCTGATGCCGGTGGTGCCGGTGCCGTCGCCGCGACGAACGCGGCGCCGAGCACGGCGGCTCCCTGCAGCACTCCTCGGCGACTGATTCCGCCACCGTGCGTGTTCTGGGTCTCCATCGACCTCTCCTCTACTTGAGACCTGCCATCTTGATGTTGCCGATGATCTGGCGCTGGAAGATCAGGAACAGGATGATCACCGGTGCCGCCGCCAGCACGGACCCCGCCATGAGCAGCCCCAGCTCGGTGCTGCGCTCCGAGCGGAAGGTCGCCAGGTACTGCTGCAGGACGAACCTCTCCGGCGAGGTGATGGTCAGGATCGGCCAGACATAGGAGTTCCAGTACGCGAGGAACGCCGTGATGCCCATGACCACGAACGGGGGCTTCGACAGCGGCAGGAAGATCCGCACGAAGATGCCGAACCGGCCGCAGCCGTCGAGCATCGCGGCCTCTTCGAGGCTCTTCGGGATGTTCAGGTAGAACTGCCGGATGAAGAACACCATCCCGGCGCTGGCGAGCCCGGGGATCACCAGCACGCCGAGGGTGTCGAGCATGGACAGGCGCGTCACGACGATGAAGCTCGTGAGCAGGATGGTCATGCCCGGGATGAACATCGTCGTGATGACGATCGCCCAGATCGTCCCCTTGAACCGGAAGTCGAGGCGCGCGAAGGCGTAGGCGGCGAGGGAGTTGACCGCCAGGCTGCCGACCGTGAAGAGCACGGCTCCGAAGAACGTCCACAGCAGTGTGCGCAGGAACGTCGGGTCAGCGAGGATCTGCGCGTAGTTCTGCCACAGCCACACCTCGGGGAAGAACTGGAACGGGGTCTCGACGACCTCGGTCTTCGACTTGAATCCCGCGATCACCATCCAGGCGAGCGGGAACAGCGAGGCGACGACGAAGAGCGCGCCGAGGATCACCTTGCCGAGGACGATCAGCCAGCCGCCGGCCGTGCGCGGCGCTCTGCGCTGTGCGCGCGGCTCCTTGCCGGCGAGGACGATGCGGGTGGTCTCCTGCATGACGGCCATCTCAGTCCACCAGCCTCTCGGAGTTGACGAACTTGAACACGAGAGCCGAGATGGTTCCCAGCACCACGAACAGCAGCAGCGCGGCCGCGATCGAATAGCCGACGTTCACGTCGTTGCGGAAGTGGTTGAAGATGAAGAGGTTCGGCAGGGTCGTCGAGTCGAGCGGACCGCCCTGCGTCATGACGAGAGGAAGCTCGAACTGCTGGATCGCCGCGACGAAGCCGGTGATGAGCAGATAGAGCACCACGTTCTTCATCTGCGGGATCGTGATGTACGCGGTCTTCTGCCCCCAGTTCGCGCCCTCCATCGCGGCGGCCTCGTAGTACTCGGTGGGGATGTCGACCATCGCTGCGACCATGATCAGCGAGGTGAGCCCCATGCCGAGCCAGATGGCGGGGACGGCGACCGCGAGCAGCGCCCACTTCGGGTCGCCGATCCACGCGATCGGGTCGACACCGAAGATCCCCAGGAACGCGTTCAGCAGACCGCCCGAGTAGTTGTAGATCAGCACGAAGATGATCGACGTGATCACGGCGGAGATGATGGTCGGGATGTAGATGCTGACCTTGAGGACGCTCGCCGCCCGTCGTGACACCGCCACGACGAGGCTCGCGAACAGGAACGCCAGGACCAGCATCGCGGGCACGGTCATCAGCACGAAGAGGAAGCCGCGCCCGATCGTGGCGATGAACAGCGGGTCCTTCAGGACGTTCGCGTAGTTGCGGATGCCGACGAACTCCGGGTCCTTGTAGAAGCTCCAGTCCTGGAAGGACAGGTATCCGGCGTAGATGGCGGGCCAGATCACGAAGATCCCGAGCAGCACCACCAGCGGCACCAGGAACCAGTAGGCGGTCCGGTTGTCGCGGTACTTGTACCGGTTCTGTCTCTGCCGGATCTCCCGGCGTTCCTGCACAGCCTGACTGGCCATATCCACCTCGTCGCGATCTCAGGGCCGACGCTGTCCGGGGACCGGGACCCCCGACCCCCGGACAGCGGGCGATGTCAGTTCTTGGGCGCCTTGTCGGGCAGCCCGTCACGGTCGATGACCGTCTGGATCGCGGCGTTGGCCGTGTTGATCGCGTCGTCCGCCGAGGCGGAGCCCTTCATCACGGATTCCATGGCGGTGCCCACGGCGAGGTTCACGTCCCACGGGTAGGTCGCGCCGGCGATCGCATCGGGTGCGATCTCGTCCACGATGATGCTCGACCACGGGGCGTCCGCGGCCTCCTGGCTCGCGGCGACGGCATCCTGCACCGACTGACGGACGGGAACCTTGGTGAACTGGGTGTCGACGAAGAACGGCACGAGGTTCTCCGGGTCTCCGGCGATGGCCCACTCGAGGAACTTCCCGGCGGCCTCGGCGTTCTTGCTCTTGGCATCGACCACCCAGGTGAAGTTGCCCATGGTGGTGGCGGTGCGGCCGTCCGCACCCGGCGCGCTCGGGAACGCGCCGACTCCCGTCTTGGCGAGCAGGTCGGCGTAGTCCGAGCCGATCTCCGACATCATCCACGAACCGGAGACCTTGAAGGCCACCTTCTGCTGACCGAAGTCCTCACCGCCGACGTACGCGGCGAGCGGCTGCTTGGGCATGTATCCCTTGTCCCACAGCTCCTTGTACTGCGCCATGAGCCCGCGATAGCCGTCGTTGTCGATGTCGGGCGCGGCCCAGTCGTCGGTGAGCGCGAGGTGCCCGGCGAAGTTGTACTGCTGTCCGACGGTGGACCAGGCCATGGTCACCGCGTCCTGCGCCGGCGAGATGCAGTACTGGCCGTCCGTGAGCGTCGGCTGGATCTTCGCGCAGGCCGCGAGCAGGTCATCCCAGGTCTCGGGGGCCGCGGAGGAGTCGACGCCGGCGGCGTCGAGCATGTCGGTGTTCCAGAAGAGCACGGTCTGCGGTTCGAGCAGCAGCGGGTAGGCGTAGTGGGTGCCCTCGACCTCGGAGATCGAGGTGGCGGTGTCCATGATCTCGCCGAGCGCGTCTTCGGAGACGATCGAGTCGAGCTCGTGCACCGAGCCGGCGTTGACGAGGTCGAGCAGGTTGGCCGAGCTCGTGTAGACGTCGGGCGCCTTGCCCGCGGCCTGCGCGGCCTTCATCTTCTGATCCCAGGCATCGGCGGGGACCTCGGTGTCGACGACCTTGATGTCGCTCTGCGACTTGTTGAACTGCTTGACGATGTCGGCGTACCACTCGTTCTCGACCGGCGTGAAGCTCCGGTGCCAGAACTGGACCGTGGTGACGCCGTCTTCGCCGCCGTCGCCTCCCGCCGTTCCACCGGGGGTGCCCGCGCCGCAGGCGGCGAGCAGGGAGCCGACCGTCAGCGCGCCGAGAGCGGCGATCGCTGTGCGTCGGGTGCGGGTGGTGATTCTCATCTTGTTCCTCCTCAGGGAACGGACTCCTCATCGAGTCGCTGCTGTGCAGGCCGATCGATCCTCAGTGACCGGGTAGCGCCAGAGTAGGCGAAATCGATTTCATGCGCAAGGGAGATCAACCTTGCGATATTTCAGTCGGCGCGGTCGAGGTCGGCCGAGAACCAGAACACGTTGTACGGGTCCCAGAGCGAGAGCGTGAAGTGGATGCGGCGGCCGTCCTCCGTGACGTAGCGGGGATTCAGGTACGGGGAATACAGCCCCGGATACTCGGATCCGGGCACGAGCTCGATCGCCTCGCCCCACGGCCCCCAGGGCGTGATCCCCTCACGGATGTAGGCGCTGCCGGCATCCGAATACGTCATGATCCACCGCTCCAGGTAGGTCGACCACATCACCGACAGCTCGCCGATCGTGCCCTCGACGATCGTCTCGGCATCCGTCATCTCGTCGCTCCACTGCGGCGCTTCGCCGTCGAGCCCGGCGAAGTACGAGTACGACGACTGGTCCTCGACCGCGGCCTCCGTGGCGCGCACGCGCATCAACTGGACGCCGCCGAACCGGCCGGAGGGGATGGACCAGAAGTAGATCCAGTCCTCACCGCCCTCCGTGACCTGCGCGGTCGCGAACTGGATGAAGTTCGAGTCGCCAGGCCACTCGACGCCGTCGACCGGCGACCAGGTTGTGCCGTCATCCCGCGAGACGATGAGCGCGGAGCGGTTCGCATCCCAGGCGCCCGGCTCGCCCCAGAACTTCACGGACATGTACGAGACGTAGATCGTGTCGCCGATCGCGAAGCCGTAGGTGGGGATCTTCGTCACCTCGCCGCCGGCCCCGTTGGCATCGTGATCGCCTTCGATGAGCGGCCCGGCGAGCCCGATGTCGTCTTCCACCCACCCCTCGAAGTCGATGCCGTCCGTGGGATCGTCGTCGGTGGTCCAGGCGGCGACGTTCGATCTCCAGAAGCCGCCCTGGCCGCCGATGGACTCCGGATCACGCTCGCCGAACGTGTCGCCGAAGAGGAAGAAGGTCTTGTCGCCCACGTTCACCATGGAGCCGAGATCCGTGCCGGCGACCGAGACGGATGCCGTGTCGTTCATGGCATCCGGACCGGTGAGCTGCGCGATCTCGGTGAGCCCCGAGACCCCCTCCAGGACGAAGGGCTTGTCCGGGTCCGGGTCCACGCTCGGGGCGCGTCCGCCGGCGCAGCCGGCCAGCCCGACGGCGAGAACGACGGATGCCGCGACGGCGGTTCGACGGGCGGCGACTCGAAGGGGTCTTCTGCGACGATGCATGCCACGAATCTAGCGAAATCGATTTCAGATCACTAGGGTCTTCGACATGCCCCTCTCCCCCGAACACGGGTGGCTCCGGCCGTCCGGCGCACCCGATGCCGAGCCCCGCTGGGGCCACCCGGACGGCATCCAGATCGGCATCCCGCCGATCCCCGGCCCCCGAGGCCTGCTCCGTGTCTTCGCCCCCTACCTCGACCATCCGCCCGAGCGGCTCGTCAACTTCATCGCTGTCGAGCCGATCCCCGCAGGCGACACCCACCGCGGGTTCTCCGAGCTCGAACCCAGCACCCTCGACCCCGGCGAACGCGGCAAGCGTCTCTGGTCGGCCGAGGAAGCGGATGCCGTCGAGCGGGCCGCCGGGGATCCTCCCGCACGCGGCGTCGTCGAGACCGCCGATGGCATCGAGACCCTGACGGTCTGGATCGGCGTCGAGCGCTTCGACAACGGGGCGGACGTCCGCGTGCGCGTGCGGTTCTTCGCCGACCGTCCGCACGAGGTCGAGGTCGCAGGCTACGCGAACGCGGCATCCGTCCCGCTGTCCCACCTGATCCTCACGGCGACGATGGGCAACTGGGCGCGACTGCGGCGGCTGCACCTCGCCGATCGCATCGTGACCGCGGCCGAGCTGTGGCCGGATTTCTCCGGCACGGCCTTCGCCGAGCATGCGCGGTTCCCGTTGTCCGCGCTCGCCCGCGACGGAGAAGCGGCGGTCGTGAGCGCAACCGGTGACGAGGAGGACCCGTGGTCGGTCGAGTACTCCGCCGACACCGCCGAGCACTGGCGCTTCCTCGGCCGCCGCGCCGTGCAGAGCTGGCGGGTCGATGACCCGCACCCCGAGCTCGAGGCCGTCGTGAACGCCCGCTGGTCGTACTGGGCGAGCGCGTCGCCGATCCCCGGCGGTCCGGCCTACGAGAACTTCGAGATCATCGAGCCGTTCCGCCAGGGCGCGGCGTTCCGCTTCTCGGTCGACGAGATCTGACCCGTTCCCTCCTAGGATGAAGGTGACCGTGGAGGGCGGCAGATGTTCGACGAGCGAAGAAGACAGGAAGCGCTCGAGGAACTGGGGATCCTCGACACACCGCGCGATGAGCGCGTTGATCGAGTGGCACGATTGGCCAAGGAGATGTTCGGCGTGCCCATGGTCAGCGTCTCGCTGCTGGACCGCGACCGGCAGTGGCGGAAGTCCGAGATCGGGCTCGGCGGTTCCGAGGCCCCACGCCAGGACTCGTTCTGCGACTACACGGTCAGCCAGGACCGCACCGTCATCGTCGAGGATGCCAGCGCCACCGACCTCTTCGCCGACAACCCGTTCGTCGTCGGCGACCCGCATCTGCGCTTCTACGCCGGTCACCCGCTGCACGCCCCCGGCGGCGAACCGATCGGCACCCTGTGCGTGCTCGACACCGTTCCGCACACCCTGAGCGAGGCGCAACAGGGCCTGCTCCGCGACCTCGCCTTCTGGGTGCAGTCGGAACTCGCGAACGACGCCGAGCTCGACCATGCGGCGGTCATCCAGCGCGCGCTCCGTCCGCAGGAGCACCCCGATGTCCCCGGCTACACGATCGCGGGCGGTGCGGTCTCGCGCGGTCGCATCGCGGGCGACTTCTACGACCTCCGCATGCACCGCGGATCACTGCGCATCACGCTGGCGGATGCCATGGGCAAGGGCACCGGCCCGGCACTCGTGGCGGCCAGCGTGCGCGCGTCGCTGCGCACGGCTCCCGACCGCAGCATCGCCGAGGCGATCGCCGACGCCGACCGGCTGCTGGAGGAGGACCTCGCAGACACGTCGATGTTCGTCACCGCGGTGCACGCCGAGCTGCAGCCGGAGACGGGAGAGCTGCAGGTGATCGATGCCGGACACAGCCTCGCCTTCATCCTGCGCGCCGACGGCTCGTGGGAGCACCTGCGATCGACCAGCCTGCCTCTCGGCATGGGCATGGGCCTCCAGCCGCCCGAGGAGAGGGAGCCGCGCACGACGCGCCTCGACAAGGGCGACTCGTTCGTCTGCTGCAGCGACGGCCTGCTCGACGTGCTCGACCCCGACGACCCGTACGCGCACGTGTACCGCGTGCTGACGACGCTCGGGCCGGACGGCGCGATCCGGGAGGCGCTCCGGCTGTCCTCCGACGAACGGGCCACGGATGACATCACCGTGGTGGTCGTGAGGCGCGAGCCGTGACCGCGCGCTTCGCGACGATCCGCATCCTCGCCCTGCTGTCGGTCCTGCTCGGGGTGAACTACGTCGCCTGGCGCTGGCTCGAGTCGGTGAACTGGTCGGCGTGGTGGATCGCCGTGCCGCTCGTGATCGCCGAGACCTACAGTCTGATCGACACGTTCCTGTTCTGCCTGACGATGTGGAGGGCCCGAGAGCGCCCCGCGCCCGTCTCGCCTCCGCAGGGGACGGTCGACGTGTTCATCACGACGTATGACGAGCCCATCGAGCTCGTCATGACCACCGCCCGCGCCGCGAAGCGGATCGCCTACCCGCACACCACCTGGGTGCTCGACGACGGGTCCCGCCCCGAGCTCGAGGCGGCTGCGCGCGAGGCGGGCCTGGGCTACCTCACGCGCTCGGACGACTGGACCGGCAAACCCCGCCACGCCAAGGCCGGGAACCTCAACAGCGCCCTGTTCCAGACCGATGGGGAGTTCCTGCTCATCCTGGATGCCGATCAGATCCCCGACCCGCTGATCCTGCACCGCACCCTGGGCTACTTCGCCGACGACCCCGAGGTCGCGCTCGTGCAGACGCCGCAGTGGTTCATGAACGTGGACGAGGCCGATCCGCTCGGCAGCCAGGCACCGCTGTTCTACGGGCCGATCCAGCAGGGCAAGGACGGCTGGAACGCCGCCTTCTTCTGCGGGTCGAATGCCGTGCTGCGCCGGGAGGCGCTCATGCAGCTCGGCATCATCGGCTACGTGCGCGAGGTGACCGACTCCGCGGCGAGAGCGCTCCGCACCTCGGAGCAGATGATCGAGAAGGAGATGCGGTCGGCATCCGACCCGCGACTCCGTCGGGAGCTCTCCGCCCTGCAGATCGCGATCCGCCGGGGAAGCCGCAACCTGGCCGACGGCGCCCCCGTCTCCGAGGTCGCGGACGGCGTCAGGGAGGCCGTCGACAACGCCTCGCGGATCCTCATCGCCGACGACCTCGCCGGCATCCGCGCCGACCTCGAGGAACTCGGCGCGCTGCCGATCGCCCATGATGCGCAGCTCGACGCCGTGATCGTCGACGAGGCAGGGCTCGCTGCACTGGCGGCATCCGATCTGTCCCCGATCACGGCGCTCGACACCGTGCGGGCGCTGCTCGACGCTCTGCGACTCGATCGCGGCGACGAGGCGCAGCCGATCCTCCCGCTCGCCACGATCTCGGTGACCGAGGACATGGCGACGGCCATGCAGCTGCATGCGATCGGCTGGCGCAGCGTCTACCACCACGAGATCCTCGCCAAGGGTCTCGCCCCGGAAGACCTGCGCACCATGCTGACCCAGCGACTGCGCTGGGCGCAGGGGACGCTCCAGGTGATGCTGAGGGACAACCCGCTCGCCAAGCGCGGACTGTCGGTCGGCCAGCGTCTCATGTACTTCGCGACGATGTGGAGCTACCTGTCCGGCTTCGCCGCGATCGTGTACCTCACCGCGCCCGTCGTGTACCTCGTCTTCGGCGTGCTGCCGGTCACCGCCTGGTCGGTCGACTTCTTCGCCCGCTTCCTGCCGTACTTCCTCGTGAACCAGCTGCTGTTCCTGTTCGTCGCGAGAGGCGTCAAGACCTGGCGCGGGCAGCAGTACTCGCTCGCGCTGTTCCCGGTATGGATCCGCGCGTGCACGACCGCCTTCGCCAACGTGGTGCTGGGCCGACCGCTGTCGTTCGCCGTGACGCGCAAGGACGGCCGCGATCCTCGCGGCGTGCCCTGGGGCGAGATCTGGCCGCAGCTCACCGCGATCGTCGTCCTCAGCATCGCACTCGTGATCGGCATCGTCCGGGTGTTCATCGGCACCGCCGACGGGACCGGCACTCTCGTCAACACCGCCTGGGTCCTCTACGACCTCGTCGTCCTCAGCGTCATCATCCAGGCCGCACGGTACCGCGGCCCCGCCGCTCTGATCCTCGAGAAGGAGTCCCATGGATCTCAACAGTGAATCCCGCGACGGATACGCCGTCATCGCACTCGGCGGTCGACTCACGGCGACCGGAGCTCCCCTGCTCCGCAACGCGGTCGGCGATCTGATCACCGCCGGCGAATCGCGGATCGTCATCGACATGGTCGACCTGCAGTTCGTCGACTCGTCGGGTCTCGGAGCCCTCGTCGGCGGGCTCAAGAGCGCGCGCGTCGCCGGAGGCGATCTGCGGATCGCCGCGGTTCCGGATGCCGTGCGCACGGTGCTGCGCCTGACGAACCTCGACCGTGTCCTGCGCGACTACCCCACGCCGGAATCGGCGTTCGATGGACGCTGACGCCCACGTCATCCGACTCGACGGGCCGGCGCGGCTCGCCCTCGTCGATGGCGTGCTCGATGCGCTCGACGCCGCGTGGGCGGCGGCATCGCATGTCCCGGACCTGGACCGCACCCTGTTCACGCTGGCCGTGAGCGAGGTGGCCACGAACATGGTGCAGCACAGCGACGGGCCGACCGACGTGCAGCTGCGCATCGACATCCGCATCGCCGCAGACCACCTCACCGCGACCCTGGTCGACACGGCCCCTCCGGCATCGATCGACTGGCACGACGTCGCCATGCCCGACGCGGAGAGCGAGAGCGGGCGCGGGCTCGCGCTCGCGCAGACCGTGCTCGACGAGTTCGTGCACACCTACGATGACGGCGGCAACACCTGGGTCCTCCGGCGTCTGCTCGGCACCCCGGACTGAATCGGCTCGCCGTCACCCGGCCCGGTCGGAGCTCACCGCGAGGGCCGCGGCACCACCAGCGGAGAGCCCGTGTGCGGGTCGGGGATGATGGTGCACGGCAGCCCGAAGACCTCCTCGATCAGCTGCTCGGTCATCACCTCATCCGGGGCTCCCGCGGCGATCACGCGCCCCTCGCGCATCACGATCAGATGGTCGGCGTAGCGCGCCGCCTGATTCAGGTCGTGCAGCACGGCCACGAGGGTGCGATCGCCCTCGTCGTGCAGACGTCGCAGCAGCTCGAGCAGCTCGTACTGATGCGCGATGTCGAGGAACGTGGTCGGCTCGTCGAGCAGCAGCAGCGGCGTCTCCTGCGCGAGCACCATGGCCACCCACACCCTCTGGCGCTGTCCCCCGGAGAGCTCCTCGACCTGCCGTGCGGCGAGGTCGGCGGTGTTGGTCGCAGCCAGAGCCTGGGCAACGGCGTTCTCGTCGCTCGTCGTCCACTGCCGGAACACTCCCTGATGCGGATGCCGCCCTCGCGCCACGAGATCGGCGACCGTGATGCCCTCGGGGGCGATCGAGCTCTGGGGCAGCAGCCCCAGTCGACGGGCGACCTCCTTCGCCGGCAATTCGGCTATCTCCCGGCCGTCGAGCAGGATGGAGCCCGCAGACGGCTTCATCACCCGGGCGAGCGCGCGCAGGAGGGTCGACTTGCCGCACGCATTCGGCCCGATGACCACAGTGAACGATCCGGTCGGGATGTCGACCGTCAGTCCGTCGGCGATCACACGTCGGTCGTAGCCGAGAGTGACGTCCTTCGCGGACAGTCGCGGGTCGGACCCGCGCTCCACGCCCACCAGGGGCACAGCGGTGTCGGTCATCGTCTTCTCGCCTCCGAGATCAGCAGCCAGATGAGGTACGCGCCGCCGAGGGCGACGGTGATCACGCCGACCGGGAGCTGCGACGGCGCGAAGATCCGCTGGGCGATCAGATCGCTCACGACGAGCAGCAGCGCTCCCATCGCCGCCGAGGCCGACAGCGTGACGCCGGCGGAGCGGGTCAGCCGCCGCGCCAGCTGCGGGGCGGCGAGCGACACGAAGGCGATCGGTCCGGCTGCCGCGGTGGCCGTCGCCGTGAAGGCGACGCCCAGCACCACCAGCCGGAGCCGCACGCGCCCGGTGCGCACGCCGAACGCGACCGCCGCGTCATCCCCGACCTCGAGCGCATGCATGCCGCGCGACAGCATGGCGGCGACGATCCACAGCACGACGAGGACTGCGACGGCGGGTGCCGCCTGCGGCCACCCGACCACGTTGAGCGATCCGCTCCCCCACGCCGATGCGGCGAGAGCGATGTTCAGGTCGGTGTCGAGGATGACCCAGGTGCTGACGGAGGCGAGCATCGCGGAGACGGCGATGCCCACGATGATCAACCGGAATCCCTGGAACCCGCGTCGGTAGGCCAGCACGTACACGAGCAGCGCGGTGACGAGTCCGCCGGCGAGCGCCCCGCCCGCGACAGCGAGGTATCCGGTGCCGACGGTCGTGATGATCAGCAGGGCGCCGACGTACGCACCCGAATCGAAGCCGATGATGTCGGGGCTGCCGAGCGGATTGCGGGTCAGCGACTGGAAGATCGCTCCGGCGGTGCCGAGTGCGGCGCCCAGCGCGAGGGCGAGCAGCACGCGCGGCATCCGCCATCCCCAGACCACCAGCTGCGAGCGGGAGTCGCCGAAGCCGAAGACGGTGGCGACGACGTCGGGGATCGGCACGACGTAGTCGCCGACGCCGAGGCTCACGACGGCGACCGCCGCCGCAGCGAGGACCAGTGCTGTCACGACCACCACGGGGCGACGTCGGACGAGGATGCTGACGCCGCCGTTCCTCGATCGGAGCAGCCAGGTGCGGTACCCGCGCTCGACGTGCACGCTCACAGGGCGCTCGCCCCTCGGCGGCGGACGAGCATGATCAGCACCGGTGCCCCGACGAAGGCGGTGACGATGCCGACGGGCAGTTCGCCGCTGCGCAGCACGACGCGGCCGACGATGTCGCTCGCGAGCACGAGCACGGGTGCGGCGATCAGGCTCCCGGCGAAGATCCAGCGCTGGTCCGGCCCGGTGAACCAGCGCACGGCGTGCGGCACCATGAGACCGACGAAGCCGATCGGCCCGGCGACAGCGGTCGCGGCGGCGCACAGCAGCGTCGCCGCGATGATCGCGAGCACGCGGGTGCGCACGATCCGCGACCCCAGCGACACGGCGAGGTCGTCGCCCAGCGCGACCGCGTTCAACGGCCGCGCCACCGCGAAGGCGAGCACGAACCCGACGAGCAGGAACGGCAGCACCCATCCGATCTGCTCGGACGGCACGCTGGCGATGCTCCCGGCGTTCCAGCCGCGCATGCGGTCGAAGACCTCCGGGAGCAGGAGCGTGATGCCCGAGGTGATGCCGCTGAGGAACGCCCCGATCGCGACGCCGGCGAGGGTGATCCGCAGCGGGTCGACGCCGCGACGGCCGGAGGCGCCGATCGCCCACACCGCGAACGTCGTGGCGACCGCACCGAGGAGCGCGAACCAGATCGTGCCCGACAGGGTGGTGATGCCGAAGGCCGCCGCACCCGCGGCCACGGCGAACGCCGCGCCCGCGTTCACCCCGAGGATGCCGGGGTCGGCCAGCGGGTTCCGCGTGAATGCCTGCATCAGGGCGCCGGCGATGCCGAGCGCGGCACCGACGAGGATGCCGAGCGCTGTCCGTGGTCCGCGAAGGTCACGGATGATCGTCCACGCCTCGGTGTCGGTGCCCTGGAGAGCAGCGACGATCTGCTCGATCGAGAGCCGCTGGGAGCCGATCGTGAAGCTCAGCAGAATGCAGACGGCGAGCGCGCCGACCGCGAGCGCGAAGCCCAGCATCCGCCGCCGGCGCGAGACCGAGATCGCGGCCCGCGCACTGTCGACGGCCTCGCTCGTCAGCACAGCGGGCGCGGCGACCGCCGCCGCCGGCGCGAGCTCAGAGTCCGTGAGCCTCAAGAGTGGCCTCGTACTCGTCTTCGACCTCTTCGACATCGCGCGTCTCGTCGTCCCACATCGCGCTGAGCTGCTTCCGGACCGTGTCGGGGAGCGCCTCGAAGCGCTCGCTCCACTGCTCCGAGTTCGCGGTCCAGTACCCGACGACCTTGTACGCCGTCGACGGCAGCCTCAGCTCGTGCCGCAGGTGCTTGCGCACCCCACGGGTCACACGCGTCTCTCCCGCGACCCAGACGTAGCCCGGCTCGCGCGGGAATTCGCTCGCGCGCACGATGTCCTCGACGCGGCTCGGACCATGGCCGTTGCCGCCGTGCACCCAGGTGAGCTCGACGTCGGCGGGCAGATCGACGTGGTGCTCGTCGGCCGGATCGCCGACCTCCAGCACCACTCGCGTGCGCACGCCCGCCGGCGCCTGCTCGGCCAGACGCAGCGCGGCGGGGAGCCCCGTCGCGTCGGCGACGAGCAGCTGCCAGCGGATGCCCTCGGGCGGGTCGTACAGACCGCGCGGGGTGTTCACTCCGACGATGTGGCCCGGCCGGGCACCCAGTGCCCAGGTCGCGGCGATGCCGCCCTCGTGCACGACGAAGTCGATCACGAGACGACC
This sequence comes from Microbacterium sp. LWH11-1.2, assembly GCF_038397745.1. NCBI lineage: Bacteria > Bacillati > Actinomycetota > Actinomycetes > Micrococcales > Microbacteriaceae > Microbacterium > Microbacterium sp. LWH11-1.2. The sequence continues at coordinate 1,449,365 of NZ_CP151636.1, read as the reverse complement.
GAACACGGCATCCCACGACCTCACCGTGTAGGTGCGCACCTCGGTGGAGTCGACGCCGTCGGGGAACTCCCAGTAGCCGTCCTCGGTCGGCGAGGGGAGCACGGGCTCCTCGTGGCCGGTCTTCGGCAGGAACAGCCGCAGATACTCGTCGCCGACACCCGAGGAGAGGAAGCCCTCGAGCCCGTCGCCGGCGAAGACGATCCGGACCATCCCTGGCGTCAGCCGCTCGACCTCGACGACCTCGACGCGATGGACGCGGTTCACCTCGGGGCGGCTCACGGGAGCAGCGCCTTGCGCACGACCTCGAGCAGACCGTCCTGGCCGCTCGGCGAGCCGTAGCTCATCTCGTAGTTGTAGGCGTGGACCTCGCCGTTCACGATCGCGGGGAGCGCGGTCCAGAGCGGGTTCGCCTGCAGGGCCTCCTCGTCGGTGATCAGACCGGAGCCGTCTTCACTCACCCCGGTGAAGATGACGTCGATGTCGGCGAGCTGTCCCACCTGCTCCATGCTGAGGGACGTGCCGTCGCTGTCGGGCTTTCCGTCGCCGTCGCCGTCGGCGAGCGGGCTGATCTCGAGGCCGAGATCGGCGAAGACCAGGCAGGAGATGCTGTAGCAGCCGACGTTGATCTGACCGTCCCAGAAGGAGATGTCGGCGACGACCGGGGCGACGCCCGCGGCGTCGAGCTGCTCCTTAACCTCGGCGACGCGCGCCGCGTAGTCGTCGAGCCAGGCCTGGGCCTGCTTCTCGCGGCCGAGGTCCGCGGCCAGAGCCTCGAACTTGTCGCGCCAGTCGCCGCCGTCGAAGGCGTTGTACGTGTAGGTGGGGGCGATCGGCGTGAGCTTGTCGTGCAGATCGGTCTCGTAGCCGATGCCGTTGAGGATGAAGTCCGGACCGACCTCGAGGATGTGCTCGAGGTTGAACTCCGGGTAGTTGTGGAACCCCTTGATGCCCTCGAGCTCCTCCTGCGGGAAGTAGCTCGGGAACGCGTCCCAGTCGTCGCGGATCGGCTGCTCGGCGGCCAGCGGGTATCCGAGGGTGATCAGGATGTCGACGTCGGTCGTGTAGAAGCCGATCGCCGCCTGGGGTTCGGTCGGCACGGTGACCTCTCCGAACTCGGTGTCGATGGTGAGGGTCTCGCCGCCGGCTTCACCGGCCTGTGCGGACGCGCACGAGGTGAGCAGGAACACGGCGCCGGTCGCGAGAGCGACGGCGCGGAGACGACGGGTGCGGGAGGGCGTCATGAACGGACCTTCGATTCGGGGAGGGATTAGCTGAGGCTTACCTAAGTGCCTCATCGATCATCCCTCTTCCCGATGTCGCGAAACTGCCAGGGAATGTCGTGAGAGAGACGAATCAGAGCGCGGACACCGCGAATGCTCCCGGCGTCGTCCCCAATTCCCGACGGAACGCCTGCACGAAGGCGCTCGACCGCGCGTACCCGACACGTCTCCCGACCATGGCGACCGGAAGCCCCTCGGCCAGCATCACGATCGCCGCGAGCATCCGCGCCCGGGTGCGCCACTCGGCGAAGGAGAGGCCGGAATCGCGGCGGAACAAGCGTGCGAGATGCCGCTCGCTCGCGCCGACGACGGCGCCCCATTCCTGCAGCGTGCGCGCATCGGCCGGATCCTGCTGCACCGCCTCCGCGATCCGCCTCGCCCGATCGTCGTCGGGCAGGGTCAGGGTGAGATGAAGCAGCTCCGCGCGATGGAGCAGGCGGGGCACGAGCTGCTCCGCAAGCCGACGCGTCTCGTCGGCCATGTCCTGTGTCGCGAGCTCATCGAGGAGCGCGCGGGCGGCCATCGGGATGCCGACGCCGCCGACCCCCTCTCGCGGCGGGGAGCCGATCCCCGGTGCGAGGAACGTGCACGAGAACTCCGTGCCCTTCGACGCGGTCACACGATGCGGTTCGCCTGCCGGGATCCAGAGGCCGACGGTCCACGGGACGGCGTGGAAGCCGACGGCTGTCTCGACGACGAGAGACCCGCGTGCCGACCACAGCAGCTCATCGGCGTCGTGCCGGTGCCAGTCCCATTCCTCGGCCGCACTGATCGCGAAGGGGCTCGTGCTGATCCCGGTCACGCCGACCGGGACGTCGAGCGCGTCGCTCAGTTCCCGCGCGGGTTCCACAGCATGACCTCTGTGGAACGGCGGATGCGGCGGCCGGAGGGCATCGGCACCACGCCGGTGGAGCCCGCGGCGAACACGCGCACGCCGGGACGGCTCTCGCGCTCGGCGCGTAGCGCCGCGTCGAGCTGGGCGACTCGGGCGCGCAGCATCCGGTTCTCATCCTCGAGGTCGAGGAGGCGCGCGATCGCGGGGAGGCTGACACCCTGGGAGGAGAGCTCGGCCACTTCGCGGAGCTGCTCGATGTTGCGGGTCGAGTACCGGCGTGAACCGCCGGAGGTGCGGCCGGGCACCACGAGGCCGATGCGGTCGTACTGCCGCAGCGTCTGCGGGTGCATGCCCGCGAGCTCGGCGGCGACGGCGATCGCGAACACCGGGGTGTCGGCGTCCATGCCACGTTCAGCCATGGATGCTCACCTCCCCGGTGCTCGCGGACGTCATCGCTTCGCCTTCGCCATCAGCTCGGCGCGCGGATTCTCCGTCGGCTCGAGCTCCTGGAACTTCTCCAGCGCCGCACGAGCGGCTTCGTCGAGGTGCGTCGGCACCGCGACCTGGAGTTCGGCGAGCAGGTCGCCGCTGCCCTTCGACGTCGTGACGCCGCGCCCCTTGACGCGCAGCACCCGACCGGAGGGGGTGCCCGGTGCGACGCGGAGCTTGACCACGTCGCCGCCGAGCGTCGGCACCTCGATGGTCGCGCCGAGGGTCGCCTCGGTGAACGTCACCGGCACGATGACGCGCAGGTTCAGTCCGTCACGCGTGAACACCGGATGCGGGCGCACCGTGATCTGCACCACGATGTCGCCGCGCTCCCCGCCATCGGGCGAGGGGCGACCGCGACCCCGCAGTCGGATCTTCTGCCCGTCGGCCACGCCGGCGGGGATCTTCACCTTGAACGGCTTGCCGTCTTCTCCCTGCAGGGAGATGGTCTCGCCCTGCACGGCCGTGATGAAGTCGATCGTCGTCCGCGCCGTGACGTCGGCACCGCGCTGCGGCCCGCCGAAGCCGCGATACCCGCCGCTCGTCTGCCCGAAGCGGCCGTTGCCGAACGAACCGCCCTGCCCCTGGTTGAACATCGCGAAGATGTCCTCGAAGTCGGCGGACTGGCCGCGCCCCTGCTGGCCGAAGCGGCTGAACACGTCTTCGAAGCCGCCCGCGCCCGCGCCGCCCGCCGTGAAGCGCGCGCCCGAGCCCATGGCACGGATCTCGTCGTACTCCTTGCGCTGATCGGCGTCGGAGAGCACCGAGTACGCCTCGCTGATCTCTTTGAACTTCGCCTCTGCCGCCGCATCACCCTGATTGGAATCGGGGTGATACTTGCGCGCCAGCTTGCGGTACGTCTTCTTGAGATCGGCGTCGCTGACGTCCTTCGAGACCCCGAGGGTCTTGTAGAAGTCCTTGTCGAACCAATCCTGGCTAGCCATCGATCACCTACTCGGCAGGGACAGCGACGACGACCTTCGCGGGACGCAGCTCGATGTCCCCGAGGCGGTATCCCACCTCGACGACTTCGAGCACCGTGGTCTTGGTGACGCCCGGAGTGGGCTGCTGGAAGATCGCCTCGTGGCGCTGCGGGTCGAATTCCTCGCCCTTCTCGCCGTAGGAGACGACACCGAGGCGCTCGACCACCACGCGCACCTTGTCGGCGATCACGGCGAAGGGCGTGCCCTCGACGAGGTCGCCGTGCTGGGCCGCGCGGTCGAGATCGTCGAGCACCGGGATGAGGCCCTTGGCGGCCTCGCCCTTCGCTCGCTCGCTCTCGATCTGACGCTGCTCCTCGGTGCGGCGGCGGTAGTTGGCGTACTCGGCCTGCAGACGCTTGAGGTCGTTGAGCAGGGTGGACTCGAGGTCGGCGAGCACGGCGTCCTCCGCCGCGGCCTCACCGGTCTGCGTGGCACCGAGGATGTCGTCGACCGTGAGGTCGTCGACGGAGCCCTCGGCCGCTGCGGCCTCGGTGGAGTCGGGGTTCTGCGGCTGGGGGCCGGACGCGTTCGCGTCCGGCCCCTCTTCCGGAACCCCGGCGTTGTCGTCGAAGTTCTTGTCCGTCATGATTACTTCTTGTCTTCCTCGTCGTCGACGACCTCGGCGTCGATGACGTCCTCGTCGGAGGAGCTGTCATCGGCGGGCGCGTCGCCCTCAGGGGCGGCGCCGGCCGCGGCATCCGCCTGGGACGTGGCGTAGATCGCTTCGCCGAGCTTGCCCTGCGACTCGTTCAGCTTGTCGAATGCGGTCTTCACGGCGTCGTCGTCCTCGCCCGCGAGTGCGGTCTTGAGGGCGTCGACGTCGGCCTGGACCGACTCCTTGACGTCGGCGGGGAGCTTGTCCTCGTTGTCCTTGATCAGCTTGTCGATCGAGTAGGCGAGGGTCTCGGCCTGGTTGCGTACCTCGGCGGCCTCGCGGCGCTTCTTGTCTTCGGCCGCGTTCTCCTCGGCCTCGCGCACCATGCGGTCGATGTCTTCCTTGGACAGCGACGAGCCGCCCGTGATCGTCATCGACTGCTCCTTGCCGGTGCCCTTGTCCTTGGCGGACACGTGCACGATGCCGTTGGCGTCGATGTCGAAGGTGACCTCGATCTGCGGGATGCCGCGGGGAGCCGGGGCGATGCCGGTCAGCTCGAACGTGCCGAGCGGCTTGTTGTCGCGCGTGAAGTCGCGCTCGCCCTGGAAGACCTGGATCGCGACGGACGGCTGGTTGTCGTCTGCCGTGGTGAAGGTCTCGCTGCGCTTGGTCGGGATGGCCGTGTTGCGCTCGATGAGCTTGGTCATCATGCCGCCCTTGGTCTCGATTCCGAGGCTCAGGGGGGTGACGTCGATGAGCAGCACGTCCTTGCGCTCACCCTTGAGGACTCCGGCCTGCAGGGCGGCGCCGACGGCGACGACCTCATCCGGGTTGACGCCCTTGTTCGCTTCCTTGCCGGCCTCGCGCTTGACGAGCTCGGCGACGGCGGGCATACGCGTCGATCCACCGACGAGCACGACGTGAGCGATGTCGGCGACCTTGATGCCGGCCTCGCGGATGACGTCCTCGAACGGCTTCTTGGTGCGGTCGAGCAGATCCTTGGTGAGGTCCTCGAACTTCGCGCGGGTGATGGTCTCGCTCAGCGACACCGGGCCGGACTCCGTCAGCGACAGGTACGGGAGGTTGATGCTGGTCGAGGTCGAGGAGGAGAGCTCCTTCTTGGCCTGCTCGGCAGCCTCCTTGAGGCGCTGGAGGGCGATCTTGTCACCCGAGACGTCGACGCCCGTGGTCTCCTTGAACTGCTTGATGAGGAAGTCGACGAGACGCTGGTCCCAGTCGTCTCCACCGAGGCGGTTGTCACCGGCGGTCGAGCGCACCTGGATGGTCGAGAAGTCGTCGTCCTTGCCCACCTCGAGGAGGGAGACGTCGAACGTTCCGCCACCGAGGTCGAAGACGAGGATGAGCTCGTCTTCCTTGCCGCGGTCGAGACCGTACGCGAGGGCGGCGGCGGTCGGCTCGTTGATGATGCGCAGGACGTTGAGGCCCGCGATCTCACCGGCCTCCTTCGTGGCCTGGCGCTCGGCGTCGTTGAAGTACGCGGGGACCGTGATGACGGCATCCGTCACCGTGTCGCCCAGGTACGACTCGGCGTCGCGCTTGAGCTTCATGAGGATGCGCGCGGAGATCTCCTGCGGCGTCCACTTCTTGCCGTCGACGTCGAAGCTCCAGTCGGTGCCCATGTGGCGCTTGACCGACGAGATCGTGCGGTCGACGTTGGTGACGGCCTGGCGCTTGGCGGTCTCGCCGACCAGCACCTCTCCGTCTTTGGTGAAGGCGACCACCGAGGGGGTGGTGCGGAAGCCCTCGGCGTTGGCGATGACCTTGGGCTCGCCGCCCTCGAGGACGCTGACGACGGAGTTGGTGGTTCCGAGGTCGATACCGACAGCACGTGCCATGTGTTTTCTCCTTTGTTGGAAGTTCTTGTGGTTCGGAAATCTGCGGCGATCAGGGAAACCTGAGTCGCGATGACTCAACTGTACTCCGAGGTGCGGATGCTGTCAAACAAAGTTGATACGAGAAGGCTCAAGTTTGGGTGTCGGCAGTTATCCACAGGCGTGGATCGGCGGATGCGGCGACTGCCTAGGCTCCCGCAGCATGACTCGACGAATTCATCGCACCACCCTCCGCATCCCTGCCGTCATCGCCGTGGCTGCCTTCTTGGCCGTCGCGACCGGGTGCGCCGCACCCCCGATCTCGCGCGAGGCGAGGAGTACGGACCCGAGCCGGACATCCGGCACGAGCCCGACATCCGATGCGGGGATCGGGTCGGTTTCGGAGGATGTGACCTTCGCCGCAGGGGCGGCCCTGACGGCGGATTCGGACATCCGGTGGGGCGACGGGCTGATCGAGGACGAGGGGTGGGCGGCGCTCCCGTCCGATCAGCCGGGACGATGGTCGTACCGGAACGCCAGCGGCTCCTGCACGGCCGCGTTCCGGGGCGGCGTGCTCGGTGACGCGGGCGGCATGGACGACAGGGAGGCCACCGACGCCCTGATCGAGCATCAGTCCGGTGGCGATTTCCTCGGGCAGGGCTGGCTCACCGACGGAGAGTTCCTGCGCTACGGAGGCGAGGGCTCCGGCGTGGAGCACCGCCAGTTCAGCTACACGTTCAACGAGGTCGGATACTTCATGGCCGCGCGAGCCTTCGTGGAAGCCGACTACTCGGTGTGGGTCACCGTCACGTGCGAGGGAGAGCCTGTCGGCCCCGTCGTGCAGGAGATGCTGTCGAAGAACTTCATCGCGGTCGATGAATAGCGCGAAGCCGTCGAATCAGAACGGCGGGCTCGAATCGTCGTCGGTGAAGGTGATCGTGTGCGGGGGCGGCGGTTTGTCGATGTAGGTGCGGCCGGTGGGGCTGGTCCAGGCGTAGGTGCCGTCGCCGAGGGGTTCGACGTGCCATGGCGAGTGGTGCTTGAGGACGTGGTGTCGTCTGCAGAGGTGGCCGAGGTTCTCCACCGTCGTCGCACCGCCGCGGGCGGCGTCGTGATGGTGGTCGATATCGCTGTGGGTGGCGGCGTGGCCACAGGTGGGGAATCGGCAACGCTGGTCCCGGGCTCTGAGGTGTCGTCTCAGCTCCGCACTGGGTCGGTAGCGGTCGACGGAGAGCAGGGCGCCGGTGATCGGGTGGGTGAGGATGCGATCCCATCCGGATGCTGCGCCGGCGAGTCTGCGGGCGGTGGCGAGGTCCATCGGGGTACGACCGTTCAGTTCGGCCGGAGCTGTCGCGCGACCCATCAGGGAGGTGACCGGAACGGTGACGGAGACCGAGGCTGTGATCGCGGCGAGCAGTTCGTCTGGGGTGTCGTGCCCGGCCGGAGCCCCGGAGAGGAGGAGGTCGAGGGCGATGTCGGCACGGATCTGATTCAAGGTCCGCGTGTCCGCTCCCCGCACCGACTGTTCCTGCACAGCATCGTGATCCTGCTCGGATGCCGAGGACCGGACGGCCTTGGCCATCGCGGTGAGCCGCTCGAAGACACCGTGCACGAGCGCGGAGGGGCCGAGCAGCCCGAGCTGCGTCATCCCGTCCCCGGTGTCCTTCACCCACACGGAACGCTTCTCCCGTGCGTCTGCATGCCGCTCATCCATCGACCGCGGCTGGAATCGTTCCGCCACCCGCCGCCCGCGCCTGGAGACCCGGTTCGGGGACTCCGATTCCGCGAACGCCACCATCTCGGCGGAGTACGAGTCCCGGTCCGTGGCGTCTTCCAGATGCTCGGCGGCATCGCAGATCGCTCGGGCGTGCGCAGCACTGATGCGGCCGGACCCCTGGGCGGCCCAGACCAGCGGAAACCGCTCGACCCGCCACACCGCATCCGCCATCCGCGCCTGCACGGTGCGGTCGCTGACGCGCAGCGCAGCTGCCATCTCGGAAGCGACCGTGCGCGCTGCGAGTTCACCGAAGTCGGGGTGTTCCTGCTCGGCGGCGACCTGCAGGGCCAGACGAGAACCGATCGCCAGAACGCCGTCGCGCGCGGCCTGCAGACTGCTGATCGTCCGCTCGAGCCCCACGAGCATGTCGGTCGCCGAACTCAGGGCTTTCACCTGCTCGGCCGTCGCATCCGCCAGTGCTGTCATACCTTCAGTGAACCAGGGGCCACCGACATTCAAATCCCCTGTTCAGGCGCATAAACCGGCATTCCGGAATACAGTCGCGAATCACGAGTCCGACGCCGTCACCTCGGCAGACGCCGGCCGCACCAGCAGCCGCCGCACACCCCCGCGCGCCAGCATGAGCACGACGATGAGCAGCGTGACAAGGAAGAACCCGCCGAGATACACGGCGTCGCCGAACACCAGGTCGACCAGCTCCAGCACGAGGAATTTGCTGCCCGGCATCACGAGCAGCAGCACGACCACGCCGACCGCCCGTCTCGCGCCGCTGCCCTCGGAGCGGATGCGCGCGAGCGCCTTCGTCTTCACCCACACGACGGCCTCGAGCACGACCTTCAGCAGGACCGCCGTCAGCAGCGACAGCAGGAAGCTCTCGGAGATCACCGCCGGGAACAGTTGAGTGAAGGTGCCGAGGACGACCAGATACACGAGGACGTCGACCAGATCGATGGCACGGAGCCGCATGGCCCGAGTCTAGAGGTTCGCACCCCCGCGATACCGCGCAGCGGGATGCCGTTCCGGGAGGCGCGGCCCCTCGCCGAAGATCCGCTCGCGCAGTATCTCCCCCGGCACGTACGCCTCGCGCATCCGTCCCCGCCGACGCAGCTCCGGAACCACGAGCTCACCGAAGTCCCTGGCCGTGTCGAACGAGTGGTACTGGCGCAGGTTGATCCCGTCGATGCCGTCGGCGTCGAGCCACCGCTCGATCGTGTCGGCCACCTGCTCAGGACTGCCGACCGCGAGGAAGCGCGAATCCCACGCCTCGTCGACCGCTCCCGCGAACTGGCCGACGGTCAGATGCAGCGGGAGCGCGCCCGCGTCGACCACGTCCTGCCGCCCCTCGCGCTCCAGCGCCTCACGCACCGTGATGTCGGCCGGATGCTGCAGGGGATGGAACGGCACGCTCATGTGGATGAACGCTCCCTCGGGGTCGCGGAACGACCGGTACTCCTCGTACTTCGCCCGCGCCTCCTCCTCGGTGGGCGCGACGATGACGGTGGCCATCACGACGTACCGCGTGTCCTCCGGCCGCCGACCGTGGCGCACGCTCTCGTCGCGGATCGCGGCGATGTTGCGCTCGAGCGCTCCGGGCGGACGGTCGGCCGTGAACAGCACCTCCGCGTGCTGCGCGGCGAACGCGATGCCGGCCTTCGACGCCGACGCCTGGAACAGCAGCGGAACACGCTGCCGCGACGGCTCGGACAGGTGAGGCCCGGCGACGCGGAAGTGCGTGCCGACATGATCGATCGCGCGCACGGCGCCGGCGCGGCTGTACGTTCCGCCGTCCTTGTCGGCGACGACCGCGTCGTCGTCCCACGAGCCCTCCCACAGCTTGTAGAGGACGTCGATGTACTCCGCCGCGATCTCGTATCGGGTGTCGTGCGGGATCTGATCGTCGAGACCGAAGTTGCGCGCCGCGTTCGGCAGGTACGAGGTGACGATGTTCCATCCCACCCGCCCGCGGGTCAGGTGATCGAGCGTCGCCATGCGCCGCGCGAAGGCGAACGGCGGCTCGTAGGTCGTCGAGAAGGTCACGCCGAAGCCGATGTGCTCGGTGACGGCCGCCATCGCGGCGACGAGCAGCAGCGGATCGATGTTGGGGATCTGCAGCCCGCGCTCGAGCGCGGGCTCGAAGCTGTCGTCGTAGACGTCGTACGCACCCACGACGTCGGCCAGGAAGATCGCGTCGAAACCGGCCGCCTCGGCGACCTGCGCCAGCTCGGTCCAGTAGGAGATGTCGGCGTAGCGCTCGCGCTGGTTGTCCGGCTGACGCCACAGCCCATGGGTGATGTGCCCCGGCGTCGCCATCTCGAACAGGTTGACGATGAGCTGCTTGGTCATCGCGCCTCCTTCCTCGGCCCTCGCAGAACCCTAGTGAAGTCGGCATCCTCGCGGCGAGACGGGGGACGCGGAACGTCACCCGGCGGCGCACCCCGTGAGGTCGTGCACGGTGATGCCCCGGTGGTAGATCTGCAGGTCGGGCTGCGCCGGATACCCTCCGGTGCGCCACGAGGACCGGTAGATGCCGGTCTGGAAGTACGGCGGCCACTGCTGGTGGTAGTTGTTGTCGCCGGAGATGTCGAGCACCGTCGTTCCGCCGTGGGTGACGATCACGCGGCCGGGAGTGGAGGGCGTCGACCAGGTGATGTCCACGGTCCAGTCGTTCCAGCGGCCGTACTGCACCGGCACCGGGAGCGTATGCCTGGTCAGCTGCGTCGTGAGGTCGGGCTGGAGCCGGTAGACGTGCAGCTCCCACACGGGCGTCGGGGTGCCGTTGAGCAGGAGCGCGAGCGGCGGGTTCGTCGCCCGGCCGTCGGGCAGCGTGTAGCCGTGCCACTGCGCGAGGATCGTGCCGTACCGGAAGGGCACGTAGTCGGTCGGGATGTAGTGCGAGACTCCGTAGCGGTACCGGCCGAGGGTGAACTGGCGGCGCGCGATCTCGGCCCGATACGAGACCTGGTCGGCCGGCACCGTGAAGCGCATCACCGGCTGCCCTGAGCCTGCCGGATCGGGCACGATCGCGTAGCGCGCGGGCGGGAAGAGCGTCTGGTCGCCCCAGACGTCACCGGCGCCGACCGGACTGCTGGCGCCGTCGAAGATGCGCGCGGTCCAGTTGCCGGCGGAGGGAGTGGCGAATCCGTCCTGATGGACGAGCGCCTCGCAGGCGGCGCTGGCGGATGCCGGGCGTCCGGCGACCGCGAAGGTCGTGGCCAGTGCCGCGGCGCCGGAGGCGCGGAGCAGCGTGCGCCGATCGAGCAGGAGGCGTCCGAGGGCGGTCCGGTGGGTCTGAGAAACATCGTCGTTCGTCATCCCCGACACGGTAGGGGCGCGGAGCGGGGCGGCCAAGCGATACAACAGAAGCTAACAATCGCGACACATCTCCGTCATACGCACCTCCTAGGCTGACCGCATGGCTCGACCCACCCTGCTCGCCGTCTCGCACGGCACGTCCGACGCCGCCGGGGCGCGCGCGATCGCCGACCTCGTCGAGGCGGTCGCAGCCCGGCTCCCCGACGTCGAGGTGCGTGCCGCCTTCGTCGACGTGCAGGAGCCCGACGCCGTCGACGCCCTCGCGGCGATCGACGGCCCCGTCGTGGTCGTCCCCCTGCTGCTGTCGAGCGGATTCCACGTGCATCACGACCTGCACGGGATGGTCGCCGACCGGGCGGATGCCGTGGTGGCGGCGCCTCTGGGCCCCGACCCCCGGCTCGCCGCCGTGCTCGCGGAGCGGATGCCCGCGGCATCCGCTCTCCCGGTGATCCTCGCGGTCGCGGGGTCGCGTGATCCGCGGTCGCTGACGGATGCCGAGGGCATGGCCGCCGTCCTGCGCGAGCATCTCGGCCGCCGCGTGGAGCTCGCGTACCTCGCCGCGCGCGAGCCCGATCTGCCGACGGCACTCGCGGCGCATCCGGACGCCGTCGTCTCGACCTACCTCCTGGCTCGCGGCTACTTCTTCGACCTCGCGGAGCGGCAGGCGGCCGGACGCGTGCTCACGCTGCCCCTGCTCGACGGCGGCGCTGTGCCCGAGCCGCTGATCGACATCGTGGTCTCGCGCTTCGAGGAGACCGTCCCGCAGATCGGCTGATCCCGACGGACGGGCCGTCTGTCAATATTCCGGCGACCGTATGTCTCTCTGTGACGCCCCCTGACGCCCCGTGTCATCGAGGTTCTTGCACCGAGTCCAAGCTCCTACCTTGATGCGAAGCCATCCCAGGGAGCAGGTCATGACCATCGAGCAGCCGACGCCGATCCGTGGTGCCCGCACGCGCACCACGCGGACGCCGACCAAGCCGCACGGACAGTGGGCGGTCGACGGCCGCGAACCCCTGAACGCGAACGAGGAGTTCAAGCTCGCGGACGACGGGCTCAACGTTCGGGAGCGCATCGAGACGATCTACGCGAAGGGCGGATTCGCATCGATCGATCCGACCGACCTGCACGGACGCTTCCGCTGGTGGGGGCTGTACACCCAGCGCAAGCCGGGCATCGACGGCGGCCGCACCGCCCAGCTCGAGCCGCACGAGCTCGAGGACGAGTACTTCATGCTGCGCGTGCGCATCGACGGCGGTCAGCTGACCACGCAGCAGCTCCGGGTGATCGGCGAGATCTCGACCGAGTTCGCCCGCGACTCCGCCGACCTCACCGATCGCCAGAACGTGCAGCTGCACTGGGTGCAGGTCGAAGACGTCCCGGAGATCTGGCGGCGCCTGGAAGAGGTCGGACTCAGCACCACGGAGGCCTGCGGCGATGTGCCGCGGGTCATCCTCGGGTCGCCCGTGGCCGGAATCGCCGCCGACGAGATCATCGACCCGACTCCGCAGATCCAGGAGATCGCGGAGCGCTTCATCGGCGACGCGACGCTCGCGAATCTCCCGCGCAAGTTCAAGACGGCCATCACCGGTCACCCCAGCCAGGATGTCGTCCACGAGATCAACGACTGCGCCTTCGTCGCCGTCGAGCATCCCGAGCTCGGGATCGGATACGACCTGTGGGTCGGCGGCGCGCTCTCGGTGGTTCCGCGTCTCGGCGAGCGCCTCGGCGTCTTCGTGGCGCCCGACCGGGTCGCCGACGTGTGGCACGGGGTCACGCAGATCTTCCGCGACTACGGCTATCGCCGTCTCCGCAACAAGGCCCGCCTGAAGTTCCTCCTCGCCGACTGGGGCGTGGAGCGCTTCCGCGAGGTGCTCGAGACCGAGTATCTCGACACGCCTCTCCCCGACGGCCCCGCAGCCCCCAAGCCCACGAGCCTCGGCGACCATGTCGGTGTGCACGCGCAGAAGGACGGCAGATTCTTCGTCGGCGCTGCCCCTCTCGTCGGACGCGTGTCCGGCTCGACGCTCACGGCTCTCGCCGATCTCGTGGAGGTGCACGGGTCGCAGCGCGTCCGCACCACCCCGCACCAGAAGCTCATCGTGCTCGACGTGCCGGAGCCCGAGGTCGAGAGCCTCATCGCCGGCCTCGATGCGATCGGCCTGTCCGCCCGTCCCAGCCTGTTCCGGCGCGGCACGATCGCCTGCACGGGCATCGAGTACTGCAAGCTCGCGATCGTCGAGACGAAGGCCAACGCCGCCGAGGCGATCACGCAGCTCGAGCGGCGTCTCGGCGAGCTCGAGCCCGAGATCGGCCGCCCGATCACCCTCCACGTGAACGGATGCCCGAACTCGTGCGCCCGCATCCAGATCGCGGACATCGGGCTGAAGGGCCAGCTCGTGTCGATCGACGGCGAGCAGGTGCCCGGCTATCAGGTGCACCTCGGCGGCGGCCTCGCGAACGTCGACCGCGAGGAGGCCGGCCTCGGCCGCACCGTCCGCGGCCTGAAGGTGGCCGCCGACGGCATCGCCGACTACGCCGAGCGGGTGATCCGCCGCTACCTCGCCGACCGGGAGGTCGACGAGACCTTCGCCGTCTGGGCGCACCGCGCCGACGAGGAGGCGCTGCAATGAGCCCTATCGAGGCTGGGTCCCTGAGCCGGTCGAAGGGCCAGCAGGTCGTCATACGTCCGGCCCGCCGCTCGGCGGACGAGCTGCGCGCCCTCGCCGAGCGCGGCGCGGTCGAGCTTCGCAGCCGTCAGGCCGATGAGGCGAGCCCCGCCGAGGTCGTCGCCTGGGTCGCCGAGAACTTCGCCGTCAGCCAGGCCACCGTCGCCTGCTCGATGGCGGATGCCGCGCTGCCGCACCTGGTCGCGCAGAGCCTCCCCGGCGTCGACGTGCTGTTCCTCGACACCGGCTACCACTTCGCCGAGACGACCGTCACGCGCAACGAGGTCGAGCGAGAGCTCGACGTGCGCATCGTCGACGTCAAGCCCGTGCAGTCGGTGCGCGAGCAGGATGCCGCCCACGGCGAGGACCTCTTCGCCCGCGACCCGGGCCTGTGCTGCGCGCTGCGCAAGGTCGAGCCGCTGCAGCGCGCGCTCGGCGACTACGAGCTGTGGTTCACCGGCGTGCGTCGTGAGGAGGCGCCCACCCGCGCCGAGACTCCGCTGATCGTGTGGGACGAGCGCAACGGACTGGTCAAGGTGAACCCGGTCGCCGCCTGGAGCTTCGACGACCTCATCGACTACGCGACCGTCAACGAGGTGCCGGTGAACCCGCTGATCGCGAACGGCTACCCCTCGATCGGCTGCGCACCGTGCACGAAGCCCGTCGCCGCCGGCGAAGACCCTCGATCCGGCCGCTGGGCCGGCCTGTCCAAGACCGAATGCGGGCTGCACCTATGACTCTCGATACGCAGGACGCTTCGACAGGCTCAGCGACCCAGCACCATGGGCCCCTGAGCTCGTCGAAGGGTCGGCTCTCCGCGCTCGACCTGCTCGAGGCGGAGGGCATCCACATCATCCGCGAGGTCGTCGCCGAGTTCGAGCGCCCCGTGCTGCTGTTCTCCGGCGGCAAGGACTCGGTGGTGGTGCTGCACCTCGCGGCCAAGGCCTTCGCCCCCGGACGCGTGCCCTTCCCCGTGCTGCATGTCGACACCGGCCACAACTTCCCCGAGGTGATCGCCTTCCGCGACGAGACCGTGGCGCGGCTCGGCATCCGTCTCGAGGTCGCGAGCGTGCAGTCGTACATCGACGACGGCCGCCTCGCCGAGCGCCCCGACGGCACGCGCAACCCGCTGCAGACGCAGCCGCTGCTCGACGCCATCGCCGCGGGGAAGCACGATGCCGTGTTCGGCGGTGCCCGCCGCGACGAGGACAAGGCGCGCGCCAAGGAGCGCATCATCTCGCTGCGCGACGAGTTCGGTCAGTGGGACCCGCGCAACCAGCGGCCCGAGCTCTGGAGCCTCTACAACGGCCGCCACCTGCCCGGCCAGCATGTGCGTGCGTTCCCGATCTCGAACTGGACCGAGCTCGACGTGTGGCGCTACATCGAGCGCGAGGGCATCGCTCTGCCTCCGCTGTACTACGCGCACGAGCGCGAGGTGTTCCGCCGCGACGGCATGTGGTGGGCGATCGGCGAGTTCTCGCAGCCACGCACCGGCGAGGAGACCGAGCGCCGCGTGGTCCGCTACCGCACGGTGGGCGACATGAGCTGCACGGGAGCGGTGGAATCGGATGCCGCGGACACGGCATCCGTCGTCGCCGAGGTCGGCCGCTCGACGCTCACCGAGCGCGGCGCCACCCGGGCCGACGACCGCATCAGCGAGGCGGCCATGGAAGACCGCAAGAAGGACGGGTACTTCTGATGAGCGCGATTGAAGCTGGGTCGGAGACCACCACGCTGTTCCGCTTCGCCACGGCGGGGTCCGTCGACGACGGCAAGTCCACGCTCGTCGGGCGCCTGCTGCACGACGCGAAGGCGATCCTCGCCGACCAGCTCGAGCAGGTCGCGACGACGTCCCGGCAGCGCGGCTTCGCGCACGGCGACTTCGACTTCGCGCTGCTCACCGACGGCCTGCGCGCCGAACGTGAGCAGGGCATCACGATCGACGTCGCCTACCGGTACTTCGCCACCGCCCGGCGGAGCTTCATCCTCGCCGACTGCCCCGGACACGTGCAGTACACGCGCAACATGGTCACCGGCTCGGCCACGGCCGATGCGGTGATCGTGCTGGTCGACGCCCGCAAGGGGATCGTCGAGCAGACGCGCCGTCACCTCGCCGTCGTGTCGCTGCTGCGCGTCGCGCACGTGATCATCGCGGTGAACAAGATCGACCTGACCGGCTTCGACGAGAACGTCTTCGTCGAGATCGAGCTCGAGGCGGCGCGCGTCGCGGAGCAGCTGGGCCTGCACGGCATCCATGTCCTGCCGGTCTCGGCCCTGGAGGGCGACAACATCGTCGACCGGTCCGCGCGCACCCCGTGGTACTCCGGCCCGACGCTGATCGAGCTGCTCGAGGAGCTGCCCCGTCAGGACGAGGAGGACGCCGCGGCATCCTCCTTCCGGCTTCCGGTGCAGCTCGTGCTGCGCCCGCAGGGCGGGCTCTCCCCCGACATCGACGATCCCGAGCAGTACCGCGACTTCCGCGGCTTCGCCGGGCGCATCGCCTCGGGCGTCGTGCAGGTGGGGGACCGCGTCGACGTCTTCCCCGGCGGGCACGAGACGACCGTCACCGGCATCCACGTGGCCGGGGAGCCGGCGGATGCCGCCACCGCGCCCCAGTCCGTGACGCTGACCCTCGCCGACGAGATCGACGCCGCCCGCGGCGCGCTGATCGCCGCCGCCGGCACCGCTCCGACGGGAAGCCGCGAGGCCGTGGTCGAGCTCTTCCAGCTGGACGCGCGCCCGGTCGTCGCGGGCGCGAAGGTGCTCGTCAAGCACGGTACCGCCACGGTGCAGGCGCTCGTCGCCGAGGTGCTGTCGCGCCGTGACCTCGAGACGCTCGCGCACGAGGACGCGCCGTCGCTCGCCGCGAACGAGATCGGCCGGGTGCGGCTGCGCTTCGCCGCCGACCTGCCGATCGAGCCATATGCGCGGGATCGCTCCGGCGGCTCGCTCCTGCTGATCCACCCCGCCGACGGCGCGACGCTCGCCGCCGCGACCGTGATCGACGAACCCTGAGACCTGCACCACCGAACCTGCACCACCCCACCTGCACCACCGACCGCTGAGGAGGCGAAACCGTGAAGATCACCCGCACCACCACGACACTCACTGCCCTGGGACTCGCTGCGATGATGCTCGCCGGCTGCGCCTCCGCATCCGCGACCGACGACGCCGCGAAGGGCGAGACGAAGGCACCCGACGAGGTCCGCCTCGGGTACTTCGCCAACGTGACGCACGCCCCGGCGCTCGTCGGGCTCTCCGAGGGACTGTTCGAGGACGCGCTCGGCGACATCGATCTGAAGACAGAGGTCTTCAACGCCGGCCCCGCCGCCATCGAGGCGCTGTCCGCCGGCGCCATCGACGCCACGTACATCGGACCGAACCCCTCGATCAACACCTTCATCCAGTCCGGAGGCGAGTCCGCGCACATCATCGCCGGCGCGACCTCGGGTGGCGCCGCCCTCGTGGTGCGCGAGGGGATCGACAGCCCTGACGATCTCGCCGGTGCGAACATCGCGACCCCGCAGCTCGGCAACACGCAGGATGTGGCGCTGCGCAGCTGGCTGGCCGAGGAGGGGTTCGAGACCTCGACCGCCGGAGGCGGCGACGTCACGATCACCCCGACCGAGAACGCTCAGACCCTCACGCTGTTCCAGCAGGGCGAGCTCGACGGAGCCTGGCTGCCGGAGCCGTGGGTGTCGCGGCTCGTGGTCGAGGCGGGTGCGCACGTGCTCGTCGACGAGGCCGACCTCTGGAAGGACGGGGCGTTCCCGACCACCGTGCTGCTGGTGCGCGCGGAGTTCGCGGAGGAACACCCCGACGTCGTCGAGGACCTGCTCGAAGGACACGTGGCCTCGGTCGCCTGGCTCGACGAGCACGCCGACGAGGCGCCCGGCGTCATCAACGACGCCCTGGAGGAGGCCACCGGCAAGCGCCTCTCGGACGACGTGCTCGCCCGCGCCCTCGAGAACGTCACGTTCACGGTCGATCCGCACGCGGAGACCTTCGAGACGCTGGTCGAGAACGGACTGGCCGCCGGCACGCAGAAGAAGGGCTCGATCGACGGGCTGTTCGACCTGCGTGCGCTGAACGCGCTGCTGAAGAAGGACGGCGAGGAGCCCGTCTCCGCCGCCGGCCTCGGGGAGGACTGATGAGTGCGCCCGCGGGGTCGTCAGGAGCCGGGGCCCTGAGCCTGTCTGAGGGCACCCCGGCTGTGTCCGTGGCCGCGCTGACGCCGAGCTTCGACGGTGTCACGCCGCCGGCGGCGCCGGCCGCGCCGGTCGACCCCGCGGTGCGCCTCTCCCACGTCACGAAGCGCTTCGGTGCGGGACCGCTCGTGCTCGACGACGTGACGCTCGACATCGCGCCCGGTGAGTTCGTGTGCCTGCTGGGCGCCTCCGGATGCGGCAAGTCCACCCTGCTCAACCTCATCGCCGGGCTGGAGCCGCTCACGTCGGGTGAGATCCTGACCACCACGGGGTCACTGAGCCCGTCGAGGGGCGGCGCGGCGGTGATGTTCCAGGAATCGGCGCTGATGCCGTGGCTGACAGCGCGCAAGAACGTCGAGCTCGCGCTCCGGCTGCGCGGCGTCCCCCGCGGCGAGCGCCGCGCGGAGGCGCAGCGGCTGCTGGCGACCGTGAATCTCGCCGAGGCGGGTGACAAGCGGCCCCATGAGCTGTCCGGCGGCATGCGGCAGCGCGTCGCGCTCGCCCGCGCGCTCGCCCAGGACCGCCCCGTCCTGCTGATGGACGAGCCGTTCGCCGCGCTCGACGCCATCACCCGCGACCTGCTGCACGAGGAGCTCGAGCGGGTGTGGCGCGCCACCGGCCGCACGATCGTCTTCGTCACGCACAACGTGCGCGAGGCGGCGCGGCTCGGACAGCGTGTGATCCTGCTCTCCAGCCGCCCGGGTCGGGTCGCCGGGGAGTGGAAGGTCGCCACGACCACCGGCCGGCGCATCGAGTCGCCCGAGGTCGCCGCCCTCGCCACCGAGATCACCGCCGAGCTGCGGAAGGAGATCCGCCGCAATGCCGCTTGACACCGCATCCCCTCGGCTTTCGAGCGAGCGCAGCGAGACGAAGGACGACGAGCTGCGCACGCTCTCCGCGGGCCTCGACCGCCTGCAGAGCGCGCAGGGAGACCTCCGCCCCCGATGGCGCACGGCACTGTCGAAGGTGCTGCCGCCCATCGTCCTGCTGCTCGCGCTCCTCGCCGCCTGGCAGCTGTACGTCGTCATCGCCGACCCGCGCCCCGACATCGCCCCCGGTCCGCTCCAGGTGGCGGGTGCGCTCGGCGAGGCCTGGCAGACGGGACGCCTGCAGGAGGCCGTGCTCACCAGCCTCGAGCGCGGAATCATCGGCTTCCTCATCGCGATCGCCGTCGGCACCCCGCTCGGTCTGCTCCTGGCCGAATGGAAGCCGCTGCGCCGCGCCGCCGGCCCCCTGATCTCCGGCCTCACCGTGCTGCCCTCCGTCGCCTGGGTGCCGGCCGCGATCATCTGGTTCGGCCTCTCCGACGCGACGGTGTACTTCGTGATCCTGATGGGCGCGATCCCCTCGATCGTGAACGGCCTGCTCTCCGGGATCGACCAGGTGCCGCCGCAGCTGCGCCGGGTCGGGACGGTGCTCGGGGCGAGCCGCTGGCAGCTCGCCACCGCGGTGATCCTTCCGGCCGCGCTCCCCGGGTACGTCGCCGGGCTCAAGCAGGGCTGGGCGTTCTCGTGGCGATCGCTCATGGCCGCGGAGATCATCGCCGTGGGCGGCTCGATCGGCTTCGGGCTCGGCTCGATGCTGCAGCAGTCGCGCGAACTCGCCGATCTCGCCGGCGTGCTCGGCACGATCCTGCTGATCCTCGCGATCGGCATCCTCATCGAGCTCGCCATCTTCGGGCCGCTGGAGCGACGGATGCTGCAGAGCCGCGGCCTCGCGCTGGGAGGCGACCGATGACCGGAACAGTCACTCTTGTGGGGGCGGGGCCCGGCGATGCCGGCCTGCTCACCGTCCGCGGCCTCCGTGCGCTGCAGGAGGCCGACGTGATCGTCGCCGACCGCCTCGGCGCCCGCGCGGTCCTCGAGCAGCTGGCCGCCGAAGGAGTGGAGATCACCGCTGAGGTCATCGACGTCGGCAAGCTCCCCGGACACCATCCGGTGCCGCAGGACGGCATCAACGACCTGCTCGTGCGGCTCGCCTCGGAGGGGCGCCGCGTCGTGCGGCTGAAGGGCGGCGACCCGTTCGTGTTCGGCCGCGGGCGCGAGGAACAGCAGCACTGCGAAGCCGCCGGCATCCCCGTCGACGTCGTCCCCGGTGTCACGAGCGCCGTGTCCGTCCCCGCCGTCGCGGGCATCCCGCTGACCCACCGCGGGGTAGCGGCATCCTTCACCGTGCTGAGCGGCCACGACCAGATCGAGCAGGGCGGGCCCCTGAGCCTGTCGAAGGGCGATCACACGGTCGTGCTGCTGATGGGTGTGAACACCCTCGGACACTCCGCGCACGTGCTCAGCTCCGGCCCTCGCGGGGTCGACTGCCCCGTCGCGATCATCGAGGACGGTTACGGCGAGCGCGAGCGCGTCACCGTGGGCACGCTCGGCACGATCGCGCAGCTCGCCGCGAGCCGTCAGGTGCGGTCGCCTGCCGTCGTCGTGGTCGGCGACGTGGTGGCTCTGAGCCCGCACGCGGCGCTGATCGTCACCTCGTCCGTCTCCGAGCCGCGCGCACCTCGACCCAAGCCGCACTGGGCGGATGCCCTCGACGCGGGTCTCGCGGTCGACACCGGCCTCATCCAGGCGGTCGACGCGCTCGACCCGGCATCCGCTCGTCGCTCTCCCCTCGCCTCCCTGTTCTCTCGCTCGCGCTGAACGCGCCCCCGAAAGGCTCTGTCATGACCTCCTTCCCTCCTGCCCTGCGCGTCGCGATCGTCGGCGCCGGCCCCGCCGGCATCTACGCCGGCAACCTCCTCGCCACCGCCGTCCTTCGACGGGCTCAGGAACCGGGCGGGGTGCCGGACGCCGATGTCGAGATCGACCTGTTCGAGTCGCTTCCCGCCCCCTACGGGCTGATCCGCTACGGCGTCGCTCCCGACCACCCCCGCATCAAGGGGATCGTGAACTCGCTGCACGAGATGCTCGACGCGTCGACCTCGTCGTCCCGGCGCACCATCCGCTTCATCGGCAACGTCGAGGTCGGGCGCGACATCGCCCTCGACGAGTTGCGTGAGCGCTACCACGCCGTGATCCTCGCGACCGGCGCGATCCGCGACGCCGTGCTCGACATCCCGGGCGTCGACCTGCCCGGCTCGTACGGCGCCGCCGACTTCGTGGCCTGGTTCGACGGCCACCCCGACGTCGCCCGCACCTGGCCTCTCGACGCCTCGTCGGTCGCCGTGATCGGCAACGGCAACGTCGCGCTCGACGTCGCGCGCGTGCTGGCCAAGCACGCGGTCGACCTGCGCACGACCGAGGTGCCGGACAACGTGCTCGAAGGCCTCGAGTCGTCGGCCGTGACCGACGTGCACGTGTTCGGCCGCCGCGGCCCCGCCGACATCAAGTTCACGCCGATCGAGCTGCGCGAGCTCGGCGAGGTGCGCGACGTCGACATCGTCCTGTACGACGAGGACTTCGAGGGCGTCGATCCGGCCGCCGCCCCGAACAACCAGCTCAAGGTCATGCTCCGCACGCTGAACGGCTGGCGCGAGCGCCCCGCCGGCACGGCATCCCGCCGGCTGCATCTGCACTTCTGGCACGCGCCGGTGGAGATCACCGGCGACGGGGAGGTCGAGGGCATCCGGTTCGAGCGCACCCGTCTCGCGACCGACGGGACGGATGCCGCGCCGCGGCTGACCGGCACGGGCGAGTTCCGCGACTACGCCGTGCAGGCGGTCTACCGCGCGGTGGGCTACTACGGCACGCGCGTGGTCGACGCCCCGTTCGACGAAGTACGCGGCGTCGTGCCGAACGACGGCGGTCGCGTCGACGGCGAGGCGGGCCTGTACGCGACGGGCTGGATCAAGCGCGGACCCGTCGGCCTCATCGGCCACACCAAGTCCGATGCGCTCGAGACGATCACGCACCTGGTCGCGGATGCCGAGGCGGGCCTGCTGACGGATGCCTCTGGGTCCCTGAGCCCGTCGAAGGGCGAGGGCGACGTGCTCGACCTGCTCGACGCCCGCGAGACGGCGTACACGACGTGGGACGGCTGGCTCGCCCTCGATGCCCACGAGCGCCACCTCGGCGAGACGCACACCCACGCCCGGGAGCGGGTCAAGGTCGTGCCGCGTGACGAGCAGGTGGCGGTGTCGTCACGGGCGGTGTCGCGCGACGACGCCTACGTCCGATGACCTACGTCATCGCACTGCCCTGTGTGGATGTCAAGGACAGGGCCTGCATCGACGAGTGCCCGGTGGACTGCATCTACGAGGGAGAGCGCTCTCTCTACATCCACCCCGACGAGTGCGTCGACTGCGGCGCATGCGAACCCGTGTGCCCCGTCGAGGCGATCTACTACGAGGACGACCTGCCGGAGGAGTGGCAGGATTACTACAAGGCGAATGTCGACTTCTTCTCGGAGATCGGATCGCCCGGCGGCGCCGCCAAGGTCGGCGTCTACGCGTTCGACCATCCGGTGGTCGCCGCCCTTCCCCCACAGGAGGGTGGGCATGACTGAGACGGCTCCGTACGACGTGCTGATCATCGGCGGCGGCCCCGCCGGCCTCTCGGCCGCCCTCAACCTCGGCCGCTCGCTCGTGCGCGTGCTCGTGGTCGATGCGGACCGGCCGCGCAACGCCGCCACGCTGAACTCCCACGGCTTCCTCACCCGCGACGGCGTGCCGCCGCACGAGCTGCGTCGCATCGCCCGCGAGGAGCTCGCGGCCTACCCGAACGTCGAGATCCGCTCGCGCGTGCGCGTCGCGGCGCTCCGGTCGACGGATGCCGAAGCGGACGGGGTGCGCTTCGACGCCGAGATCGGACGACGCGAGCCTGAGACGACGGTCTCGGCGCGGTCGGTGCTGCTCGCCACCGGGCTCCGCGAGACGCTCCCCGACGTTCCGAACCTCCGCGGCTTCTACGGCATGAGCCTGTTCAGCTGCGCCGCGTGCGACGCCTGGGAGCTGCAGGGACGGCGTCTCGCGCTCATCGGGGAGTCCGCCGACCTCGCCGCCCGCGCACGCCTGATCGGCCGCTGGACCGAGACGCTCACGGTCTTCACGAACGGCGCCGACGTCGTGAGCACGGCAGAGGAGGCAGAGCTCGCCGCTGCCGGCGTCGCCGTGCGACGGCATCCGATCGTCGAGCTCGTGGGCGACCGCGGCCGGCTCGAGGCGATCCGGCTGGCCGACGGGGCGACGATCGCCGTGGACGGCGGGTTCGTGCGGCCCGTGTGGGAGACCGAGCTGTCGTTCCTCGACGGCATCGCCCCGACGCTCGACGAGGCCGGGCACCTGGTCACCGATCGCTCCGGACGCACCGATGTGCCCGGCCTCTACGCGGCGGGCGATGCGGCCACCCCCGGCCCGCAGCAGCTCATCGTCGCGGCCGGGGCCGGAGCCCGCGTGGCGGCGGTCATCGTGCACGACACGATCGGCGTCGCGACCGCGCACTGAGCAGGGCTGCCCATCGTCCGCGCCCGCACACGGGTCTAGGCTGACCGCCATGACGCGCACCTCGCAGCTCTCACCGCTCCTCCGTCTGGCCGCCGCGGCGATGGTCGTGACGGCGGCGCTTCCGCTCAGCGGATGCCTCTTCGCGCAGATCCCGACGACCGAGCCATCCGAGAGCGCCCCCTCGAGCGGTCCCGAGGCGACCGACGAGCCCGCCGAGGAGCCGTCGGGCGGATCGACGCTGACCTTCGCCGAGGGCCAGGAGCTCTCGAGCAGCGCCTACATCGAATGGGGCGACGGCTTCCTGACAGACGAGGCCTGGAAGACGGTCACGCCCGACGACGGCAACGGCGGCTGGACGTACGGCACGGTCGACGACACGTGCACCGCGCAGTTCTGGCAGGGCCGCACCTCCGACGTAGCCGTGGTCGCCGGTGACGACAGCGCCTCGTCCGACGCGATCCTCGGCGTTCTCCTGCAGACCGCGACCGCCGACATCACCGCGGTGGCGACGACCGGCGAGTTCAGCTACCTGGTCGGCGGCGCGGGCGGCGTCGAGACCCGCCAGGTCGTCGGCACCGACGGCGACCGCACCTGGACGATGGCCGCTCGCGCGTTCACGACGACGGGCGTCGGCCTGTACGTGATCGTCGACTGCACCGGCGGCATCGGCGCCGAGGCGACCATGGACCTCGTGAACGAAGCCAACGCGGTGGTCGTCACCCCCTGATCGGCTTCCGGCGAGCGCGAGACCTCACTTGCCGCCGGGAGGACCGACCAGCAGCAGGATCACGTAGAGCGCGACGATCCCGACCGCGAGCAGGAGCACCAGCACCAGGGGCCGGCGCAGGAACCAGCGCATCAGCCGGTCGTACAAGCGGCGGTCGCGGGGATCGTCGGTCGCATCGAGGCGCCAGGCGCCGTCGAGCCGGCCCGTGCGGTGCAGCCAGATCTCGGTGGGGATGGTGGCGTAGGGCACGATCGCGCTGACGACCGCCAGCACGCCGACCCCGAGGTGCCAGCGCTGGTTGAGCGCGACGAGCACCGCAGTGGCCGCGTAGGCGAGGAACACGAAGCCGTGGATGCCTCCGCCGACCGTCACCACCACGCCGGGTGCGCCGACCGCACGCGCGATGATCGCGGCGATCAGGATCGTCCAGGTGATCGCCTCCGCGATCGCGAGGACTCGGAACAGGCGGTCGGGGGTGCGGAACACGGGACTCCTCGGGTGGCGTCCTCCCAGCGTATCCGGGCGCAGCGGAATACCCGATCGCGCACGGGCGTTGCCGAAGGCATGGTGACAGTGGATGCGGACGCGCTCTCGCAGGTGCTCGGCACCGTCGATCTGCGCGTCGGCGTGGCTCGGCGCACCTCCCTTCCCGCGGGAGCGCTGCTGCCGATCCCCCACGACGTGATCACCCTCGTCTACATCGCCGAGGGCAGCGTGCACGGGCATCCGCCCCTGGGAGACGGATGCCGTCTCGACGTCGATCCCGGTTCGCGCCGTCTCACGATCGACCCGCAGGGCACCCGTGATCGGCTCGTCGCCGGCGACGCCTTCCTGATGCTGGGCGGATCGCCGTTCGCGCTCGAGGCCGAAGATGCCGCGAGCCTCATGGTCGTCGACCTCGAACTCGCGGATGCCGCGTCGCAGCTGCGCGCTGTGCTGCCCGAGTTCATCAGCGTGACGGGTTTCGACGCCCTCGAACCCGCGGCCGCCGCTCTGGCCGAGAACATGGGCCTCGTCGACCCGGACGCGTGCCCCGTGCGCCAGGGCGATCCGCTGATCTGCCGCATGATGGCGACGACCGTGCTACTCTCCCTCATCCGCGCCTGGGCGGCGAACGGCTGCGCACCGCAGGGCTGGCCCTCGCTGTCGAACGATCCCTTCCTCGACCGTGTCGTCGAGGCGATCCACGAGGAGCCCGGTCGCGACTGGACCGTCGAGCGCCTCGCCGGGGTCAGCGCGATGTCGCGATCGACGTTCGCCGAGCGCTTCCGCACCGCCGTCGGCCGCTCCCCCGCCGACTACGTCACCGAGGTGCGCGTCGACGCAGCGAAGCGGATGCTCGACGCCGGACGAGCCGTCTCCGAGATCTCGCGGGAGCTCGGCTACGCCTCGGACGAGGGCTTCAGCCGCGCGTTCCGCCGCCGCACCGGCATGACACCGTCATCCTGGCGCATGGCCCACCGCGCGCCCGTCCCCGCGTAGCCCCCGGCATCCGGCATCCGGCATCCGGCATCCGGCATCCGGCATCCGGCATCCGGCATCCGGCATCCGTTGCGGGCACGACTTCGGAGTTCCGCGCGCGACTCGCCGCGGGAGGCTCCGAAGCCGCGGAGTGTCGGCCGCGATCTCCGAAGCTGTGCGCTGTCGGCCGGGCACGCCGCGGCCGGTCGGGGCGTGCCGCGGCCGGTCGGGCGTGCCGCGATCGCGCTCAGGCCTTGATGCGGTTGGAGGCGCCGAAGAGCACGGCTCCGACGAGCAGGATCGCCGCCCCGACCGCGTACACGAGCTCGATGCTCATGGTGTCGACGAGGAATCCGCCCACGCCCGCCGCGATCATGATGGCGCCCTGGAACCCGACGACGACCAGGCTGCCGCCCGCCTCGAGGCGGTCCGGCATCCGGTGACCGACCCAGGTGTTCACGACGATGAGCCAGGAGGCGAAGAACAGGCCCCAGACGAACACGACGATGCCGATCCCGAGCACGGTGCCCGAGAGCAGGATCATCGAGGCCACCGCCACGGCGATCACGACGGGGGCGAACACGGCGAAGAAGGCGAAGGAGCGGTCGATCACGAGGCCGATCACGAGGTTGCCGATCAGGCCGCCCGCACCGAACAGGGCGAGCAGCACCACGATGGTGGAGGCGTCGACATCCGGGATGCGCTCCAGCGCGAGGCGCACGTAGGTGTACGCGAGGAAGTGGCCGAGGACGATCAGCACGTGTCCGATCATGCCGAGGCTGATGCCCGGACGACGCACCGTGTCGACCAGGAGACGGAGGCTGGATGCCTGAGCGGCCGGCACCGAGGGCAGGAGCGTCCGCAGCGCGATCGCGAGGAGTCCGGTGACGACCCCCGCCAGGGCGAAGACCACGCGCCAGTCGATGAGCTCGCTGAGCATCACCCCGATCGGCACGCCGGCGACCGTGGCGAGCGAGGTCCCCGCGGCCGTGAACATGACCGCACGGCCGAGGCGCTCGGGTCCGGCGATGCGCGCGGCGACCGTGATGGACATCGACCAGAACGCGCTGATCGCCGCCCCGAGCAGGAACCGGGCGAGCAGCACGATGATGAGGTTCGGCGAGATCGCGACGATGAGGTTCGACACGGCCGCGGCGAGCGCCATCCACACGAGCAGCGATCGGCGATCGAGGCGGGGGAAGATCAGGCCGATCGTCGGTGCCACCACCAGGCCGACGAGCGCGGTGACCGTGACGGTCTGCCCCGCCTGTCCCGGGGTGACGCCCAGCGACGCCGCCATCTCGGTGAGCACGCCGTTGGGGAGGAACTCCGCCGTCACCAGCAGGAAGCTCATCAGCATCACGACGATGAGGCCGCCGTACGGCATCCGCCCTGCTCGAGAAGGGGATGCGGTCGTCGGGATCGGCGCTGTCGTGGTCATGGTTCCACGCTCTCAGGTTCCGCGGGTCGACGCCCGACCGGTCGTCCACGGCATCCGACCATTCGTCCGGCGCGCGAGCGCAAGATCGTCCCGCGGGTGGACAGGCACGGGCCCGCGGGAGGACGCGGTGCGGACGTCGCGATCGTTAGCGTGGCGACGCCAGACCAACCGATGACTCCTGCGAAAGGCTTTGATGAAGACCCCTGCCCTCTTGACGACGGCCGCCGTGACGGTCGCGCTCCTCGCGCTGACCGCGTGCACGGCGGGCGGCACCGACACCGCCGAGCCCGACTGGAAGCCGAAGCCGGTGACCTGGAGCGAGTGCTCTCCCGACGATCCCGCCGTGACCATCGAGCCCGGCCTCGAGTGCGCCACGCTGAAGGTCCCCCTCGACTACTCCGACCCCGAGGCCGGCATGACCGAGATCGCGCTGTCGAAGCTCTCCGCGACCGAGAGCGCCGAGAATGCCGAGACGGTCCTGATGAACCCGGGTGGGCCCGGGGCCGGCGGCCGCTCCCTGCCCTTCCTCGGCACGGCGAACCTCGCCGACCTCGCCACCGACCACGACCTGGTCGGATTCGATCCGCGCGGGACCGGCGCGAGCGCCCCACTCGACTGCCTCGAGCAGGCCACCACCCTGACCGGCTTCGAGCCGACGGAGGAGGCGATGACGGCCGCGATCGACGCCCAGACGAAGGATCGAGCCGCCTGCATCTCGGAGAACGAGGAGTACATCGCCTCGATGAACGCGGCGACCACCGCGCGTGACATGGACGCGATCCGCGTCGCGCTCGGCCTGAAGAAGGTCGACTATCTCGGCTACTCGTGGGGCACCTACCTGGGCGCGGTCTACCGCTCGCTCTTCCCGGAGAGCATCGATGAGATCGTGCTCGACTCCATCGCGCCGCCCGACATCGATCTGGCTGCGATCCAGCCCGGCGTCGCCGAGCTCGGCGAACCGGCCCTGCAGGCATTCGCCGAGTTCGTCGCCGCGAGCCCCGAGGGGGCGACGCTCGGGACGACTCCCGACGAGGTGAAGACCTCGCTGACGGAGCTCTCGGACACCATGCTGGGCAAGCAGGTGACCGTGCCGGAGGACGACGGCTTCGGCGGCACCCTCGGCGCCGCCGCCCTGTCGGACGCGGTGTTCGGGGTCAAGGCGACCTGGCCGATCATGCTGGCGCAGATCGTGCAGATGGATGCCGCGCTCGGCACGCTCGCCGACGTCGAGCCCGGCACCGACATCGTCGCCAGCGGCACCGAAGCCGCGTATCTGTGCAACGACTCGACCACCGAGCAGTCTGCGGCATCGGCGTGGAAGAGCATCTCGAAGCTCCGCGCCGACTTCCCCCAGACGTGGACGGCGACGCAGGCCTACTACTACGGATTCTGCGTGGACTGGCCGGCCGACCTGTCGCCGGACCCCGTCGCGCTCGAGGACACCGGACGCCCCCTGCTGCTCGCCGCCCACACAGACGAGCTGGTGACGCCGGAGTCCCTCGCGCCCGACATGCAGGGTGCGATCGGCGGCTCCATCCTCACCATGGAGGACGACGTCCACGGAAGCACCGGTAACGCGTCGGCGTGCGGCGCGGCCGCGGTGACCGAGTTCCTGCGGACGGGGAAGACGGAGACCACCACCTGCGAGTACGACATCCCGGCACCCTGACGCATCGCCGTCGCGAGACGCACCCATCCGTGATCGGGTGGGTGCGTCTCCGCGTCCGGGGGAACACGCGGTCTGGACAGCCCCCGCACGCAGGCCCTAGGCTCGTCGACGCACCGGGACGAGCCCGGAAGGCCGAGCGGAAGGAGCTGAGGACATGAACACCGTCTTCGTCGCGCTCTCCGCCGACATCCTTCCCTTCGAGGCCGCCCGCTCCTGATCCCTGGTGTGGCCTCCTCTTCCGGAGCCACATCTTGTCTGATCCTTTCGAAACAGAACTCTTCTTCGCCGACGTCGAACCCGGCGAGAACCAGCGCTGGACCACCTGGCCGGCCGTCACCCCTTCCGAACGCGGCCCCGAGCCCCGGCCCTCGTGGGTCGTGACCTCCGCCGGCGCGCTCGACACCGAGCTCGGCATCCTCAAGACCGGAAAGGAGGCCGACGTGTTCCTGCTGGAGCGCGCCGTGCCGGATGATCCGACGCAGCACACGCTGCTGGCGGCGAAGCGCTACCGCTCTGCCGAGCACAGCAGCTTCCACCGCTCGGCCGTCTACACCGAGGGTCGCAGCACCCGGAACACCCGCGACACCCGCGCCCTCGCGAAGAAGTCGAGCCATGGGCGCGAGGTCGCCGCCGCACAGTGGTCATTCGCGGAGTTCGAGGCGCTGTGCCGGATGTGGGAGCGGGGCGCGCCCGTCCCCTACCCGGTGCAGGTCAACGGCACCGAGGTGCTGATGGAGTTCCTCGGCGACGCGCACGGCACGGCCGCGCCGCGACTGGCCCAGGTGCGCAGCGACCGCGCCGAGCTCGCCGACTTCTTCACGCAGATCGTCGACCTCATGCGCACGTTCGCCGCCGCCGGCTTCGCGCACGGCGACCTGTCGGCGTACAACCTGCTCGTGCACGAGGGGCGGGTGCGGGTGATCGATCTGCCGCAGATCGTCGACATCATCGCGAACCCGCAGGGTCTCGACCTGCTGCACCGCGACTGCGTCAACATCTGCGACTGGTTCCGCCGGCGACGGGTCGAGTGCGACGCGGAGGAGCTGTTCGCCGAGCTGCTCGCCGCGTCGTACGCGTGAGCCCTTCGTCTCAGGGCCGCGCGACCTGTGCCGCCAGCAGGCTCACGAGCTCGTACACGACGTGGCTCGCGGCGATGCCGGTGATCTGGGCGTGGTCGTATGCCGGGGAGACCTCGACGACGTCGGCGCCGACGATGTCCTGCGCGCCGAGCGCCCGCAGGATGCGCAGCAGCTCGCGGCTCGTCAGACCGCCGGCCTCGGGCGTGCCGGTGCCGGGGGCGTGTGCGGGGTCGAGCACGTCGATGTCGATCGAGACGTACAGCGGCTTGTCGCCGATGCGCTGCAGGATCCGCGCGATCGCGGCCTCGACGCCGTGCTCCTCGATGTACTCGCTCGACACGATCGAGAAGCCGAGGCGCTCGTCGTCCTCGAGGTCCTGCTTGGAGTACAGGGGGCCGCGGGTGCCGACGTGGCAGCTCGCGGTGAGGTCGATCAGCCCCTCCTCACTCGCGCGGCGGAACGGGGTGCCGTGCGTGATCGGCGCGCCGAAGTACGTGTCCCAGGTGTCGAGGTGCGCATCGAAGTGCAGCACCGCGACCGGGCCGTGCTTCGCTGCGACCGCGCGCAGCAGCGGGAGCGCGACCGTGTGGTCGCCGCCGATCGTGACGATGCGCTGCACCTGCTCGCCGAGCGCGATCGCGGCGGTCTCGACCTCGCTCACCGCGGCGGTCAGGTCGAACGGGTTCACCGGGATGTCGCCGGCATCCACCACCTGCGCGATCGCGAAGGGCGACACGTCCTGCGCCGGGTTGTACGGGCGCAGCAGGCGCGAGGACTCGCGCACGTGCGACGGTCCGAAGCGCGTGCCGGGACGGTAGCTCACGCCGGAGTCGAACGGGATGCCGACGACGGCGATGTCGGCGCGCGGCACATCCTCGATCCGGGGCAGCCGCGCGAAGGTCGCGATCCCGGAGTACCGGGGGTTCACGGAGGCGTCGATGGGGCCGATGTTCTCGGTCATGGTCAGTCCTGTCTTCCGGTGGGGATGTGGACGAGCTGCACGCCGCCCTCGGCGATGGCCTCACGGATGCTGTGCGCGATGTCTTCGGCCCTGTCGACGCGGCGACCGGTGGCCCCGAACGCCGTGGCGAGAGCTGCCCAGTCCGGCTGCACGAGGTCGACGCCCACGGGAGCCATCCCGCGATCGATCTCGTTCTGACGGATCTCGGCGTAGCCGCCATTGTCGACGCACACGATCGTGACGTCGAGGCGCTGCTCGACCGCGGTCACGAGCTCGTTGACGCAGAACATCAGCGCACCGTCGCCGATCACGGTGACGACCGGCCGCTCCTCCTGAGCGACCCGTGCGCCGATCGCGGCGGGCAGGCCGTAGCCGAGCGTCGCGTAGGTGGGCGTGTACAGCAGCGAGTGCGGATGCCGTGCCTGCAGCACGCTGCCCAGCGCCATGTAGACGATCTGCGAGGAGTCGCCGGCGACGATCGCGTCGGCGGGCAGGGCGTCGGCGATGATCTCGGCGAGCGCGACGGCCTCGGGTGCGGTCGCGCGCATCTCGGCATCGATCGCCGCCCGCTCGGCCGTCAGATCGGGCGCGGGTCGCGGCTCCGACGGGAGCGCCGCGAGCAGTGCGCTGCCGACGGTCGCCGCGTCTCCGGTGATCCCGACGGTCGCGGCCAGGTTCTTGTCGCGCTGCGCGGGCGAGATGTCGACGCGCACGACGGCGCCGCGCGCCTCCAGTCGCGGAGCCCAGAGCTCGGCCTCGCCCAGCTTCGAGCCGATCACGAGCAGCACGTCGGCGTCTTCCGCCACGGCACGGGCAGCCGCGAGCCGCAGGTTCGATCCGAGGGAGAGCGGATGTCCTTCATCGACGACGCCCTTGCCGTTGAGCGTCGTGAGCACCGGGGCGCCCAGGCGCTCGGCGAGCGCGGTGACCTCGGCGGCAGCATCCGTCGCGCCGCCGCCGGCGACGATCACCGGGGTGCGGGCGGAAGCCAGCAGGCGCGCGGCATCCGCCACAGAGGAGGGGTCGCCCGCGGCGGGATCGGGCGCGGGGCGCGCTTTTCGATCCGCGAGGGGGACACGCGCGGGGGCTTCGAGAACATCGAGGGGGATCTCGATATGCACGGGCCGCGGGCGACCGGTTCGGAAGAGGGTGAAGGCGTCGTGCACGGCCTCGACGGCCTCGGCAGCCGAACGCACCCGGCGCGACCACTCGGCGATGGCGCCGACCATGGCCGTGGCATCCTTCGTCTCGTGGAGGGTGCCGACGTCGGCGAACTCGGCACCCAGCGGAACGCCGGGTGAGAGCACGATCATCGGACGCGACTCGCAGAACGCCGTGCCGATCGCGCTCATGGCGTTCTGCAGTCCCGGTCCGGAGGTCGTGATGACGACACCCGGGAGGCCGGTCTGCTGCGCCCAGCCGTCGGCGCCGTAGCCGGATCCCTGCTCGTGACGGTTCGTCACCGCGCGGATGCCGAGGTCGGCGAGCGGCCGATACAGCTCGAGGTTGTGGGTGCCCGGGATCCCGAAGATCGCGGTCACCCCGTAGGCGCGGATGGTCTCGAGGACCGCGCGGCCCGCGGTGTCGGCGTACGTCTCGTCGGAATCAGGCACGGTACCGACGCTCCCCATCGACCCAGGTCTCACGCACCGTGATCGCGGCGATGTCCTCCCCGGCGACCGCGAGCGGATCATCGGAGAGCACGGCGAAGTCGGCGTACTTGCCGACCTCGAGCGAGCCCAGGTCGTCTTCGCGGCCGATCGAGATCGCGCCCTCGATCGTGTGGGCGCGGAGGGCGGCGAGCGCGGTCACCCGCAGGTCGTCGGGGCCGAGCTTGTGCCCGCGACGCGTCACTCGCGTGACGGCGGTCTGGACGGCCTCGAGCGGGATCGGCTCGGCGACCGGGGCATCCGAGGAGATCGTGAACGGCACGCCGGCGCGCTCGAACTCGCCGAGCGGGTTGAAGCGCTCGCCCGGAGTGCCGATCGCCTCTTCGACGCCCTCACCCCAGTTGAAGTAGTGCTGCGTCTGGTTCACCGGACGGATGCCGGAGACGGCCATCCGCTCGATCTGCTCGGGCGTCGGCAGCCCGCAGTGCTCGATGCGGTGCCGGGCATCGGCATCCGGACGCTCGGCGAGCGCGGCCTCGATCGCGGAGACCACCATCTCGATCGCGGTGGGTGACTGCGCATGCGTCGCGGTCTGGAGACCCGCGGCGTGGGCCCTGCTGATGAGGGCGGTGTACTCGGCGGGCTCGTGGTACAGCTGGCCCGTGCGGCACGGGTCGCCCACATAGCCGTCGGGGAAGTACGCGGTCCAGCCGCCGAGCGTGCCGTCGGCGTAGAGCTTGATGCCCGCGAAGCTGAGGTGGGCGTTGCCGAACTGGCCGACGAGTCCCATCTCGAGCGCCTCGTCGAGCAGATGCGAGAGCAGGTACATCGACACGCGCAGCTCGAGGCGCCCGGCCTCGGCGAGACGCAGGTACATGTCGAACTCGCGGCGCGTGACCTGCGCGTCTCCGATCGAGGTGACGCCGCCGGCGAGGAACCGCTGGGTCGCGGCATCCAGTTGGCGGAGGTGCTCCTCGGGCTCGTCGGCGAGGTGGAAGTTCGGGCCGTGGTGGCCGATCTTCACGCCGTGCACCCCGGTGAGGATGTTGCACGCGGCATCCGACAGCTCGCCCGTCAGCTCGCCGTCGGCGTCGCGGAAGAACTCGCCGCCGTCGGGGTTCGGGGTGTCGCGGTCGACGCCGTTCACGGTGAGCGTGTGCGAGTTGACGACGCCGCCGTGACCGGACGCGTTCATCAGGTACACCTCGCGGTCGGCCGCGACCTCGTCGAGCTCGAAGCGAGTCGGATGCCGCTTCTCGGCGAGGTTGCGCTGCTCGTAGCCGTAGCCGCGCACCGGCCGTCCCGCGGGGGTCTCGGCGGCGGCCGCCTGCAGCAGCGCCACGATCTCCGGGATGCTGCCGGCCTTCTCCGGCCCGCAGTCGACCCAGGTCATCAGCTGGCCGTACATCAGGGGGTGCGCGTGCGCGTCGACGAAGCCGGGGACGACGACCGCGTCGCCGAGGTCGACCCGTTCGGGGGCGAGGCCGGCGCGGTCCGCGGCGGCCTCGCACTCCTCCACGCTGCCGACCGCGAGGATCCGCCCGCGGTCGGTCAGCATGGCCGTGGCCGCGGTGGCGGCGGCATCCGCGGTGTGGATCGCCCGTGCCGTGAGGAGTCGCGGCGCGGTCTGAGCCGAGCGGTCGAAGGGGGTGAGCTTTCTCATGGGAGCCTGTTCGCGATCGTGTCGGTGCGGGCGGGAAGGAGTCGGCGCCGATCAGGGCAGCCGGTTGGCCGTGGTGTCGGTGCGGGCGGTGAACGATGCCGTGACCGGAGCCTCATCCGAGTGCTGCGGCGCGAGACGCGTGCAGATGCCGGCGATGACGGCCATGCCGATGAACATCGCGATGACCGACCAGACGCTGCCGGTCCAGGCGATGAGCTGCGTCGCGAACCAGGGCGAGAAGCCCGCCCAGAGCGCGGCGCCGACACCGTAGGACAGCGCGAGCGAGGTGTACCGGGCCTGAGGACGGAACATCTGCGCGAGCAGGGCTGCGATCGGCGCGTAGGTCGCGCTCATGGCGATGCGCACCAGCGAGGCGAAGAGGAAGATCAGCGGTTCGACCCGGCCCGGCATGATCAGCAGGAACGGCACGAACGTGAGCACCGAGGTGACCAGACCGATGTACATGACGTTCTTGCGACCCCACTTGTCGCCCAGCCAGGCGACCGGGAGCGTCACGACGAACTCCACGAACGAGGCGATCGTCATCGCGTCGAGGATGACCTGCTCGCTGATCGCGATGGGCTCGCCCGTGGCGTAGGCCGTGGCGAACGTGGTCGCGAGGTAGTAGCCGCCGGTCGAGATCGGCAGGATGCCGATGCCGAGCAGGATCGGGCGCCAGTTCGTCCGCAGTGCGAAGGCCAGCGGCATCGACTGCTTGCGACCCTCGACCTTCGCCTCGAAGACGGGCGTCTCCTCGACGCGGTAGCGGACCCAGAACCCGACGCCCACCAGCACGATCGACAGCAGGAACGGGATGCGCCATCCGCCGTCCATGATGAAGTCCGGGCTCACGCGCGACATGATCGCGAAGATGCCCGAGGCGAGGAGCGCTCCGGCCGGGTTGCCGAGCTGCGTGAAGCCGCCGTAGAACGTCTTCGACTTCTCGGGGGCGTGCTCGACGCTCATGAGCACCGCGCCGCCCCACTCGCCGCCGACCGCGAGGCCCTGGAGGGCGCGGAGCAGGATCAGGAGGATGGGCGCGAGGATGCCGACGTTCTCGTAGGTGGGGAGGCAGCCGACCAGGACGGTCGCCGCCCCCATCAGCAGCAGGGTGATGACGAGCGAGGTGCGGCGGCCGAGCTTGTCGCCGATGTGGCCGAAGATGATGCCGCCGAGGGGGCGGACGAGGAAGGCGACGGCGAAGGTGGCGAAGGCGGCGGCCGTCTCGGCGAGCCGGTCGCCGCTCGGGAAGAACAACGGGCCGAAGACGAGGGCGGCGGCCGTCGCGTAGACGTAGAAGTCGTACCACTCGATGGTGGTGCCGACGAAGGCGGCGACGCCTGCGCGTCGCGCCCTGCTGTGCGTGGAAGTCATGGGGTAACCGCTCCTTTGCGGAAGATGTCGGATATCGGAGGATGCTACGGGCGCACGGAGCCGGCGACAAGGCCAGAACTCCAGCGATAGGAGCCATACACTGGAGAAATGATCGGCTGATGAAGCAAGTATCGCCTTCCCGCCGGTAGAGCGACCTCCTATGCTGATGATGTGCTCGCGTCCGCGAGCGATCCCGGGAAAGTGACGAATCGAGGGAGATCCATGGATTTCGACGCCGAGCTCATCCGGGCGCTCCAGGAAGACGGACGCGCCAGCATCCGCTCGCTGTCCGTGCGTCTCGGGCAGTCCCGGGCTGCCGTCGCGGCGCGGTTGAAGGCCATGCTCGAAGATCGCACCGTGCGGGTGGTCGCCGCGGTCGATCCCGTCTTCCTCGGTCAGCACGTCCTCGCACACGTCTCGATCCGCACCGACGGCGCCGTCGAGGTCGTCGCGGAGCACCTGCGGGACCTCGACGAGACGGTGCTGGTCTCGGCGGTCGGCGGAGCGCACGACGTCGTGACCGAGATCCGCGTCGGCTCGATGTCGGAGCTGCACGACCTGCTCGCCCAGATCCGCGCCATCACGGGCGTGCTCGACATCAGCACCATCATCTACTCCACCGTCGTGAAGGGGTTCTTCGTCTCGGAGTACCACGGCGGGGTGACGCTCGACGCGATCGACGAGGCGCTGATCGAGCAGCTGCAGACGGACGGGCGCCGGAGCTTCCGCGCGCTGGGTGAGCAGGTGCGGCTCTCGCCTTCCGCTGTGGCCACCCGCGTGCAGCGGCTCATCGACGCGGGAGTCATCAAGATCAGCGCGGTCGAGGCGCGCGGTCTCGCGCACCGACAGCTGTCGATGGGCGTCGGCATGATCCTCGGCGACGACGACGAGGCCGTGATCGACGAACTCCGGCGCGGCCGCGGAGTCGACTTCGCCGCGCGCACGCTGGGGCGTTTCGATGCGGTCGCGACCCTCGTCGAGCCCTCGGCGGGCGCGCTGTACGCGAGCCTCGAGCGCCTGCGCGCTCTGCCCGGCGTCACACGCATCGAGGCGTGGCTGCACCTCGCCGTGCTGAAGGAGGACTACGCGCGCACGCTGCGGCCGCTGCGCACGGAGTGATCCACTCGGTCCGGCATCCACGTGCGGCGCGCCGTCACCGCCCGTTCACCGGGCAGCGCCAGACTTCGACCATGAGCGAACCTGACGCGCGTCCCGGCGTTCCGGAGCCTGCCGCCACCGCGAACAGCGGCGCCGTCGGCGTGATCGGCTTGGACCTGCGCGGCGAGACACCCGCCCCGAGGAAGCAGGTCTACTCGTGGGCGCTGTGGGACTGGGCGACGCAGCCCTTCAACACCGTGATCCTCACGTTCGTGTTCACGGCGCTGTACCTGGTCGGCGAGGGCTTCCTCCCCGCCGACATCGCCGCGCTCGACGCGTCGGACCCGGCCCGCATGGCCGCCGAGGCCGACCTCGCGTCGGGGCTCGGACTGGGGTCGACGATCGCGGCGTTCGGCATCCTGCTGCTCGCTCCCGTGCTCGGCCAGCGAGCGGATGCCGCAGGCCGGCAGAAGCTGTGGCTGGGGATCGGCACCGGCGCCCTGGTCTTCTGCATGCTCGGCCTGTGGTTCGTCGAACCGACCCCCAGCCTGTTCTGGCTCGGCGTCGCGCTGATCTCGGCGGGGTCGGTGTTCGGCGAGATCGCGGCGGTGAACTCCAACGCGATGCTCATCGGCATCGCGACCCCGAAGAACGTCGGACGCATCTCGGGCCTCGGCTGGGGTTTCGGGTACATCGGCGGCATCCTCGCGCTCGTCATCGTGGTCGTGCTCGACACCTTCGACTGGTTCGGGATGTCGACCGACAACGGCCTCGCCTACCGGCTGATCGCGGTCGGATGCGCGGTCTGGACGATCATCTTCAGCATCCCGATCTTCCTGAACGTGCCGGAGCCCTCGCTCGGCCGCCCCGAGCGCAAGGTGGGCTTCTTCCAGTCCTACGCGCTTCTGGTGAAGGACGTCGCCGGTCTCTACCGCGACCCCGAGACCCGGCCGACCTTCTGGTACCTGCTCTCGAGCGCCGTCTTCCGCGACGGGCTCGGCGGCGTCTTCGCGTTCGGCGCGATCATCGGCACGGCGGTGTTCGGCTTCGAGACCCAGGCGATCATCATCTTCGGCATCGCGGCGAACCTCATCGCCGGCGTCTCGACGATCCTCGCCGGACGCCTCGACGATCGCCTCGGACCGAAGCGCATCATCCTCGCCTCGATCGGATCGATGGTCGTCGCGGGCCTCGCGGTGTTCTTCCTGCGGGACGGCGGGACCATGGTGTTCTGGATCGGCGGCCTCATCCTCTGCGCGTTCGTCGGCCCTGCTCAGGCGGCAGCCCGCTCGTTCCTCGCCCGCGTCACGCCGGCCGGCCGCGAGGGCGAGATCTTCGGGCTCTACGCCACGACCGGCCGCGCGGCCAGCTGGATCGCCTCGGGCGCCTGGACGGTGCTCATCGTGGCGACGAGCCAGACGGCGTACGGCATCCTCGGGATCGTGCTCGTCCTGATCCTCGGGTTCGTGCTGCTGCTCCCGGTCAAGGCGCCGCGCTGACCTGTCGCCGGGCTCGTGTTCAGAGGAGCGTCTCGCGGACGTCGGCGAGAAGCATGTACAGCGTGCGCTCCTCACCGGGGAAACGAGTGAACCCGTATCGCTCGTAGAACGGCACCACGCCCTCGGTCATGGCATGCACGAGGATCGCGCGGATGCCGATCGCCTCGGCGGCCTCGACGGCCCGGACGGTGGCATGCTGCAAGAGTGACGCGCCGAGCCCCTGGCCGGCGAACGCCTCATCGACCGCAAGCCGACCGAGCAGCACCACCGGTACCGGATCGGGCTGCTGACGGGAAAGCCCCGCCGGCACGGCGTCGCGGACGATCGCGCTGGACGACAGACAGTAGTAGCCGGCGACCCGGCCGTCACGCAGGACCGAGACCATCGTCCGTGAGGCGCCGGATCGTTCGTTGCCTCGCGCTCGCGCGCGCAGCCACGCGTCGAGCTGTTCCTCGCCGCACCGGAAGTCGCTGACACGATCGCCGGCGGCTATCGGTCTCGGTCGCAGGAACTCAGTCAACGAAGACGGAACCACGGGTCAGGAGCGAGCGGAGTCCGTCCAGGCTCTGAGCGGGACGATCGAGCACCTCGAGGAACGCATCGAACCGGATCGCGTCGACTCGCAGCTGACGATCGCGCTGGATGACCTCGTCGGCCCGAGCCACCAGCGTCTCGGCCGAGAAGTCGGTGACCGATCGCCCCTGCAGGGCCGCGGCCTCCTCGATCGCCGCCTTCTGCGCAGAGGTCACACGCAGTTCGATCCGCCGATCCTTGAGGGGAGATGCCATGCCGTCGATTGTACGGCAATCTTCCGTACGAGGGACGGCCCTGTCCACACGTCGCGACGGGAGTAGCCTGACCGCGTGACCGTGATCATCGCCTTCCTCGCCAACGTCCTGGTCGCGATCGCCAAGACCGTCGCCGCGATCCTCACGTCGTCGGCGTCCATGGTCGCCGAGGCGGCGCACTCGTGGGCGGATGCCGGCAACGAGATCTTCCTCCTCATCGCGGACCGCCGCGGTGCACGCACGAAGGACGCGCGGCATCCGCTCGGCTACGGACGGAACGCGTTCGTCTGGTCGCTCGTCGCGGCGTTCGGGATCTTCACCGCCGGGTCGATCGTGTCGATCATGCACGGCATCCAGGAGCTGTCCGTCGGCGGGCCGGTCGAGAGTCCGGTCATCGCCTATGTCGTGCTCGGTGTCTCGTTCGTGCTCGAAGGCGCCTCGTTCATGCAGGCGATGGTGAAGTCACGCCGACTGGCGAAGGAGCGCGGCTCCTCGACCTGGGACTTCGTGCTCTCGACGAGTGACACCACCCTGCGTGCGGTGTTCTTCGAGGACTCGGCCGCCCTGATCGGACTGGTGCTGGCGGGCGGCTCGATCCTCCTCCATCAGGTGACGGGCATCGCCGCCTGGGACGCCGTGGGGTCGATCCTCATCGGGATCCTGCTGGGTGTGGTCGCGATCATCCTGATCGGACGCAACATCGAGTTCCTGGTGGGCACCACGGCGTCGCCGAAGCTGCGGGCGCGCGTCGGCACCGCACTCCTCGCCCTGCCGCAGATCGAGCGCGTGACGTATCTGCACATCGAGTACGTGGGGCCGAACCGGTTCTTCCTCGTCGCGGAGGTCGATCTGGCCGGCGACGAGCAGGAGCACGACGTGGCCCGGCGCCTGCGCGACGTGGAGCGGCAGATCGAGGCGCACGACGCGATCGAGACCGTGGTGCTGTCGCTCTCGGTCGACGACGAGCCCTCGCTGGAGTTCGCGGTCACGTAGGACGACTGCTCAGCGCTGCCAGTTGTCGGCGAGCTTGTTCAGCAGCCGCGCGAGCTCGGAGCGTTCCTCCTCGGTGAACGCCGCCAGGGCGCCGGAGAGCATCTCCCGACGCTCGCCCCGCATGCCGCGCGCGAGCCTTCGACCTTCGTCGGTGAGCGCGATGCGGGTGCGGCGCGCGTCGTCGGGATCGGCTTCGCGGCGCACGAAGCCTCGCTCGACCCCCTGCTGCACGAGACGCGAGGCCCGCGGCTGATCGACGCCGATCGCCTCTCCGAGAGCGCTGACGCTGAGCGGAGCGGATGCCGCGGCGAGCGCCTCCAGCATCCGGACGCGCGCAGGCCCGCCCATGCGTCCCGAGGGGTCGGCCATCCAGGGCGGCATGCCGGGGTGCCCGCGGTGGTGGTCGGCGTGCTCGCCGCGCGGGCCGCCGTGCCAGCCGTGCGGGCCACCGCGCCCTCGCTCTCCGGCGCCTCGCTCTCCCAGCCCCCGCTCTCCGGGACGGCGACCGCGCAGACGGGAGAGCGCCTGGGCGATGGCTTCGGCGGGATCGTTCGAGTCGGTGGTCACGTATCGATTTTACATGCGACTTGACATGGATCATTACTGCATGTCACACTACATATACATGACATGTGACAAGCACATGCACACTGACATCCAAGGACTGCTCATGAATACCGATACACAGAACCCCCAGAACACCTCCCGGCCCTTCGGCTACTG
Source organism: Microbacterium sp. LWH11-1.2 (assembly GCF_038397745.1). Classification (NCBI taxonomy): domain Bacteria; kingdom Bacillati; phylum Actinomycetota; class Actinomycetes; order Micrococcales; family Microbacteriaceae; genus Microbacterium; species Microbacterium sp. LWH11-1.2. The sequence goes on along the minus strand of NZ_CP151636.1, from coordinate 1,408,952 downwards.
GCTGAAGGCCGCCGACCGCCTCATGGCGGCCGAGTTCGCCACCGCCTTCGAGGCGGAGCAGGCGAGCCGCCGCGACTGGCGGATCCTCAACGTCATCGACGGGACCGTCCCCGCGCGGCGTCCGCTGAACGGCCACAAGCTGCACCGCCTGGTCGAGCGCGGCTGGGTCGCCGCAGACGGCGACGGCTGGACGCTCACCGACGAGGGCCGCGCGGCGAAGGAGCGCCTCGGCGCCATCGTCGACGGCATCCGTGCAAAGGTCCAAGGCGCCGTCTCCGACGAGGAGATGGCGACCACGCTCGCGTCGCTCGAGAAGATCGCCCGCGCCTTCGGCTGGGACGAGGAGACCCCGCTTCCGCGTGGCCGTCGCCACGGCTTCGGCGGGCGCGGCGAAGGTCGCGGATTCCCGGGCCGATCCGGTCGACCCTTCGGCCGCGGGTTCGGTCCGGGCTTCGGTCCGGGGCGCGGCTTCGGCCGCGGCTTCGGCCCCGACGCCGACCGGCGTGACGACGAGTGCCGCCACGGCGAGCGCGGGCACGGCCACCACGGCCACCCGGGCTTCCGCGAGGGCGAGCACGGTGAGCGCGGAGACCACGGTCACCGCGGTCACGGCCCGCACCGTGCCGCGCGGTTCGCGCAGCACGCGTACGAGCGCGGCTTCGACGCGGGCTACAGCCGCGGTCGCGACGCCTGAGCTCCAGGCTCATGAACGAGGGAACGCCCCACTCGACACACCAGTCGGGTGGGGCGTTTCGTCACAGTCGGAGCAGCGCGACCGCGTCTTCATCAGCACCGGCCGCGCGCAGGCGTCCGCGCATGGCGGCGGCAGCCAGTGCGTACGGGCGCTCGTCGCGCATGAGCAGCGAACGCGAGTTCGCCTGGTCGTCCAGGGCGATCAACTCGAAGGCGAGCACCTCGACGTCGTCGACCTCGATCTCGCCGGCGTCGACCGCGTAGCGGATCTGCACCCCGACATAGGCGTACCAGTCGGACAGCCCCGCGCGCACTGCATCGCTCACCGGGCCCGGCTTCGAGTCGACATCTGCCGCGGTCGCGGCGAAGAAGCACCCGCCGGTGAACACGCGATCGCGCGAGTAGACGAGACCGTTCCGCATCAGCGCCGCCAGGCGGCGGACTCCTCGAGGCTCCACCCGAGCGGGCTCGACGATCTGCGCGACGAAGATCTCGCGCGCCGCCGCCACGGTCGCGAGCTGCAGACCCTCTTTGCTCTGGAACAGGGTCGCGATGCTGCT